>CAVSYG010000011.1:0-396995 GCA_963732055.1 uncultured Bacteroidota bacterium | reverse complement strand
CAAAACTGGGATTGGTATCATAATGAATTTATAGGCGCAGGGTCATACGTGAGTAATACCTGGCGTCCGACTCCGGCCGTATTGAGAGTGATGGATAAATCAAATGCAGTTACCCAAAATTTACCCGACACTTTTCGTTCTTCTGCAAGTGAGTGGTATCGCTGGTCAAATGATCTGCGAACAAACCCGAATATTGATATTTTATTGGCCATTGACAGTACCAGTTTTCCCTTGGGAACAGGCCCCAAATTATATGAGATCTGGCATAGTGGCTTTTATCCCGTTGTATGGACGAACAAAAATTACCGGATGGTGTATTTTAATATGGGACACAATGATATGGATTATAAAAACGGTGCTGTTACAAGTTTATCGCAAACACTGGGTACAAGCCCAATGGAGGATCAGCTTATAATAAATGCCATTTTGTGGGCGGGGAAGAAAAAATAAAAATATGAAAACAGTGATCATCACCGGTGCCAATGGTAATCTGGGCACCGCTGTAACAAAAGAATTCCTTGACAAGAATTACCGTGTGATTGCGACGATCTCAAAC
The DNA here is from genome assembly GCA_963732055.1 of uncultured Bacteroidota bacterium. GTDB lineage: Bacteria > Bacteroidota > Bacteroidia > Chitinophagales > Chitinophagaceae > Puia. The sequence continues at coordinate 396,439 of CAVSYG010000011.1, read as the reverse complement.
GAAAATTCGAAAAGAGATTTCGTTCCTCATCCGAACCTGGAAATTTCTGTGGTGAATCTTACCGATGAAAAAGAAACTACTTCTTTTGTCGACAGCATGATACAGAAATATTCAGTTATTGACGCCGCTTTATTACTCGTCGGAGGATTTGCCATGGGGGGCATAGAAAACACAACCGGCGATGATTTGCGTAAACAAATCGCATTAAATTTTGAAACGGCTTTCTATGTCACCAAACCGCTATTTGGACACATGATGAATAATAAGAAAGGGAATATCGTTTTCATCAGTGCGCGGCCTGCATTGAATCCGGCGCAGGGTAAGGATCTGATTGCTTATGGTCTGAGCAAATCACTTCTGCTTAAGCTGGCTGAATATCTCAATGAAGCAGCCAAAGGAAAAAGTGTTTCCATTTCAGTGGTAGTTCCGAGCACACTCGATACGCCTTTGAATCGCAAATCGATACCGGATGTGAATCCCGACAACCTGGTGAAGCCCACGGAAATTGCAGAAACACTTGAGTTCCTGGTTTCTGATAAATCCAGTGCTTTGCGGGAAACGGTATTAAAGATTTACAATAACGTTTGAGGTGTCAACCGTCTAACCATCATCGATCGTCGATAAACGATCTACGATAGACGATCAACGAAAAACCGTCAACCGTCAACCATCATCGGTCATCGGACAACGAATATGTTTTTGCGACCCGAAGAATCTCCGCCACACCCCATGCTTGGGCAACACATCCCCTTGGATGATGGGGTGCGTCGCCATCGAATATTTCGGATACAGTACCTATACAACCCTCATTCAGGTGACTGGCAAATAGACGGATCGTTTCAACAGCTTCTGCTCTGAATGATTCACCTACTGTTTTCATACCTGCTTCGATATATGGGCCCAGCAGCCAGCTCCATACGGTTCCCTGGTGATAAGCGGAATCACGCAAAAATATATCTCCTCCATAATGTCCTTTATATTCCGGATCCTCCGGGGATAAGGATCGCAACCCAACGGCCGTATATAATTTGGAACGAAGAATATTCATGACCGATTTTGCTTTTTGTCCATCTATCAAATGAAAAGGCAAACTCAATGCAAATACCTGATTGGGTCTGATACTATAATCAGGTTTTCCATCGGGATTTATGACATCAATCAAATAACCTCCTTCTGCAAACCAAAATTTTTCTTCAAAACTCTTTTTTGCCTGTTCTGCTTTTCCTGTGATTTCATTGGCTTCATCGGTTTCCCCGTTCTCATGTAGCAGCGTCTCGAAAATTTTTAGTGCATTGTACCATAATGCTTCAATCTCTACCGGCTTTCCCATGCGCGGGGTAACCACCCAATTCCCGATGCGTGCATCCATCCAGGTGAGTTGTTGCCCTGGTTCACCCGCATATAAAAGACCATCACTGTCGACATGAATATGATACCTTGTTCCTTTGAAATGCCATTCTATAATACTCTTCAGAACCGGAAGAATTTCATCCAAAATAAATTTCCGGTCATTGGTTTTTTGCAAATAAGAAAAAACCGCATTAAAATACCAGAGCGTTCCATCTACATTATTATATTCCGGCGGTTCATTGTTGTCCTGGAAGCGATTGGGTATCATGCCCTCACTGACCGATTTCGCAAATACATCAATAATTTTTCTTGCATCCTCATAACGACCTGTTTCCAGGCAAAGTCCCGGCAGTGAAATCATCGTATCACGACCCCAGTCTGTAAACCAGTGATATCCTGCGATAACCGTTTTCAATTCGATGGGTGGACCTTCATTTCTCTCAGCGGTAATTTCGCGCTTTACGACAAACTGATCTGCCGCCAATACCAGCTGTCGTAAAAGGTCACCGGTCGTCGTTTTTATCAGAGATAATTTTCGGTTCCTCTCTGCTTCAAATAGTGTATCGGCATTTTTCCCTGTCGGATCTTCTGTAGAAAGGATGATATTTAGTGAATCTCCGTCCTTCAGTTGCACACTAAACAAACCGTGATTGAACAGATCTTCTTCATAATCCAGTCCGCGATATTTTTCCTGCAGGTAGTTAAAATGATAGAACCATTTATTCGACGGTTGATATGTAGATCCGGGAATGGATATAAATATGTCCGGTGCCCCCTCAAAGGGTTTATTATGAAATAAACCGTTTTTGAAATCCACATCCCAGAAAATATTAGTACCGGCATGCTGCAGCTGATGATAACCCCTGGCGGCGATCAGGGGCAGCAGCTGAAGAGTAAATATTTTATCTGCTTGTAAAACCTCATACCGTATCAATGTTGTGTTCTGTCCATATACCATCGACACGGTTTTACGCAGCCTGATACCGGCGGCCTCGTAAATCCATTCCGGGAAAATATCTTTCTTAAACGAATGGAGATACTGAATTCCTTTAGGGTAAAGGGTATCTCCATAATCATTGGTGCTTAAATCATACCGGTTGTTGTCGAGTATAATGGTTTCATCCAGTTTGGAAACCAGGAGCATTCGTTCGGTTGGAGGTTTGATAGCGGCCATCAATAATCCATGATAACGCCGCGTATTGCATCCGGACAAGCTGCTGCCGGACCAACCGCCCAGCCCATTGGTTTCCAGCCATTCCCATTGAGAGCTTTCGGAAAAATTATCCAGCGAAACTTTATCCTTGTATAACAACATGAGATTTGATTAAAATTAATTACTTTATAAAAGGTAATACAGTTGGTCAGCATAAATTGTCACCCATTTTACAATCTTCGTAAATGTCAGCTTTGAATCATTTACTCGTCTATTGTTTTTGCATACTGATAATAATATCCTGTCAAAATCAAAACAGTTTCAAATTTTCACCACCACAGGCGACGAAGGAGGATTCGACGCTAAAGCCTGCAATTGTTTTATCAGACAGCGGTTGGATTGAACTATTTGATGGAAAATCGATCAGTGACTGGCATACGTACGGCAAAAAAACAGCCGGATCGGCGTGGAACACAGATAGTTTCTCCATTCATTTAAAACCTGGTCCGAAAAACGGATACCAGACAACCGGTGGTGGGGACCTGGTATCAAATGATACATTCGGCAATTTTGATTTGAAGCTGGAATGGAAAATTGCCCGGAAAGCGAATAGCGGCATTATGATTTTCGTACAGGAAGATACTTCGAAGTATAAAGAAACCTGGAATACCGGTCCGGAAATGCAGGTATGTGATAAAGACAGCAACGAAGATGCTCATAGTCCCAAACATGAAGCAGGTGACCTCTATGATTTAGTTTCATCGGTTTCAATGTCAGCCAGACCCGCCCTGGAATGGAACCAGGTAGAAATTGTAAGTTATAACAGCCGGCTTGACCTGTACCTGAATGATTCACACATCATTTCCACCATGTTATGGGATGATCATTGGAAAAAACTGATTGCTGCAAGCAAATTCAATACAATGCCCGGATTTGGCAGCTTTCATTCCGGTCATATCGCTTTGCAGGATCATGGGGAAGAAGTCTGGTACCGGAATATAAAAATTAAAAAAATCCCACCGGGTCACTGATCATTTCAGTTCAAAGTATGCGAACGTTGCCCTGGCCTGGCCCCTGTTTTCTATTCCCAGTTTTGTTCCGGAAGAAATGTACAGGTAATCCCCTTTTTTGTGAAAGTCCATTTCATTTGCATGTACCGTTAAGTCAGAATCTGTCAGTGCAATCATCAGTATATCGGCCCCGTCAGGCAATATTGAAATATTTGTGGCGGGTTGGAGCTCCAGACGGTATGCCCGTACCGGTTTTTCATCGAATAGAAATGTAAAAGGCGCCTGTTTTACGGGCCCGTCGATCACTACATAATTTTTATTGGTCAGCTCGATATCCATTACATGAAATTCAGCGGTATCGCTATTCCAAACACGGTGGATTCTGGGTTTTTCATAGAAACCCTCGAACCAGATATTTCCATAGTGTGGAATGGGAGACTTCGAATGGTCTTCTTCACTGATTACCTGGGATCCATTTTTTACATTATTAATAATTACAAAAACGGAGGGTGTTGCATGGATATGGATCATCGAAGTATCGCCAGGAGGAATATGAACATCCAGAAGCCTGAGATGATCATTTTCCAATACTTTATGATGCCGGGGTTCCTGGCTGACAGGTATCTGGGCCCGGCAAATAATACTCAATAACAAATAAAAAGCGAGCTGTATCCCATATTTTTTCATAATGAAATATTTGAACCGGCTGGTTTTAACAAGTTAATCAGGGTTTTATGAATTAATGCAAAATATTTATATCATCCGGAGGTCTTTTATGCCTGTCAAATTTGTAGCTTTAGTAAGACTGCATCCACGAGCACGAAAAAATTTCCTCATGGATTTTAAATAAAGGGGATATGTTTCATGTGCACGCTTTTAACCCTCATCCTTTGCTCAGGCACTGTGTTGATTCTTATCTGATTATTTCCGCTGATCAGTCGCAGGGTTTTATTGAAAAAATTTTCTTTCCCCAAATTACGCAAAGTCTGGTTTTTGGATTAGACCATGGACCGACCGTTTATGACTGTAACCGGTTGGAATTCAGTGCCACACATTTTATTGTAGGCCCAAATGATGCCATCTGCCGCGTCAGATTGTTTCCGGGAATGCACAAGATGATCATCCGGTTTAAATCGGGTGGGCTCCATAAAATTTTTCATCTGCCCGCACAGCCGTTTGTAAATCGCAGTCAGGACGCTGTAAAATTTCTGGGAAAACAAATTATAGAGATCAGCCGGCAATTAAAGGAAAGAAATATTTCCGGAAAAATCGAGCTCATGGATGACTGGTTGCTCGAACAAATGAAAGCATCAAAAAAACCGCTACGCAATATTGATGATGCCATCCAACTGATTGTACGGAACCGGGGGAATATTTCACTCCGGGAATTGGAGGAAGCTACTTTTACAACAAAACGCACACTGGAAAGACATTTTCTTGAACAGGTGGGCCTTCATCCAAAAAGTTTTTCCCGTCTTGTGCGTTTTTGTGCGATGATGCATTATCTCGAATCCAATCTGAATGTGAAGTGGCAGCAGCTGGCAGAATTATTCGGTTATTATGACCATAGTCATTTGATTCACGAGTTCAAAACATTGACTGGAGGGTCCCCACAACATTTTTTTTCCGAGAAGGCAACTTTTGAAAGAATCATGCAAATCTGATTTTGTCACTTTTTTCCAATAATAATCTCCTGCAGTAAAACTAGGTTTGCTAACCGGTTTTTAATTTAACTGAGCCGGACTTAACCATTAAAACTTTGTCAAATGTCGAATAATCGTAATGCCAACAGGCGTGATTTCCTCGGAAAAGTTACAGGAGCCGCCGCACTAATGGGGGTAGCTTCCCTGGTAAACCCGGCCAAAGCCAATGAAGGTTTAAATGTTTTTTCAGGAGCCAAAGCTGATCCTGATGAATGGTTTAACGGAATCAAGGGCAAACATAGAATTGTATTTGATTGCACAGAACCGAAGGAAATATTCCCCTTTGCCTGGCCCAAAATATATATGTTGACCAATGCGGCAACCGGAGCACCGGATGCAACTGCCGTGGTTGTATTAAGACATGCCGCTATGTGTTTTGCTATCCAGGACAGTTTGTGGGCGAAATATAAATTCGGCGATATATTTAAGGTTACCGACCCGCAAACAAAAGCATCTGCTTTAAGAAACCCTTTCTGGAAACCTAAACCGGATGATTTTTCCGCCCCCGGTATCGGTGTTGTTGCATTGGACATCCCCGGACTTCAGGCATCAGGAATTATGTTTTGCGCCTGCGATATGGCCATTACCGTTTACAGTGCAGTTATTGCCGGAATGACAAAGCAGGAAAATGCCACCGTTAAGAAAGAGTTTGAGGATAATCTGATCCCGGGTATTCCGGCTATGCCTTCCGGTGTCTGGGCTGTGGGTCGGGCGCAGGAACACGGTTGTGGCTATTGTAATGTATGATAAAAAGGTTAGCCTTTGTACAATAGTTCCCTATGACGCGTAAATGGCTGTTGGTTTCGGTACTGATTTTGTCGGTCCTCCTGGTGCTGCTTGAACGCAGGGAAAAAAGGAAAAGGGCAAATGAAAGCCAGCAGAAGGCTATGCTTTCCCAAAAAGATCCATTGTGGGTGGCTCCGGATTCTTCCACGATTCCAAATGATGAATCCGGAGACCTGATCCGTTATGGTAAAAGACTGATCAGTCATACCTCACAGTATATTGGACCACGAGGTGCTCTAAGCAAAAATGCCAATGGCATGAATTGCCAGAATTGCCATTTGGATGCCGGAACAAAAGCATGGGCAGGAAATTTTGGAGCTGTTGCTGCACTATATCCCCGCTTCAGCGATCGCAGAGGTTCGCATGAAACCATAAACCAGCGTATTACAGATTGTTTTGAAAGAAGTATGAATGGCAAAGCGCCCGACAGTACCAGCCGGGAGATGAAGGCTATGAATGCCTATATCAGTTGGCTGGGGAAAGATGTAACGAAGGGTAAAAAACCAGCGGGCGCCGGATTGGAAATACTCACATATATAGAAAGACCGGCAGACCCGCAAAAAGGAAAGATCCTGTATCAGCAGAAATGCCAGAGTTGCCACGGATTAAACGGCGAGGGACAACCTGACTCGATAGCTGAATATCGCTACCCGCCTCTTTGGGGAGATCATAGTTATAATACAGCCGCGGGCCTGTACAGGCTTTCGAAATTTGCAGGTTTTATCAAAGACAATATGCCGTTCGGTAGTAATTATTCAAATGAACAATTGACCAATGAAGAGGCATGGGATCTGGCTGCTTTTGTAAATAGTCAGCCCCGACCCGTAAAAAAATTCAAACAGGACTGGCCAAATATTTTATTAAAGCCGGTGGATCTTGAAGATGGTCCGTTTGCGGATTCCTTTCCCTCCCTTCAGCATAAATATGGTCCCTTTGCACCGATTGCAAAAGCTAAAAAAAACCCGGCCGCTAAATAATTATTTCAACCGATAATGAAAATGCCAGCTCCATGGCGTCTTATATCTGAGGTCGGATGGCGAGCCAGTCCTCTGCCTGCATTTCAAATTTTATTTCACTCTTGCCGTGAATACCTGTCTCAATCCAACCGGCCTTTTTATAAAATGAAGCGGCCCGCGTGTTCGGTGATGTGCCCAGCCAAACCTTTCTTTTACCCTGCGAGAAATACCAGTCGAGCATGAGTTCTTGTAACTTTCTTCCAATACCCTGGCCTTCAAAAGGAGGATCAACAAATAGCGCCCAGATATTATCATCAACGAGATCCGCAATCGCAAATCCAATGATTTTTCCGTTCAATTCACATACCCAGCCCCTTCCCCGGTTGACCAGATAGTTTGCACAATCTTCATCTGTTACCAAACCGGGATCGGATAAAACATTTTCCTTAACAGCATGACGAACAATCTGGATTTGCGGAATATCCTCAGGAGTAGCCTCTCTGAATGCCATCTTTATAAGTAAATTAGCTGGCATGTCTAAATGTTCGATATGATTTGTTTATTTACAACCCCCCGATTAAAAATAAGAAATCTCAGGGAAACCGATTTGGACGACTTTCATTTGTACAGGTCCAATCCCGAGGTAACAAAATACCAGGGTTTCGAAACATACACCAGGGAACAGGCAAAATCTTTTATCTCAGATCATCAAAACAAATCACTCATTGTTCCCGGAGAATGGATTCAATTTGCTATTGAAAATATCAGCAACCGGCAGTTGGTAGGTGATTGTGCCATCTATCTTAAACCACATGATTCAAGAATTGCTGAAATCGGTATTACTATTTCACATATACACCAACGAAAGGGATACGCAAAAGAAACTATGCTTGGGCTGATGAATTTTTTGTTTTCAAAGAAAGGAATTCACCGGATCGAAGAAACAGTGGATGCGGAAAATCTGGCTTCCATCAGAATGATGGAAAGTCTTTCCTTCAGGAAAGAAGCGCATTTCATAGAGAATACTTTCTTCAAAGGAAAATGGGGAAGTGAATACCAGTTTGCCATATTACGGCGGGAATGGGAAACACATCATCTAAAATAGTATCGTTCAAATCATTGCGACTTCAGGATTTTTTACTAAAAATAAAAGGGATTTATTTTTCATAAAGGAAGTTTCCTTTTTCTACTTTTGTTTTTCCTTCTTAGAATAATTTACTTCTTTCTGAAATTTCTTCTGCCCAGGTAACTTACCCTCTGCAAACGGATTGGTTTAATATTCCTGTAATATTTTTTTTCACTTTTAAATCAACAGCTATGTTAGTCATCGCACAACACAACATCCAGAATCCACAAGAATTTTGGTCTTCCGCTCAGCAACTAACTGCCTTATTGCCGGCAGATCTTAAATTGATCAGTGTATTTCCATCCAGGGATATGAAGATGGGAACATGTCTTTGGGAAGGACCATCAGCAAATGCTGTCCAAAAATTCCTTGATGACAATGTCGGACATATCAGCAAGAATTATTGTTATGAAGTAGATGAAGCAAATGCGATGGGAGTTCCCAAAAGAGAAATGGAAGCAACCGCCTGATCATTCAGAAAACACAGCTCATCAATTAAACGAAACCCGCCAGGTTTCGCATCGGTGATATTTATTAACCACCGGTCACTTCCCAACAATCAATTACCCCGTCACAATCAATCACTTATAACGTAATCAGCAGGTGAATGATTTTCCGTCCTGAATACTAAATAAAACGGAAAAACCGTTTTAGCACCGGCCATTGGCCGTCTAAAATCCTTTTGTATGAAAAACCGGGCAATTTATAGTCTGATCCTGCTTACCTGCTATTCCTGCACCACAACCAATTTAATGTCGCTGAGTGTTTTGAAACCAGCTCCTGTTTCCATTCCCGCGAATATAAAAACGGTTGCTCTTGTAAACAGGACCAAGGCCTCCAGCGAAACTCAAACGCTTGACGCCATTCATAAAGCACTTACCCTGGAATCGAATGACCTCCAGCAGACCGGTGCAAAAGGAAGCCTGCGTGGTCTCTCAGATGAGCTGATGAAAAATACCCGGTTCACTGAAGTAAAACCGTTGGACAGGGATTTGAGGTCTTTTGGTGCCGGTATATTTCCTACGGCCATGCAATGGGATTCGGTAGAAAGAATATGCAGGGAAAGCCATACGGACGCCCTTTTTTCTCTTGAACTTTTTGATACAGAAACCAAGCTGAATTATTCAGCCAGTCCGACACAGGTGAACCTGGGAGTGACCAGTCTCCCCGCAATCGCACACCAGGTAAATATGACAACATTCGTAAAAACAGGATGGAGAATATATGATCCTTCCACAAGGACCATATTGGATGAATATATTATTGGCCGCGACGTTTCATTTTCAGGCTCAGGTATCAATCCGGCAGTGGCTGCCTCAGCTTTGATTGGTCGAAAAGAGGCTGTTACGGATGTAAGTATCAAGGCCGGCGAAGCATATGCTGCCAGGATACTCCCATGCTGGATCCGGGTTTCGAGGGATTATTTTGTAGCTGGCAATGAAAATTTCGTAACGGCAAAACGCAAAGCACAATCTGGAAACTGGGATGGCGCCGCTGAAATCTGGTCACAGGAAACAAAAAGTACCGATGGAAGAATTGCAGGCCGGGCATGTTACAATATGGCCATCATCTCTGAAATCAACGGTGATCTCGACGGAGCCATACAGTGGGCACAGAAATCATACGAAAATTATAATATTCGCCTGGCGTTAAACTATCTTAATATCCTGAAATACCGGCAAAGTCAAAATGAAATATTGAAAAGCCAGACAGTTGCCTCTAAGGACTAACGTTATTTACTGAATATTTGCATTCACTTACCTTTAGGTGGATGCAAACGTTCAAGTATGAATTTAAAAGTCATTTCCTTCCAGCTTGCAGACAGCATCGATATAAAACAATTCAAATCCTCCTTTCCCGCTACGCTTCATTATTCGGATACGGATGAATTATTTTATACAATTGACAATCAGAAATATCTCTATGTTTTCAAATACGGCATCGTTTGCTTTCTGGGCTACTCAGAAACAGAGATGGCTGCTTTTTTTAAGATCATTGAACCCTATTGTAAAAACCTGTTTGATCAGCGTCTGAGCGACGAATTCGATATTGAAACAGAAGCCCCGTCTATAAATTACGGATATAACAAAATTGAAATTCCTGCTCCCAGCGTAGACGAATTACGTCTTATTATGCTGAATGTTTCGCAGAGTGTCGCGCTGGACTACTACAACCAGCAGACAAATTCTTTACTGGAAGAAACCAATTCCCATACACAATTGCTGGAAAGAAAAGGTAAGATTTTCATGGGTGGCATAAAATTGAAAAAATATATAGGGCGCACTTTAAATTTAAAAAACAGGATTTCTGCGAACCTTTACATTTTTGATTCTCCTGAAGAAACCTGGGAAAATGAAAACCTGAATAAATTGGATATTGGATTGAAGAAAACCTTCGATCTGCAGATGCGTTTTCGCACTATTCAGGAAGGGCTTGGTATCGTAAAAGAAAATATGGAATTGTTCAGGGATCTTTTACAGAATCGCAACAGCAATACGCTGGAATGGGTGATCATCATACTGATCCTGGTCGAAGTCATCAACATCTTTATCAGTCATCCAAAGTAATAAATCATTCAATGAGAACCATCTTCATATTCCTGTTTGTTGTCAGCCTCCTTGCCTGTAATCAGCAAACGCATGATAGCGGCCAGGATTTGCAACATCAAATTGACAGTTTGAGAAATAAAATGAATCACGCTTATTCACCTGGCGTTGGCGATTTCATGTCTTCCATCCAAATGCACCACGCTAAATTATGGTTTGCAGGTAAAAACGAAAACTGGGAACTCGCTAATTTTGAAATGGAAGAGATCCAGGAGTCCCTCGATGATATTCAACAATATTGTGCAGACAGTCCAAGCATCAAGCCATTGCCGATGATATTTCCGCCGCTGGATAGTCTGAAACGCGCTATATCCGAAAAAAATATCGGCAAGTTTAAATCCGGTTTCAATCTGTTGACGACTACCTGTAACAATTGCCATAAGGCCGCCAACCATGCATTTAATGTCATCAGGATTCCGGATATGCCACCGGTTACAAATCAGGTTTTTGAGAAGAGCAGTCAGTAATGTCTGAATTGAAAGCCATTTCGGTTATAGTCTGGTCGCTCGACTCTTAAATCTTAATTTCCTTCAAACCACTAATTTATCTATCTTCAAAGGGTTATCTGAAACGCAATAACGATTGCTCGCTATTCATTGCGTCAACTTTACTTTATGGCCATTCGCGTAGCAATTAATCATAAGACCGCTTATCATTACGACCGGTTTGTTTCTCTGTCCCCGCATATTTTCAGACTGAGACCTGCAGTTCATTCACGCACACACATAGAAGCATATTCATTTAAAGTATTTCCCGAAAATCATTTTATCAACTGGCAGCAGGATCCCTTTGGAAACTATCAGGCAAGGGTTGTATTTCCCGAAAAAACAAAAGAGCTCCGGATTGAAGTGGAGGTAATTGCCAACATGACGGTGATTAATCCTTTTGATTTTTTTGTAGAAGAATACGCCGAAAACTTTCCTTTTAATTATACAGATCAATTAAAGGGTGAACTGATCCCATATCTTGAAATAAAAGAAGATGGACCGCTGCTGAACAAATGGATGGAAGGGCTGGACAGAAGCAAAAAAACCATCAACGACTTTCTTGTTTACATAAACAGGAAACTCAGCCAGGATATTAATTACAATATCCGAATGGAAGTCGGTGTTCAGACTTGTGAAGAAACGCTGGGACTTGCACTGGGTTCCTGCCGCGATTCCGCCTGGCTGCTCGTACAAATTTTTCGGCGGCTTGGACTGGCTGCACGTTTTGTATCAGGATACCTGGTGCAACTAACCGCCGATATAAAATCCCTGGACGGACCCTCTGGTCCTGAAAATGATTTCACAGATCTTCATGCATGGACGGAAGTCTATGTACCCGGGGCGGGTTGGATCGGACTCGATCCGACTTCCGGTTTATTTGCCGGTGAAGGTCATATTCCTTTGGCATGTACACCTGACTATGTCAGCGCCGCGCCGGTTGTAGGCGCGTCGGATCCCTGTGAAACAGAGTTTTCATTTTCCAATACCGTTACCCGAATTCACGAGGATCCGCGTGTCACAAAACCATATTCTGAGGAACAATGGGCAGCCATCAATGCAACCGGATATAAAATCGATGAAGACCTTGATAAAGGTGATCTGCGCATGACCATGGGTGGTGAGCCTACTTTTGTTTCCATTGACGATATGGAATCGGACCAATGGAACACTGCCGCCGACGGACCGGAAAAACGTATTCGCTCACACGATTTAATTTTCAGACTTCGTGAAAAATTCGGTCCGGATGGTATGATCCATTACGGCCTTGGAAAATGGTATCCGGGTGAACCGCTTCCCCGCTGGCAATACGGACTATTCTGGAGAAAGGATCACTACCCGATCTGGAAGAATATCCGGCTGGTGGCTCATGAAAAAATTGAAAAGAAATTTACCTGGCAGGATGCCGAACGATTCACAAAGGAATTAGCCAAACATCTGGCCGTTAGTGAGAGCAACATGAGCACCGCCTATGAGGATATTTTCTATTTTCTTTGGTCAGAAGGAAAACTGCCCGCGAATGTAGATCCTTTATTATCCAACCTGAAGGATTCTATCGAAAGAAGAACGCTGTCCTCTTTATTGGATTCCGGTTTGGGAAATCCCGCCGGTTTCACATTGCCATTAAAATGGAATTATGATAACAGCAAATGGCAGAGTTGTAAATGGATTCTAAGCAGGAAAAATTTATTCCTGATTCCCGGAAACTCTCCGATGGGTCTGCGTCTGCCACTGGATTCCCTCCCGGCTGTCGCGAAGGAAAATGAACCCCAAAAAGTGGAACGCAGTTTATTCGAAGAACTTCCGGTGCTCGAAAATTATCATGAAACCATAACCAGTCGTTACGGGCTTGTTTATGAACATCCGGCTCCGAAACAGAAAATAAAATACCAGGATAAACCTGTAGAAAAAAAGGATCTGGAAAAAAAGAAAGTAATTGAGGAGGAAGAAATCAAACCTCTGTACGAAATACCCGTAATAAAAACGACACTTTGCGTGGAAGCCCGCGAAGGAATCATTTATGTTTTTCTTCCGCCAACTGATTATCTGGAGCATTATCTTGATTTGATTGCCTCTGTTGAAGCCACCGCTGAAAAATTACAAATGGCTGTGCGCATTGAAGGTTATGAGCCACCCAGGGATTATCGTATGGAACGTCTCGTGGTCTCTCCCGATCCGGGCGTTATCGAAGTGAATATCCATCCAGCGAAAAACTGGAAAGAATTAGTATTTAATATCGACACGTTATACGATCAGGCTTTCCTGGCACGACTCGGTACAGAAAAATTTATGCTGGACGGAAGGCATACGGGAACAGGAGGTGGTAATCATATTACGATCGGTGGCGCAAAACCGTCCGATAGTCCTTTACTACGCAGACCCGATCTGCTCGCCAGTCTTATCGCCTACTGGCAACATCACCCGGGACTTTCATATTTATTTTCCAGCGCATTCATTGGTCCCACCAGTCAGGCCCCGCGTATAGATGAGGGAAGGGATGAGAAATTATATGAAATGGAAATTGCCTTTAGCCAGGTTCCGGATCATGGCTTTATTCCATTTTATCTGGTGGACAGAATTTTCAGACACTTATTAACGGATATTACCGGGAACACACACCGTTCAGAATTTTGCATCGATAAATTATATTCTCCTGACAGCTCAGCCGGAAGACTTGGTATTCTTGAATTTCGCGCTTTTGATATGCCTCCGCATAAACAAATGAGCCTTTTGCAAATGTTGCTCATACGCGGACTGATCGCCAAATTCTGGAGCAAACCGTACAAGCACGAACTGGTGAGATGGGGAACGGAACTGCATGATAAATTTATGCTTCCATTTTATGTGCATCAGGACCTGGTAGAAGTGGTAAAGGATCTGAATGACGCAGGTTATCCTTTTCAGATGAGTTGGTTTGAACCATTTTTTGAATTCCGTTTCCCGCATTATGGAACTGTGCAAATTGAAGGAATCGAAATGGAAGTACGTATGGGCATAGAACCCTGGCATGTATTGGGGGAGGAAATGTCGAGCAGCGGCACCGCCCGCTATGTTGATTCTTCATTGGAAAGAGTTCAGATAAGACTAAGGGGATTGAATAAATCCCGATATGTCTTGCTATGTAATGGAAACCGGGTTCCTTTAAGAGAAACCGGAATCAGGGAAGAATATGTTTGCGGTGTTCGATATCGTGCCTGGCAACCACCATCTGCCTTACATCCAACCATCGGCGTCGATACACCTCTCACTTTTGATATTGTCGATACATGGAACAGTCGTTCAATCGGGGGATGCACCTATTACGTTGCACATCCCGGCGGAAGAAGTTATGACAGCTTCCCGATAAATGCCAATGAAGCAGAGTCCAGAAGAGTAAGTCGTTTCGGAACTACTTCGCATACCCAGGAAGTGCTGAGGCCTTCACCGTCTTTTTCAGTGGTCGCACATTACGTTGAACAAAACAGATTACCATTTTACTACGATGCGCCAGTAGCAGATATGAATAAAGATTATGTTCATACGCTTGATTTGAGAAGATCATTTAAGCACAAGGTTTGAGGCGAGCATGAGGCAGGACGCGGGACGCAGGACGCATTTGATAAATAGTACGTACATGGCAGACGACTTTTTTCAAAAATATTTCCCACAATTCACTTGATTATCTTCGTTTAAACACTTTTTATCAGATAAAATATCGGGTTTACTTTATGATTAAATGCGAAACTACAAAAGGTATGAAGTGTGGGAAGAATCTCATGAATTAGTGAAATTCATTTACCGGCATGTTGCGCCGGGTTTTCCGCGTGATGAAAAGTATGAGTTGACCAGTCAAATGAAAAGAGCGGCTTATTCTATTCCATTCAATATTGTGGAGGGCTGCGGGAGAAATTCGGATAAAGATTTTACTCATTTTCTTGATACTTCACTCGGATCTGCAAATGAACTTGAATATTGTATATTACTCACAAGCGAATTAGGATACCTGAGCCCTGACATGTACAAATTACTTAATGAGAAAGTTTGTAAAATCAGAGCAAAGTTGATAAATCTTATAAGATCAATTCGGGAAACAAAAACGTCATAATTGCGTCCTGCGTCCTGCGCCCCGCCTCCTGCTTAAATCACCAGCGTGGAAAGTTCGTATTACCGGCATTCTTTAAACATAGTTCATGAATGAACTGTAATTTTTTTACGACAGGCTCGGAAATGACAAAAGGATAAAAATCAGAATACCCCATACTGCGACTCAAACTGTTCAACGCGAAAGTTAATGGAAGCCACCATTTCATAATCTGACCGAAGTCCGTCATATCATATGGGTCCTGCTGGATACTTGCCTGAATACCTTTGGTATCCTGAACAGTATCGGGCTGAATGCGGATACCAAAGGAAGAAGCTGTTTCCAGCGTATCCATCAGATGAAGATAGTGGGCCCAGGTTTCCGCCCAGTCTTCCCAGGAATGAGAAGTGGCATACTGACTGATGAAATTTTCACTCCAGTTGGCAGGTGCGCCGGTTTTATAATATATCCTCCAGCGCTTGTGAATAGTCTTTTTCCTCGTCACCAAAAAGAGCACGGTATTGTTGAATGGAATCAGAGTTTCTAATAAGCACTTCCCAATAATAATGACCTATTTCATGTCGAAAGTGACCGAGAAGGGTTCGATATCTTTCTCTCAAATCCTGCTTATGTTTCACACGTTCCGCCTCATCTGCTTCTTCAATGTTCAGTGTAATGACTCCATTATCGTGGCCGGTCATCACTTTTTCCTTCGGCGATGTGTCGGCCAGAAAATCAAAAGCAATACCGGCTTCTTCATCTCCTATCTTCTTTTGCACCGGAAGACGAAGGCGGAGTAATGAATAAATCAGGCGGTGTTTTGCAATTTCAATATTCTTCCACCTTTTCAGATTTTCCTGATTATTGAGATCCGGAATGATCCGGTTCAGATCACAGGCCTGGCAATAGGCAGTATCTGAAGACGCAGGGACCAGCCAGTTACATGTTGAATATTCTGAATTTTTACAATAGCGGAATTTTTGACCGTTATTCTGCGCATTTGCGAAAATATTATTTCCTTCTGCAACCAGGGTGATCAGCGAAAGCGTATGGGCATCAAAGCCAAGGGAGTACTTACAGTTTAGACAGATATTATTTTCAAAATAGATGAGGCTGTGACAGTTACTACAGGTATAAAGTTTCATAATAAAAATTAGATCTGGTATTATTCAATAACTATACCAGTGGGCTATTTTCAATTCGTTCTCTTTACATCCACAGACACCGTTAATTCGTGAGAACCACTGCTGAGAATAATCCCGTCAAGGGGTGCAATATCCGCATAATCCCTTCCCCATCCTATTGTTATATGCTGATCCGATACAATGCAATTGTTTGTGGGGTCAAAATCGGTCCATCCCATATCCGGTATGTACAGGCTGAACCATGCGTGCGAAGCGTCAGTGCCAATGAGTTTCTCTACGCCTTCGGGAGATACCGTTTCAATATAACCGCTCACATACCGGGCCGGCAAACCGACAGACCGAAGGCAGGCAATAGCCAGATGTGCAAAGTCCTGGCAAACACCTTTCCGTTCTTTCATCACCTGTGCCAGCGGCGTTGAAATGGTTGTATGTCCCGGTTTATATTCGAATTCATTAAAAATACGTTTTGTAAGATCTTCCGTCGCTTCAAAAACAGATTTACCCGGTTGAAAAGACTGCAGGGCAAATTTCAAAATCTCCTCATTCGATGCGGTCATGGGTGTTTCAAAACAATATTGTTTGATATCCATCGATTCACCTTTGAGGTTCTGTATCACTTTCTTTACTTCTTCCAGGCTGGCATTTCGGTAAACCTGCATTTTTATCTGCCCCGTATGGTGACGTTCCACCTCGGAAGTCACATTTACCGTGAGTTCCCAATGTTCTTTTTCAATGGAAAAGTAAATCACTTTATTCCCAAAGAAATCTTCATATTCATTGATCCGGTCTGGCTTTGGCTCAATTTTAATATTTGTATTCTTACAGATTTGTTCGCTGGTATTGCGCGGAACAAGCCGCGCGATATTGTGACACAAGCTCACAGGTTCCAGATAGGTATAAGATGTTGTATGTTGAATCGTATATTTCATATCTGAAAGGATCAGGGATATTATCGTATAATGATTGTTTTGGGTGTCATCTCATGTTTGAAAAATGCTTTGGAAATAACGCCCGGAATGGCAGATAGTATCCGGAAAAGCCGGGAAAGAAATATTTCCAGATTGGCATATCCTTCCTCATCCGAAATAGCCAATTCAGTTTTATTGGCGAGCTTGAGTAAGGTATCGGCCTCCAAAATAAGTCGTTCATACTCGGTCAGCGATTTACCCCCGTTATTTTTTGGAAGGTTTTGCAGGTAGGATTTCAATCGCACAACCTGATAGGTCAATGATCTTGGGTTATTGGGATCAAAGATCAAAAGATCGATTACTAATAAATTTTGGATTGGCCTCCTGTATTTATATCTGTAGTTTACAAGTCCCTCATTACTCATCAATACCGATTGCTGCAGATTGTATTCCACCTGTTCGCTATATTTTTTTACCAGGTTGGTTCTGAGCATGGTGATCACCAAAAGACTTTGTTCGATTTTTCTTCCCACATCCAGCATGATCCAGCCCTGTTCGCGGGAAATACTTTCCCGGTTCAGGCCAATAAATGCAACAATGGAAGTGATCAGGTTATCGAGGGCATGAATCATCTTCAGATGTCCATGATGCGACAAGGGAATACCATTTTGCAAACCCTCTTCCATTCCACGGATTACCCGCCAGGTATCGGTGGACCAATGATCACGCACTTCATGAATGGCTTTGTGAAACTGTAAAAAATTATACTTGATGCCACCCGCTCTTTTTTCATTGAAGAGAACATCTTTTAATTCTTTCCAGGGATTGGCGAATAGTTTATCAGCATCTTCTCCAACAAATCCGGGTAGAGTATAACTGTACTTTGTAAAAGCTTCCAGTAAACTCCTTTCCGTTTGCCGGTTGATATCCGTGATCAGTTTATTCCCTTCGGCCAGAAATTGCATAACCGTTCGGAGGAAACGCGCATTACCCAGTATGCGCTCGGTATACCTGCCTACCCAAAATAAATTCTCGGCTGCATGACTGGGCAGCATATCATTATATGTTTCAACGGCTGATTCAGGTGTTTCCTTTAATACATTTACGACCCTTCCAGGTTCCGGTGAAATAATCCAGGCATCCTTGCTAAATCCTCCTGTCTGGCTGGAGATGAGAAAATTTGCTGCATCTGCGGATGATCTGACCAGGCCGCCAGACATGGCTGTGTAGTCATTCTGATTACTGACCAGAAAACTCCTGAATAATACTTTCTGAGGTACAATTCTTCCTTCAATGAGTGATGGGCTCAGGGATATTTCTACTTTTTCCTGTCCTACGTAGAGTGCAGGGTTTAATCTGATTTGTTGTTTACACGCTTCTAACTGGCTGGCTGATAAAGATGCGCCGTCAATAGAAGAACTACCCGTCGCATTACGGTGTATTTTTTTTATGACCAGGGTTTTAATATTTTCTAAAACATATTGAAGTTCCCTTGGCTGCCCGCACCACCAGGACGCAATGGTGGGCAGTATCAGGTCTTCATTTAAAAAATATCGCGAGATCAGTTGCAGGAATGGCATCAGTCCCGGATTTTCAAGAACACTGCTGCCCAGGGGATTGGCCAGACTCACATTTCCACTCCGGACGCATTGCAACAATCCGGGAATGCCCAGTTGGGAATCAGCTTTTAATTCTAGCGGATCGCAATAAATATCATCCACACGACGAAGGATAACGTCCACTCGTTCCAGGCCACCCATTGTTTTCAGCCAGACATAATTATCTTTTACAATCAGGTCATTACCCTGCACCAAAGTGAATCCAAGATGAGAAGAGAGATATGAATGCTCAAAATAAGTTTCGTTCGACGAACCCGGGGTCAGGATAACGATCCGCGGATTCAGGTTTCTATGCGGGGCGATTTCGCTCAAACCATTCCGGAGAGCGTTGAAATAAGGTGAAAGATGGCGCACTTTTAATCCGTCGAATAATTCCGGAATTACGCGGGTCATGGTTGTCCTGTTCTCCAATGCATAACCGGATCCGGAGGGTGCCTGCGTTCGATCGTTGACGACCCAGATTTTACCCTTCGTACTCTTTGCAATATCAGCCGAGTACATTACCAATTGATGTTTACCACGCTGGCGAATGCCATGGCAGGGTCTGAGAAATCCTGCGTGATTATAAATAAGCTCCATCGGCAAAACGCCTTCCTTTATCAGTTTTCTCTCCCCATATATATCTTCCAGAATGAGATTCAGCAGTTGTGCTCTTTGAGAAAGACCTGTCTCAATGGAAGTCCATTCTTCTTTGCTGATTATAAAAGGAATATTGTCCAGCTTCCATGGACGGTTTAATCCGTTCGGGTCCCCATAAATATTATACGTTACCCCATTTTCCTTGAGCATTCGAAGGGTGTCGGTATTACGGCTGTTTATTTCTTCTTCTCCAAGCCGGGAGTAGGTCTCAAAAAAAGTTTCCCAGTGAGGGCGCACTTTTCCATCCTCATCTAACAATTCACCGTAAGATTGATGAATATTAAAATAATCCCTGAAAATCGGGTTTGTGAGTAGATTCGGGTTCATTGTTTCGAATCGTGTAAACGAGCAGTCAGCCAACATCGGTTTAAAAATAGGTAAAATAGGGTTTATATTTAAGATCTGTTTTCAACATACCACGTGCATAAAATCATATATGACAATCCTGCATCGAATCCGGCACCGGGTCAGAGTGCCACAAGGGTCTTATGGGTTGATTATCTTCGCTCGTTTATAACAGTACTCGTCGTTGCACATCACTCCACCCTGGCTTACACGACTTTTGCGCGTTTCAACCCGCATGCTTATATCTTTTCCACTCATCCCATCATAGACAGTAAACGCTGGGTCGGTCTCGATATTTTCGAAAACTTCAACGATGTTTTTTTTATGGCCCTTATGTTTTTGATCGGGGGATTTTTTGTTGTACAGGGGCTGAAAAAGAAAGGGGCGGCGCAGTTTATTCGGGACCGGTTCTACCGGCTCTTTTTACCATTTATCGTAGCCGTTAGCAGTTTGATGTTGCTGGCCTATTATCCAGCTTACCTGAACGCGCACCCCGAAGGCGGACTAAAAAATTTCTTAAAAGATTTCTTTTTTGTCGAAGGCTGGCCACCCGGACCACCCTGGTTCATCTGGGTACTTTTTTTATTCAATGTGCTTTTCGCCGCTTTTGGAAAACTGTTCATACCATTTGCATATAAGGTGGGAAATAAATTACAATCCTGGGCCGATCATCCGGTGAGAGTTGCCTTAGTGATTTATACAATCATATGGATACTCTATGTACCGGCTTCCTGGTTATTTGGAGCTTATACCTGGAAGGGTTTTGGTCCGTTTGCCTTTCAGGAAAGTCGCTTATTGCTCTATTTTGGCTTTTTTATTTTTGGGAGCATACTCGGTGCTTCGAATATTGAAAAAGGATTATTTGCTTACGGATCGGGGTTTATTAAGTACTGGCGGGTTTGGCTAAGAGCCTGCGTTGTCTTTTACATGCTCCTGCTCGGATTGGAAGCATTGGGAAGGGAAGGATTCGGACAGAAATTAGGCGAATGGCCATCCAAAATAATTTACGGAAGTGTTTATGCGGGCTCTACCTGTTTCAGTTCTCTCGCATTCCTGACGATCTTCAGAAAATTTATTACCCGGGTCAGTCCCATCTGGGATTCACTCACCCGGAATGCTTATTGCATATATTTAGTTCACTATATTTTTGTGTTATGGTGTCAGTATGAATTATTAAATGTGGAATTGCCGGCGTTCATTAAGTTCCTGATCACATTTGTAATTTCATTGCTTATAAGCTGGCAGGTTAGTATATTATTGAGGAAAATACCGGTTGTAAAGAAATACGTTTGAGGCGAGGCTTAAGGCGAAGGCTAAGGCAAATTTGAAAATCATTCAATTAACAATTAACAATTGACAATTAACAATTCTCGTCTTATGGTAAAAATAATCGGTGTCTGGATGTTGATCGTAGTTTCATTTTCAAGTGTCGCCCAAACCGGAACATCCCTGCCGCGGAGCACACCGGAAGCAGAGGGTGTTTCTTCTGCAGACTATTTTGAAATTTATAAAAGCGAGCGAAGCAAGTAAAAATGAATTGCATAGTTTTATGATTCTTCGCCATGGAAAAGTGATCGCCGAGGGGTGGTGGGATCCATATAAGCCATCCCTGCGGCATACCTTATATTCTGCAAGTAAGACTTTTACATCAACGGCTATTGGATTTGCTGTGAGCGAAAACAAAATAAAACTTTCAGATAAAGTCATTTCATTTTTTCCAAAAGATCTGCCGGATACGATATCATCCAATCTCGCGGCCCTCACCATCAAAGACGTGCTAATGATGTCTGACGGAATGGATCCTGAACCAAGACAGGTTATAAAATCCAAAAACTGGCCAAGGACATTTTTAGCTGCTCCCATTGCGTATAAACCGGGTACAGTATTTCTGTATAATTCCATGGGCACCTTCATGTTGTCCGCAATCATTCAAAAAGTAACAGGACAAAAAGTTGTCGAATATCTCCGGCCCAGACTTTTTGAACCCCTGGGCATTTCCGGGATGGACTGGGAGGAAAATATTACGGGAATAAATACGGGAGCCTGGGGCCTTCGGGTAAAAACTGAAGACATGGCGAAACTCGGTCAGCTTTATCTTCAAAAAGGATTATGGAACGGAAATCAGATCATCCCTTCTTCCTGGATCGAAGAAGCAACAACCGCAAAAATTATCCAGCATCCCGATTTGCCACAATCGAAAAAAGATTCCAGTGACTGGGAACAGGGTTATGGTTATCAGATCTGGAGAAGCCGCCATCACTCCTATCGTGCAGATGGCGCATTCGGGCAATATATTCTGGTGTGGCCCGGACTGGATGCCGTTATCGCTATAACCGAAGAAACGCCCACCATGCAGGATGAGCTGAACCTGGTTTGGGATTATCTTCTTCCGGCATTTAAAAAAGATAAACTGCCGGAAGATCCAAAATCCTTAACCGCTTTGAAAGCAAAAGAATCCACCCTGGCGCTCGTACCGGAATCAGGCAGTTTTACTTCTCGTAATACGAATAAGAACCTGATCAAATATTTCGTGCTGGAGCCGAATGAAAATCATATTTCGTCAATCAGCATACAGATGCGGGATAGCATATGTCATTTCATTCTCAATGCGGGTACAGATACCTATGATTTGTTTTATGGAGCAGGTTCATGGAAAACGGGACAGACAAATAAACCCGGCCCATACTCAGTATCCGACGCAATGGAAAATTGGGCTATCCTTTCACCATACAAAGTAGCAGGGAATTTTTTCTGGAAGGATGACCAGACCCTCGTGATGCAAATGCGTTATATAGAAAGCCCGCATACCGAAATATTTACCTGTCACTTCGACGGAAAAAATATTACAGTCGATGTGGAACGAAGTTTGGACTATGGTAAGAAAAAATCCGTTATGACGGGAATACAAAAATAAGCAGGACACTGGACGCAGGAAGCAGGCCTCTTGCGTCCTGCGTCCAGCCTCCTGCTTTCTAGTACTTATAGATCACATATCCCCAAGGTTCCATTTTCCAGGACTTACTGCTCAAGGGTTCATTTTTTCCCATAAAAACATTGATGGGATTTCCCGCCAGTGATTTATCATTGACTGTAACGGTTTGTTCTTTATCCGAAAGATTTAGAATGACAAAAATTTTATTGCCCTCTTTTTGTCTTACGTAGGCGTAGAGAGCATTTTCATTTCCGACCTTAACTCTCCTGAAAGATGCATTGGCAGAAAGTGCCGGATTATTCTTACGAAGGGCAAGCAGGGTTTTATAAAACTTCGCTCTTCCAAATTTTCCAAATACAATCGGGTCTTTATCGAAAAACGCCAGTGGCCTTAGCACTGGCTCTTCTTGTCCGCTATAAATCAGCGGCACTCCATTCACCATCGTCTGCGTGAAAACCGCAAATGGCGCATGAGTCCTGCCGGGGAAGGATCCATAGTCCGCCTTGTTCCAACTGTTTTCATCATGATTGCTGGTAAAATACATTTGTAATGTATTGGAAGGATACATCTGCGCATTTCGTTTTAGAATACTATCCAGGCCAAAAGCGGGACGATCTCCCTTTGCAATTTTTTCCATCATATGAAACATATGCCATGGATAAACGGCATCAAACCCTGATATCGGCAGATAACTGCTGTCTCCTTCTGCAAGCATAAAAATATTTTTGATGCTCTTCAATTGCGTAATACAATTTTGCCAGAATGACGCCGGCACATTCCAGGCCACATCACATCGGAAACCATCAATATTTGATTTGACGAGCCAGAATTTCATAGAAGCAATCATACTGTCTTCCATTACCGGATTTTGATAATCCAGTTGCCGTGTATCCGCCCAGTCCTTGGCCACAGCCGCTTTTCCTGAACTGTCCTTTACAAAAAAATCAGGATGTTCGGTGAGCCACCGATTATCGCCACCCGTGTGATTCGGAACCCAGTCGATGATTACTTTCATACCCATACCATGAATTTGTTTTACCAAAGCGATCCAGTCACTCATCGTTCCGAATTCAGGATTCATCGCCGTATAATCAGCCACCGCATAATAACTTCCAAGCGTTCCTTTCCGGTCTGTTTTGCTGATTGGATTCAGCGGCATAAACCAAAGAGTTTGCACTCCCATTGACTTCAGGCGTGCAAGGTGTTTGGCAAAGGCATTGAGTGTTCCTTCTACAGTATATTGCCGGACATTTACTTCATAAATATTTCCCTGCATGATCCAGGCAGGATGCCCGTCCGTTGAATCAGATTTCGAAATAACAAGTTGGGCGTTTTGAGAAAACGAGTATAGAAATGCGCATTGCAAAATGATCAGACAGATGTTTTTTTTCATGACGGCAATTTTCAACGTTTTATTCTTTCAAAAATAAAGACTCCTTTTTTATTGGAGACTATTATATCCGGTAGGCCGTCCTGATTCATATCTTTTACAACAACCACCAGTCCGACACCCGAATCATCGTCGATCAAATGCGGCAGCCATTCAGGTGACTTGCCTGGTCTGTATTCGAACCAATATAAAACCGACGGCTCGTGCGCACCCGGATCACGACCCAGGTGGGCGTAATATCGTTTTCCCGTAATGAGATCAGGATAACCGTCCCCATTGATATCGGCCAGGGCGAGCGCATGGGTCTCAGAAAAAGCTTTACTTATTTCGTGCTGTTTAAAAACAATATGACCAGCTCCGTCTTTTATTTGTTCATGCCACCAAATCCCATAGTTATGGGCTGAAGCGCTGAGTATATCAACATCACCATCACCGTTCAGATCCATAGCGTACATCTGCGAACAATCTTCTCCCAAATCAGCCGGATGAAAAATCCAGTCTGACTTTGTAACATCCTTTGGTGACTCCCACCACCCTTTAGTAATAATGACGTCTGGTCTGCCGTCCCGATTCATATCACTCCAACCGAGGCCATGCGTATACATATTAGTTGCCAGTTCCGGATTATTGCTGATAATATATTTCCTCCAGATCGTATCTCCCTTTACAGAAGGCGATTTTAGCCAGATCATTTTCTTTTCCACCGGATCGTTACACAAAATATCCGGTCTTCCATCTCCATCAATGTCTACAAACGCAGGCGACTCATTGCCTGCATGATCATATATTTTATGCATGGCCCATAAACGTTTTTCGTTACCGGGATTTTCATACCACACCACTTCCTGGCCGGGATATCCAATGCGGATCAGGTCAATCCATCCGTCCTGGTTTACGTCCATACTATAATCGAGGAAAGAGTTGCTGAATGTAGTGTCCGGGTTAAATATCAGTCCTTTGGCAATTTCATGTCTTTTCCAGTCCGGCGCTTCGAACCAGAATGATCCGGCCATCACATCCAATAAGCCATCCCGGTTCACATCGCCTACGGCCACACCTTCTGAAACGAAATCTTTTGTGAGAATGATTTTTTTGAACTCAACCGAATCCCCGGTTTGGGCGAGACTTCGAAATGAAGAAAACAGGAGTAAAACCGGAAGAACGGGGAAATTTTTCATTGACAGCCATTCTGTTTAAAGGTAACGTTCTTCAGCTTAAGGCCTAAGGATCAACACATCATGCGCATCGTGCGTGGTAAATCTTTCCTAAGGTAAAGTATCCAATCATTCAATCCCACCCTGATAAGCAGGTACCCAGCTGGAGTATATCCGGGATAGAGATACAATAAAGGTGAATAAAAAGCGTATTAAAAACGAATCAGAAATTTTTTTAAGCAGAAATAAAAATAAATGGCGAAGATAAAAGACAACTATGTTACCCATGGCATTAGCGGAAAAATCGGAGATAAGGTCTTCAAATATAATAAATTCGGCAAAACCTACATCAGTGATCCGCCGGATTTTAGCAATGTGATCCCAACTAAACGCCAAAAGAAATTCCGCAATAATTTTGCCAAAGCTGTTGCTTATGCAAAGTCCGTTTTAAAAGATCCCATTAAAGCAGAAAAGTATCTGACCGGAGATAATAAATCGCTGTATGTCAAGGCCCTGAAGGATTATCTCCATCAGCACAAGGCAGCACAGAAGAAAGCTGCCCGGCTGATTATTGACGACAGTTTCGTTTTGAAACATCATTTAAACCTCCGTCAAATCAAAGCACTCAGAACAATACAGAAAAGAGGGAGGATCAGCAATTCAGACTACCAGCATTTAAATCATGTTTCAAAACCCACGGCCACGCGGGACCTCCAGGACCTGGTAAAAAAGGCTATCCTAAACCCCTCTGGTATTCGGGGTGCCGGTGCTTATTATGAAATATTGGACTCAGAGGAGTAAATAATGGGCTCAAAAATGAAATAATGGGCTCATATGCTAAAAAAATGAGTAAAGTATGGAATTAGGGGAAGCGATTTCACTTATTCAAACAGATGAAATCAGACAGGACAAACAAACAACCTGGGCTGATCTTGGTTGCGGTTCAGGATTATTTACCCGGGCACTGGCTGATCTGTTATATACAGGGAGTTCTATATATGCAATAGACAAGAATATATCATCTTTTCAAAAAAGCTCTTTTCCAAACCAGATTACCGTAAAAACAGTTGAATCCGATTTCGTAAAAGAAGATTTAAATCTGAAAAATCTGGACGGTATTTTAATGGCGAACGCGCTTCATTTTGTAAGAAACAAAAAATCATTTATTGAAAAAATAGTTCCTTATTTCCGCGATGCCCCAGTATTCTTAATGGTTGAATATGACACCGACCTGCCCAATCCCTGGGTTCCTTATCCCTTAAGTTTTATCACATTGAGAAAGCTTTTTACAGAACTGGGATTTAGTTTAATTAAAAAAATAAATGAAAAAAAATCCCGGTACCGAACCAGCAATTTGTATTCGGTTTTTATAACCCGTTAACGGATTCGTCCACCAGATGTTTTAATCCGATATACCGTTCATTCCTGCCTTCATTTTTCAGATAGAAGGTCATTAAGAATGCGCAATAATGTTTTTCGTTTTCAATCCATGGGAAACTTCCAAACAAACCAGGGCTCGTGGCCCAGCTACTGGGTTTTCCATCTTCGGACATGTTTACCCATTCTCCGTATCCGTAACCCAGCCCCTTTGCTTCTGCCGGTGAGTATTCAACTTTCACATCGGACCCAATGCGATTGATCTGCATTTCGTTCACACTTTGCCCGCTGAGAATCTGCTTTCCTCCGAAACTGCCTTTGTTTAGAATCATCGTTAAAAATGTAAGATAATCCTCTGTCGTGCTCCGGGCACCTCCCGCGGGCATGGCAACGTTCTTCTTTCCGAAATCAGTATTCTTCATTCCAAGCGGAATAACGATCCGCTCTGCAAATAGTTCCTCAAATGATTTTCCGCCGATTTTCTCTATGACTGCACCGGCAATCTGCAATCCCACATTGCTATAATGAAAGGTTTTACCAGGTGCTCCTTCCATCGGCAGTGAAGCGATTAACTCCATCGCCTGATCCATACTGTTGATATTCTTCATATCCTTCAGTCAGCTCCTTCAATGGTGGCTCCTTGATGCCCGTCATGTGGGAAAGGCAATCTCCGAGTGTAATCCCTCCCTTGCCATGTATTGAGAGGATGGGCAGCCAGCTCCCAACGGTGTCGACTAACCGAAGTTTCCCCTCGTCCACAAAAGTCATAATCAGGGCTGCACTATACCATTTACTGGAGCTCGCAATCATCACCTGGCTGTTAATTGTATAGGCCGTCAGATCTGCTTCCATTCCCTGTTTTCTGGCTACATATTTAACGATCGTCTTTTGTCGCC
Organism: uncultured Bacteroidota bacterium; assembly: GCA_963732055.1. GTDB lineage: Bacteria > Bacteroidota > Bacteroidia > Chitinophagales > Chitinophagaceae > Puia. The sequence goes on along the minus strand of CAVSYG010000011.1, from coordinate 368,799 downwards.
GGCTCATATCGAGTACCGACCTGCTATAAATTATTTTACCGTCTTTTTGTATAACCAGGATGGTACGGCCACCCATATCTTTCGTGTTTTCATCCATCCAATGGTCCAGTTTTGCAAAGGGTGTCTGGGCCGATAGAATACCGGATAAACCAACGAAATAAAATAAAAACAACAAATTTTTTTGCAGATTCTGTTGATATCATAATCCTTTTGACTTTCCTGAACATTCAAAGTTTAAATAAAATAGGGTTGTCTTCAATTTTATACGAAATTCCAATATTAAAACGCTTATCGTGATAAAAAAACTCATTTCATTTTTTACTTTTCTGCTCCTGATTCATTCAGGATTCTGCCAGGGAATCAAATATCCCGAAACTCCTGTTGTTGATTCATCCGATACATATTTCGGTATAAAAATAAGCGACCCATACCGATGGCTGGAAAATGATTCATCCGCCGAAACCCGGAACTGGGTGACCGCCGAAAACAAAGTCACCAACGATTATCTGGCGCAGATTCCTTTTCGCGCCAGAATAAAAAATGAATTGTCTGCCCAATATAATTATGCCCGCCTGTCGGCGCCTGTAAAATATGGCGACTATTTTTATTTCTTCAAAAATACAGGTCTTCAGAATGAAGATGTCATGTTTCGAATGAAAAATCCGAATGATACGGCTCATGCTGAATTATTCATTGATCCAAATTCTTTTTCAAACAACGGAGCCGTCAGTTTCCAGGGTTATAATTTTTCTCCCGACGGGTCATTACTGGCTTATCTGATTTCAAACGGGGGGTCAGACTGGCGTGAGATCATCGTTAAAGATGTGCACACCGGTAAATTAATAGGAGACACTTTAAGAAATGTAAAATTCAGCGAAGCCTCCTGGAGAGGGAATGACGGATTTTATTATAGTACGTATGATATCCCGGCAGGCCAGAACAAACTCGTTGTGGAATCAGATCAGCATACGGTTTATTATCATAAACTGGGTACCAGTCAAAGTTCCGATCTGTTTATTTTTGGCGGGAAAAAACAACCTCATCGTTATATAGAGGCAGAAGTAACGGAAGACCAGCGATGGCTTATCATCACCGCAGCAGAAACAACATTTGGCTATGAACTATACATCCAGGACCTGAAGAAAAATGATTCACCGATCCGGCCGGTAGTAACAGATCAGGAAAGCGAGCAACAGGTAATAAACACAAAAGATGATATTTTATACATTGCGACCAACCGGAAGGCCCCTAATTTTAAATTGGTAAAAGTAAACGCTGCTAATCCCGCTCCGGCAAACTGGGTGGATGTTATTCCTGAAACACAGAATAAAGCCGGGTTTAGCAGTGGTGGTGGATACTTTTTTGCGACCTATATGGTCGATGTGAAATCAGCTGTTGTTCAGTTTGATACCGACGGAAAAAAAATCCATGAAGTAAAACTTCCGACCGCGGGCACGGTGTCTGGTTTTCATGTATTTAAAAACCAGACTGAATTATTTTACAATTTCACATCCTTCACTTACCCTAACAGCATTTATCATTACGATATCAGGAACGGTAAATCGGAATTTTATAATAAACCCGCTGTATTATTCAATCCGGAAGATTATAATACGGAACAGGTATTTTACACCAGCCGGGACGGTACCAAAATACCCATGTATATTGTTTACAAGAAGGGTATGTCTTTAAATGGAAACAACCCGACTTATTTATATGGATATGGCGGGTTTGATGCCAGCTTAATGCCCATCTTTAGTTCCACCAGGATGGTTTGGCTGGAAAACGGAGGCATATATGCACAACCCAATATCCGCGGAGGTGGCGAATACGGAGAGAAATGGCATTTTGCGGGAACGCGTATGCAGAAACAAAATGTATTTGATGATTTTATTGCGGCGGGGGAATTCCTGATCAAAGGAAAATATACATCCAGTCACTACCTTGCCATCGCGGGAGGTTCAAACGGCGGGTTGCTGGTCGGCGCCGTCATGACACAACGCCCGGATCTGATGCAGGTTGCCCTGCCGTCGGTGGGCGTTTTAGATATGTTGCGCTATAATAAATTCACGGCCGGCGCGGGATGGGCATCAGACTATGGTACGGCACAGGATTCACTTTCCATGTTCAATTATCTGCTGGGATATTCCCCATTGCATAATATTAAAACAGGCGTGCACTACCCCGCAACGCTTGTGTGGACAGCCGACCATGACGACCGGGTGGTTCCGGGTCATTCATTGAAATTTGCGGCCGCGCTGCAAAAAAACAATGCCAGCGATCATCCCATACTCATATCCATACAACACAATGCAGGGCATGGTACCGGTATGAATACCGAGAAAACATTAAGCATGATTGCAGACAGATATGCTTTTACCTGGTATAACATGGGTGTTAATCCCTTTAAATAGAATTTTAATCACAATCAGACTTATCATGAACATGAACGCTTCAGAAATTGCAATTCGCAGAATGGGTAAAATTTTATTTTTTATTTTTTTATGCACAGGGTCATACGTTCATGCACAAAAAATCCTGCGTGTCGGTGTTGCCGGGTTGGCTCATGATCATGTTCATGGAATAATGAATCAATTTAAAAAGGGAGAAGTGATTATTGCGGGCATTGCGGAAAGCGATGAACAACTGGTGCAGCGTTATAAGAAAACTTACCAGTTGCCTGATTCACTTTTTTATAAGAACCTGGAATCTCTTTTATCGCATACAAAGCCGGACGTCGTTCTGGCGTATACGCCGATATCGGAGCATATCAATGTGGTGGAAATATGCGCTCCGAAGGGAATTCCCGTTATGGTTGAGAAACCATTGGCTACGACCATAAAAGATGCGGAACGAATGGCCGCGCTTGCCAAACAATTTCACGTCTGGGTCTTAACCAACTATGAGACTACCTGGTACAATTCCAATCAGCAGATTTTTACAATGATCCATGAGGAACATGCTATCGGCACGGTCAGAAAAATGACCGTTCATGATGGTCATAACGGTCCCAAAGAAATTGGATGCAGCCCGGATTTCCTCGGCTGGCTCACAGATCCCATAAAAAATGGCGGAGGCGCATTGATGGATTTTGGTTGTTACGGTGCCAATCTGATGGTCTGGTTAATGGAAGGGAAATCACCGGTTGCTGTAACGGCCGTTACACATCATCTCAAACCGCTGATTTATCCGAATGTGGAGGACGATGCGACGATATTATTGGAATATCCTGATGCGACCGGTATTATTGAAGCATCCTGGGACTGGCCATTCGGCATAAAGGATCTGGAGGTTTTTGGGACGAAGGGATATTTGCATGCACTGAATGGAAATACATTGCAGAAAAGAGATAAGGATGTTTATGAAAATGTTCCGCTGAAGCCGGCAACCTACACAAATAATATTAATTATTTATCCGACGTACTCAGTGGTAAGCTGGTTCCCGGGCATGACCTCTCATCTTTGGAAAATAATCTCATCGTCGTACACATATTGGAATCTGCGCTTAAATCCGCACGCGAAGGAAAACGAATCACTTTGTAATTACGGATACACCGTTGAGTACCTGTATCATGCCATTCATATATTTATAATGACATGCAATGGACTGACTCTTATAATTTGGGGCTAAAAGGTTTCAACAATTTCACATGAGATTTTTCGACCGAACGTTGTAACTGCTATGCTTCAATTTGATCGTGTATATAAAACCTACAACCAACAACCTGTTTTGGAAATCAGTCATCTGAAACTGGAAAGAAATATTTACTGGTTAAAGGGAATAAACGGCTCGGGAAAAACTACGCTTCTCGGAATGCTGGCCGGACTGATCCCGTTTCAGGGTGATGTTCAGCTGAACGGAATAAATATTCATCACGATCCGGTTTCTTACAGGAGCCTTGTAAACTTCGCTGAAGCGGAACCGTTATATCCGGATTTTATAACGGGTCACGAACTGATCTGCTTTTATCAGGAAATCCGTAAAGCAGCGACGGTTCAGATAGATATGCTGATCAATCTTTTTAAAATGCATCATTTTCTCAGATCACCGATTGGAACATATTCCAGCGGCATGGTAAAAAAGTTGTCTCTCCTGCTTGCCTTTATCGGAAAACCTTCGTTATTGTTGCTGGATGAACCGCTGGCAACACTGGATGAAGGATCGGTTCACATTCTTCCCGATTTGATCAATGCTTATTTTAAAGAATTTAAAACCGGAATTATTTTTAGTTCACATCAGACAATAAACACGTTTTCGCGTACTATTAATCAAATTCTAATCAACGATCATTCATTGCAGCTCGTTACGTCCGTTTAGTTCCCGGGTAAAAATAAAATAGCCCGGACAGTCATTGCATCAGAATCGGACAGTTTCATAACCTGCTCCCCTTTCAAACTATTGAAATACAGCATTTTATTTCCCGGCATTTAGTTAGCTGTAAAAATGACCGGTTGCTCTCTAACAAAATGCCTTCAAATGCTAAAGAATTACTTCCGAATCAGTTTTAGAAATCTCAAAAGAAACAAGGGATATACCATTATCAATATCCTGGGACTTTCGATGGGCATCGCGATTTGTCTCCTGATTTTTCTCGTAATCAGTTTTGAATCCAGCTTCGATCATTTTCATAAAAATAAAAACCGCATTTATAGAATTCTGACTGAATATCATCATGCAGATAGCAAGGAAATTTTTTATGGGCGAGGCGTTCCCTTTGGATTCCCGAATGCCATTAAATCCTCTTTTAAGCAGATAGAACAAACCGCACCCATTTATTCGGACAATGATGTTCAAATGAATATTCCCGGGGCGGATAACAATGGATCAAAAAAATTCAAGGAAGAACATGGTGTTTTTTATGTTACTCCTTCTTTCTTTAAAATTTTCGATTTCCCCTTGTTGTCGGGAGCTTACGAAACGCTGGCTGACCCGAATAATGCCCTGGTCACAAAGTCAATCGCTGAGAAATATTTTGGTAACTGGAAGGATGCCATTGGCAAAACAATCAGGATAAATAATTCATATACCGTAAAAGTAAACGGTGTCCTCGCGGATATACCGGTAAATACAGGTTTTCCCCTGAAAGTGGTTATTTCATATGGTACTGGTTTTACAAATCGCTTTCTACATTCAACAGACTTCGACGGCACCAACTCAAGCAACGGCTGTTATGTTCTATTGTCACCGAATGCTTCCGGATCCGAATTCAATAGCCAGTTGATTGCCTATTCAAAAAAAGTTAAATCGCCGGATAACAAAGACGTACAGACGGCGCAGTCATTGAACGACGTTCACTTTGATACACAATCGGGAGATTATAGTGGTAAGACCATCAGCCGGAAATTAATCAATGGCCTGTGGATGATCGGTGCTTTTATCCTCTTAATAGCCTGTGTGAATTTTATAAATCTTTCCACCGCTCAGGCAGTGAATCGTGCAAAAGAAGTGGGTGTCAGGAAAGTGCTGGGGAGTAACAAATGGCAGCTGAAATTACAGTTCCTCTCTGAAACTTTTTTAATTGTATCGGCATCTATCGTTCTTTCACTGATTCTTGCAATCCTGGTTTTACCGTATATCAACGGCCTGCTGGAATTATCCATCGGGATCAACCGTGAAATCGGATATGCCATTTTATTATTTCTGATAATCATAGCGGTTTCGGTAACCCTTTTAGCTGGCTTTTATCCGTCCATCGTCCTTTCGGGATTTAATCCGATAAATGCCCTTAAAAGCAAACTGACTGCAAAAGCATCAAAGGGCTTTACGCTGAGGAGGGGTCTGGTGGTGTTCCAGTTTATTATTGCTCAGTCCCTGATCATCGCCACGCTGGTCATTGCCAGACAAATGACATTTTTTACCAGTCAGCCGCTGGGTTTCGATAAAAATGCTATTGTAGATATTCCTGTTCCTGGCGATAGTATATCCAATACAAAACTCGACTTCCTGAAAAAACAGTTAAAAGCCATCAACGGTGTGCAAACGGTAAGTTTTAATTCAAATACACCTGTTGAGGACAACAATGATTGGTGGACAAATATCACATACGATCATGCGGTCAAACAAACGGATTTTTATTCCATAATCAAAAACGCGGATAATGAGTATGTTCCCGGTTTCAGGTTGCCGCTCGTTGCGGGAAGGAATCTAAATCCATCAGACACCATCAATGAATTTTTGGTGAATGAAATGGTCCTGAGAAATCTGGGTGTAAAAGATCCCCGGATGGCCCTGAATAAGGAAATTTTGCTTGGGGGCCACGCAAGAGGTCCCATTGTCGGTGTGTTGAAAGATTTTAATACCCGTTCTTTCCGGGATGACCTGGCTCCATTAATTATCGCCAGTTCCAAACGGGATTATTCCGAGGCGTCCATAAAACTGGATTCAAAAGATTTAAAAGGATCCATGGGACTGATTGAGAAAAAATGGAATGAAATCTTTCCGGATTTTGTTTTCGAATATAAATTCCTGGATGAAAAAGTAGAAAGCTTTTATAAGCAGGAAAACCGACTGGGACATGTATATAAATTATTTGCCATGATCGCTATTTTTCTGAGCTGTTTGGGTTTGTACGGGCTGGCTTCTTTCATGGCTGTTCAGCGAATAAAGGAAGTTGGCATCAGAAAAGTGCTGGGTGCAACGGGTGCCCATATTGTTTATCTTTTTTCAAAGGAATTCGTCCTGCTGATAGCTATTGCATTTGCCATCACGACTCCGCTGACCTGGTATTTCATGCATCAGTGGCTGCAGAATTACCCTTTCAGAATTGAGTTAAGCTGGTGGATTTTCATAATAGGCGGACTGGCTTCGATTATTATTGCCCTGATAACGGTTAGTTTCCAGGCGATCAAAGCGGCTGTCGCTAATCCGGTCACGAGTCTCCGGTCGGAGTAATTAAACTAATTGATTCAGATATTCCCTTGGCAACAGATCGCGTGCAAAAAAAGCGGATGAATCATATCTCTTTAATCCCTCGGCTACCGTCTTCATGATGGTAAGAACATGGTTCAGTAAATTAGGCCCTACGCTTACGCGGGCAACGCCTATTTTTTCAAGATACTGCAGATCCGAGATCGGTTTCAGCAGCACGACGTTCACTGGCATCTCCACTTCCTCTACAAATCGGCTGATATCGTCATATTTATTTATCAAAATCGGATATACACAGTCTGCACCGGATTTTTTAAATGCCCGGGCTCTTTGAATCGCCTGAGTCATAGGATCATTTTCGATCTTCAGAAAAAAAATATCCGTCCTTGCATTGATTACCATGGGAACGCCACACTGGATGGCTGTCTCCCGGATGGCTTCAATTTTCCTGCATTGATCTTCGATACTATTTAATCCTGTATGATCAGGATATGAATCTTCAATATTTATTCCGATGGCACCATGTTCTATCAACAGCCGAATATTTTCTTTTAGCTGTGGGATGGTGTCAGCAAATCCCCTTTCGATATCCACGGTCAGGGGCAAATCAATGGCGGAAGAAATCTTGTGCACAACGGTTAGTAATTCTGCGAAAGGGATATGCTCACCATCCGGATATCCATTGGAAAGTGCGGTAGCCACACTGGCTGTTGCCACCGAAGGAAAACCAATCTGCTGAATTAGTTTTGCACCCAGTGCATCCCAGATATTCGGCAATATCAATAATTTTTCATCGAGATGCTGGGCCCTGAATTTTTCAGCTTTCTCAAATTGTATTTTCTGATTGACCATAAACTCATTCTTTTTACTATTCAAATATCGGAAGGCAAAGTAATTTGATAAATAAATTTCATTAAATAATCTTTACCTTAATACACCGAATCTCTTTATTTTTTACACGCCATAAAGTCATATGAAACTTTTAACTCTGCTTCGCCGGCATTCGATTCGCATATTAACAACAGGCCTGATATTAACTGTTATATTGATACTGGGTTATAAAACGCCGGAGAGCATTCGAATCACAGGTGGTTCCGGAGATGAACATATTGTATATGTAAAAAATCCTGCAGGAGGTCCGGTCCTTGGATATACTACAGAATCTGGTATAAAAATCATAGAGGCGAATGGATTTTCCTTTAAGGATTTAAATAAAAACGGGAAGCTGGATCCTTACGAAGACTGGCGTCTCCCGGTAGATGATCGTGCTAAAAACCTCGCTTCACTGATGTCGATCGATCAGATTGCCGGGCTGATGTTATACAGCCGGCACCAGGCCATTCCGGCGGGTGCCAGGGGATTGGGAATGGGAACGTATAATGGAAAAACATTTGCAGAAAGCGGTGCTCAACCTTCTGATCTGACAGATGCTCAACTGGAATTCTTACAAAAAGATAATCTGCGGCATATACTGATTACGACGGTGGCCTCGCCTGAAGTAGCTGCCAAATGGAATAATCATGTTCAGTCACTCGTGGAGGGAATCGGATTCGGAATTCCCGCTAACAATAGTTCCGATCCCCGAAACACGGCCACCGCAACAACAGAATATGATGCAGGAGCTGGTGGAAAAATATCTCTCTGGCCTGAGCCCCTTGGCCTCGCGGCTACTTTCGATCCAAAATTAGTTGAACATTTCGGAAATATCGCTGCGAAGGAATACAGAGCGTTGGGTATCACCACGGCTCTGTCACCACAAATAGATCTCGGTACAGAACCCAGATGGGTAAGGATCAACGGGACTTTTGGGGAAGACCCGAAACTTTCCGAAGACATGGCACGCGGCTATGTCGATGGATTTCAGACTTCTTATGGCGCTTCGGAAATCCATGATGGCTGGGGTTATGAAAGTGTGAATGCCATGATCAAGCACTGGCCGGGCGGCGGACCGGAAGAAGGTGGTCGCGATGCTCATTTTGCCTATGGAAAATTTGCTGTGTACCCCGGAAATAATCTGGATGAACAACTGGTTCCGTTTGTGGATGGCGCGCTGAAACTTTCAGGAAAAACAAAAACAGCAGCTTCCGTAATGCCTTACTATACGATATCATATGACAGGGATCAGAAGAATTTTGAAAATGTCGGGAATGGTTACAGCAGCTATCTGATTACAGATCTGTTAAGAGGAAAATATCACTACGACGGCGTCGTATGCACGGACTGGCTTGTGACCGCTGACGAGGGGAAAACGCCGGATATTTTTGCCGGAAAAAGCTGGGGCATGGAATCCAAAACAATAGCAGAAAGACATTATAAGGTTTTAATGGCAGGTGCTGATCAGTTTGGTGGAAATAATATTGCAGGCCCGGTCATAGAAGCATACAATATGGGTGTGAAGGAACACGGCGAAAAATTTATGCGTGCACGTTTTGAATTGTCAGCCCTGAGATTATTAAGGAATATTTTTCGACTGGGACTCTTTGAAAATCCCTATCTCAACGTGGAGCAATCCATCAAAACGGTTGGAAATCCTGAATTTATGAAAGCAGGTTATGAAGCACAATTAAAATCAGTCGTGCTTCTGAAAAATAAAAATCATGTATTGCCACTGAAAAAAAATATCACAGTATATATCCCAAAACTTTACACAGCGGCCAAAAAAGACTATGCTGGAACGGTTACCCCCGAAAAATGGGAAGACCCGGTGAGTATGGATCTTGTAAAAAAATATTTCAATACAACGACCGATCCGTCGAAAGCAGATCTGGCGATTGTGTTCGTTCGAAGCCCTGATACCGGACCAGGATACGATTTGAATGACCTTGCCAAACAGGGCAATGGTTATTTACCCATCTCACTTCAGTATAATACGTATGTCGCAAAAAATGCGAGAGCCCATAGTATGGCAGCGGGTGATCCGGTTGAACCGGAAATAAATAATCGTTCGTACAAGGGAAAATTCATCATTGCAAATAATATCAGTAATCTGCAGGCCATCCTGGAAACAAAAAAACAAATGCCGGGTAAACCCGTGATCGTATCGATCGCCTTGTCCAAACCAGCGGTGCTTTCGGAATTCGAACCACAGGCAGACGCGATCGTGGCGAGTTTTGGAATTCAAAACCAGGCAATTCTGGATATACTGACCGGTGCAACAGAGCCTTCCGGTTTATTGCCTGTGCAGATGCCGGCCAACATGGAAACCGTGGAAGATCAATATGAAGATGTTCCGCATGATATGCAGGCCTTTAAAGATGAATCAGGCAATCTATATGATTTCGGATTTGGTTTAAACTGGCAGGGACCCATCCATGATCAGCGTACGGCCACGTATGTGAACACTATTGGCCGTCCGGAATTTTCAATAAAAGATGGAAAATTAATTATAGAGAGTAAAACAGCAGATGCTTCCATATATTATACACAGAATGATTCGATCCCTTCATTTTACGCCGGCAATTTATACAAAACACCGATACCCGTAAAAAAAGGACAAACGATTCGGGCGATAGCAAAAAAAACAGGTGTGAACAATAGTGGCGTTGCGGAATATAAGGTTGAATGAGCCCGGTGATTATTCCTTATAACCAATTTCTGTACGTGCAGTCATTGTCCAGTCTTTTATCAATTTTACCTGGCCACTGTCCAGTTTGGCATATCTGTGAATAAATGTATATGTACCGAGGGGCATATCACCCTTCTCTACTTCCTCTGCAATATCACCCATGCGGTGATCCAGTTTCTTTTTGCTGAACCCTGAAAGATCAGAAAAATTAATGGCGCGCTTGCCATCATTAATATGACTTCTCAGCCATAATCCCACCGGATTGATATTTACATACCAGGGATATTCAGTATGATTGGAATGGCAGTCATAACAAGAGGTTTTTAGTATATGTGCAATTGAATCGGGGGTGTGAACTGTATGCATCAGATCCGCCGGGCCGTCCTCAACACCATTATTGCGTGGTGGTCTGATAAATTGCATTAAAATAAAAATAATAATTAACCCAATGAATATTTTTCGAATCATACTCAAATATCGCAACAGATTTCTGTAAATTTTATTTAAATGTCAGATTCAACGAAATGATATTGGCATTCAGATCGGTGGTTTGTGTATAATGGCTGTACCTCAGTTCCAGAACTCTAAGACTGTTTGTAAAAACACCCCGCGGCGGTGCAAGCCGGAGACCTGCGCCAAATAAATTACTATTGAATGACGCCAATGCATAGTTGCTCGTAAAGTATTGTTCGTTTTCCGTGTGAACAGCATAGGGCGCAAAATATCTCGCAGCCGTTTGCATATAAAATCTGTAAAAAGGAGATATGGAAACGAATGGTGTTATTTTAATAGGTGTTTCCAGGTTGAAAGTATTGGACATGAGTCCCCAGCTGTCCGCATAAAATCTATAATAAGACCGGATGATAATCCTGTCGCCCAGGAAATAATTCAGTCTGAAACCAATCGGCAATTTAAATCGTTGGGAAGGCAGATTTTCAATTGTATCCTTTCCTGTATTATAATAAACACGATGAAAAGGTAATCCCAGGTAACCATTCTGGTACACCATATCCAATTCAATACTTCCCTGCATTCTTTGATTGATGATCTGAGAGAAGGAAAGGGAAGCCGTTAGTGTATTTCTTGGTTTGGAGGGAACATCAGGAGCTTTTGATCTTCCGACCACCTGTCCACCGGAGTTCACCAATTCCGATCGTCCACTGGCTGTTGTAATATAATGTAGTTGTAAGGTGCTATCCACCGGTGGTGCTTTTGTGACCGGTATGAATTCTGTCGGATATATCATTTTAATCTGGTCAAAAAAGCTGGTTACTTTCAGACTGAATTCGCCGTTATTTTTATTTTTCTTCGAAACGGACCCATTGAGCCCGAAGGAATAATAATAATTGCTTTCCGCTGAATAATAAGCACCCAACCCGAAAGATGTTCCTTTCTTATCATTTTCTCTTGACCAGCTCAGCGTTGGGTAGATTCTGGTTCCATTGTTCCGGAAAGTTCCATTGGAATCGATATAAGCTTGTGATGCGGCTGTATGATAATCGATACCCATACCTACAGCAAGTGTGTTTTTCCTTTGCTTTTTATCCCAGCCTATAAATGTCACGTCGATTCCATTGGCAAAATCCGTTACGTCTGCAATACCCTTGTCGTCCGTTCTTCCGCCCATTACAGCCGATTTATTGGCGGTCTGGTCGTAATAACTCGATACCAGATTGATCTCATCAAGTTTTAATTTTTTTGGCTTGTAACCAGAGCTGTCTGTTGTATTTGTCTGTGAAAATGCCTGCGCCATCATCAGATACATACCGATTACTGAAAGGGAGAGCTTTCTCATGTTTTGTTTTACTTATTAGATCTTAATTGCAGCCACAACCACCGCCCGTTTTGCCACCATTGGCGCCGGAAGAGCCTTCGCGATAGGACTCTGCACTGAGTTCATTTTTTTCTACGTGCCTGCTTGAAAGAGACATTTCGGAATCATTGATCCTGCTTTTCTGATATTCTTTTACATGTGAACAGGAAGCAATCGCTAATACCGTAAATAAAAGGAGCCCGTATTTTAACATAGCCTGATTTTAAAATTCAATTGAAATGGATATTACCGGATGCATATACTTTATCATTATCATCAACAATAATGGCTTCGATGCCTTTCATTTGATTGATCATGGTCAGTCCGGGTATAATTCCCATGATCATAACCGGTGTTGCCATAGCATCGGCAACTTCAGCATTCTGGCTGATGATCGTGACACTTTTTATTCCTCTGATCGGAAGTCCTGTTTTTGGATTGATTGTATGTGAATACTTCTTACCATCGATCACTATATATTTTTCATAATTACCGGACGTGGCCACAGCCATGTCGGTAATATTCATAAAAGAAAAAATCTTGTCTTTGGAATTGGGGTCTGCGATGCCAATTGTCCATTGTTTACCGTTAGGTTGAAGCCCCCAGGCGGTCATATCACCTGCAGCATTCACAACCCCGCTCTGAACGCCCTTTTCCTTCATAACCATTTTTGCCCGTTCTGCTGCATAGCCTTTTCCGATTCCTCCAAAACCAATACGCATACCCGGTTTTTTCAGCATGACGGTATAATTCGAATCATCCAGGATGATATTCCGGTAATCAATTAACCTGGCCATTTTTTTGGCCGTCTCCTTGTCGGGAAGTGAATGAAGATTGGTGTCAAAATTCCATAATTGCTTATCAACGGAACCATACGTAATATCGAAGGCGCCCTGCGTAATACGGGATATCCGGATCGAGCGTTCGATGATATCAAATGTTTCCTTACTCACAGATACCGGTTTAATACCCGCGTTTCGATTGATCAGTGCCGTTTCACTTTCTTCGCTAAACGTAGTCAGCAATTTTTCGATCCGTTGAATTTCAAGTATGCCCGCATCAATGCACGCATAGGCCCATTCCTCCTCCTCAGCCACAGCGCTGATTTGAAAATGGTTGCCCATTAATTTCAAATTCTTGTGATATGTGGTGGCTTCTGTCATTATTGTCTCACGGTATACATGGCATTTCTGATTTCTACTGTAAAAGATTCTACTGATTCTTCCGGAAATCCTTCCCAGGTCTGCAGCACTTTCCCGTTGGGGTCCAGCAATAAAGTATAAGGAAATTTGCCCTGCGAATTATATTTGTCAGCCATTTCATCATTTATTTTTTGCTGGGCTGCAGAAGGCTGATTTTTCTTATTCCTCGGGAAATCTGCATTTACAAGAATCAGTTCAGTATCCGCCATTTCTTTAAAGACTACGGATTCAAAAAATTCTTTTCGCATTCTGATACAGGGGCCACACCAGTCAGAACCCGAGAAGTTCAATAAAATAAATTTGTGTTCCTTTTGCGCGATATTCTTCGCCTCTTCCAGATTATTATGCCACTCATTTTGAAGAAAAAGAAAAAGCGGTAATGCCAGCAACAATTTTAACTTCATCAGAACATTGTTATTTGCTTGTTAAGCGATGCGTATTAGGTGCCAGGCGGGCTGCTACCTGATATACGTGCATATGAACGATCGGTTGCCCCCAAAAGTATTTGAAACATTTTCATCGGACAGTAGTATTCGCAAAATAAAATCCTAAATTTTTTCTTCCCAACCATTTATAAAAACAATGCATCGGGTTTACGACATATTGCCCGGAGTTTTACGAGAAGTCCCACACGAACCTTTTGCGGCTTTTATTGTTTATTATTGAGTTCAATGAACGAACCGGTAGTTATTTGCACGAATACTGGTAAAAAATCAACAAACTTGTAAATCAAGCGAAGAAATGTACATTCGGGCATGAAAAGAACCAGCCTGCTGATATGCGCATCCATGCTCGCACTTGTTGCCTGTTTTTCCCCAACGGCAAATCTCTATCAGTCTGAAAAAACACCGGGTGTAGATTTTAATAATTATAAAACCTATGCCTGGCTCCCGACAAAAGACACCGCTTTCACAAGCCTGGCAAGTAAGAAAACAGTGGAATCCGCTTTGGCTCAGGCAGTCAGCCAGCAGTTAAATATGCGGGGGATGAAATTCGATTCATTGACTCCGGATTGTTTATTTACCTATTCACTCGTATTGACCAAGACCTATCAGCTCGGCGATGCCCCACCACCGGTATATGCACCGAACTCAAATCCCGGCGCTGCTCCGGGCCAGTATAATATGTATTATTATGTTCCTGCTTCAACGGCTTACTACAATCCGGAATATTATGAAGGATCCATGAAAGTAACCACGTTCCGCGACGGTACATTGTTAATCGACATGATCGATAGAAAAACGAATAAGATTATCTGGCGCACAAATGCGCAGGGAAAGGTAGACGAAAGAGACAGGAAGGGTGTGAGACCAACCATCAATGAAATTGTGCCCGCCATGTTCAAAAAATTCCCAATCAAAAAGTAAATCAGCCGACCGGCAAATAATCAGATTCTAAGGAATCCAAAACTGCCAACCTTTTTCAGGACGTAACCACCCGTATTGTTTTTTAGCGGACGAAACAAGTCTGCGAAATAATGAACAGCCTTTGTATCGAAAACGGTCAATCCTCTCCCTGCCTTGTTTTTAAATCATTGATTAGCAGGCTAATTATATTCCGGCATTTTCTTGGATGCGGAAGTATAACATATTAACGGGGTTATGCTGAGAAACTACTTTCATGTCGCCTGGCGAAATTTCAGAAATAGCAAAGTTTTCTCATTTATAAACCTGACGGGTCTTGCATTTGGTATTACCTGTGGCCTGCTGATTTTATTATGGGTAAGAGACGAACGCAGTATCGACAATGCCCAGGTGAATGGCAACCGCCTGTATATTCTGTACGAACGACAATATGTCGACAATAAAATAAATGCAGGATATTACACACCGGGATTGCTGGCGGCCGAATTAAAGAAAAAGATTCCTGAAATAGAAAATGCTGTTGGCTATATGCACAGTTTCAAAACTACTTTTGAAACCAGGGATAAGATTTTAGAACAGGATGGAGCATGGTCAGATAAGGATTATTTTAAGATGTTCAGCTATCCGTTATTGGAGGGAAATCCTGAAACAGCACTGAATTCACCGCTGAGTATTGCCATATCGCAAAAGATGGCCATTGCATTTTTCGGAAGCGTATCAGACGCTATGGGCAAAACCATCCGGTATAAAAACAGAAAGGATTTTACTGTTTCCGCCGTTTTCGCAGATCTTCCTGCAAATGTTTGGCAAAAATTTGATTTCCTTCTCAACTGGACGGCCCTGGTAGAAGATAATGAATGGTTGAAAGACTGGCGAAATAATAGTCCCCAGACTTATGTCATGCTGCGCGGGGATGCTAATCCCGGATTGGTAAAAAAGAAACTAACACGGTTTCTGGATGCCTACAATAAGAGTCAGTCGGCGAGTTTCAGGGTTGAACTGGATATGCAGCGATTTGGAGACACATACCTGCATTCCAATTTTGTAAACGGACAGTTTGAAGGAGGACGGATTCAATATGTATGGCTTTTCAGCCTGGTTGCTCTTTTTATCATATTAATTGCCTGTATCAATTTTATGAACCTGACCACGGCCCGGTCCGTCAGAAGAAGCAAAGAAATTGGTATCCGTAAAGTTTCAGGAGCCATCAGAGGCTCTCTCATTCGACAATTCCTGGGAGAAGCCATTTTAATAACATTCCTCTCTGTATTACTTTCCATCTTCCTGACAGATATTTTTCTTCCATTATTCAATCAACTGACGGGCAAACAAATTATCATTCCATTTACAAATTACGGGTACTGGTTATTCCTTGCCGGCTTAACCCTGGCAATCGGATTGGTTTCCGGAAGTTATCCCTGCACTCTTTCTTTCATCCTTTAATCCTGTACAGGTTTTAAAGGGCCCGATGAAATTCAGAAAGGATAATATTTTTTTCAGAAAGGGCCTTGTTGTTTTTCAATTCGTCCTTTCCATTATCCTGATCATTAGTACCATTTATATTTCAAAACAAGTGAGCTATGTAGAACATTTAAATCTGGGTTATGACCGGGAGAATCTGTTATATATACCCATGGAAGGTGATCTGTCGGAACATTATAATCTTTTCAAACAGGAAGCCATGAAGACCGCCGGCATAAAGTCTGTTTCAAGGGTTTCGGATGAACCCACGTCTATTGACAATGCAACGGCATCGGTGGTTTGGGATGGAAAAGATCCGAACACATCGCCTATGTTTACAACCATTTCAGCCGGTTATGATTTCATAAAAACCATGAATCTGCAGCTTCTGGAAGGTCGTGATTTTTCAAAAGAATATGCCGGCGATTCGTCGGCCTATCTCGTAAATGAAGAAGCGCTGAAATTATTGAATTATAAAAATCCCATTGGAAGGAATTTATCTCTTTGGGATCAGAAAGGAATGATCGTCGGCGTATTGAAAGATTTCCATTTTACGTCGCTGCACGATCCGATAAAACCACTCATTGTACATGCAGGGGAAACAGATAATGGAAGAACCATCCTGGTGCGTACGAATCCCGGTCAGACCAGGCAGGCTATCGATGGCCTGGAAAAAATATGCAAAACACTGAACCCGCAATTTCCATTTACTTTTTCTTTCTCAGATGAAGAATATCAGAAACTGTATAAGAGTGAAGAAATTGTAAGCCGTCTTTCCAATTATTTTGCGGTGCTTGCGATCTTCATTTCCTGTATCGGATTGTTGGGTCTGGCGATGTTCACCGCCGAACAAAGAACCAAAGAGATAGGCATCCGGAAAGTGCTGGGCGCCACAGTGGTTTCACTTTTTACATTATTGTCCGGAGAATTCATCACACTTGTCATATTGGCCATGATCATCGCAAGTCCGATTGCCTGGTGGGCCATGAACGCCTGGGCCCGTGACTTTGCATACCGGACGCCGATGGAATGGTGGGTTTTTATTTTCGCCGGAGTGATTACACTTGTCATCACGCTCCTGACAGTAAGTTTTCAGGCGATCAAAGCGGCGTTTGTCAAGCCGGTCATTAGTCTTAGAACGGAGTAAAGTGTGGAAGACTGGAAGACTGGAAGACTGGAAGTGATCACGGTCATCGGTCATCGGTCATCGATCAAACGATCAACGATGTACGACAAATCATCCCCTAACCACTTCCAGCGCAATCTTCCACCCCGTTTTTTCGTGGCGCCAGATACGTACATAACTGCCCGTTTTGCCTCCTGCGTCAAATGTTCCATAGGCTGCCGCCATATCTTTTCCCGGGGAAATTTTTATACCGGCCAGATGATATTTCGGAATGGTACCCATTTTATTCAACAGTATGACCGCACTGTCGCGGGATGTTACCGGATGATGTTGTGGCATGTTTAAAATATATTTTGAACTGCCGTATTTCAAATAAGCATCCCTCATATTCTGACCAAGAGCAACAATAAATTCTTTTTCCTTTCCGGATAATTTTTCCTGACTGGCCAGTTGACCGGCGCTGTATTTTTCTATCGAGATGATCTTTGCATTTTTATCCAACGGCGCACAATCATGGGCATTTCCGATATCTATCAGATATTTCCATTCGCCCTGATCATTTTTTCCCCAGAGCGTTGTATACTGGCCACATTCATCCGGTGGATCCTTCAGCGTTTTTGGCCGGTGTTCATAATTTCCGGTGGTATATCCCCAGTCGCCGGAAATGGATAATTCCGAATAAGCAGGCGACCAGGAAAAAATGCCGTCAAAAGCCGGTAAGGATCTCCAGAATTGTTTCGCATCGACCGGTCCCTTTTCTGAAAAGTCAATTCCGTTACTGTCAACATTTGCCAGGAATCCATTCCGTATACCTGATTCAAGACAGGATTTTTCAAATGCTTTCTCCGCCGCAACCAGGGCCTGGGCATTTTGAGCAGACATATGGACAGAAAGGCAGATCGAAATAATCAGTGCGAAATATTTTTTCATGGCAGAAATCAGTTATTCAAATGTAAAGAATATAAAACGGTGAAGGTTTCAGAATGGCTTGTTGGCCAAAACGGTAGATAGGCGGAACGCAACCCTATTTCCTATAAAACGTACCAACTATAAAGGGTTTACGGCAGGCCGTTCTATGCCTGGTTTAAAACATTACCAACAGATGAAATACTCCGGTCAAAAATTGCCTATTCATATACATGGAACCTGGCTGGTCAGCATACTGCAGAAGGATATAAACAAATAATAAATAACTAATGGGGTTAAGAATTGCAATACTCGGAACCAGAGGTGTGCCAAATAACTACGGCGGATTCGAACATATAGCCGGCCATTTGTCCCGGGGGCTCGTTCAAAAGGGCCATGATGTGACAGTTTACAATTCAAGTAAACATCCGTACACTGAAAAAAAATGGCATGGTGTTCACATCATACACTGCTACGATCCCGAATACCTGATCGGTACTGCCGGACAGTTTATCTATGATCTGAATTGCATTCTGGATGCCCGAAAGAGAGAATATGATATCATCCTGGTGCTGGGATATACCAGCAGTTCTGTCTGGGGATTCCTGTATCCCAAAAATGCCATCATTATTACGAATATGGATGGCATGGAATGGAAACGGAGCAAATATCCGGCCCCTGTAAAAACCTTTTTACAAAAAGCTGAAAAATGGGCTATTCAGGCGAGCAACTTTCATATAGCAGATTCCCAGGTAATCAAAGAATATCTGGATAGTAAATACAATGTGAAATGCAAATACATCGCGTATGGCGCCGGGATTTACCCGGTGGCCGAAGAAAGCCTTCTGAAAGAATATAAGCTGGAGAAAAATCAGTACTACCTGTTAATGGCCAGAATGGAACCTGAAAATAATATTGAGATGATTTTGGATGGTTATACGATGACGCATTCCAAAACCCGGTTTGTTGTAATAGGAAACACTACCAACCGGTATGGTAAATCATTAAAGGCAAAATATAAATCAGATGAACGAATCATATTCCTGGGCGGCCTGTTTAATGAAATAAAGGTGCAGACCCTGACAGCCTTTTGCAGATTATATTTCCACGGGCATAGTGTCGGTGGCACGAATCCTTCCCTGTTGGATGCCATGGCCGCAAAAGCGCCCATTGCCATTCACAATAACGTTTTTAACGAAGCCATCATAAAAGGAAATGCTCTTCGGTTTAACGACGCCAATGATGTTTTCAACATCATCCAGTCAAATCACCTGCCCGATGAAATACAGATCGAGGACAACTATGTGAAGATTGCAAGCGAGTTTACCTGGGAGAAAATTGTTAACCATTATGAATACTATTTCCTGGCCTGTTACCTGAATAAGCAGCCTTATTATCCTTTAAAACATGCAACCCTGGCGGCAAATTGACGTACTAATATAGTGGATCTCTTCATGGCTGTTAAGTAATATGTAAATGAAATATTTTAACATCAGAAAAGACATACTGGCCACCCTCGCTTATTTCAATATGTTTGACTATCCCCTAAAAAAGAATGAAATATTCCTTTTCCTGGGGCACTGCAATGATTATCGTGAGTTCGAACAGGCGTTAACCAATCTCCTGAAGGACTCAGCCGTTTATAAAATGGCAGAGTTTTACAGTCTGCAAAACGACTTTAAACTGGCCATCCGCCGGTTCAGAGGTAACGAAAAGGCGATATCAATGCTCAAAAAAGCCGAAAAAGCGGCTACCATTATATCTGCCTTCCCCTTTGTAAGAGGTGTTGCTGTTTCAGGTTCATTGTCAAAATATTTCGCAGACGAACAGTCAGATATTGATTTCTTTATCATTACACAGGCAAACAGGTTATGGATTGCCAGAACACTTTTACATATTTTCAAAAAACTCACATTTATCGTTCACAAGCAGAGTTATTTCTGCATGAATTATTTTATCGACGAAAAAGATCCGGGGATCATGGAAAAAAACATTTATACCGCCATGGAAGTCGCTACTGTTCTGCCGCTGCGGGATAATGGGATTTTCGATCAATTCTTCAAGGCAAACAGCTGGGCCAGTGTTTTCTTCCCAAACAAATTTTTGCATACTCCCCCTGTGAAGAAAACCGGAAAGTCATGGATTAAATCCCTGACAGAAAGATCGCTTAATAACAAGCTTGGTGATTCCCTGGATAATTTTTTAATGAACATGACAGCAAAAAGCTGGAATGCAAAATCGAAGGCGAATAAAACAGACAACAAAGGCATGCTGATGAGTATGCATGTTGGCAAGCATTTTTCAAAACCAAGTCCTGAAATTTTCCAGAAAAAAATACTTGAGTCTTACGAAAACAGCCTTTCAGAAATATTCAAACGCTGTGAACTTTCTGTAGCGAAATAATGTAATAATCGCCGATATACTTCCAGGGCCATCTACCCTTCAGCCTGTTTTCCATTCTACATAACCAGCCGTACATTCCAGGGAATTTTTCGGGGAAATTTTCGATATACGAAGGCGGCACAATGGTGCATAACCCTTCCAATTCCTTTAATTCAAATTCCTTTTTTAAAGCGCGTCTGATAAAACCGGGTGAATAATACCAACAGGTAAAAGAAGCACCATCAATTTTTGCCTTTCTTCCCCCGGAACTAAAAAAACGCCGGCTGGCTGTTTTAAATTTGCCCTTGAACATCAACAGGGTTTCCCAGAGACAAAATCGCGGCAGTACGACCAGTACAACGGTTCCACCGGGTTTTAGCAGGAAATCGAAACTGGCTAAAACCTTATGCAGATCACCCGTGCAATTCAACCCGGCGAAATTCGAAAATATGCAATCAAAGGGGCCCTTGTCCGTTAGCTTTTCCAAAGAAGTATAAGAACAAAGCTCCTGACTCACGAAAGCGTTCATTCCCTGGGATAATACCTTCTCCTTTAGTCTGGCCTGCATCCCGGTAGAAATATCTGTTGCGTGCACATGATGTCCTTGTTTTGCCAGAAAGATAGCATCATCCCCTGTTCCTGCATTCAATTCAAGAATACGGCTACCCGGACGTAAATACTTTAAGAGGAATTGCCTGACTCTTTCCCGCTTATAGGCCACGATTCCGTTGGTCGCATACAACTGATCAAAAATGGCCGACTGACCCGTAAACGCCAGTGCCACCTGCTGCTCATTGATATGATTTACCGGTTCATTCATCTGACAGGTTTTTCCAACTGATGAAGTTTTTGTTTGGCAATAAAGGCAGCCGGTAAATAATATATGGCAGACAACGCTTTTTTGATCCAGGCTGCTTTGATCCTGAACGGATGCTCCAATAATTTTCTAAAGTTTTCAAAAGCAATATGCTTTCGATAACTCTTATGTACATAACGGTGTAACTGTTTATAAAATGCGGGTTGGTATGTATTGCTGAACATCAGTGCCAGTTCGTCGGAGTCCTTCCAATTTGTTTTATTGACCAGTTCATTCTTTACCTTTTCGAAGAATACGGTGCCCGGTAAAGGATATGAAACAGAGATTCCCAATTCATAGGGTAACAATTCATTGATCATGGATATTGTTTTCCCGATATCTTCTTTCGTTTCACCGGGATAACCAAATTGTATAAAGAACGAGGGTTTGATTCCACATTTCTTTAACAAACGCGTGGCCTCATATATCTGTTGAACGGTCGTTCCCTTATCCATCGCATCCAGGATTTTCTGCGAACCGCTCTCGGCACCCATCCAGATATTCTCACATCCGGCTCTTGCCAGATCCAGAATATTATTTTCCTGTAATAGCAGGTCAACCCTTCCCTGCATTTTGAATTTGAAATGCAAATCTTCTTTGCCGGTCAGGTCGGCAAACTCATGTACCCAACCGGGTTTCAGACCAAAAATATCATCGCAGAACCAGATATGATCAAATCCAAAACGCTTTTTCAGCCATTTCAATTCAGCTATTACATTTTTGGGAGTTCTTGAATTGTACCGGTTTCCGTAAATCGGTTTGGCGCACCAGTTACATTTAAAAGGGCAGCCGCGGGTAGTACCCATATTCATTGAAAAATAACCTGCATGGGCCAGCCACATATCCCTGTAGGGATCCATGTTGATCATATCCCAGGCAGGAAACGGAAGAGCATCCAGGTCCTTTATAACATTCCTGTGTTTTGTTTTTACAATGGCATCATTTTGTTTGAAAGCGAGACCCTCAATCGAAAAATAATCGGTTGCGCCGGATACCAGTGCGTTCGACAATTCGAGTAAGGTCAACTCGGCTTCGCCCAGTAAAATAAAATCTGCTCCCTTATTGAGGTACATTTCAAACCGGTCAGTAGAATCTGAGCTGGATACGATGACGGTGCAACCCCGTTTTTTGGCGGATTGTATCATAGCAAAAGCCGCTTCGCGCATATTCTCCAGGCACATCTTTGTCAGGTAATTGAAGCCGTCATCATAGACTACGAAAAGATCGGGCTTTACTTTTTCGATCACCGGAATGATCTCTTCAGGTCCTTTGGAAAACATCGTATCGAAGAAAGCAACCTCATACTGATGCTGTTTCAAATAGGAAGTTGCATACAGAGTACCCAGCGGCGCATATGGCTTACCAGTGGTCCATTGTTTCGGATCAAAACGCAGAAAATAGGAATGTGTGATCAATACCTTTTTCACATGATAAAATTTCAGTGGATCACTGTTCTGTATTTATAAATATTATAATTATATAAACAGGTATCCAGTGTATAATTATTTGTAACCAGCCCCTGAACATAGGAACGTATATCCGCATCCACAGCTCCCGCGTATCTGTCCGACAATGGAATCACCAGAAGCGCCGGTTTATTTGTCAGCAGATCAGCAAATAACCGCTTCTTTGCGAAGGGAGTTTGCGTTACGTTGAAATAAACGCTGGGGGATAGTCTTTCCGAATATGCCTGTATCTGGGCTCCATATCCAGCCACAAACACTTTTTCCTTTATATCTGAATTATTACGAATCCATAAGCCGACATCTTTTTTCTTATTTTCATCTTCATACGCAGGCGAATTTTTATTGACGGATGAAGGATTCCCCGGCAGGAAAAACTTCTTGATAGCGAAGAGAGGTTCAAATGATTTTGGAAAAAATAAAATCCATATACCCAGCATAAAACGCCTGGGAGCCACATGATCATTTTCGATCAGACGGTCCACAACAAACGCGGACATTAATGACATAACCGGAAGAAGCTCTTTAAAATGATTCCTTGCGTATATTCCTAAAATGACGATGCCGGCAAACGCACACATCAGCCATCCCTTTAAAAAGTCCATTTCACTCTTTATAAAAAAATACGCCAGAACCGCCGGGTAGAACAATATAATTTCTGAATAAAAAAATCCATCTGCGAATCCCTGCGCTTCCCATGCAAGGGAATGGCCGGTCGGACTACCGGGACCGAAATTGTCAGTAAATCCATAGAATATATAATCATTCAAATGGATGCCGGCCCAAAGGCCCAATAACAGGAGAAAGCCGGCAGCAGATAAAATACCCAGTAAAAAAATAAATCCTGTTTTACGGCTTCTGTTAAAATTATAGACAAGCAGAGGAAGGATGCCGAAAGCAGCGGACAATCGAAACCCTAATCCAAAACCCGCCAGCAGACCACCGAAAAAACTATATTGATTACTACGAAAAAGCATGCTGGTGTAAATAGCCCCTAAAATAAACGCGATAGAATAGGTTTCTGTAAATGACACATATTTTCCGCCGGTTGTCCGCCATGCCAAAGCCAGACCATAAAAACTGATGGCAAATAAACCTGCCCTGTGGCTGATTGTCTTTTCCGCAATTTTATATAGAAGAAAAATGCCGCCGGATTGAACAAGTATGCCCAACAATCGTGGAAACCAAAAATTGACTCCAAATAACCGGTCCGATATTCCAAATATCAAAAATATCAGGGGTGACTTGTTATCAATACCACCGGCATATGGTACCATTCCGTTTCTGATCCAGTTCCTTCCGATATATTGCCACATGGCTTCTTCATGTGTAAATATCATCGGCTCAGTAAAAAAAGCAATCACAAGTTGAATAATAACGATGATGCCTATTAATTGCAGTGGCTTTATATTGATATCATTTTTCCCGGCAACTAATTCCCGCATGATTTTTAAATTTTTACGGAGGGTCTTAAATTCAGGGAACAGACGCATTTCAGACAGGTCTCGTCGTTCTCCATATCCAGTTTTTTTCTGAATTCAACCGCAGATTCACTATTGATAATTGAATCCAGGGATCCGTTCTTGATATTTCCATATGCCTTATGGAAAAAACAGGGTCTCACCGTTCCGTCTGCTTCGATGACCGTTGATACCCAGGGCGCATTGCATTTTTTATAGGGGAAGGGATTGAGTCCGTAATAGGCAGCGTAGTAATAATAGATCTTTTGAAATTTTTGCGGGGACTCAACGATATACCGGCTTTTAAATTCATCATAGAAATCCTCCAGTATCGAGCCGGTAATCATTTTCATCTCTTCCAGCTCAGCTTCCTCTAAAATGATCTCATGCTGCCGGTCCTCTGTCCAAACTAGCTCTCTGTTGAAAGCGGTGCTGCTGACGTCGGCAGGTAAAAAACTGATGGAATCCAGACCGATCTCTTTAGCTGCGCGAATAATCCCGGGCCAGTGACGAAAATTGAGGCGATGAATCACCGATCTCCCGGTAATTTGAAAATGCGGGTCGATGGCCCGGACGGCTTGAATTCCCTCTTTCAACTTTTTAAAAGCTCCCGGCATGTTGCGTATCCTGTCATGCAATGATTCGTCTCCGTCCAGTGATACAATGATATCATCCACCCATTTCACCAAAAGTTCAGCATGTTTCTGAACGGTCATGCCGGTAGAAAGCAGCGTGACTTTTATATTCTGGGTTTTTAATATTTCGCAGAACCTGAAAAAATGAGGGTTCAATAAGGCTTCGCCTCCCGACATGACAACCTGCTGAGTCTGATATTTCCTGAAAGTTTGTAGCAAGCCCCTGATATCCGATTCGTTCAGTTGCCTGAGATTGTGATTTCCTTTCCAGATATCGCACATTACACAACGGCAGTTACAGGAACTGTGCGGCATCAGTATCACGATCGGCAGACTGCTGATCTTATCGGTTTGCAGAGTAAGAAACCGGTTATAAGTTTGATATAGTGATTGGATTGCCATTATTAAAATCCCTGTATTTCAGGCTGGCGGTATTTCCACAATCGATGTAATAATTTTATTTCGTATGGATATTTGTGTACGTTAATATTATACCGGATGCCGGCCACCAGGTGCATGGCCTTCCTTTTGAACGAGCTTAAGCGAATGTCTGTGATGGTCGGATAATATCCGTTTAATACGGTCTCAAAATTTTTGATTTTATCAATCATGCCCGGCGTGAGCCAGGGAGTCAGTGGATTTTTCCGGAGATCAAAATTTTCCCAGGCCGGACTGATCCAGTCTTCCAGTTTTTCCGGGAAATTTAAAACCTTTTGAAAGAGCGTCATTGTACAGATCCGAGCCTTCGGTAGCCACCGGGCTGTAGGTATATAAAATAATTTCAGTGTCGGGATTAATACGTTTTATCTTTTTGATAAAATTGATTTCAAAATCAATCTGCGTCTCAACCTGTGCAGGCGTAGGAGCCGGCATACCCAATACGAATGAATATTCCGGGATAATGTCAAATTTTTTCATGCGTGCCGCAAATTCTTCAATCTGATCGCCGTTTTGCGTACCGCCCTTATCCATTTGTTTCAGGATGGCATTATTACCGCTTTCTGCGCCAAAAAAAATGATTCTGCAGCCTGCCTCCCTGATCAGCGCCAGGGACTCATCTTTGAATTTATGCATCGTGTCGATACGTGCCATACCCCACCAGCTCATTTTTTCCGGTAATATGAGCTTTGCAAATTCCACTGTGCGCTTCTCGGAGACGAAAAAATTATTGTCATGAAACTCGATCGCGTCGGCACCCCATTTATCTTTTATGTATTTAATATCCCGGTAAACTTTTTGAGCCGATTTTGCCTTCCAGCGGGCTTCATACGTCGGAACAACAGCACAAAACGAACAGGTAAAAGGACATCCGATACTTGAATGATAGGCAAGCGTTTTATTCCCTAGATATGTTTTTCCAAGGTATTTTTCCATCGGATAAAACTCAGCCAGTTTATCATACGGGAGTTCCGGCAGTGCGTCCTGCTCAATCAGATCCTCCTTTCTGGTCTTTACGATCTGGTCGCCGGACTTATAAATCAGGTTTTTGATCAGTTCATACGGCTTGTTATTTTCCAGGGCATCGATCAGCTGCGGAAAACAATGATCGCCAGGCCCGTTGATCACGAAATCCACATAACCCGATTGTAAAACAGGCTTGAACTGATTCGTCGGAAAATAGCCGCCCCAGATCATTTTTATCTCAGGAAAATATTCCTTGATTGTTTTTGAAAACGGTATCGCCTGTTTCAGTTGCGGACCGGGCATGACCGTAAACCCAACATATTTGTAATTTCCTGTTTCCAGCCACTGCATGATCCTCGCCAATGGATCAATTTCCCGGTTTCCGTCAACAATTACCCAGGGATATTGGCCTTCCACGGAAGCGGCTATATTCAATATGGAATTGGGTACACGATACTTGGCGTTGGCACTTCGCGGATTGAATAATAAAATACCAGTCATAGAAATTCCCGGGGCCTGGTGCCCCCCTCCACTTGTGGATACGTCGGCCGTTATAAACTGGTTGCAAAAAAGGATATTAAATAGCAGAAATACAACCTGTTCCGCTGAAATCCCGTACTCATAGAGAAGAATGGCGGACTCCAAACATCTCTTAACAAAATGATCACAACCTTCAAAGACTTTCTGCATAAAACCGGCCTGTCAAAATCTGAGCTGGCTCCGGAACAGGCGTATGAAATCTGGTCAGCGAATTACGATAATCAGCCCGGCAATCTCATGCTTGATCTGGATGAAAGAATCTTTTCGGAACTCCTTGAAAATATCGACCTCAGGGACAAAGAAGTAGCGGACATCGGTTGCGGCACGGGCAGGCACTGGCAAAAAATCTACTCAAAAAATCCATCCAACTTAATGGGTTTTGATGTTTCGGGCTCTATGCTCGAGCTGCTAAAGAGTAAATTTCCTTTCGCCCGTACACAAAAAACAAGCGATAATTTGTTGACGTCTATTCCGGATTCCTCACTGGATATGATTATTTCAACCCTTACCATCGCTCATATCAAAAATATTGACGAAGCGATCGCATCATGGTCCAGGGTTCTGAAAAATGGAGGTGAACTGGTAGTGACTGATTTTCACCCCTCCCTGCTCGCCCATGGCGCCAAACGAAGTTTTAGTCATGGGGGCAGGAGCCTGTCTGTAAAAAATTATATTCATTCAATTGAAAAGATTAAGAAAACTTTTTTTGAGGCCGGATTCACACTGATCCGGGAAGAAGAAAAAACGGTGAATGAGGACGTGAGGTCATATTACGAAGCAAAAAACGCTCTTGACGTATACGAACGTTTTAAGGGCCTGCCTGTCATTTACGGATTACATTTAAGAAAACAACGTGCTGCTTAATCATTTATCCATCGTCCATTCAGAAGAGCCGGTAAATATTGCTATTTACGGAGAAAAGATCATGGGTATTGGAACCGATCAGGTACAGCATTCTTCGGACCCCCTGCAGATACAATTTACCGACGCCATCGCCATTCCCGGACTCATCAATTCACACGACCATCTTGATTTTAATTGTTTTTCGGTATTGGGCAACAGAACCTACGATCACTATACTGAATGGGGGAAGCACATCCATGAAGCCCACAAAGAAAACATCAGGGAAATATTAAGGATTCCCAAAAAACTGCGTTCGGCCTGGGGTATGTATAAAAATCTGCTGGCTGGTGTCACTACAGTGGTCAATCATGGCAGCAGACTGGATATCGAAAACCCATTGATCGATATATTCCAGGAAACCCAAAATCTGCATTCCGTTGAATACGAAAAAAACTGGAAGTGGAAACTGAATAATCCAATCCATCTTCGGCAGGATTGTGTTATACACGCAGGAGAAGGTACCAGCAAGCGGTCCGCCGACGAAATTGATAAATTGATAAAATATAATTTGCTGGGAAGAAATTTAATTGGTGTGCATGGCGTGTCCATGAATCCCGAACAGGCCAGACATTTCAGGGCCCTGGTATGGTGCCCCGAATCAAACAAAATATTGCTGGGTCATCATGCGCGGATTCATGACCTGAAAACCAGCACAACCATTGTGTTTGGATCGGATTCCACGCTGACGGGTTCATGGAATATCTGGCAACATCTGAGGCTTGCACGCACACTGCAACAGGTTACTGACGATGAATTACTCGAAATGATCACCGAGGCTCCCGCCAAATTATGGAATTTAAATAAGGGCAAATTACAACCCAAAAAAGATGCAGATATCGTTGTGCTAAAAATGAAACATACATCTTCCCGCATCAGTGATTTATTCAGGGCAAACCCTGAAGACATATTACTGATTGTTCATAAAGGGCAAATCAGGTTATTTGATAAATCGTTGCTTTCCCAGTTCAGGGGCCTGCCCGTGAATCTCTTCCGGTATAATCAGGTAAACATCAATGGAAATACAAAATTCGTGGAGGGCAATTTACCAGGACTCATTGGTGAAATCAGGAAGTATAATCCGAATATCCATTTCCCGGTAGAAGTTTTCGAAACGATTAATGAATCTCATTATGATTAAAGTTGTGGATATTGTTTATCATCATCATAGTGAATTCAATAAACCCCTCCAGGTATTGGAAAAACATGCTCCTTCGCTGGGTTTTGCCGACTTCATACAACAATCCATTCAGTTTATTTTCGTAAAACACCTGGACTATCATGGCATCGAGTATATCAACGGGAAGGTTTATGCTTTTTTCAGAGGCCGGAACAAGTTCTGGCATATCCCATTCAAAACACACCGGTATATCAAGAGTCAACATCCCGACATCGTACTCGTAGAGGGCCTGGTGTTCCCCTTACAGCTAATGTCATTAAAATGGACACTGGGAAAAAACTGCCGGATCATTGTTCAGCACCACGGGGAAAAACCCTTCAAAGGAATAAAAGGATTTCTGCAAAAAATAGCTGACAGAAATATCAATGCATACCTTTTTACTTCCTATAAAAATGCGGCCGCATGGATCAACAAAAAGGTCATAAGAAATCCATATAAGTGTAAGGAGGTGCTGGAGGCTTCGACATATTTTATCAGGAAGGATAAATTGAAAAGCCAGTCGAGAGTAGGCATGTACGGTGTACATAATTTTTTATGGGTTGGAAGGCTGAATAAAAATAAGGATCCTTTAACCGTGCTCAAGGCATTTAAAAAATATGGTCTCTATCATCCGAACGCCCGTTTGTATATGATATACCAGGACGAAGATCTGTTGGAGGAAGTGAAGAATAAAATCCTTCAAAGTATTGTACTGGAAGATGCGGTAAAACTGATTGGGAAAGTGGATCATCGTGAATTGCCGTATTGGTTTAGTGCAGCCAATTTTTTTATCTCCGGCAGCCTTTCCGAAGGCAGTGGTTATGCGTTGCTGGAAGCTATGGCCTGCGGTTGTATACCGGTTGTAACGACCATTCCATCATTCGAAAAAATTACTGAAAAGGGGAAGTACGGGTATTTATTTCCACCAGGAAATGTTGAGGCTTTGGCTCTGCTGCTTGAAAATCTGAATAACCTGCCGATCGAAAAAGAAAGACAGAGAATCGAAAAATATTTTCGCGAAAAACTCAGTTTTAAGAGTATCGCGGAAAGTCTGGGTGACGTAATCAATCAATTATAAAGGGATAATATTTTTTTGCAGGTTTCTTCAATCGGATAAATCAGCACCGGATCCTGGTTCAACATCCGATTGTCTAACAATTCTAATAGTTTTCTTTTCATTTCCTCCTGCGTTTTGACTGTGTGATGGTGATTAAAATGTATATGCATCGGTTGACAATAACTTATAACCTGGGTACCTGCATATAATGCTTCTAAAAAAACGACGCCAAATCCTTCATAGGCGGAGGGATGAACCAGTATTCTGGACTCTGTCATAATATCTAATATACTATCATGATCCAGTTCACCGCGCAGTTCAATTTGATTGTTAAGATGAAAATCATGGATGAGTTGTTGCAGTTTCCCCCGCTCCGATCCTTCACCACAAATAACTGCCCTGACACCCGGATGAGAGTCAACGATTTCCGCAACCAGCCTGATAATCTGGTCAAACTGCTTCAGGGGAATGAGCGAGCCAACACCCAGAATGTCAATTTTTCTCTCCTTCGATTTGGCAGGAAATGAGGCAACATCAATGCCGGGCGGAATGGTGTTGGCGGGTTTTATTCTATAATTTTTGTAATATTCATCTGCAAGAAAGTCTGACAGAGCGATCAGTGATTCAGCCTTCGGACGGGTGATAGAAATATACCGGTTATTCTCTCTTGCATCCTGACCCATCAACCAGGTAAAAGAGCGCACGCCATATTTCTTTGCGGCATATTTGCCTATCAATGCAGTCTCTCCCATCCAAAAACTTAAAATCCCCAGTATCTGTTCTTCCTGAAGTATTTTTTTCAGTCGTCGCCAAATTGTTCTCCATAATAATAAACGCCGGAATCCGCCCTTGTTTCTCCCATTGAATGAATGCACTTCAACCCCATGCCATTCATACACAGCTTCAAAAAAAGGGTATTGAAATGCCAGCACTTTAATATTCAGTGTCGGATTTAATAATTTGAGATGTTTGACAAAGGCCTGGGGAAAGGGCAGGCAGGTGCTATCTTCTTCATTGGCGGGAAAGCCGGGAATCAAAATAATCAGCGTTTTATTTTTCAATGTCATCCAATTGAATTTTCTTATTACAGAAAGAAAATGCATCCGTATTATGCGTAATCAAAAGAATAATCTTACCCATATCCGCCAATATCCGTAGTTGCTTCAACAATTCCACCTCAGCGGTCTTATCCAGTTCACTAAATGGCTCGTCTAATACGAGGAGGTCAAAATCCTTGTATAAGGCGCGGGCCAAAATAAAACGTTGCCTTTGTCCCCCGCTTAAATTCTTCCCGTTTTCTGTTATGATAGTATCCAGTCCATCGGAAAATAAATGGATGATCCGGTCAATACCTGTCAGGATTAAAATATCATTCAGTCTTTTTTTGTCATAGTTTGATTCTTCGAACGTAATATTCTCAGCCACTGATCCATGCAAAAAAAAATGTTGCTGTTTGATATAGGAAATTCTCTTCCAGAATTTCTTTCTTGTTGCCACATCTGCAACCAATCCATTTATACATATATCCCCTTTATCGGCTGATAAAAAACCCAATAGTACATTGACCAGTGTCGTTTTGCCTCTGCCTGATATCCCGGATATCCCGACCATGTCCCCTTTATTCATAGTCAAAGAAAAAGATTTGAGTATACTCTTTCCACCAAAATCGAAATAAACATTTTCAAAATCAACAGAAGAAATAGCAGGGGGAATATCATCCCTTTCTGCTGATGACCTCTCTCCGTTCGTTAATCCCTTTGTAGAATAAGCATACGTTTTAACCTGGCCCGCCAAATTGGTGATTTTAACAATACCCGGAATAACTTTATATGCGGCCACCATGAGCGCCCCAAGCGTTATTAATGGAATCGAATGTTGATGAGAAGTAAGAAAGTTCAGCAGAATAAGAAGAAATAAACCAAAAACAGCAAAGACCTCAATAAAACGGGTTGGCATGTTTTGTATGATCAAACGCTCAGAAAGATAATGATTGAGTTTAGACTGGAAACGGTCATAACGGCTTGTAAAAAATTCATTTTTTGAATTCAGGTTGCTCTCTACATAACCGGTCAAAGCTTCCTGCAAATGCTGCATAGATTTTTCGCTCATTTTCTTTCCCCGCAGCCGGCCCTCATGGAGCTTTCTTTTTATGAAAATCGAAATCAGGAAAACGGGCGGCACAAGGATCAATATGAGAAGCGGCAACAATAAAGGATTAAAAATCACGACCGCAATGATCGTGATCAGGATCAGGACGGTCTGGCTGAATATCTGTTGAAAACCGTTCAAAACATAATGGCAGAATTCGATGGGCTGCTGGCTGATCCTTCTGTTCATGACAGAAGAATCTACAAATATGTAATCGGTATAAGGACCGTTCAGATACTCTAATAAATTATCCCTGGAAATTCGGGAAGCAACTCCGTAAACATAATTATACTGCGCTTTTGAAATGAAAAATCCCAGGATATTCTTAATTGTAAACAGGACTAAAAATAAAATGATGAGTAAGACCGGGTGTTCATTAAAAAGGGCTGGCGAAAAATACTTTGTTGAAGCCGGCACAGCGGATTGTGTATAGAAATTGATCACAAACAGCAAAGCGAATAGAAACACAATATCCAAAACGCTGATAAATACATCCGCCAGCGTGAGTTCCCAAAGTCTTTGGGTCTCCTTCCGGTTGAGTATTTTAAATGTATCCTTCAGAATCGGTTTCAAATACCTGTTTTGACTATTAAATTACCAATTATTCATTCCATTTAGGATAAGTAATACGAGTGATTGGATCCTCCGGTGTCAAAACATTTAAATATCTTAGCGACCGCTAATGAATTGAATATATGTCCAATAAAATACTCCGGATTTTTATCGTCTTTTTGTCAAGTTTTATTTCCATCAGTTCTCCATCGCAAAATCCTACCCAAAAAACATCAGAAAATAAAGAATGGATAGTTAAGTCAAACACGTATACCAAAATACTGATTGATATCGATGAAAAGTATTCTCCTGAGTTCGGGCTGTCATGAGTGAATTTGTGCCGGCTGAAAAAACACGCTAGTCATTATTTATTATAAAAAACCTTTTCTGTCCTTAGCTTACTTTAGTTGATGTACGGTAAGCGGTTCCCTTGAACAGAGCGACCAATTCATCCTTTTCATTTGTTGTACGTACATCATAGATTCCGATTTTGTTTCCCAGGAAAACTTCTATAGCCTCCACCTGCAGCAGTTCACCAACTTTAGCCGGCTTTGTAAAATGAACCGAAGCATCCAACGCCACAGTCAGATGGCCATGGGAGTTACATGAGAAAGCAAAGGCAGAATCGGCTGCAGCAAATAAAATACCTCCGTGAACACTGTCGAAACCATTCATCATATCTTCAGTGATGCGATATTTCAATTTGCAATATCCCAGCCTGATTTCAATGATCTGAAGCCCCAGCCATTCCGTAAACCGATCCTTCTTTAGCATGATCTTCAATACTTCTTCCGGGGTAATTATTTGTTCAGCCATAAATACATAATTTGTTTGGAAAACCAGGATGCCATCCATTGATACATGAGTTGTATAACCCATCACTCTATTCACCCAGATAGGGATCTTTAATTTTTTCTGTTTTGTAACTGATATTTGCAAACTTCACTTCGCACCGTTCGCCTGTGGGTGATTGCGCCAAAAATCCCAACTTGAATCCTTTACGCGCATCGAATTGCAAATGCCGAATCAGGAACCACTTAATTCCATTCTCTGAACAGTACAATGTAATGACATTTCCGGCCTTTGCCACTTTATAAAAAACCTTGTTTGACTTCATTTCCACGGAATTGCAATCATCTGAAATATCATTGGTAACCACGCTGACTACTCTTTTCGCACCTGTATAATCTTTCTCAAAACAAAATTTAATCCAATGCAGACTATCCTGCTTAACTACCAGGGCTCCCCCGTCCCATTTGCTGGCAAATGCATGTTCAATGGATGCGATCAATACAAAATTCTCATCTCCTTCAAAAAGAAGTTTTGGTGCATTATCGGTATTGTAAGTCACGTTGGGGTCCCGGAACATATCCGTCTTTTCTCCGGCGACTATCACCAGGTCAGTTCCTTTAATCGAGAATGTTTTTGCTGAATTTTCCCAATATAAGCCGCGGGGTATTCCGGGAACTCTGACCGAATCATTTAGCTGGGCAACCGCGCATACATGAGACAGGAAGGTTGCCATAAAAAGTGAGAAACATATTTTCATGTGTATTATTTTCGGTGTTTTAAAGGAATGACCAGTTTGAGCGCTGACCATTCTTCATTCACAGAACAAACCTTGATATCTACCAGACCGGTTTCCAAAGCATAATTCCTGATTAAATCTTCCGACATATCTGATGATATTTTTGAGATCTTTTTTGGCCATGAAACCCATATCATTCCATTTTGTTCAATTTCTTTTTTTAACAAGGGCAGCAAAGCATAATATTCTGAAAATTCTTTAGTAAAGAAATGGATGAGGTTTTTCTTGATACGCAGATCATCTGAAATTTCAACATTTTCCGGCCACTCCGTAAAAAAGTCAAGATAATTTTCAGGGGCATGAATTAAACGGATTCTGAAGTTTTCTTTGATCCCCAGTTTTTTTTCCAACGCTGTGCCGGAATACCCCGATCGCAATGCCCCGGCCATTTTAATTCATTTGAATTTTTTAAAATCTTCTTCCAATATCGCGTAGCTATATGCATCTGCCCATTCGCCCCGGATGGGTAAGATTTTTCTTTTTATTCCCTCTCTTTCCATGCCGGCCTTTTCAAGAACCTTTGCTGAAGCAATATTTTCTATTGCACAGCCGGCTTCTACTCTGTGAAGATTCAATTCCATGAATGCAAAGCCCAACATTCTGTTCAGGGATTCCGTCGCAAACCCATCACCCCAATTTGCCGGAAGTATTTTAAACCAGACTTCAGCGCTTCTGAATTTTAATTCTCTTAATTGTAAGCCGATCAGTCCCATCCAGTGGTTATTGTTCCTGTTTTCCAAAGCAAACACAAATAACATTCTTGGCTGCTCACTTTGTGCAATTATCCATTCGGTTAATAAAATTTCGGACCGCTGGATCGTCTCCGGTATGCCCAGTGTATTATATTTATCTGTCTCGGGCCTTGTAAGAAGAAAATGAACATCACTCAGGTCACCTAAAAACAGGTCCCGCATGACTAGCCTATCGGAATGATATATCAAGCTCCGTATTTTTTTAATCGGACTCAAAAATATCTCTCAAAACACGTTTTGCCGCCTGGAAACCACACATACCATGAACGCCACCTCCCGGGGGTGTGGATGCGGAACAAAGATAAATACCCTTTGCCGAGGTACGATAAGGTGATAGTCTGAGTGCTGGTCTGGTAAAAAGTTGCCGGATGTCCTGCTCACCCCCATTGATTGTTCCGCCCACATTGTTCGGATTATACGATTCCATTTCCTTCGTGTCCATGGTATGAGTCGCCAGTATACGTTCTCTGAATCCCGGAGCAAACCGCTCAACCTGTTTTTCTATGGATGTACGCATATCCATCACCGATCCATTGGGTACATGACAATAAGCCCAGGCCGTATGTTTTCCATCAGGTGCACGCGTCGGATCGAAAAGACTCTGTTGGGCAAGAAGCACAAATGGTTTTTCCGGATGTTTTCCATCCGCCGTGAGTTGCTCATTTGATGCGATCTCAGCATATGTATTGCCAATATGAATCGTCCCGGCCAATGCACAGGATGCGGCGGTAAAAGGTATCGGAGCATCGAGTGCCCAGTCTATTTTATACACACCCATTCCATACCGGTATTTCTTTAACTGATTGCCATAGGAAGATGAAAAACGGTATCCAGCAATTTGCAATGCCTGTTTCGGTGACAAATCCAATACAACTGCCCGGGCGCCCGGAAGATCCTTTAATTTTTCAATCCTGAAACTGGTTTGTATTTTCCCTCCAATCGATACGAAGTAAGCAGACAGAGCATTGGCCAGTTGCTGTGTTCCGCCCCTGATGAGTGGCCATCCTTTACGATGGCCCTGGATCATTAGTAAAAGTCCCGCAGCAGCACTGGCTATTTTTGAAAAAGGTAGTAAACCGTGCGCTGCCATCCCCGCAAATAGCCCTCTCGCTTTTTCCCCCTTAAAATAATTTCGGGCTAATGTCTCCGCCGGAAGCAATGCTTTCATGCCAAAATTTGCCATAGCCAGCGGATGATGGGGAATCCGTAAAGGGCCCAGAACATCGGATTCAATCATTGGCCATTCATCCACCAGACGGGAAAACAATTTAGAATAAGAGTCGCCGTCGATGCCAAGTCCGGATGCCGTTTTATGAACGGAGGATTCTAATACAGTAGCCGTTCCGTCATCGAAAGGATGCGCTGCGGCGTATGGCGGGAAAATATATTCAAGTCCAAATTCTTTCAGGGGAAGGCTCGCAAAAAACGGAGAACCGGCAGCCAGGGGATGAATGGCAGAACCAATATCATGCATAAAACCGGGCAGGGTCAATTCTGCTGAACGCATATTACCGCCGACCGTGGAGGCAGCCTCGATCAATAAAATACTCAACCCGGCTTTTTGCAGCGCGATAGCCGCCGACAATCCGTTGGGACCTGAACCGACAACCACCACGTCATAATCAACGGATGACAATTTCATCCTTAAAGATAACCATTGAACGGATCGACGGAGCCATTCAACAGGATGCCTTAGCCTTAGCCTTAGCCATAAGCCTTAGCCTTAGCCTTAGCCTTCGCCTTACTACCGTTTCTCATAAGGCGGAGTCTTAGGTGCAGTAAATCCTTTTTTCTGTACTTCATCCTTTATTTCCGCGATTGCGCGAATCAGTTGAGGATCGATCCCCCGCGCCATACTGCCCAGGTCTTCCCTGACTTCAATATCAGGATCTACTCCATGACCCTCCTTGAACCATGTGCCATCCGGATTGATCATCCTGAAAGTCGGAACGGTAATTCCGCCTCCATCAATCAGATCCGGAGCACCGCTGATACCGATAAGTCCTCCCCAGGTTCTGGCGCCGATCAACGGACCGAGACCTCTTTTCCTGAAATAGTCCGGAAAGGCATCTCCTCCCGAGCCACTCCATCCATTAATGAGCATCACCTTCGGACCAAAATTCGAAAATGGGGGCCATGGTAGTAATTCACCATCTCTTGTGGCCCAAAATGCCAAAGGTGTCCGGTTTAATAATTCTATAAAACGATCCGGAATCTGGCCACCATCATTAAAACGTTCATCAATAATCAAAGCTTTTTTATCCCATTGTGCATTGAATTGACGGATCAGTTCATTTTGACCATCGACACCGGTACTCGGTACGAATACATATCCGACTTCACCTTTTGTAGCTGAATCCACTTGCTTTCGGTTTCCTTCGATCCATGCCAGATTACGCAACCTGTATTCATCAGCCATTGTTTGCACCACCGCTTTTTTTGCGCCATTCCATGAGGGAGATGTGTTATAAGTCAATTCTACCGGCTTATTTGAAAGGTCCTGAAATAACTCAAAGGGCTCATGAGCCGTTGTCAAAGGCACACCGTTTACTGCCAGGATATAATCTCCTTCCCGGATCATCACGCCCGGCTGATCAAGGGAAGATCTGGACTCCGCATCCCAGGATGCGCCACGTATAATTTGTTTTACTTTATAATAATTGCCCTCCGCTTCCCAGTTGATTCCCAAATATCCAACGTTTGAATGTTTTTCCGTTTCCAGGTCACCACCTCCATGATAAGTATGCGAGGAACTCAGTTCTCCGATCATTTCTCCAAGAATAAAATCGACTTCCTCGCGTGTCATGGCCCCTTTCATCATCTTTGAATATCGTTCCTTTACCAGGTTCCAATCCACACCATGCATGGAAGAATCATAAAAAAAGTCTCGTTCCAGCCTCCAGGCGTCATTGAAAATCTGCTGCCATTCCTGAACCGGATCAACGAGCATTTTCATCTCAGCAATGCGCAATGGCTTTTCAAATTTTTGATTTTCCTCCCCTTTCACGATCGCCCAGCTATTGTCGCGATGCAGCAGAATTTTATTTCTATTGGCCGATAACTGAAAATCATCAAC
This sequence comes from uncultured Bacteroidota bacterium, assembly GCA_963732055.1. Taxonomy (GTDB): domain Bacteria; phylum Bacteroidota; class Bacteroidia; order Chitinophagales; family Chitinophagaceae; genus Puia. Next base: position 330,522 of record CAVSYG010000011.1, on the reverse strand, counting down.
ATTCGCCAGGATCGTTTTTACCTCCCGTTTGTCAATATCATAATATTTAAGAATGCCCTGGGTTTCCGCTGAACCGGTACCGGGAGCTTGTAAAAAATATATCTTGCCTTTGTCTGCATCCAGACTGATATAATGCCCCGAAGGGATGGGCAGAATGACCATCCTGTATTCCAGACCATCCAGGTCAATATCCACAGTCTTCGCTTCTTCTTTTTTTTCTGTTGCAGTTGATCCCTTGGAGCCTTTTTTATTTTTGCTGCTATCCGGATTTGCTTTTTCGGGTTCCTGTTTTTCAGATTGAATGGCTACTGTATCATTCTTTGGGTAGAGCAGGGATGGCGTTGATTTCTTCAGGGAGATCGTTGCTATTTGTCCCGCATTCCCGTAAATAAAGGAATTATCAAGATCGCTGTAAGAAGGATTGAAGGACTGATTCGTCAACAGATAAATATATTTTCCTTCCGGATCAAATACCGGGTTACTGCAATCGTAATAACCGTTTGTGATCTGTCGTTTCAGATGGTTGGTATAGTCATAAAGGAAAATGGCACCATGAGAGTTTTCAAGATCACGACTGTATGCAAACCAGCGGCTGTCCGAAGACCAGCTGCCCGTAAAACCCTCTAAATTTCCTTCTGAATACCGAAGAGCCTTGTCGATTTGTATGGTATGGCCACTGCCCAGATCATATATCTGAATGCGCATAGCCTTGTCAATAAATGCAATTTTTTTGCTGTCCGGTGACCATAAAAGCCTGTATCTGAACCCGGGCCCATAGGACGTCAGTTTTTTTGTATCTGCTGAGAACACGCTGCCGGATGAGATATACAATTCATATTCCCCGGAGCGGTCGCTCCAGTATGCTATACTTTTACCATCGGGCGACCAGGCTGGGTAACGTTCAGCAATACCCGAAGTCTGGGTCAGATTTTTTATAAAGCCATTTTCCGCAGGCAGGGAAAATATTTCTCCCCGGGCTCCCATGAGAACACGGTTACCATCCGGACTGATATAACTTTGCTGGATCACTTTCTCTGCACTTACCCATTTTGGTTTCAGGGCGGTTTCATCTGTGATGACGGTCACTTTTACTTCCTTCAGTTGCTGGGAGACCAGTTGGTAGAGCCATAATTTTCCAGAGGCTTCAAAAACAATATCCTTCGGGCCCAAAGACGGAAAGTGCACATCGTAATCGGTAAAATGGGTTATTTGTTCAAAAGATTTAGATCCCATATCATACCGCCAGAGGTTCATTCGGAGGTCAGCTCCACGATCCGACAGGAAATAAATATAATTTCCCGTCCACATCGGAAACTCATCGCCGGCCGTTTCCGACCCTGAAATATTTTCCGAACTGAGTGTTTTAAAATTAAAAATATAGATCTCGGCCTTCCATCCACCCCGGTAACGTTTCCAGTTCCGTCCGGCCTGCGTACGGAAAGTCAGGGCCATCTGGTTGCCGTCGGGAGAATAGGACCCAAATTCCGCATAAGCAAGAGGTAATTTGGAGGCGGCTCCTCCGGAAACAGGTACGGTATAGAATTGGTTAAACCTGGCTTTTCCGCTTTCTCTGTTTGAAGCGAATAAAATATTTTTCCCATCCGGCGTCCAATCCACTACCCGGTCAGTATATCCATGTTCGGTCAGTCGGATGGGTACGCCACCTGATACAGAAAGCGCATAGGCATCTTTGTTGCCGTCATAATTGCCGGTGAAAGCAATGGATTTGCCGTCAGGTGAGAATTTCGGAAATGATTCCACGCCCGGAGGAGAACTGATTTTGATCGCTTCGCCTCCTTCTCTGGGCACCAGCCAAAGGTCGTTTGCATAAGAAAATACAATCTGGGTTTCCGAAACGTCCGGGTACCGGAACAGTCCGGCGTCAATTTGTGCATTCAGCTTTAAAAGAAGGAATATCAGTGCTAGACTGCAAATTGCCTGTTTTCTCATAATCAATTCTTTGTATTGATAAATTTATTGAAATCTTCTATAAGCATTCGTTAATTCCCGGGGGATTTTCTTTTCGTACAAATATGCATCGATTTAAGGCAAAAAAATCCTGGTACACAAATATGAGTTCATGGAAAAAGAAAAATGCAGAGTGTGTACAGAGGCTCTGTATAATATATTTCGATTTTTTTTACCCGGTAACATGGCTTTTTAAACGCCGAATCCCTACATCCTTCTCTCCTGGTTGCTGTTGGGTTGCTGTTGGCCTGCTGTTTTTCTGCTGCGGACAGCAGGAAAACAGCAACAAAGCAGCAAGCCAATAAGAAGTTAGAAAGAATCTGGTATAGGTCCATTAGATCATTCCATGCTCAAAAAAATCATTAAGGGGCTAAAAAAAATAATACAGAGCCTCTGTACACACTCTGCATTTTCCCTTTTTGATAACCCCATTTTTGTGATCAACCGGAGGTTATCGGTAAAAGAGACGATTGATTGCGAAAAATAATGAGCCGCGGCAGGGGATGGCGGCGGGTAATTTCCGGCGGGCCTGTATACTCAATATTTTTTGAGGAAATATATTAAATCAGCATAAATCCGCAGATCGTGATGAATCATCATTTTAAAGGATCTGCGCTTTTCATTTTTATAGGAAATTTTGAAATACACAGACGAATCTTTCAGATGGGTGAAGAAAGATTCGTAACTGTCAATGAATATTTTAATTTCCTTTAAAGGTGCCAGATAACTGATCTCCTTAAAAATAGAAAGTTTGGTGATATCTTTCTTTCCCTCCAATCCCAGAATGGCTGACAAGGGATTTATTTTAAGCTTTAATGCCGGTAGGGCTCCAAGGTTTTTTATGATTAAAAAAACAGCTTCGGCGTCAATCTCAAAATCAACGATAACAACGGCTTTTTTACTGACGGGCATTTTCATGATCTGTTTCAAATCTGGGTTCTGAAACAGCTCATGGTTGCTGTTCAGATCATCTTCCGGCTGGAATCAGCCGGGAACCAGATTTTACTATGGACTCTAACGCCTCACACATCCCATTTATTTCTTCTTCAGTGTTATAATAGTGAATCGAGGCCCTGACAACCGTGCTCAGGCCGTTCCGGTTCATGTAAATCAATGTGGATTTAGCCAATCCGACAGATACATGGATCTTTTTTTCAGCCAGCTCGGATTTAACGTGGGAGCTTCCGACGCCATGCACAGAAAATGTAACGATACCACATTTTTGTTCCCCATTGTCGTGAACGGAAATCCCTTCAATGGCTTCCAATTGCCGGCGCATCACAGTTGCCAGGAATTGTATCCGTTGCCAAATCCTTCCCACTCCGATATCCAGTGCATATTCAATGGCTTTTCCAAGTCCCAGTGTAAGCGCCCGGTTCTTTTCGAACAACTCAAACCGCCTGGCATCGTTTCTTATTTCAAAGGCATTTTCATTTTTCAGTTGCGCCGTATGCCCATCCATGAAAAGAATTTTCAAGCTGTCCTGTATCTCTTTTCTCACATAGAGGAAACCTGTACCCCGCGGACCACGCAGATACTTCCGGCCAGTCGCGGATAATATATCACAGCCTATTTCTTTTACATTGACCGGTAACTGACCGACGGTCTGGCATCCATCCACCAGGTATAAAATATTATGTTTGCGTGCAATTTTTCCGATCTCACTAACCGGTACTACTGCTCCCGCAGTAGAAGCAATATGCGTGATGGCGATCAGCCTGGTTTGCGCTGTAATGGCTTCTTCCAGTGCCTGCAATGAAAAGTTTCCTTCTGCATCATTTGGTATCACCTTTAATTGTATACCATGCGTTTGTTCTGCGCTTAGAAAACCCAGGAGGTTGGTTACATATTCCATTTCTGATGTAATAATCACATCCCCTTTTTTAAATTCAATCCCGTTGAATGCAAGTCCCCAGGCCATACTTGCATTCTCCACGATAGCCACTTCATCTTTTTCCGCATGAATCAACCGGGCAATCAGTTGATATACATTTTCCAGTTGTTCCCTGTATTTATATTCCAATTCATATCCTCCCTGTGCGGCTTCTTCATTTAAATAATGAATGACGGTCTCAACCACTTCGTCCGGTGGCAGGGATGCACCGGCATTATTAAAATGGATCCATTCAGATGTTCCTTTGGTCTCACTCCGGAATCTCTGAATTTCCCGTTCGCTGAATGTTTTAATCTCCATGGAAATTTTTATACAAAGTAAGTGACAAAAACATCCGCAAAACAGATGCAGAATTACTAATTTTGAGCATAACAGATCATATGGAATCGACAACAACCTCTTCTATCAACGACTTTTTATATATACAGATCGCAACACGTCTGGAAAATCAGATAAAGCAAAGCCTTCTGAAATCAGGAGATAAACTGCCCTCGGTAAGGGCACTGAGTCAGGAGCAGGGAATCAGTCTGAGTACAGCGTTCAAAGCATATGTGGAATTAGAATCCATGGGCATGATCGAGGCGAGGCCTAAATCAGGTTACTATGTGAAGATCCTGCCGGCCAGATTTACGAAGACCCCGGAAGTTAAACCGCCGCTGAAAAAGATCAGGGAGGTGGACGTTTCACAGATGATTGCCATGATACATGAAAATATGCAGGAAGAAGGTGTATTACGTTTATCGATGTCCGCGCCTCCCATCAATCTGATCCCGCTGGCCAAGTTGAGTAAGTCGATGGCAGAAGCCATCCGGAAAAGTCCTAATGGCAACGTCAATTATGAAAACATACAGGGAAATATGTCCCTTCGAAAACAAATAGCCAAACAGGCTTTTAGCTGGGGAGGAATCATCACCGAAAATGATGTAGTGACCACACAGGGCTGCATGGAGGCCCTTGTATTTTGTTTGCGGGCAGTTACCCGGCCGGGAGACACGGTGGCGATAGAAAGTCCAACCTATTTTGGAATATTCAACGTCATGCTTAGCCTGGAATTAAACGTGTTGGAAATTCCGGTTCATCCCGATCAGGGTGCGGATATCGAATATCTAAAAAAGGCTATGGAAAAAGTGGATATCAAAGCCTGCCTTTTTGTAACCAACTTCAGTAACCCGGTGGGCAGCTGCATGCCCGACGAAAAGAAAGAACAGCTCGTTCGGTTATTGACAAAGAAAAAAATCCCGTTGATTGAAGATGATATCTATGGAGAAATCTATTTTGGAAAAAGCCGGCCGCGCACCTGCAAAAGCTTTGACAAAAAGGGCTGGGTCTTGTTATGCTCTTCCGTATCAAAAACATTGGCACCGGGATACCGGGTTGGATGGTGCATTCCGGGCAGATTTAAAGATCAGATTATCCAGATAAAAAGTATGCACACGATTACATCCGCAACGCCAACCCAGGCAGCCATTGCGCATTTTTTTGAAACCGGCCGTTATGACCTGCATATGCGAAACCTGAGAAGGGCTTTGTATACCCAATGCCAGCGGTATATGCAGGCTATCCTGGATTATTTCCCACCCAATACGAAAATGACCCAACCGCGGGGTGGCTATGTATTATGGATCGAACTGGACAAAAACGTAGACGCCTTCAAACTCTACCAGGAAGCCCTGGCGAAAAATATCAGCATTGCACCCGGACAAATTTTTAGTACGGATTCACGCTTCACTCATTTCATACGTATTAGTTTTGGGATCAGCTTTGATGAAACCATTGATAAGAGTATCCGGATTTTGGGCAACCTCATAAAAGCTGAGGCCAAGGCTTAAGGCTAAAGCCAATGTTCTCCACTCTCATACTCCCATACTCCCATACTCTCATATTTGTTTTAGTTTTGCAGTGAAGTGCCTCAGCATGGCCGCTTCCTCAACAATGCTGAGACCCTTTATTTTATCTCTTGCATTAAAGACCTCAATGATCACTTCGGCAACATAGTCAATATGGCTCTGCGTATATACTCTCCTGGGAATGGCCAGCCGCACCAGTTCAAGCTGAGCCGGGATGAGTTGTTTGTTTGCATCATACTTCCCAAACATGAGGGAACCAATTTCAACACTACGGATGCCACCATGCAGATACAAAGCGCCAACCAATGCCTGACCGGGATATTGGGTAACCGGAATATGCGCAAGAAATTTCTTTGCATCCAGGTAGACCGCATGCCCTCCGGCCGGCTGCATAATAGGAACCCCGGCAGCTATCAGCTTATGGGCGAGGTATTCAATACTTCGAATTCTGTATTGTAAATAATTTTCGTCCATTACTTCTTTTAATCCGATCGCGATGGCTTCCAGATCTCTCCCCGCAAGTCCCCCATATGTAGGAAATCCCTCTGTTATAACCAACAGATTCCTGCATTTCAGCGCAAGTTCTTCATTTCGCATGGCGAGAAAACCACCGATATTGGCAAAGGCATCTTTCTTCGCACTCATCGTGCAGCCATCAGCATAAGAAAAAAGTTCGCGGGCGATTTCAAATACCGGTTTATTGCTATATCCCTCCTCACGTAACTTTATAAAATAGGAATTTTCGGCAAAACGACAGGCATCAATAAAAACCGGGATATTGTTTTCAGCACAAATCTTTTTTACGGCCCGGATATTTTGCATACTGACGGGCTGACCACCGCCTGAGTTATTGGTCACTGTAATGATACAAAGCGGAATATTTTCTGCACCCTTTTCTTTAATGATCTGTTCCAGGGCGACCAGATCCATATTTCCTTTAAAAGGAGCGGGAATGGCCGGGTATTTCCCTTCTTCACAAATCAGATCTATGCCCTCCGCACCTGAGAATTCTATATTTGCCCGGGTTGTATCGAACAGGGTATTACTCAAAAAATATTTCCCTTTTCCACCCAGGATGCTGAATAATATTTTTTCAGAGGCCCTTCCCTGGTGAGTCGGAATCACCAGTGGCATGCCGGTGATTTCCTGTATGGTTTCTTCAAAACGAAAAAAACTGGGACTGCCTGCATAGGATTCGTCGCCATGCATGATACCAGCCCACTGACTGCTGCTCATGGCGCTGGTTCCACTATCAGTCAGTAAATCGATTAATACATCTTTCGACCGGATCAGAAAGGGATTATAGAAAGCATCCTCCAGGATGAGTTTTCTTTCCTCCACGGTATTAAAATAAATGGGCTCAACAGATTTTATTCTGAATGGTTCTATGATTGTTTTCATACAACAACATCATTTAATATGAATTAAAAAGAAAAATTATGAATTGCAGGAGTGAGTGGGAAACTCAGGAAGGACGACTGATGATATTTTTCCAAATCTGCATCGCGCAAAGATGGCATTTATGAAGCAGAAGAAAAAATTAAAACCAGTAATGTTTCCTATTTTTAATGACCTCTTGCAGGGATTACAAATGGAAAGTAAAAAACCGATTGCTGTTTCACGTTGGTACCGTCTGATACCGGTCGTTTTCATTACATATAGCCTGGCCTATCTCGACCGTGCCAATTTCGGATTTGGTGCTGCAGGCGGAATGGCCGCGGATCTGCACATCACATCCACCATGTCCTCCCTGATGGGATCATTATTTTTTTTGGGATATTTTTTCTTTCAGATCCCGGGAACAATCTATGCTTCCAATAAAAGTGCAAAGAAATTAATATTCTGGTCGCTGATCCTCTGGGGATTGTTTGCGATGGCTACCGGACTGATCAGCAATATAAAAGTTTTACTTTTTATCCGGTTTATGCTGGGCGTTTTCGAAAGTGCTGTATTTCCTTCGATGCTGGTACTCATCAGCCGCTGGTTTACAAGAGAGGAACGGTCAAGGGCCAATACTTTATTGATGTTTGGTAATCCGGTAACCATACTTTGGATGTCCATCATCTCCGGATATCTGATTCGGGCGCTTGGCTGGCGATGGATGTTTATCTGGGAAGGAATTCCGGCCATCCTATGGGCCTTTTTCTGGTGGAAACTGGTCAATGACAAACCGGCTGAAGCCACCTGGTTAAGTCCGGATGAAAAGAAATCACTAGCAGATCTGTTGCATCAGGAGCAGCAGGTCATAAAACCAGTAAAGAATTATGCTACAGCATTCAAATCGAAACTGGTCATACTGTTATGCCTTTTATATTTATTGTGGAGTTTCGGCATTTATGGATTTGTAATCTGGCTGCCTTCCATCATACATGCGGCGCCCGGAATTGGCATTGTGCAAACCGGCTGGCTGTCGGCCGTTCCTTATCTGATATCCATTATAGCCATGATCATTGTGTCCTATTTCTCCGATCGATCGTTAAATAGAAAAATGTATATCTGGCCATGTTTTCTCCTGGGAGCGATTGCTTTTGGTTGCTTGTATTTGGTTGGATTAAATAATTTCTGGTTGTCATTTTCCCTGCTAAGCCTGGCAGGTGTGACCATGTATGTACCTTATGGTCCATTCTTTGCTCATATTACAGAAATATTACCATCCAATATAGCGGGAGGGGCCATTGCGCTGATCAATAGTTTTGGGGCGCTTGGTGCATTTGGAGGCTCTTACCTCGTTGGATATTTAAATGGAAAAACCGGTGATTCCGCTGCTTCTTATCTCGTCATGGCGGGATCTCTTTTACTTTCTTCTATAGCGGGAATGATTGCGGTAAAAGAACCTCGCAGCCTGCTCTCTATTTCCAAAGCCAGACCTTAATTTCAGTTGATTGAAAGGGTAAACCACTGGAATTTCGGAACTCTCCAAAATGCATATTCTGATCAGAATAAGTGAACGTCAACGTACAGGTTTCTTCATTACCCGTTGAATAGACGGATCCGGATAATTCACCTTCCTTAAAGCTCACCTTGCAACAAGGGAAAATCTGAAATAAATCATTTTCGTCTACAAGCTGCAAGGAATAAACTTCACTTACTGATGCTCCGGCTTCTTTTATAAGCTGAGTAAGATCACTTTTAAATACAAATTGTCCCTGCCGGACCCAATTACTATCGTTTATATTAATGGTTGTCAGGGATGAAGCGGTTGGTGAATCAATCACTTTACAAGTCGGGCAGATAGAAAGATCTTCTTTCAACAAATCTTTTTTGCATGACATTGAAATCAGGATGATTATAGTACATCCGGTGAAAAATAAATGTTTCATAGTTGTAAGTTTTAGGAGTTGTTCACTTAATTGATCGAAATGATCCTGTTGACGGAAACATTAAACGAATCCTTTTAATCCTTTTATCTGCTTTTATGTGCCATGGATAAAAAATAAACTGCCGGAAGAAAACCATGGTGAACCGTTGGGAAATCAGACAGGTTTGTTTTTTAGGAGACTGTCTAAATTCAAACTTGTTTAATTTTTTTATTCCCTTAAAATGAATTCAGAGCAGTTGGACAAATCATCCGTATCAACCGGTACTTTACTGAGCATCCCGCGTGACAATGCAACCCAGAATCATTTGATTGACAAAAATCCGTTCAGGGTCAACAGGATATCCTATTTGTCAAATCTCACACCGTTGCGCGGGATTGCTGCCCTTCTCACCGTCATTTTTCATATCGATGTTTTTTTGGGATGGGAAATGTTACCACCCGGTGGTTCCCCATTACTGTCCCACATGTATTTAATGGTCGATTTCTTTTTTATCCTCAGCGGTTTCATCATGTGCCACGTATACGGAAACCGTTTTCTGAAAGATGTTCGAATAACAGAATTTAAAAAATTTACGATCGCACGTTTTTCAAGGGTATACCCGCTTCACCTGGTTACGCTGGTCTCCACCATTGTCATGTTGTATTTATTTGCAAAAATGGGAGTACCGAAAAATGCTTACCTCCAGGCCGACAATAATTCATATTCTGTATTTACCAACCTGTTTCTGATACAAGCCATGAATTTTAATAAATGGTTTACCTGGGTACATGCATCATGGTCAATTAGTACGGAATGGTGGGCCTATATGATTTTCCCCTTCCTGGTGGCTCCATTTTTCAAACTGAACGCCAGAGGAAGAATGACCATCTGTCTGTTATGTATTGCAGGATATATTTGTACTTCCTGGTTTCTTGCTCCATTGGTGACAATCCCGGCAGAATTCCATTTTGCCCCGGCAAAACCAACCGACTGGTCATTGAATCTGGCTTACCAATATGGATTTGCCCGTTGCATTTGTGGATTTATTCTAGGTATGATGACTTACCATGCATTTAAGGATCGGTGGGCAAAAAAATTTCTTGGAAATGGATGGACGATGACCGGATTTACAGTGGCGGCTTTTATGTGCATGCATCTGAATTTACCTGATATACTCACGGTATCATTCTTTCCATTCATCATCCTTTCCGGTGCCTATGGCAGCAATAGCATCAATAAAGTGTTTACAACCAAACCACTTCAGCGCCTGGGTGACTGGTCATTTTCCATTTACCTGACTCACCAGCCATTGCTGATTCTGATCACTTATGGATGGTCCAAACTAAGTGCGGTTCAACCAAACAATCTAAATCAATGGGTAACGCATGGTTATGGCCTGGCACTTGCCTGGACAATGTGTTTAGTACTCATTTTCCCAATTCTGTTCGTTTCCTATTTGTCATATCGGTTCATAGAGAATCCATCAAGGAAATGGTTAAATGCAAAGGCGGCTTAAATTCAAAAGACAAGGCGTAACGACGTACTTATAAGGGCGAGTGCGCGATCGATAAATCCCATATCATTTTTTTTCGGAAGTCTTGCACATATCCGTAATTATATTTTTCAATTCATCTTCAGTTTGAATCGCTCCCAATTCAATATACTTCTCTGCCAATTGTCTCCATTTTAGATCATCGTATACCTGGAATGACTCATATGAAGAATAATTGTCCATGTTAATTAAATGATGGACTTGTTGATTCACTTTATCCAGAGAAAGATTAGAATATTCCATTTTTTTCATTTTAAAATCGATCTCCATGATGTCCTCTATGATCCGCCAGTGATTATTCGTGAAGTAGGGCTTCAGCCTTTGAAATCCAAGTGTAACAGAAGATTTAAATCCGAATTTTGCAAATAAAACAATATCCAATAAATCATACTTCCTGTTCGTCAATCTACGGATTCTGCTCTGGCTGCTACTTAGAAATTCGGTTAAATGCGCAGTCAGCGTAGTCGCCTCGTTTGATGTCAACTCCAGGAGAACCGTTTTTGATTTATTACTCATGTTTATCCCGAAATATTTATTCTTCCTACCGTTGTATAAAAATTATTCATTCAGGTATTGCTCCCTCAGATAAGCAATAAACCCGTTTAAAAATGGATTTAAGGATTTTAACTCATTAACATAATTCTGCGTTGCTGCTCTTTCGAATGAAATTCTATTATACAATAATTTCACTTTCTGTTTATCCTCAGATATCAGGGGAATGAATACCCCCGTTGGGCGATCCAGTTTATAATATACACTGTCATAAACGACAGTAAAATCCAACACCTCATGGGCAGCCATAGTGGCCGCTTCTGTAGCTTTTGAATATAAACCTTCTGCCCCATAAATATTTTTTAACCTGGCTGCATATTCCGCAATACTATCCGCCACATGGTCTTTCTTAATAAGTCTTAGTCCGCCTGAATTGGTGAGCTGCAGAAAAGTAGCGTCATTATTTGAAAATTCAGAATAATATCCGATTGTACGAATACAAAAATAATAGAAGGCCACCCGGTTGGATACAGTTGAGATATCCTTTCGGGAAAAGCTGATCAGTGAATCTAAATAAATAATCTTATGGTTATTTTTAAAAATGTTGAGCTGCAGCATAGCGGAATCCTGCTCCAGATTTTTTATATAGCTACGCATATATTGGCCTTCTTTCTCTCTGTTCCCAATACCCTCACGAACATTTTCTGCTAAAAATCCCATTACTACGGCTACAAAGATCATCAGACCTTCCTGCAGATAATCCTTCAGCCTTTTCCTCCCTTTGTGCTGCGAAGTTTCGAAATCATTTCTGGTGACCTGTAGTTCCGGATTTTGACCTTCGTTGATTGGATTGTGAATACTGCTTTCTTCCATTTCGGTTTATTTAAGAGTTAGTAGCATGGGGGCTATCGAAAATCCTGTCATTTAAATTAGTATTTCTTTTCGGTTCAAATCAATTTCTTTAAGTCAGTACATTTTACCCGAGTCACGGTTCGCTTTGTATTTGGAAACCATTATGAATCACCGCCCTGGTCTTTACGATGATTTTCACGGTTTTATAATTCCGCTTCCGGCCGATCGGAAAACGGGTTTACAGTTCCTTTCAAAAATTTCATAACTAGCATACATAAACTTTTTTAATTCTCAGTGCTTGTATAACATTTACTCCCATATCGCAAATGATCCCGGTCGTTTTGAACGACTGACCGTTGGCGACTCGTTGTTCACCAGTTATAACTGCGGGATCAAAAGGAAGTTTGAGGACCTTTGGAGTCACCATAACTATATCGTTTATGTGATGGAAGGCAGGAAGGTCTGGCACACCGGTCACGGTTCCTTTGAGTTGAGGGAGGGTAGTTGCGTATTCGTCAGAAAAGGAGCTTCTATTGTAGAACAGTTTTTTGATTCTGAATTTTGCTTCTTTCTGTTTTTTATCCAGGACGAATTCATCTGTGACGTCCTAAAAAGCAAATCCAATCCAATAGTAAAATCGGTGAAAAATTATGATCCGGTTATTCCCATAGAAAATAGTGCTACCGTTCACGCTTTTTTTCAGTCAATGATGCTCTATTTCGATAACCGGTTCAAACCAGATCAATCATTACTGGAATTGAAATTCAGAGAATTAATCCTTACCATCGCTGATAATCCGAAGAACGGGGAACTTCTATCCTATTTCCGCTCTCTGCTCCAGGAGCCACAGACTGTCTCATTACAAAAAGTAATGGATGATAATTTCTGCTTTAATCTTAAAATGGAAGAGTTCGCAAAAATAACTGCCCGAAGTTTGTCTGCATTCAAAAGAGACTTTATGCGTGTTTACGGTACGACACCGGGTAAATGGCTGATGGAAAAAAGACTGAATAATGCCTTTCACTTACTGACCAACATGGGTAAAACCGTTTCTGAAGCAGCTTTTGAAAGCGGCTTCGAAAGTACTTCGCATTTCAGCCGTTCCTTCCGTCAGCGTTTTGGCAATTCTCCCACTACCATCAGGCATCGGATTGCTGTCTGAACGAATAGGTCATGACTCTGGACCTTCAGGCATTATCTCCGGGAACCCATGGTTTTAATTTTGTCTCTTAACTATTAAATCTTATTTCCATGAGTACAAAATCAATTCAGGGAAAACTTTGGAGTACGGCACCACCCTATTGGGCACAGCATTTCGAACCCTGGTTTTCACCGATGTATCAGATTGCATTGAAGCAATTAAAATTATCTGACAAAGACAGGCTGCTGGATGCCGGTTGTGGTTCCGGCTTGTTTACTCATCTGGCTGCCAGAACAGGCGCAGAAGTAATCGGAGTGGACCTGGCGCAGGGATTACTTGATCTTGCGAGACTACGTAACCCGCAGATCAGTTTTTTACAGGAAGATCTCGAAACAATGCCTTTCAAGGACAATAGCTTTGATATTGTCGCCGGTTTTAATTCATATCAATACGCCGACAACTTCGGAAAGGCACTGAAGGAAGCAAGAAGAGTTTTAAAACCCGGAGGACGGTTTGTTATAGGCATCTGGGATAAATCCCACATGAGCGAAGCAACCAATGTGCTCAAAGCGATTGGTACGCTCTTACCTCCACCAGCGCCGGGAACACCCGGTCCTTTTGCACTTTCAGAAGATGGACGAATGGAAGGAGAATTTGCCGTCAATGATTTAAAAATGATCTTCAAAACCCGGGTTTCCTGTCCCTTTCTCTATTCCAGCCTGACAGATGGAATAAAAAGTTTCATGGGAACCGGCCCGGCAGCCGCAGCAATGAATCATAGCAGCCGGGAAATAGTGGAAGAAACGATCAGCCAGGCCTTAACGCCTTTCCATTTGGTGGATGATTTGTATTTTTTGCAAAACAGCTTTCTGGTATTTATAGCACGGAAGTAATTAGAAATACACCAACATGTCAGAGACATGAATCCCCGGGGGTGCATATCGCATCCCCGGACACGTTCATCTCATTCAACGGATGATCAATTGTCCATTCCTCAAACGATTTTTGCAAAGTCTGTAAAAAATATTCCGGGGGCTGCGCACCGGATATGGCATATTTGCGATTAAAGGCAAAAAAAGGTACACCGCCCACACCGATATCATTTGCCTCCTGAATATCCTGTTCAACTTTGTACGAATATTCATCACTTCCCAGAGCGTCCCTGATTTCGTCTTCCTGCAGGCCGATATCCTTACCTAAGGACACGAGCGTGTCTGTATCACCGAAATCCCTGCCCTCTGTAAAATAGGCGTGAAACAATCTCTCCTCCGCAGCATCTCCCAGCCCTTTGGTTTTCGCAAGTTGAATCATCTTATGCGCATCAAAAGAATTTGCCACAACCGCTTTATCAAAATTGTACTCCAATCCGGCATTTTTTGCAGTCTGGATTAGTTTTTCATGTAGCTTTTTTGAATATTCGTAGCTCATACCCTTCGTCTCCGCGAGATATTGATAAACGTTTACTTTCTTTTCATTTTTTTTCGGTATGGTCGGATCAAGCTGAAAACTATGCCACTCTATTTCAACCCGATCGCTATACTCAAATTGTTTGAGCGCCATTTCGTAATTACGTTTTCCAATATAACAGAACGGGCACATAATGTCGCTCCAGACTTCTACTTTCATTTTTGGACTTTCAGTTATAGTCATTCTGATTCATTTAAACAGGCGGTTATCAGATAAATTTCCTGCCCGGTGATCCTTCCACTATTAACGAAAATCCATATAAAAGGTTCAATTAGAGTGTCCGCGACCGTTTATCCTTGTTCTGTTTTACCGATCCATGATAATATAAAATCAGCTCTTTTTTCCGGCGAGTCATTTGGAACATTTATCAGGTTATAATTAAACCGCCGGTATATTTCCGCATTCAGTTCGGAACTAACAACTGCTTCTTCCCAACTTTGTTTTCTTTCATCATCAATTGTATAAATGTCCCGCCAGGGAGAAAGGAAAAATATAGCCTGATTGTACCTGTAGTGACTGGCCTGGTGTTCCATCACATTCGTTTTTTCAAACCCAATTATTTTTGCGTAGGTGATGCTGTCAGGTATTCCGCGATCAAAAAATAATAAAGGGTTTTTATTTTTAACTGCTGCCTTATAAGAATCAACTGAACGGCCAAACATCATCTGCAGGTATAATACCTTATCCTTCCAGGGTAATGCATCTCCCTGTATAGCCATCTGTTCTTTAATAATTTCCCTGGCGACTTCCGGGATACAGGTAAAAGATCGCTTTTGAAGTTCCTGTAAGAGGGTTGTTTTCCCCGCTCCGGGTCCACCGGTGATGACAAAAAAACCATTGGTCCTTAATGCTTTAGAGTCAATCATTCTATTATTTGTAAATCAATAGTAAATTAATATTTAATTAATGGAATGGTAAAATCCGGGTCACCCGGGATTATTATTTTTACTGAAAGCCGTTCCAATGTCGTTTATTGAGTGGATTGAACATGTTGACAAGATTGCTTTCACAATTATTCAAACCAAATTAAGTGCGCCATGGCTGGATGGCATCATGCTGATGCTTCGAAATCCATTGACCTGGATTCCTCTATATATTTTCATATTGTTTTGGACTTTGAAGTTTGACAGGGTCATAACACTGAAATTTATCTGCTTTTCAATTGCCTGTTTTGCCATTACGGATTATAGTACCGCTCATTTCTTCAAACCATTTTTTGAGCGTCTTCGCCCCTGTTATGATTCCGAAACGGTGGGTATAGTACGAGGCATTATAGGCTGTGGAGGAAAATATTCTTTCCCTTCTTCCCATGCCGCCAATCATTTCGGACTGGCCAGTTTCTGGTACTATACGATTTATTTAATCACAAATCAAAAATGGCGCTGGCTCTGGATATGGGCGTTCCTGATCTCCTTTGCTCAGGTCTACGTCGGTCTTCATTTCCCGCTTGACATTGCAGGCGGTGCCGTTCTCGGAACTGTTACCGGGTTTGGGCTCGCCAGATTGTTCAGGGCCTGGATCGGATCGTTTCCGGCAAAGACTTCCAAAAATTCTTCTCTAAGTTTGCACTAGGCATTCAATTATTAATATGGATAGTGCGTATGCAAAAGCAAACTTATATGCTGACTGGAAATTTTGGCTGGATAAATGGTTTTACTGGCTGGTTCTTGTGGGCATACTCGTAAATGCCAGCGGCTTGCTACTGCCGGTGATGGAACCAGACGGCGCTTTGTACGCGACGATTTCGAAAACCATGGTTTTGTCAGGAGACTATATAAACCTGAAGGTTCAGGGAAAAGACTGGCTTGACAAACCGCACTTCCCTTTTTGGATGACGGCACTGAGTTTCAGGATATTTGGAATGAATGCTTTTGCCTATAAACTTCCGGCATTTTTATTTTGGCTCAGCGGAGCGTACTTTATTTTCGCCTGGACAAAAAAACTTTACAACGTACAATCAGCCCGGTTGGCCGTACTGATATATTTAGCGGTGGAGCACCTGCTCATTTCTAATAATGATGTCCGCGCCGAGCCTTATCTGACCGGCCTTATTGTTGCAGCCACCTATTTTTATTATAGAACATATAAGGAGAATAAATGGATATTTATTATACCGGGTTCGTTATTCCTCGCAGCGGCAGTTATGACAAAAGGCATTTTTATTGCAGCCATCGTAGCATCCGGATTTATTGCAGAATGGATGTTTAAAAAAAAATGGAGTGAATTCCGGAATCCCCGATGGTGGCTGGCAATCTTTTTATTGATACTTTTTATCACACCGGAATTATTTTGTCTTTACATCCAATTTGACCGGCATCCTGAAAAACTCATATATGGTCATACACATGTCTCCGGTATTCGCTTTTTTTTCTGGGATAGCCAGTTTGGCCGCTTTTTAAATACCGGGCCCATCAGGGGAGAAGGCGACCTTTTATTTTATACGCATACATTGATCTGGAGCTTTCTTCCGTGGTCGGTATTTGTTATTCTTCTGATTGTTTCCCGGATTAAAAACATCCGGCAGTCCACAGATTCTGGTACAGATTATATTTCTCCCGTGATTTTTGTAACCGGGTTTATCATATTTTCCTTATCCCAATTCCAGCTGCCTCACTATCTAAACATACTATATCCATTCCTCTCCATAATGGTTTCTCATTTCCTGATAAATCTTAACGGACCGGTTTATCATAAAACAATATCCTATACACAGAATATTCTATACGTTCTCTTCTTTTCTTTCTGCATCGTCCTGACTGTTTTTTTCGGATTACATCCACTGTTTCTGATTTGTCTTGTGCTCTTAACAGTTGCACTGGTTGTTTACAACTTTTTTCCCGGAAATCAGCTAGTAAATATTTTCGGAAGATCCTTTTTAGCCGTATTGGTTGCAAGTCTTTTTTTGAATTTTTTAGTTTATCCGGAAATATTCAACTATCAGTCCGGCATGAAAGCCGCTTCATTCCTGAAAAAGAATAATCAGTCAGAACCCGTATATACATTCAGCGAATTAATTCCTGAATTTGCATTTGAATTTTATTCTGCACAACCTGTTTACCTCATAAAACAATCTGAACTTTATACCCTGAAAGGAAATATCCGGGTTTTTGCACCGAAAATAAAAATCGATTCACTGCGGAACGAAGGTTTTATAATACAGGATACACTGTCATTCCCGCATTTTCATATCAGTAAACTGAATGGAACGTTCTTAGACAGCCGAACCAGGGCCCGGGCAATTGACTCTTCTATGCTCGCCACCATTTTGCCAAAAGGGATTTGACGAATGCAGGGGATCGACAAACTTATTGTGTATACCTGGTAATGGGCCTGGTCAGACAGGTAGGACCGCCACCTCCTTTTATACTTATCTCTTCACCCTGATATACGCTTACCAAACAACCTGCATTTATTAACTCAGCTTTTATTACCGGGTTTCCTTTCACCACTAAACATTCCCTCGGCGCCATGGCCAACACGTTACAACCCATCGACTCAAACTCCTCATCGGTTACTTCCAGCAACTGATAACCGCGATCCAGCAGATAGTTTCGGAATATGATCGGCATCAAAGGGGAATAAACAACCGCCAGATTGGTGTCCACAGGACTTAAAATAGACATCAGATGAAAAACATCAGCTTTCCCTTTATAATGTGGCAGGGGAACTACGATCACTTCAACGTCCAATGGCTGCAACAATGATTTCAATTGAGTGATCCCCTCTTCATTCGTACGATACGTATGCCCGACAGCCAGCGTATGTTCATCAAGCCAGGCTACATCTCCACCTTCCACCGTTCCCGGCGCAGTAATGGTTCCCAGTACGGGGATCGCCTTTTTTTCAAATTCATTTTTTTCTGCCTGTGGTTCATTAATTCTGGCTGCCTTCCCCATATTACAAATAATCATTCCTTTATTTGTCGCAATGGAAGCATCGCGGCAATAAATAGAATCCATATTTACCGATGAATCCTCCGGTAAAAAATGTAATTCAGCCCCGTGATTCTCAAGTAAACCCTGAAAAAATTTATATTCATTTCGGGCATCACTCATATTCGGTTTGCTGAGATAATTCAAAGACCGCCAATATTGTTCAAGATGAGAATCGCTGATAAATGCCTGCTGCACATTTTTAATGAACATCGATTTTATTTTCCCGATTTCAGAATGACAGGTATAATTCATTTCAGGGTTTTTTATTCCATCGTATAATAACATAAAAAGGAAGGCCGGCGAGTATTAAAAGAAACCCCCAATAAACGATTTCCTGACCCGATCCCGCAACCGCCCAGATACAAAACAAAAAAGAAAGCGATGCGAGTATAATGGAAGACACCCATCCACCCGGTTTTAAATATTTCTTTTCCATGCGTATAATCATGTAGGCGGCGGTTGAAAACAGATAAGGTACCAGAACAGTTAAAGTAGTCAGCATGATCAAAAACTTGAACTGCTCAACCAGACCTTTTGTATAGTTCATCGACATGAGGAGTGAAATCAATACACTTGAAATAATAATACCCATAGCCGGCACACCTTTCTGATTCAGTTTGCCAAATACCCGGGGGAATAATTTGTCTTTCGCAATGGCGTAAGGCATTTGTCCCTGAATCAGTATCCATCCGTTCAGTGCGCCAAAAGCTGCAATCGCCACGCCGGCGCTGACCCAGTACCGTGCGCTGCTACCCCATATAATAACGGCTGCATCCGCATAGGGCGTTAAAGAGTGTTGCAGATCTTTTCCGGGAATCATCCCCATGATACTTACACAGCTGATGATATAAATAAAAGTTGTCAGCAGCATACCCAGCATGGTGGCCCTGGCAATAGTCTTTTCCGGATTGGCAACGCTGCATGATGGCACTGTGGCACATTCAATTCCGAGAAATGCAAAAAAAGTGTAGGCTCCTGATGTCAGTATGGCTGAATAATCACTTACCCCCGTCGAATTGAAAGGCAGAAAATTTTTTACTTTGAAAAAAAACAAACCTCCGATAGCAATAGAAACCAAAGGAACTATTTTAAGTATCGTGGTAACCAGTTGCAATTTTCCTGTTGCTATAATGCCCCGCGTATTTACCCATGTCAGAAACCAGATTGCAGCCAGTCCGGTGGCGACTGCAAGCAGTGAGTTGGTGGCCAGTATCGGAAAGAAAGTACTCAATGCACTGACGAAAGAAACTGCGATGGCTGCATTGGTACACCAGGTAGAAATCCAATATCCCCAGGCGACCAGGAAGCCCGCAAAATCGCCCAGCCCTTCCCGGGAATAGGCATAGGGACCGCCATCAGCCTTCGGTAGCATTTTACTTAAATTGCTGAATATCTTCGCCAGTAAAAAGGCGCCGAGAGAGGAAAATACCCATCCTAATAAACTGATGCTGCCATAAGCTGCAAGGGCAGCCGGCATCAGGAATACACCGGCGCCGATCATATTGCCTACGACGAGCGATGTAGTCGTCCACAAACCTAATTTATCCTTTTGCTCTGGGGCGTCGGCATCAGCCCGTAGGGTTAACATAATGTGCGGTAAGATACTATTTTATAACTTCCTTCCGGTCTGTTTGCCGATGGCGTCACGCTTTAATATTTAAATGATTTATCCGGATGCAGGGGTGCCTGCGGAACATCTCTGGGATCTTTTTTTATTTCCTTGTTCAGATAATCAATGGCAAATTCCAATTGTGCATCCTTCCCTTTATATGTTTCGAATGGGAGGTTGTCAACTTTTATATCCGGCTCTACGCCGTGGCCTTCAATGAGCCATTTACCTTCAGGACCATAAACGCCAAATTCCGCCGCACTGGCAATACCATTATCCACCAAAGTATTATCAAAACTTAACCATATCTCGCCTCCCCAGGTTCTCACTCCAATTACTTTACCCATGCCCAGTCTCCGGAATCCTTCACAAATGGCTTCCCCGTCAGAACCTGAAAACTGATCGCATAAAATAACCATATGTCCTCTGAAGGCAAAAGGCATGTTCCAATACGGTCCACCATTTCGCCCCTGCCAGTACATCCAGGCCTTACGTAATAATTTTTCCAATACCCAACTGTCAATATTACCGCCGCCATTATGCCTTACATCGAGGATTAATCCTTTTCGGTTGAATACAGGATAAAATTGTTTTACAAAATCGTCCATATCGCGGCCACTCAGTGCCTTTAAATGCACGTATCCGATATCATTGTTGCTGGCTTTATCAACTTTCCATCTGCATTCCAGTTCCCATTCGCCATATCTCAACAGAAAATTATCTCTCGATGAGATTGGCTTTACAACCTGTTCAAATACTTTCATATGTGCGTCCCGGATGTTTAGCTTTACCGGTATGCCTACCTTATTGGCTAATAGTTCAGCAACATTCTGAACATCCTGAATGGGCACGTTATTGACGGCGGTTATGATATCCCCTTCTTTTATTTTCAATTCGGGCTTGTTCAGGGGCGAGGAAATTTCCGGATAATCAGGATCACTTTGATAAATATGCTTAATCTGTAATCCCGCATCCGTTTTTTTGAATGTTGCACCCAAAAACCCAATCGGTATCTGGTCGGGTGAAACTCTTTTATCACCACCCACCACGAAAGTATGAAGGGCCGATAATTCTCCTACCATCTGGGAAAGCAGGTCATCCAGTTCGTCGCGATCCGTAATTCTTTCCAACAGGGGTTCATATCTTTTTTTAACTTCCGGCCAATCCACTTTATGCAGATCCCTGTCATAAAAAAAATCCCGCATCATCCGCCAGGCGTCAGCATACATTTCCTTCCAGTCGTCCTGCGGATTAACAACAAAGTTCCAGTTACTTAATTCCAGTTTGGATTTATCTACATCCACTTTCTGCCCATTGGCATCAGCAATCGCCAGTGTTTTATTTGTAAAACTTATCAGCAGCTTTTTTTTATCGGCAGAAAGTCCGAAACCATCAACGGCCGATGCTATTTCAGTCGGTTCATATTTTTTACTCTCTCCGATTTTTAGTGCAAACAGTTTTGAACCTTTGGCTTCATCGGGATTCCCGCCTTCAAGCCAGTATACAAAACCGTCAGCCAATTCCAAACCATTCACATCGGTACTTTTTACAGGCAGCACATACAGTGTGGCAGAAGCTTTGATCCAATTATAATTAGCAGCCACACCAGGGGAAGATTTACCGGACTGTTTCTGATTATTTTTTTCCGATGTATCTTTTACCGGAGAAGGATTGTACACACTGTCCGTCAGCCATGAGTCCTGCTGCAGGAAAGGGAATTTCTCCGTGCTGTCCAGCGGTATCGCGTAAATATTATTCGTTTTTGTATAATAAGGCTCGGGTTGCCTGGCTCCCCATGGCGAATTCACCTTCGTTTGCAAATTCCGTTCTGAAGTAAAATATAACCATTTGCCGTCCTTTGTCCACGAGGGACTGTAACTATTCAGTCTTTCTGTTGTAACCGGAATAATTTTCATCTCATGCACATCCACAACACAAATCTGCTGGTTTTGATTTTCCAATCCCCGAATGAAGCTCATGAAACGACTATTGGGTGACCATAGAATCTGGTCGGTACCCCCGTATGAATCTTTGTATTCAAATTTTTGCTGACCCGTGGATATTTCCGTTATCCGCAGAACTTCATTTTTGTTATTATAAGCAATATATTTCCCGTCTGGAGAAATGGCAAAGGAAGTAATGAGGGTTGTATTATTTTTTGTTATCTGTACAGGTTCACCACTACCGTCGGCACTCATTTTCCAAATTTCATATTCCCCACCCTGATCCGACAGGACCGCCAGGTTTTTTTCATCTATAAAATGAGCTTCCCTAAAACGGATTCCGCTTTTTCTGGTTACTTCTACCCAGCGGTCACTTTTAACAGGCGACACAAATAACCGGCCCCTGCTGATGATCGCTGCATAATTTCCTTTCGGAGATATGTCGCTGTACGTAATGGAACCTACAGGACTTTTGATCCATTTGGGTTTTCGCTGATTAAAGTCAGAATTCAGATTAATATCCAGCAGCTTTTCTGTATTCGCACGGATATCGTACAGATATATATCTGCTCCTTTCTGATAAACGATTTTCGAATCCTGAATTGATGGAAATTGAATATCCCAGCCTTTGGAAAAACTATGCTGCTTCAGATTTTTTCCTTCTTTATCCATCGACCATATATTCATGGTTCCATCCCTGTCGCTTAGAAAATAAATCCGCTCATTATAATACATCGGATTGGTACTCGTGCCTTCAAAATCTTCGGTGATATTTCTTGCTTCCTGTTTTCCGTTGAATACCCAGATCTGTTCGGCAGTCCCACCCTTATACCTTTTTGTTTTACTACCCTGATTTGGCAACCGCGTAAAAAATAAGTTGCCCTGCCCATCATAACATCCGAAAGAAGCTTCTGAAAGAGGCACCGGTTCGTTGATGAGACTTACCGGGTCCAGTGTAAACAACTGCTGTGATGGAAGACCGCTGAACGTCGAAGTTCTGTATAAGATCTTCCCGTCACTTGTCCATCCGGAAGCATGAATACTCCTGTCAAAAAGATATGTGAGCCTTTTCGGAACACTGCCATTCAGGTTCATGAGATACAGTTCGGATATCCCCTCATACTGGCCCGAAAACACGACTTGTTTACCATCCGGAGAAATGACGGGGAAAGTCTCCATTCCCTGATCAGTTGTCAGCCTTGAAGTGACTCCGTTACTCAAGTCGAATTTCCATAAGTCACCTTCTGCAGTGAATAATACGATATTCTGATAAATGGCAGGAGTACGATAGTATCCTTTCTGTTGTGCATTGGAATCAAGACCGGCCAAAATTAAAATGGCCAGTAAAAGTTTAGCGCGCATGAATTGGTTTTTAATATTTATATCCTGTATTACAGGTTTGCTCCCAGTATAAAATCTGCCACAGCCTTCTTGAATAAAATGAGTGAAGCGGGATTTACGTACATCATATGTCCTGCCTCAAAATATTTCATACTGATATTGTTTTTGATTTTCTTTTCCAGTGCCAGATGATCAAAGGTATATTCTGTAGCAAAGAAAGGGGTGGCCAGATCGTAATAACCATTCAGCACCAGGATTTTTACATTCGGGTTCTTACTCATCAGACTGGCAAGGTCTTCACCCGTATTGGGAAGAAACAGGCCACCATAGTCACCATTCTTCTTCCGGCTGAAATCCCATTTGAATCCTTCGGTGTTATAAGCGTTTATTTTATAATTCAGGCTCTTGTTAACTTTCAGCTCGGTGTAAAAATAATTCATGAAAGAAGCAATATACGCAGGACTGATTTGCGTGGATTGCGGATCATCCTGTGAATTTTCGCTGAGGAGATCCTGGTTAATTCCTTTATAACGTGCGTCCAGCCTGCCCACTGTCAGGTGCTCATTTCGCAGCAGTTCATCGGTGAAGACCTCTTCACGAAGCCGTAGATTGCCTTTGCTCCAATAGTCTTTGCTGACGCCTGTATAAGTCGAGAGCTTAACCAGAATCTGATCCCTTTCTGCATCGCTCAGCATATCGCCTTTGCTGAGTGCCGCCGCATACTCACCGGACGCAAAAGTCCTTACTTCTTTTAAAAACGGTTCCAGCCCGTTGGGCGAATTGGGTATTTTTTTATGATACCATGCCACGGCAGCATAAGTGGGTAAATACAATTCATAAGAAATATCATCCTTGAAAGTGAGCGTATGAAAATCCAGTACGGAGGAAATCAGGATCACACCATTTACCTGAATACCCATGTTTTCAAAGAGATAATCCGAAACACCGGCTGATCGCATCGTACCATAACTCTCACCCAGTAAATATTTTGGTGAGTTCCACCGGTCGTTGGCCGTTATATATTGCTTGATAAACTGACTGACGGATTTGATATCCTGATCGACACCCCAGAAGTCCTTTACAGTAGCTTTGCCAATGGGATGACTCAACCCCGTTCCTACCGGATCGATCATAACGAGATCGCTTATATCCAGAATGGAATTTGTATTATCTATTGTTTTATATGGTGCAGGAGGTGTAAGACCCGCGTCGTTGGTAACAACCACACGAGGCCCCAACGCTCCCATATGAAGCCACATTGACGAAGAACCGGGGCCTCCGTTATACGCAAAAGTAACGGGCCTGTTTCCCGGATCTGTTTCGCCGTCTTTTACATAAGCCGTAAATCCCAGGAGCGCAACAGAATCTTCCTTTTCATTTTTTAGAAGAATGGTACCCGCTGTTGCCGTATAATGAATAAGCTTACCTCCAATGGTTACAGAATGCTTTGTTATTGAAACTTCGGGAC
The DNA here is from genome assembly GCA_963732055.1 of uncultured Bacteroidota bacterium. GTDB lineage: Bacteria > Bacteroidota > Bacteroidia > Chitinophagales > Chitinophagaceae > Puia. The sequence goes on along the minus strand of CAVSYG010000011.1, from coordinate 305,714 downwards.
TGGCAGAATCTGGTTTCTGCAGAATCTGACTGGCAGGTATCTGGGCAAGGCCTGATGCAGCAAAGGAAGCAGTCAGAAATACTGTAAGAATTAAACCGGTTAATTTTCTCATGTTATGCAGGGGTTATGTTTGAATGTAAACCATTTTCTGAATATTTATTATTTCCAATTGCCAGAATGCATAAACGGCAGAAATTGCTATACGAAAGGCAGCGAAAGGATCAGCCGGAAATGTCCAATATCCATTCATCCCGCTTGTTATCTGATGATATATTCAATTCTATAACATTAAAGACATTTTATGCGAAAATTGATCGTGTTTAATCACATATCCATCGATGGTTATTTTACCGGCGAGAACGGTGATTTCAGATGGGCTCATACAGGAAATGATGATTCGGAATATGCGGCATTCGTCGCAGGCAATGCGAGCGGCGGTGGTCAGTTATTATTTGGCAGGATCACCTATGATATGATGGCCGGGTACTGGCCTTCAGCGATGGCGGAGCAGCATGATCCGGTGGTGGCCAAAGCGATGAACGACTTGCAGAAAGTAGTATTTTCAAGAACCATGGAAAAGGCTTTGTGGAATAATACAAAACTGGTGAAGGCCGATATCGTGTCGGAAATCCGAAAGATGAAAACTGAGCCAGGACCGGGCATGGTTATTATGGGAAGCGGCAGTATTATTTCCCAATTGGCGCCGGAGAAGGTAATCGATGAGTACCAGATTATAGTGAATCCTGTGGCACTTGGCAAGGGAAGAACCATGTTCGATGGTATGGTCAAAATGCTTTCACTAAAACTGACAAGCACAAGGACATTCCAAAATGGAAAAGTGTATCTCTGCTTTCAACCCAATTAATATTCGATGAAGCCGGGATTTATTTCATTGATGTAGAATTGAAGTAGCCGGAAATCATCCGGATTACTCTAATTTTATTTTCATCATGGATATTAAAAAAGAAGCGGCCCGGGTTGCCTGTACATTAGTTGAAGATCATACATCGGTCGGCCTGGGGGATGGATCGACCGTACGGTTGCTGGCAGAATTTCTGATAAACAGAATGAATGCCGGATTAAAAATCAGTTTATTTACCTCATCACTGCAGACGCAGGATTTTCTGCAGACGGCAGGTGTTATGGTAAACGATATTTCCAGAACGGATACGCTGGATATTTATTTTGACGGATGTGATCAGATAGACAGCCGGCTGAACGCCCTGAAAAGCGGTTCAGGAATCCATACAATGGAAAAGTTACTGGCATCCATGGCAAAAAAGTTTGTTATCATAGGCGATGCCTCAAAATTTGTTCAAAGACTGGATCCAAAATTTCCGCTGGTATTGGAAGTTCTCCCATCAGCCATTGCATTCGTTCACAAAACCATATTATCATTATATCCGGATTGCGCGCTGAACATACGCAAATCACCTGGTCAGGAAGAAAAGCCTGTTTTAACAAGAAATGCAAATCTTCTGCTGGACTGCCGGTTTCGGGAATGGCCCGAACTGGAAATGATTCAAATTCAATGCAAAAAAATTACAGGGGTTGTTGAAATCTCTCTTTTTTATCAAATGGTCAGTGAGGCAATCATCGCAGATTACGACGGCGTAGCCAGGTATGTAAAACGAAATGATGAGATCCATCTTCTCCAGACAATTTAAAAGTTGCATACTTTCGTTGTCGAATTAAAATCGGAAATCCCAGGAAGATGAAAATATATAATACAACGACCGGAATATTTATTGAATCGGAAGGTAGTATCTATCCATCTGAATTCATGTCCTGGGATTCATTCATAAACCAACCTGATTTATACAAGTCCGTTCTGGCGGCAGTGTCTGAAAAAAAGCCTCTGGGAAATAAAGACAAGCTGAATGAATTGGTCATTCTTCCCCCCATTCAAAGTCAGGAAATCTGGGCAGCAGGTGTTACATATACAAGAAGCCGGGATGCTCGCATGGAAGAATCGAAGGATGCCGGAGGCGGAAGTTTTTATGATATGGTATATGATGCTGTGCGTCCGGAACTATTTTTTAAGGCAACACCTTATCGGTGTGTCGGAACGGGTGACAAAGTCAGGATCAGGAAAGATTCTACCTGGAATGTTCCTGAACCTGAACTCACACTGGTAATAAGTAATACCGGAAATATCATAGGTTATACGATAGGAAATGATATGAGCAGCAGAAGCATTGAAGGCGAGAATCCGCTATACCTGCCACAGGCAAAAAGTTATGATGGCTCTGCAGCAATCGGTCCTTGTGTATATATATCGGCTACTCCTATTTCTCCCGAAACGAAAATCAATTTGCAGATTATCAGAGGAAATACAACCATGTATGCTGATGAAACAGCAATCAGCAAAATGAAACGGGGGCATGATGAACTCGTAGAATTTTTGTTCCGCGAATGTACATTCCCCTTCGGGTGTTTATTAATGACAGGAACCTGTCTGGTGCCCCCAAACGATTTTACTCTTTTGAGCGGCGATGTTATTGTCATTCGCATAGATCATATCGGGGAACTTAAAAATACTGTCGCTTAATGGAAATTACACCTTCACAAATCATCGGTTACCGTAATGTTCAATCGAACGGCGAAATCTTTTATGGATATAATCCGAACTCAGGCAAACCATTGTCGCCGGCATTCAGAGAAGCAACCAAATCTGAAATAAACGAGAGCATTTTGCTGGCCAGCAACGCATTTCCATTGTACAGAAGAACAAACCCTTCTCAAAGGAGTTTGTTTTTGGACACGATTGCCGGCAACATCGAGGCTTTGGGAGATGATTTGCTAAAAATAATCAATGAAGAAACCGCGCTGCCTTTAACGAGGCTTACCGGGGAAAGAAGCCGGACAACCGGTCAGCTAAGACTCTTTGCGCAACTCTTACGTGAAGGAAAGTGGAATAAAGAAATTGTTGACGAACCGTTGCCTGACAGAAAACCCCTGGCGCGACCTGAAATGATTCAAATGCAGGTACCCATTGGTGTTGTAGCTGTATTTGGTGCAAGCAATTTTCCTCTGGCATTTTCAGTGGCAGGTGGTGATACGGCATCCGCATTGGCATCCGGTTGCCCGGTGGTATTCAAAGCGCACCCTGCACATCCGGTTACCTGTCAGTTAATGGGCAATGCCATTGCGAAAGCTGCAAAGGAAACAGGAATGCCAGATGGTACTTTCTCCATGCTACACGGACTGTCAAATGAAGTAGGCGGAACACTGGTTACCCATCCATTGATAAAAGCAGTCGCTTTTACGGGATCTTTCAGAGGAGGAAAAGCTTTGTATGATCTCGCGGTAAGAAGACCCGAACCCATTCCCGTTTATGCTGAAATGGGGAGCGTGAATCCGGTTTTCTTTTTACCGGAAGCTGTCAAACTGGGCGGTGAAGCACTTGCCACGCAATTTGGTCAATCCGTGACCCTGGGCTCCGGACAATTTTGTACCAACCCCGGCATTTGTATTTTGATCAATAATGAGGGAAGCAAATTATTTATTCAGCAAGTGGCTGATGGATTGTCAGCAACTCCTGTTCATCCCATGCTCACAAAAGGAATAACGGAGGCATATATGTCGGGACTGACGAAGCAGCATAAAATGACAGGTGCCTCAACTCTCACCATTACCTCTGAAACGGACATTAAGCCAAGTATCATTTCGGTTAGTGCCAAAAATCTTATGAAACAACCGGATTATTTTGAAGAAGTTTTTGGACCATCTACGGTAGCCGTGCTGGTGGATAGTTACGATGAAATGTTCCGCCTGGCCGAAGTTATGCCGGGTCAGTTGACCGGAACCATTCATGCTGCAGAAGATGATTACCCGAAAGCGAAAGAGCTGATAGAACTTCTGACTCAAAAAGTAGGCAGGGTAATTATGAATGGTTTCCCCACCGGAGTGGAAGTTTCCCATGCAATGGTGCATGGCGGACCCTACCCGGCTACAACTGATAGCAGGGTAACATCAGTAGGGACCAGTTCCATTTATCGCTTTACCAGACCCGTTTGTTATCAAAATATCCCTCATTCACTGCTGCCCGTTTCCAGACTATAGAATCTTCGATATAATATACTGATATCCATTCATTTACAGGCTCGTTGATTTCCGTAGTAAAAGCCCCTAGGATCAGCCGGTCGGGGTATTATCTTGTGCTCCATACAAAAACAGCAGCCGGAAAAACTGAAAGACCCGATCGCCTTACCTTCCGGAATGTAGCTGTCAATCCCGCCAATTCTCCTATGTCTGACTTTTCTGGTTCCTAATCCAATCCCTCAGGGACGGCATTGTTTTACTCAAAATTAAAACGATGTTGAAAACACAGTTTGAGAAGGCATTCTATATGTGCAATGCTTTCTTACTAATCACGACTTCTATTACCGTCGGTCCGTTAGCAGCCAGATCCATCCACGCATCCTGGCTACCGGTAAAGGCAACGGAATCAGCTCCCGATAAGCCCGAGATAAGACTGAATAAAAAAGGAGCTTTATTCGTAAAAAAATATATAAAGAATAGTAAGGAATGCCTTGTCAGAATCAGGAAACGAAGTATGGTTCCTTTCCTGATTATCGATTCGGTTCTTAAAAAATATCATCTGCCTCTCGAATTAAAATATCTCGCCGTTATTGAATCTGAGTTAAAGCCATCGGCACTTAGTCATGTAGGTGCCCGTGGTCCCTGGCAGTTAATGCCGGAGACCGCACAGATTCTGGGTTTAAAAACAAGTCATCAAAATGATGAACGTACCAATTATTACAAGAGTACGATTGCAGCGGCCAAATATCTCAGGGATCTCTATACAGAATTTAATGACTGGCTATTAGTACTGGCGGCTTACAACGGTGGTCCGAAACCGGTTCACAATGCCATCCAGAAATCCGGCAGTAAAAACTTCTGGATTCTGCAGAATTATCTTCCGGCTGAGAGCAGGGATCATGTTAAAAAATTCATTGCGACACATTATTATTTTGAAGGCCGTGGTAGTGAAACAACTTTAACAAGAGCAGAAAACCTGGAATTCAAAAAAATGGTGAAGGAGTTTGTGAAATCAAATCATGGTGCGAAAATAAACGAACCAGTCAATCCCGGTCCCTTCAAAGCAGAACAGACGCAGGCTTTCGAATTTGATATGAACCAGTTAATCGGTTTTAAGATCGATAGCGAAAGCGAATAATCTGCAAAATAATATTATTACAACCAGTCAGACGGAAGCTTCAGATCAAAAATTTAAAAGGCTCATGAAGGAATCCGAAGAAAGTCTTAACAAAGCCAAGAAAATTATTTAATTATGAGAAACTTCAAAGGATTTATTTATTTTTTCCAGTCCGGCACCCAACATTCGGATGGCTATTTTATTGAGTGCCTTTTCGTTACCGGTGAAATGCAATACAATATGCGAATGGTAAATTGATTCCTGGGGCTTTATAAACGCAGCCTGAGATACACTTTCGATTTCGTAAAACGGTCCCATTTGAGTACCATCAGACAAGGGTCCATCGTTGTAAGCGTTTACTGCATCTCCGGAAAAAGATGGCTTTGTTATATTCCATTCCTGGTTGAGATATCGTTTCTTCTCACTGACGTTAAATAAAATGATGGTCAGCACTTTATTCTCCGCATCATAACTTCCGGCCGTTTCCCTGGCCTTGCTTGCTGATATACCCAGCTTGCCCCGGCTCTTTCCATCAGCTCTGAAAAAAATCACGCTGTCATTATGTTTAATCCTGTCCGCAGGAATCTCACCAAAATAATTTGTTGTCGCAACTTTCGCAAAGTCCTCTGCTATTGTATTTTTGAAAGGAACAACGACGATAGTTGCCGATGATGGTTTAAACATATCCAGTATCCAGATGCAGGGCATGCCGCTTGCTTCAGTCCATTCCTGCTCTCCCATATTGGTAAGCACATTTTTTGTTTCGTAACCAACGGCATACAATGAATCATCTGATTCATTTGCACCGGCCAGTCGGTTTACCTGCTCCCTGTTCAATATAGATACGGTGCGAACAACCTGTAACTTCAGTTGAGTACCTGCGTAATTCAACAGGTCCATCTTTTTGTACAGGGTCACTGATTGGCTATCCATAGCGCTCACATTCCAGTTTTCATTATCGAAAGGCGCAGGTGTTTTCCAGTTATCGAATACCATTTTTGTTCCCGGTTTAAAGAAAAGGGAAAATTTACCTCCTTCCGGACCGAGCCAAAGACGATTTTCACCACCATATGCATTCATATGGGCGTCCTCTTTATTAAAAGCTTTATAGTTGATCCATCCGAAACTCAACCCTTTTTCGCCGCTGGCTGTTGAAGTAAAAACTTTTGCCTGGTACTTCGGCGAAATGATAACCCGGGAATTACCACTTAGCAGAACAATCAGCGTTGAATCCTGTTTTTTTAAGAATTGAAGATCATATCCAAATTCCCCTTCTTTAAAAACCGTTGGCTGATCATTCGCCCGTTTATCTGATACCGGATGATGACATGCAGCCAGGAATAGATAAACGACGGTGATGAAAAATATTTTTGGGCAGAAACATTTCATATAAAACGATATTACAAATATAGCCGAACACCCGAATCAGTTAAGATATCTTTGGTTATGAAGGTCCCTACAAATTTGTAATTGCGAAGGGATTTGTAAATTAGCGTATGAAAAAAATATCCCTGGAAGGATTTAAAACATCCCTGTCCCAGGCCGAACCGCCGGGAGAATTTTCAGCACAGGAAAAAGCGCTCTGGTATGCGGGCAAGGGGAATTGGGAAAGGGCACATGTGATTGTCCAGGATTTGAACGATCCGCTTTCATATAACATACATGCGTATCTGCACCGGCAGGAAGGAGATCATTCAAACGCCGGTTACTGGTATCATAAAGCAGGAGTTAAAATGCCTGACATATCACTCGAACGTGAATGGGAGGAAATAGTATCCAACCTGGACACTAATAAATAGCCAATGGTCTTCCCGGAGAGCCCGTGGCTCCCCTGAGCCTTAAAGGCGTAAAGACGAACATGAATATATATTTCCTGTTAACCGAAGGCAGTGATTCAAAATTCATAAACTCCAGATTGAAAATACCATTTTTCAAAATCAGATTTTCGTGCAGGGGAAAATCCGGTGGTGCATCCATGGCCAGGTCCGAACCAATCATGCTGGGCTTCATGTTAATGATCCAGTTAATCAGTTCAGCATTCGGATGAGGTGGTGGTGCATCGACCGTTTTTTTGTCTGGCCAGATTTTCCACCAGCCCAGGTCAAATAATAATGCATCTCCGGGTTCTATGTCAGATTCTTTCAAATGCTGCCTGGCAAGTGCACCACGCACATCCTCTAATGTGATTTCATATTTTTCTGGTAAAGCATCCACCCCCTTGTAGCTTGCGAGATCGATCAATATGCCGCGCGTAACAATGGGCTTAACATTTTCCACACCGAGTTTTTTCAAACCCGTGCATTCCGCATTTCATCACCTGTAAAGCCATTATAAAATATGTCAGCCGTGCTGCCATCGGCCATTTTTAATTGTCGTCCCGGATGTCCGGGTCCGTCAAACTGCGTGCCCACCTGGCCGATCTGTGCTGTGACATATTCATCGTTAAAAACGATACTGTCCTTTCCCGTTGCAGGATATGTGGGAAAAGAAGGGATGAATAAATTGAATGATCTCTGTCCGACCATCGGCATATCCCTGTCGTAGATATGACCCAAATCAAAAATCTCCCCCGTTTTTACAAGCGATACAGATTTCAAAACTTTTTCAGGGGTGATCCAGTTAGAGGCGCCAGACTGATCTTCCGCGCCCCACAATTTGTTTGGCCACCAGGGTCCCTGGCTTCTGGTTTGTGCACTTACATTACCCACCGATCCAATATTGACAAGAAGCAGAATGATCAGATTCAGGGTTTTTCCGGTTATCGTTCCGTTCATATCAGTGAATTTAAAATAGGGGGAATATTTTGCAAACGGTTTTCACGGGATGACGATGATAAATATAACCACTGGAGAAGTATTACACAGGGGTTTCACTACATCTTGACTACTTCAGGCTGGGAAAAAATGGTAGAAAGGTTGTTAGCGCAGTGAATTAAGATAATCCGCAGGTATAAGACCGAATTTCTTTTTAAAGCACTTGGTGAAATAGGAAGGACTGCTAAAACCTGTTGAAAAAGCAATTTCAGAAATATTGCCAACTCTTTTCTGTATACATTTCAAAGCTTCTTTCAGCCTGTAATCTTTTATGAAAGTATTGGGAGACTGCCCGGTGAGTAAAATCATTTTGCGGTACAACTGGGACTTACTGCGACCGAGTGGTTTACAAAAATGATCCACTTTCAGGTTGGCGTCGCTCCACACTTTATCCGTATAATCCATTAAAAGCGTAATGAATTTTTCATCCGTCTCTATAAGTGTTGTTATTCCCTTCCCTTTGATAAAGGCATTTGCATTCTCACCTTTGTAAAGATCCTTCACTTCAGCGGAAACAACGATTTCACCCTTTACAAGTGCAGCAATCCGTTCAGCCAGTTTAATGGTATCCTCAAAAATCAATTGTTTTTTTGTAACCGGGACTCCGGCACTCAATCCGATTTTGATATTGACTTTCTCTTTCTTCTCATTCTTCATGAAGTCCTTACTCATCTGTTGAATTTCTAACGCTGCATGTACCGCGCTCGTCACAGATTTGAAGGAGACCAGATAGTAATCATCCGACTGTTTCACTATATTCCCCTCATGTGATTGCAGGGATTTCCGAACATCCTGGTTTAAAATATCGATTGAAGTTTTGAATGGTTGGGAATCACTGCCGAGCCCTGTCTGGTTTAATGTAATGACCATAATGGTTCTGAAAGCCGGATCATTAATAATGTTTAATTCCGTGTCCCGTGTTTTTTCAGGATCCTGAATTCGACCCAGAAAAGATTCCACAATGCCGGTTTCCACTTCGATGATGCTGTGCGGCACTTGTCCGTGCGCTTTGTCATGCATTTTTTGAATGGCCTTTGCATCAGGAGCTTCAATTAAGCAAAACGCTGTTTTCCGTTTGTCATCAAACCAATACGTCAGACCCTTGCAGCCAAACTCATCCTGGATTTTTAGATCTTCCTGGTGTATTTGAGCGACTTTTTCGGCGGTTACGACCTCCGAAACATCGTGCCGGTCCATAAAAATGGGCATATGATGATTGATTATTTAGAATGAAAATATCGTTGCGTCTTTAATGGCCCACTTTGATATAGCCCCACCCTGCCTGCTGTTTTGAAATAATTTCATAAATACCGTCAGGAACAATCTCCACGCCCGGCACCAGCTGGGTACTATCAATATTATTTCTTTTCATTGTCATGGCGCACACTTTAAATGACGCTTTGTTTGAGGCAATTATTTTTTCAACAGCCGGCTGCTGTGATGAGCGGTTTTTGATGGCAAGTTCCAATCCCTGGCCATAGATCACTACCTCCAGTTTTGCATCCGGACTGGCACCCGTAATAAGCCCGATTTCACGCACAATGGCCTGTTGATTGATACTGTCCCTGCTGGACATATCAAAAACAACTTTATAGTTATTGGTTTGGGCATGAACAAAGAGAGATATGAACATCATGGTACAGATGCACAGGGAATATTTTCTCATGATGAAGGTTTTTAGGTTATTTAATAAAGGACATGAAAATTACAAAATTAAAAGGTCATTTTACCTGAAAAGCTCTGCAATTACAGGCAGCTGTACGCTCCGTCAACAATCACATCACTCCCGGTAGTATAACCTGATGCATTACCTGCCAGATACAAAACAGCCGGTATTAATTCTTCCGGTTCTCCCATCCGATGCAAGGGAATCAATGGCATCCAGGCATCTTTCAATTCCTGGGGTGTATCAACCGACATCGGTGTGGCAATATATCCCGGGCTCAGGCTGTTAACCCTGATATGGGATCCGGCCCATTCAACAGCAAGCGACCTGGTAAGATGAATAACACCGGCTTTTGAAGCATTATAGGATGCCTGCCACTGCGGTATGTTCACAATATTTCCAGACATGGAAGCCATATTAATAATGCTTCCATGTATTCCGTTTTCGATCATCCATTTCCCCGCGGCGCGGGCAACAATATATACGCCGGTCAGGTTTACATTTATTATTTCATTCCATTCTGCCAGGCTTGCCGACACAGTATCCTTGTGTATACAGGCACCGGCATTGTTAAATATAACGTCGATTGAGCCAGAACGACGCGTCACTTCCCGAACGGCGTCATCAATGCCCTTCTCATTGGTTACATCCACCAAAATGCTGTATGCTTTTCCTCCTTCAGACTGAATTGTATTTACCGTGTCCTTAGCTTCGGACCGGCTAAATATCACCACTTCTGCTCCAGCCCTTGCCAGGCCAATAGCAACGACCTGCCCGATTCCGCGGCTGCCGCCGGTTACGATGGCCACTTTACCTTTCAGTCCGAATAATTGATCCAGGTAGTTCATAAAAATTGAAAGATTTAAATCGGGATGAAAGAAAAGCGCCAGTTCCGCCTGGACTGCATGGACTTCATATCATTTTTTTCCGGTAGCGGCCCAGAAAATACCCGCATATAAAAAATTCATAAACGATGGATCACTAAAAATGGCTGGCATATGACCCAGGGCAGTATAAAAAGAACGGCCTCCGTCATAATCATGATACCAGGCCACCGGATGCAACTTTCCCATACCTGTTCCTTTTTTATCAGGTCCCCATTGTACATTCGGATTGTAGCTGGTTTCATCCACTGACATGATATAATTCAGGCCCGATATTTTTTCTTCTCCGAATTCGTACCATTCGTCCGTCCATAGTTTATTACCCGTAAACCCCTGGAGGCCTGGAAAATTGGGATCAATAACATTTAACCGGGCCGTTTGAATAACAGGGTGAATATGGAACATCCTTCCAACCAGTTTGGTATACCAGGCCCAATCGTATTCTGTATCCGAAGCGCTGTGAATACCAACGAAGCCCTTGCCTGATTCTATAAATCGTTCCATTACTTTCTGCTGTGCGGAATCAAAAATATCCCCGGTCGTGTTTAGAAAAATGACTACCTGAAACTGCGCCAGGAATTTATCCGTAAATCCGTTTGGATCTTCATACAAAACCGCGTCAAAAAAATTTCTTTTAGCCAGGTCCTGGATGGCCAAAACACCCGCGTGAAGGGATTCATGATGCCAGCCCCTGGTGGTAGTCACTATCAGCGCTTTGAATTGTTTTTGCTGGGCGTCCGCAGGAGTAAAGAAAAAGGCTTGAAAAAACAGAAGAGATAAAATAAGCTTAATGGCTCTCATTCACTTTAATTTATAGGTTTAATAAATATCTGCGCCGGTGAAAAGTTACAATATTGTAATTTTAATAGCTCTCCCTTTCTTAAAATACGCTATATGAAAAAAAATATTGGTCGCTCCATAATTTCAATGGATATGCAAAATACGATAACTGACGATGCTTCCGCAGAAAGCTCATCCATCAATCGCCGGAAATTTGTTGAATATGTAACTGCTTCAGCTTTGACATTCACGATAATTCCCAGGCATGTACTCGGAGGAAAAAATCACATTGCCCCCAGCGATAAAATTACGCTGGCCTATATCGGGATAGGTACACAGGGTATCAGGGAATTATTACCGCTGCTTGCAAATACGCAGTTCCAGGTAATTGCAGTATGCGATCCCAATAAAGAAGCCATAGGATATAAAGATTGGGGTAAAGAGTATTTGAAAAATGAAATCCGTAAATCCATACAAAAGCCGGATTGGGAGCCTGGCGGCGACAATACTATCCCGGGTGGCAGGGAAAACGGAAAATCCATTGTCGATACCTTCTATGCCAACGTTCACCCTGAATTAAATTACAAGGGTTGTAATGCCTATGCGGACGTACGCGTATTATTTGAAAAGGAAAAAGATCTAAATGCAGTCAAAATCATGACGCCCGACCATCTTCATGGCATCCTTTCTATGGCCGCCATGAAAAAAGGCAAACATGTTTTGGTACATAAACCACTTTCCAACAGGCTGCTTGAGGGGAAGAGAGCCATCGCCATGGCCCGTAGCAGTTCTGTGATTACGCATTTGATTCCCTGGGATTCGAACGGATCTATGGAGACCGTGATGTCCTGGATAAATGCCGGAGCTATTGGAACACTAACAGAAGTACATAACTGGACGAACCGCCCTGTCTGGCCGCAGTACCCGACAATTCCTGTTGATACACCTCCCGTTCCAAATGGTTTTGACTGGGATCTTTGGCTTGGTCCGGAGTCTGACCGCCCCTATCATCCTGATTATACAAATATGGTTTTCAGAGGTTGGTATGATTTCGGAGGAGGCTCCATGGCCGACATGGGTCATTACAGTTTATGGACCGTATTCAATGCATTACAATTACAGGCGCCCACCATCATAGAACCCAACTTAAGTCATGTCTGTGGAATGCATGACCCGGTGCCATTTCAAATCCAGAATAATTTTTCATTTCCGATGGCCAGTACGGTACGCTTTAAATATCCGGCAAACGGAACCAGACCCCCGGTTGATCTTTGCTGGTACGATGGAGGCATGAGACCACCTACACCCATTGAATTGCAGGAAGAAAACAAGGAATTACCCGCTGAAGGCATGATGTTCGTTGGTGATAAAGGCAAAATACTCGCAGGATTCAATCTTCAAAATCCTCAGATTATTTCGGGCAAAAAAATGGATATGCCGGGCAACGAAAATGAAAAAAAACCCAGCCAGGAAGAAAGAGTAGCTGCCAATTTATCTCTTTTTATCAATGCCTGCAAAACAGGAAAGCAATACCCGGGTAATTTTACCGAAGCGGAACATATTACCGAAGCCATCAATTTATATGCAGTGTCCTTGAGGACCGGGCGAACATTAAAATATGATGCGGCAAACCAGAAAATCACGAATGTGCCGGAAGCAGATAAATGGCTTGACAGGGAATACAGATCAGGTTGGGATATAGCATCCATCTGATTACGTTCGCAAAAATTTAATATCAGCATTATGAAAAAAATAAATAGAAGAGATTTCCTTGGTAAAGCTTCGCTGGGTATTGGCGGAGCCGTCGCATTGTCCCAGTTACCCTTATCCATATTTGCTGAAGCAGATCCGATATGGCTAAATCAACCGATCGGATTTCAGACCTATCCCATCAGAACCATGATCGTCCAGGATTTCCCCGGAACCTTGAAGTTAATGGCCGGCCAGGGATACCAGCTCGTAGAAATGTGTTCACCGCAAGGTTATGTGTCCAGTGGCTTTGGTCCGCTGGTGAATATAAAACCGGCGGAAATGCGAAAAATTATTGAAGACGCCGGACTTCATTGCCCGAGTTGCCATTTTACCTTTCCGGAACTAACCGACAATCTGGATGAGCGGATTGAATTTGCAAAGCAGCTGGGTCTTACACAAATGATATGTTCCACTTTCTGGCTGCCTAAAACAGCCACGCTGAATGATTATCTGGAATCCGCGGATAAACTGAATAAATCAGCAGAAAAAATAAAGGAAGCTGGTATGCAGGCAGGGTTTCATAACCACGAATTTGAATTTGCAACACTCGATAATCAGCTTATCTATGACGCACTCATGGGCCGGTTTGATCCGGAGCTTGTAAAAATGCAGTTCCAGACAGAAGTGATTAATCTCGGTTACAAAGCATCCACTTATTTTAATAAATACCCCGGAAGGTTTATTTCAGCTCATTTATCGGATTGGACGGCCGATAAAAAAGAAGTTCCCATCGGGCAGGGCGTCATTGACTGGAAAGAATTTTTTGCGGCAGCTAAAACGGGTGGCGTTCAGAATTTCTTTGTTGAGATGAAATTTGATAATTTAAAAGACAGCGTAACGTATATTCATCAACTATAGTCGGTCAGTTTGATGAGTCAGAATCATATTGGACCGGCCTGGTGACACTCTAATATAAAAATATCAATCTTGAATCTGAAAAGAAGGAATTTTATTCAGTTGTCTACCCTGGCGGCAGGCTCGGCTATGGCAATCGGATTTCAATCCGTAAAGACGGCTGAGGAAAACGCCATGAATAAAACGGCAACTAAAATATTAAACTCCATGACGGGTGATATAATGCCCATTACCCTGACTGAGCGAAATGAAAGAGTAGCAAGGGCGCAGCGATTACTCTCGCAAAATAAAATGCAGGCGCTCGTTTTAGAAAGTGGCACTGCATTGGAATATTTTACCGGCATTTCCTGGTGGCCGAGTGAACGCACGATGGTGGCTATGATCCCGGCAAACGGAGAAATAAAATATGTGTGTCCTGCTTTTGAGGAGCCCCGTTTCCGGGAGTTGATCACCATCGGAAAAAAAGTTTATATATGGCAGGAAGATGAGAGTCCCTACCTGCAGATTGCAAAGGCTTTCATCGATTCGGGAATCAGTACCGGTAGAATTGGAATTGAAGAAGAACTCCGTTTTTTTATTTTTGACGGTATACGAAAAGAAGCGCCCGGGCTTCAATATGTCAGCGCCGATCCGGTGACCATTCCCTGCCGGATGATCAAGTCCGCCGCGGAACTGGCTTTGATGCAAAAAGCCAGCGATATAACAGTTGCTGCGATGAAAATAGCCATCGGTCAATTAAAGGAAGGAGTATCTCCATCCAATATAGCAGACATTGTAAATAATGCCCATAGCCAACTGGGTGCCACACCGGATTTTGCATTAATACTCTTCGGAGAGTCCTCCGCCTTGCCACACGGAAGTATCAAACCACAACTGTTAAAAAAAGGAGATATCGTGTTAATGGATTGCGGATGTAAGGTCGGCGGATACTGTTCTGATATCACCAGGACCATCGTATTCGGTGCAGAACCAACCAAGAGACAACTCGATATCTGGAAACTGGAACAAAAAGCACAGGCTGCCGGTTTTAACGCAGCCCGGATCGGAAACAGATGTGAAATGGTGGATGCAGCTGCAAGAAAGGTCATAACGGATGCTGGTTTCGGTCCCGGGTATCAACTTCCCGGATTGCCACACCGCACCGGTCATGGTATTGGACTCGACGGACATGAATGGGGAAATATAGTAAAAGGAAATCAGCAGCCATTAGAAGCCGGCATGTGCTTCAGCATAGAACCCACGATTTCTATTCCGGGTGAATTCGGAGTTCGCATGGAAGATTGTGTTTACATGACCGCAGATGGCCCGAAATGGTTTTCGCAACCTGCCGTGGCAATCGACCAGCCCTTCGTATAGAAAATTATTAAACCAGGGACTGATATATTATTTTTCCTTTTAGTATCGTGGTATGTACGTTTATTTGGTCGTCGAAAATCACGATATCTGCATCTTTACCTGTTGCAAGAGAACCTTTTTGATCGGAAATTTTCATGATAGCAGCAGGTGTCATTGTCATCATCCGGATTGCATCGGTCATGGGAACACCTGCCATTTGAATCATCGTTCTTACTAAACGATCAGCTGTAGCAACGCTACCGGCAAATGATTTTCTGTCCGGCATTTTCGATACGCCATCTTCAACTATCACTTTGAGACCGGTTTGAAGATTTCCGATTACACTTTCCCCCGGCGGCATCCCGGCAGCGCGCATCGCATCTGTAATCAGGGCAATCTTTCCAGGCCCTTTTATTTTATAGATGAGTTTCAAAAGTGGCGCAGGTAAGTGAATACCGTCTGCAATGATCTCCACGTCCATATCATCTATGATGAATGCGCTTTCAATTGCGCCGGCAAACCGGTAGGCATTTCTACGCGTCACGCCCGACATGGCAGAATATAAATGCGTGGCCAGCGTATAACCATTTTCAAATCCTTCCAGCACTTCTTCATAGATCGCGTCGGTATGGGCCAGGGACACCAGGATCCCCTTCGATCTCAGATATCTGGCAAAAGGAATAGCCCCCTTCAATTCGGGGGCGGCGCTCCAGCGTTTGATGGAACCGGATTGTGATATGATATATTCATATTCTTTTGGATCCGGATCGCGGATCCATTGGGGGTCCTGCGCTCCCCGCTGATTCATGGCGAAATAAGGTCCCTCCAGGTGTACACCCATAAACTCCGATCCGGATTCATTTAATGGATATGCTTCTTCATAAGTCTTCAGCGTTCTGACGATATCTTCGGCAGATCCCGTGAGTGTTGTCGGAAATAAAGCCGTCGTTCCGTACCGGGCATGCGTTTTAGCGATTTCAAGAAAGGCCTGCACTGTGTTATCCATGAAATCGTACCCGCCACCTCCATGAACATGTATATCTATAAAACCGGGTGAAATATATCTGCCGCCGGCATCCTGAACCATCGCCCCCGGAATTTCCAAATCACCATCTGACACGCCGGCAATAATACCATCTTTGATCAGCACCGAACCATTTTTTATTATCCCCTCCGGAGTAATAACATGGCCATTTACTATCGCAATTAAAGATTGTTTTCTGTCCACCCTTTATTGGTTAACCTGATCATGTAAGATTTTTTTTTCAAGAAGTGCGGATGACAATTTATCCAGAAAACAAATGCATTGAGGATGTTCTTTTAAAATACTGGCTGGAAACAGATTGGATACCGGGTTTTCAAAACAGTCTTTTATAGCTTGCGCCTTTCTGCCGTCGGGCACCGAACAAATGATCTGTGCTGATTTCATTATTTGTGTAACGGACATCGTAATAGCCTGACGGGGTACGTCGTCGATACGTTTAAACCAGCCTTCGCCTAATTGTTGCCTCCGGCATTTTTCGTCCAGATTCACCACAATAAAAGGATCTTCTGTTTCAAAATCAGCAGGAGGATCATTAAAACCCAGGTGACCATTTTCCCCGATTCCCAAAAGGGCCACGTCAATCCGGGTATCACGAATGATTTCATTTAAACGATGGCATTCTTCTGACGGGTTTTTTTCACCGTTGATTAAATGGACCTGCTGAAGACCGCTTGTTTTTTGAATGAATCTTTCTTTCAGATATTTTCTGAAACTCGCCGGCGAAGATTCCGGCAATCCGATGTATTCGTCCAGGTGAAACATAGTCACCTGCTTCCAGTCAACATCTTCCTGCGTGAGCTGGTTTAATGTTTCAAACTGACTGGTTCCGGTAGCCAGTATAATATTTGCAAAACCATTATTTCTGATGGCGGTCCTGATGATCTGCGCAGCCTCCCTGCCGGCTTCCCTACCCAAATCCACGGAGTCATTCCTTACAATGATTTTCATCCGACAAGTTATCGATAAACATGTCAAATTTCAACATGCAATATAAGCGTGACCGGTTCCTTAGCCTGCCTTTTATTATGAGTTAAACCTGCCCCCGTAATGAAGCTGTTTGATCAGTTCTGCCGCTACGACGGGTTTCTCATGGATATAGTGATTTCCGTTGCCTTCGCTTGGTAGAATATTCTGATTTATTTTGAAGAAATTATTCGGATCGTATTTCTTTTTAATTTTTGTCAGACGTTCGTAGTTGTGCCTGTAACTGGCTTTGATACGATCCTGGCCTTCATTCATCATAAAGTTTAAATAAGCGCCACCTGATGAATACGGATGTAAAGCCTCCCAATAGTCCTTGCACCACTTGGTTATTTTATGTGCCTTTGACGGATCGGGGTCTACGCCCACAATCACCCCGGCATATTTCGCATCCCGGTATGCCCAGGGAGTTTCATCCTTTCCCACACGGGCGGCGGCACCACTCAATGGATACAGGTGCATCTGGGAAAGCGGTGTGGGTATTTTAGAACCAAAATCAAAATGCAAATTCCTGACTTCCACGCCCAGCTCATTAAAAAAGTCTGCTCTCCAGTACCATTGCAAACCAGGAGGCAGCATGCCATCAAATAAGGTTTGAACTGTTGGGTAAGGCATTGGCCCAACCATGGCAAATAGAGGATTCTTTGCCAGTATAGGCTTGAATATTTCATTGGCCTTTTCCAAATCACCGGAATAACACCATACAATTCCGCAAAATTGCTTGTTGTGCAGTTCTTCCGGAAATGGTGGTCCGGGTATTACCAGTGTGGCGATAAAGCCATTTAATTCTTCCGGAGCATTATGGATAAATGAATGATACCATTCCATAATTTCATTCGTTTTTTCGATCGGCCATAAAGTCGGACCGGCAAAAACATTTTTGACTGGATGAGCCTGAAATTTAAATGAAGTCACTATACCGAAATTTCCGCCACCACCCCGAATGGCCCAGAAAAGGTCTGTATGCTGATTCGCGTTTACGGTTACAAAACTACCGTCGGCCAAAACCATATCTGCTTCCAGCAAATTGTCGATGGTAAGTCCGTATTTCCTTGACAAATATCCTACACCTCCACCCAACGTCAAACCGCCTACGCCGGTTGTAGAAATGATCCCGGCCGGAACGGCAAGTCCGAACGCATGGGTCGCATGATCCACTTCACCCCAAACATTTCCCCCGCCTACCCTGACCGTTTTCTTCTCAGTATCCACCCGAACAAATTTGATACCCGATAAATCAATAACCAGTCCGTCATTACAGAGCCCCAGCCCGCCACCATTGTGCCCGCCACCTCTTACTGCGACGGCCAGATTATTCTCCCTCCCAAAATTTACACTATGAATCACATCCGCTGCATCCGTACACTTGATGATCATGCCGGGGTACATATTGATCATGGCATTGTACACTTTTCGGGCTTCATCATAATTTGGATTCTTTGGAAGAATGATTTCTCCTCTGATTTTAGAGGCGAACGCATCAATGACTTCGTCAGACAGGTTGTTTATTAAGTTTGACATAAAAATATTTTTTGAATTTCTGGTGTTAGATTCAAAGCTACAGGATAGGAAAAAGGAAGACCGCTAATTTTAGGTCAAATGCAGGTAATTTTGATTCATTTTTTAATCCCGGTATTTTGCTTCAGTAAGAGGAAGCGTCTTTTCGGGATCAATGGCCAGCCATAACAGACAGCCGCTGAATAACACGATAGCCAGTACATAGAGTGGATAATCGAAATGATGCGTAACCTGAACAATCTTTCCGAAAATCAGGGCAAGTGAAAATGCACCCATCTGGCCGAAAAAATTCATAGCACCGGTAACCGTACCCGAATTGTTTCTGCCGATATCAGCGCATACTGCATAAGATACCATCACCGAAAAAGAGAAGGAAAAATTAGCACCTACCAGACAGGAGGCCGCGAGTATATTATTGGAAGAAATCAGCAGCCATCCATAATAAAAAACCACAAGCTCCAAGCCCCAGCATCCCCGTTATTCTTCTTCCTTTTTTCAATCCTTTATGTTTTAAAAACCAGTCACCCGCCGCTCCGCCGGCAAGGAAACCGCTGATGCCAACTAAAAAAAGAACAGAAGTAATCATCTTTCATCGAATTCTCTGAAAAACCCCGGCCCTCCTGAAGATAAACAGGCATCCAGGCGATAAAAAAGTAATTGGCCCACTGGCAGCAGAAATACATCAGCATCAGCGGCCATAATGTACTATTCCGAAAAATCAGTTTCCATGGTACCAGTTCCTGCTGATCTTTATGACGGCAGGATAATGCAATCATTTTCTTTTCAGGAGCAGGCATTGATTTCATTTGCGAAGGGAAATCCCGGAACCAGGAATAACAAAAAGCAACCCACACGATACCGATGGCAGCAATCACAAAAAATGGTGTCCTCCATCCAAAAGCAGCAGCTATGGGCACGATGATCAGCGGCGCAACTGCGGCACCCAATTGTGATCCGATGCCGACCCATGATAATGCCTTACCGGTTTCATGCACAGGAAACCATCTGGACACTACCAGAATGCTATTCGGATAAGTTCCAGATTCGCCGACCCCGAACAGGAAACGTACGACTATGAGGGAAATCAGACCGCTGACCAGTCCGGTAACGGCTGTGAAGAGCGACCACCAGATAACGATCCTTATAAATACTTTTCTTGGTCCGATACGATCTCCAACCATACCGGAAGGAATTTCAAACACAGCATATGCGAGGGCAAATGCCGCCAGCACCCATCCAAATTGTTCATTATTAAGGTGCAGATCGGATTTTATCCGGACGCCGACAATGGAAATGCAGATTCGGTCCAGGTAAGTAAGTGTGGTCAGCGAACAAAGCAACACCAGGACGCGATAACGATATGGAATTAAGTTATTAATTATTAGTTTTAGATATTAGCTATAAATATTACTGTAATATCTTGATAATGGAAATTTTTCTGATAACGCGTAGAATTGCGATATCCTATTAAACTATCCGATTGGAATTTGTATTGTAAACTCAGTTCCTTCTCCCTCCCGGGTATTAACAATCAATATACCCTTATGCGATTTGATGATATCATAACTTAAAGACAACCCCAGCCCGGTACCCTGACCTGCAGGTTTCGTTGTAAAGAACGGCTGGAAAATCTTTCCAATTATTTTTTGAGGAATACCATTGCCGTTGTCCTGAATATTAATTTCTATTTTATCGCTCATTTTTCTTGTGGTGACCGAAACGACTGGTACATATCCCTGTTCTGTGAATTTCTTCTTCTCTGAAACGGTATAAAATGCATTGTTGCAGAGGTTTAATAATACGCGTCCGATATCTTTGGGAACAACATAAATATTCCCGATTTCCGGGTCAAAATGGGTTTCCAGATTAGCACTGAATGTTTTATCCTTTGCCCGAAAGCCATGATAAGCAAAACGCAAATATTCCTCCGTCAGACCATTGATATCAGTTGGTTCATCTTCCCCCTTATTTAATTGCGAATGCTGCAGCATGCTTTTTACTATGGCGTCCGCACGTTTACCATGGTGGTTTATTTTCTGTTCGTTCGCTTCAATATTATCAGCAATTGAACGCGCATCATCAATATTTTCATTGTCGATTGCTAATTTTATTTCAGCTATGAGTTCCTGGTTTACCTCCGAAAAATTATTTACAAAGTTCAACGGGTTTTGTATCTCATGAGCTATTCCCGCAGTAAGCTCTCCCAGTGAAGCCATTTTTTCGGACTGGATGAGCTGTGTCTGTGTGGCCTTAAGTTCTGTCAAAGCAGACTCTATACTTTGCTTAGCCTGTTCCAGTTTGTTGAAGTCTTCATACCGCGTATAGGCAATTGAAAAAGCCTCCGCAAGTGATTTGATCACATCAATTTCATTTTGGGAGTAAGGATTTGTATTTCCAACATACAGCATACCCTGACTGAATGGAATAAAGTGCAGATCCAATGATTCCGGAGGATTTGCAGCTCCCAGGTACATGTCCTTATTTTGAATTTGTCCCTGATCAATCATGGCTTGCATCCAGTTCAGGAACTCAATTTTATTCCAATGCTTTCTTAATACAATTCCCTTGCGCCAATGGTCAACCGTATGATCAGTAAGCTCATTTGAATTAAAAAGCAAATTCATAGTTGCGAGGGATTGACCATTGGGTGCAGACAGATAGATCTGCACATTCGCTTTGGCTTCATCGATTATAAATACACCGCAGCGGATAAAAGGAATACCCAACACCGTAAGTTCATGCCAGATAAGGGGCGTAATGCGTTGCAAATCGCTGATCGAACGCATGGATGCAATTTCCGCGCGGACCCTGTCCAGGGACGATGCTTTGATCGCTTCTCTTGTCTGGGCTTCAGCCTTCAGCAAATCCCGGAAACGCGTATAGGCGAGATCAAATACTCCGGCAAATCTTACCAGTAATTGCATGATTTCGTCCGCAACCGGTTCATGTGTAGTTAAAAGGAGAAAACCCTGTGAGAAAAAGCCGCCTGTTGCACCCTGCGGCCTTTGATTTTGGATTCATCCAGCGGAAGTTTGGCTTCATCTCTTACAAATTGCAGCCAGTCATGCAAATTCTGACCGGTCAGATCCACCACAATGGCAGGTTCACCGTGCTTCCAGGCAGCATAAATTTTTGCCATGCTGGTTGGCTCGTCTATCGAAAAAAAATACTCATGGCTCAGCTGGTTCCCGCTTTGATCCGTTAACCACAGCTCCATTAGTTTTCTCTCTTCATTGATGATACCGATGCTCATCCGGTCAGGAATCTTTCCGAGCAAACCAAATTGCTCAAATAGAACCTTCGCAGTTCCGGCCAGCTGCTCACTTCGGTGCATTGCCATACTCCTTGTCCTTACCCGCTGAAATGCCGCTTCGATCAGGGCTTCATTTTCATATTGTTTTACCTGCATTTTCAGCTGCCTCAGCTCGTCATCTTTTTTGTGCAGCATTTCCTGCAGCTCCTTTTTGGTAATCGTTTTTTCCGGGGCGGTATCATTTCTCATGTTGATAATCAGGTATCGAAGACTGAAAAAATTCAGCTATATAGCTAAACTAAACCATCGTCCATAGGAGGACTGCTAAATTTAGATCAAATGCATGTAAAATTGGTTCAAATTAGTATCGCCATAGAAAATCAGGTTATTTCAAAAAAATCCCTGATTCTCATTTTAAAAAATTATATTTAGTTGACCTTTTTTTTTGAAAAACGACCTTATTGTGAGGAGACAGAATTTCCGGATATCCTCAGTATTATTAATTCTTATAATATTAGGAACCGATCAGGTGTGTTTTGGCCAGAATTCAATTCTGCAGAATACTCATATCAGAGGATTCATGGAAGTGGATGCTTCCTATCATGACAACAAGGTCTCTTTTGGTTTTGGTGAACAGGATTTATTTATCACTTCCCAACTTACAGACCGGTTTTCTTTTTTGGGTGAAGCGGTTTTCAAATATGACTCTACTTCTGCCACCGAATTTGGCGTTAGTATCGAGCGGGTCATTGTTAAATACAATTATTACGGAAATAATAATTTCCTTTTAGGCAAACAGCATACGCCCATCAACTTCTGGAACGACACCTACCACCACGGACGGGTATTTTATCCAACCATAGAGCGTCCACTATTATTTCCGGCAAATTTTATCCCGCTTCACACAACGGGTATAGCGGCTGAAGGACATGACCTCGGAAATCTCAGGTTTGGATATAATCTGTTAGTTGGAAATGGTCTTGGATCCAGCGATGTGGCAAATAATGACGAGCGGGTTTCTGTTACGGCCGCCGTTCATATCAAACCGGTAGAGAATCTGAAATTGGGCGTTTCTTATTATAATGATGCCATATCCGCCGGTGCCGAAGTATACGGCAAAATTATCCCCGTACAGGTGCATCAGCAATTGTTTACCGGATCGATATCATATTTCGGAAAAAAATTCGAATTATTAACAGAAGGAACGCTTGCTTTGGACAACTCGGACTCAACCGGTACCCAGCAGGACTGGGCTTCTTACTTATATGCCGGATACAGGGTAACTGACAAGTTCGTACCGTATTTCAGAATCGATAACCTTCAGTACGCTTCAGGCGAAGTTTATTATACAAAAAACAATACACAATCATTCATTTTAGGCATGAGATATTATGTTGACCCGCTCCTGGTTCTCAAACTGGAATATCAGCATCTGAATACAGAGCTTCAGGGAAAAACATATGCGGTCACATTTCAGGTAGCGGTAGGTTTTTAAACGGTAATAAGAGTATGAGCTTTAACTTATTCAGATATGATTTCCTGGTGAAATATTCACTCATCTGCATGGTTATGCTTTGTTCCTTATCTTCTATGGCACAAGAAAACAACCTGGTGGTAATCGGAAACCAGACAGGGGTACCCGGGGATATAAAAATGAATGAGTTAAAGGCTGTGTTCAGAGGTGAAAGGCAAAGGTGGGGTGATGGCACTAAAGTAGTTATTGCCATGATCAAAACAACAACCCCGCTGGGAAACGCGATCAGCGAGAAAATATATTCCATGAATGGAGATGAAGTGCGTGGATTCTGGGCAGGGATTTCATTTGCGGGAAAATTTGATCCCCCAAACGTGTTTAATACTGAAGCCGAAGTTGAAACCTTTGTTTCACAAAACCCGGGCGCCATTGCAATCCTCGACAGGGTCACCGCTACTCCGGATACAAAAACCATTCTGGTGTCGGGAAAAAAGACATTCTGAATGAAATGAGGAATAACCAATTCAGTTTCTCCTTATGCGAATAAATTTAAAAACCAAAATCTGGCTAACGATTCTTACTATTGTTTTGATGTTCTCTTTTTTTACTTTTTTGTACTTCCCCGCCCGTCAGGAAGAATACCTTCTCAAGAATTATAACAATGAAGTGCAAAATCTTGCTAAAACAGTAGCGGTCGGTGTTGAAATCGCTATTAATGAACAGAACTTTAAGGGAATAAAAAAAGAAATTGAAATTGTAAAAAATGATCCCAGGTTAAGCTTTGTGAGTTTGCTGGAAGAAGATACAGTCTGGACCGGAAAACCAGGACAATATTTTATCCATGACAGCATCATAACATCTTTCCCGGAAAAAGTTTCCGTTCCGTCTGAAATTTCGTCTAATGGTTTATTAATCGTAAAACGGGCTTCCCTGAATACCAAATTAATGAATGGAAACGGTGCTATTATGCTGGGTTTTAAAACGGCGGAAATCACACAAATCAGGGATCGCATGCGTAAAGTCTCCTTCCTGGTTAGTGGAGTGGTTTGCTTAATCGCTATTCTTGTCGGTTTCTGGCTGTCCAGAAATATTTCAAAACCCATAATTGCGCTTAGGGAAGCAGCCCGCCTGGTAGGAGAAGGTGACCTGGATCAAAGAGTAAATAAATCAACCAGAGATGAAATTGGAGATCTTACGGAAGCTTTCAATAAAATGGTTGAAGATCTGGGAAAAACCCGCGCTGAATTGAAGCAGACAAATATTACACTTGCTTCGACGAATAATGCGCTAAAAGCGTCTATGGAAGATCTCAAAGAAGCACAGGACCAATTACTCCAGGCCGAAAAAATGGCTTCCCTGGGTCAGCTCACTGCCGGAATTGCCCATGAGATAAATAATCCTATCAATTTCGTGTCTGCGAACATAACACCATTAAAAGAGGATCTGGCGGACATTTTGCTGGTACTGAACTGCTACGACAGGATCATCGAAGAAAAAAAATTGCAAGCGGATTTTATTGATGCAGAAAAATTAAAAGTTGAAACCCATTTCGGCTCTACGGTAGAGGAAGTAAGAAAATTGCTTACGGGAATCGAGGATGGCGCCCGGAGAACCTCAGAAATCGTAAGGGGATTGAGGAATTTTTCCAGGATTGACCAGAATGTATTTAAGAAAACAAATCTGAATGACTGCCTTGAATCAACCCTGACCTTATTGCATAGTTCTTACAAAAACAGAATTGAAATTGTTACAAAATATGGCGATATACCGGAAGTGGATTGCTTTCCGGGACAGATTAATCAGGTATTAATGAATATTCTTTCAAATGCAATTCAATCCATTCCTGAAACCGGCAAGATATTTATCAATACCCGGGTTACAGGCGACATGGTTAAGATATCCATAAAAGATACAGGTGGCGGGATGAGCGAGGAGGTACGCAAAAAAATATACGACCCCTTTTTTACGACCAAGGAAGTTGGAAAAGGAACTGGTCTGGGTTTATATATTTCTTACGGCATTATTGAAAAGCATAATGGAAAGATAGAAGTGTTCAGCAATGTAGGGGAAGGAACAGAATTTGTAATTTCAATACCTATTACACAACAAATACCCGTTTGATCATGGAACAGCAGATTACTTACAACATACTCTATGTAGATGATGAGATCAACAATCTGAATTCTTTTCGGGCTGCGTTGAGGAGGAATTATAATGTCTTCACGGCTCAAAGCGGAGAAGAAGGAATTGAAATAATATCCAAAAATGATATTCATGTGGTCGTAACAGACCAGAGAATGCCCAACATGACCGGGGTCCAGTTTCTACAGCATATTCCCGGGGATCAGGATAATATTCGTATTATCCTTACGGGATTCAGCGATATCGAATCCATCATAGAAGCGATCAATACCGGAAAAATATATCGTTACATCACTAAACCCTGGGACAAAGAAGAATTAAAAATTACCATCGATAATGCTGTTGAAACGGTTATGCTCAGACGGAATAACAAAAAACTGATCAGCGAACTCCAGGCGAATAATGAACACCTTGAAGAAAAGGTTAAAAGCAGAACAGCGGAAGTGGAAAGACAGAAAGAACTTATACAGGCCGCCAAAATGCAATCTGATTCACTTCTGCTGAATATTCTGCCGGACGAAATCGCAGAAGAATTAAAAAGATTTGGAAGATCTTATGCCAGGAAACATCAGGAGGTAAGTGTATTGTTTGCAGATATCAAAGGATTTACCCTGGTAGCAGAGACCCTTTCGCCTGAAAAACTCGTAAACGCATTGGATGAAGTATTCCGTGCATTTGACAATATCGTTGACAAATATGATATGGAAAAAATAAAGACCATTGGGGATGCCTATATGTGTGCCTGTGGCCTTCCCCGATCGGATGCTGAAAATGCTATAAAAGCGGTAAAGACTGCGATCGATATGCATCAATTCATACATGGGTTTGGCATGGCCTGCAGAATTCAGAATTTGCCTGAATTTGAAATCCGAATTGGTATTCATACCGGACCAGTTATAGCAGGGGTGGTGGGGAGCAGGAAATTTGCATATGATATCTGGGGCGATACCGTAAACTTAGCCTCTTTAATGGAACAGCATGGTCAGGTGGGAAAAATCAATATTTCAGCTAGCACTTATTCACTGATCAGAGACCATTATGCGTGCACCCATCGCGGAAAAATAGAGGTTAAAAGCAAGGGAGGGATTGACATGTATTTTTTGGATGACCCCCACTCGACGCCATCTTGACGACACCCACAATTTCGGAAACAGAAACGGCACAGTTTTGGACCCCCTTTTACCGGTATGGTCGCATAAATGATTTGAATATCAAGACTTAATGCGATTGAACAATGAAAAGGCCGGTACCATCATTGTGTTTTTTAAGAATACGCTAAATACTTAAATTGTTAGAGATATACGCTTACATTAGTGTAACGAAGTTATTGTATGGGACCATCTTCTTTAATCATCCTTTTTTTCGCGGCGATCGCATTTGCTGCCGGGGGGATATTGATATCGAAGCTATTCGTAAAGGGATCAAAAAACCTCCAGAAAGGACAACCTTATGAATGTGGTATTCCGGTAACAGGCTCTCCATGGAATCAGTTTAACGTTGGTTATTATCTGTTTGCCCTGATCTTTCTGATTTTTGATGTGGAACTTGTTTTTATGTACCCATGGGCTGTCGTTGTTAAACAAATAGGCCTGTCCGCCTTAGTGGAGATATTGGTTTTCCTGTTCATCCTGTTTATGGGATTTCTATATGCACATAAAAAAGGAGCGTTGAAATGGGTGTGAATGAAAAAATGGACAAAACTGATTTTCCCGGTAAAATCCATGAAACGCCGGGAGGGGGTGTGGTACTAAGTAAGCTGGATGATGTGATCAACTGGGCCCGCTCTAATTCTCTATGGCCGCTGACCTTTGCCACCAGTTGCTGCGGAATTGAAATGATGTCGGTGGCATCCGCAAAATATGATTTCTCCAGATTTGGTTTTGAAGTGGCCAGGGCAACGCCTCGTCAGGCAGATGTAATTATCATAGCCGGAACCATTGTAAATAAAATGGCTCCTGTTTTAAGAAGATTATATGATCAGATGGCAGATCCAAAATATGTTATTGCCATGGGTGCCTGTGCCATCAGCGGCGGACCTTTTTTTTACAATACCTATTCTGTAGTAAAAGGAGCAGATCATGTTATTCCAGTGGATGTTTACATACCTGGCTGCCCACCCAGACCTGAGGCATTATTACATGCACTGATCACTTTACAGGGCAAGATAAAGGCCGGATTAACCAGAGAACAAATTAAAGAGAGCTCTTATTTAAATCCATAAAATACTCCGAAGGAAGATATGCTGAATGAGGATTTAAAATTAAAGCTCACCGGGATACAACCCCTCATTAGTTTTGAAGAAAGCGGGGAATGGCTGAATATAAATGTTCCCCCGGAAGAAATAAAAGCATTTGTACTGCAACTCCGGTCAGACCCCGACCTCATAATGGATTACCTGTTCTGTCTGACCTGCGTGGACTGGAAAACTCATTTTACGATGGTCTATCATTTTTCTTCTACCCGGTACAGACATAATATCGTTGTGAAAGCGAAAATCGACAGAACGAATCCCGAAATAGAAACGGTTTCAGATATATGGCGCACTGCGGAAATGCTGGAAAGAGAAGTGTATGATTTGTTCGGTGTAAAATTTCTGCATCATCCCGATTTGAGAAGGCTCATCATGCCGGATGACTGGGAAGGATGGCCATTACGAAAGGATTTTGAAGACCCTGTAAATATGATTCGGTTGTAAACATCAGAATAAGGAAAGATCTATAGAAAATGATTGAGGAAATAGGCAGAACGACGGAAGGTGATTTGATTATCAATGTGGGCCCGCAACATCCGGCAACGCATGGGGTGTTGCACCTCGTTATTACCCTCAACGGAGAAACCATAAAAAAAGTAGAGCCGCATCTGGGATACATACATCGTTCCATCGAGAAAATGTGTGAAAGCCTTTCTTACCGGCAATTCATTTATGTTACCAGCCGGATGGACTATCTGTCCTCCCATATTAATAATCACGGCTGTGCACTATGTGTTGAAAAAGGTTTGCAGATTGAAGTGCCGCAACGCGCACAATATATCAGGGTAATTATGGATGAACTCACCCGTATTGCATCACATGAATTATGGTGGGGTGCCATGGCCATGGATCTTGGCGCATTCACACCCTTTTTTCATGCATTCAGGGAAAGAGAGAACATCACAGATATCATGGAAAAGACCTGCGGGGCAAGGCTCACGATGAACTATATGGTGCCGGGTGGTGTAATGGCCGAACTTCATCCCGATTTTCAAAAGGACGTAAAACAATTCATTAAGTTATATAAATCAAAATTTGAAGAGTATAATGAACTGGTAACCGGCAATGTGATATTTCAAAACAGAATGAAATCAGTCGGCGTATTATCAAAGGAAGATGCCATTTCCTATGGATGCAGTGGTCCCGTCGCCCGGGCCAGTGGTGTTTTTTGTGATATCAGAAAACTGTATCCCTATGACATTTACAAAATAGTGGATTTCGAAGAGATTACGGAAACGGAAGGAGATTCATTTGCACGTTATGTGGTCAGACTGAAAGAAATGCAGCAAAGTATCCGTATCATCGAACAGTTGCTTGATAATATTCCGGAAGGAGAATTTCAGGCTAAAACAAAAGCAGTATTGAAATTACCAAAGGGTGAATTTTATCAGAGAGTTGAAACGGCGAGGGGTGAACTGGGTGTGTACATTGTCAGCGAAGGCGGCACAACGCCTTACAGGATTAAATTCCGTTCACCGGGATTTTCCAATCTTTCTGCTCTGGAACATATGGTAAAGGGATTGAAAATCGGTGACCTTGTTGCCGCTATGGGATCACTGGATTTGGTAATACCGGATATTGACCGATAAAAATGAACCATGCTTAGTTTAGAAGGTGCTACACGCATTATTCATGACTGGCTGAATCAGCACTTCAGCCCGGGCGCTGCCTTGTTTACTGAATTTGTACTGGTTGGCCTTTCAGCCATTACTTTGTTTGCATTACTCGGCCTGAGCCTGGTCTGGATGGAACGAAAAGTAGCAGCCGTTATGCAAATCCGCCTGGGACCGAACAGAGTGGGTCCTAAAGGAATCTTTCAAACGACTGCTGATACGTTAAAGCTTTTGATGAAAGAAGGATTGGTACCGGATGGCGCAGATAAATTTCTTTTCAATCTGGCCCCGTTTATTGTCATGATCGTTGCCATGCTGATTCTTGCTCCGATCGCATTTGCAAAAAATCTGCAGATATGGGATATTAATATCGGCATCTTATACCTGTCGGCCATTTCTTCCTTATCCGTTATCGGTATTCTGATGGCCGGATGGGCGAGCAATAATAAATATTCACTTTTGGGCGCTATGCGCAGCGGTGCACAAATTGTAAGCTATGAACTGTCGGCAGGACTCTCTGTTCTTTCCATCGTTGTGATGACCGGCAGTCTGAGTATTAAGGATATTATTCTTTCACAACAGGATGGCTGGTGGATTTTCAAGGCGCATATTCCCGCTCTTATTTCGTTCGTCATTTTTATTATTGCAGTCACAGCCGAAACAAACCGGGCACCCTTTGATATGGCGGAAGCAGAGAGCGAATTAACTGCAGGTTTCCATACGGAGTATTCCGGAATGCGGTTCGCTCTTTTCTTTCTGGCAGAATATATCAACATATTTATCGTCTGTTCAATTGGCGCCACGATATTCTTTGGCGGCTGGATGCCTCTGCATATCGGACACTGGCAGTCATTCAATCATGTAATGGATTATATTCCATCTTCTATCTGGTTCCTGGGTAAAACAATCGGACTGATTTTTTTGATCATGTGGTTCAGATGGACCTTTCCGAGGCTGAGGATCGATCAGTTGCTGAATCTGGAATGGAAATATCTGTTACCGATCAGTATGTTTAATTTGTTACTAATGACTATTGTGGCCATCACGGGTTGGCATTTCTAAATGTTTATTTTATGTTTTTAAAAGATTATATAAAAGAAGTGTACGGAGCAGTCAGATCCATGCTGAAAGGCATGCGAATGACCGGATATTACTTCACCCATCATAAAGAAATTATTACAGAACAATATCCCGATAACCGTGACACGCTACAATTGGCGGAACGCTTTCGGGGAGAAGTTGTTTTGATACATGATGAGAAGAATGAACATGCATGTACGGGTTGCTCAGCGTGTGAAATTGCCTGCCCGAACGGAACCATCAAGATTATAAATAAATTCGATATCACTCCGGAAGGAAAAAAGAAAAAAGCCATCGACACATTTGTTTATCACCTGGAATTATGTACGATGTGTAACCTTTGTATTGTAGCCTGTCCGACAGATGCCATCAAAATGGCGCAGACTTATGAACACAGCGTTTTTGACCGGAGTAAACTCACAAAAAAATTAAATAAGGAAGGATCAAAACTTCGGGAGGGCGTAGAATAATGAACATATCAGTCATCATATTTTATATTCTGTCGGCCTTTATTCTCGGAACTGCTTTGCTGGCGGTAACAACCAGGAAGATTTTCCGATCCGCGATATTTTTGCTATTCACGTTAATTGGCACAGCCGCGCTGTTTTTCTGGATGGGCGTTGAATTTGTGGCTGCGGTACAAATTATTATTTATGTCGGCGGCATTGTCGTACTTATTATTTTTTCTATTTTCCTTACCCAGAAATCGGGTGAAGAAATGCCCAAGCCACTCAGGAACCGTTCTCTTTTTTCCGCATTGGCATTATTGTTTGGATTTGCATTTACATATCATTTAATTTATAAATACCGTTTTGATCAGCCGGGGCCCCATCCATTTGAGGTAAAGGTTGCCGATATAGGCACCCAGATGCTAAGCACAACAGAACATGGATTCGTCCTGCCCTTTGAAGTAGTCAGTATTTTATTGCTCGCTTCGATGATTGGCTGTATTGTCATTGCCATGAAAATAAAACCAGTCGAGGGAAACGAAAGATGATTACCTATTTAACCCGTATAAAACAAGGTCTGCTCCTGTCTCATGAATGAAATATCAATAACGCAAATCCTTTTTGTTAGTACCGCACTGTTTTTCATCGGCATGTACGGGCTCTTTACCCGCCGTAACATGATTACCATGCTGATGTCAATTGAAATTATTCTGAATAGCGTTAATATCAATTTTGTGGCATTCAATAAATACCTGTATCCGGGTAAACTGGATGGAGTATTTTTCGCAATATTTATTATAACCATTGCTGCAGCCGAAGCAGCTATGGCAATAGCTATTATAATCAATTTATACAGGAGCCATCATTCCATTGATGTGGAAGATGCAGAAGAAATGAAATTTTAAACATGAGCCCTTATTTTTTTGTAGTGTTTGTACCGCTCCTGCCCCTGATCAGTTTTTGCATGCTGGGAATTTTCGGCAGAAAATATTTTAAAACAACTTCCGGCACGCTGGGTGTCATTTCAATATTTATATCCACCCTGCTGTCCCTTTACACGGCTTATCAGTATTTTTTTATTGACGGAAAAGTAAACGGCGTATATCAACATATCATAGCGCTTAAATATACCTGGCTGCAATTTTCACCCAAAGTTTCTATTGACATGGGCATCCTGCTCGATCCCATCTCTGTAATGATGATCGTGATCGTAAGTTTCATTTCTTTGATGGTTCATATTTTCAGTCTCGGTTATATGAAGGGCGAAGAAAGGTTCGCCACCTATTACGCCTTTCTGTCTCTTTTTACATTTTCCATGCTCGGACTTGTTCTTTCTTCCAATATCTTTCAGATATATATTTTCTGGGAACTGGTGGGTATTTCTTCTTTCCTGCTGATTGGATTTTATTTTGAAAAACCGTCCGCTGTTGCGGCATCCAATAAAGCGTTTATTGTTACCCGCTTTGCCGACTTTGGCTTTTTGATCGGTATTCTGATACTGGCTTTTTATAGTGGCACCCTGGATTTCGGCACGCTGATTGAAAGACTCACTTCTACCGGGTCATCCCAGTATATAGAAATTCATTCCGCGACCTTCCTTGGTGTTTCCATGCTGACCTGGGGTTTGGGATTGGTTTTTATAGGAGGCGCTGGCAAATCAGCGATGTTCCCTTTGCATATCTGGTTACCGGATGCAATGGAAGGCCCGACACCGGTATCTGCCCTGATCCATGCAGCGACGATGGTGGTTGCCGGCGTCTTCTTAGTTGCCCGGTTATTCCCTGTTTTCTCCATAGATCTGACAGCCCTGCAAATAGTTACCTGGGTTGGTGCATTCTCGGCTTTATTTGCAGCTGTGGTGGCGTGCACGCAAACAGATATCAAAAGAGTCCTGGCATTTTCGACCATGTCACAGATCGGATTTATGATGTTTTCGCTGGGCGTTTCGAAATATGGCGGAGAATCAGGATTAGGATATACCGGTTCCATGTTTCATTTATTCACCCACGCATTTTTTAAATCATTATTATTCCTGGGTGCCGGAGCCGTGATTCATTTTGCTCATAGTAATGATATAAGAGACCTGGGCGGTTTGAGGAAGCTCATGCCGGTAACACATATGAGTTTTCTGATAGCCTGCCTGGCAATCGCGGGTATTCCCCCATTTTCAGGATTCTTTAGCAAGGAGGATATTCTAATGGCGGCTTACCATTCGAACAAATTCATTTATGCTATTGCTGTGCTGACATCGGCCCTGACTGCTTTTTATATGTTTCGGTTATATTACTCTGTTTTCTGGAAAAGAGACATTCATGTACATGACAAAATACATGAAGAAGGCACTCTGTCAATGAAACTGCCCCTGGTCATCTTAGCGATATGTACGGCATTTGCAGGTTTTGTTCCGGTTTCATCCTGGATAACTTCAGATGGAGTCCCGTTGGAATCCCATATTGATATTGGATTTTCTGCATTCCCCGTATTGATGGCCCTGACAGGCATTGGGCTGGCGACCTATCTGTATAAAACCGATAACAACAGACCGCAAATCATAACATCCGCTTTCGGCAGCTTGTACAGGGCAGCCTATAGAAAATTTTATATTGATGAACTGTATCTTTTTATTACCAGAAAAATCATTTTCAATGGGATAGGCAGACCCGCCGCGTGGTTCGATAAAAATATAGTGGATGGTTTTATGAATGGGCTGGCGACAACCACAGGAAAAATATCGGGATTAATTAAAGGATTACAATCGGGCAAAGTTCAAAACTATACCCTTTATTTTTTTGGCGGCATTATCGGCCTGGCTGTTTTATTTATTTACTTATTAAATTAAATAATCCAATCTTAACTATTAACTCTTAACTCTTAACTAGTGACGCTTTCCCTTCTTATTATACTGCCTCTCCTTACCGCGCTGGCTGTTTTATTCTGCAAAGGATTTAAACAGGTGAGAATGGTTTCTTTGATCGGGACATCTGCTCAGTTCATATTCTCTTTCGGACTTTTATTTGATTATTGGAAAGAACGTGCGTCAGGCAATAGTGCACAATTTTTATATGACTATAATGTAAGCTGGTTTGAACCATTACATATTCACTATCATATTGGAATAGATGGCATTTCGCTTTCGATGATCCTGTTAACCGCATTTGTAGTCATAGCAGGTATCCTGGTTTCATGGACACAGGAAACCCTTCATAAAGAATTTTTCTTTCTGCTGTTAATTTTAAGTGCCGGTGCTTACGGATATTTTATTTCTCTCGACCTGTTCACACTTTTTTTCTTTCTCGAATTGGCGGTTATACCCAAATTCCTGTTAATTGGAATTTGGGGAAGCGGTAAAAAAGAATACAGCGCCATGAAACTGGCCCTGATGTTAATGGCAGGATCCGCATTGGTGTTTGTTGGATTGATGGGTTTATATTTCAATACCGGTATCAACGGTGCCCATAGTTTTGACCTGGAAGAAATCTCTCAGATGCATGTCAGTATTTCTGCTCAAAACACATTCTTCCCATTTGCATTTATCGGTTTCGGAATTTTTTCTGCGCTCTTTCCCTTTCATACCTGGGTGCCAGACGGACATTCATCTGCCCCCACTGCGGCATCTATGTTTTTAGCAGGAATATCCATGAAACTGGGCGGTTATGGTTGCTTGCGCGTCGCTACTTACCTGATGCCCGATGCAGCTCATCACTATTCTCCTGTTATCATTTTATTGTCCACGGTGGCCATTATCTATGGAGCTTTTGCAACTATGATGCAGAAAGATCTTAAATATATTAACGCCTACTCTTCGGTCAGTCATTGCGGTTTCGTGTTGCTGGGTATTGGCATGCTTACTCAGACCTCCATTAACCGGTGCCGTATTGCAAATGGTTTCCCACGGGTTAATGACAGCCCTTTTCTTTGCTGCCATCGGCATGATTTACAGCAGAACCCATACAAGACTTACAGAGCAACTGGGAGGCTTGCTAAAAGTGCTTCCGTTCATTTCAACCGTCTTTGTCATTGCAGGACTATGTTCATTGGGCCTGCCGGGCTTAAGTGGTTTTGTAGCTGAGATGACGATATTTATGGGCAGTTGGCAAAATCCGGATCAGTGGTACCGTCTGGCTACCATACTGGCCTGCGCTTCTATCGTTGTTACAGCAGTTTATATTTTACGCGCCGCCGGGAAGTCCGTCATGGGGCCCATTCACAATATCCAGTATAACCATTTAACGGATGCCGGCTGGAACGAAAGACTGGCCGCAGGAATATTAATCACAGGAATTATTGCGATTGGCATAGCTCCTTTCTGGTTATACGATCTGATCACACCAGGCACTGAATATATTATTCAACATGTGGGAAAAGCCATTACGCTGAAATGACAAAAGATTATGGGAATTGATTTTTTAGTTTTAATGAAACAGGAATGGATGGTCATAGCGATCTTATTTATCCTGCTATTCATAAAAGTGTTCAGCCAGGATTGGCAAAATGAAAATATCCTGAAACTGGTCAACATTCTTTTGTTTATAAATCTGATTACGGGATTTTTTGCGTACAGGGATGGCATTCTATTCAATGAAATGTTTAAGACAAATCATCTGATCATTACAGAGAAAAATATTCTCTCCCTCGGAACTTTTATTGTCAGTTTGCAATCCTGGTCATGGCTGAAGAATAATAAACAAGTCCTGGAATTTTATTTGCTCCTGCTATCTACACTGCTGGGCATGTTTTTCATGATCTCAGCAGGTAACTTATTAATGTTTTATTTAGGATTGGAATTATCCAGTATTCCACTGGCCGCCCTCGCCAACTTCGATCTTGAAAAAAGGAAGTCCGGTGAAGCTGCTTTTAAATTCATTATCTCCTCCGCTTTTTCATCCGGGCTTTTACTATTTGGCATTTCACTCGTTTACGGTACGACTGGTACCTTAACATTATCAGCACTTTCTGAACATCTGGATGGCAGTCCATTGCAAATATTTGCATTCATCCTGTTAATTTCCGGCTTCGGTTTTAAAATCTCCACCGTGCCATTTCACTTGTGGACCGCGGATGTATATGAAGGTTCACCCGTTACGGTCACATCTTATTTTTCAGTTATTTCCAAGGGATCGGTATTATTCGTATTTGTAACGGTATTGTATACTGCATTCAAATCTTACGCTATAACATGGAATCATATACTCTTTATTCTTTCGGTGCTTACGATGGTCATCGGCAATCTGTTTGCGATCCGTCAGAATAATTTAAAACGCTTCCTTGCCTTCTCTTCCATTTCACAGGTTGGTTTCATTTTGATTGGCATGTCCGGGCAATCACAGGCAGGCACTGCATCCGTCGTATATTTCATTTTGATTTATACATTTTCCAATCTCGGTGCATTTGGTGTGATCAGTCTGGTCAGCGCATATACGGGCAGGGAGAATATGGATGATTATAAAGGATTTTATAAGACCAATCCACGGTTGTCCTGGGTTCTTGCTATTTCGTTATTTTCCCTGGCAGGCATTCCTCCTACTGCCGGTTTTTTTGGTAAATTCTTTCTGCTAATGGCCGGTGCGGGTCAGGGGAATTATTTGTTGATTACTATTGCAGCCCTGAATATGGTCATCTCCCTTTATTACTATTTGAAAATTATTAAAGCCATCTTCATGGATTCCAGTGAAAATCCGATCAATAGATTCTTAACACCTCCCTCCCCCAAACTGGCATTGATCATTTGTACAACAGGTATTATCATGACCGGGTTTGTAAGTTATATTTATGAATATATATTTTCGATGAGCACTATATTTTAAAATTTTTTGAATGGCCATTAACCAAAATCATCTGTCGGAAGAATTAAATGGAGTTAAATGCGCCATCGTAGAGAAAAATGTGACCGCTGAACGTGCTAACTTTCTGAAGCAGCTTCTGCTTTTTAATAAATATACCGTTGAAATTGCGGCATCACCACCACCCAAAATGGCTGCGCCGGCTCCGGTAAAAGAAGGGGAAACAGTTCCACCCCCACCGGCAGTACCTGAAACATTTACAGTGGGGGTTACTGACATGATGTTTAATCCCATCAATGCCATTTTTGGCAGACAATTGCATGCGCCAGATGGCCATGTGGTTACTTTAGCGTATTGGTATCAGCGGGATAAATTGTCCCATGATGAGATACCATATTACAATGAAAAAAAACTTTAATGAAAACCATGAAATCCCCGATTACCGGAAGGGATATCTGAGTACTTTAAATGTGTCAACCGCAGGAAAAGTTTCCAGGTACCAGGAAAAGCCTACATTTTCAATCTGATAATTAAATCCAACTACGAGGGTAGAAGTATCATTATCAGGCGTCATCTTTTCTATGATTATTCTGTGATTTGAGTCGGGGATATCTTTAATTTTCATCTTCGCCAGCGGGGAATCGAAAATCGTCTTTTGTCCGTTTCTCATAAAAATGCTGAACAGGATATTTTTCTGATCGTCTGAAAAATCTTCATTGGTATACAGTTCGTAACGGACTTTCCGTGGTCGGATTTGTTTTTGCATTCGGCTGGTCTTTTTTACAGGACACAATGATGAACAAAAGGAAAGGAAATAATATAAAGGGATTGATTTTCATTTTTT
The DNA here is from genome assembly GCA_963732055.1 of uncultured Bacteroidota bacterium. Lineage (GTDB taxonomy): Bacteria > Bacteroidota > Bacteroidia > Chitinophagales > Chitinophagaceae > Puia. The sequence continues at coordinate 268,038 of CAVSYG010000011.1, read as the reverse complement.
GGAACTTATAAACCGGTATGCCCGCCCGACACAGTAGCTGTATCCTGAAAGCACCGCAAGTAATTGAAAAAAAGCGTCTTTTCAACCATTGTCTTCTCTCCGGCAGGTATGGATATACTAAAGGTTATCATCACCCCATGACTGGTAATTTCTCAATTCCCGCAATATCCTTTGCGATCCTTTGCGCGTCGAGGGAAATTTGCCGTATGACGCCCAGTTGGGCCAATCCAAAATCCACAGGAATACAATCCATCCTTACCAAAATATTTTTGCCTGTCAGCACTCATCTTTAAATCCTCCGCACGTTCGTTGTCAACATCTACGAATTCGGCGAAATCCGGATAATATCCAATGGCAGCGATGATGGCATCAAAATCTTCTTTTTTCCCGTCTGCAAAATGAACTGTGTTGCCTTCTATATATTCTATATTATCATAAATACGGATATGATTCTTTCGGATATGTTTTACAGTACCGATATCTAACAATGGTATTTCCCTGTCTCTTTGAATTTGCTCAAATACCCCGTATGGCATTTTTTTTAAGCCCAGCTTTGTGATGTCACCAAATAATATACGTAACAATAGGACCGTTGATAGCATCTGCCAAACGGGGAGGAAGTCTTGACAATAGCATACTCAAACGAAGTACAGGAACACCTAATATATCCCGCGGTATTATATTTACCGGGGAGCGAACCGACATAGAAGGCATGGCTCCTTGTTCGTAGAGGTCGATGGCAATTTCGCAGGCCGAGTTGCCAAAGCCAATGACCAGTACTTTTTGCCCGGTGAAATCCCGTCCTGTTTTATATCTGCAGCTATGTAATATGATGCCGGGAAAATGTTTCAAGACCCTTTATAATAAATGTTTTCGGCTTACTATAAGGTCCGGTGGCCAGGATCAGATATTTCGATCTGAATTTCCTATTGTTGGTTTCGGCGATCCAGTATTCAGATTCTCTCTTTATTGATTCAGCCCTGCAATTGAAAATGGGATGAATATCAAAAGTCCGCTGATAGTTTTCTAAATATTCAATTACCTGCAGGCGTGAGGGATAACGGGGTATTGCTTTGTCAAATTTTTTATAGGGCAGGCTTGACAATCCTTTATTCGTATGTAAGTGTAGCCGTTCATAATGATTACGCCAGGGTGTAACTATCTGATTTTCTTTTTCAATAATAGTATACTCTATTCCTCTTTTTTGTAAACAGGCCGCTGAAGCCAAACCGGAAATACTCGCTCCGATGATGAGGGTATTTGTTTGTTTCATGACTCAATGCTTTCTACCGATATGTAAAAGAGATGGTACCTTTTCAGCCTTGCATGATGGTTAAAAAAAATTACAGGCATCTGCAAAAACAGGAATAAGATAAAACTTTTACGCTACAATAAATTGCAGGAATTCTCAGATGAGAGGGCTGAGATAGGTCTGTTGTGAAACAACCTGAAGCTGGCCGGAATAAATTCTTTACTTGCCCCTGTATAAGCTGGAGGAGTTCCAACCGGCGAGTAATAAGCCGGCTATTACTAATATTAGGCAAAATGAGGAATACAGGGCATTTTGCAGGTACCTGAAAAAACCACAGTATCCTAACCAATATATTGCCGACCCCAAAAAGATTAATATAATTCTGATCAGTGGTTTGTTCATCATATTATATTTTTACATATGATGAATTTACGAAAAAAACATATTAATAGTTCATACTTCAGATCAAAATAGAAAATATTTACTTTATTTGTCCAAAATATGATAATATAAGCGTTTTAAATAACATTTATAATATATACTTAATTTTTGTTATATAAAATTAGAGCTCATTAGTCATTGCTCTATTATCACTTATTAAGAACACTATCAGGATCTGACCGAGCTGTCAGGATTCGGGATTTGTACAGTTGACGGAATTACAATGACGAATTCAGCCCCCTCTCCATCTTCTGTGTATACTTTCAATTCTCCGCCGTGTGCCTGTATAATATCATAGCTGAGGGATAATCCCAGACCCGTTCCCTGTCCGGTAGGCTTGGTTGTGAAGAATGGATGGAATATTTTCTCAATTACTTTTTGAGGAATTCCACCACCATTGTCTTTTATGGAAATAAAAATCTTATCAGCAATCTTTTTCGTACTAACCGTAACAGTCGGATCGTAATGATCCTCTTGTTGCTTTTTTTTCTCTGTCACCGAATAAAATGCATTGCCATATAAATTTAAAAGCACCCGGCCAATGTCCTGTGGAATGATATTGATCTTGCCAATTGAGTCATCATAATCTGTCTTCATGGCCGCATTGAAAGACTTATCCTTGGCTCTCAGGCCATGATATGCCAACCGCAGATATTCATCCGCCAGTGTGTTGATATCAGCGGGTTCTTTTTTCCCTGTACTTGTTTGCGAATGCTGAAGCATGCCTTTTACTATAGCATCAGCCCGTTTACCATGATGACTGATCTTTTTCTCATTCTCGCTGATATTATCCGCGATGGTTTTTACTTCTTTCAAATTCCCTTTGTAGATTTCCTCTTTCATTTCTTCGATTAACTCAGTATTCACCTCCGAAAAATTATTTACAAAGTTTAACGGGTTCTGTATCTCATGGGCAATCCCCGCTGTCAGTTCACCCAGTGAAGCCATTTTTTCTGACTGGATAAGTTGGGATTGTGTAGCCTTCAGTTCCTTATAAGCATTTTCTATTTTTATTTTACTTTTTTGCTTTTGTCTTGCATTCAGATAGAAAATCAGGGCCAACAGCAAAAAAACGCCTAATGCGGCTAACAAAATAAATGATCTGACTTTATACTGATATCTCTCTTTCGCCTTATCAATATCCTGCTGGTGCATAACGTCATCAAATTTCACCTGTCGGAATTGTTGTCCTTTTGCCTGGCTGAACACACTGTCTTTTGCAACCAGCATAATTTTAATATATTTCAATGTGCTGTCCGGCTTGCGCGCTGATTCATATGTCTTCGAGAGAAGTCCGCTGGCTTCATAGGCAAAATCCACAAAGTGATGTTTAAGGCACAACGCGAGTGAAGAGGATGCGTAAAAAATACAGGAATCCGGCTGGTTTGTTTTATCAAACATCCTGGCCAGATTGTTATAATTTCTTACCTGGAAATAAATATTATTATATAATAAACTTTCTCTGATAGCATCCCGGAAATATTTGTTCGCCATCTGATAATTCCCCATAGACAAATAAATATATCCGAGGTTTCCGATCGCCAGTGCAAAATATTTTTTATACTGATTGGGATGCAACCCGAGATCAAATCCTCTTTGTCCATACCAAAGTGCCGAATCCGGATGCTTGAGGGCCGCATATACAATACCCATTTGTGAATAGCAGGCATACACTTCTCCCATTGGTTGTCCGATATTGTTCTGCCATTGGATGGCTTTATGAAACTGAAGTTTTGCTTCTTCGAAATTCGCCATCTCCCGGTTCAATAGTCCCATAGTATAATAGGCCTGGGACATAACCTCCGGTCTTTCATTTTTCAATTCTTCTGAAGTCTTAAGATAATCGAGCGCTGCCTGAAGCGCCATAGGGTAATTCCCTTGTGTATTGAATCCGTGAAATGTGGCCAGGTACGTCAAATACTCTCCATATGTATAATTCAATTTTCTAGAAAGTTTGGCAGACGCCGATGCGTAAAAAAAACAACTGTCGGATTGAATGAACCCATAATAATCCGCCAGAGAACACAAAGCAATAACCCTGGTCGTATCTTCTTTTTTTGCCTGGTTTAGCTGATCATGCAAACTGTCCAGGTATCCCTGCTGTGTGTAACCAGCACTCCTCATCATTAAAAGACTCAAAAAAAGGAAAAATGATTTCATTAAGCGGGCTGAAATGGTATACCCTACTAAATTAGCTACAATAAAGGTTGTTTCCCCTGCAGATATGCCATTGGAAAATAATTAAATCAAATACACCAAATCTGGCAGATGGTAAATGCTGTTCACCGACGGTAAACGTAGTCTGCTTTCAAAATCCCTCCATTCCCCGGTTCATTTTTTCGCGGGTGACTGTTTATATTAACTTTAAATAAACCTTAATCTATACGAACATGAAACCTTTTTTTGTTTTATCGATCACCATTTTGTTTATTATAAATGATTGCCACGCACAGGGCTGTGTAGCGATTAGAAATCTTGCCGGTTTTGGTCAGTTTGCTGCATTGGGCTACAAAGAATCCAATGACCAATGGATGTTGAATATCAATAACAGATATATTCATGCGACACAGGGATTCAAAGGAAACCAAAATGTTACTCCGAAAGATCCCAGTAACGGCTTAAGCCTGTACGAATACACGATGAACATTGAATTAAGCAGGACATTAAAAAATGGATGGGCCCTGGCCATTGATCTTCCATTTCTATCCAATACAGCTGTTGACCGCGTTGAACACGCCTCCGGTGATCGCCACTCAACCAGTGCTGTCGGCATCGGTGACCTTCGATTCACTGTTTATAAATGGCTCCTGAATACGAATCGGCCGCGAAAAGGGAATATTCAATTTGGACTTGGACTAAAATTTCCTACGGGCAATTATCATTCAGTCGACTATTTCTATTATAGTAAAACGGATCCAACGCTCAAAATACTTGCACCCGTTGCTGTTGCCATTCAACTCGGAGATGGCGGTACCGGGATAACAACAGAATTAAACTCTTTTTATATTTTCAACCATTCGTTCAGCGTGTATACCAATTTTTTTTACCTGATCAGTCCGGTGAATGTAAATGGCGTATCCAGCCTTACAGCGGGTGTTGCCCCCAATCCTATATGGGTGGCAACTTCGAACGATGTAAATAGTGTGCCGGACAATTATACGTTGCGCGCAGGCGGCAATTACACTTTTGATCGTTTAGTATTCACCGCAGGAATACGGTATGAAGGCGCACCTGCCTATGACCTTTTCGGAAAAAATGACGGACTGCGTAAAGTGGGCCATATTTTTTCAGTGGAACCCGGAATAGAATATAAATTCAAATCTTCATTCTTATATTCTTTTGTAACCATTCCGTTGAGCAGGGCCACCATCCAGACGGTACCTGATCGGCGTGCAACTGAAATGACGGGCACCTACACGATAACCGGTGGAGACCTGGCGGGTGTTATTTTCTTTTTGGGTTATGCGTTTACGTTTTAATGACCCACCTTATCATACGCTAAAGAATCAACACCATATTTCCCTTTACAGCTTGCCGGCCTGGTTTTCCAATACCACATTGGAAAATATGGCGGCATCTGTTTTAGCAGGGAGATGTGAGCAGAAGCCAATTCCTACATAGAAAGGACTATCTATATGCAGCTGAATAGGATCACCCACCTGATGCATGGGTTCGCCGTTATTGCTTACAAATAATACGAAGGAATCACCGCGCTTTTCTATTCCAATACGGCCGACATGCGGGCTTACCAGGTCCGGAAGTCCCTTGCGATTGTTCGCACGCACTTCCTTCATTTGTTGTCCCTTTTCAGGGCGCCAGGCCAGGTGTAATAAACCACCTCCATGAAGGGCAACGACAGCTTCTTTCGAATCATCATCCAGACTTTGCCTTATAATAACAAATGCCTTACGGTCATCATATCCTGCTGTATCAGGGAAATTGATATCAGCCGCCAACGATACGTCCCCCGACATTTTCTTCCAGAGATAGCGGAATTCATCCCGCTGGTACCAAACATTGTAACCGGCAGAAACAATCGTATACTGATTGGTCGTTTTGTTATAACTGGAAGACCCGGGAACAAGTGCAGCACCTACATCACTCTGACCCTGGAATATGCCGATGGGTATATTTTCAGTGCGGGTAGCACGATGAAAATCGGCGGGTGGTGGCACCTGTTTATGTGTTGCCGATCCTGGCAGAGCCCAATCCGGCACTACCACTTTCGCAGCTTCATTCTGGGCGGAAATCTGGCAGGCAGCCAGACAAAATAAGAATACGAAAAATGATTTCTGTAAATACATGATGAAAGTTTTAAACGTCGCAAAAGTTACATACTATATATCTCCGATTCCTGTTAAATAGAATAAATTCCTGACCTGTTGTAGCAATGATGTAGCAAAAAATGGCCTTCGGATAAAAACGATGTAGCGCTGAAGTAGTAAAGGGCGTTCACGTATGCTCGTCCCCGAATATTAAATTCCGAACCAGCGGGCCGCACGACTTGATCCAAAATATTGCTTATCTATCACAAGTTCCTCAGAAGGTTCTGAGAATGTACCCGTTGGTTTTGGTCCTGAAAAAAAATCCACATCTACGCGCCCGACGAGATCCTGGCCAAATTCTACATAACAGGAACCGGCCCCGTTATAAGGTGAATGGGAGGAGTCGCCTTTCCACTCTGCAATGATGGATGCAGCAGCCACCCTGGCGGCACCTTCTGCAAATACACCAGCTTTCGGCGTGCCGACGCTTGTAACATCTCCAATGGCATACACATTCTGAAACGCTGTTTTCAGGTTGCTTCTGTCAACGGGTATCCATCCGTTTAACAAGAGGCCGCTGTCTTTTAATACTTCAGGCGCACAGTGTTTTGGAACTCCGAGAAATAAATCAAATGGCAACTCGGTTTCATCATCAAGAATTGCTACGCGGCGAATCGGGTCAATGGCTCGAACCAGATGTTTGGGAATAAAGTCAATATCCCTTTCCTTAAATGCCCTGAGTAATGCCTGTGAGGTATCCGGAGATGGCGGGATCGGGACCCCGAATGGCATGACGATACTGATTTTACAGGATTTCCGTACGCCCTTTTCAATCAGATAATCATGCAGGAGTAATGCGGCTTCACTTGGCGCGGGCGGACATTTGAAGGGTGCTGACGTGACTCCTACAATAGCATGACCTTTTATAAAATGAGGAATCAGTTTGCTCAACTTCGCAGCACCTTCAAAAGAATAGAATTCGTTGGCGCCCTCAGACATACCCGGCGTAGCAGCCATATCATAGTCTGCGCCCAATGCAATCACCAGCACGTCAGCCTGATAATTTCCGCCGTCCGTGACCACTTTTTTTTCAACCGGATCAATGGCCGTGATCGTTTCCCGAAGAAACCGCACACCGGGCTTGATAATATTCCGGTAAGCGATTTTGACCGAATCCGGAGATTTGCGACCAAACATCACATCGAGTTTTGAAAAACCGAAATAAAAAGTATCGCTTTTATCTATCAATGTCAGATCAAGATCACTGCCGACGGTTTCGGATAAAATGCTGCTGAGTTCAAGACCCCCAAAACCGGCGCCGAGGACTATAACACGTAGTTTCATATTTTGATGATTTCAATTGAATGAATGATTTTCAAACTGCTGAATTGTCCTCTTATCTTCTGTTCTCTCAATGAATGACCCGTTAGTATACTCAGCAATAATCTCTTTCCAAAAAAACCGCGCTGTTTTATTGGCCTCCATCTGGTAGACTTCCCATTGTCCCCTGTGCAGATTGAATATTTCCTTCGCTACTGCTCTGCCAAATCCTTTTCGTCTGTATTTCCGCAGTATAAAAAATTCCCCTATGGAAAAATAACTCTTTTCCGGAGTTTCAATCTTTCTGACAAAAACAAAACCAATATATATTTCATCGTTACTGATAATATAAGGGAATCGGTGATTCTCTTCTCTCCAATAATCTTCGAAGTGGGGATAGGCACTAAATAATCCATCAGCTTCCACATCAGATCCTGTATATTCCGAAAAATCATACATATACAATTGCATCAGGTTCGAAATAACCTGTTTGTTTTCCACTGACGCTTTTAAGATTTGAATTTTCATTTTACAAGTATACAAATGGGATGGGAAACGACTATGCCATCGGAATTTGAATGACAAACTCAGCTCCTTCTCCTTCATTGGCATGTACGATCAGATTACCCCCATGTGCTTTGACGATATCATAACTCATGCTGAGGCCGAGACCTGTTCCCTGTCCCGTTGGTTTGGTAGTAAAAAAAGGCTGAAAGATCTTATCGATCACCTTTTGTGGAATCCCGTTCCCGTTGTCTTTGATCCGGATTTCCAATTTATCCCCGATTCGTTTTGTCCCGATCGAAACGATTGGCTCAAAATTTTCTGACAGTTGCTTATTCTTTTCTGAAACGGCATAAAACGCATTATTATACAGATTCAAAAACACGCGACCCATATCCTGTGGAACAACCTGAATTTTTCCGATGTACGAGTCGAACGACGTTTGAAGAGTTGCATGAAAGGATTTGTCCTTTGCTTTCAATCCATGATATGCCAGTCGTAAATATTCATCTGCGAGCGCATTGATATCTATCGGTTCTTTCTGCCCAAATCCGGTTCGCGAATGTTGCAACATTCCTTTTACGATCGCGTCCGCTCTTTTACCATGATGCATGATCTTGTCCTCATTGTCAATGATATCAGCCGTCAGATGTTTCGCCTGGCTCATATTTCCCTTTTCTATTTCCTCTCTCATTTCAACCAGCAACTCTTTATTTATCTCCGAAAAATTGTTGACAAAATTCAAGGGGTTTTGAATTTCGTGTGCAATGCCTGCGGTAAGTTCCCCCAGTGAAGCCATTTTCTCCGATTGAATCAATTGAGCCTGGGTGGACCTTAATTCCTGGAGTGTATTTTCAGCTTTCGACCTTTGCTGGTCAACCTCCTTTTTTTGCAATTCAAGCGCTTTATTGGCGATTTGTTTGCTTCTGTTGTTCCTGTAGAGAATAATACTGAGCAGGAGAAATAGAGCGGCCGTTGCAATCAACACAAAATACCTGATCTGGTTCGTATATCTCTCTCTGGCCGCATCGATTTCTCTTTGTATATCCTTTTGGCGTTGCCCTTCATCAAAATTCAATAGTTGAATCTGTGTCAGCTTTGTCTGGTTAAAAATCGTATCCCTGGCCGCCATAAAGATTTTTGTGTATTTTAATGCGCTGTCGGAATGACGGAGCGATTCATAGGATTTTGCAACAAGATTCGCAGCGTCTGTGGCCTGTTCACCAAACTGATGGTTTCTGCATAGCTCTAAAGCCATTTTTGCATAGTAAATACAGGAATCCAAGCTGGCCGGTATTTTTAAAAAACTCTGCGTAATTATTAAAGAGTCTGACTCTGAGCAAAGGCACATTGAATTTCTTATCGCTTTCAATTCCGCGCTGGTAGTATTCCCTGGCCAGTTGAATCTTGCCTGTCCGCTCATAAACATTCGCAAGGGCTGATGAAGCCACTGACATCTGCGCCTGGGCCCGCGAAGGATAGTGCTCCACAATATCATAGCTATTTTTTGCAAAATAAAAGGCAGAATCCCAATTCTTCCATTTCAGATAAACAATCGCCAGATTTAAAAAAGGGCCGAAATTCATCCTGCCCCCTCCGATCGTAATACCTGCTTCTTCATATAATCGTATCGATTGTCTGCATTGATCCCGGGCGATGGTATCGTAACCATTTCTCCGGTTTATAAGTCCCATCAGATTATAACTCCTGGCCATATTTTCCTGCCGGTTATGCTGAAATTTCTCCGCAATACGGAGACTCTTTAACGCCATCTCCAAGCGCCTTCCCGTAATTACTGGCAGTATTCAGTACAAATGCCAGCTTCGCGTATCCCGAGTAGCTGCCAATTGCAAAGTTGATTTTTTCCGCCAGTTCAATGCTCTGCACGAAATAGAAAATCGAACTATCCTGCCTGATGAATGTATAATAATCGCCCAGTGCAATGTATAATTTGACCTTATTTGTGTCGTCTTTGCTTTGTTGCACCTGTCTTATCAGACTGTCCGCATAATTATCATTTACAAAAGCAGAACCTATATCGGCCTGGGCATCAGCTCTGGTTATTCTTAGCAAGACGATCAGTATAAAGACGAATCTTTTCATATAATTGCTGGTTAAAATATAAATACGAACGCCCCTATCCAATTCAGTGCTTACTTCCTACCTTAAATAGTTTTCAAGATGCCCCGGTCAGGCCGGGAGAAACAGGTCGGGCTAAATCGCTCATGTTTAGCGTAGAGTAACACTAATGTAGTAATTTAAGAGTAAGTTTCCAGTGAGTGAACTATATAAATATACATGAAACCCAACCTGTTTACAACCTGCACGACATATCCGGTGAGAAATTGGATGGCGTCATTTAAACCATATTGATGAAATCCATTTTCCTTTTTTTATTGTCGGTTTCGATTTGCTGTTTTGTCTTGGGTCAAAACCATTATCTGGACAGTCTAACAGAACGATTGAAAAAATGCGACGAAAGAAGATACCTTCAGGGTAAATGCGCTCAGTACAATGGCAGAATATTATGGTTTTCGTCCAGTCCGACAGCAGCTTATTATATGCCGCGCAGGTACTTCGCCTTTCAGAGAAATTAAATTACTCCTTTGGAAAATTCCTCGGGTTACAGAAGCATGTTTTTTGCATTTAATTGCCAGGGCAATTATCCCAAAGGCGCTGGAAGCCGCACTGAACATCAAAAACTTGGTGAAATTTAAGATATGCAGGGCAGGACCCACACTTCCGTATTATTTTCTCGGATTGCTCAACCTGGAGATGCGCGATTATTCAAAAGCCAAGGATTTTTTTCATCGGCCATTTCCAGCCAACGGAAATCCGGTCGGCCCCAGTACGATATGTATTTTGTTTACTCTCATATGGCCAATCTCTACAATATTTTAAATCAAAATGATTCGGCCATGTGGTACGCCACCCGCGGATATGAACTCGGGTTGCACTCCAGATAAAGATGTCCAAAGATTTTTTGCACTGGCCTGCAGCGCACTGGGAAGTGTTTATCAGAAATTACAAAAATATGAACTGGCTGAAAATTATTTCCGGCGGGGTATCGCGCAAAGTCAGCAATATAGTAACATCTATTTCCTGGCCAGAAACTATAACAATCTCGCCAATCTTTTTCTTGACAATGAATCTGAAAGATTCTGCTATCCATTACGGAAATGATCTCACTTCGTTTATGCCAGGATCATAATTACGGTGATTTCACACAGGAAGCCAGCAGAATACTTTAGCCAACAATATATGATTCAGAAAATAAATCCGGATAGCTCTCTGAAATATTTAAAGATCATGGTGGCAGCCAAAGACAGTGTATTCAACCAATCCAAAGGGTCAACAATTCCAGCAATTTGCATTTAATGAAATTCAACGTCAGCGGGAAATAACCGCGGCCGAAGAAAGGACAGAAACAGGGCAAGGATTATATATCACTGTTGACGGCTCTGGGCATTTTTCTTTTAGTGGCTTTTCTTTTTTACCGTAACAACCGGCAGAAACAAAAGGACAAAATAAAAATCGAAAAAGCCTATGATGAGCTGAAACTAACACAGGCTCAGTTGGTACAAAGGGAAAAAATGGCTTCTCTGGGAGAATTAACCGCCGGCATCGCACATGAGATTCAAAACCCTCTGAATTTTGTCAATAATTTCTCTGAAGTCAATACTGAACTCCTGGATGAAGTGGAGCAGGATTTAAATAGTGGTAACCTGGAAAATTTCCGGGCCGTTTTAAAAGAAGTCAGGGGTAATGAATTGAAAATAAATCAGCACGGTAAGAGAGCGGATGCCATCATCAAAGGGATGCTGCAGCACAGCCGGAGCCATTCGGGTGAAAAAGAATTCACTGATATCAACGCACTGGCAGAAGAATACCTCAGACTCAGCTACCACGGATTTCGCGCAAAAGAAAATTCATTTAATGCAACCATTCATACTCTATATGACAATCAAATCAAAAACATCAGCGTAGTGTCTTCTGATCTGGGAAGGGTTTTCCTAAACCTTTTTACAAATTCGTTTTATGCTATGAATGAAAAAAGAAAGCAGTTTCCGGAAGGATATCAACCTGAATTTTCTGTCCAGACGAAGATGACCGGCAACAAAATAGAAATAAGGATAAAAGATAATGGTACCGGTATTAAGCGAGAAATTCAGGATAAAATATTTCAGCCATTCTATACAACCAAACCCACGGGACAAGGAACGGGACTTGGGCTATCGTTAACCTATGACATCATTAAAGCGCATGCCGGAGAAATCAGCGTACATTCTGAAGAAGGTGAATTTACCGAGTTTATTATTCTGCTTCCGGTTTAAAGTGCTGTATGAATCAGGATTTTGCTATGCAAGTCCATTAACCATAAAATCTGAAAAGGATTTTCGGGTCAGATTGATCCTCACGTTAAAAAAACAGTTCCCGCCACCCATGACGATCACGGCTTTTTCACGCCAGTTGTCCAGCGATTGTATATTACAAAAACAATTGACCCACACTTCTTTTTCGCCGCGCTTGTTATACACGACGATGTACTGGCGGTAATAACGTTTCAGGTCAATAACATAATCATTGATCTTGAGATCCTGATCAGGAAGTTTTTTAACTATTTCCCTGTATTCGATGGTTTGCGAATGGTTATACTTATTTACACAATAAGAAAGCACTCTGTCGATATTGGCAAAATCATCATTATTTAAAGTAGCCTGTGTGCAGTCCGGGGGCAATGAAGTATAAACCGTTGTATCGAACGGGAGAATGACATAATGATCGGGAGAGGCAGATTGGCCTTGACTAAAAAAGCCGGTAATTAGAAAAACCAGGCACAAAATGTATTTCATAAGAGTAAATCTAGATTACAATCAGATCTTTTGCAATAGTTCGATCCAGTTATTTCCTCCTCTTAAAATAACGCCATGAGGGTTCAAATGTTGCTTCGCTTTATCTGAATCTAAAGCTTCAAAAGCGGGCGCTTTTGGATGTATTGAACTCATTTTCAGTACCAATATGAACCCATATATCCGTAACCTGGTACCAGCTTCCACTATTGGGAATCAGCTGGTCCAGTATATAGATCTGTATGTGGACAGGTTTATAACCCTCCCGGTTTATTCAGTGCGTAAAGCTGTAACTGGGTTAGCCCTGGCGGATTTCCAGATTTCATAACTGACCGTCAGTAACGTAACCATTAATAATCCGATCAGACTGAAGATAAAAATCATCGGACTGATCGTAATACGGTATACAAATCCCTGCAGCCACTTATACGCAAAATACCAGGACACCGGTATGGCGATCAGACTCGCTACAATAAATATTCGGATAAAGATAGACGCAAAGAGGGCAACCACCTGTTTATCGCCGGCGCCAAGTACTTTTCTGATTCCGATTTCCTTGGTTCTCTGTTCCGCTGTGTAAGAAGCCAGACTTAACACGCCCAATATCGTTATGAGGATCGCCAGTACAGCAAATATTTTTGCCAATGATGATATCGTGGTTTCCACCTGGTACATCCTGTTAAATTCATCACTGACGAACCAATGATCGAATCCTGCACCAGGAAAAGAGGCCTTCCATTTTTTTTCAATCTCTGCAATTTTTTCCTGGAATTTCCCCGCGGGTAATTTTATATATGTGATCTTGTCTATCTGGTCAAGATGCGGATTCAGCACCAGGGGTTCAATGGGTTGGTGCATAGAACGGAACGGGAAATTTTTCACGACCCCGATCACCCTGTAAAGCCGGTTTGTATCTCTGGTATCTTTTACCATGGTGCCCATCACATCGCCGGTGGGTTTATTTAAGGCCTGGATAGCGGCTTCATTCAATATAAGAGAATTACTGTCGTTCAAATTGCCCGATTGAAAATCACGGCCGGTAATAAATTCCAGGTTAAATGTTTTAGGAAAATCATATTCCACACTCAGTTGGTTCCATTGCATATCCTTGTCTGCCAGTGCAGGAAATTTATAGGTGCGGCCTATAAATCCAAAATAATCCAGTCTTGGTAAATGATTGGCCATGGTCACATGTTCAATCTGCGGATCTTCCAGCACTGAACGTTTAAATGTTTCAAATCGTTCCTGTTGAGCAATCCCGCCAAAACGTATCGCCATTAGCTGGCTGCCCTGTTCATTTAGTTTAGTCGTTTTCAGCTGATCCATCTGTTGTATCACGATCAGCGTGTAAATGATCAGACCCAATGAAACCGTATACTGAATAGTGACCAGTGTTTTGCGCAAAAATTCAGCGCCCTTCCCTTTGATGATCTGGCCCTTCAACACTTTGACTGGTTGAAAAGCCGAAAGATACAAGGCAGGATAAAAACCGGCAATGAAAGTCATGAAGAGCACTATGATCCCGATCACCGTTAACATGTAGGGATCCAACAATGACTCCATGGAGAAGGACTTATGAGCAACCTGGTTAAACGGATGCAGAAAAATAAATACCAGCAGCACCGACATCAGCAGGGCACAGATCGTCATTAAGAAAGATTCAAGAAAAAACTGGGTGGCTATTTCAAAGCGCATGCTTCCAAAGGATTTACGCAGACCCACTTCCTTCGCTCTTTTTACAGAACGTGCAGTGGCGAGGTTTGTATAGTTAATACAGGCAATAACCATGATCATAATGGCTATCACACTGAAAATAGTCAGATAGACCTTGTCGCCATGGGTGTTGGAATTATCTTCCCATAAAATTTTGGAGTCGAAATGGATATCAGCCAGTTTGATGGTAAAGCCCTCGAATTTTGCACCCGGGGGCACATTTCCGGCGCTGGACTTCAGCATTTGCGCGGCGAGGCTATTTAAAACAGCATGGATAGGTTTGATATCTGCGCCAGGTCTCAGCACAATATAATTTTCAAAAAATTCTTCGTTCTGACTGAAATGATCTCCCTCCAGGTATTCCGCATAATTATCACCATACACCGTATGCAGGGCATTCATGTTAATGATATAATCTGGCTTGAAATGTGAATTGGCAGGATAATCCCGGTAAATACCGGTCACCATCACGTTCACCTCTTTACCCCGCGTAGCAAATACATGTTTCAGGGATATCACTTTCCCCATCGGATCTTCTTTGCCGAATAAATTTCGCGCGCCGGTTTCACTGATCACTATACTGTTATAATTACCGAACATTTGCTCCCTGTTCCCTTTCAGTAAATCGAAATAGAGAATCTTATTAAATCCAGGTTCAGCCCACACAATCTTTTCTGTCAATACGATCTTATCAGTCGGTTTATAATTGAGCGAAGTGGGATACCCGATATTGTCGATACGTGTACTATGCAGTATTTCACTGCGATTATCTTTCAGGTATCGCATGAAAAAGCCAGGGGCCACTGAATTGTCAAAACGCTGACCGTCGGGGTTTATAAAAGTACACCCGATGCGGTATGTATCTTTATAATACGGTTGCATGGTATCATACCGCAGTTCATCGCTTACATATAAAAAAATAAGAATGGCACTTGCGAGGCCAAGAGACAGGCCGAAAATATTCAGAAGTGAGAAAAGTTTCTGGCGTTTGAAATTGCGAACGGCAATCAATAAGTAATTACGGAACATGGATAAATCATTTTATTATTATTTAATAATTTATTCTCCATGTGAATCCGAATGGATAAAATTTACCTGAAATTGAAGGGCATAACGCCCATAAAAGATCTGCATTAAGTTCTATAAATATTTCACCAACTAAAAGCCAATTATGATAAGCGGTAGCTTTGTGAAGAATTCCTGAACGAAAACAAGATGGACAGTTTATCGCGAATGGTTAACCCGACACCGGGTGCCCGTCCGACTTATTGGCTTACCCGCTTTCTCATTCTTCGTTTATTGGGATTGATATATGCCGTCGCCTTTCTGGTCGCGATCCATCAAATCGTGCCACTGATCGGTGCAAACGGATTGTTGCCAGTCGGCATGTTTCTGGATCGTGTGGCTGATTCTCTCGGCTCCCGCAGCGCCGGTTTTCTGCGTCTGCCATCGCTTTTCTGGTTCGGTCATTCCGATTCAAATCTTCTGGCTGCAGCATGGATCGGTTTTATGCTTTCCTGTGTTGTGATTGCCGGTTATTCGAATGCGATACTGCTCGCTGTTCTCTGGATAATCTATATGTCCTTTGTGCATGTCGGTCAGGATTGGTATGGATACGGATGGGAAATCCAGCTTCTCGAAACCGGATTTCTGGCGATCTTTCTCTGTCCGTTGCTCGACATGCGTCCCTTTCCGAAACGGGGTCCGCCGATTTTTATCATTGGGTTGTTCCGATGGCTGATTTTCCGGATTATGCTGGGTGCAGGACTCATCAAGATACGCGGTGACGAGGTATGGCGGAACGGGACTGCGCTTTATTATCATTTTGAAACCCAGCCGTTGGCCGGACCTCTAAGCCGATGGTTTCATTTTCTGCCACGCACCATCTTAAAAGCCGGTGTATGGTATAATTTTCTGGCTGAACTTGTTGCACCCTGGTTTATATTCTGGCCACGGATAGCACGTCATATCGCTGGAGCCGTGATTCTGTTTCTACAAATCATCCTGATTGCCAGCGGTAATTTGTCTTTTCTGAACTGGCTAACCATCGTTCCTGCATTGGCCTGTTTTGATGACGGCTTCTGGTCAAAAATTCTTCCGCGTCCACTTGTCCGGCGTGCAACGGATGCTATCCTTAACGAGGAACCATCAAGACCCATGGCGATCACGTCATGGATCGTTACGATTATCATCGCAATCCTCAGCATACAACCCCTGTTTAATATTTTGTCTCCCCGGCAGATCATGAACACTTCATTCGATCCGCTGGATCTCGTGAATACCTACGGCGCATTCGGATCCGTGGGACGCGAACGTTTGAATGTGATTTTCGAAGGAACAAATGATGAAGTCCCGGATGAAAAAGCAAATTGGAAGCCCTATCCTTATAAGGGCCTGCCCGTTGATCTGTCTAAACAACCGCCGCAGATCGCTCCCTACCAACTGCGCCTGGACTGGCAAATCTGGTTCGCATCCATGTCCACTGCTGATGAATATCCGTGGACGCTGAATCTGGTCTCGAAACTCCTTCACAACGACCCAGGCGCTATCGGACTCTTCGCTGGTAATCCTTTTCCGGAAAAACCACCACGTTTTATCCGTGCAGTTTTATACCGTTATTCATTTGCAAAGCCCGGCAATCCGGACGGATACTATTGGAACCGTGAACGGATTTCCGATGACTGGATTCCTGCCATGTCAGAGAGTGACCCACGCCTGATTTCGTTTCTCAAAGGGTATGGATGGCTACAATGAACTGAATATTGGATCAGTCCTCACAGTCAAATGATTGGACTCTTCAGACAACTCCACGACTCTGATCAGCCTTTACCTTTGCGGTCTAAAAAAATAAAACCTTACAAAATGAAAAAAACACTGTCCGTGCTCGTAATTGGATTCATATCCATCTTAGCACTCAGCAATCGCGCCCAGGCGCAAAATTCTGCCGGCCCCGTTGCATTTTTTGAAACGAAATCCTTTCACTCTTCCATTCGTCATGTGTCCGATCTCGCTAAACAGGTCTCCACACTCAATGATGTAAAGGAAGGAAAGGATTTCAATTCCAAAGCAATCAGGGATTTCCAGACCCGCTTCCAAAAAGTAGACAATGCCATGTGGTTCTCTGACCGGAATGGTTTCATGTCATACTTTATTAAAAACGGTTACGGAAACAGGGTGTTCTATGACAGAAAAGGACACTGGCAGTTTTCACTGATTCTTTATACCGAAGATCAGTTGCCCGTCGACCTCAGAGCCTCCGTGAAAGCCAGATATTTCGATTTGGCCATCACCCTGATTGAAGAAGTACAGACCAACAATGGCATGGTATACATTGTACACCTGGAAGACAAATCAAACATCAAGATTTTAAGATTAAGCCAGGATGCTGAAATGGAAATCCTGCAGGAGATGACAAAAGCCTGACGCAAAGAAAGGTTTCAAACACAGTTGCCCTGAAAGGGGCAACTGTTTGTATTATATTTACAATCTAATTCATCAGATATGAAATCCTTCCTGATCTCACTGGTTTTTACTTTCGCTATATTTTCCGCCAATGCCCAGCTTAGCGCACCCGATGTCGAGTATACCAAACTCGGTCCGCTAACCATTCAACCCGTTCAGCATGCCAGCCTGATCCTCACGGTGCACGGCTTAACTATTTATGCGGATCCTTCCGGTGCAGAAAATTTTAAGGGACAGAAACCGCCGGACATCATATTGATAACAGATATCCATGGCGACCACTTTGACATCAAAACGATAGAAGCAGTTCAAAAAACAGGCACCCTGCTGATTGTACCACAGGTGGTAGCTGATAAATTACCCGCTGCCGATAAAACCCGCATGATCGTGATGAAAAACGGGGATGCAACAACACAGTCTTTTATTATGATCCGGGCAATTCCCATGTACAATCTGCCGGAGAGCCCCACGGCCATGCATACAAAGGGGCGGGGTAATGGTTATGTACTTGGAATCGGCGGCAAGTTGATTTATCTCTCCGGTGATACGCAGGGAATTCCTGAAATGCGATCCCTGCAAAATATTGATGTTGCTTTCATATGTATGAACCTGCCTTATACGATGGATGTAAAAGAAGCAGCTGATGCCGTACTGGCGTTTAAACCCAGAATTGTTTATCCATATCACTACAGGGGTAAAGACGGACTGAGTGATATCAAGGAATTTAAAAAACTGGTTGAAGCCGGCGACAAGAACATAGATGTCAGACTGAGGAACTGGTATCCGGGGAAATAACACACCAGGGGAACACATGGCATCATTTCTCCAGGGGAATCCGGATTGTAAATTCTGTACCGGTTCCTTCTTTAGTTTCCACTGTTATTTCGCCACCATTCACCTGAATGATATCATAACTGAGGGATAAGCCCAATCCCGTTCCCTCTCCCGGAGGTTTGGTCGTAAAAAAAGGTTGGAATATCTTTTCCAGATCTTTTGGAGGAATGCCTTTGCCATTGTCCTTTACCATGATCTGAATTTTATCCGAAAATCTTTTTGTGCTGACGGAAACCATCGGCTCATATACTTCCGGTTGCATTTTTTTCTTTTCGGCGACTGCATAAAAAGCATTGTTGTATAAATTCAGCAACACCCTGGCAATATCCTGACGGACAATATTAATTTTTTCTATCCCCTTGTCAAAATCAGTCTGAAGAATCACAGTAAGACTTTTATCTTTCGCCCTGTATCCCTGGTAACTCAGTCTCAAAAATTCATCGGCAAATGCATTGAAATCCGTAAGTTCCATCTGGCCCCTGGTCTCCCTTGAATGCTGCAGCATACCTTTTACAATCGAATCTGCCCGTTGACCATGACGATGAATTTTTTCTTCATTTTCGCGCATGGTAGCCAGTAATTCTTTTACCTCATTTGGATGGCCGGCTTCATTCGCATGCGCGGCTTCATCAATGAGTTCCTTATTTAATTCCGAAAAATTATTTACGAAATTCAGGGGATTCTGTATCTCGTGGGCAATACCTGCCGTGAGCTCTCCAAGTGAAGCCATTTTTTCTGAATGGATAAGTTGTTTTTGTGTGGATCTGAGTTCTGATAGTGTACTTTCCAATTCCTGTTTTTGCCTGGAAAGTGTTGAGTTTATTCTTTTACGTTGAACATTATTCCGGTAAAGCACCGTCGCGATGATGACGAAAATTCCGATGACTCCTATCAAACTATAAAGTCTCAATTGCGTTTGGTATTTCTCATCAGCAGATACTATTTCCTGTCGTCGTTGTTTTTCATCGAAATCGAGAAGTAATGCCTGTTGCGTTCTGGCCTGACTGAAAATGCTGTCTTTTGCAGTCAGCATCAATTTTACGTACTTCAGTGCGCTGTCTGGTTTATCCCGGCTCTCAAACGACTTCATCAGAATCTTGCTTGCATCCAATGTAAATTCATCAAAATTATACTGCAGGCATATTTGAAGAGAGATGCCTGCAAAGTAAATTGACGAATCCAGGATCCCCGACTTATAAAAAAAATTGGCGAGGTTATTATACAGCCTGGCCTGTAAATAAATATTATTGCGCAGTTTGGTAGCCTGTATGCCTCTACTGTAATATTCCCTCGCCGAATCTTTTTTACCCATGGCTTCATAAACATTACCGACAAGCGCAGAGGTCAGACCGGATCCGGGTGACGTTTGATTTCCGATACGTGCATACCATAATGCTGAATCCAAATCATTAAACTTTAAATTGATCGCAGCAACCGATGTATATGTACCAAAGTAATCTTCGAGCATCTCACCCGATTCTTTCTGCAAACGGATGCTCTCGCGCAGATGAATCATGGCATTTATATAGTCCTCCATTTCTCTGTGCACCAATCCTATCTCCTGATGCGCCAATGCCATGCATGAAAGTTTATGATACTTCAGTTGTTCGGCAACTTTCAGATTGCGAAATGCCAATTCCAGCGCTTTTGGATAATTACCCTGGCTATTAAAGGTCCAGAATATGCTTCTTTGTACAACGCATATACCATACAGATAATTCCTCTTTTCTGCGAGGTCCAGAGCCTGACCGGCATAAAACATTGTGCTGTCTGTCCGGATAAAACCATAATACTCCGCTAATTTCGCCATGGCTAATATGCTGGAAGTATCATCCTTCGCCTCCTTCAATTTATTTTGCAGGTCGTCAAAATAGGACTGTGCAACAGAGGATGAAGCAAATAACACCAGCGAAAGGAGCAAAGAAAATTTCATTTCAAATAGTTTTAATGCCCATTTCATCCTGCTGGAATTTTGTCCCACTCTGATCGAAACTGGAAAATACAACATTCGGCTCATCTGTCCGGATAAAGATAACTGAGTATTTTTGCCATTATTTTACTTAAATGATATTCAGGGATTTCAGAATTAGAACCGCAACGAACGAGGATATCCCCGAGATAAAGAATGTGGTATTTTTGTCACTGAAAGAATTCGGATTAAATCCGGATCCGAAAAGGAAAGGATAAAGATCTGAATGATATCGAAAACAGCTATCTGTCGAATAACGGTTTTTTCGGAGTTGTAGTAAATACGGAAACTGACCAGGTCGTCGGTTGTTTCGGACTATATCCGATCAGTCAGCATATTTGCGAACTTAGAAAAATGTACCTGATAAAAGACCTTAGAGGAAAAGGATTGGGAAAGTTGATTTTGGATAAAGCCGTACTTACAGCCAGAGAGAAGCATTTTAAAAAAATAATTCTGGAAACCATTTCCGTATTAACGACTGCCATATTTCTGTACAAACGATATGGATTTAAAGAAATAAAACCGAAGGAAATAAACGCAAGAGTAGATCAGGCGTTCGAGCTTGAAATTGAACGCTGAATAATCGTACAGATCAGAATTCCCTCAAACTATTTTCTTCAATATGTAAAGTCATACGAAAACGCATACCTCATTGCAGCTTGTTAATTGTATCGTACATCAGCCTGAAACAGTTCCAGGGTGTATTTTCATTTGGATCAGCGGATGACTGACTGGTATAATAACCGTTCAGAAATATGCTGGTGCGCATCCAGGTCGTTGCCATAATTCCAAGAAAACGCGCATTCATTTCGGGCGTTGATTGCCGTCTGAAGGCCAGCATATCATTGATCTGTATGATGGCCGTTGATGGATTTCTCCAGGGGCAGGTCAGTACCCTGAATCCTTTCATGGAAAAATATAACGCGGTTTTATCTGCCCGTTCGTAGTGCCAGTCGCATATCAGCACATCTTTCGGAATCAGGTCGATGGCTTGGTATGTATTATTAAAACTGGCTTCCCATATTCCCAAACCGGTCGTCTTACCATCCAGGAGACGGTCGCCCCAGATCCACAATTCCCTGCCCTTCTGAAGAAGATGATCATGAATGGTCCTCACTTCTCCGGCAAATAATTCCGCCTTATTCCTTCCACCGCAACGCGGACATTTATCATCACCGATAAAAAATACTTCATCCATACCGGCATGGAAAGCATCGCTCTCAAAAACATCACAGAGTTCATCGATCACAGCGAACAGTACCGGATGTAAATCCGGATGCAAAGGGCAATAGCTCAGGCAGTACAGGTTATCCGGATTCGGCCAAACATATTTCTCCGGCATTTTAATATCAGGCGTTTCACTGAACTGCGGATAAACGAGTAACAATTTACCTGTATGGTTCGCCCACGATTGGTGGCCAAACAGATCGATCTCCGGAATTAGCCGGATATTATTTTTCTTACAAACAGAAACAATTTTTTTTACATCTGATTTTGACAATGCAAAACTGTCTGCTAACTCGGGATGAGATTTGAACTGATAATGATATTCGATCTGCACAATCAGCGTATTCACTTTGCGTGGCGCCAGTTCCTGATCAATAAAATGAATGAAGGAATCCAAGCCGACCGGCCTCGGTGCGTCAATACAAAAACCGCGAACCGGCAGGAGGCTGTCCAGTTTTGATTGGGCAGATGAAGACATGGAATAAAATATGAGAAGGCTGATGTTTAATAAGAATCCGGTTAAATGCATTTTCATATTTCCGGTTTTAATTAATCAAAGCTAATTCAGAAAAATTGTCCGGGGAAAGTATTTCCTTTCCCAGATATGAATAGCAAATGAAAGCTCATTTCGTGTAATCAGGCGGATGTTTTAAATGAAAGCCTGTATGCTCCTGGTATGCTTTTGCAAAAGCGAGTAAAACAGCTTCATCAAAATGTTTTCCGATAAAGCTGATACCCGACGGCATTCCATTTGGCAAAAAACCATTGGGCAGGGTAACGGAAGGATTACCGGTGAGGTTGGTGATGGCAAGCTGGTCACCGGTTTCGGGCGGTGTTATGATCACGTCATAGTTATCGATCAGCGGATCCATTTTTTTCATGATCTGGTAGCGCAGCCTGCAGGCATTGAGGTATTCAACAGCGGGCACAAAACGTGCGGCCCTGAATGTGTTGGGCCATCGGTCCTTATTTTGCTGTACCATTTCATCATCTGCTGACGAACGGGTAAGCAGGTCAAAGGCAGCGGCCGATTCCGCGCAAATGATCAGGGACAACATTTCATCTCCATGCAAACTATCGGGAAAAAATAAAGGAATCAGCTGCACACCCATTTCTTTGAGCACAGCAAGTGTTTGTTTCTCCAGACTATTTGCCGGCAGCGTGTCGATATAATTTCTGATATAGGCAACTTTCAGTTTTTTAACATCTACTGAACCACTGTAATTAAAAGCACGGGAAATTGATGAAGCATCGTCATGGTCGGCACCATGAATAAAATAAAATACGATGGCCGCGTCTTCAGCCGACCGGCATATGGGACCTATTTTGTCGGAACTCCAGGCCAGTGTCATGCCGCCCGTCCTGGCGACGCTTCCATAAGTCGGTCTGAGACCTGTAACCCCGCAGCGCATTGCAGGATCCACGATGGAACCATAGGTTTCTGTTCCAATTGCGAACGGAACAAGTCCGGCAGCCGTTGCTGATGAAGAGCCTGCTGACGAACCACCCGATCCCTTTGTACTGTCCCATGGATTTCGGGTAAGGCCTCCGAACCAGACATCATCTTCCGCCAGTTCCCCCAGTGATAATTTGGCCACCAGGATGGCACCTGCATCCTGCAGTTGTTTTGCTACAAAAGCGGTTTGATGGATCACCTGGTTTTTATAGGGTGGTGTGCCCCAGGTGGTATGTGTACCTTCCACTGCAAAAAGATCTTTGATGCCATAGGGAATGCCATGAAGAGGACCCCGGTATTTGCCCGCTGCGATTTCGGCATCCGCTTTTTTTGCCTGACTGATGGCGAGGTCCTCTGTCAATTCAATCACACAATGTAAACCCGGACCATATTTTTTTAATCTCTCAATATAAAAACGTGTTAGCTGCTCGGAACTTATTTTTTTGTGTTTAATCAGGGAAGCCAGTTGCGGAATACTATAAAAAGCCAGCTGGTTCCTGTTGCTGGGCAGCTGTACCTGATCGGGAATATTGAACTGAACCGGTAATTGTTTATGGGGAACGGTCATACCCGGTAAAACAGGATTAAACCATAACGGGAGCGGCATATCATTCGTGAAATTCTGCGCATGCAGATAGTTGTAAGTCTTTATCCTGTCTGATAAAACGCTGGCCATGGAATCCCGTTTGACCGGTGTAAAATGCAGACCGGCCATTTTTTCCGCGGTTTCAATTTGTACCGTGGACACCGAATCCTGTGCATCGGCTATCCATGCATGTAAGATGCACACTGATATCAGGAATTTCCGCATAGTTGTTTTTTCTAAAATTACTGAAAACAATCACTATTTCAGACTCCCGACGAGTGCGTTGATACTGTCAGAATATGCTTTTATCTGATCTCCAATCACTTCAACCTTTTTCAAAAGAATATATTCAACTAAGTTTTAAATTTGATTGCACGAATCATTAGATGAGCCAAACATTCTTAACCATGTAAATTATAGTTTTATGGAAATGAAGAAACTCACGGCGTTGAAGACTTTCATTTATAGTTTTTTCTTTTTTATTTTATTGTGCGCACAGGAAAATTTTGCACAAACCAAAAAACCAAACATACTAGTTATTTTCGGTGATGATGTAGGTCAGACCAATATTAGCGCTTATGGCTTCGGAGTTGTTGGATACAAAACGCCGAACCTGGACAGGCTGGCACATGAAGGAATGATGTTCACAGATTATTACGCAGAGAATAGTTGCACTGCCGGAAGATCAACATTTATTACCGGCCAGTGCCCGAAACGTACCGGTCTTTCAAAAGTGGGCATACCGGGCGCACCAGTTGGCTTACTGGCGCATGATATTACCATTGCCCAGGCATTAAAACCTCAGGGCTATATGTGTGGTCAGTTTGGCAAAAATCACCTGGGCGATCTTGATGAGTACCTTCCTACGAATCATGGCTTCGACGAATTCTTTGGCAATCTGTATCATCTGAATGCAGAGGAAGAACCAGAGCATCCGAATTTTCCAAAGGACGATCCCGCATTTACCAAAAGTTATTCTCCCCGGGGAGTTATACATTCCTTTGCCGGTGGTAAAATTGAAGACACAGGGCCACTGTCTATTAAAAGAATGGAAACCATAGATGATGAAACCACCGCAGCCTGCGTTGACTTCATAAAAAAACAGGTTCAGTCAGGCAAACCTTTTTTCACGTGGATGAATTTTACCCGTATGCATCTGTTTACACATGTACGGGCTTCCATGCGCGGTCAGAGCGGCATGCCGGACAACGAATATGCCGATGGAATGATTGAAATGGATATCAATGTGGGGAAGCTTATGAAAGCACTGGAAGATCTCCGGATTACGGATAATACCATCGTGGTTTTTACAACCGATAATGGTCCCAACCAGTTCAGCTGGCCTGATGCTGCCACAACTCCTTTCCGAAGTGAAAAAAACACAAACTGGGAAGGTGCATACCGGGTTCCTGCCTTTGTCCGCTGGCCTGGTCATATTAAGCCTGGAACCATCTCCACCGGAATTTTTTCAGGACTCGACTGGTTCCCCACCCTCCTGGCCGTTGCAGGTGATCCTGCTATTAAAGACCGGCTGTTACAGGGAACAATGGTCGGAGGCAAACAATACAAAATTCATCTGGATGGTTACAATCAACTGGAATACATCACAGGTAAATCAGATACCAGTGCGCGTAAGGAATTCGCCTATTTTAACGACGACGCCCAGATGGTGGGATATCGATATAAGGATTGGAAAGTAGTCATTCGTGAACAATCTGCTGCCGGCGGCTTCAAGGTATGGTCTGATCCATTTATAACTTATCGGATCGCCAAATTATTCAATCTGAGGATGGATCCCTACGAACGGGCCGATCTGGTTTCTGACCAGTACTACGACTGGCTGGTTAGAAATGATTTTGTGATCGCACAAGTCGTATTTCATGGTATAGAATTCCTGGAAACTTTTATTAAATATCCGCCTTCACAATTACCAGCCACTTTCTCACCTGACGGAGTTGAGGAGCAGATAGATAAAATCAACGGAGAGAAATTAAAACCCCAGGCGCCTACCAGAGAATAACAGGGTCAGATTTCTAATGAATTAAAAAGCAAAAATATCCCGTTTTAAATAACGGGTATTTTTTTGTGCCTTCTCAAATGTTAATTCAAAAAGATCTCACCGTATTTAACAGCGGAATCAGTAAATTTGATTAGAAATTGTGCGATGCGTATAATATGGATGATACTTGCTTTTTTTTCTTTTCTTTCGTCAAGGGCTCAATCTCATTTGCCGGTCAGCAGCGTGAATTTTTCGCAATCACTTTTTTTTCCGGGTTATCAACCTATCAATGATAGTAATAATCTAAATCAAAAATGGTATTTCAGTAAATATGCGGCCATTTCAACAGGTGCCGTTTTTTACAACGGAGGTGGCGGAACATATTTATCCGCACCTCTCGGATTACAACTGAATCATCCAATAAATAATAATCTAATCGCTTTCGCCGGCATTTCAGCGGCGCCTACTTTTTTTAACTACAACAGTTTATACACCGGTCCGGTATTCAACAAATCCTACCCGGGAAGCTACATGACAAACCCCTATGGCTTTGGATTAAATTCAAGGGTAGACATCGGTCTGATGTATATCAATGATGCCAGAACATTTTCCATATCGGGGAGCATAGGTGTAGAAAGAGGAACCTACCCGGTTTATCCTTCTAATAGAGTCATTTCGAAGAAACAATAAGGAACTGTTTGAGCACAGGACTGGCCCCGTGTATTTTTTATCGCACATCCTTCTGATGTTCCAATATGAACTGGATGATTTCTTCCAGGCTTTGATCCACACGGCTAATCGCATCGGTAATATCTTCACGATTTACCTGTGCGGCGAATGAAAGGGTCTTCAATTTTTTAAGAACAGATTTTGTATCCATTCCCTCGTATCCCATGGGTCTGATCAGCGAAGCGGCATGAACAAATCCGGATAGTTCATCAAAAACATAGATCATCTTGTCCATTTTTGACTCAGGTTCCACGCCAAAATATTTCGGACCATGCGAAGCAATACAGTGTATGACAGCCGGGTCTATATTACGCCGTTCTAATTCTTCAATGATTTTTTTGCAATGGGTCTCCGGAAATTTCTCCCAGTCCGCGTCATGAAGTAATCCTGCGAGTTCCCAGGCCTGTGCAGTTTTCGGGTCAGATCCTTCTCTTTCGATCGCCCATGCCTTCATCAACGCAGCCACTTGTTTCATGTGTAGTTGCAGTTTATCATTGGGTACCCATTCCTTCAGCATTTGATGAGCATCTTCCAGGTCCATGAGTCTGCCTGTATTGGATTCATCGCCAAACTGCGTTCTGCCAAGATGTAAATTATATTGCGTCATATTATGTAAATATTTATTTTATGCATGCCAGCACATCATGTAAGAATAGATCTGCATTGAAATTATTGTGTTGCGTTAGCCCCAGGCGAACGATCACCAGTTTTTTTGATGGAATAACAAAAATAAGCTGACTTTCAAATCCGTCAGCATAGAACATGTCTGCTGGTGCTGATGGATAATGTTTAACCGACGAATCGCTTCCCGTATTAAGCCAGATCTGGTAACCATAACCCCGCTTATCTGAAGATACAGTCATTGTACTTTTTGCGACCCAGTCTTTTGGTAAAATTCTTTCTTTATCATTTACCAGACCGTCATACAAAAAAAGCAATCCAAACCTTGCCCAATCGCGGGCATTGGCATACATATAAGATGATCCGACAAATGTTCCTGAAGGATCAGGTTCCAAAACGGCACTGTACATTCCGAGTTTATAAAACAACTCATTGTAAGGAAAAGTGTCATATAGGGAGTCACCGACCGTCCGCCGGATGATGCCCGATAAGATGTTGCTGTTACCACTTGAATAATGAAATACAGAACCGGGTTGGAATTTCAAAGGATGTGAGGCGGCAAATGCGGCCATATCTGATTTTTGAAACAGCATGCTGGTCGCATCACTTGCCCGGTAATATATCTCGTCAAATTCCAATCCGCTGCGTTGCTGCAATAAGTTCTCAACGCTGATAACATGCCGGGGATCTCCGGCTGTCTGCCACTCCGGAACCGGGGCAGGCATCCCGACCGACAGTTTTCCCTGTTTTACCAGGATGCCAATGAGTACGCCGGTAACGGTTTTGGTCATGGACCAGCCTGCCAGTTTTGTTTTGGCACTGAACCCTTCAGCATAATGTTCAGCAATCAACTGGCCATCGTAAACAATAATAACAGCTCTGGTATGAACCGGCAAAATGGTATCTTCTTCCATGAAGACCTTCTTCATAGCAGACTGCAATTTCAATCTGTCTATTGCTGCGGGAAAAGTATCGCAGAGTTTGTCCCCCATTGGCCACGGTATTGTATCCGTATTCACAAGCGGTTTTTCCGGGAGACTGAATCGTTGCGATCTGATATTCTTTTCGCTGAGTTCACTAATCAAAGTGGAGCCCAGACCATTTCTGTAAATGGCTTTTCGCTTACCGAATCCAAAAATGGATCCGGTGACAGAAGAGTCAATATAATTAACATGAAAATCGGCCATTCCCATCATGTAGGCGCTCAGATCCTCATCCCTCACCTGCTGTTCATTTCTACCGCCATCAAATACAGCAGAACACATCACTTTAGTTCCATAACCGGCCATCAGTGGAAAAGAAACCCAGCCATAAAAAATGAGTAAACCGACAGAAGCAATCAACAGAATCCCCAGAGAGCGGACAATTATTTTTTTGGGCTTCATAACCATTGCTGTAAACGGAAAATACAAGATGAACAGAGGGGCGACCCGGGTTACACTACAATAGATGAATATATTATTTTTATCAGGAAATTTCCTCCCTGACCTGGGATTGACTGCGAAAAACAGACTCCCATATTTTGTGCCTTACTTCATCGGTTAGTTTTCTTGCATTCGGATGCGGAACAGAATAGAATGGGCGGCCCCATAACATGCCCGAATAACCAACATGAGAAGTCCCCGTCTCGGTAAACTTTTTCAACTCTCTTAAATCAGGTTCAAGATATACGATATTGGTGTTGCCCAGGGATAAAATACAGGGTGGGTTGATTAATTCAATAAATTCTTTCAGAATAGGCATACACCAACGCACTTCCTTAATACTTAAATCAGATACATTCGGACTTCGGAATAAACAAACATTCGTATAGTTAAATTCTACGTCTTCTATTTCGATTTGCAGAAATTCAGATATCAATTCTCCAGACTTTTGAATAAACGGATATCCTCCTGCTCTATATTCCTCCAAAAATTCGTCCTGGGTTGGAAACCTGCGTTGAATGGAATACCTGGCCTTATCCTCAATCGCAGCGCCGCCCCAACTAATTCCCAAAATAACAACTTTGCCAGTATTTACGGGGGTTGCACAAAGTGATATACCCCATTTCAACATGTTCCTGTCCTGTCTGAATTTGACCTCACTGAACTCAAACAACCTTTTTGCCTTATCCAATAAAACCTCGAAGTTTCCGGTTAGATCTTCCATTGAAATCCATTAAGACTAAGTAATGCAGATGGAAACATTTCACATGTATATGCATTAATTATTCCTGTTCATAATGGATTCTTATTGAAAGGAGTCAATCGTTTAATTGGGAAAGAAATTCCACATCCTTTTCGTAGTCTTTACAGTAAATGCGTTTTTGCGTACTGATCCATTGAAATTTTTCCGCCGCCTGCCAATGCAAACAGTATCAATAATATTAAAACAAAAACGGATAATAATAATTCCGGGAAACTGTGAGGTGATCCATTGTTCAGATTAATAAAAAATATAGCTCCCAGTATGATGGGTATCTGTGCCCAGGCAGATATTCTTGTCAGGAAGCCGAGAATGATAAAAGTTCCTCCTAATAAATGCGCCCAGCAAACAAACAATGCCAGTGGCATATTCAGATTCAGTTTGCTCAGACTGCTGTCTTTGATTAAATAAAATAATGGCTGGATAGAAGTAAGATAATAAAGACCCCGGATGGCGAGTATGAGGCCAAGAGCAATCCTTAGAATGACAAACAAATAAGGATATCTGTCATCCCATGAGGATATTTTAGCGGGTAGATTCATAAAAAATTATTTTATGTATTTACACCCATACAAAGTTCAATTTTTAATCATACACGACCCAAATAATACTTTAGGATCGAAAGCTCGATGGTCTTTATTTGCGGTTAATATTTTTGTTTGCTGAAAGACAACTATTTAGGGATCCCTTCCTTCCGCATGAAAATTTCTTTCCCGTTAAAAACGATCACAGCAATCAGAATGATACTATAAGAAACAATCTGTATCAGGTTGATTTGTTCATGGAAAACCCAGGTGGCCAGTGTAAAAGCAATGATCGGATTTATATTCAGCAGCATACCCACGACAGATGAATTAATACCTGTGAGCGCATATAAATTCAGAAACAGGGGTATGATCGTAAAGAATACCGCAATGATCCCGATAAAGGCATAGAATGAATGTGCTGACGGCAGTTTTCCGCTGTATGTAAAGAAAAAGGGCAGCAGGATGACAGATGATAAAACAATATGAAAAGTAAGCACGATAAAGGTATCAAAACCGGCATTCCTGCGCTGGCTGACGAGGTAACAGGCATAACTGAATCCGACAATCAGGCTGAAATACATATCCCTCAGATCCGAATAAGAAAGCAACAGACAGCCAGTCACACTCAAAGCAACTGCCAGCCATTGCAGCCTGTTCAGTTTTTCATGCAAAATAAAAAAGGCGAGCAGGGTCGTGAGTATCGGACAAACCATATAAGCCAGAGAAGTCGCTTTAATACTGATATGGTTCATAACATAAATAAACGAGAACCAGTTCCCGGTTAAGAATATACTACCCCCGATATTCAGCAGTATCGTCAGGCGTTTCTTATCCGATGGCAGACTTTTGAATAATTGAACCGTCTCCTTCCATTTTTTTCTTCTGAAAAGAAAAACGATCAGCAACATCAGAACCGCACAACTAAAAACCCGGTAAAATAAAATATCTGCGGCGGTGTAGCCATCCAGTGGCCTCAGGACCAGACTGAAAAAGCCCCAGACAGTATAGGCAGTGATGGCTGCTCCGTAATATTTCGCTTTGTTCGAAGAACCCTGGATTTCTTTACCCATCGTAAGTTTCGTACCCAAATGTCGGATACAGCCAGATTTCCAATGAAATTACTTCACCTGAACCTGTTCGTCAAATCCGGGCAACCTTTTCCCCCGGTTTAATGTCAATTGATAAAGGAAATTATGAATCGTGTTGCAGTTTTCATATTTGGATACTTATTTGCCTCTGCCTGTGCTAAAAATTCAGAGACCCCTAATAAACTGGAAGGTAAATGGAAGTTGTCTGCCATGTTTCTGCAAACCAATGGACCTGGCAACTGGCTTGTGGTAGACTCCATTCCCTCCAATTTTATCCAGTTTAATCACGATGGCAGTCTGACCATGTCAGCCTATGTTTCCACTCTTTACAACGGCCCCCTTGGTTATACCATTACCAACGATACGACGATAGTTTTTAATTATCCGAATCAGAGGAAATGATCTTTACGGGGAAAATATCATGCATTATAAATTCAGCGATACGGTGTTGACCATTATACCACCCAGTATCGAGTTTGTAGAAGAGAAATATGTCCGTGTACCATCACCGTAATGAAACATCGCCAAATGTATTTCCCTGTTTCATGTCACCTGTTTCCAGACCTTTTTTGAACCAGTAAACACGTTGCTGGGATGTACCGTGTGTAAATGCGTCGGGCACAACCACTCCTTCAGTTTGTTTCTGCAGGCGGTCGTCCCCAATTGCATTCGCGGCATTCAGGGCTTCTTCAATATCTCCCTTCTCAATAATATTATTCTTTTTTTGTTCATAATGCGCCCAGACCCCGGCATAAAAATCTGCCTGCAATTCCAGCATGACTGAATAACGGTTTGCGTCTTTTTCACTTGCCTGCGAACGAAGCTGTTCAAATTTTTGAGCGGTACCGTTCAGTTTCTGAATATGATGTCCGACCTCATGGGCGATTACATAAGCCATTGCAAAATCACCCGGCGCCTTGAGTTTATCCTGCATTTCTTCAAAAAAAGAAAGGTCGATATATAATTTGCTGTCGTTCGGACAATAAAACGGACCAGACGCAGCACTCGCATTCCCGCAGGCAGAGGCAACTGTGTTCCGAAACAATACGAGTGTTGGATCGGTGTATTGCTGACCATTTTGTTTAAAAATTTCTGTCCATACGTCTTCTGTATCCGCCAATACAACCTTTACAAAGCTTGCGCGTTGATCATCAGCTTTTTGTTGTTCCGGAGTCAGCGCGGTCTGGCTGTTTTGCGGATTAATTTGTGGAATCTGGGAAGGATCTACACTGTTACCGCCCAAAAAAGTATACAGCAAGTAAATAATTACCCCGATAATGCCGCCGCCTGCAGCGATTCCGCCACCCGAAAATCCACGTCGATCTTCAACATTGGTACTCTCACGTCTTCCAAACCATTGCATTGTATAAATGATTAAGGGTTACTCAATACATGTATAATGCATAAGCCGTACCAGCAACTTATTGGAAAAATACATCAAAAGGATTCACGTGATATGAGATGCACCTGTTTTATGATTTTAGAACAGATCATCTATGGCCGGATCGCCCAGGCCAGACCATCTGGTCCCGCAAGATCAATGTGCCCGGCAACCGATAAAGTTTTGAGATCAACGATCGCGACATAATTATCGGGTGTGCAGCCGATAAATGCTCTCGATCCATCTGTATCCATCAGGATTCCCGCACCACCATGACCAATATTCAGTCTCTTCAATTCCTTGCGCGACAAAGCATCATAGATGATCAGATCACCTGTTCTCAGACTTGAAATCAATACATGTTTGCCATCCGGTGTAAATTTTAGCCGGTTTGCACCAACGGCTTTCGCATCCAGTTTTTCCGATCACCCGCTTTGATCGCAATGTCGATGATGGCAATGGTGCCGTCATCAGCATGCCGCCGTCCACAACTCCCGCCCATCGGGGGATACATCAAATCCTTCTGAACCTTTCGAAACAGGTACGACTGTTTGTATCCATTCCATATGTGATTTGGCTCCCGGGAACGCCTGTCCGTTTGGTCCGGTCGGTGGCGGAGATAGCAGCGTGTCGATCATAATGCTCACTGTTCCGGAACTTACGTTTGTTGTATAAACATGTTTCCCGTCGGGAGTTACATAAATCATGTGAGTGCGATCCTGTCCCGTACCCATACACCAGTCCAGCTGACCCGTTGCCGGATCATAACGGCCGACAGCTTTGGATCCTTCGGCGGTGAACCAGACTTTTCCATCTGACAAATGTCATACCATGCGGACCGAACAAAGGCCTGCGTATCGATCTTTTTTAAGGCTTTTGCGCCACCAGGTCAATTACATTCAACTCGTGTAAACTTCCACCGCCATAGATCGTGACATAAGCTGTTTTTCCATCTGCAGACGCAATTACTTCGTGAGGATCCGAACCAACGGGTACCCGAGCAATAATTTTCAGTGTTATGGGATCAATAATTGCCAGTATATGATCTGCTTTTGAAAGAGCGAGCAGCGCCCGGGAGGCGTGACTTTGCGCGACAGAATTAAATGAGCCGCAGATAAACGCGACCAATAAAATATTTGAAATTAATAATCTGATATGTTTAGATTTTAAATTATGAATTGTCTTACCGGTTTTATTCATTGATTAGATTTTAAAATTGCGATACAAAAATGCGGCTATAAATCCGACCAGCATATAGATGAATATTCTGATTAAGTTAATTTTCATATTGGTATCCGCTTGTTCGGGATCATACTGTAAAGTTAAATCATTCATAGTCTTCTTCGACCAAAGGCGGTTAGTCTATCTTTACAATGTTAGCTCCTGTACATTCATCCAAAAATAAATTATGGAAAATATTAAAAAGCCCGTGACAATTGTGAAAGCAACGGAAGGTAAGGGTCTTGGTATTGTGGGCGATTCATACCGGATAGTAATACCAGGTAAATCAACCGGTGGCGCGTATGCTGTAATTGACATGCTGGTACCACCCGGAGGAGGGCCCGGACCACATGCCCACGCAGACTTCCAGGAATCTTTTCATGTTCTTGAAGGCGAAGTGGAAATTAAAACAGAAACAGGGACTTATATAGCGGAAAAAGGCACATTTGTGAATATTCCCCTGGGTGGTCTGGTGCATTGCTTCAAAAATAAAACAAACAAGATAGCGCGCCTGTGGTGCGTGGTCGTTCCTGCGGGCCTGGATGCATTCTTTGAAGAAATCGGCGAATCGGTTGCCTTCGGAACATTTGTTCCGCCGCCACCGATGACTCCTGATGTAATGAAAAAATTACTCGCGATTGCTGAGAAATACGGACAGAAGATTTTTCCGCCTGATTATCTCGATAAAATGAAATAAT
Source organism: uncultured Bacteroidota bacterium (assembly GCA_963732055.1). Taxonomy (GTDB): domain Bacteria; phylum Bacteroidota; class Bacteroidia; order Chitinophagales; family Chitinophagaceae; genus Puia. The sequence goes on along the minus strand of CAVSYG010000011.1, from coordinate 233,711 downwards.
GGAAGCCTGACTATTTATTTCCTTATGATTTTTGCAACTCTGGGTTGATATTACTTTATTTCCTTTTTTTAAATAGTCAGCACAGCCGGGTGGGGTCCCATCAGGGCCCGCAACATCAAACGAGCATTCGTATAACATAATCTCCATTTCTGAATTCGATAACTGATGATCCCCGCCGCTACCTTCAAACTTCAGTTTTCCTTTTCCCAATATAATTTCCGGCTTTTCACGCATACTGTCTTTTATTGGCCATGAGACATATCGATAGTTCCAATTCCCTAAATCGTCGATTCTTATTCTGTATTTGTCTGTCTCCAACAATAGAACGGGCTCTTTAAAGTTCCTGATTGCCGGATAAAGATCTTTTTTTTCCGATTCTATTAACTCCGCTCTTCTTTTTATTTCAAACTTCGATTGATAATTTACACTTATCAGTCCACCCTCCTCGTAACCCAACCAAAGCTCTCCATTAAGAAAAATGATGCCCCGCCACCCAACCGCTCCCCAATCACTATCCGGATTCGAATGTATGATCAAATTAATCAGGCTGTCATCAAATACTTCATGATATCTATCTCAGAAATTCATCTTTACTCTTTATGTCCGGCAAAGGATATTGTCTTTCAAACGGAAATGAAATCCCGTTACAGAGTTCCTCTATATTTTGATCTTTGATATTGCCGATGAATTCCTTAATAATTTTCAGGTTTTGTTTGTTCCAGGCCGAATCACTATCCTTATTTTCCTGAGCAAAAACCGAAATGATGCAAAAACAAAGAACAGACAGCATGATGAAGTATTTCTTCATAAGTAAAAGATAATACCTATCATATGATTTTCAAAGTCAGTTGCCTGGATCAAAGAAAATTGGACCCAATCCTTTAGTACAATACCCGATATCTTTGTGTCATAATTGCTAAAATCATTTCATTAGATAAACAATCGATACACTAAATGAACATAAAACTCAAAGTCGCCATACTGGACGATTTTCAGCGGGTAGCAACATCCTACGCCGACTGGTCCGTAATAACAGACCGCGTTGAGATAACCATCTTTGATCAGCATGAAGCAGATGAAACCAGACTGATCCAGCGATTGTTTCCATTCGAGATCATTTGTGTTATGCGCGAAAGAACACCCCTGAGCAGAAAAATACTTTCGCAATTGCCGAAATGTAAACTGATCGTATCAACTGGCGCCCGAAATGCTTCGATAGATTTATCTGCTGCCGAAGAATTTGGCATCACTGTAAAAAATACAGGATACCTGGCCAGTGGTGCCCCTGAATTAACCTGGGGTTTATTATTAGCCATAGCACGCCATATTCCACAGGAATCGCTGAATCTCAGATCAGGTAACTGGCAAACAACCATTGGAACAGATCTAAAGGGAAAAACGATCGGTATCATAGGACTCGGCAGGATCGGTAGCCGGATTGCCAAATATGCGCAGGCTTTTGAAATGCGGATCCTGGCATGGAGTCCGAATCTGACCAGGGAAAAAGCGATTGAGGCGGGCGCCTTTTCGGTTTCAAAAGATGAGTTATTTAAAGAATCTGATTTTATCACCGTCCATATGGTATTGAGTGAACGGTCAAAAGAACTTATTAAAATGCATGAGCTGAAGCTGATGAAGCCAACAGCTTATCTGATCAATACGTCCAGAGGCCCTCTGATCCGGGAGTCCGATCTGATAGAGATATTGTGCGAACGAAAAATCGGGGGCGCTGCATTGGACGTTTATGATACTGAACCTTTGAATCCTGATCATCCTTTCAGAAAACTGGAGAATGTATTAGCGACTCCTCATATCGGTTTTGTCACAGAAGAAACTTATCGTCTTTTCTATCAGGATACGGTTCGCGCTATAGAGAGTTGGCTGGCGACACATTGACGCATAAACTTTGTAATCTGACGTCACAGAATAATTGCATTACAGTTACCTTGCATGTTCATGTATGCGTTTTGATTTCCATGGAACGATCTACCATAGACGATACGGTCATTGATAAAACAAAAGCCGCAAGAGAACCCGGAGCATTACTAAGTTTACTCGAATGTAAATGTCCACGTTGCCGGCGGGGAAAAATGTTTGTGAATAACAATCCGTGGATCTTAAAGCAAACAATGAAAATGAATGAAGTTTGCCCTGTCTGCAGTCAACCCTTCAATCCGGAAGTAGGTTTCTATTTTGGATCCAGTTATATCAGTTACGCACTGACTGTCGCTCTCTCGGCAGCTACATTCATCGCCTTCTGGCTATTCATTGGTTTCCCGTTTTCCGGAAATAATATTTTTTACTGGCTTATTGGCAATGCTACTTTATTGATCGGCATGCAACCTTACCTGATGCGGGTGTCAAGAACAGGCTGGCTGGCGTTTTTCGTACGACACGATTCCGATTGGGCGATTCATCCGCCAGTCAAACCGGAAAGAACAAATAAGGACCAGGAAAATAACTGGTGATGCACCCAAATAAAATTCGAAACTTTGTATCATGCAATCCAATTCAGATATTATTACGCTGCCGGGACTCTCCAGTGTAACGTTAACCATGGACGCGGTGGAAAAAGCACTGACTGGTCACGGGATTTTTATTTACGCACGCATTGACCAGGAAGCGGAGGCTGTTAAAGTAGGTCTGACTTTAAATCCAATGAAATTGTTGATTTTCGGAAATCCCCGCGGCGGTATACCACTCATGAATGCAAATCCACTCAGTGGCCTTGATCTGCCTCTGAAAATTCTTGTTTGGGAAGACAGTGATAAAAAAGTTTGGCTGAGTTATAATTCCTTTTCATATCTGCAAAAGCGATTTGATTTACCGGCTGATCTGATTCAAAAAATATCGGGCGTTGAAAAGATTATTCAGCAGGCTTCAGGTAATTAAATTATTAAAGCAAAACATATGGCATCCAAAGTGTGGCTGATCACGGGTAGTTCGAGAGGTTTAGGTCGTGCCATCACGGAGGCTGCATTGGAATCCGGACATCAGGTTGTTGCCACTGCGCGCAACATCATTCAGTTGCAGGATTTGAAAAAAACCTACGGAGATCAGGTGATCACGATCGCCCTGGATGTCACCGATGAGAAAGCAGCGTATAATGCTGTACAGTCAGCAATAGACCATTTTGGCCATTTGGATATTCTGGTAAATAATGCCGGCTATGGTAATATCAATTCTATAGAAGAGACCAGTCTGACTGATTTCCGTGCAGAGATAGAGACCAATCTTTTCGGAACCATCATCCTGACGAAAGCAGCCTTGCCCTTCATGCGCAAGCGCCGGTCGGGTCACATCATCCAGGTATCTTCCATCGGCGGCCGGATCGGACCCATCGGGCGCGGGCCTTACGCAACCGCCAAATGGGGAGTTGAAGGTTTTTCAGAAGTCCTGGATAAAGAAGTCGGGCCTCTGGGTATCAAGGTAACCATCATCGAACCAGGGGGGTTCAGGACAGATTTTGCCGGATCTTCTTCCAGCATACATGAAAGCATACTGGATTATGATGCAACGGTTGGCGCCACTGCCCGCTTTCAGCGCGACTATAATGGAAAACAGCCAGGCGATCCAAAGAAGGCAGCGCAGGCAATCCTGAAAATTGCCGAGATGAGTTCACCTCCACTCCGCCTGTTGCTCGGCAGCGACGCATATAACGGAGCCCTCCGAAACGATCAGCTGAAAACACAATCCGATAAAGAATGGGGTGATCTGAGTAAGTCGACCGATTATTAAGGTGTGATTAGTCAATTCGTAGCCTGCGAAAGATTATGCAGGCCATCCCCATTTCATTTATAGTAACTTATTTATAGTTTCATACCCTTAATCAACCACACCGACTTGACCGACTGTTCTTTTAAATGAAGAAATTTCTTGCGGTCCTCATCGCCTGAGAAGTTTTTGAAGTCCTGCTCAGAGTCAAATTCAACCAGGTGTATTTCGTAAGGTTTGTCAATATTATTTTCAACCATTGATTGGTCGTCGGGTCGAACGCGAAGTAAAAGGCGGCCGTTATATTTTGAAATAGCTGGTATCGCAATGTCTTCAAATTGATGAAATACTTCTTCCTGTCCCTCTTTAATGTAAATGAGTTGTGTTAAGAATATCATCTGATAAAGATAATTCATACTCCACTTCAAATCTTAAGTCCCAATTGTACAGAACGCAGCATAACCTAAATGCTATAAAAATCGTTCTTTAAGCGCAGGCGTCGGAACCATACAAACATCCCTTTTACCGAATATCTTATAACGGGACTTTGCGATCAGATCGTATATCAAATCTCTGACCGGTCGGGGCACTACTATAAAAACATAAAAAGCTTTCCAGATTCCACCGAGTTCTCTTAGCATTTTTAATGCAGCGGCAGACTTCAAATAATATTTGTCACCCCGGATCAACACAAAGGACTCGAATTCATTTTTTGCAAGGCCAAATCGTTGAAGCCACTGCTGGCCGATTTCTGATTGTAGGGATGCGAATTTGAATTTTCCCGTCCGGTCTCTTTTTATGATGAAGCGAACCAGTCCATTACACAAATTGCATACACCGTCAAAAAGCACGATATTTTTAGCCGGCTCATCCATGCTGTAGTATATTTTCCAGCGCCTCATCCAGGGATGAATATTTAAATGTATAGCCCGCTTGTAAGAGTTTTTCCGGGATCACCCAGCGGCTTTTTAAAATCAATTCGGTTTCCGTTTTAATTATTATGGCGCCTATACTAAGCAACCAGGCAGGCGAGGGTAAACCAAATTTTGTTTTTGTTTTCTCCCGGAAGGTCCTCATCAGGATCGTATTGCTTACCGGATTTGGCGCGGAACAATTGTATACACCACTAAGTTCCTTGTGGTCTCTGATAAAAAGTATAATGTTGAAGACATCGGTGATATGGATCCAGCTGAACATCTGTCTTCCATTGCCCTGTCTTCCACCAAAACCGAAACGGACAAGATTCAAAAATGGCCGGATGACACCACCGCCTTTTCCCAGCACGATTGCCATCCGGAGGACTACCTGCCTGGTCTGTTTCAGATGAAAAGAAAAAAACGTTTTTTCCCATTGGGTGGCCACGTCAACTGAAAATCCACTTCCTATCTCTCCCTTATCCTCCGTCATCGGACGGTCTTCTGCATGCCGGTAGATCGTTGCGGTACTGGCATTGATCCAAAGGTTTGGAGGGGTTTTACATAATTCAATGGCCTGTCCGAGTAGTTTTGTTGTCTGCGTCCGCGACGTGAGAATCTTCTTTTTATTTTTTGCATTATACCGGCAGTCGACCGATTTACCAGCCAGGTTGACAACCAGGTCTGCGTTTTCCAATGCGCTTAGGATTCCCTGAAAATTACTCCAGCGAATCGTACCGGACCTGCGGGATATAATGAGAACCTCATATCCCGCTTTCTTAAAGTCATCCGCCAGATGGTTCCCGATAAATCCCGTGCCGCCGGCAATAACTATTTTCTTATTCATGATTTCTTACTTGTCAGGTGTAGCCAGATTCTTCATCGCCTGGAGTTCATCGTGTTTCTGTTTGGCCACTTTCTTACCTCTGAAAAACAGGAACAGGTTAAAGAAAAGCATGATTCCAAGATAGATGCTAAATCCGCCGATTTTTGAACTCAGCACTTCTATGATACCCTGCACTCCGTTGAGTGTATCATAAATCTGCAGTATAAATAAGGCGAATCCGATATTTAACAAGTAAAAACCAATTTTAAACAAGGAGTTTGTTGCCTTGGCAATCTCTTCCCTTCCAAAAAAAATATCCCTCATAAAGACTAAACCGTTACGGAAGAGTGTCTGTGCAACATACCAGGTCAGTAGCAAAGCGATCGGTAAATAAATGAAATACGCGATGACTGTGTAAGAGTGATTCATGATTGAAACGATTTTATTGTGAGAGATGTTTTCTTAGATCCGGACAGGTACCAGATCAATACCATATTCATATAATGGGTAGAAGCCAGGATAAAAATCAGAACACTCATATTACGGGCGATGCTGGATACCAGCATTTCCAAATTTTCAATGTTCTGCCAGAACCGGAGTTTCACAAAAGCGTAACCTATATTAAAAAGGTAGTAAGCGACCAGGAGGATATTATTGAAATGGTCGGTGGTTGCAGCATCGCCTTTCATAAGGCCCAGGATGAACACACGGCCATTCTGGTAAAAAAGTTTACCGACAAAGACGATAATAAAAACCGTCAGGATCAGGTAAACGATGTATGCGGAGATGTTGTAGTTCATATCATGCAAACATTTTCAATAATTTCAGTAATAACTCACCTTGCGGAGAAAGAAAAAGTTTGTCAGCCAGTTTACTGATCTGCTGGGTAAATACATTCAGTTCTTTAATCTGTTTGGCAAATTCTTTTTCCTCTACTGTTTTGCCAGTTTCTTTCTCAGCCGCGATTTCACGAAGCAGATCCAACACCGGATTCAATTCCCTTTGCTTACGGACATTTCCGATTTTGAGGGACCATTTCCAAACATTTTTTTCCGCAACAAAATACTCCTTCCGGTCACCGGCAATTGCTTTCTTATATATGATCCCCCAGTCCAGCAGAGTTCGTATACTCATATTTACGTTGCCACGTGAAATCGTCAGTTCTTTCATGATATCATCTGTAGACAGTGGCTCAGGCGATATGAGTAGTAAGGCTTGTATCTGGGCGATCGATTTATTGACGCCCCACTGACTGCCCAGGGTTCCCCAGGTTTCAATAAACTTCTCTTTAGATTCCGGATATTTCATATCCTAAAGATAGTGATTATTATTGAACTTTCAATATATATTGAAAGTATATTTAACTACATATATTATCGGATGGATGATCATTCAATTATGGATGAGGATCGGCTATAAAATCACTTTAAAACAATGAAGAGGGGGATCATCCGATTATCTGAAAAAAGAGAATATGAAACAGCAAAATAGAGAAATGTATGATGCTGAATCAGGAATTGCTGTCCCTGATATTTTCCGTTATCTCGATGCCTTCTTCCGAACAACTGAGGGTTCTGATATAGATGCCGTCTTTTATTTTGATAGACAGCTCCTTATTTTCCAGGTCGGTGAGTTCGGTCACAGTAAGGATTTCGCAACCTGGGAATTTTTTAAAAACGATGGATTTCAAATAAGGTTCCAGGGCTTCGGACCGATAATATTTTATACAAAAATCAAAATTGCCATTGTTTTTATAGTATACCTTATCAGTCGAATCACCTTCCTGAAAGGTTGCAATATAATGGTGCTCGTCCTGGTACCATTTTACGGTGGATGAAGGGGAGAAATTTTCCAGAAAATGCCTGGCTGCATGTGAGTTCACTTCATTCATTCGCAACAACGCGAAACCATTATTGTTCAAAGGCTGACTAAGTGCGTTCTGGCTGAGTAAGGTAATCAGTAAAATCAGTCCGGGGACCGCAAAGACGCGGAAGCATATGGCAGGCTTCATGGGAGGTGATTATTAATTAATGAAAAGTTAACATTAAATTAATAATTAAGACATTAAATTTTCCGATGTCTGGGTGCCTTAATAAAAAGGGTCTGCCGGTATTCGCCCATTTTATCATAGATTTAGAGAGGATTCGCCCTTCGCAAACTCACCATCCTTTCCCCATTTTCCTCACTTACGTACATCGCTTTTTCCCATGGTGTCCATTGTTTTATTACTAATTTTATTCTATTAAGTATTTAAAAAAACCCGAACATGGAAAGCGGAATCCAGGGTCTCCACCACGTTACGGCCATTGCTGATAATGCGCAAAGAAATCACGATTTTTATACACGGGTTCTTGGATTGCGCATGGTTAAAAAGACGGTGAATTTCGATGATCCATACACCTATCATTTCTACTATGGAAATGAAGTGGGTGAACCCGGAACCATATTAACTTTTTTTCCATGGGAAGGTGTCGGGCGGGGAAAGAACGGAGCGGGCATGGCGACCGAAATCACTTACCATATCGATCCGCGGTCGATGGATTTCTGGATTGACCGGTTTAAAAAGTTTAACGTTCCGACAGAAGAAAACGTCGTAAGATTTGGAGAGCCCTGTCTTCCATTTACTGATCCGGATGGCCTGCGACTTTCGTTATTGAGCTCCTCTGTACCGGATGAAAGAAAAGGATGGGAAACAACGGATATTAAATCCGCCGAAGCAACCAAGGGTTTTCACAGTGTAACCCTCACAATCCGGAAAGTAGATAAAACCGCCGAAGTGCTCACAGATATTCTTGGATACCGGCTTTTATCCCAGGAAGAAAACCGCTATCGATTTATCAGTCCCGACATTTCAACGGCAGCAGTCATTGATATATTAGAAGAACCGGAGGCGGCTTTCGGTCGAAATTCAGCTGGCACTAATCATCATATTGCTTTTCGGGTGGCCAATAAAGAAGTTCAAATGGCCTACCACGAGAAAATATTAAAAAAGGGTCTGCATATAACCAGCCAGATCGACCGTGAGTATTTTTTCTCCCTGTATTTCCGCGAGCCGGGCGGCGTACTTTTTGAGATAGCCACAGATAACCCCGGTTTTACGGTGGATGAACCACTCAATGAATTGGGCACTCATCTGAAACTTCCTAAACAATACGAGCCCATCCGAAAAAAGATTGAAGAAGTGCTACCGGTTCTTCATTAAATGGATTTTTATAATGCATCAGGAACAGATTTTATATTCCGGCAATACAGTCGATGCGACCAGCGCACTTATCATGTTACATGGAAGAGGCGCATCGGCAGAAGATATTCTTTCTTTATCAGAAAATCTGAACACACAGGAGTATTTGCTCGCGGCACCGCAGGCAACGGGTAACAGCTGGTATCCAAAATCTTTCCTGGCGCCCCAGAAGGAAAATGAACCCTGGTTGTCTTCTGCGCTCGGCCTGGTACACAAAACGGTACAGAGAATAACAACCCGGGGAATCAATGAAAAAAATATTTACTTTTTAGGATTTTCACAGGGCGCCTGCCTTACGCTGGAGTATGTTGCGAGAAATGCAAAACGATATGGGGGTGTAGTCGCTTTTACCGGAGGGCTTATTGGCGATCAGATTAATAAAACGTTATATAAGGGTGATTTTGAAATGACCCCGGTATTTTTTGGCAGCAGTAATCCAGACATGCATGTTCCGGTAGAAAGGGTACATGCTTCCGCAGACATTTTTAGACAATTAGGCGCCGATACAACGGAAAAGATTTATCCTAATTTGGGGCATACGATTAACCAGGATGAAATTAACAAAGCCAATACCTTAATATTTAAATAGATCAGGATGCAAAGCCAATATTTCCCGGCAGCTGACAGAGGCAAGAAAAATATCGGATGGCTGAAAAGTAATTTCTTTTTCAGCTTCAGCGATTATTATCATCCGCTGAAAAGCGCGTTTGGGACCCTGGTTGCCTTTAATGATGATTTCATGGAAAAGGGAAAGGGATTTGGGATACATCCGCATATCAATATGGAAATCATTTCTGTATTAATACAGGGAAAAATGAATCATATTGATTCAATGGGATATCGTACAACAGTCGAACCAGGCGGCGTGCAGATCATGAGCGCCGGCAGCGGATTAAAACATGAAGAATACAATATTGGAGAAGATGAAGTCAATTTTCTTCAGCTGTGGATACTTCCCAAAATTCAAAATATCACACCCCGGTACCAGCAAAGACATTTTCCGAAGGAGAGCAGAAAAAACAAAATAACAACCATTATTTCAGGTGAAGAAGGAACTGAACACTGCTGGATCAATCAAAACGCAAAACTATCGTTGGGGTATTATGATCAGAATCAGAAAGTTCACTATGCATTCAACCGGGTAAATAAATGCCTTTTTGTATTCCTGATTGAAGGCCTGATTGAAGTGGATGGCGTGGCCTTAAATATCAGAGACGGATTGGGAATTTGGGATACCGACCAGATTTCCATCCAGTGTTTAGAAAAAGCAGAATTCCTCATTATTGAAACGCCGGTAAATCAAAAATAAATCGAAGATCCTTCACAGCTTCTCAGGCCGATCGTTTTTATCCTAAAGACCGCAGGAACTGATCAAACAGGGAAAAATGGTAAATTACCAGACAAATCAGACAAATCTTTCCATTCAGTGCATTATTAAATTAAACTGACCGAAAAAATAAAATTTATGACACCTGTTTTATGGAAGGGAATATATCCTGCTTTCTTAACACCATTTCATTCTGACGATTCCATCCATTTTGAAATGTTCAAAAAAAACCTGGATGCACAGCTGGAAGCCGGCATTGACGGTATCATCCTGGGGGGCTCTCTCGGCGAAGCCAGCACGCTGACCCTGGATGAAAAAATGTCGCTGCTACGATTTGCAAAACAAGCCATCAGCCGGCCCGTTCCGGTGATTATGAATATTGCAGAACAATCCACCACTCGGGGCTATTCAGTTTGCAATGGATGCAGAAAAAAACGGAGCGGACGGACTCATGCTCCTGCCCCCGATGCGGTATAAGGCAGATGATCGTGAGACCGTTGAGTATTTCAGAAGGATCGCTGAATGCGTTTCATTACCGATCATGATTTATAATAATCCATATGATTACAAGATCGAAGTAACCCTGAGCATGTTTGAAGAGCTGGCGGAAATTTCCAATGTCCAGGCGGTCAAAGAGTCTACCCGCGATGTTTCGAATGTGACAAGGATGAAAAATAAATTTGGTGACCGGTTCCGGATCCTCTGCGGTGTGGATACGCTGGCGCTGGAAGAATTTGCGCTGGGTGCCGATGGCTGGGTATGTGGGTTGGGAGACGCCTTTCCTGCAGAGACTGTCGCCATTTATCGACTGATGAAAGCGGGCAGATACCCGGAAGCACTGCAAATCTATAGATGGTTTTTACCGGCGCTTGAACTCGATATTCATCCTAAACTCGTGCATTATATCAAACTCGCAGCCACATTGACGGGTATCGGAACAGAATATGTCAGGGCGCCGCGGTTAATGCTTGAAGGGGAAGAAAAAAGAAAGATCACAGAGATCATTCAAAACGCGATTGCTACCCGACCATCCATTCCGGATTTTACAAAGGAAAATAAAATGAAACAAACGGAAAGGGTTTAATGACTTCCAAAAAATTCTTTTGTATCGATGCGCATACCTGCGGTAACCCTGTTCGTCTCGTTGCCGGAGGCGGCCCCTTTTTAAATGGGGATAATATGAGTGAAAAGCGCCAGCACTTTTTAAGAGAATATGACTGGATACGCAAGGGTCTCATGTTTGAACCGAGGGGCCACGATATGATGAGCGGAAGCATTTTATATCCTCCTCATGATTCCGCTAATGATGTGGCCGTTTTATTTATTGAAACCAGTGGCTGCCTGCCGATGTGCGGTCATGGTACGATCGGAACGATCACGATTGCCATTGAAGAAGGACTTATTGTTCCAAAAACGAAAGGTACCGTTCGCATGGAAACGCCGGCAGGGCTGGTAACGGTTAGTTATACCCAGTCCGGTGGTAAAGTAAAATCCGTAAAACTGGTCAATGTACCCTCCTATCTCGCTGCCACCGGTTTAAAAGCAGTATGCCCCGTTTTGGGAGAACTGAACATCGATGTTTCTTACGGAGGAAATTTTTACGCCATTGTCGATCTTCAGGAAAATTTTCCGGGACTTGAACATTTCACCGCCGGTCAATTAATCGAATGGGCTCGTGCGCTGCGCGACGATATCAATAAAAAATATTCTTTTATTCATCCGGAAGATCCGACGATCCATGGATGTTCTCACATTCTATGGACCGGGTCAGTACTGGATAAAAAATCAACAGCGCGCAATGCTGTTTTTTACGGTGACAAGGCGATCGACCGGAGTCCCTGCGGAACCGGCACGTCGGCGAGAATGGCCCAATGGTATGCAAAAGGAAAATTAAAGAAAGGCGATTTGTTTATTCACGAAAGTATTATCGGATCAACATTTACCGGCACGATTGAAGAAGAGACAACGGTTGCGGGAAATCCCGCTATCCGGCCCGGCATTGAAGGCTGGGCGAGAATTTATGGATACAATACCATCAGTATCGACGATGAAGACGATCCTTATGCCTACGGTTTCCAGGTTTTATAAAATTTGATTATGCATGCGGTTATTGTAGGAGCGGGAATCATCGGCCTCAGTTCAGCATACTATTTACAAAAAAGCGGCTGGCGGGTAACCATTTTAGAAAAGAATGACGGAACGGACAACTGCTCTTTCGGAAATGCCGGAATGATCGTACCCAGTCATTTTACTCCACTCGCATCGCCGGGCATCGTGGCACAGGGCATCCGTTGGATGTTCGACAGCAAGAGTCCGTTTTATGTAAAACCCTCATTCAGCTGGCCACTCATACAATGGGGTTTCCAATTCCTGCGAAAAGCAAACCGGAAAAATGTCGAACAGGGTGCACCGTATTTGCGCGATCTCAGTCTGCTGAGTCACTCACTCTATAAAGAATTATCTGCTTCTCCCGATTTTGATTTTTCACTCGAGGAAAAGGGAATCCTCATGTATTTCAAAACTCAAAAAACAGCTGAAGAGGAAATACACACTGCTGAAATTGCAAGGGCATTGGGGTTGGATGCAGAACCACTGACAAAGGAACAGGTTGAACGATTGGAGCCGGGTGTCGGATTAAATATACTGGGTGCCGTGCATTATCATTGCGATGCCCATTTATATCCAAACAAACTGATGGTCCAGTTAAAAAAATATATTCTGGATAACGGGGGTTTCATTCATACCAATGACCCCGTTCTTTCAATGGACATTCAGCATGGTGTAATCAAAAAAATAAAAACAAAAGAAAATGAATATGGAGCCGATGTTTTCATTTTAGCCGGAGGATCCTGGCTGCCTGAACTCACAAAAATGGCCGGAATGAACATACCGCTGATGCCGGGCAAAGGGTATTCTGTTACAGATAGTAATCCCGCGATTACATTAAATATACCCGCAATTCTTTGTGAAGCAAGGGTTGCGATTACACCCATGAGCGGACTCATGCGATATGGAGGAACGATGGAAATTGCCCCCGTCAATCATCACGTCAATATAAAAAGAGTAGAAGGAATACTTGAAGCGGTACCCAGATACTTTTCCAATCTTCAGCCAAAAATGCCGGATACAAAAGATATCTGGTATGGTTTCCGGCCCTGCTCGCCGGATGGACTGCCTTTTATCGGCTCAGTAAAAAAGATCAGGAATCTGATGATCGCCGGCGGGCATTCCATGATGGGACTGGGTCTGGGTCCGGCAACCGGCAAAGTTATTTCTGAAATCTGCAATCAACAGCAAACATCTGTCAGGACGGATGCCTTTGACCCGGAAAGGTTTTCTTAAAAGTTTACCATGGCATTCTTTTTTAATAGTTTCCCGGAAACGGATGCCTTCTTCCGTCATAGATCATTTTATTTACGATGAGGCGAAGCGCAGGCTACGGGTTTTCTTTATATCGGGAATCGCCTATGATTATATGAACGTGCCAAAGGATTTGTATGACAAACTCCGGAATGCCATTTCAAAAGGGAAATTCCTGAATAAACATATCAAGGGAAGGTATGCGTTTGAAAAAGTGGTTAATTCTTAAATCATACACTGACTTTAGACTGACTGCTGAACAATCCGGTGAGCTCTCCGCCGGCAATCACATGTTCCTTCATCGCATTCATCAGATTTATCTTGTTGGTACCAACGGGAAGATCGAGTGTAGCATCCAGAGCATATACTTTAAACTGATAGCGATGGGTTCCGGAAGGAGGACAAGGACCGGTATATCCGTTTCCGCCCTTTCCATTTTTGCCCTTAACACCATCAGAGGAATTTTCAGCGATTGTATTACGCGGTTGCAAATTCCAGACAACCCAGTGATCAAAAATCCCCCGGGGTGCGTCGGGATCCTCCACAATAACAGCCAGTGATCTTGTTTCTGACGGTAAAGAGCCAATCCTTATTTCCGGATTAATATTTTCACCCTTACAACTGAACTTAACCGGGATATCCGCCCCTTCCAAAAAAGAGGAACTTGTTATGGTTAGATTGTTCATAAAAAAATTTATATGAAAAAATAAGGCTGTATCTCTTCCGAAACACAGCCCTTTTTGAACGCTATCCTTCCAGTTTTGTCAGGATTCAATAAAGAAAATAACAAGGTCGGAAGGAATCGTCGTTCTCAGTAATACATTGTTCTAAAACAATGCCAGTTTTTTTCCGCTTTGAGAATGTATCTGTTGTGGAATTAATTCCAAAAAATCACTTGTAATGCTTAAATAAATCCACTCACCCTATTCACGAAATACGTTACAGACTTTGGAAAAAAAACAGGAACCGCTCAACGAAGAAAGGTTCCTGTGCTCTAAATCCAAAATTAACATTGCAAAGATTGGGTCGTTGAATCGACCGGTTGTTCATATTTATATTAAATCAAAAAATCTGCCAATCATAGTAAAGTGGTTAGCTCCTGGTCAAGATTTAAACCAAAACGGCTTCCTGATTATACTTGCCTCTGTAGTCTAAAGGCGACAGGCCGGTGATCTTTTTAAAAACTTCTCTGAATGCCTTATCGTCTGAGTAACCTACTTCATTCATCACTTCAAAAATACTTTTCCTGCCTCTTTCCAATGTTTTTTTTGCCACTTCCACCTTTACACGCTGCAAATATTCCACAGGTGTATTACCGGTCGCTTTGATAAATCGTCTGTCAAAATTTCTCCTGCTGATCGCAAGCTTTGAAGCCAGTTCTTCGAAGGAGATCTTTTCACTCAGATTTTCCTCAATATAGTTTTGTGCCTGGCAAATCAAATCATCGCCATGGTTTTTCTGCGCCTGAAAAATGAAAAATGGCGATTGGGACGTTCTTTCTATATCAATCTGAAAAACTTTTGAGCAAAGAATGGCCGTCTGCCGGTCAAAATATTTTTCAACCAGGAAGAGGATCAGGTTTAAAAAAGAATACGCGCCGCCGTTGGTATAAATTCCCTGCGCAGCCGTAATCAGTTTATCAGTCTGCAAATGTATATTTGGAAACAACCGCCTGAAATCAGTTGCCGCATTCCAATGGGTGGAACAGTTCCTGCCATCCAGCAGACCGGTAGCAGCCAGCAAAAATGCTCCTGTGCAAATACTGGCAATTTCAGCACCATTTTTATATTGTTCCCGGATCCAGATTATCAGCTCATTATTTTTATTTATTACAGTTTCGTAATCATGAGAAAGAGAGGGTATAATGATCAGGTCGGTGAATTTTATATCCTGTATATCAACCGGATTAATCAAAAATATACCGGCGCCCGGTTTTTTTCCCGTTGCAAAACCGGCCACCTCGACTTCCATCCGCGGACCGTTTCCCGTTTTTTGCCAATACTGATTGGCCCTTGTCAGGATTTCAAAGGAACCTGCGATGCTGCTCATGTGCGCACTCCCATTCGGGACAATGATCGTGACGTGCTTCATGGTAAAATATTTGAGCAAAGATACATCTCTAAGTTGTCCAAATCAACCCGATAGATTGTCTACTTCACACCCCGTCATCACCTTATTAAGACTGTAGATTTGTGATGTGCTTTCGAAATAACCGCGATTCTTGTTTTTCAAAATTCTTTATTCATTCACTAAAAACAATACTATGTCTGCATCAGATTTTACCACTACCCTGCTGGTGGATCAGAACCCAAAAAAAGTTTTCCGCGCCGTTAACAATGTACGTGGCTGGTGGTCGGAAGAGATTGAAGGTGGTACGGAAAAACTAAATGATGAGTTTACTTATCATTTTGAAGATATCCATCAATGCAAAATGAAATTAATTGAAGTTGTTCCGGATAAAAAAGTGGTCTGGCTTGTGCTGGACAACTATTTTAAATTCACAAAGGACAAAACCGAATGGAAGGGCACGAAGGTTATTTTTGAAATTTCCCAAAAGGACAATAAAACAGCGTTGCGCATGACGCATCAGGGTTTGGTTCCGGAATACGAATGTTTTGATATCTGCCGGGATGCATGGACCGGTTATATACAAAATAGCCTGCACGACCTGATTGTTACCGGCAAGGGTCAGCCAAACGGCAAGGATAAACCACAAACTGAAAACGAAAAGAATCTTCTAACAGCCGAAAAGTAATCATCATATGAAAAAACAGGACTATACCGCCCTCATTACGGTGGACAATTCAATACAGGACACATTTAAAGCGATCAACAATGTTTCCGAATGGTGGACAGATGATCTGACAGGCAGGTCGCAGAAACTGAACGATGAATTCACTGTTCAGTTTGGCGATATACACAAGACCGGCCAAAAAATCATTGAATTTATTCCGGACAAGAAGGTAGTCTGGCTGGTTACAGAATGCAGGCTCAATTTTGTAAAAGACGAACAGGAATGGAAAAACACAAAAATCGGTTTTGAACTATCTAAGGAGGGTGAGAAAACACAAATCCATTTTACACATTTCGGATTGGTTCCGGAGGTTGAGTGTTTCAAGTCCTGTAGTAAAGGCTGGGACTATTATATAAAAGGAAGTTTATTCAAATTATTGACGGAAGGAAAGGGAACACCCGGGCTATAATAATAAACGCGGCCAGCATTCTGCCGGATCAGCTATGGGTGATCACCTTGTGGTCGCCCTTTTTTTAAAAAAAGAATAACCCGCGTGAAGAATTGATCAGATTGAGCAATTGGTCTGATCCCTTTATAGAGTGCGCGATTGATTAAGTAGTTGGAGGAGAAAATTATTCTGCAATCTCCGGCCGCCGATTGCCAATTTTAGTGGCCTGCTCAAAAGCATATCCCATTTGCAGTACGCGCAGGTCGGCATTATGTCTTCCGATGATCTGGATACCAATGGGCAGGCCGGTTTTTGAAAAGGCGCAGGGAACAGAGATAGCCGGGTTTCCTACTACAGAAATATAATAGGCTGATCTCATCCAGTCAATATAGGTCAGCATGGGAATTCCATTTATTTCTGCTGGATAATGTGTGTTTACATCAAATGGTAATACCTGGCTAACAGGCATGATCAGAAATTCATATTTCTCTAAAAACTGCTGAAAGCGTCTGTATAGCGCTGACCGCTTGATTTCGAGCCGGGAGAGATATGGACCTGTTAATTTCCGACCTTCTGCCAGATGCCATTTGGTATACTCATTCATTTTATCGCTGTTTGCTGCCAGCAGATCGCCATACTGTGCTTCATATTGCCAATGACGAAAATTAACAAAGCATTCGTTGGCATCTGTCATATCGGGTTCATCTTCTTCCACAATACAACCCAGTGACTCGAATACTTTTCTTTGCGCATCCACTGCATTCTTTACTTCCTTTTCCCATGGAAGACCGAGATCTTTAATAAATGCAACTTTTACATTTTTAAAATCACTCCCCAGAGGTGACATGAATTGTTGGGGATTTTCCATGATGGAAATCGGCGAGCGTCTGTCGGGGCCGGCTTGTGCACTGAGCAATAATGCACAATCTGAAACTGTACGTGCCATCGGCCCCTGTACGGCTAATTCCTGCCAAGCGAGTTTCGAATTGATAATAGGCACTCTTCCCGGCGAAGTCCGTAACCCGACAACATTGCAAAAACTTCCGGGATTACGAAGTGATCCACCCATATCGCTGCCGTCGGCAAGTGGTATCATTCCACAGGCCAATGCCGCAGCACCACCTCCTGTGCTGCCGCCGCATGTTTTTGAAACATCATATGGATTGAAACTGGCGCCGAACAAGGGATTGAATGTCTGAGAGCCCATGCCGAGTTCCGGCACATTTGTTTTACCGATAATGATTGCGCCTGCCTGTTTCTGACGCTGTACCAATAGGGCATCCTGCAATGGAATATTGTCCCGCCATATGGGGGAACCATAAGTGGTCCTGATACCCTTTGTTTCTGTAAGATCTTTGACTGCCATGGGGAGGCCATGTAGTGAACCGGTTAATTTTCCTTTCGCAAGCGATTCATCGGCTGCCAGTGCCTGAGCCATCAATTCATCTTCGGGCACAAACGTGATGATCGCATTGACTTTTGCATTCGCTTTTTTTATTTGTTTGAGGTGTGCCTCCATGACCTCTCTTGCAGATATTTTTTTTGAACGTAATAAAGCAGCCATGGTTACAGCGTTCATATAACAAATCCCGCTATCCGGATCCATTTTTTCCAAACGAAATTCATTCACTTTCGGCGATGAGACGGAAGCAGAGACCAGCGCTGGCACCAGCATATTCGAAAGAGCGGCCAATGAACTGATCCTGATCATGTCTCTGCGGTTGATATTATTTTCTTCCATAAAAACGCTGATTTGAATAAAGCTATTTATAAGACGGTCTCCAATAAATCCGATAGATTTCTAAAGGTAATTGAGTAGTATATATCTTTATGGGGAAAGGATAATATGGCTAACCAAAATTCTGATGAAGTTAAAGTTCCGGGAAAAATTGCGTTGGTAACCGGTGCCGCCCGGGGAATCGGCAGGGCCTGCGCTCTTGCGTTGGCAGAGGCCGGAGCAGATATTGCACTCGGGCTTAAAAACATCAAGGCAGATAGTGGACTGGTGAAAGAAATCGAAGCACTGGGCAGAAAGGTCCTCCCTCTTCAGATGGATGTCAGCCATATGGATGAAATAAAAACGGCCGTATCTGAAGCGATCGAATATTTTGGCAGGATTGATATATTAATAAACAATGCAGGCATCGCCCCCGAGAATTATATTGAAAACGTTACAGAAGCGGATTTTGACTATACGCTGGATGTAAATCTGAAAGGGACTTTTTTCACCAGTCAGCAGGTAGGCCGGTGGATGATCAAACAACAATTCGGCAGAATCATCAATATCAGTTCCCAGGCTGGATTTATCGCGCTTCCTACGGAATCAGTCTATTGCATGACTAAGGCAGGGATCTCACATCTGACCAGGTGTTTTGCCGTGGAATGGGCCAAACATCAAATTACCTGCAATGCCGTTGCGCCAACGTTTATTTATACTCCGGGTACAGAAGAATATCTCGCCAATGAGGAGACGAAAAAAATGGTGCTATCCAAAATAGTATTAGGCAGAATTGGTGAACCAAAAGATGTTGCCAATGCTGTTTTATTTCTCGCTTCTCCGGCTGCAGCATTGATCACAGGAACTACATTAATGATTGACGGCGGATGGACGGCGTCCTGATATGCTCACTTTAATTTTTGATTGAAAAAATCAATTGTTCTTGTCCAGGCAAGATCCGCCGCTGCTTTATCGTATCGTGGCGTCGTATCATTATGAAAACCATGATTTACGTCCGGATATATATAAGCGATATACTCTTTCTTATTTTCCTTCAACGCAAGTTCATAAGCAGGCCATCCTGCATTCACACGTGTATCAAGTCCTGCATAATGCAATAATAGCGGAGCCTTAATTTTCGGAACATCTTCGGCCGGCGGTTGCATTCCGTAAAATGGGACGGCGGCAGATAAATCTGCAACGCGCACAGCCATCTGATTTGCGATTCCTCCACCAAAACAAAAACCTACGACACCCACTTTTCCGTTACAATCTGCATTTCCTTTTAAAAATTCATATCCGGCAATAAAATCTTCGAGCATTTCTTTTCCATCCCGTTTACTTTGCAATTCGCGCCCCTGATCGTCGTTTCCAGGATAACCACCCAAGGGCGTCAGTGCATCGGGAGCCAGTGTAATGAATCCTGCCAGCGCAGCCCTTCTTGCCACATCTTCAATGTAGGGATTCAGTCCTCTGTTTTCGTGTACGACGACGATACCTCCCAGCTTTCCTTTTGCATCGACGGGCATCGATAGTAATGCCTTGATTTTTCCACCGCCTTTTGGTGATTCATAATATACGTACTCTGATTTTAAGCGGGGATCATCGGGTTTCACCTGAATGGAGGCCGAATAATTGGGCATCAGAAAACTCATCAGGGAGGTTACAGTAATTCCCCCGACTGCATAGGCGGAGAGTCGTTGTATAAAATCGCGTCTTTCAATTCGATTGTGCGCGTAGTCATCATAGAGATCAAACACTTCCTGCTTGATGTCTTCTTTTTTTATTTCTTTCATGACATTCATTTTAGTGAATGCAAGATACTACCTGCTCTTACTGATTGTATTCAGATTTACAGATTTCTGGCCGATAAAACGATTACTGACTGAATCGTAGATCATCAGGAATGCATTGGCATTGCCTTCTTTGTCGAAAATACTTTCCCAGGTATTCAGTGGCTCCCAGATACAAGTGCCCTTGCCCCTTCCACCCGGAACATTAAAGGCGATTTCGTTTACGGCATATTTATATTGTGAGTATTCCACTACGATGATATCTTTTTGATAAGTTACTGCCAGGTTATTGATATTGTATTTTAAATCCGCCAGCGTGCCGTGCCATTTCGGATAATAGGATAAACCGATCACATCAAAGGGAACTTTTCTGCCTGATCATATTATCCAGAAAAAAATGGGATTCATCGTTTTGTCCACCCAGCGCAATATGTATCATCACGGCGGTTTCGGGACTTACTTCGCGCACGGCCTGTATGCCAACATATACCAGCTGTGCGAGGCTGTCAAAACTTCGAACATGTCCTTCCGGCCAAATCATGCCATGATTGATTTCATTGCCCACCTGCACCATATCCGGTGGCGTGCCCTGTTTTTTCAAGCGCCAGTATAACTTCTTTTGTATACTGGATAAACTGAGTCCTGCAATTGCTGAAAATTTTTTCCTTCCCAGGCTTTTGGTTTGTATTGCTTACCCGGGTCTGCCCAATAATCGCTGTAATGGAAGTCGAGTAAAAATTTCATACCGGCAGCCCGGACTCTTTTGGCCATCGCCATCGTATGCGCCAGATCACAGAATCCTTTTCCGGGTGAGTACCCGCTGTCTCTTTGCGGATCTTTGAAAATGCGCAGGCGGATATAATTGAACCCGTGATCTTTTAAAATTTCCAATACATCTTTCTGATTGCCCTTATCCGAGAATTTTATGCCGCGTGCTTCCAGCTCAGGTAAGAAAGAAATATCCGCGCCGATCATTTTTGATATGGGTTTGTCAGGACCATTCATGACTGTTGCCGATGCATCCTGATTTTTTCCCAGGGCATGCACCATCTGCACCGGCCTTGTTTGCACGGTATAAATATCCGTTGAGCCGGTGATCAGTCCGGCTGCTTTTGCTTCGAATTTTATCATTGAATTACTCAGGCCCGACTGAACAATCACCTGGCATTTTCCATTGAATAAATGCCTTTGCCAGATTCCGTTTTCACATTTATCGGGTTCATGGCTGCTGGGATCTCCGTTACCGACGCCGATCATTTTCAGATCCCCGTTTACAGAAAAACTCACCAGGTCATTGGCATCCGGCACTTCACGGCCCTGCTTATCGACAACACTGATATTGATAACGGTTGCATCCTTTCCATCGGCCATCATGGTGGTCTTGTAGGGCGTCACCACGAGTTCATGGGCATCGCCGGTCGTTTCGACTTTTGCGGTGATCTGTCTTCCTTTTTTATATCCGATGGCTTCCAGTTTTCCGGCTTCATATTGAACATCCCATTCCAGGTGCCGGTTCCGGGGCATGGTTTTCATTCCGAGACTTCTGCCGTTCAGAAAAAGTTCTACGGAATCGGCATTCGTATTTACCCAAACAGGAATCACGCGGTTCTCTTTCCCTTGCCGGTTCCAGTCGGGAGAAATATGTAATACATCATCATCGGTCCACCAGGATTGGTAGTAGTAATAAATATTTTTTGGAAACCCGCACATATCCATGACACCGAATCCGGAATTGATATTGGGCCATGCATAGGGCGTCGGTTCTCCCCTGTAATCGAAGCCGGACCAAACGAATCCGCCCATCCACCAGGAACGTGTGGCGGCCAGCGTCCACCAGGCTTCTGCGGTTGTGGCCCACCAGGGAGCCCATATATCTTCATCCGGTAAATATCCTTTGAGACTGTCTTTGATATAAATACCCCTTGTCGTTACCGTACTTCCCATTTCTGTGCCGACGATGGGTTGTTCAGGATGATCTGTGTGATAAGGATCCACTGCCCAATATGCGATAGTTAAATCCGCGAACCGGAATCACTTCATTCACGCCATTATAAATATTTGCGAGGTCAGCGCCATAAGTACATAACCGGGTCGGATCCAGTTCTTTTTGTTTTTGAATCAGTGTTGTCGCGATGCGCCGGCCGACTGAACTGGTTTGCACAAATCCTTCTTCATTCCCAATGCACCAGAGGAATACCGATGCCCGGTTACGGTCGCGAAGGATCAAATGTTCAAAATCATTCAGGTAAGCGGCGCTGCTGCTCATCAACCTGTTTTCATCCAGTACCAATATACCGAGGCTATCGCAGGCATCGAGCAATTCCGGGGCAGGCGGATTATGACTTGAACGGTATGCATTGACACCCATTTCTTTTAACAATCGCATCCGGTAATATTGCAGGTTATCCGGTATGGCTGTTCCGACACCCGCATGATCCTGGTGGTTATTGACACCTTTTAATTTGGTGTACTGCCCGTTCACATAGAGTCCACTGGAATCAATCCGTATCGTACGGATACCAAATCTGATTTTTTCAGCATCGATGGCAGCAATGTTTTTTTTGTCTCCGCCGGAATTTATCGGCGTGACCACAACGAACGCGCGGTACAAATATGGATTGTCGGGCGACCAGAGGGACAGGCTTCTGACATTTATTTTCTGGTGGACTGATTTTTCTTCCTGACCATTTATCGAGAAGGACCGGGGTTCTGATTGTGCCACCGTATTTCCATAGCGATCGGTTATATAACAAGTCAGCACACCCTTATTCAAAACCGGATTTTCATTGATGATCTTTGTTTCAATATTTATTGTTGCTTCACTATGATTCACTGTGCTGTACAAAAAGATTCCGTCTTCGGCAATATGCAAAGGGTTCATCACATTGAGCCATACATGGCGATAAATACCCGCGCCTTCATAATACCATCCTTCATATTGAGATGCATCCACGCGCACAACCAGGATGTTCTCTTTATCGAACCGGATATAATTGGTGATATCATAACAAACACCGGTATAACCACTGGCATTGGAGCCGAGATAATATCCATTGATCCAGACCTTGCTATCCCGGTAGATTCCATCAAACTGAATGGAGTAACGCTGACCGGAATCTGAACGGGAAATTTTAAAATGTTTGCGATACCAGCCTACGCTGTTTTGCGGATACAGTCCGCCCACCGGTTTATATCCATGCGACATTACATCCACACTGGTTGAATTTTCAAATGGCAACTCTACTGCCCAGTCGTGCGGCAATTGCAGGGTGCGCCAGGAGCTGTCGTTGAATTGTACGCCCATGGCCGATTCACCCGTTTTGCCCGTTTTCGAAAAAATGGCTGTGGTGGAATAATCAAAATCCTTTGCCGGATCCGACGCATGCCCGAGATGAAATTTCCAGTCCGCATCCAGCGATAGATGCTGCCGGGGGATGTTGGAATGGAGACAGTGTGATCCCGGATTGTTTTGTGCCCGCATGAAAACCGGAAACAAGAGCAACAGGCATAATCCAGACAGGATCCGGTAAAAAAATTCTTTCTTAAAATATTTCAACATCTTCCGTTTTTAATTTGAAAAAGCATTCATGGCCACTGTTGGCTTGCCGGTATTATCGAATGCACCCAGGCCATATCCCTGCCAGTTATTATAAGATTCCGGTTCCCAATACATAACACCTAATCCATTATGATCCGCAACGGATTTTGTTTTATCGATGATATCCGTGAGAAAAGACAGGCAGGTGCTGGCCTGATCAACCGGCATCCCCACTTCACATATCATCACGGGCTTATTGTATCTCGAGATCATATCATTCATATTGGCCAGACAGGAATCATTATAAGATTGCCAGTTCGTAATGGAGGGATAAAGAGACATGCCGATGATATCCCAATGCGCGCCATTTGCTTTTAAGCCGTCGAACATCCACCGGAATAAATTATTATCATATCCGTTTGAAATATGCACGATCACTTTGATCGAATCATTTTCTGCTTTCACTGCATTATATCCTGCATTTACGAGCGCCGCAAAATTGGCCATATTTACCGATGCTTTGCCATCCGGCCAGAGCATGCCATCGTTGGTTTCATTTCCAACCTGTACCCAGCTTGGAACGATGCCCACTGATTTTAATGTATCCAGCACAGAAAGCGTATATGCATTAACGGTAGAGGTCAGTGTGGCGAAATCGTATGCAGTCCAGGCTGCAGGTTTTGTCTGGTTGGCCGGATCTGCCCATGTATCGCTATAATGAAAATCAATCAGGATCCGGAAGCCAAGTTTCTTTGCACGCAGGGCTTTCTTCACCAGGTCGGCATTCCCGTTCCATCCACCCGCCGGATTCACCCAAACGCGCAAACGAATGGTGTTGATACCCAGGCTCTGCATTAATTGCATGCAATCCATCGCCACGCCGGAAGAATTGTAAAATACATTGCCGGCCTGTTCCATCTGTGTCAGCCAGCTGATATCCGCTCCTTTTGCGAAAAAGGAACTGTCAGTAACCACCGGTGGTGGATTCTGAGAAGCGGCCCCGCTCTTTTGACAAGATGATATGGACAGCGCAAATAAAAATGCGCAGACAATCTGAATTATTTTCATTCAACAGGTGTCGGTCTATTTTACAGAATAACTATAATTTCCTGCTCCGGCACTCAGGTCCAGGGTAACAGTAAATGAGCCGGTTTTCGCAGCCGTGATATTTCCACCACCGAAAGGCAGATTTCCCTTGGCATCCAGTCCGAAACTGGAAACCCAGCCTCGGATCTCCGACAAATTTATAAGTAGAACCCGCCGTGAAATTGATATTGGTGGCTGTCCATACATTCGTCGCCGGATCGAAGGTCATCGGATTTGCGCTTACACTCCAGGAATTGAAATCACCTGCTACCGCCCAACTGGTGGGTGTATAGGAAATGGTCAGCGCGCTTACGTCTACTGCCACTTTACAATATCCCGGTCCGCCGAAATAACAATTTCCGGCTGTGCTGGCCCCGCTGATGGTTGTTGCAGATCCACCCCATCCATAGTTGGTTCCGTTCCAGCTCGCTGTGTACATAATTTGAAAGCATTTCCGGCATTGGGGAAGTTGACATATCCTTCATAATAACTATCGCTCTTGACTGATGCCAGTATCCATCCGGGCTGGTCAAATTGTGTCCAGTTCGGTACCAGGAAATCACCGGCCACATATAATTTCGGATAAATCAGAATCACCTGGTAAGGAGTAACAGTCATACTCAGATCGCTATATACTGTGGGAACGGTGGAAGCCGCGCCGGTACTTTGATTGATATCCGATTTCAGATCGCACGACGATTGGCGTGGCGACACCAAATGGCAATCCCAACTGATTCATGATTTTATTCAAATCTATTCCCAGAAATGATTTGTTCACGCTTCCGTAAGGAACATTTACTTTAATCGCATTACCCCAGGGACTGGTACCACTGGTATCTGACGGAACATCGAAAACCATTGTATAGGTATTCGCAACAGAAATACCATAGGAGGGCGTTTGCCATTTGAATTCTGTTACGGTTGCTGAATCATTCGTGGCGGATAATACAACATCCTGCGCCGTACTGGTGAAACCGGCGATACTGGCCGGAGGAGTCACCACCTGATTGACATCATTTTTTGTACAGCTGAATACCAGGCATGACAACAGGATGATGCATGAGTATTACAAGTTTACTCATTTGCATAAAAAAATTTTTTGTTTTTGTAAGCATGATCCTCATTTTTAATAACCCGGATTCTGTATCAGATTTGGATTGGATGTGAGATCTGTACTGGGTAAAGGAAAAATATTATATTTATCAGCCACCGCTGTTCCCTGTTCAATGCCTCCTTTCCAGGCCCACAGATACGCAGCCGTCGTGAATTTTCCATAGCGGATCAGATCTGTCCGGCGGGTTGCTTCATAATATAATTCCCTTCCTCTTTCATCCAGTATAAAATCGGTTGTTAAATCGGCGGCAGTAATATCTCCTGATGCACCTCCGAAAGCCCGTTCACGCAATAAATTAATATAATTCAAAGCCGTCGTCTGATCACCACCTGTGCCACCCCTCAATACGGATTCTGCATAGATCAGGTAAATTTCACCCAGCCGGAATAAAGGAAAATCGATATCGGAGAAATTTCCAGCCGCATCTGCATGCGGAGCCGGGCCACCGGTTCTTGTCAGGTTCCTGTATTTAAAAGTAGAAAATCCATCTGTGCCCGTGTACAGATTCTTTCATATTTAGGGATTGTCCGTTTTGGTAGAACTGTGCCCGCTGATCGGTATTACCACTATAATCCGGAAAGAGACTTACGAAATTTTGTGTGCAACGCAATCCGCCCCAGCTGCCGTTGGTTCCCGAAATGGTTCCGGGAATCCCGGCAGGGCCGTGTGCCAGATATGTTGTACCACCATAAGTTTGTGTGTTTGTGCCATCATAATTGATGGTAGCGATAAATTCATCCGTATTTAAATTATCATCTGCGAGTACACAGTTCCGGATATTTCGGATGAAGGGAATATCCTGCGCCGATCACCTTGTTACAATAAGTTATCGCATCGGTGTAACGTGCAACACCTGTATATATCTGTGCATTCAGATACAACCTGGCAAGGAGGGCCCAGGCTGCTCCCTGATCCACACGGCCATATTGATTTTGTTTTGGTGCCACCAGTCCTGAGTCCAGGGATATTAATTCTGATTCCACGTAATTAAAAAGATCCTTTCGCTGAATCTGTTTGGGTATAGAAGTGGCAATGGGATCCTTCTCCGTTACGAAAGGTGGATTGGCAAAGAGATCCATCAATACCCAATATTGATAGGCTCTCAGGAAACGGGCTTCTGCGCGGTAGTTGCGTATCGTTTCTGCATCTGCACCTGTGATTCCATGACCGGATATATTCGCGTCGGCGGACTGACGAATGAAATCATTGCATAACGCGATCTGAAAAAAAGACCGGTAATACAATCCATTGACGATCGGATTAATGGATGACCAACTCATTTCGTGCAATCCCTGTATACCGGCATCGTTCTGCCAGGTCCAGGCAGCTTCATCAGTCGTAATTTCCTGCAGGTTGAAATACATGCGGAGGAAATCAGAATTTCCCTCATCAGAAATAATCTGCGTGGAAATATCGGGACTACCCACACCGCCGGTATTTCCCGTCAGCGCAAAAGATCCATATACTTTGGCTAATCCGGCACGAAAACCATCCGGCGTACTGTATACTGTTGAGGCCGTGATATCGTTTGTCGGTACCAGGTTCAGGTCTTTTGTGCAGGAAACGAAGCTTAGCATCGTGATCCCGCTGATCAACATGTATGTAAAATGTTTTCTTTTCATATATTTTTTTTCAATCGCATTCATAAATTAAAAACCGAGATTTAAACCCAGCGCATATACACGGGGTTTTGGATACAGATTATTATCGATGCCAGGATTGCCAGCTGTTTGTGCGTTTGCTGAAATTTCCGGATCGACGCCCGTGTATTTTGTAATTACGAAAACATTCTGAACAACACCCGTTATCTGCAGTGTTACTTTACTATGACCGAGCTCTCCGAAATTGTATCCGACGCTGAAATTATCCATACGCAGGAATGAAGAATTCTGAACATAATAATCACTGAGCAATTGCTGGGTATTTCCTCCTTTGAACAAAGTGGTCAGGTAATTACTGGATGCATTGTATAAAACCGCATTGCCGAGTATCTGATTGAGGGTTCCGGTTTGACTTTAGATATTATTATAATTATAATTTCCAAAACTGGCCCGGAGAATAAAACCGGCATTCCATTTTTTATATGTCAGATTGGTACTGAAGCCCAGATATACGGTGGGATCAGCCGGATGACCCTTGAATAAATCACTTTGATTGATAATGCCGTCTCCGTTTTTGTCAGTGAATACACCTTCAATGGGTTTACCATCCTTATCATAAACCTGCTGGTATAAATAAAATGTATTCTTTGGTGTTCCGACCGCATTGATAAAGGCAAACTGTCCGCCGATCCCTCCGGCAAGATTTCCACTCGGGAAACCGATATAGCTCGTATCATTCGGGATGACGGTGAGGTTCGAGATATTATTCTTATTATAAGTAATATTGAATCCCATGGTCAGGGTCACGTCTTTCTGTTGGATGGCGGTCGCATTGATGGTGAACTCCACTCCTTTATTTGTCATATTGCCTACGTTGGCGATAAAAAAGGCGGAAAAATTACTGCCCGCCGGTTGCGGAATATTATTCAGCAAGTCGGAAGTTTTTTTCTGATAAAATTCCAGGCTACCGGAAATACGGTTATTCATGAAACCGAAATCAACACCAATATTCGCGGTGGCTGTTTGTTCCCATTTTAACGATGGATTAAATCCACCCGGGCCGGTAACCCTGGTAGTAAGTGTCGCCGAACTGATAGGAAGCGTTTGGATTGCTGAGTGAATAACTGGCCAGGTATGCATAATTCGGAATACCATCCTGCTGGCCGGTGAGTCCATAACCAACGCGCAATCTAAGGCTGGAAATGGTCTTGCTATCCTTCATGAAATCTTCCTGATTGATATTCCATGCAAGGGCACCTGAAGGAAAGTATCCCCATTTATTATCCGGCCCAAAACGGGAAGATCCATCCCTTCGCATGGTGGCAGTTAACAGGTAGCGGTCTTTATAGGAATAATTTAGGCGGCCGAAATAAGATAACAGTGTATGCCTGGGAACATCAAAAGGAAATGCGGGGTCTGAATTGGCCACTTTTGTTCCATCTGCATAATAGGAAGCATAATTCGTGACGGTCGCTTTGAAATCGTTGTAGGAATAACCCGCTGTAACGTCGATGCGGCTGTCGATGGATTTGATATCCTTGACATAGTTCAGGTAAAACTCAAAGACTTTATTATCATTTACCAGTTTGTAAGGATTGTTCTGTCCCCCTGTTCCACCGACGATATAATTACTTGCGGCGCTATCGGTGGTGTAGGATTTTCCTTTCCCATTTGAATAATCATATCCTGCATTTAAGATAGCATGCAATTCAGGAAGGAAATTCAATTGATAATCCAGTTGAATATTGCCAATACTTCTGGCCGGGTTGCTGGTATTATGGGTCTGTTCCAATACTCCCAGGGGATTTCTGCCGACAAGGTTGCGCAGACCCGTTGGGGCAGTGGAATCGAGCCACTCATAATAACCACCGAAACGGGGACTGCCGGAATATACCGGTTGTGTCGGATCGAAGGAAATTGCATCGCCTATAGCCGTTTGATTGGCGAAACGGGTATTTTCAATACTACCCAACACATTTAAATTCACTTTCAGGTGATTTTTAAAAAAACTCGGATTCAAAGCCAGGTTTGCGGAAGTCCTGGTGAGGTTATCTGTCTTTAAAACACCATTCTGATTCTGGTAGCCGATGGATAACCGATAGGGAAGATCCTTAATACCTCCGGTAAGACTTATATTGTTGGTTGTTCCAAAAGCTGTCTGATAGATCTGGTCCTGCCAGTTCGTGTTAGCCGTTCCCGAGCATGGCAATCTGGGCGGGGGTTCCATTTTTATTTACGATCGATCTGAACTGATCGGCAGACAAAACGCTGACTTCCTTTGTGATCTGTGAAACAGAATTCAGGGTATTGAAATTTACTTTCAGGCTTCCTCCTCTTCCTCTTTTCGTTGTAATGATCACAACTCCGTTGGCCGCCCTTGTACCATAAATGGCTGAAGCCGACGCGTCTTTTAAAATGGTGAAGGATTCTATATCGTTGGGGTTTATAAAGCTCAGGGGGCTGCCGGCTCCGGGAATCGCACTGGTCTGACCAGGTATTAATTCATTGTCTATCGGAATTCCATCGATCACAAAAAGGGGATCATTACTGGCATTCAGTGATGATCCTCCACGGATCCGGATGGTGGATCCGGCGCCGGGCTGTCCTCCGTTGG
The DNA here is from genome assembly GCA_963732055.1 of uncultured Bacteroidota bacterium. Taxonomy (GTDB): domain Bacteria; phylum Bacteroidota; class Bacteroidia; order Chitinophagales; family Chitinophagaceae; genus Puia. The sequence continues at coordinate 203,684 of CAVSYG010000011.1, read as the reverse complement.
AAACAACAGAAACGCCGGCGATCTTACCGACAATCAGCTGATCCGGTGATACGATCACCCCTTTTTGAAAGTCTTTTTCATTTACCGTGGAGATCGAACCCGTCAGGTCTTTTTTCCTGGCGGTTCCATAACCGATCACCACGATATCATTCAGGTTGGTATTGATAGGCGAGAGGGAAATATATATGAATAATTCATTTACCGCCGTCTCATGAGTGACGAAACCGACAGAGGAAAATACCAGAGACTTTACCCCGGGACCCACCTGGATCTTATAAGTACCATCGCTGGCTGTAGTGGTTCCGGAAGAAGTGCCCTTAGGAATAACACTGACACCGGGGAGTGGCGACCCATCGCTGGCGCTGGTCACTTTACCCGATATAGTCCTCACTTGTGATAAAACGGCTGAACTGAAGAATAGAAAAAGAAACAGGGATTGAATCCCAATAAGCAATCGTTTTTTCATTTTCGTTTGGTTTAGAAATCTGAGACTGGCGTCCAGAATAAGCAGTTGTTAACTGGCAATCGGTCTCAAATTAGACCGATTCTGATTTGGAGGCTTGTTCCAACGTTCTTTTCTCTGGTTCAAACAGACTAAACTCAGGTGAAATGTCATATAAACAGCATTAAATAGCAGCTACTTGATAAATTTGATAAATATTACGGCTGGCCATGTGGAAATGCTTTCGCTTATATATTATTATACTGGGCTCAGGATTTTTCGCCGGCACCCCTTACCTCGCGGCACAGTCACCTAAACTCCATTTCACCCATATTGCCAGTGAACAGGGAATATCGAACAGCACGATTGAATCCATCTTTCAGGACAGCCTGGGATTTGTGTGGTTCGGTACCCGCGACGGACTCAACCGATATGACGGGAACGAAATCCAGGTTTACCAAAACGATCCTGCCGACAGCAACAGCTTAAGCGATAACTATATCCGTTGTATCTATGAGGACCATCACCATCATCTTTGGGTTGGAACCATCAACGGACTAAACCGGTTCAACCGGGAGAAAAATAATTTTACCCGGTTCAAACACAGGGATCATGATCCCTCCAGCATGAGTCTGAATTATGTGACTTCGATCATTGAAGGCGGAAAGGATCATTTATGGATTGGCACTTTGGGTGGCGGTCTCAATCTTTTCGATGAGAAAAATGAAAGTTTTAAACAATATGCAATCCTTCCATCGGCAACATCCGGCAGCATTCAGAATAAAACGAATTCGGACAGCAGGGTAAACGCTCTTTACACCGACAGGCTGGGAAATTTATGGGTGGCTACGCAAAGCTGCCTGAATCTTTTCAATACAAAAGACAGCAGCCTGATCCCCTATCGAAATGACCAGACGATTACAAACCCGAGTGGTAATACCATTACCTGCATACAGGAAGAAAGGAGTGGCAATCTCTGGCTTGGCACAGAAGATGACGGCGTATTCCTTTTCGATCCGGTTCAAAAAACATTCACCCGTTTTGCGCATTCTGACAAAAATCCGTCGACACTGGGCAATAATATGATCAAGAGCCTGTTGGTTGATAAAAAAGGTCGTCTCTGGGTAGGTTGTATCAACGGCGGTCTAAATCTGTTCGACCCCGGCAAGAATATATTTTTCAATTATCAGAATGAACCGGGCAATAGTTCCAGTTTGTCCCAGCGGACGATATCCGCGTTATGGGAAGATCACCAGGGAAATCTCTGGATTGGCACACACCGGGGTGGAGTGAATGTGTTCTCCCAGGCCATGGAAAAATTTAACCTGTACAGGCAGGAGCCGGCAAACTCCAGTTTGAGTTATAATGATGTGCGTGCTTTTTGCGAGGACAATGGAGGAAATATATGGATCGGCACTGATGGCGGCGGACTGGATTTGTTTTCAAGGGACAAACATATTTTCCAGCATTACCGCAATGATCCTTTCAATGAAAAAAGCCTGGGCTCGGATGCTGTGCTGGATGTCATGCGGGACCGGGAAGGCCGGATATGGGTATCCACCTGGGGTGGCGGATTGAATCTGCTTGACAAATCAACGGGTCGGTTCATCCGTTATCAAAACAATCCGAAAGACAGCAATACCATCAGTTCAAATTTTGTTCAGAAAACATTTGAAGACTATGAGGGGAATATCTGGGTGGCCACTTACTATGGAGGCCTGAATATTTTCAATCCGAAAAAAGGAATCTTCAGTCGCGTAAAAGATCCATCCGGCAAAAGCAGTATAAACGGGAAGAATATGGTATCCATCATGGAGGATATGGATGGGCATATCTGGATTGGAACCGATGATGGCGGATTAAATTGTTATAATCAAACCACCCGTCATTTTACTCATTATTTTAATAATGAAGAAAAGATGCCCGACTTGCGGGTACTTTTTAACGATAGTAAAAATCGTTTGTGGGTAGGCCAGAAGGGATTGTTTTTGTTTGACCCTGTGCGCAACAATTTCCGGATATACACGGTTAAAGCCGGTCTCTCGGGTGAATTTATCAAAGGGATTACGGAAGACGGGCAGGGAAATTTGTGGATCGCCACTTCAAACGGACTGACGCGTTATAATCCCGAGACGAATGCATTTAAGAAGTTTAACACCGGGGACGGGCTGCAGGGTCTGGAATACGAAGCCAATGCCTGTTTAAAAACCCGCGACGGTGAAATGTATTTCGGGGGCATCAATGGATTTAATACATTTTATCCAGGCAATATCAAAACGAATACATTTATTCCGCCGGTATATATAACGGGATTCCAGATTTTCAATCAAAAAATAAACCTGAGCGATCCCGGATCGCCTTTAACAAAAGATATTACACTGACGAAAGAAATCTCACTTTCGTATAAGCAGTCCAGCTTCTCATTCAATTTTGCCGCGCTCAATTTTACGATTCCTGAGAATAATGAATATGCATACAAACTGGAGGGACAGGATAAGGACTGGAACTTTGTGGGAAAAGAAAAAAAATCCTCCTATACCAACCTCGATCCGGGAACATATACTTTTCGTGTCCGGGCTTCTAATAATGACGGGGTTTGGAATGAAGAGGGGGCTGCAATAAAAATAATTATCCGGCCACCGTTTTGGAAGACTGTCTGGTTCACGTTTTTATTAGTGGCGGTTGCATTGGCTGCTCTGTATCTATTATATAAATTCAAAACCCGCCTGAAATTAAAAGAACTGGAAGAACGGAAAAGGGAAGAGATCCATCAGGTACAATTACAATTTTTCACCAATATTTCTCATGAATTCCGTACGCCTCTCTCATTGATCACGGGACCCCTGGAGAAATTGATGAAAGAAAATATCCGGCCGTCCATTCAGCACAGCTACGCAACCATGCACCGCAACGCGCAACGGCTACTCAGCCTGATCAATGAACTGATGGACTTTGGCAAGCTGGAAAGTGGCGCACTCAAACTGATGGTGATGAAAGGCAATCTGAATTCTTTTTTGCATGAGATCGCAGATGAATTTCACGAGTGGGCTGAACAGAAAGAAATTGAATTCACTTTGAATTTCGATTCCTTCGGATTCTCCCCCGCTGCGAAGGCAGTTTCTGCAGATGGTTCGCTGATTATAAACTCAAGGCAGGAAACCTGGTTTGACCGACAGGTGCTTGAAAAAATTGTTCTCAACCTGCTTCATAATTCTTTTAAATACACCAAAAAAGGTGGCCGGATCAGCCTTGAAATTCTTCCCTCCATGTCAGGATTTAAGCCTTCCTATGATAATGAACTGATCCTGAAAAATGATTTCAGGGGCAGCGCTTATGCTTATATCCGGGTAGCCGATAATGGCATCGGTATTTCCAAAGAATCCATCCCCCATCTCTTCGAAAGATATTATAGAATAACGGACTCACATCTGGGTTCGGGGTTAGGACTTGCATTTGTGAAAAGTCTGGCTCTTTTGCATAAAGGAGATGTATTTGTATACAGCGAAAGATTGCAGGGCACTGAAATTATCATCGGAATACCGGTAGCAGAATCGGATTACGAAAAGGATGAAAAGAGGCTGGTGAGCTTTGCAGCCGGCGATGTTCGCCTGGAAGCCATCGATGACAAGCCTGCTACTGCGATTCAGAAAGAAGAAGAAGTCATCCCTTCCCAGCCGGACGTTTTTTATGAAGAAGGAGAAGCCAATCGCAGGTCTCCGGCTGAATCTATTTTACTGGTCGAGGACAATGATGAATTGAGACAATTTATGAAAGAAACTCTTGAACCTTTTTATAAAGTGTCAGAGGCGGCAGATGGGAAAGAAGGATTTGCCAGGGCAAAAGAAATTTCCCCGGATCTCATTATCAGCGACGTGATCATGCCTAACATGAATGGAACTGAACTTTGCAAGGCATTGAAACAGGATATTGATACCAGTCATATTCCGATACTCATGCTAACCGCAAGGACTGCTCTGGCTTCACAAAAGCAGGGACTTGGTGCAGGAGCAGATTATTATTTTGCCAAACCGCTGAATATGGAATTACTGATACTTACAATCCGCAACCGGTTTGAGCAAAGCGCTAAACTCAGGGACCGATATACCCGCGAATCTCATATCGAAGCGATGGAGCTGGTGCATTCTGAAAAGGACAAGGAATTTATGACCCACCTGCTGGAGGTTATCGACGCGCAACTTGTAAATCCCGACTTCGATATCGAATACTTATGCAGCCAGATGGGCATGAGCCGGACGAAACTCTACCAGAAGATCAAAAACATCAGCAGTCAATCCATTGGTGATTTCATCAGAACGATCCGGTTAAAAAAGGCTGTCCAGATTATGACTCATGAAGATGTAACGCTGGCCGAAGTGATGTACCGGATCGGCATCCAGACGCAATCTTATTTTACAAAAGCGTTTAAAAAAGAATTCAATCAGACGCCGTCGCAATTCATGCAGGGGATCAAAAAATATTGAGCGAATTTATTAAAACAATCTTTCATATGGTGGCTTTATACCCAAAAGTCGCAGGTATACTGTGCATTGGCCACGGTGATGCGTTTGATGTTCAAATGCCTTCAACAACCATGCAAGCCGTGTTTCACTGCGCTTACCCATGGGTAAATTCCAGTTTACAACTTCGGTCAGTTTATTGAGGTCCATATTCTGAATGGCATGAATCGCAAAATCATAACTGGTGTTTACGTAATACACAACTGAATCTTTATTTTGGAGTGCAGGTGATTTTTCAAAATTCTGTGAAGCGAAAGGATATTTTGAACCCGTACCAATAAAAACCAATCCGGCATTTCCCGTCGCCAGGTGCAGCATTTGTTCTGCAAAACTGCGCATGGTATCTATCCGGGCGGAACCCATATTTATCGGCAGGCACAGCGCTCAGATATTCGTCGGTATATTCTTTTGCACGTTGCCAGTCTCTTACTAATTGCTGCCTGAGCGTATCACTGATGCCAGTTTGACCTGAGACGGAGAATAAGCTGGATGTGAGCAGAAGACAGAATAATAATTTCATTTCAATTGATTTATTCCAAAAGTTAAACTCTTTTTTCAAAATCAGTATCGGGAAGCGGGACCCCCTCTGTCTTTGAAAGCTTACTTTTTGTCTCCGTCCCAAATTCTCCCTCGTAATTATAACAAATTGGATATCAACAGATTCAATCCTTTTATCGAAAAAGATGAAGTACTTAAGAAGGATTTATATCATTTATTATGATAATATGAAAAAGATGTGATTAAATGTTACACAATTGTTATAGGAATTTGTCATAAATTAATGTTTTCATAGGATAAGGTTTAATGGTTAATGGTATTTGATTAGTGCGGCCTCCCCTAAAAAGGAGGCTTTTTAACTAAGAAAATAAAGGCGAAGACCTCACTACCGGCCATTGTTGGCCGCGGCGGTGAGGTCATCTGAACCTTTTCAGAATAAGGCTTAATGGTAATGGTATCTGAGCGCAGCCTCCCGGTTTTCCGGGATTTCTAATAACCCTGAAACTGAATATTTTCAGGAAAAGCTCCGCATTTGCCTGGTCTTGTAAATAACCGGTATAAACATCATTAAAATTGCGCTGTTATGCCAGCATTTTTGTATGGTTTTATAGCACGATTGTACTAAATTATTGCCCGGCTCTTTGCTATTGGCTACTTTTATGTTCAAATAAAATTGCTTGGGAAGAAGGAACCTGATTCAGAAAATTGCCCTGACCCCTCCAAATCAAGTGCAGACAATGATTGAAAACCGCCGTGTTTTCAATCTCACGAACTGTGAGCTTAATATTTATGAGAGTTATCAAAAAGCATTTGGGGTACCGCTGACCTTTAATGACCTCGTGATCACCAGCATGGTTACAGGAAGAAAAGTGATGCACCTGGCCAATCACCCGGACTTCGAATATTTACCCGGCGAGACGGTGATACTACCTGCCAATCAGTCCATGGTAATTGATTTTCCGGAGTCAACCCATCGTAAGCCGACTCAATGCATCGCACTTACAGTGAACTCGGAATATATTGAGGATACCATGCAATATCTAAATGAAAGCTACAATAGCGGTAGCGACGATAGTCATGTGTGGAATATTGATTACAGTCAGTACCATTTTTCAAACGATGCTGAAATCGCCGAGACCATCAATAAGATCATCCGTAATTGCAGCAGCAGTAACAAAGCCAAAAATATCTATACTGATCTGAGCCTGAAGGAACTTCTTATACGGCTTGTGCAGAGTCAGCATTTGAGGCGGGTGGAAATGGATAGACATGATCAGAAAAATTCAAGCCGACAACATTTTTTGCTCGATTATATACATGGGCATCTGTCGGATAAATTAGGTGTTGACGCTCTTTCACGAAAAGCCCATATGAGTCGCAATGAATTTTTCAAATGGTTCCGGTTGCAGTTCGGGATATCACCACTTGAATACATCAACCGCGAACGTATCAAACTGGCCAAACAACTTCTGGGCAGCCGGAATACAACGGTTACAGAAGCAGCTTATCAATGTGGATTTACCGATGTCAATTATTTTGTACGCCTGTTTAAAAAATCAGAAGGCATCACGCCGGGCACATTTAAGGATTTCGTATTGAGGGATCCTCTCGTTTTAAAACCGATTGTAATGAAAGGGACTTCGAACCCGAATGGCTTTTGAAAATTTTTTCGGAGTACCATTATCTCTGCAAGAGCTCGTAACATTGCTTCGCAATTTCAAGTTCTTCATTGGTTGGAACAACCAAAATCTTTACCGGTGAGTTATCACTGTTTATTTCCCTGATTTCTTTTGAAGACATTTTGTTTTTCTCTTTATCCAGATGAATTCCCAGGAATTGCATTTCATTACAGACCCGTTGCCGTGTGTTTATATCATTTTCTCCTACACCTGCCGTGAATACAATCGCATCCAGACCATTCAGTATAGCGGCATAAGCGCCGATATATTTTCTTATACGATACGCATATATTTCAAGAGCCAATGCTGCGTCCTCCTTTCCTTCCTGCGCATCTTTATGAATATCACGCATATCACTAAAACCCGTGAGTCCTAACATCCCACTTTGTTTATTAAGGAGTGAATTCACCTGATCCGGGTCATAACCCAACTGATCGATCAAATGAAAAATAAAGGAAGGATCTATATCACCTGAACGGGTTCCCATCACCAGGCCGCTCAAAGGACTAAAGCCCATACTGGTATCGATCGATTTTCCATTCTTCACTGCAGCCATACTGCACCCGTTGCCAAGATGAATCGTGATTATTTTTGCCTCCCGTCTGTTTAAGTATTCGATCGCCTTCCCGCTTACATATTTATGACTCGTGCCGTGAAAACCATATACCCTGATATGGTGGTCAGTATAAAATGATTTTGAAACAGCATATGTAAATGCTGTTTGCGGCAGAGTTTGATGAAATGCCGTATCGAATACCGCAACCTGTTTCGCATGGGTAAATATTTTTTCGGCAACTTCAATACCCAGATAGTTGGCCGGATTGTGTAATGGTGCAAGTGGAAAAAGTCGTTTAATTTTTTCTTTTACCTCTTTTGTTATAATCGTTGTAGTTGCAAATGTTTCACCTCCATGTACTACCCTGTGACCGACAACTTCCATTTCATCAGGGTTTTTTATGACACCAATCTCAGCGTCAATTAATAAAGCCGCTACTTCTTTTAATCCTTCTTCATGGTCTGACAGATCAATTGTTTTTTTGATTATTTTCTCATCCAGGCCTGTAAATATTTTATGCGTGATGATTGAATTGCCCTGTCCGATCCTTTCTACCAGGCCATTGCAAATGGGTTTTTCCACCGGCATTCTGAAAAGCTGGTATTTGATGGAGCTACTGCCTGAGTTTACGACAAAAATGTTCATTTTATTTCTGCTGACTTTGTATGGCAGTAATAATAACCGTATTAAAAATATCATCTACTGTGCATCCCCGGCTCAGGTCATTGACGGGTTTATTTAATCCCTGCAACATAGGACCAATCGCCAGCGCACCTGTTTCGCGCTGCACGGCTTTGTATGTATTATTGCCTGTGTTAAGATCCGGGAAAATCAGCACGGTTGCCTTACCGGCAACTTCCGAATCCGGCATTTTTTGATGTCCTACCACAGGATCAACAGCGGCATCGTATTGAATAGGCCCTTCCACTTTGAGATCAGGCCGTTTTTGTTTCACCAACTCTGTCGCTCTTCTCACTTTTTCCACCTCTTCGCCTTCGCCTGAAGTGCCGGAGGAATAAGAGAGCATGGCAATTTTCGGCTCTATGCCGAATTTCTGGCTGCTTTCCGCAGATGAGATCGCAATCTCTGCGAGCTGTTCAGCAGTCGGATTGGGATTGACAGCGCAATCGCCAAATACACAAACCCGGTCCGGCAGGCACATAAAAAAGACGGACGAAACAACAGATATACCTGGTTTTGTTTTAACAAACTGAAGTGCCGGTCTGATCGTATGTTGCGTAGTATGTACCGCGCCCGAAACCATTCCATCCGCGTGGCCCTTATAAACCATCATCGTGCCGAAATATGAAACGTCGGTCATCGTATCTCTTGCCATTTCGAGTTCTACATTTTTATGTTTCCGCAATTCATAGAACGTGTTCACATAATCTTCATAATAAACTGATTTAACGGGATCGATTATACGAATATTATTTAGATCCAGTGTCAATCCGAGACGCTTTACGGATGCTGCTATTTTCGCAGGATCCCCCAACAATGTGAGGGTTACAATTTTTTTATCTATCAGCCGGGTCGTGGCTTTTAATATTCTGTCTTCATTTCCTTCCGGGAGCACAATATGTTTTATCTCATTCTTTGCCCATTTCGTCAACTGGTATTGAAACATATGCGGCGTTATTCCTTCCGATTTGAAGGTTACCAACTTTTCATCCAACGTTTTTACGTCTACATATTTTTCGAAAGTATCGATGGCAAGTAGAATTTTTTCCCTGTTGCCAGGTGTTATTCTTGATTGAATAGTCCCAAGTTTTGCCGATGTTTCAAATGTGCCTGTCTTTACGGAGATGATAGGAATAATAGATGGCGAGCCCTGTATAAGCCTCATCAGCGATTCTTCCGGTTCAAAACCAGCCGAAAGCACAATACCTGAAATCTTTGGATAACTTCTGGAAAGATTAGCCTGGAGAGCAGCGATTATAATATCTCCCCGGTCACCCGGCGTAACGATCAAAACATTTTCCTGCAGATAATTCAGAAAGTTGGGAACCTGCATCGCTCCGGTGATAAAATGATCAGCCTGGTTGGAAAGCTGATCTTCTCCAAAAAGAAGTTTTCCTCCCAGTTGTTTGTTTATCTCCAGCATTGTGGGGCTGTTCAAACTCTTCTCAAATGGAATTACAGCAATTACAAGGTCACTATGCACTTGCATTATCAGAAGTTGTTTCACATCTTCTGCCTGATTAATATGTACCCTATTGACTACAATCGCCAGTACCTGTACGTCCCTTGCCTGAAAATTTTGAAAAACGGTGAGCGCAGTGGTCACAACCTGGGCAGTCGTTTTATTTTCGCCGGAAATAACAATGATGACCGGAGCAGCCAGGTTTTTCGCTATGGAAATATTAGCATCAAATTCAAAAGCAATTCCCTCTCCCACAAAATCACTCCCTTCAATGACAGTAAAATCATATGCTTCTTCAAGTTGTTTAAATTTTCCGATAATGACGTCGATCATTTCGCCCTGGCTTTTATTTTGTATCATTTGTAAGGCCTGGGAGCGGGTAAATGCAAACGCATCATCATAATTTATTGAAAGACCAAAATATTCCGTAACAGCAGCAATATGTTCGTCTTTTTTCTCCTTAGGGTCGGCATTTATGATGGGTTTGAAATAACCTACTTTTTTGGTTTTTCCCAATAGCATATTTACCAACCCGAGTGTAATGATTGATTTACCGCAATAAGGTTCAGATGTGGCAATAAAAACATTTTTCGACATACTGCAATTTAGAGAAAAGATAAAGATGGCTAAGCCGGCCATCTAAGCATTCGGAAGCTTTTTGATATTGCATAACAACCGGGACACATTCAATAAAAGTGGGAGCCGGTTAGCTAGACTAAGCGCCAAGTTTTTTTAATTTCCGGATCTGGGTAAAAAGATAGAATATCACAAGCCAGACCGAAAGAGTTATTCCGGAAGCCATCCAGATCAACCAGAAGGGAGCACGGCCGGCTCTGGCAAATAAAGAACGCTTATCAAAATCTGAAACATAATCGGAAGGCGTACCCCAGGGTACGGTTCGTTCTGTTGACAGATTTCCATAGATATCATTATCCTCCACCGTGGCGACCAGAAGCAGGTCTCCTTTATTATCACCGGGCAGATTGACGAGTTTAAAATCTGCACTGGCCATACCCAGCGAATCCGTGGTCACAGTCGGTGTCTCAGTGACATTTAAATCACCACCCAGCCTCTTGACGGCGATTTTCATATCGACTCCTTTAACCGGTACCCAGTTTGACCCTTGTTGTTCAACTAATGTGGCATTTATTTTTTTGTCTTCAGCAGTATCCAGTTTGATTCTTGCTTTAGTCAGATCAATACTGGTGCTTACGGCATTATATAAGTCCGATGAGTCGGCAATCGCCAGGAAACTTTGTTTAGGTGATTTGTTCCATTCGTCTTTTGCGCCAGGTGGTATCATCAGTGCAGTATGTCCATTGGCATCTGTTTTTGCATTGCCAAGTAAATGCTCCGGGCTTTCAGAACTGATATAAAACTTTATCTGTATTCCCCCCACCGGTGTAAACTTTCCGTTGATCTTTGCTTTTGCATTCGCTTTTAAATACTGTGTCAGATTATTGTCATTATAATAACCCAGACCAAGAATTAATTTATTTTTTTCACCCTGGGCAAATGAAATCCCGGTGGCTAAAAGAGTCAGCACAATGGTCAGCGCAGTAATTTTAAACTCTTTCATGCTCTTCAATTTCTGAAATGGTTTCCTGAATTGGAATAATGGGAAATATTCTTGCGAAGATCATAACAATAAGCAACATACCAGCCAGGGAACCCATCGCAACCGCCCATTCTTCCCAACTGGGAAAATAATGTTTGTATGAATCCGGCACATCAGTCATCGGTAAAAAAGGATGCAATAAAGTAGGTGTTACAATCACATATCTTTTAAACCATGAACCTACAACCACTAATATGCCCGCAATAAAAGCAGGCACCGGTTTCCTTCCCTTCTTGGTAATCAGGATCAGAATAGGTAAAAACATGGAGGTAGTAATAGCAAACCAGAAAACTCTTGCAAACTCTCCGGTGAATAATCCCAGTAAATGATCTGCATCGGTCTTTTTCATTTTAAAAGCCGGCACCAGGAATTCGTTTAAATTAAAATACAGATACACAAAAGCAAGCGCCACCACTATTTTACCCATCTTGTCAAAATGATTTAACGTAATATATTTCTCCAGATCGTACTTGTACCGGAAGATATACATAGCAACCAAAACAGCGCCTGCTCCAACAAGAAAAGCGCCTGAAATAAAATAGGCACCAAAATTTGTACTGTCCCAGCCCGGGCGGTAGGTGGTGGCAAACAGCCAGGATGTTACCGTATGAATGGCAAAGGCGACTGGTATGATGGTAATGGATAATATACGAATAGACTTCTCGCTGATTTTTATCTGTTCGGGTGTATTCTTCCAGAAAGACCCCAAAAATCTATAAAGGCCCCTGAGAAATTTCCCACCCCCTTTCTTAGTCTTCAGCATGATTTCAAAATCGGGCAGAAGCGGAAGATATAAAAGCAAAAGACTGATAAAAAAATAAGTTGTAATAACGATCACATCCCAGAGTATGGGCGATTGCAGGCGCCCGTGAATAAACAGATTGTAAAACCGGTCGGGGCGGCCCATATCAACGATAATAATGAGGGAAGCGAAGGTGATGGCAGAAACAGCAATGATTTCAGCGATTCTCGTTAAAGGCGTTCTCCAGTTAAAATTTACGATTCTCAGCACGGCAGTAATCAATGATCCCACCAGGCTGATGGCCACAAAGAAAACAAAATTGGAAATATAAATTCCCCAGGAAGCATAATCCCTCATATCTGTAACAATCAACCCCCGGGAAAGCTGTCGGTAATAAGCATACAAACCAATAATACAAATAATCAGAAGGGCAAGAGCCCAGATCCTTCCCCTTGCGCCAAATTTCCTCGGCAGCAGATCGTCAATTATTTTTTGCTTCTCTGAAACCTCCACGGTTTATGAATTTATTTTTTCTACTTTTTTTTCCACCGAGTCTTCGACATCTTCAAAAGGAAAGTTCCTGTTTACCGGCGGCAGGTAGTATACGCTGGGTTTTGTGCCCAGATCTTCCATCATCCTGTATCCTGCTTTATCCCTGATCAGGTCGCTGAACCGGAATGTTTCTGCTCCATTGGTCACCGTATCTTCAATCATATCTCCGAAAAAGAAAACTCCATTTGGACAGGCTGAAACACAATGCGGCAATTCACCTTTCCGGGTCATGTCAGCACAGAAATCACATTTACCAACGGTACCTTTTTTTTGTGGCATACTGGTTTCACAGGAATAAGGCTTTTCTTTTACTTCCTTGGGGATATCCGGTTCTCCCCAATTAAATACACGGGTGGAATAAGGACAGGCCGCCATACAGAAGCGGCATCCGATACAACGGTCACTATCAATGAGCACTATTCCGTCCTCCCGTTTGAATGTCGCATCCACCGGACATACCTTAACACACGGAGGTTCGTCGCAATGCATACAGGTTGCAGGTTCCCAGTAAGGTGCTGTATGATCAGCATCCTGCATGGCATAAACCTTTATCCAGTTGTCACCCGGATTCAGTTCATGCGCATGGTTACAGGCCGTCTGGCAGGCCTTCACACTTTTACATCTCGAAAGGTCAATGACCATCACAAATTTCTTTCCGGGAATACCTTTCCGGGCTTCCTGGTTAGAAACGGGTGGAAGATCAACAGGTTTTAAAAAAGCTTCGTCTACTTCAATCACTTCCCCGTCTACGGAAAGTAATTTCACCATTTTACCGGAAGGTTTTATCATGGCAGTCACCTTATCCTCAAACGGATTTGGTTTATCTGAACACCCGGTAAGCGTGGCTCCCGCGAGAAGGCCAGTCAGTAAAAAATCCCTCCTGGATGTATCGTTGGTATCCATTTTTAAAAAATTAAAAGTTTATACTTTCTTGATCCAGTGCTTTAATTCCTCGTCAGAAATTTTTTCCTTCACTCGTTTTATTTTTGAAACATCTACTTCAACCAGACGCCCATCCTGTGATAAAACCCTGATGGTTTCTTTTTTGTCAGGTTCAGGGGCACAGGAAATGACCGGATTCTTTTTTGGGAATAACCCCGATTTAAATAAGGAGAATAAGGATAACAGCCCGATTCCGGCTCCTGCCAGTAATTTTCTTCTGACTTTTACATCCGGCCCGATGGATTCAATCTCTTCCATAAAAATTATTAAATTATTCGGGTAACTACTACTTCAGAGTCCGCATAAAATTCACCAGGTCCCAAATTTCATTGGCATCAGGAATTTTCTTCTTGAAACTCGGCATATCTCCGCGGCCTTCCGATACTTTATAAAATATTGATCCGTCTGATTCGGATTGAAATGATGCGGCTGTGAAATCGCCAGGATGTGTCTTTAGCTGGGCTGCCTTGCTGCCGTCTCCCATTCCTTTTTTACCATGGCAGGAAGAACAATGCTGGTTCCATAAAGCCTTACCCGCGGAAACGGATTCGGAAGATGTCTTAACCGGATTGGCTTTTTTGGCGGCTGCATCAGGAACAGACCAGGGTTTGGGCTCCTGATTAACTTTAAATCCAACAATGAGAATAGATAATCCTGCAAGCAGACTAATGAGAAGGACTTTCATGTTAAGAACTTTTGATGAAGTTAATGAATTCTATTTCCAACCTAAGTTATTTAATATTTCCCAATTTCGGTTTTCAGTTCTTCGTTTAACTGTTCAATAGCATGAATTTATTTGTTAACTGGGAAAGACAAATAAAATAATTATTAAATAACCACCGATCTGGAACTTTTGAATCTGACAATAAGATAAGAGTATGAATTACATGTTTTTGAATAACTATATGCGTTAGATGGGTTATTTATTCCCCAAAGTAAAACCCCAGGAAAGTATCGATATTCGGCATATCGACCGGCTCGGGATCTTTTTTCGGATCAAAAAGAAACAAACCACAAATATTGTTTCTGGCATTCAGGTCAATATACATTTTACTCTTATCCTTTTTTACAAATAACAGCCACCTGGCCTTCATCACTTCGACGATCCGGACCCGGGGCCAGTGTTGCCTTATTACGTTTCGTGCATTTTGCATCATGTAATAGCAGTCATGGGTCATGGTCAGGTAAACATTTTTTTCATTCACCAGCTTTATTTTCTCCAGCTGCAGGGAATCCGGGTTATAGAAAACGGCGGACTCACGGTCAACGATAACCGTATCTTCAAAACTGGAAGGTGGCTTTTTAACGATCGCGTGCTTTAGGGGCTGATCTTTTTTTTCCTGCTTATTAATTTGTTCAGGTGATGACGAACATGAGCAAGTCAGGAGAATGATTGCCAACATTCCGTGTTTAACAACCGACGATTCTGGGTGCTGCCGGATTTTGGCTTTCATATAATGGATGCAAAAACAGAATGTCCGCTAAATGATATCAACAATCTGCATTAAAAATTCCATAACCGGGTGATGTTAAAACCAATGTGAAACTGCCCACCCGCCACTTTCGTACCATTATCCGTATATCCGAATGGATTATTGGCGTTGTACATGGCGTTCTGCTGTGTGTTCAGAAGGGTAAAATTATCCGCGAACAACTGGAAAGTATGACCGCTGGTGTTGAATTCAAGTCCGAAGCCAAAATTAGGGTGTGGATTATTTGTTGCCCATGCTGTAAGTGGCTGTTCGTAATCAAATATAAACGATGTTCCCTCAGTCAATTTATACCTCATACAAAAGCTGAAAGAGTACATGTTAAATTTCTGTTCCTTGAAAACCACATTAGAAGTATCAACCTTTGTGTAATAACCCGGTACAGAATTCTGATGAGATATACTAAATCCAACCTGCACGGAAAGTTTTTCATTGATCTTCCGGGCGATCATCAATTCATTAAAAAATGACCAGCGTTCTGATTCGTATGTAAAAAGAACATTATCGGGGTTCTTAACAGTTTTAACTGCCACATTGCCGTAGTAGGTCAGGCTGACCGGATATTCTGAGGATTGCTTTAAAATGGCATATTTGGCACTTCCGTCCCAGAGCATATTCACCTTTGCCAGGCCGAAACCTATTTCAAGATTATCAATCGGTGTGTAAAGAAAACCAAAACGAATATTGGCAATCCCATAAATTCCCCATAAATCCTCATACCCGTTTTGTACTGATCCAAACCTGTGCTGGATATCTGCTTCAAAAGTCCCCTTCACCGGAACCATTACAGTTTGTGCATCAATAATCTGATCAGATGCAAAAGTATTTTTTACCGGTCTGGGTTTAGAGGGTGCTTCCGGCTCGGGTGCGGCAGCTGTACTGTCATGATGAGCGGCTGCCGCTGTGCTGTCCTGGGTATATCCTGTATTACAAAGAATAAACAGTGCAACCATAAGGCAAATGCCGGTAATCAGCGGTCTCTTTGTTTTATTTATAAAATTTTTCATTTGATTAGTTTTAGAGTCGCTTAATTATTCGGCGCGCCATTTCTTATCCAATCGAAAACTTTCTGCCGGTCTGAAGCCGATGGAAGGTGAGACATCATGACTCCGTTGAGGGCTATCCATAGTCTGCTTTCTTCAGGCTTAACAGTATTCACATATCCTCCCCCGACCAATTGATCATAGGATATATCTTCAGAAAGGTAAGGCACCTGCCCCCCTTTAACATGACAACCCGACAAAGCGCAGTTTTCATTCCATAAGGGCTGGAGATCGCCGCTATAACTTACGAACTGCGGGGGTGCTTCCGTGACTGTCGGAGGAATGATCACATCCTGGTAACAGCTGACTATACTAATGCCCATGAAGAGCAACAGTCCTCCGTATATTAATATTCGTTTCATAAAAATATTTTTTAGGGTGACTATTGATTATTGAAATTGATGTTACACTGCATGGTAATAACATCTCCAACATTGGTAGTGGTCACGCCGAATGTTCTGCAATTAAAGCTGAAGTTCAATTGCAAACCAAATACATCATATGTACCGACCGTTGTTCTTTTGCTATAAGAGAGTTTTCCCGTAACGGTAGTGTCCTTAGGCGCTGAGAGTAAACCTTTCCAGGTCATTGTCATTGTACAAATGTATCCGGCGCTATTGGGGTCAAGTTCTACTTTGCTTGTTTTGATCAGGGCTATATTCTCGTCGACCAGGTTTTGCGTATTGGGTATTAGCGCGGGTGCGCCAACGTAACTCAGATAGCATCCGCCATCGCGCCCCGGCTCACTGGTATTGGAGGTATTCATTTGTACATAACCGTTAAAATATGTTTTCGTAGGATCGCCTTCGTAAAAAGCCCAGGAGGTATCTTTTAATGGCTGGCCTGTGGTGGGATATTGTATCTTTTGAGCGGCTGATATACTGCTTACACCAAAAGCGTTATACCGGCCTGTCAGCAAACCGGGTGCTCCGAGATAATTGGCAGACCATAGGACACTGCTGTGGGCCTGGTCGAACTTCCAGGAACTGGTGTCGCCGGGCGTCAGGTTGCCCGGCAGGAAAACGCCATTACCGCGATTGATATCCGGTGTGGTCGTTGAAGGCGGCGGCAGTGTTGCATTTTCATGCGTACAACTGGTTACGTACCCAACGATACTTACTATCACCAACAAAACCAGGAGTGCTTTTTCGTTTAGCAGTTTCATAAAATAAGTTTTAGTTGCGAAGAAGAGAGACCCTACAAATTTATTAACAAAAAAACCAGAAACAGCAAGTCTTAAAAATCTGCGGCGTTATCTAAGGGTTATCATATAGAATGCCGGGTCGGTATATCAGTTACCCATATTCATATTCGAATATACGCCTGAATTTGTTTGGTTCGCACCATAAAATTAAAGGCGTAAGTCAGGACTTAGGATATTTTTTACGCTGACTTTGTATATAATAAGGCAAGAAAAGTAAAGAAAAAGCTGCCAGATTCAGGAAAATACTAACTGTGTACAATTTCATATCATTTCTTACAATGTTACGGTCTGAAGTTATTCCGGCTAACTGAAAATACAAATCCTTTATTATGATAAAGAAAAAAATCAGACTATGAAAGACGCTTAATACCTGTCTTTTGGAAATAGCGGGTATCCAGAATAATAAAGACAGCAGCGCCCAAATAAACAGATAAGGCTGTTGAATCCGGTGCTTTACATTTTCAATCGTGTAAACAGGATATAAATTTTTTAACTGGAGGCCAAGGTAAAATGTACCTATCAGGGCATAAGCCAAAGGTAAAATCGAAACAAGTGCCGCGGCGCTTACATTTTTCAACGAAGCATGACGGGAGAAAAATCGTACGAGATAAAATACCAGCGGATATCCGGAAAAAAATACCAGCATCTCAAGCTGCTCCATATACGTAAAGATGCTTCTATCCATAATGAATCAATAAATCATGAAGAGGGGTTAATCAGCGCTACGATCGTGTGAGCATTGACCTCATATTCCTGAGATTCAAAAATCGGAGCCTCACTCCAGTAGTTGATATCGTTTGGCGATGGAAGGGATGTATCGATCCATCGTCTCCAGTGCCTGCCTTCATCCGGCACCGGCAATTCAAAACGAAGCGATTCGTGAAACGCATTTAAAATGTAATGTGTTTCTAATTTCCCGCCTAATGATCTTACTGTAAATGAAATGGAATGGGATTGATCCGACCAGTCGGGTTCGTTCAACCGTACACCATGCCACCTGAATTCGGAAGACTTCAACATAGTGTTAAGGGTCATGCTGAATTCGGGTTTCGACATATCCCTTAACAAACGGGAATGTATCAACAGTTTAACGAATCGAAAGATGTCTCCATTCTTATGAAAGAGACGCCAGTCAAACCAGCTTATCTCATTGTCCTGGCAATATGCATTGTTATTCCCACGCTGCGTCCTGCACAATTCATCTCCCATGTATATCATAGGCACTCCCACGGAAAGCAGGTTAAGAACAAAGAAGTTCCTGATTTGCTTTTTACGAAATGCTGAAATATCGTGATCATCCGTTTCTCCCTCCACACCGCCGTTCCAGCTTAAGTTGTCATTATTTCCATCCCGGTTTTCTTCTTTGTTTTCCTCATTGTGTTTCCGTTCAAAACTTACCAGATCATAAAGGGTAAATCCGTCGTGACATGTTACAAAATTGATGCTTTGTTCAGGTTCTCTTTCCTGATGACCATAGATATCCGGACTTCCCAACAGCCTGGTAACCACATGAGATAAAATTCCATTGTCTCCCTTTACAAATCTGCGGATGTCATCCCTGAATTTGCCGTTCCATTCTTTCCAACTATCGCCGACAAAACTTCCCACCTGATATAAACCGGCGGCATCCCATGCTTCCGCGATCAGTTTTACACCTGCAAGAACCGGATCGGATTCAATATCCCAAAGTATCGGCGGATTCTTCAGCGGCTCTCCGTTTTCACTCCGGGACAGAATGGAAGCCAGATCAAAACGGAATCCATCCACATGCATTTCTGTTACCCAGAAATGAAGACTATCGAGGATCAGTCTTCTCACGATCGATTGATTCGCATTCAATGTGTTTCCGCATCCTGAGTAATTCGAATAAGAAAAATCTTTTTCCAGCAGATAATATATCGAATTGTCTATTCCACGGAAACTATAGGTGGGTCCTCCCTGACCACCCTCTGCGGAATGATTGTAAACAACATCCAGGATAACTTCTATACCAGCTGCATGCAGGGCTTTCACCATATCCCGAAATTCGTCCAGTACGCTCCGGGGGTTTGCAGAAGAACTGTATCCCGGATGAAGTGCAAAAAAGGAGATGGGACTATACCCCCAATAATTTACCAGATCTGCAGGCGCGTCGTGATCATCAAATTGAAAAACGGGCATCAACTCAAGCGCAGTGACGCCAAGATCCACGAGGTAAGGAATTTTTTCTATAATCCCTGCGTACGTTCCTCTTCTGGATTCACCCATATCCGCGCTCTCGTGCCTGGTAAATCCACGGACATGCAATTCGTATATAATCGTTTGCGAAAAGGGCCGGCGCAAATGTTTGTCTCCCTCCCAATTGTAGGCGGAGCAATCCACAACCACACCCTTCATCGATGGGAAAAGGGATTTGCCCGGGCCGGAAAAAGCACTACGTCTGAAATCTCCAGGCACAGTTACTGCCCTGGCATAAGGATCCAGCAGAATTTTATCCGAATCATACCAATGTCCTTTCGATGGTTCATACGGTCCCCCGATACGATATCCATAAAGCTGATCAATCTTTGCACCCGGAACAAAAATGTGCCAGTAATGGTACGTCTTGTTAACACCAGGATCCAGTATCATTTCATGACTGGGATTCAGATCATCTTCATGATCAAAAAAAAGCAGGCTTACCGTTGTACCATTCCTGCAATAAATGGAAAAATTCACGCCGTCGGGATATAAAGTTGCACCCAATGGAAAAGGCGTTCCACTTTCATCAGACCGATCATCCGGAAAACCGGATTTTTTATTCAGCACGGCACATATTTAACGGCTTGGGGATACTTTCCAAATTTTTTCGCTGTACGCTGGGTTGTCAACTACAATTTACTAATATTTCCATAACCAGGATGGTGTTCATTACAGCAAACCTTTTCCGCGTTTTACAGGTGGCTGGCTTTTCAATATTCAAAACCTCCAAATAAAAACCATTACTTTCGTAATATTGATTACGAGGTTTGCGTCCCGGTCAGACTACAAATTTTAAAACCCATCCAAATATGAAGCAATTTATCCTGTTCACATTAATAAGTGCCTGCCTGTTGTCCTGTTCATCTTCTGCAGATAAAGCTCCGACAGCAGACACGACTTCGGCTGTTGAAAAAACGCCTCCGGCAAATAATCAGTCAGTTGAAAACCTTGCGGTGGTAAATAAATTTCTTGCAGCGGTTGAAAGCTTTGACACAGCAGCCATGTCGTCTGTGCTGGCAGATAATTACAAGGGTTATGGCCCTTCAATCGGTGATTCTTTGCCTAAATCAGATATTCTTGAAAACTGGAAATATAATTTTGATCACTTTTTTGCATCCATAAAATATAACCGTTTTCAGAATATTGCATCAAACATTGCTGAAAACAATGATGCCGAACCCGGAGAATGGGTTTCAAACTGGGCTAACTGCTCCATAAAATACAAAGACGGAAAAGGGCCGATAACTATTTGGGTAAATTCTGTTTACAAAATTGAAAACGGCAAAATTTCGAAAAGCAGGGTATTCTATAATGAAGCTGATTGGTTAAGACAGCTCGGATATAAATTCATAAAACCGATCACAAAGAAACAGGGCGAGTCACTCTGATTCCACGGAGATTAATTTTTTGTGTCGTGCAAGACCAACAGCGGCAAATGGGTATGCGAAGCCATTTCCCTTGTAAAATGTTTTTGAAAAAGATGACCCGAATCCCGGGCAATCATCGCCAGTAAACCGGTGTCCGTATCTCTCTCGCTAAGATAAAAATTAATACCGCCGATCACGCTTTTGCTGAAGATTGTAACGCGCTCAGTTTCAATCTCGGGCTTGAAAACAGAAAGAAGATAATCACGCTCCTTTCTTTTTTCATTGGTAAGATCGGCATTTTTCGATCTGACACTTAAGACTCTTATTTTCGGTTCAATAATGAACAAGGCGATCTCCTTTAATATGTCAAGTGCACCTTCATTTTCCAATGAATCAAGATCAGTTGCCAAAACGATCCTGTTCATTCCCTTCTTAAAAAAATTCTTAAATCGCGCCACTTCCGGAATGACCAGCACCGGCAACATGGTTTTCGATATTACTTTTACTGTATTGCTCCCGATTAGCAGTTTCTTTAACCCGCTTGCTCCTTTTGTGCCCATCACTATCAGATCGGGTTTCTGAACTGCTATTATTTTTTTCAGCGCTGTAACCAGACTCCCGTGTGCAAATGACGTTTCGCACTCGATATCAAAGGATTTTTTTATCTCTGACTTTAAAGATTTCAATTTATTCGCAATGTCATTCTCATCTTCACCCTTTGGCAGTATATTGACTATCACCAGACGAGCTGAGGACCTCTTGGAAAGTTCTGCTGCAAATGAAACGGAGTTAACCGACGCGTCAGAGAAATCAACAGGAGCAAGAATTGTTTTCATACCATGAATGTATTAAAATTCGCGAACAAAATTTTTAGAACTTCCAAGCCCATGTCGTACTGTTCTGTCTTTCTAGTGGTTTTTAATTACCCTTCTAATGCGATGGCAAATACGCCATCGCTTAATGCTTCTATACGTTGAATATTTTGTCCTGAAATCTGGTTGTACAGTCTCATTGCATGCTTAATTATAAACGAATATAAGTTACATCATTTTTTAAGCAAAGCTGTAAGCTGTTATAATACAACTGTCAGGCAGTCGGGTCCAGTTGTGCGCCCATTTTATTGTCGTTGAAAAACTTATTCCTATAGGCTTCGAATGCTTCCGAAATTCCGGAAATGGCCACCACAGTTGCGTCTATTGACTCCTGGATATCCGGAAGTTTCTGATCTAATAGTTCCACACTCAGGGTAATATTATGTGCAGCAATCTGAGAGACCTTTTTCAGGACGGCTGTCTGACTTTGTTCGAGATCTTTCAGTTCTCTTTGTATCTTATCCATTAATTCGAGCTGTTGAATTTTATCCATGATTTTGTCATTCCGTTGTTGTGACAGAATTATTATTATTTATGCAACAATCCTACCACAGTAAAAAAAATCCATCTGAACTGGAAAACCTACCTCGAAGGCATGCATGACCTACGGTCGTTCACTACCCGGTAACTGCTCTCCAATCCAATTCTTCGTATATGCCGGATTCCAACTGTGTTTCCATCTCCGATGGCTCCATAACCACATTTCAGGATTCGCGCGTATTACTTTTTCCATGAAACGGGCATATCGCAAAGTCAGTTCTCCTTCCTTCAATGCAGAGGGATCTTCACACGCAACTTCTAAAAAGCCCTGATAGTATCCACGCTTCGGTTTTACAATGTAAGTAAACAACACAGGCAAATTACCCGCTCTTGCTCCTTTCTCCGGACCTGACACGAACCCGGTAGGCCTGCCGAAAAAATCCATCCAGTAAGCATTCGCGAGATTGCCCGGACTCTGGTCAGCAACCAGGCCCAGGAGATATTGGGTGTCTTTAAATGACTCCATAGATTTACTCATGCTACCTGCAGCAATAAATTTATTTCCATGCCGAACACGCAAATGATACATCAATCTTTCCAGCACAGCATTGCTTAAAGGCATATATACTACAAGCACCTGGTATTTTGTATGGCTGCTCAACACATGATGGCCCCATTCCCAGTTAAATGTATGTCCAAGGTGAAGCTGGCAACTTTTACCAGTTTTAAATAAAGGGTCAAGTACTTCCCAGTTAGCTTTTATCCTTTTTTCAAGAAAGCGCCTGGAAGCGCTTACTAATTTAATAGTTTCTATAAAGGAATCAAGAAGGTTATGGTAAAACGCCTTCGCTATTTTAACCCGCTCTGCATTTGATTTTTCCGGGAAAGCTATTTCCAGGTTTTTCATCACCACTTTTTTCCGGTAGCCTATAACATAATAAACAATCAGGTATATTCCATCAGAAATGAAATACAATATGCGCATCGGCAGGAGGGAAAGAATGAAAAAAAGACCGTATACTACATAATACATGGGATTCGAATATACCAAATTACTGTATCCGGAACAATGCAGGCGCTATTTACCCGAAAGCAAAAAATCTGATACCAAACTATTAAATAAAACCGGCTTCTCCATATTAGACATATGTCCTGCTTCCGGGATTTGCTTTTTTAAAGACTGCTTTATGTTTTTATGCAGAATATCGGCAATATGCTGAAAGTCACGCATATCTTTTTCACCCGTAATAATTAAAACAGGCACGTTTATTTTCTCCAATTGTTCTATAGCGGAAGGAGTAAGACCCTGAATTGGATTTTTATTTACCCATTGCCAGCCCGAATATGACAAAATCATATCTCTTAAACGCTTAAAAACCATACTATCACTTTTTGCAGTCGAAAAAATGGGATGATCTAAAAATAATTGATTGGCAGTGTCCACACCTTTCTGCTTACCTGCATCGTAAATAGGTTTAAGGATAAATTCCTCAAAACTATATCCATCAATGGCAACATCTGCCAAAATTAATGCCTTCGTTTTGTTTGGGTAAGTCAATGAAAAATTAACAGCCGCTTTCCCACCCATTGATAATGCGATTAAAACAACCGGTTCCTTTATATGCAGGCTGTCAAACAGTGTATTTATGTCTTCATGAAAACTGTATGGCGCAGAACCGGGAACAGAAGACTTTCCAAATCCCCTTAAATCTATAGTGATGCACGTAAAGGAATCAGAGAAATAGTTTACCTGATCCTCCCACATCCGATGATCCAGGCAATTGCCATGCAAGAAAAGAATGGGAGGTCCGTTGCCTTTTTTCTGATAAAAAAGCTTTCCATCGCTTATATTAATAAAACCTTGTTGTAGTTGAGCCATTCCATGAAGTGCTACCATCATTTTTAAACATATTATTAGTATAAATCTCATCTGGCCAGTTTAAGCACTTAGCGGATATGAGCTGTACACAACTGCAAATATAAATTTTATAGAAAATTTATTTTTGCCCTTACACAATAATATTCTTCCGGCGCGGGCGTTTCTGATATTGAAAACGTCATTAACCTAAACGGATGCATCTAAACCTTAAATTCCTTGGCCTGGCCTTACTGACGGCTGGCGTCATGAATCATCAAACCCTGTCTGCACAAACTACTGCCAGTTACCGCCGCGGAAGCCGAAAAATTATCGACGCAGCTGGAGTCGTCAATGAACAGTGGAAACCCGGAAATCCTCAATCACCTGATCTATTTTCCGGAATTCATAACAAGGACCGGATCAAAAAGCCCTATCGTCGATAATTTGGATACGCTGACCAAGATTGCGAATAATTTTGGCCTGTTCAGTATTGGTAACAGCACCCTGGAGATCACAAAAAACGGAAGCTTTAATCTGGTCCGCAGTTTTGTGAAGAATGAAGAAATGCATCTTTTGTTCAGGGTCTTCGGTGATGGCGGATTTAATTACCAGGATATCACCATAATAAAAGTGAAAGACTCTATCAGGGCAGCCGATATATTTTCTTATGAGCTCGGTGAATCCTATGCGAGTCTGTTTTCATATATAATCCCGGATACTGATACAACAGAGGCTCATGCCACACTGACATCCGGGAATAAATATGGGATAATATTCGATAATGCATGGAGTAATAAAAACTACAGTGCGGCAAGATCAGCTTTCGAAAAATTCGATGAGCAGGCCCAGAAAGACAAGCACCTCTCCCTTCAGTATATGCTGGCCTGCGAACACCTCAGCGAAAAACTATTCAGGAAATCCGCCGACCGATATATTTCTTTATTTCCGGAAGAGCCCACGCCTTATTTGCTCCTGATGAATGAATATGCAAAAACCAAAAACTACAGAGAGTACAGCAGAGCGATCGATAAACTGGATACCATACTCCACATCGATCCTTTCCTGAATTATTTCAGGGGAAATGTTGTAATGAATTTGGGCGATCTGCGGGGCGCTTTGTATTTCTATCAGAAAGCGTTTGACTATGATCCGGGTATCTGGCAGAACACTGAAAAACTCGTGGCCTGCAAGGTCGTCAATAATGAACTGGTACAAGCCGGTGAAGCAATCATCATCTACAGCCATACGCCAGGATATCGAAAGGAATTAGTCGAAGAGCTCTATAAGGAATATCCTGCTTTACGATAGAAGCAGGTCAAAAAAATTGATTCACGTCCCAACTACTTTCTACCCACGTGCTTATTCTTTCCCAATCACATTGAGTTGTTCTAATACCGAACTAAAATATGGCCTCCCAATGGTCTTGGTTTCCCCGGCAAGGACTAAATAATATTTTCTGATATTATCTATGTGATAAACTGAAACCGCCATTGAATCGCTTATCCTGATAAACATGCCCTCAGGAAGTTTTTTTAATGCAGCAAACAGAGATGATCGCACGACTAAAAACGATTTGTCAGGAAAATATAACCTGGTATAATTTCCTTTCGTTGCGAGATATAGCACATTTTCAGGATCGATTCTTTTTATTGGTTTTTGTTTTTGCCAGATAAAAATTGGTTTCATCATGATGGAAGAGGTTTGGGTTAAAATGATTCCAATTTAAAAAATATCCTTCGGGAAATGGGATTGACCCGTCTTTTTTACCGGGTTGGGTACCCGATGCATTCTCTTTGAATAGTCATTGCCTACCCGGATTCCGGGTACCCAAAGAGTTCCTTTCGGGTACCCAAAGAGTAGCCAACAAGTCAATTCCGGGTTAAAATCGCATATCGTCACAGCGTTTGGTATCCTCTATCACAGTTTTTGGTTTCCTGTATCACCGGGATTCTTCGACGATGCCCCTTTTTCGAAGAAATCGCAAGAATGCCATTATATATTTGTTGTATCGAACACTGATGAAGAGTTTTTTGTGCAGGGCAACCGGGAAGCACAAACCCGGAAACCCTCTCCCAGTCAGTGTTTGAGGTCGGAAACCCTATTTATTAACCATTTAAAATCTAATATCATGGCGAATTCCAATAACAGTGTCATTACTGGTAAATTGAGAGGCGCGCTTGGAAAAGAACTTGTATTCCGCGATTGGGAGGGTAAAACGGTCGTTGCTAAAGCGCCAAAAGGCAGACAAGGCAACAGCACGCCTGCCCAGGCGGAAGCACAAGATAAATTCCTTGTGGCTTCAATATATGCTAAGGCAATTGTGAAAGGTCAGGACCAGGGGATCAAAGACGCATACACCGCTGCTTTGAGACCAAGGCAGAACCTGTATAGCCGTGCGATGGAAGATTTCTTATCTCCACCAGTAGTCAGAATCATTGACACCAGTAATTATACGGGTGTCATCGGCAGCCAGATCCAGATCCGGGCTGTGGATGATTTTCGAGTGACCGGTTTGCAGGTGGAAATCCACTCCGCGAACGGCACACTACTGGAAAAAGGCAATGCAGTACAACTGACAAATGGACTTGACTGGACCTATACGGCCACGCAGGCTAACAACCCGCTGACCGGTAGCAAGATCAAAGCCACTGCAACCGATGTTCCCGGTAACAAAGGAACATTGGAAGTAACGTTGTAAGGTTATTCCGGGGAAGCTGTATCGGGCTGATGCAGCTTCCCTTTTTAATCAACAACAGTTTCGGGTATTTTTGGGAAGTCTGACACGGGCATCCCCACTCATCGGGCGCTGGCCCCTTTGGTTTCCTTACCTATTTGCCTTAACTTACCTGTCAATTAGCCAAACGACTGTGAAACGAATTGCTGCTGCCATTACGCTAAAACCTGCTTTTGCATTTTCCGAGAAAATCCCCTTTTATTTGAAGCGCCTGATTCTATTCATAGCACTCTTCCTCCTGTTTTCTGCTGAAATATTACGCGTTTATTTTGTTATGCCTTTTCCGGGCAGCCAGGTTAACAATACAGTTTCCTTTGCATACTGGCTGGATCAATCCATAGTATGGATCCGGATCCTCGCATTGTTTCTTATATGTTTTGCCCTGATCGTTGCTTTTAAAAATGGCAGAACCTGGGAAAAAATATTTTTGTCACTGATTGTGATATCCTATGCCTTCGTATTTTTCTTTTTCAATTTTCGGTTGCAGGCTGAAAATATTTTTCATCAGCCGGTAAATAAATCCTTCACGGTTGCTTCCAACAGCGCCATGGAAAAATCAAAACTGATCATTGGCGTAGTGATCGATGGTCATGCAAAAGCATATCCCATACAATTGATCGGATATCATCACCAGGTGATGGACACGATTGGAAAAACGCCGGTGATGATCACGTACTGTACCGTTTGCCGGTCAGGACGTGTATACAGTCCGATCGTGAATGGAAAACTGGAATCTTTCCGCCTTGTCGGTATGGATCATTTCAATGCCGTATTTGAAGATGCTACAACCAAAAGCTGGTGGCAGCAGGCAACCGGAACGGCGATTGCGGGTCCGTTGAAAGGATATCAATTAAAAGAATTTCCATCAACGCAACTGACCTGGGATGCATGGCTCAGGGAATATCCGGAATCCCTGGTGATGAAACCGGATACCATTTTTATGGATAATTATTTCAAGCTGGAAGATTATGACAGGGGCACGATGCTGAGTAGTCTGGTGAGAAGGGATACCGATTCCTGGGAACCCAAATCATGGATTGTTGGCGTGAAGAATAATTTTTCTTCAAAGGCATATGACTGGAATGAACTGGTGCAGAAAAGAATTATCCAGGATTCGGTGGACAGATTGCCGATCCTGTTAACCATCGAAAAAGATTCAACTTCTTTTCATGTATATGATCGCCGGGTAAATGATTCCGTGCTCAGTTTTCAAATCGCGGGCAACAATGATTTACTGGTTGATGAAAAAACAAATTCGACCTGGAATATGGATGGTGTTTGCATCGGCGGATTGCTAAAAGGCAAAAAGCTTTTGCCGGTTCAGTCATACAATGAATTCTGGCATTCCTGGCAAACCTTTCATAATAATTCAAAAATCTACGTAGGCAACTATACTGTGATAAAATAAAAAAAGCCAGCCGTGTTGAACCGGGATGGCTTTTTCTATTATTTATTTACAAGATATTTATTAATCCCAACCGCTGGTATCCACCAGTTTTCCGTCCTTGTCCTTGATCTGGCCGTCATTGTCAATCATCATTCCTTCTTCCAGTTTTCTTTTCTTATCTCCTTTGGAAACTTCTCCATTTACATCAACCTTGCGGCCATTCGTACAGGTTACCGGGGCATCCATGGCTACCCAGGCACCACCCTTTACGATCATCATCTTGCCATCTTTCATGGTCATCAATCCATCTTTCAATGCTTGTGTACGCAGAAGCAGAAGAATCGGCGGCAGGCGCGGCAGGCGCAACCGCGGTCGTATCAGTAGTAGACGTTGATGACTTGGAGCCATCATTACATGCAAAAGTAAAACCGGCAATTGCCGCTATCAACAATAATTTTTTCATGATGTTTTTTTTAGTTTTAATAGTACGCAAAACTATGCCAATTATAGTAACAGGCACAGTTTTTTTGTAGATTTGTTCTATGCATGATATTGCCCAGTAAAGGTTTTAAATGAAAATCCAGGCTACTATTGTTTTTATCTTTTCATGTTTTCTGATCATTTCATGTAATAGAAATAAGCCTTTATTTCAACTCGTTTCTTCTGATCATTCCAATATACATTTCAACAATCATATCGTCGAGAACGATACCATCAATCCATTCGATCTCCCCAATATGTATAATGGCGGGGGTGTGGGTATCGGTGACTTTAATAATGACGGCCTGCTGGATATCTATTTTACGGGCAACCAGGTTCCCTGTAAGCTTTATTTAAACAAAGGGGATTTTAAATTTGAAGACGTTACGGATATCGCGCATGTAAATGGCAACAAGCAATGGTGCCGCGGTGTTGCCGTTGTTGATATCAATAACGACGGCCTGCTGGATATCTATGTTTGCGCCACTATATTACCGGAAGCGGAGAAAAGGCAAAACCTGCTGTATATAAACCAGGGTGTAAATAAAGAGGGCATTCCTGTTTTTAAGGAGATGGCAAAAGAATATGGTCTGAATGATGACTCCTATTCGACCATGGCTTCTTTTTTTGATTATGATAATGACGGCGACCTCGATGTATACATCACCGTAAATGAAATGGACCAGGATAGGAACCCTTCTGTCTATCGTCCAAAAATAAAAGATGGTTCCGCGCCAAGTACCGGTCGTTTATACCGCAATGACTGGAGCCCGACATTACATCATCCCGTGTTCACGAATGTTACAAAACAGGCCGGTGTAACGATTGAAGGATATGGCCACAGTGCAACGATTGCCGATTTCAACAAAGATGGCTGGAAAGATATTTTTGTAGCAAATGATTTTCTTTCGAATGATCTCCTGTATATCAATAACCATGATGGCACTTTTACTGACAAAGCAGCGACCTATTTCAAACATACTTCTGCCAATGGTATGGGACAGGACGTCATCGACATCAACAACGATGGCCTTTCGGATGTGGTAGAAATGGATATGGACCCCGAAGACAATTACAGGAAAAAATTACTGATGTCGGGATACAATTATCAAAATTATCGCAATAATGATTCTTTCGGCTATCAATATCAATATGTACGCAATACGCTGCAACTGAATATGGGGCCGCGTATTGAAAAAAATGATTCTGCCGGTGACCCGATTTTCGGTGATATTGGCTATTGGTCCGGTATTTCCTCTACGGACTGGAGCTGGGCGCCACTCGTTCAGGACTTTGATAATGATGGATTTCGGGATATCATTGTTACCAATGGCTTTCCGAAAGACCTGACGGATCACGATTTTATTGCCTTCCGCGAAAAATCATTCGGATATACTACAAAGAAAGAAGTACTTGGTAAAATACCACAGGTTAAACTGAAACATTATGCCTTTCAGAATAAAGGCGATGCGACATTTACCGATGTCTACGGACAACTGGGGTCTGACAACATCGTCTTTCGCTAACGGTGCAGCCTATGCGGACCTGGATAATGATGGTAAACTGGATCTCGTCATCAATAATATCAATGATGAGGCTTTTGTTTACAGGAATATTTCCCCGGATACATCGAATTATCTCACTGTAAAATTAATAGGTGATTCATTGAACCGAAATGGCCTCGGCACCTGGATCGAATTATATTATGATGGAAAGCAGCAGGTGTATTGAGGAAACACCTTATCGCGGTTATCTTTCCACCATGCCAATGGATGCACATTTCGGTTTGGGAAAAATATCCAGGATCGACTCCATGGTCGTGAAATGGCCGGATGGGAAAAAACAAGTTTTTTTAAATGTGGCAGCCAATCAAAGAATGACGGTTAGTTATAAAACTGCCAAAGAATTATATAACTGGAAAAATCCTCCCGCACCCAATCACCCATGGTTTCAACCCATCACAGATTCAGCGAGAATACATTATCAGCATAAGAAAAAAGATTTTATAGATTTCAGTATCCAAAAATTATTACCACACAAATTTTCTGAATACGGACCTGCTATGGCTGTAGGTGATGTAAATAATGACGGTCTGGATGACATCTTCATTGGCGGTTCCGGTTCCAATCCTACAACATTATTGCTTCAACAAAAAGATGGAACATTTATAAACAAGAATATCCTGCCCGGGCAAAATAAAAAAAACTGGGATGATATGGGCCTTGTTCTCTTTGATGCCGATAATGATGGCGACCTGGATCTTTTTATAGCGACCGGTGGTTATGAAAATGCTCCCAATGGTCCTGGCGTATGAGGACAAATTATACCTCAATGATGGTAAGGGGAATTTCACACTCAATATGACAACGCTCCCGCGGAATTTCACGAGCAAATCCTGCGTTCGAGCCATCGATTATGACAATGATGGTGATCTGGATTTATTTATCGCCGGTCGCGTATATCCCTGGAATTATCCCAGACCGGTTTCCTGTGCCATTTATCGCAATGACTCAAGAGATGGCAAAATAATATTTACTGACGTAACATCCAGGGTGGCTATTCCATTGTTGAATGTTGGAATGGTCTGTGATGCCATCTGGACCGATTTTGACAATGATGGCTGGCAGGACCTGGTATTGGCAGGAGAATGGATGCCGATAAAATTTTTGAAAAACGATCATGGGCAATTCAGGGATATTACGGCATCTTCTCAAATTGGTAATCAAATTGGCTGGTGGAATAGTATCACCGCCGGAGATTTCGATAATGACGGCGATATTGATTATGTGGTTAGCAACCTGGGAGAAAATTCTTTTTACAAAGCGAGTGACAAATATCCTGTATCTGTCTATGCAAGGGATTTTTACAACCAGGGAATCATGCAATGCATGCTTACTTCGTTTATAAAAGATAAACAGGGTGGTGAGAAAAAAGAGTTTGTAACCGATGCGCGTGATGATGTCATTTCACAATTACCTTTTCTGAAAAAAAGGTTTCTGACTTATAAAAAATTTGGCGAGGCGACCTTTGATAAATTATTCATGCCATGGGAAATGGAGAATTCCATTAAATACTCGGCGAATAATTTCAAAAGTTCCTTTATAAGAAATAACGGAAACGGAACTTTTACGATGGAGCCCTTGCCCGATATGGCGCAATATTCCGCAATCAATGGAATGATAACCGACGATTTTGATGGCGACGGCAATCTGGATATTTGCATGAACACAAATGATTATGCAACTGTGCCTTCGTACGGGCGATATGATGCATTGAATGGATTAATTCTAAAAGGGGATGGCAAGGGAAAATTTACCCCGCTCAATATATTACAAAGTGGGATTTTTATTCCCCAGAATGGCAAAGCACTCGTAAAGTTTCGAAGCAGCGAAGGAAAATATCTAATAGCGGCCAGCCAGAATAAAGGACCTTTAAAAGTTTTTCAATTAAATAAAAACTACAGTTTCTTACCCTTATATGCAGACGACGTCAGTGCAATCATTGTATACAAAGATGGAAGACATCAAAAACGCGAAACCGGATATGGAAATTCTTTCTTATCTCAATCCGCAAGGTTTATCCCTGTTGACAGTAGCATGTCTTCAATAGAAATTACAAACAGCAAAGGAAAAACCAGAAGGGTCAGGCCGTAAGTCGCGTTACTTCCCGGTCTCAATTAAATTAAATCCCGATTACTTATCAATGAGATAAGATCTAAATTTTTGAATCCTGTTTCCGGGATTATCGCCAATCCGGCCGGCATTTTCTTTTTGTGAAATTGTAAATAAATATAAAAACGCCTAACTTGCTATTCAATTAATGCTTGGAATTGAGAGGCTGGCTACTATACATTCACTCCTACCCTTCCCCACGAAACCCATCCGGAAATGTCAGGTATTAAATCATTTTGACATGTGTCCGGAATCAATGTTTATTCAATCTGTCCCTTCGATCACCTGAATGAATTTGATGCATTTAAAATGTAATGCGCGTAGTTGGAAGATGTTCTTTCAGTACAGCGTGTACCCAACCAATTCACTTATAAAACCTGTAATATGAAAAAGAATCTGATTCAATTAGTTCTTAAGTCAGTTTTGGTATTTGTATTCGCTTCGGTATGGACCGTTTCGTCAGGTCAGACGGATAAGGACAAGAAACTGATAGAAGACAGCAAGAAGGGCATTAAGGATTTTACTCATACAGACTCCCTGATGAAAAAACGCTTTAAGAATGACTATGGATATGTGGTGTTCCCGAATGTTGGGAAGGGTGCGGTTGGCGTAGGCGGCGCTTCAGGCGGGGGAATTGTTTATGAAAAAGGTGTTATTATAGGCAAGGCCCAGATGACCCAGGTTACTGTCGGCTTCCAGTTTGGCGGACAGGCTTACCGGGAAGTTGTATTTTTTGAGGACAAGGCGACACTGGACCGTTTCAAAGAAAATAAATTCGAATTCTCTGCCCAGGTTTCGGCGGTGGCGGCCAAAGCAGGTGCGTCCGCAGATGCAAAATATGCCAACGGTGTCCTCATATTCACCCAGCAAAAAGGAGGCTTAATGTATGAAGCGTCGGTGGGTGGACAGAAATTCAAATACACGCCGTTCACCAAATAAAAATCCCGGTTAAGGTCAGATATATAAAATAGAGATCTATAGAATATTTTTCTATGAAATGTCAATGCATTATATATTCTACAAAACATGATTAAACCTCTGGCCATGATTAACAAGTCTATATTTGCACTTTTGATTTGTCTTTTTGCTTTCTCAGTTGGCTATGCACAAAAAAACAGTTGGTATATAGGTGGTCAGCTGGGATTCAATTCCAAGACAGAAAAAAATACCGGGTCTTCAGATGTCACCACCACCACATGGAGTGTAGCCCCTGAAGTGGGTACTTTTCTTCAGAACAACCTGCAGCTCGGTTTTGCGCTAAATCTTGGTGGATCCAATTCAACCAACACTTCAGAAACAACCTTTTCTCCGGTTATCTACCTGAGAAGATTCTATCCGGTGGGCGATAAATTTTCCCTGTTTACCGGAATCGTCGGCAATTTCACGGCCGGAAGTACGAAAGTAAATAGCCAGAGCGGTACGCTCAGCGGATGGGGACTAAATCTTTCGTTGGGAGCGGCTTATGCCGTGAGCAAAACCTTTACGGTGGTGGGACAATACGGATTGTTCGGCTACTCTTATGAATCTGTAAAATACGACTCCACTAAAAACTCTGTCAGCAACTTTGGTTTAAATGTGAACTCATTGGGTCCGGTATTTAATGTGGGTATTTATTGGACATTCAAGGAATAATCCGATACCGATATTAAACTGTTCTGGCCTTGAAAAGATATATAATATCCTACATTTCGATAAGCCCGGGAATTGCACAAAATTCAAAGTATGAGACGTTTGATCCTTTTCCATTTATTATTACTGGCAAATGCCTGTCATTTTGCATGTAGTCAAGGATCCAAAAAATCAAAAGCCGATTCATCAGCAGTTGCACTCACTAACCAGGCTGGTGCGGACAGTTCCGAGTCATATGAAATAAATGCAAGCGGTGACAGCGTTCCCTATTTTCACTGGGCATCTGATGATAACGTATTGGGAGTAGCCAATACAGCATTTGGCGACCTGGATAGTATAATCGCCCGGGGATATGTTCGTGTACTTGTTCCCTATTCAAAAACCTACTACTACGTTGAAGGGATGAAAAGATATGGACTTGCTTTTGAACTGGTCAATCTGTTTGAAAAGGAACTGAACACACAATTAAAATATTATCCTCCAAAAATCCGTGTGATTTTCATTCCGGTCAGCCGCAAAAATATTCTTCCCATGTTAACGGGCGGACACGCGGACATGATTGCCTCAGGATATACGATCACACCTGAGCGGGAGAAGCTGGTCGATTTTTCGTCACCTACAATAACCGGTATAAAAGATATAGTTGTGGGCGGCCCGGGGGCGCCGGCTATCCGTTCCATTGAGGATCTCGCGGGTCAGCATGTATTTGTGCGGGAAAACACCAGTTTTCAGGCTTCCCTGATCAGGCTCAATGAGTCATTTCGGAAAGCCGGTCGCAAACCCATGTTTATTGACTTCACTGATCCTTACCTTGAATCAGAAGATATTCTGGCAATGGTAAATGAAGGAATGGTTCCTTTCACTGTAGTTCCCGAAGATCTGGGAAAGCTATGGAATAGTGCGTATACCAAGCTGAAAGTATATACAAATATTGCTGTGGACAGTAATGTGTCCTATGGGTGGGCTATCAGGAAAAATTCTCCCAAATTGAAATCTGCGGTCAACCGGTTTGTAAGCACGATCAAAAAAGGGACTACGACCGGAAATATGATCTATGATAAATTCCTGAAAGATAAAGGCCGGTTACGCAATGCCAATAGCCGGGAAGCCTTGGCAGATCTGGACCGGTTTAAATCCCTGTTCAAAAAATATGGACAAACCTATTCCCTGGACTGGTTGTTATTATCGGCCCAGGGATTTCAGGAATCACAGCTAAAGCAACAAACGGTGAGTCATATGGGTGCGGTGGGTGTCATGCAGTTGATGCCTTCCACGGCTTCACATCCACCCATCAGTATCCCCAATATCAAAAACCCCGACAATAATATCCGTGCCGGTGTAAAATACATGCGCTATTTGATTGATCAATATTTTGCCAGGGAGCAAATGGATTCTCTGAACGAACAACTTTTTGCCCTTGCAGCGTATAATTGCGGACCTGGCAATGTCAGAAAATTACGAAGAGGAGCCGTGGCAAGAGGACTTGACCCAAATGTTTGGTTTGACAACGTAGAAATATTAGCGGCTCATCATATCGGCCGGGAAACGGTACAGTACGTGAGTAATATTTACATGTACTATAGATCCTACCAGGCTTTACAGCGATACAGAGACCTGAGAGAAAAGAAAAGCCGGTCAAAATAGGTCGCGACTGTAGAATGGCCGGCAGTAATCAGTAAATAAAAAAAATCGCGGCCCGCCTCAAGAAGGAAGGCCGCGATAAAAATATCGTTTGATCTGACAGAATGAATTCTTATTGAACTGCGCTATCGCCGGGTTATGTTTTCCTTCAAAGAATCAAATACATCTTCCGGCCCGCTTTCAATAAAAATAATATCAATGATCAATTTTATATGTGACCGGAACGGTAACCTTTGATCTGACATACTGACCATTTTCTTTCGCCGGATGCCATCTGGGTGATGCTGTCAGGACTGATACCGTTTCTTCTTCCAATCCACTACCAAGATGTGTTCCGGGGATTTCAACTTTTGTTACATTACCTATACTATCGAGGTAGACTTCAGCAAACACGGTACCCTCAACATGGTATTTCAATGCTTCTTCAGGATAAATTACGCGTCCGGATATAAACGCTGCTAAAGCCTGATCGCCACCGGGGTAAGCGGGTTTTTGGGAGGGTGTATAATATACATACTCTTTTGTATGAATTACCATAGGGGCAGGCTGGGCCGCTGTTGGCTTTGGTTGTTCCAGGGCTTCATGAGTAGGCATCGGTGGTTCGCTTGTTATTTCCACCGTATTAGCACCTTGTTTTTTTGGTTTACCCTTTTTCGTACTTTTCCTTGCTGCTAAATATTCTTTGGTAATGGCAGCGCTGTCAATAACCGGAGCAGGTGGTTCAGCCGGTGCTACCGCAGCCACCGTATCCGTTGCCACGGGTTTTGCTGAATCAGTTGTGGCTGTTTTGGAGTCACTGGCATTGTTACATGCGGATGAAAGGACTAGCATTCCACAGGAAATCAATAAAAATTTTGTGTTCATTTTTTACAATTTAATTGTGATTGTCTCGTACTGTTACATATTGCAGAAGGGAATATCCGAAATAGTTGCTCACCAAAAAATGGAAATCTCCAACAAGCAGAGCCACCCGATCATTGCCCGAAATACTAAAAAAGGTATTACAGACTCTGGACCACCCCACCTGGCATATTTCAAAAAGGTAACAGGATTTAATAAATAATAGCGCTGTTTAGAAACGAACCTTCTGCTATACTAATCTGACCAGCTTTCTACCCTGAGTACTTTGGATTAATTATCGAGGACTAAAAATTTTCAACCTATATTCACTAAAAGTAAAAAAAAATATCTTTTAACAAAAATTTTTGTTTGTAAACCGAATTTGTCAGAAAAAAAACCGGTTACCATGATAACCGGTTTGAGTTGGCTATTTCGATTTTTCAAATCGTTCAGTTTATTTCTTGGGTGCCTCATCCACCTTTATTGCGAGCGATTCCGTGTAAGTAATGTCCACCATATCGCCGACTTTCACGCCATTCAGATTTTTCGGGTCTCTAACTTTGATCGTTTCCTTATTCCCTTTCGGTCCCATAAAAGTAACAGTCGGCGCCTGGGTGTCGATCGCGGTGATTTTAACCGTAACAGTCGTTTGTTGTGCCATTACGGCTGCGGGCTTCGAGCCTGGTTGGGCAGATTGAGCGGCTGAAGTGGTTGTCATCCCGGCTGTACCGTGTTTCTTGACCTCATAGGCAATCGCTTCCGTATAAACCGCCGTAATGATATCGCCCTTCTTTACCTGTGGAAGGTTCTTTACCTCGTCACCGGCAATGAAGCTGTGCACATCGCCGTTTTCCATTTTGACGGTAACCTCTCTTGTTTTCTGGTTGACACTGACTACTGTGGCGGTGACCGTTTCGGTAGAAACGACAGCCTGTCCTTTTGTATCCTGCGCCTGTACATTTGCTATGCTGAACAGGCTGATCAGTGCAGCGGCCGCTGTTGTTTTGAAGCCCTGCACAGAAAATATTTCGGTACCTTTTTTCATGATTATATATTTTATTTAATAATGACTCATTGATATAAGAAAATTAATGCAGGTAACAAGTACTGCAGGATGAGGGGCCGTGTAATCAAGTGCTAACCGGGATGAAATTTTCAGAGGGTGTGAAGAATAGCAATAAAAAAATATAGTCTATTTTATCTGCACAGAATTTTTTTTATAGCAGAAAAACGAAAATCATTTATTTTATTAAATTTAGTCCAATGTAAGAAAATATATCCAGCGTGCATATGCAACGCGATATTTTATCTGCATAATGTGGGAAAATTGTCCAACACACGTTGGATACTTCCCGATATAAAAATTGCCATGGACCGATTCCAGTGGGTTTGCGGTGAGGGAACGGATTGACGTCTTATTCTTGTGCCTTCTGTAATTTAGCGTACACATATTTTGTAAACTTCATATGCGAGACCTCGCCCATAATGCTATCCAGGTCCGCTCCTCTTTTTTTAGTGAGTTCCTGCGCCTTTGCTAATTTTTCATCATCGGTTCCTGAACCACTGTGAATTCGGTCTAATGCTACCATATAATCCGAATTTACGCTGTCAATCGACTTTAACTGTTTGCTTGTCATGCCCAGGCTATCCTTCAGGAATTTCTGGTTATCGGCACGGAAACCCTTCAACTTCATCATCTTTTCTTCCTTTGACATCTCACTCCATGTTTGCTGCCAGGTTTGACCAAATGATATCCTTGAAATGCCGATCATCAAAACAAATAAAATCATTGCTTTTTTCATCTCTATAATATTTATGGTTAAAAAATACAAACGAATTGAATCTCTACATATCTATATTGTCTTTAATACCTATCTATAACATCACCAGTTTCCCCGAGGACAGGTCATAGGACTGACTGGTTTATATAGTCGATAGGTCTATATATCATCCGGGTTGTTCATCCTGAATACAATAGCGGCCAGGGCAGCGCCTCCAAAACAACCAACCAGGTATATCCAAATAGCATTCCAGGAGATCATTTTCATTATACTAATGCCGATAGCCACCGCAGGATTAAACGCACCTCCGGACATGACACCGAGAGCAAGTGCCATGGCTAACACAGTGAAGCCAATGGCAAGTCCATAAAAGCTGTTACCACTTGTTCCTTTAGCAGTTGCCACATTCAACACCACATAAGCCAGGGCGAAAGTGCCCAGGAATTCTGCAAGCAATCCTTTTGAATTATTGGCCATTTCAACAGCCTGTTCGGCAATTTTATCATTCATAAGATACATTACTACTAATGACGCAACACAAGCTCCTATTATTTGCACTATCATATAGATAATGGCTTCTGCAACGGAAATTTTGCCGCGAATTAAAACAGCCAATGTCACTGCAGGATTATAATGCGCCCCTGAAATATGTCCGCCGGCATAAATCATTACCATTAAAGTTGAGCCAATCGCTAACGGAGCAAAATCGCCCTTACCTCCGAGGACAGCCATTCCAATAACGAATACAAGGAAAAAAGTGCCAATAAATTCAGTAATGTACTTTTTCATGCAATTTTTTTTTATATTGAGCGCCCTCGGCAAGTCACTCCCGGCATTCCCATTCTAAGTTACCTTATTCCTTATTATATAAAAAAATTTCATCCGCCTAAAAAAAACTCTGAGCCAGGCAGTTCAGTAGTAGCATTTTTTCGAAACACAGGATCGACAATAATTATGAAACTTCTAAAGCCAGGTTGAGTTCCATTCTCCTGTAAGCTCATTGAGAAATGAATGAGGAACGCGTCACTGTTCAAACGGCTGAATAACATAGAGCATCATGCCCATGATCAGGTATATTATAATCAGCTGAATACCTTTATACCAATTGGAACGTCCGTCACCGACAATCATAGCCCCGAGAATGACCGTCAGGAACAAAACCTCAATTAATGACCTGGGGAATGTAAGGTTCAATTGTCACGGACCAATGAATGTACTCAGGATTACCAGTACGGGTGCGATAAAAAGAGCAATTTGTATTGAACTGCCTAACAAAATACCGATGCAGGTCATAGGGGTCGCAGCCGGACAAAATAAAGCCACACCAATAATAGTGAATTCAAAATTACGGTAGTAAAAACGGATTAAGGTTAATGACTCTTATGTCTGGAACTAACTCGATTTTTCAAAATCTGAATCCCAAATTCAGATATGCCTGGCCCGGATTCGTACTGCTGGCAGAATTCTTCATGAGGCTACCTGTTCCATAATTGTAACCAATATCAATCATTAGAAAAAAAATATCCACTCCGATTCCCCCACCAACATAAAATACAAATGAATTGACATCGTCCTTGCTAATGCCAAAACCATTATTGCCGACACCAAGAGTAAATGCGGGTATTGCGCTGACAAACGCGCGAAGACCAACTATCTTGGCAAACGACAGAAAGTTAATACCCAAAGTCACCGGAATATCGAGGGCCTGAATATTGAGTTTACCCGTGTCTATGTTAGATGCAACGGTGTTAAAACCGTAAGCAGAATAGTTATACATGAGTCCAACCTGCCAATACGTGAAACTACCCTTTTTAAAGGCAACTCCTAACTGGTAGCCAAGAGCCGAATTTGCATTGTAACTAGCTGTGGAACCGGACATAGTGTTAGAATTTCCGCCAATATAAAAATTGAGTTGCTTTGGTTTCGCTTTTTTTTCCGAAGCGGGAGGGGTTGTGGCAGCAGCTTGTGTCGGCTTAACGGTGTCGGCTGGCAACATGGTGGTCGTATCCACCTTCGCTTTGGCGGTATCCGATGGTACTTGTGCCATCGCAGCACTATTCAAAATTACAAGAATTACGATTATGAGAATGGACTTCCACGCATAAACATTGTAAATCTGTTTCATAAAATAAAATTTAAAGGTTGAAGAATAAAATCATACTTCCACAGGAACTCGGAGAATGCTTACCAAAGGGTAACCAGATCAATTTTAGACAAGACTTCGTGGAATCGTTTTCGGCGTAAAGTTGTAAGCGGGTTGGTCTTTTTTTTATCGCGGCC
This sequence comes from uncultured Bacteroidota bacterium, assembly GCA_963732055.1. Lineage (GTDB taxonomy): Bacteria > Bacteroidota > Bacteroidia > Chitinophagales > Chitinophagaceae > Puia. Next base: position 163,018 of record CAVSYG010000011.1, on the reverse strand, counting down.
ACTATATTATCCTGACGTAGAATGCAACAAGATAAAAAACTACATCATAGTGTTTCACTTTTTACAAGGGTAGAATTAAAACGCTGACTGGAAGAGTTGTTGAAAAATTATCAATGGTAAATCAATCTATGCAAATTTTCTCTATAAACCAAGACTTTGCATATATCATATTTTCTTTGCGATTACCAGACCGGATCCTGTCGCAAAACGCCCCTAATTTTGTCACTTACATATAGCATCCATTTTGTTTTCCCGGCGCATCTTTGTATCGCATTGAAATAATAAAAAAATAACAAATGAAAACGTCCCTGAGCTCATCGAAAAAATCACATGATTTCGAAAAATTTTTTTGTTGCCTTATTTTATTAAATTCAACTCCAGAAACATGTCTTTTCAAGCTTACATAGACAATATAAAAACTAAGACTGGTAAAACACCATCTGACTTTAAGAAGCTGGCTATACAAAAAGGGTTTTTAGAAAAAGGGAATCTTAAGCCAACAGTTAAAGCAGGAGAAATTGTAAAATGGCTGAAAGAAGATTTTGATCTGGGACATGGACATGCCATGGCTATTTACGCCACTTTCAAAGGAATGAAATAGGCTGTACTTTATCGCATCATATCATATGTGTATCCTTATGTCTTATAAGTGGTCTACGTTGTGTGGTCACTTCCCGATACAAAAAGTACCGTCCCCCGATTCTAATGGGTTTGCGGGGAATTAGTGGCGATTCAGTAAATATTACATACATACAAGGATGGCTTCTTTAGAAGCATTTAAATATCTGAGTCTACCAAGGGTGATTTATCTGGTCATTTTTTCATCCTCTAAAAAGATTTCAAATATCCGATCAAAGCTGTGCCGGATAATTTGAACGAGGTCTTTATTTTTCGGGGAATCGTTTACATCCTCCAAAATGTCCAGCCCCAGCATAATGGTCGTTATACTTTCTCTGTATTTTTCCAAAATTTTACTATTCTTACTGGCAAATATTTGTTTAAGAATGTCGGAATGCATTTTAGGGGTTTCCATAATTAAACGCCTTCACGGCTTTTCTAATGAAACGAACGACAGATCAGCTGTGCAGGGGTCTCGAGGTGGGCCGATTGGAAAGGTTCAATGGTTAATGGCACATAATTTAACCGGCTCCACGCTCGCGACCACCTGTCAGCTGACATAAATAAAATAGGGCCGAACCAAAAACCACTGCTAAATCCAAAAAACTTTAACGGGTTCAGGGACTCGTGGAGTCAAAGTAAAGTCCCCGGACCGGGATACCAAAATAACAAGGGTATCAATTGGTAAACAATCACCAATTATTTACAAATGAGCAAGCTGGGCGGTAAATAATTGATGATTCTTTACAATCGATACCCCGAAACCTGTCATTATTTTTTCAGGTACATGGTCGGAGTGGTCTTTTTCTCTTTTTTAAAGGCATTAATAAATGTCACCCGGTTGGAGAAACCGGATTTTCGGGCCAGGGCATCAATGGTCAATTCCCGGTTTGACTCGTCTTCCCATAACAAAATAAAATAATCCACCCGGAATTTATTGATCCAGGAATTAAAGTTATCAGAGTAATACTGGTTGATGATCGGGGATAACTGGTAAACGGGGATTCCAACATCGGCAGCCAGATCGTGAATGCTGTAGCGCTGATCAAGGTAAGGCGTCTTATCGGCCATAAACCTTTCCAGTTTTGCGATGATATCCTGAAAATCTGAATTTCTGATATACCCTTTGGAGGAAACAGGGGGCGGCAGGCTTTCCTCTTTTTTAATCTCTGCATTCCCGTTTATGTTTGTTACCGAAATATTACCGACCATATCGACCTTCGCAGGCCTTGGCCCGAAACCATAAAGTATGCGGGGGTAATAAAACAAATATAAGGTAGTGGCTAACAAATTGATCGTGAGGCATGCACTAACATAATGCAGTGTGAACGAGGGTAAATGCAACAATCTGCCTAATAAACCCGGCAGGCTTAGCGGTAAATAACATAATGTGATAACAACCAGAAACCAAAAAAGAGGTTTATTCCCTGGATCTTCTTTCACGTCCTTAACATGACGGTTCCGGATAATCATTCTGATCTGCAATAACTGGAGTATGAATGACCAGATGTAAACAAAGGTGAAATGAAAACCTCTTAATGCAATCCAGCCTTCATTTACTTCAAAGTACCGGGATGAATTGCTCAGACTCGAATTAAAGACCGCGATCTTTTGTTCCGGGCTGCTGATAAAAAAAGGAAATAGGTCAATCAAATAAAAAAGTGATGGTAGCCATAGAATCCAGTCCGTCTTCTTCCAAAAATGACCCGGATAAAACGAATTTCGGACGTAGATGTAAACAAAAGGGGCGATCAGGTAACTTGACAAAAATCCGGTTCGCATCAGATAGGGAAAATGCAGGATCAACCGGGTTTCGTTCAGCCAGCTGGTCAGCACATTATGCCAAACACATAAAATCGCAAACGCCAGCATCAACGTGTTGGTATTGGTCTTTTTATAAAAAATAAAAAGACGCAATGCCATTAAAAGCCCAAGGGTCAATCCTAACTCAATAAAATACGAATACATTTTCCCGGGATAAGGTTTGGCTGATGGCCGCAAAGTTACTGATGTTGATTGGACCGGTCAACTTCGTAGTTTATATGAAATAGCCGATCTGATAACGCCCCGGCTTTCGCTCAGGGAAATTATTGCTGTAAATTACCAGAATGTAAATCTATTGTTTGATGCTTACCAGTTTCGTGTTGATATTTATGATGAAAAAGAAGGATTGATTCATTACACCGGAATGATAGAAGAGGGCAAACAACTGCCTGATTTTTCTGTTGATGCGCCCGATAAGGGCCGTCTCGCTTCCCGGGGTATCCGGCATATCATACAGTATCATTCCGTATCATGAAGTATCATACGGTATCATTGTGACCGATAATCTCACCGCCAAAATCAGGCAATTCACAAAAACTGGATTTAGTAACAGATTAGGAGCATAGAAAAGGTGACTACCGGCGAAGAAAAGCAACAAAAGGCAAATGAATTACTGTTATAACGAATGTACTCCGCAGGGAATGCGCATCTATCGAAGAGTGGTCACTTCCCGATACAAAAAGTACTGTCGCCCGATTCTAGTGTGTTTGCGAGGAATTGGTGACGGAATAGAAGATGAAAAACAGATATTTTACAAACAATGAATTTGAAGTCTATGTACTAAATTTACTGAAATCATCTGCAGTTTATTCTCTATCCCTATATAATGACAAAGGCCAGGATTCTTATAGTTGTATTTATCGCCAGCCTATTTGTAAACAGGGCATCTGCGCAAAGCGAAACTTTAGCAGATGAGCATAGGATTGAAACCCGAATAAATCAACTGGCAACCTACGGCGCTAATACACCGGGAGTAATGAAAAGAGTTGGTTTCAGCGACGGTGATATACAGGCCCGCAAATATATAATCGGCTTAATGCAAGCTGCCGGATTAACTGTAACCACTGATGCTGCCGGAAATATTTTCGGTAGAAGAAAGGGCAAAAATAACTCTCTGCCTTATGTTGCATTTGGTTCACACGTTGATGCTGTACCCAATGGAGGGATTTACGACGGTGACCTTGGCGTGATCGGCGCCATAGAATGTATCGATATTTTAAATCAGGATCATATAGAAACTATTCATCCACTGGAAGTGATCTTGTTTACGGACGAAGAAGAAGGATTGATTGGCAGCAGGGCGATGACCGGACATTTATCCATGGCTGAGCTGAATAATACCATGAACTGTGGTAAAACATTACGGCAGGGAATAAATGACGTTGGAGGTAATGCCGATGAACTGGATAAGGCAAAAATTGTAAGAGGCAGCATCGCAGCTTTTATTGAATTGCATATCGAACAGGGTGGTAACCTGGAAACAGATAATACCAATATTGGTATTGTTGAAGGTATTGTCGGAATGAAGCCTTATACCATTACCATAAACGGAAAAGCCAATCATGCTGGTACGACACCTATGAATCAACGTAAAGATGCCTTGCTTACAGCATCCAAACTGATCATCGCCATTAATGAGGCTGCCTTAAGCATGGATGGCAGACAGGTTGCAACAGTTGGCCAAATAGTGGTAACGCCCGGCGGCGCAAACGTAATTCCCGGAAAAGCTGTTATCAGTTTGGATTTGCGGGACTTGTCTGCTGACAAAATGAATTTGATTTTTAACATCATTCAACACAAAGCCGACAGCATTGCAAGGTTAACCGGAACTGAAATAGTTTTTATTCCAAAGGAAGTAGAAGAACCGGTGAAAACCGATAAAGAGATACAACTAATGATCTCAAAAGCAGCGAAGGAGCTTAACCTGACAGCCATATATTTACCAAGCGGCGCTTTACACGACACTCAGGATATGGCGAAATTGGCTCCCGCGGCGATGATATTTGTCCCCAGTAAAAATGGCATCAGTCATTCCCCCGATGAGTACACTTCACCCGAAGACATGAAAAACGGGATCAATGTTTTGTACAAAACCATTTTAGAAGCTGACCAGACTTTTAAATAATATCCTTTAAAAAAGCGAAACAAATAGTTCCGCTAAAATTTTCCATTTGTTATTTGTTTTTTTCCACATTGCACTATAGCTCCCTCCATTACTATATGAGTTGGATGCTTTCCAGGTACCCGTCTCCCAGGCAAGTGTATCGTTGTTGCTGATCGTGATTTGAGCGGGAACCCTTACATAACTGATTTTGGGATTATCTTTAAATAATTTTCTCCAGGCTGCAACGATCGTGTCTTTCCCGACGAGATGTGAGGAATTTCCGCGTATGAGCACAAGGTCGTCGAGCCAGTAGTTTGACATCCCGTCTACATCATGTTTTGCGAGGGCTTCATTTGAAGCAGACCTCAAAGATTTTATAAGAATCACCTCTTTATCCGCATTGCTTTGTGCAAAAGTCAACTGCGCCATAAAAAAGAAACCGAATAATGATATCATTCCTTTCATGACACAAATTTAGAGATAGCTGATCGCCGGTTAGAATTTATTATGTTGAAGATAATAACAATTGGATCAAGAATGTATGCGACTCATCATCGCAAAAGAATAATCGTTCCTTTATAAATCTGTTGCTCTCCCCCTGCCTATTTCAGTGTGATCATATATACGAAAAACCAAGCGCCACCCCAAGAAATATCGTTAAGAACTCCAAAAAATATTCTTTTAATTTATTTTCTTATGATGCAGATTAGTGAAGCCATTTTTCTGACTGTATAAGTTGGGACTGGGTTGATTTGAGGTCGGTGAGTGTTGCTTACCTGTCAAGAAATGAAAGTACCATATTCATCAATGAAGCTCTCTTGTTAGTAAACACATGATCTGTTTGCCAAACATAATATTTGAAGTATACTGGATTTAGATTTTGAATCGCTTCGGCAATTTTTTTATTTCTGTCATGCTCATCAAGCATAATGATTTGTTTTCCCTTCAATGGTTCTATATTTATTTCCAAATTAAAATATTCATCTCTTTCCAATACTGGTTGAAATCTGTCCTTTAGCGATCCGTTCAAGACAAAATATTTACCCAGCGTATCAGTACTCATATTATAAGCATTTAATTCAGCTCCTTTAAGTTGTCTGCCATATTGATTATAAATATCCCATGCCGACAAAATAAAAGCCTTTTTTACCGCTGGCAACTGTTGAATGGCTTTTAAACTGGCCCAACCTGCCATGCTATGCCCAAACAAAACGATTTTTGAAGTATCGATTTGTAAAGAGTCCTGGTATTTATTACAGAAATAAACAACATTAATGATATCTGCTACACAATTCTGGAAGCTAAACTTTCCCTGGCTCCCCCATGATCCCCGATAGTCAAAATAAATAACGTTCCAGCCATGGGTCCTAACAACTTGTGCCAGATCGAGATTCTTTTCATTGCCGGGATAGCCATGTAAAAGTAATAGTGTCGGGTGTTTTTCTGCGCCGTTCGCTTTGTACATAAATCCATTCAGCAGTGAATTAGCGGATGGAATAAAAAGTTCAATCGAGCCGGCAGGTGAGGTTTTGTCCAAGGGCAGATCCCTTAAAACTATACTGTCAGACTGTGCAAATACATTCGCCGAAATAAAAAGGCCTAACACAATAAAAAATGCAGGGATTTTAGTCATATCAAATCTTCAAATGTAAGTCTAATAAAATATTTGAGAGTTTTCTGATTCCAAAAATTGATTCTATTTTAAATGGATGCGCCCAATTGTAAAAACCATTGGCATGGCCGTTATAGTGGTTACTTCCCGATACAAAACTTCCCGAAGATCCAGGAGAGTTGTTCTTCATTAGTGATTTCACCGGTGATCTCACCAAGATAGTGCAGGGCGCGACGAATATCCAGGGAGAGTAGGTCGCCGGGCAGATTAATGTCTAAACCGATACGTATTTCATTTAATGAACTGGCGACCTGTTTCAGTGCATCATGGTGGCGGGCGTTTGTCACCACCGTTCCTTCACGCATTTTTTTCCCCTGCAGTACACGATCCACCAATGCGCGTTTTAATTTATCTATGCCGGAAGATGTTTTTGCAGAGATAAATATTAAGCCGGGATCCGGGAAGCGGGCATGCAGAGAAGAATCCCTTCGACGTGAAGCGTCGTACATAAATTCAATTTCCGTATTTGCAAAACCGGATTTTTCTGTTGATGCATGCAGATGCAAAACATTCTCTGAAAACAGATCTGTTTTGTTCAATACACGAATCCAGTTTTTCTTATCTGAAACAGAGTTTCCATTGTCACCGGGCAAATATTCAGTTTGCAACTCATCCGTCGCGTCCAGGATTTCCAACACGATATCAGCGTGCGCAATTTTTTCATGTGTTCTGTCTATGCCGAGCTGTTCGATATGATCAGCAGTATGCGCGCGTATACCCGCCGTATCAATCAAACGGAATTCGATTCCTTCAATCACGAGTATTTCTTCAATGGTGTCGCGTGTAGTGCCCGCTATCTCGCTCACGATAGCACGCTGTTCATTCAATAAACTATTCAGCAAAGTGGATTTTCCTGCATTTGGTTTTCCAACGATCGCCACGGCTACGCCATTGCGAATCACGTTTCCATATTTAAAAGATTCAATCAGTTCACCCGTAACACGCTGCGCTTCCCCGATCAGTGCATTGAATTTTTTCCTGTCAGCAAATTCCACATCCTCCTGGGAGAAGTCGAGTTCGAGTTCCATCAGCGCAGAAAATCCCAATAACTGGTCACGCAATGATTTCAGATCATTTGCAAATCCGCCACGCATAGTATGCAAAGCAGATAATCTCGCAGCTTCTGAATGACTTGCAATCAGATCGGCGACAGCCTCGGCCTGCGTCAGGTCCATCTTGCCTTTCAGGAAAGCGCGCTGGGTAAATTCTCCTGGCCTGGCCAGACGCGCACCCAATTGAACACAAGCGGAAATGATTTTTTCTTCTATATGAGTTGAACCATGACAGCTGATTTCTACTACGTCTTCACCCGTATAAGATTTCGGTGCCCGGTATATGGAGACCACTACTTCGTCCAGGACCTCATCACCGGTTTTTAGTAATCCGACATGCAGTGTGTGAGATGGCTGAACCGATAAGTCTTTGGAATGAAATATGGAGTTCACGATCTCTACAGCCCCTGGTCCGCTGAGACGAATCACACCGAGCGCACCGATACCGGGTGCCGTGGCGAGTGCTACGATGGTGTCGTCCCAGCCGGTTAATTTTCCTAACATTTGTCAAAGATAACCTGAATCGTATATCGTGGATTGTTCATCGTTTATCGATCCACGATATACAATCCAAGTAAAACGAAAAACCCGGGAACCAGTCCCGGGTTATTGTAAAAAATTAAATTATTCAGTTATTTACTTCCAGTCTTCCACACTTTCAGTCTTCCACACTTGCTATTGTGACTCAAGTCTGAAGTTGATCGGCTGACTCTTGTAGGATTTTACTTTACGTCCGTTCTGAACAGCTGGAGTCCAGTTACCCGATTTACGGATAACACGCATCGCTTCTTCACGGAGTTCGTTGGGACCGCTAATGGCTTCCACCTCACTTACTTTACCTTCCTTATCAACGATGAATTTCACAACCACCTGACCCTGAATTTCGTTGTTTTGTGCTTCTTCAGGATACTGCAGATTTTTCTGCAGATAACGCTGCCAGGCTGCCGTTCCACCGGGATAGTCCGATTCGATTTCCACTTTGGTAAATGTTTTATCGTAATCCGTATTATCCTTGGGTGCTTCCACAACGCCCTTATTATCTGCAGGGGGTGCTGTGATATTATCGTCCTTGATACCTTCCTGGTTGGCTGTACCGATCTTGGTGTCTTCCAGTTTTTCTACTTCCGGTGGTTTTTCTTCCGCCTTCACTTCCTCATCCTTTACAATTTTGGGAGGTGTAAACTTGGCCATTTCCACTTTTGGTGGCTCTTTCGGCGGTGGCGGTGGTGGTGGCGGTTCGTTCTTTTTTTCTTCCTTAATATCTTCCAGCTGAACGTCCTGCACCACGACGGCGGCTTTTTTCCCTTGTCCCTGGTAGTTGTTGATAAAGTAACCGGCCATTAAAGCCACCACCAAACCTATCATCACCAGCAGGGATGTCCGGATACGCTTATTATACGTCTTGCGCAGGTCATAAGCGCCGTAATCCTTATTTCTACCATCAAAGATGATATCCAGGATATCCGCGGTTAAAATTTTATTTATTTCCATGATGGATTATTAATTGTATAGACTCGATTTAATTAAAATTCCACAAAATTCAAGCCTATTTAACGCCATTGGCGTTTTCAGTCAGCTTGATAAAGTTGTACTCAACCGGTGAAATATCTACCATGGCATATCGTTTCACGCCGTCGATTGTCATTTCATCCAGGATGTTCACAGTATTCTTATAAGTGGCATCCACGGTCGGTTTTATTACCACCACAAAATCCTTGGGGTCCGTTCTTCTCTTTTTATCGATTACGATATCCCGGATTTTCTTGAAATCTGTTGGTTTCAATGTTTGAGCGCTATCACCTTCATAATAATAGATCACGTCATTTTTGCCGAGCATCAGCGTAATGACCGCTGAGTTTTTCACCTTATTCTGCTCGTTTGGATCTTTTACATCCTTTGGCAGGAACAGACGCATGGCCGTTGGCTGGCTCATGGTTGTGGTAAAGATGAAAAAAGTAATCAGCAGGAAACCGAGGTCCACCATCGGGGTGAGATCCACCCTGGTAGAAAGTTTTTTTCCTTTTTTGACGCCGGGGCCCTTTTTATGGCCGCCGCCGCCCGAGGTATCCATTTCTGCCATGTCTCTTTTTTTTAATTGTTAATTATTTTCAACTGCCTTCGTACCTGTTTCTGCTGTTCTTGTACAGATTCAGTACCAACCGGAGCCGGAACCGGAGCTGGTCACTACCTGGAACTTCATCAGGTCATTCTTTTTCAATGCAATGATCACTCCCTGTAAAGACGGATATTTGGAAGCATCATCTCCTTTTACGAGAACGTTCATTTTTTTACCCTGAAATGCATCGGCAGCCGCCTTGAACCAATCGATCATTTCATTGTTCGTACTGTCCACCGCAGGAATACCCGGTTTAACCACATGGGCCAGATCGGCCGGATTTTTATCCAGGTAGGACTTCAGCTGGCTGAACGGCGCACCGATATAAGCATTTGGAATGGCTACGAAATTGTTTTTCTCAGCGGGTGAAAGACCAATATTTTTCGATGTGTTGATCGATTCGATCATCTCCTTCTTCTCTGCCATATTGTTGTCTGACAGCGATAAATATACTTTTCCTTCCTTATCAATGGTTACCATCACCACATCTTTTTCAGGGGCAACCTTGGTCGACACCGAACTGGGTGTAACCACGGACAAAGCTTCCGGTGGTTTGAACTTGGTGGCCAGGATAAAGAAAGAAAGCAGTAGAAAGGCGACGTCGCACATCGCCGTCATGTCGATGTTCGTGCTCTTCCTGGGTAACTTTGCTCTTCCCATTTTTATATTTTTTAATTAGATGCTCAATTGTTTCGAGATTCCATAAATTTACGTGCATAAACGTTTATCGTGAATCGATATACGACTGCTTTACGATTTACGATTTACGTTTCACTATTTGTAAAGTGACGCAAAACTTTGAGTAAGGGTAAATCCGCTTTCATCAATACCATATGTAATACCATCGATCTTGGTGGTGAAAACATTATACATAATGATGGAGATAGCTGAGGTTCCGATACCCAGGGCTGTGTTATACAGGGCTTCAGAAATACCCTGGCTCAGTTTGGATGCCGCTTCACCTCCGCCACTGTCACCCAGGGCAGCAAATGAACGGATCATTCCCATTACCGTTCCCAACAGACCCAACAGGGTTGCAACGGAAGCGATCGTAGAAAGGAATACCAGATTCTTTTCCAGCATCGGCAGTTCGAGTGCAGTAGCTTCTTCCACTTCCTTCTGAATGGCCAGTACTTTTTGTTCAGTATCCAGATCACCCACGCCGATCATTTCTTTGTATTTACGCAAACCGGCTTTCATTACATTTCCTACGCTTCCTTTCTGACGGTCGCATTCTGCGATCGCGGCGTCAACATTTTTGTTAGCCAGGTGATATTGAACCTTCCGGATGAATTCATTAATATTTCCACTTCCGGTGGCTTTTGAAACGGTCAGAAATCTTTCAACAACAAAAGTTAAAACAGTCAGCAGGCAACCAATTAATATAGGTACAATAATTCCTCCGAGGTACATACGTGCAAGCGCAGTTTTTGCACCTTCATGATTAGGCCAGAATCCACCATTCGGATCGGGTTTAGTGAAATTGCTCGGATCGCCGATTATAAACCTCCAGATAATAAAACCAATGATAACACACAAAAGCGGGGCTACCCATGAAATAGAATTGCCCTTCTTAGCAGCCTGTACACTCGTAGTGGGTTTCGCTGCTGCCGTTGCAGTCGGTCTTGTTTCAGCCATGATCGTTTGTTTTTAGTGTTTAAGAAAAATTTGAAATATGGAAATAATAATTTGCGCGAATGGAACGCTTTTAAAAAATTTCAATAGGAAGTTCGGTGTGGTTAATTTTCGTAGGGAACACAATATAGTAAATTTCCGGAATGCCAAATGGAAAATACATATTCTTTAAAATTTATTGACCGATCATCAAACCCTTGCCTGCATTCACTCTGCTTGACGCTTCTGCTTATTCGTAACGTAACGCCTGTATGGGATTCATTCGTGATGCTTTCAGGGAAGGATACAGGCCCGCCAGTATTCCGACGATTGTACATATAAACATCCCCCAGAAAAGCCAAACCCACGGAAATACAAATCCCGTATTCAGGACAAGTGAAAAAGAATTTCCCACTAATATACCGAGTATACTTCCAAAAACCGCACCCAGCAAACTGATAATGATTGATTCATATAAAAACTGCATGCGGATACTTTTTTTCCTTCCGCCTATGGCTTTAACCAATCCGATTTCCTTGGTCCTTTCCGTAACAGACACCAGCATGATATTCATCAGACCGACGGCCGCACCAACCAGGGTAATGATTCCGATCACCAGTGCACACCATGTGATCAGGGAAAGGTTTGAAAGAAGTTCTTCCACAAAACGATCACTTTTATCAATTACGAAATTGCTGGCATCAGTTGTATTTACCCTCCTCACATTACGGAATACAGATTCCGCCTCACCAATGGCAAGATCCATCTGTTTTACGTCCGGTATTTTTACCTGTATAATAAAAGAAGGTGTCGGATTATAGGGAGAAGGCGCTTGCGTAAGAAAAAAACGCCTCACCGTATTATAAGAAGTGATCACGACGTTGTCCCAGCTCCTTCCGATGCTGGAACCTTTGGATTCCATGGTGCCGATGATCCGGAATGGAATGCCATTAATCTTTATAATTTTTTCAAGGGCCGTTTCGGGATGATCGTTGAAGAATTTCTTTACCAGGTCATTTCCGAGTACGCATACATTCCTGCCCGATTGAACGTCCAGGTCGTTCAGGCTTCTGCCGGCGTTCAGGTTATATCCGTTAAGTTCTGCGTACAGCTCGTCACCGCCCTGAATCTGTACTGTCGGATTGGTTTTTGAGCTGCCCATGGACACAATATTCCCGTTGCTGCCCCTGATACTGATAGATACTTTGGCCGGATAATGATAGCGTTCCTTAAAGAGTTCCGCCTGATTCTTGGAAATGGGAATCTTGGCATTGGAGGCTTTATCTTTCTTAGCACCCTTTTTCTCTTTGGTTACCTCATCCCTGCCGCGGAAGAAATTATTTTCTTTATAATGAACGGTAAAACCGTTTGCGCCCATGGAGGCAAAACTTTCTGTAAATTTTTGCTTCATGGCGTCGATGGCCGTATTAATACCCACCAGGGCCATGATGCCAAACGCGATAATGGCAACAGTAATTCCGGTCCGGAGTTTGTTGCTCCTCACCGTTCGAAAGGCAAGTGAAAGAACATCGCGTAATTTCATGTAAGGTGGAATGCAGGGCTAATTTAAAGATTCTTTACTGGTTTCCACCGCCTATCTGAGATCAGATATAAATAATATACAAGCGTCTGATCAGCAACTGTGGAAAAATACCAAGGAGAATTACGACCAGGGCGAGCAGGATCAGCATTATTTTAAAACCCAGGCTGATTTCAAGATTTTGAGATACTCCTTCTTTAAAATACATCGCCTGAATTACCCGGAAATAATAATAAACGCTTACAGTGGCGCAGAGCAGGGCAAAAATCACGAGCCAGAGCCAGGAACCCGTCTGGATAACGGAGGCTATCATATAGTATTTAGCCAGAAAACCGCCTGTCAATGGAATTCCCGCCAGTGAAAGAAGAAAAATGGCAGCCGTAAATGCCAGCACCGGTTCATGACGGGCAAGACCGTTAAAACCATCGAAACTGAAGTCCTTCATTTTTACCAGAATAGCGAACAATCCGATGGAGGCAAAGCCGTACGCGGCCGTATACAGGATGATCCCTTCCCTGGCCAGGGTATTAAGGGTCAGCAGAGCCAGCAGCATGAATCCAACCTGGGCGATACTCGAGTAGGCAAGCATTCTTTTTACACTCTGCTGGAACACAGCGGTTATATTTCCGATAAACAGCGTGGTGGCTGCAATGATGGCAATAAATATCTGCCAATGGCTTTTCATATCGTCAAATGCGATAGCGAACAAACGTATAAAGGCAATAAAGGTCCCCGCTTTTACAATGGTTGCCATGAAAGAAGTAACTACGGTTGGCGCGCCGTCATATACGTCAGGTGTCCAGAAATGAAAGGGGGCAGCGGATACTTTAAATGACATGGAGACCATCAGTAAAATCAGGCCCGTCATCATCATCGGGGTGCCCACGGCCTTCACACTGGCAATATCTTCCAGGAAGAAACTACCCTTGTCACTGGCGCCGTATAGAAATGCAATACCGAGCAGCATGATGCCCGTACTGAAAGCGCCCATGAGAAAATATTTCAGTGAAGCTTCATTACTCTTTAAATTTCGTTTGTCGCTGCCTGTTAGTATGTAAAGCGGGATGGAAATGATTTCAATCGCAATAAATAACATCAGCAGGCTGTAGAAAGACGTGCCGATGGAGATTCCGCAGAGTACAAAAAACATGAGCGCAAAATATTCGCCCGGATTATTCCCGATCGCCGCAATATCACGGCCGTTCAAAAGAAAATAAGTGAGGGTCATAGCAAAAACGATACAGTTTACCAGCTGGCCGAAGGCCTGGAAGTCCAGCATATTGTGGGTATCCACCGGGAAGAAATGATAACCACTCATGTCGAGAACCGCCATGGCCAGCAGCAGGATGGCACCCAGGATGGCCAATGTTGCAATCGAAGAATTCTTTTTCAGAAAAATTCCGCTGAACATCATGATCACTCCTAAAACAGCCGATGTGATAATCGAATTCATATCTTTCTGGTTCTTCTGTTAGGGTTTAACGTACATTTTTGACAGCAGCGTGTCCACCGCATCCTGTGTGAGCCGGAACAAAGGTTCCGGATAAACACCTACGATCAATATCAATATCACTATAAATGCAAGTATCATTTTTTCTCCCGGGCGTAAATCGGTTGCTTTTGCCGTTAGTGCATTGGTTGGTCCATAAAATACCCTCTGTACCATGTTCAGCATATAAACTGCTGATAAAATAACCGTAATGGCTGCTGTTGCGGTGAATATTACATTATAGGTCGTTGCCCTGGATGAATAAATTCCGGTAAACATCAAAAATTCTCCGATGAATCCGTTGGTCAGTGGCAGTGCAATATTGGCCAGGGTGATGATCACCAGCATCAGTGTCAGAACCGGAGCCTTTGAGGCCAGTCCACCGAGTTCACTGATCTTTCTGGTTCCAAATTGTTTTTCAATCAGGAACACTACGATCCACAATCCGATGATATTGATCCCGTGGTTGAACATCTGGATCATCACTCCCTGTATACCCGGTTCGGTGGTGGCAAAAATTGCCACACACATCAACCCGATATGTGCAATGGAAGAATAAGCAACCAGCCTTTTTAGATCATCCTGTTGCATGGCGATCAGGGATGCATAGATCATCCCGATAATACTGAGCGTGGAGACGGTATCTCCCCACATATAGGTTCCCATCGGAAGTACAGGCGCCAGCCACCGGATCAGCCCGAATACCCCCATTTTTACCATGAGTCCGCTCAGCACCATGGTTACCGCCGTGGGCGATTGTTCATAGGTATCGGGTTGCCAGGTATGAAAAGGAAAGATGGGCATCTTGACGGCAAAGGCCAGGAAGATGAACCAGAAAAGCCAGGCTTGCGTGTCTGCCGGTATCAGCAAATGTGCCCCGTAAAATGCACTCAAAGCAAAGGAATGGTCCCTGGTATGAAAATAAATATAGATGAGGCCGATCAGCATCATCAGGGATCCCAGGAAAGTATAAATAAAGAATTTGAATGTGGCTGCGATACGTCGTTCCCCGCCCCATTGGGAAGCAAGGAAATAAACCGGTATGAGAGCCAGTTCCCAGAAAAAATAAAACAACAGGGCGTCGGTTGCAAGGAAAACACCGAGCAGACCGGCCTGTGATAATAACATCAGGCCAAAAAAGTTCTTCGCTTTTTTATAGTCTTCTTTCCAGGTGGAAATAAAAATAATCGGAAAGGCCAGTGCCGTTAACAAACAAAGTATCTGTCCTGTTCCATCCATTCCGATGGCAAAGCGGCTGTTCAGCCCTCCCATCCATTCCGTGCTGAATGAAAGCAATTTGCTGTCCCGGGGCAATGAAATGCCTACCAGGCTCACGATTAATGTAAGCAGCGATGCAAACAAAGACCAGCCCTTGGCAGCAGCATCCTTCAGCGAGAATCCGATCAGACCCGCAAGCAGCGGAATCCCGATGAGTAAAACAGGAACCATAGTTTTTATTTTCGCAAAAACAGTTGCACAACAAATAAGATTACAATACCAATCACCATAAGCAGCACATATCCACCCACCTGACCACTCTGCAGGTACCGCAATTGACGGCTGCCGTATTGTACCAGGCGCCCTGTACCATTTACCAATCCGTCTATCACTGATCTTTCGACCACCCGGTTGAAGAAATCACCCAGGGCATTGACCGGTTTTATGATCAGCGCATCATATAACTCATCCACATAAAATTTGTCCGCCATCCATTTTCCGAATCCGGTCGCTTCACCCAGTTCAGGTTTTTTGCTGAACCTGGACCAGGCATATAAGACCATAACCAATGCAAGTATGGTGGATATACCCATCAGCATCCATTCGACCGATGCCGGAATTTCTGAAGTGATCGTTTTCCCATCTGTGAAAACGGGGCTTAGAAAATGCTCCAGCCAGTTTGAATTTTTGGCGAATACTTCAGGTATTCCAAGGAAACCAGCGAATACAGCAAAAACGGCGAGAATCACCAGGGGGATCGTGATGGGCGATGGACTTTCATGCAGATGTTCTTTTTGTTTTTCAGTGCCTCTGAAATTTCCAAGAAATGTAGTGGCATATAAACGGAACATATAGAATGCGGTCATCATCGCACCAGCAACGCCGATGATATAATAAATGGGATTTCTTTCATATGCTGCCGTCAGGATTTCATCCTTTGAGAAAAAACCCGAGAATGGCGGAATGCCGGCAATCGCCAGACAGCCCATGAGAAAAGTAATATGCGTGATGGGTAAGGATTTTTTTAATCCGCCCATGTTTCGGATATCCTGTTCCCCGCTCATGGCATGGATCACAGATCCTGCGCAGAGGAATAATAGTGCCTTGAAAAATGCGTGTGTCAAAACATGGAAAACAGCTTCCGTATAAGCACCGACTCCCAGGCCCAGAAACATATATCCCAGCTGGCTGACTGTTGAGTAAGCCAGTACTTTTTTAATATCGTTTTGTTTAATTGCAATCAAAGCGGCCAGGATAATGGTGGCGAGTCCGGTTACAGCGACAACTGTCTGGCTGACGGGCGCCATATTATATAATATATGACTTCTGGCGATCATATAAATACCTGCGGTCACCATGGTTGCTGCGTGGATCAGGGCCGATACGGGTGTCGGACCGGCCATCGCATCGGGTAACCATGTATATAGTGGAATCTGCGCAGACTTTCCGGTGGCACCTACAAAGAGCAGCAGCGTAACCATCGTTATGAAACCGGTAGAGGCGGTGGGTGCCTGCTTAAATACCTCGTTGAATGAAACGGAACCAAATTGATTGATGATCGCAAAGAGAGCAATCAGAAAACCGAAATCACCGATGCGGTTCATAATGAAAGCCTTCTTGGCTGCATTCCCGTAATCCAGGTTCTTAAACCAGTAACCGATCAGGAGGTAAGAACAAAGTCCGACGCCTTCCCATCCGATAAACAGGATCACGTAATTCGCCCCCAATACCAGGAGCAGCATGGAGAAGACAAAGAGGTTCAGGTAACAGAAATATTTTGCATAAGCGGGTGCATCTTCCTCGTGCATATAGGAAGTGGAATACACATGGATCAGGAAGCCAACGCCGGTGATGATGAGCAGGAACAGAGTAGACAGAGGGTCTACCAGGAAAGAAAAAGGGATGCTGAGTTTACCTGCGTGAATAAACTCAAAAAGAGTCACAGTGACCGGCTGAAAACCCTCCTGTTTTACCTGGAAAAAAATGGCTGCACTCACAAGAAACGATGCCAGGATCGTGAGTGAGCCGATCAGACCAGATATCGATTTTGAAATCGAATTTCTGAAAAGACCATTGATCAGAAAACCGATTAAAGGGAAGAGAGGCACTAAGTATACGTAGTTGGCCATTTTGAAAGCTTAAAGCTGAAAGCGTAAAGCTTAAAGCTTTTTTAGTTGTTAGTTGTTAGTTGTTAGTTTTTGATGTTAACCTGAAAAATACATTTACATACTTAATACTTTTTTTTATTTGCTTTAAGCTTTGCGCTTTACGCATTAAGCTTAATGTTTTAGCCTGTTTAAAAAATTAACGTCAACAGAATGTGTATTCCGGTACATCATGGCAATGATGGCCAGCCCGACACTCACTTCTGCTGCAGCGACGACCATGATGAAAAAAACAAAAATCTGTCCGTTGATTCCTGCGGCCGGATCTGTCAATCCTGCTGTCGCATGATGCATTTTCGAAAAAGCGATCAATAATAAATTCACCGCGTTCAGCATCAGTTCAATACACATGAAAATGATAATGGCGTTTCTGCGTGTCAACACACCGGCAACACCGATACAAAAAAGCGCTACACAGAGAAAGATGTAATAGTTTATGGGCATAACTTTTTTTAAGTATGGAAGTATGGAAGAATGGAAGTATGGAAGTGCTTCATGCTCACTAACTTTTTACATTTCATAATATTTTCTATTTTATAATTATAGTTATTCAGTACTTCCATACTTCCATTCTTCCATACTTCCATACTTGTCAGTCCCGCTTCCCGATCACCACCGTCCCGACCATCGCACTCAAAAAAAGCACAGAACTTATTTCAAACGGAATCACATATTCCTTAAACAACACCATTCCCAGATTATGAATCAACCCGATATCACCGCCGCCGGTTTCGGCGAGCCGGTTACGCAAATCCGCGTCTTTTAATGCAGCTACCAGCACCAGCAATAGTGCACCGCCACCAATAACACCCGCAATCTTCAGCCATTTATTTTTTTGCGGTTCTGTCTCCGCATTCAGATTCATGAGCATGATAACAAAAAGAAATAACACCATGATGGCGCCCGCATACACGATCAGATTTACGATGGCCAGGAACTGTGCATTGAGTAAAACATAATGTCCAGAAATCGCAAAGAATACCACAATCAGCCAGAGCACACTGTGTACAGGATTCTTGCTAACCACCATCATGATGGCACTGATCAAAGCCAGTATACTTAAAAACCAGAATAGAAACTGAGTGGCGCTCATCAATCGTTTTTTACAGGTCTTTGTCCTTTTGCTTTTGCAAAAGCTTCGGGTTCGGTTAATGGATTGGGAATTAGCAATTCCTGCTTACTGTATATAAATGTTTTTCTGCTGTAGTTGGATGGAACCATGGTTTCTGATAAATAAACCGCGTCTTTGGGACAGGCTTCTTCGCATAATCCGCAGAAAATACAGCGCAGCATATTGATTTCATACTTAACTGCATATTTTTCCTCTCTGTACAGATGTTCTTCACCAGGCAGGCGCTCCGCCGCTTCCATTGTGATCGCTTCAGCGGGGCAGGCCACTGCGCATAGACCGCAGGCCGTGCATCGTTCCCGTCCTTCCTCATCACGGTTCAACACCTGTACTCCCCGGAAAACGGGACTGAAGGGTCTTGTTTGCTCGGGATAATTTATGGTTGGCTTTTTCTTGAAAATATGTCCGAACGTAATGGACATTCCTTTGGCGATTGCCGGGATATATAATTTTTCCCAGAACGTCATGGGCTTACGTTCAACCTGTTTTGCTTTTTTTGTAAGTGTCTGCATAAGTTATTCATTTATCCCTCAACGCTCGTCTGACTCACTTCCCCAGCCATCCTTCGTCAGGGCTTCGGATGGCAAGGCAAAAATATTTTTATCGCATCAACCAGCCAAATCTTATAAAGCATAAAGCTAAAGCGTAAGGCGTAAAGCATACATTCAAAATAATCCGTATTGCCGGTATAATACCAGAAATCCAGTGACCAGCATATTCAAAATTGCTAATGGGATCAGGGCTTTCCATCCCAGGTTCATCAATTGATCGTAGCGGAACCGGGGGATCGTCCAGCGAACCCACATGAAAAAGAAAATAAAAATGCAAATCTTCAAAAACAAACTTAATATTTCGAGAACTGCCAGCAGATTCTGACCATGTTGAAGACCAAAATTAGCGTCATTCAGGAAAGGTATATCATAACCTCCCCAGAAAATAGTGGCCATCACGGCACTACTGACAAACATGTTCACATATTCAGCAAATAAATAAAACCCGAGCTTCATGGATGAATATTCGAGGTGATATCCCATGTTCAATTCACTATCTGCTTCCGATAAGTCAAAGGGAGTCCGGTTGCATTCCGCAAAAGCGCAAATCAGGAAGATGATAAATCCTACCGGCTGATAAAACACATAATATTTATGATCCAGCTGCTGTTCAACGATTGTGTGAAGACTCAGCGAACCCGTGATCATGAGCACGGCAATCAGGGTCAGGCCCATGGCCAGTTCATAAGAAATAATCTGTGAGGCGCCACGAATTGCAGCAAGCAGAGAAAATTTATTATTGGATGCCCATCCCCCGATCATTACACCATATACACCCATGCTGACCACACCGAAAATATAAAGTATGCCAATATTCACATCCGCAATTTGTAAAGGAATATCCCGGCCAAAAGCATGGATGGTTCCACCCCAGGGCACTACGGCGCTGGTCATCATGGCGGTGAGCATGGCGATACCTGGTCCGAGTATAAATAAAAATTTATTGGAAAGATTCGGTACAATTTCTTCCTTCATGAACAGCTTTAATCCGTCGGCCAGCGGTTGCAGGATACCAAAGGGGCCTGCACGATTTGGACCGCGTCTGTCCTGGATCACAGCCGCAACTTTTCTTTCCGCATAGGTTTCATACATTGCCACCACGAGCGAAACAGCAATGATGATAGAAATGAGAATTGCTTTTTCAATAATCAGAAACCAGTCTATCGTAAGTAATACATGCATGTGAACTAATAGAATTTCTTAAATGATATATAATGCCTGATATGATTCGCAAATGAAATAACAAATAAAGCTGCAACACCTCCCGTTAACGCGTCGCTCAGCTTTCCCGGTTTCAGAAATATGAGTATGAAAACGGAAGCCAGCAATGCCATATCGATCCAAAAAAGCTTCCTGTTAACAATCATGGATTTGCTTTTGGATTAAAATGAAAATGATCATTTTTAAAATCCGTTGAATGAGCGGGTCCTTCAATGTCAGACAGGTCAATTTCCGGACGGTTCACTTCGCTGACGCTGTGTATGTCCATCAATAATTTTGGTTTTCTTCCGTTCATGACTTCCGGCATCACTTCCTGTGGTACAACAGTCCCTACATAATGCCCGGCAGAAATAACTGAATGACGGCTGATCAGTGTGGGCCCTTCTATGGTCCAGTCACTTGTTTTCTTTTTTTCGAACCGGCATTCATTACATATAAAATCTTTTACTTCTCCCCACTGATCCTTGCGTGCCGTAACACGATATACTTCTTCACCGCGATTCCAAAGTGTAACTTTTCCTGAACATTTTGGGCAGTCGCGGTGTGCATCCTGTGGTTTTAAAAACCAAACGCGGTTTTTAAACCGGAAGGTTTTGTCGGTGAGTGCGCCTACCGGACAAACATCAATGACATTTCCAATAAAATCGCTTTCAAGCGCTTTATGAATATAAGTGGCAATTTCAGAATGATCACCGCGGTCAAGTATGCCGTGCTCCCGCTTGGTCGTCAGTTGATCGGCAACAAATACACAACGGTAGCAGAGAATGCAGCGCGTCATGTGTAATTGGATATAAGGACCGATGTCATGTTTTACGAAAGTCCTTCTTTTGAATTCATAACGGGTTGCCTCCGCCCCGTGCTCATAACTCAGGTCCTGCAGGGAGCATTCGCCCGCCTGATCGCAGATCGGGCAATCCAGCGGATGATTGATGAGCAGAAATTCGACCACTCCTTTACGTGCATCCAACACTTTTTCACTGGTAATATTTTTTACCACCATGCCATCCATCACATTGGTTCGGCAACTGGCCACCAGTTTCGGCATAGGTCTTGGATCAGCCGTAGATCCGGCCGCAACTTCCACCAGGCAGGTACGACATTTTCCGCCGCTTCCTTTCAGGGTAGAATAATAACACATCGCCGGTGGTACCACATCACCTCCGATCATACGAGAGGCATTGAGGATGGATGTACCGGGTTCCACTTCGATATTGATATTATCGATCGTGACCTTAAATTTTTTCTTTTCTTCAGCCATCTTTTTACGCTTAACGCATAACGCTTAATGCGTAACGCAATCATTTATAAAGTACCTATACAGCCGCCACCACAGGTTCCAGCGGATCCGCATAATGAGCAAGCCCAAAATTTCTGATCTGACTTTCTTCCGGATTTGACACATGCCATTCAAATTCATCCCTGAAATGGCGGATCGCCGCGGCCACCGGCCAGGCAGCAGCATCACCCAGCGGACAAATAGTATTACCCTCAATCTTACGTTGTATTTCCCAAAGCAAATCAATATCACTGCTTTTGCCTTTTCCGTTTTCGATATTGGTCAGAATTTTTTCCATCCACCCGGTTCCTTCCCGGCAGGGAGAACACTGTCCACAGCTTTCGTGACGATAGAAGCGCGCGAGTGTCAGTGTATTTTTTACGACGCACTGGTCTTCATCCAACACAATAAACCCGCCGGATCCAAGCATAGAGCCTTTAGCAAAACCGCCATCGGAAAGACTTTCGTAATTCATCAGTCTTTTTTCACCTTTCACCGTTCTGAGTAAGAGATTGGCGGGAAGAATCGGAACGGACGAGCCACCCGGAATGCATGCTTTTAATTTTTTGCCTTTGGCGATGCCGCCGCAATATTCATCACTATATATAAAGTCTTCAACGGAAATCGTCATATCGATTTCGTATACACCTGGTTTATTAATATTACCACATGCAGAGATCAATTTGGTACCGGTCGACTTGCCAATCCCTATTTTTGCATATTCTTCACCGCCGAAATTTATAATAGGCACAACGGCTGCGAGTGTTTCTACATTATTGACCACCGTCGGCCGGTCCCATGCGCCTTTCACTGCAGGAAACGGTGGTTTGATGCGCGGGTTGCCGCGTTTACCCTCCAGACTTTCCAACAAAGCGGTTTCCTCACCACATATATATGCTCCGGCACCACGATGTACATAAATTTCCAGATCAAACCCGGAGCCCAGGATATTTTTCCCGAGGAAGCCATTATTTTTTGCCTCGCCGATGGCTGTTTCGAGAATATCAATGATCCACGCGTATTCGCCGCGGATATAGATATAGGTGACATGGCTTCCGAGTGCATAGGAAGATACAATCAAACCTTCGATCAGCAGGTGGGGAAGAAATTCCATCAGATAGCGGTCCTTGAAAGTCCCGGGTTCACTTTCATCTGCATTGCAGACCAGGTGACGAGGAACGCCTTCTGGTTTTGCAATAAAACTCCATTTCATACCGGCCGGAAAACCTGCACCACCCCGGCCACGCAAACCACTTTTTTTCACTTCATCCGTTACCTGGTCAGGCGTCATTTCCCTGATAGCCTTCTCAACGGACTTGTAGCCACCCTCCCGGCGATACACGTCGTAAGTCCGGATGCCCGGTATATCTACTTTATCCAACAATAATTTTCTGGCCATTATTTCTTCTTATTAGAATCCGTATTTCTGTTTTTCCATCCTCTCTTTGACATTGTGAGTAAGTACTTCCAGACTTCCATACCTCCATACTTCCACATTTGTTTTAGTTATTAACCGAAGCAAACTTTCTGCACTCAGCAATTATTGAATCTATTTTTTCTTTGGTCAGGTGTTCGCGATAAGACTTTCCCAACTGCATCATCGGAGCGTAACCACAGGCACCCAGGCATTCCACGGTTTTTAGCGTAAACATTCCGTCGCCGGTTGTTTCACCAACATTGATGTTTAATGTTTTCTTGATATACTGGATGATTTCATCGCATCCGTTGATCATACAGGGACCCGTCTGGCAGACTTCAAAAACATATTTGCCTACCGGTTTCAGATTGTACATGGAATAGAAAGTAGCCACTTCATATACTTCCACCGGAAGAATGTGGAGCAACTGGGCTACATAATCCATTACTTCCGGGCTCAGCCAGCCACCAAAATGTTCCTGTGCCATATGGAGTATCGGCAGGATGGCAGATTTTTGTTTGCCCTCCGGATACCTTGAAATCAGCTCAGCAACTTTAGCCAGTTTTTCAGGCGGAAAAGACAGTTCACTTAGTGGTGTTTCCAAGCAATTATAATTATTAGTTATTGAACTTAACTCCCATACTCCCATACTCCCACACTTTCCTAAGCATCCATCTCTCCTGCTATCAGATTCATACTGCTCATCGTGAGTATCGCGTCGCTTAACATACCTCCTTTTGTCATTTCAGAATATGCCTGGTAATAAATAAAACAGGGCCTCCGGAAATGCAGGCGATAAGGAGCGCGGCCACCATCGCTGATCAGGTAGAATCCCAGCTCGCCGTTGCCGCCTTCTACGCTGTTATATACTTCACCCGGTGGAATTTCAGTTTCTCCCATTACAATTTTAAAATGCCAGATCAGGGCTTCCATCTTGGTATACACATCAGATTTTTTCGGCAGGAAATATTCCGGTACATCTGCATGATATACTTCTGCGTCGGCGCCTTTGAACTCCTGCACTTTTCTATATGCCTGTTCGATGATACTCAATGACTGCCACATTTCCTGATTGCGCACCAGGAAGCGATCATAGGTATCGCCGGTTTTCCCGATGGGAATTTCGAAATCAAAATCTTCATAACTGGAATAGGGTGTATGCACGCGCACGTCGTAATCCACGCCCGCGGCACGCAGGTTGGGCCCGGTGAATCCGTAATTCAAAGCTCTTTCTGCACTAATACCACCGGTGCCGATGGTGCGGTCCATGAAAATGCGGTTCCTGGTAAAGAGATTTTCAAACTCTCTCAAAACATCCGGATATTCTCTCAGGAATTTTTCCAGTTTTTCAAAAACAGTGGAATTAAAATTTCTTTCAAAGCCACCGATACGGCCCATATTAGTGGTGAGGCGTGAGCCGCAGATTTCCTCGTAGATTTCATAAATAAGTTCCCGGTACTGCATCACATAGAGAAAACCGGTAAAAGCACCGGAATCCACTCCAACTACAGAATTACAAATCAGGTGATCTGAAATGCGGGCCAGTTCCATAATAATGACGCGCATATAGTCAACGCGTTTCGGCGTTTTAAGGCGAAGCAATTTTTCGCATACCAGGTGCCATCCCATATTGTTAATGGGTGAAGAGCAGTAGTTCAGGCGGTCAGTCAGGGGTGTGATCTGGTAAAGTGGTCTTCTCTCTGCGATCTTTTCAAAAGCCCGGTGAATATAGCCGACTGTTTGTTCTGCAGAAACAATTCTTTCTCCATCCAGCTCCAGGATATTTTGGAATACACCGTGTGTTGCCGGGTGCGTGGGCCCCAGATTTAGTGTAGTGGTCGTTTTTTCGATACTGCCTTCCGGAAGTTTGATGTGTTGTTCCATCTTTCACAAGTATGGGAGTATGGGAGTATGGGAGTATGGGAGTGAAAAACCCAACTTCTTTACAACCACTCTCATTTTAATTTATTTTCAATAATTTAATTTCAAATCTTTTAATTCCACTTCCAGAGTTCCATTCTTTCAGTCTTCCACACTTGTGAGTCAGTTACCTTCCAAACATCGCATCATCCTTGTCAATTCTTGTCTGATCCTCGAGCGGATATTCTTTGCGCATCGGGAAATAATTCATTTCATCAACATTGAGGATGCGTTTCAGGTTCGGATGCCCGACAAAATTCACACCATAAAAATCATATGTCTCTCTTTCCATCCAGTTCGCGGCTGAGAATAGTTTCGTTGCTGTAAAAACATCCGGTTTTTGAACATCTGTAAATACCTTATACCGTATGCGGATATTATCGACCAGATTATGAAGGTGGTATACAACGGCAAGTTCCCTTCCGATCTGATTCGGATAATGAACAGCCGTCAGATCAGTCATAAACTGAAACCGTAATTCCGGGTCATCATAAAGAAACTGGAGTATTTTGAGGTTCAGGTCCTTTGGTGATTCGAAAGTCAGCATGCCATAGGGCTCTTCAAAATGAGAGACCTGTTCTCCAAACTGCGCCGTTAGTTTTTGTTTAATGTATGCGTTATCCACGGGAAAAGTTAATAGTATGAAAGTATGGGAGCATGAGAGTGAAGGAGCTCAAAACTCAATTTCCACATCTTTCATACGTCGTTCATATTTTACTTTTAAAAACTTAGCACAGGAACTTCCATTCTTCCAGACTTCCAGACTTCCATACTATCAAATGACCAAAGGTCATTTGATCCCGTAACTCTGCATCAGTTCCCGGTACTGTTCGCCGTTTCTTCTGCGAAAAGATTCTTCACCAACGAGATCCTGGATTCGCATAAAGCCATCCAGAATGCCTTCGGGTCTTGGAGGACATCCGGGCACATATACATCTACGGGAATAATCTGGTCTATTCCCTGCAAAACAGAATACGAATCAAAAATACCGCCTGAAGAAGCACAGGCACCCACAGCCATGACCCAACGAGGTTCCGCCATTTGTAAATAAACTGATTTTAGAATGGGTCCCATTTTCTTGGCAATGGTTCCCATCACCATGAGCAGGTCACATTGACGAGGGGAGAATCCCAGTCGCTCGGCACCAAAACGGGCCAGATCATAATGAGAGGCCATGGTTGCCATGAATTCAATACCACAGCAGGAAGTGGCAAAAGGAAGGGGCCACATCGAATTTTTTCGCGCCAGTCCGACCGCGTCACTGAGTTTGGTCGCAAAAAAACCATCTCCTGTTTGGCCCTCCGGCATATCCACCATGCTGATCGAATTCTTTGTATCAGCAGGAACCGTATTCACATTAAATCTTACTGGTCTGGTCATGTTATAAACAATTTACGTCCTTTTGCCCGCCAGCCGGCGGACAGCCGGGTATAATCATAACAATCGTGGAAGCGCCTAAGTTGCTTTTAAAATGTCAATCTTCCCATTGCAAAGCACCTTTCTTAATAATATATACAAACCCAATCAGGAAGAAAAATATAAACAGCAGCACTTCTGCAAATCCGGCCCAACCCAATGCCCTGAAATTCACCGCATAGGGATAAAAGAAAATCACTTCCACGTCAAAAAGCACAAATAATATGGCAATTAAAAAATATTTGATTGCCATAGGCTGCCGGGCATTTCCTACTGATTCGATACCGCTTTCGAAATTTTTTAGTTTTTCATCCGAACTCCGTTTCGGACCGAGCAAATGCGTAACACCAAGCACTAAAAATACAAAGGCGCCGGCGAAGAGTAATTGTATGGCAATCGGCAGGTAGTCACCTGCAGTATTCGTCCTGGAAACCAGGTTCGTAGCCTGTAGAAAGAAAGGAGTCATAAAGAACATTCCATTGCGGAACAAAAGTAATACAGGGGGTTCAGATTTCATTGGAATGTTTTGACCCTATCATATTAATAAAAAGGTCCTGATGCACGCACCAGGACCTTCTAAAATTTAATAATTCATTATTTTCCCGAAGACTGATTCGGACCGCTTTTTGGTTTCGCAGCCGGTTGTTTTGCGGGTTTTGTCAGCACTTCCAGTACCTTTTGTGCAGATGTATTGGTAGGGTCCACTTCCAATACTTTCTGCATATATTCAATCGCCTTCGGTTTATCTTTCTTTACATCATTATAATATCCTGCCAGGTAAAAATAAGCTCCGACAACCTGACTCTTATATTTAGCAGAATCCGGTGAGGACCTGGCAAATTGCGCCAGTTTGATATACGCATCTACAGCCATCCCCTGTGAATTCAGGCTGTCATCTTCTGCCTGTTTACTTCTTGCACACCATAGATAACCAAAAATTTCATTTGGATATTTTGGAATATATATACCACAGAAAATACTATCAGCCGTTTTATAATTTCCCGCCGAATAATTTGCCGTGCCGAATTTAAAAAGATCAGAATTCGTCGGGTTTTTTAAACTACTATACATCGCACCCGAAATGATGGCTGCTGCCTGTTTGTTATGTAATTGCTTGGCAAGATCCAGCGCCTCTGTTGCATATTTTTGTTTATCCAAATCCAACGTATCCATAGCAATTGCTTTGGCATAATATTGAAATGCCATATTACGGGTTGTTGAATCTGATAATTTTCCATAGATTTTACCATACTCTTCAAAGTCTGTGCTCATCAACAGGCTGGAATCAGCTTTGGCCAGAAAATTTCCCATCGCTTCCCGGGCTGTTGTATAATCGCCCAGAGAATCCGAAGCGTAGGCCACAAGGCGATACATACGTGGGTTCACATTAGCGCCGTACTGGGCAATAAGTTGCTGTGCCCTGGTGCGCCCTTCAGCCACTTTGCCTGACACATAGAGCATACCTGCTTTCATATATTCCAGATCCGCACCCGGATCTGAGTTGGCTGCGTATTTGTCCAGATAAGCGGCGGCTTTATTTACATCGCGCAGGTACCAGTAAAGGAACAATTGCTGGTATGCTGGTGCATAAGCCGGATCGATGGTGACGGCAGATTCAAAAGCAGGTAGAAAAAATTCCCTGTTATTCTGTGTCAGGTATACGATACCGATTTTCATCTGCGCCTCGGCATATTTCGGATCCGCACCCAATGCCTTCTGGTAATTGGTTACGGCTCCGCCTCCGTCCAATTGTCTCCGGTAAGCATCGCCCAGTAATGTATATGTTACGGGATCATTGAATCTTTTAACCTGGGTGGCAGTGGTCAGTTTCTGTATGGCATAATTCAAATCGCCATCCTTCGCATCGATATTCGCGTAGGCCACTGCATTCAGCACATTGATGTCTTTTTCTTTTGTCAGACTGATAGCCGTCTCAAAGCGCTGCCGGGAATCGGTTTTATTACCATACAAAAGTTCCACATGACCCATCCCTACCAACAAAAGGGGAGCGTTTCCGTTTGTCGCAAGCATTTTCTGATATAAGGTTTTTGCGCCCGCGGTGTCCCTGGTATCACGACGATGGATCATCGTTTGTCCGAGCCAGTAAACCGCGTCGATATTGTTCGGGTTGGCATTGAGGACTTTTTCGAAGGCATTCTGGGCACTGACATACCTTTCATAATATAAAAACTGTTTGCCCTGTTCCAAAGTCTGGGCGGTAACTGTGCTGCCAACGCAAGCAAATGTCAGTAGCAGGCTGTAACATAGTTTTCTCATTCTGAATCTCCGTTTATGGTGTATAAATATATCCAAAAAATGATTATTGCTGCATCTCCACGTCACGCACATCAAAATTCATACGGGCAGGTACCAGGTAGGCTCGTTTAAAAATCAGCTGTCCCCTCTCATTTACAAGAAAGTTTACAAAATTATTTCCGACACCGCTCCAGTTTTCTTTCAATATATAATACAATCCACGTACCATGGGGTATTTACCATATACGATATTGGCCTGAAACGGGTAAACATAGGGTTTATCCGTGCAGCGTTCACACTTGATTGCCACAACTTTCACCTCTTTCATGAAAGCCAGTTCAAGTGAATCTTCCTGGTCCCCAATCCAGTTCAATCCCACAAAACCTACGGCTTCCGGGTGATCCGCTACATAGGAAATCACCTGTGGGCTTGATCTGGCAGCCACTACGTTTTTTCCCAGCGCTCTGCCTTTTAAAATAGAATCCATAGCATACCTGACGGTACTGGTGGCAGAAACACCATCCATCACCGCTTCCCTTTTCATTTTATCATTTCCTTCCAGCAGATCCCTTACCTCATCCATCGTCATCACTGTATCATGGGAATGATTATTCACAACCAGTGCCACCGCATCATAAGCCAATATCCCGGAAATGGCAGGTGTTTTAGCCGTATCCCGGAAATATCGCTCTTCAGCCAGGCTCAATCCCCGGGTAACGATCACCATCCGTACGCTGTCGTTGGACAGATCCCTCAAACAGGCAGCTTCCGCTTTATAGTCGACAAGGACATGGGCATCTGGAAAAGAACTTTCAAACACTTTGAGCTGAGAATCGATTACAGGTTTAAAAGACTCGTCAACACTTATATGAATGGTACCCGAAAGGGGGGTTTCCTGCTGAATCCGGGGTCCGGAATGACATCCTGTAAACAAGACTCCTCCCAGGGCCAATACGATGCATGGAAAACATTTTTGTAGAATGCTCATCCCCCTAAATTATTAGTTAAAATAGTTTTTTTTATATCCCCTGTAAACGCGGAAGATTCCATAAAGGATACAAAGCCCTGCGAACAGATAACGGAATAAATCATCGATACCAAAAGTAACACCCAGCCGGGGTGCCAGCAGGAAAAATATGCCGAGGCAAAAAATAATGACGCCCATTCCATAATCCATAATGGATCTTCTCAACCGGTATCCTTTAGCACGTTTATCCAGATCCTGTTCTTCGGGCATGAGCATTCATTTAAAAGCGATGAGCAATATACACAAAAAGCATAAAGCGTAAAGCGTAAGGCTCAAGGCTTTTTTCGCTGGCAGTTTATCATTGCTCTACGGCAACAGCTATAGATTCATTCCGGTCGTATAAAATTGACAGGCAAATTAAAATACACGGCTACTTTGCGATGATTTTGCGAACCCGGTTTCCAATCAGGCATTTTTGCAATAACCCGTTTCACTTCAGCATTGAATTCATCATCTGCCGGAAGAGTGATTTCAATATCGCGCACCCTGCCGTCAGCTCCTACTACAAAACGGGCGATTACTTTAACCTGCGCACCTTCTTCCAGGTTATTTTCCGGCATGTGTAAATTCCTTATTAAAAACCTTTTTAATGCTTCGGTGCCTCCGGGAAATTCAGGCATGACTTCCGCAACATAGAAAACTTCATTTTTTTCAACGGATTCCGCATTTTGTGCGCTTGTTGGGCCCATAGTGTTTCCATTGACAGGTGATTCTCCATTTTCAGGCGATCCGGCTAAAGTTTTTAACCCAATAGCGCTTATTTCAATTTTTTCAATCGTTGGCATTGATTCCTTAACATTCGGGTCAGCTACAATAACAGGCTCAGAATACAAATTAGTGGCCGGAGGTTTGGCAACATATGGCCTGACAAGCGGAATCGGCGGTTTTATTTCCTGAATTAGATTTACATCCCGTATCAGGATGTCCGGGATCTCTGGATGTTTTTGCATTAGAGATGACGTTGAAACGGGATACAAATAAGTAAAAGAAATCAGAACAACCAGCGACATAATGATTCCCATAGATATGATCAACCTCTGCGGGTAATATTTTCGCAAGGGATAAGCTCCATATGATTTGTTCCTGTTTTCAAAAAGCAGATCCAGCGGATCGGCTTGTAAAATGGCAAGGGGTTCCATATAATCTGTTTAAAAGATGAATGAATCAGAATTAGAACCTGCGCAGTATGTTTGAGATGCGATCCGAAAAAGATTCCATAAAAGGAATTGGCGGTTGACGGTTGGCGGTTGACGGCCTTACGCTTTGCGCTTTACGCTTTATGCTTTTAACCTATTTTTGCAGGCATGAAAATTTTAATGGTTTGTCTCGGAAATATTTGCCGCAGCCCGATGGCTGAAGGAATTCTGGAATCAAAAGCAAAAAAACTGGGTCTCCCCTGGGAAGTAGACAGTGCGGGCACCAATAATAATTATCATATCGGGGAAGCACCCCATCCACTTTCCCAGAAAGTCGCCAGGCTTCATTCTGTCGATATCAGCCGGCAATGCGCCAGGGCCTTTGTGCCGGAAGATTTTGACCGCTTCGATAAGATTTACGCAATGTCGGGAGACATTCTTGAAGGCATGAAAAAAATTGCCAGAAAAAAATACAAGCCTGAGAAAACGGACCTTCTTCTGAATGAAATTTATCCAGGCCAAAACCTGGACGTACCAGATCCCTGGTACGGTGAAGAGCCGAATTATCACGAAGTGTACGAGATGATAGACAAAGCGTGCGATAAGATCATTGAGAAATATCTTCATCAAAAATCTGCCTGAACATGAGTAAACCCGGATTACCCCAGGGAACGCGTGATTTCGGATCGCAGACCGTTTATAAACGCAACTACATTTTCGAAACCATTCGCTCTGTATTTGAATTGTATGGATATGAACCATTGGAGACGCCTGCAATGGAAAACCTGGATACTCTGCTCGGAAAATATGGAGAAGAAGGAGACAAACTGATTTTTAAAATTCTTAATAACGGTCTGGATAACGAGACCAAAAAAGAAACAGCACGTGCTGCTTTCGAAAATATACTGGCCGGAAAAAATGACAAAGTTATCACGGAACGGGCTTTACGTTATGATCTGACGATACCTTTTGCAAGATATGTGGCAACACATTTTCATGAACTCAGTTTTCCTTTCCGTCGTTACCAGCTGCAACCTGTTTGGAGAGCCGACAGACCGCAAAAGGGCCGTTATCGCGAATTTTACCAGTGCGATGCGGATGTCGTCGGGAGCAAGTCGCTGATGAATGAAGTTGAACTTACCCAGATCTATCTGACCGTTTTCGAAAAATTAGGAATTGACGTGGAACTTCGTATAAATCACCGGAAAATTCTGGCTGCTTTGGCAGAGTTCACAACAGGCTCGAGTAGTTCAACAACTACTACCACAATTATTGACAAATTGGACAAAATCGGGATTGATAAGGTAAACCAGGAATTACGGGAAAAGAATTTAACCGAAGATCAGATTGCCGTGGTCAATCAATATTTAAATATCTCGGGTAATAATGACGAAAAAATCGAACACCTTCTCAACACGCTTGATAGCGAATTGACATTGTCAGGAACATACGACATCAAATATTTACTTGGCTTTTTTGAGAAATCTGAACAAGTAATATTAGACTTTACGCTCGCAAGGGGTTTAAATTATTATACAGGAATTATTTTCGAAATCCGGGCAAAAGGAGTGAATATCGGAAGTATCGGTGGTGGGGGAAGGTATGATGATCTCACTGGACTCTTTGGTGTTCCTGGAATACCCGGGGTGGGAATTTCCTTTGGTGTAGACAGGATTTATGACGTGATGGATGAATTAAAGCTGTTTCCAACAACTGTTCAAAAATCAACGCAGGTATTGTTTTTTAATCTGGGGACGGAAGCTGCTTCCAAAAGTTTTAAATTAATGCAGTCACTACGCAATAGAGGAGTTCGTTGCGAATTATATCACGAGACTGCGAAATTTGACAAACAATTTAAATTTGCTGATAAAAAGCATATTCCTTTGGTTGTATTAATTGGAGAAGATGAACTCAAATCGGGAAATGCAAAAGTCAGGGATCTGAATTTAGGGACTCAAAAAGAATATTCATTCGAAAATCTAAACGAGAGTATAACAGATTATTTAAATGGAGATAATATTCTTAATCACCTTGTTTAACATAAAAGAATTCAGTCTCGGGAATCACTATTTTAAGAGAAACGAAAAATAAAATAAAAACTACACACTCCCGAATATAACCGCCGCACCCTGGCCCACTCCGACACACATCGTTGCGAGCCCATACTTAGACCCCCGTCTTTTCATTTCGTGGACCAGCGTGGTGGAAATACGTACGCCGCTGCATCCAAGTGGATGTCCAAGCGCAATAGCTCCACCGTTTACATTTATTTTCTGCAGATCCAACCCCAGGTCATGTATACAGGCAATGGACTGGGAAGCAAATGCTTCATTCAATTCAATCAGATCGATATCGTCGATTTTTAAACCAGCCCTGTAAATTGCTTTTTGGGTAGCAGGAACAGGGCCCAGTCCCATGATGGCAGGATCCACACCGGCTACGCCCATGGAAACGATCCTTGCAAGTGGTTGCAGATTATAATTTTTTACAGCTTCCTCACTTGCCAGCAAGAGGGCTGCCGCACCGTCATTAAGGCCGGCTGAATTACCTGCTGTAACTGTTCCATCCTTCTTAAAGGCCGGTTTGAGCCTGGCAAGTTTTTCCAGTGAGGTATCCCTGGGATGTTCGTCTTTTGTAACCCAGCTAACAAGCTGGTCCTGCACGAGTTCAACCGCAATGATCTCATCGTTCCATTTTTCGGCGGACAAGGCTGCAAAATATTTCTGTTGGGATTCCAGCGCAAACTCATCTTGAGCCGTACGCGAGATTTTCCATCTTTGTGCAACATTTTCAGCCGTTTCACCCATCGAATAAGGATAGTAGTGATCGGTTAAATTTTTGTTCGGAAAGCGCCAGCCGATCGTGGTATCAACCATTTCGAGTTTCCGGCTATAGGCTGATGTGGGCTTGGCCATTACAAAAGGCGCGCGTGACATACTCTCCACGCCACCCGCGATATACAGATCTCCTTCTCCACACATAATGGAGCGGGATGCATCCATTACCGCCTGAAGACCCGAAGCGCAAAGTCTGTTTACTGTATTACCTGCGACGGAAACAGGCAGACCCGCCATCAATGCCGCCATACGGGCCACGTTACGATTGTCTTCACCCGCCTGATTTGCATCACCGGCAATCACATCCTCGATGGCGTTGGGATCTATGCTTTCATTCCGGAGTATCAGGGTCCGGATGACATAAGCCAGCAGATCGTCCGGACGGACAGCGGCCAAAGCCCCTCCGTATTTGCCGATCGGTGTGCGGACAGCATCAATGACATACACTTTATTCATGGATTTCGATAATGAGCGCAAATATCCGGCATTTTGTGCTTAAAGCCTAAAGCCCAACGCTTAACGCCTAAAGCTCAATGCCTAATGCCTAACGCTAAGTTTGTTATACTATGATCGCCAGTTCTTCACTCTTATACTCCTATACTCTTATACTCCTACACTGTTTGCGTATCTTTGCCGCTTCATGAAAACAGATAAAACAAATATCCGGACACTTTCAAAGTCCGAGATACTGGAATATTTTGAGGACCTGGGTGAACCGAAATTCAGAGCCGCCCAGGTATACGAATGGATATGGCAAAAGCAGGCCTTTCAGTTTGAGGATATGACCAACCTCAGCAAAGAACTTCGGGCTAAACTTGCCAAGGATTTTGCATTTCCCGCCCTTCGCATAGATACGACTCAGTACAGTGCGGATGGTACAGTTAAAACGAGGTTCAAAACCTTTGACAACCATTTTGTGGAAGGCGTTTTAATTCCTACTGATGAACGCAGAACAGCCTGCGTTTCTTCCCAGATCGGCTGCTCTTTGAGTTGTAAGTTCTGCGCGACCGGTTATATGGACAGGGAAAGAAATCTGGAATTCGATGAAATCTACGACCAGGTGGTCCTGATAAACCAGCAGGCAGAAAAAACCTACGAAAAAAGACTTAGCAATATTGTTTTCATGGGAATGGGTGAACCTCTCTTAAATTATAAGAATGTACTGAGAGCTATCGACAAAATCAGTTCTGCTGAAGGACTTGGTATGAGCCCCCGGAGAATTACCGTATCCACCGCGGGAGTGGCCAAGATGATACGGCAACTTGGAGATGATAAAGTGAAATTTAAACTAGCGCTTTCTCTGCACGCAGCCAACGATCAGAAACGTCATGAGATTATGCCCATCAACGATACCAATAATATCCGATCACTCATTGATGCGCTGAATTATTTTTATAAACAAACCGGCAACGAAATCACATTTGAATATATTCTGTTCCAGGATTTTAATGACAGTCTTAAGGACGCTGATGAACTGATAAAAATTTACCGCCAGGTGCCTGCTGATCTGGTAAATATCATCGAGTACAATCCGATCGCCAATGCCTTATTCGCTAAACCGGATGAGTCGGTTACAAATATTTTCATGAAGCATCTGGAGAAAAATAAAGTCAATGCAAGACTTCGCAGAAGCCGGGGAAAAGATATTGACGCAGCCTGCGGGCAACTTGCGAATAAAAACGCTTCACCCCAACTGCCATGAAACGTAAAACAGATAATTTCTCCAAATTTATTAATCGGAAGAGTCCAGGTGCGGTAAAAGAAGAAATCCGTCAGGAAAAAAAACTGATGAAGAAGGAACGCAAGGAGGGCATTGAGAAACATTTTGAAGAAAAGAGAAATAAACGCGCCGTTGCCATTTCGCTCAAGGCAGGCACCCAATCTAATACTTCCGGTTCTGACCGGGAAAGTACAAAATCAAAGATTGCTGATTCCCACCGGACAGATTTGAATTCAGGTAATGGAATTCCACAACGGGCAGCCACTCATTCAAATACCACCGATAAATCCGGTCGTACACAAAAACCTTCGGAGCCCATACCTGGCGCCACGATTCCGTTGAATAAATTTGTAGCACACGCCGGCGTAAGTTCACGGCGTGCTGCCGCAGCGCTTGTAAAAGAAGGAAAAGTTACAGTAAATGGTGTAGTCGTGACCGATCCCGGAACAAAGGTTTTATATACTGATACTGTGAAAGTAGCTGGCCGGAAAGTCACCGTTTCCAGTCATTTCGTTTATATTCTGCTGAATAAACCCAAGGATTTTCTTACTACCACTACGGATCCGCAAGGGAGGAAAACGGTTCAACAACTCATCAGCAAAGCCACGGAAGAAAGGGTTTATCCAATCGGCAGACTGGACCGCAACACTTCAGGCGTTTTACTTTTCACAAACGACGGGGATCTTGCCCAGAAATTATCCCATCCAAAAAATGAGATGAAGAAGATTTATCATGTGGGTCTCGATAAACCACTCACCAAACAGCACTTTGAAAGGATCATGGGAGGTGTGGAACTGGAAGACGGTATTGCAAAAGTAGATGAAATGGCCTATGCCGATCCAAAAGATAAAACACAAATCGGACTTGAAATCCACAGCGGGAAAAACCGGATCGTCCGTAGGATATTTGCCGCCCTCGGATACGATGTGAAAACACTTGATCGTGTGATGTACGCAGGACTTACAAAAAAGAATGTGCAAAGAGGCAACTGGCGCTTTTTAACGGAAAAAGAAATCCGTGCTTTAAAATATCTCAAATCTTAAGCCTTCGGCTTAAAGCCTAAAGCCGACCGCCTAAAGCCTAAAACTATTTATAATTTGCAACCGCAATAAAACCGTCAACCGTCAACCGTCAACCGTCAACCGTCAACCGTCAACCGTCAACCGTCAACCGTCAACCGTCAACCGCCAACTGTCAACCGTCAACCGTCAACCGTCAACCGCCAACTGTCAACTAAAAGATGAAACTCCCGGAAATACTATTTGAAAACGACGACTTTATTGCACTCAATAAACCTGCAGGCTTACTGAGTGTTCCTGACAGGATACAGTCAGCGCCGTCGCTGAAAGACTTACTTGCTGAAAAATATGGGGATATTTTCACTGTACATCGACTGGATAGGGAAACCAGCGGTGTAATTGTATATGCAAAAAGCCCTGAGACACATCAATACCTGTCTCAAATTTTCCAGGAACGCCGGGTGGAAAAAAAGTATGTTGGAATCGTTTGGGGCTCACCGGCTGCGGCATCAGGTATAATTGAATTGCCTATGATGGAACATCCGGGCAAAAACGGAACGATGGTCGTGAACAGAAAAGGTAAACCCGCATCCACCGGGTATGAAGTTGTAGAAAATTTTGGAAGATATTCACTGATTCAATTCAATCTTTTTACCGGGCGGACCCATCAGATCCGGGTACATATGAAAGAGACCGGGCATCCTATTCTATGCGATCCCTTATACGGAGATGGTAAACCATTCTTTGTTTCTTCCCTCAAAAAAAATTACAAGCATTCGGGGTTCGAGGAAGAAAAACCAATCCTTAACCGCCTCGCATTGCACGCCGAAGTGCTTTCATTCACAGATATGCATGGGAATCACATTACACTGGAGGCAGAAATGCCGAAGGATCTGAGGGCTCTGATCAACCAATTAAATAAAAGCTTGAAAAAGCCCAAAGCCTAATGCCCAAAGCTCAAAACTTTATTTAATTTTCATTCCCAACAACCGTAAACCGTAAACCGTAAACCGTAAACCGTCAAACCGTCAACCGTCAACCGTCAACCGTCATTCATTCTTATAAACAACACCATCTTTCATAACAAACTTCATTTTTCCCATCACCTCCAAATCTTTTACGGGATCTCCTTCAACAGCAACAATATCGGCCCATTTATTTTTTTCAATACTACCTGTTTTATCACTTATACCAATCAATTCAGAAGCGTTCCAGGTCGCTGAGCGCAAGACTTCTAAAGGAGGCATGCCAGCCTGATTCATATATTCCATCTCTAACCAATTCTTTCCATGTGCATACACACCGGCATCCGTGCCAAAAGCAATTTTTACACCTGCCTTATAAGCTTTTGAAAAAGTTGCCTGAATCTGGGGACCAATGGCAGTCGCTTTCTGCGCGATAAGTGGAGGAAAGTATCCCGGTTTCATGGCTGAATCTGAAACTGATTTGCCGGCAATAATCGTTGGGACAAACCATACATCATATTTTTTAAATAACATAATGTCTTCGTCGTTCATAAATGTTCCGTGTTCAATAGAAGCAACACCGGCAAGTATAGCTCTCTTTATGGCTTCCGCACCATGTGCATGTGCGGCGACTTTCATCCCATAATCTTTTGCTGTTTCCACTATAACCCTGATTTCCTCCTCGGAAAACTGCGGACCTGATCCATCTTTCTCGAGGCTGAGTACTCCTCCGGATGCGGTAATCTTTATCAGATCTGCTCCTTCTTTATAACGTTCGCGAACCGCTTTGATACATTCCTCCTTTCCGTTCGCCACTCCATTGACAGGACCCGGATCACCCATCAGATCTTTTCTGTAACCAACGGTTGGATCACCGTGACCTCCTGTGGATGAAATAATTTTTCCTGCCGTATATATCCGGGGGCCAACTACAATTCCTTTTCTGATGGCATTACGAAGTGAAATATTTACACCGACGCCCCCAACATCTCTGACTGTTGTAAAACCTGCCATTAGAGTAGTCTTTGCGTACACAGTAGACTCAAATGCTATATCCGCAATATTTTGTCTGAATTCCTTTACCTGATCGGAACTGGTCTGTTCTTCCATGTGCACATGGCAATCAATCAGACCCGGCATCACGGTTCGGTTTTTCAAATCAATTATCTGGTCATTCGTCGCAGGAATTATATAACCATTCTGAATATCTGAAATTGTTTTTCCTTCAACAATGATTGTCATTTCACTCAGAACCTGCAGCGATTTGGTATCGATCAGTTTTCCGCAGTAAATGATTATTCGTTGTGCATGTGAGGAATATGAAAAAATGGTTAATGTAAAAATAAAAAGACAGTGACGGATACTCATAACGTTGGTTTTAAATCCCTGACTGAAGTTAGGATTTAGACAAATAAAAAAGCACCCCGTTGGGAGGTGCTTAATGAAATGTCACTATATACCTTATTTATTTGGCTGCGGAGTATATCGCAGATATGGTTTTACCACTTTAACACCTTTCGGAAATTTCTTGATGGCATCTTCTGTGGAAACTGCCGGAACAACGATCACGTCTTCGCCCTGTTTCCAGTCTGCGCCTGTTGCCACACTGTAATTAGCAGTTAACTGCAGGGAATCCACCACACGTAAAACTTCCTGGAAATTTCTTCCGGTAGATGCCGGATAAGTAATGATCAGCTTCACTGCTTTATCCGGACCGATTACAACCAGTGAACGAACAGTTGCAGTTGCCGAAGCATTCGGATGGATGAAATCATATAAGGTACTTACTTTTCTGTCATCATCAGATATGATCGGAAAATCGACATTGACCTTTTGTGTTTCATTGATATCATCGATCCATCCATGATGGCGTTCAAGTGTATCTACACTTAGTGCCAATACTTTTACATTACGTTTGGCAAATTCTTCCTTCAGGGCTGCTGTTTTTCCAAGTTCGGTTGTACAGACAGGCGTATAATCTGCAGGGTGCGAAAACAAAATACCCCAGGAATTTCCGAGATAGTCATAAAAGTCAATTTCGCCAGCAGATGTTCTGGCCTGGAAGTTTGGAGCAATATCTCCTAAACGTAAACTCATTTTTGAAAGATTTAATTATTAAAAATTCAAATCGAAGAATGCAAATATATCCATTCTCTATTAATTAAGTAGACTTCAAATAAATTTTCCTTTATTCATTCCTAAAGTGTTGATTTTTAATCATAAAAAAGTATCATGTTAAACCAGTATTTGCCTAAATAATTTAGTAATTTGGATGTTCGTCCGGCCCGTTTTGAAGCCGGGTAAACAGGTAATTTTTATACTTATCCGATGGAATGGCTGAATACCAGTATCACACCGCTAAAAGAACTGCTCGCTTTTTTATACAAAAAGTCGAAGACCAGCGACGTACGCAAAAAACAACTTATTATAGAGCTGCGGGATAATCTGAATGTATTTAAGAACGGGTTTTTTAACCAGTCTCCATACGATTCGATGATTGACCTGTTAAGCCGGGAAGCCATCCAGACGGCGATCAGTGAAAACTTTTCATTTAAGAAACTGAAGTCAGGTACCATCCACACATCTGTTATTTACGACGAAAGAAATAAAAAATATGCCGGATGGACGGCTGAAAAGCTGATTGATAAGATTGACGAAAAAATAGTTGAATTGAGAAATATCAAAAAAATGAACCACGGCTCATTAAATGATGTCCGGAACAATATTTCACTGATGATGAGTAATCTTTATTTCCGAATGAAATTGCTGGCTGATTTTATTCAATCTAAATAAGCCCAACGCTGAACGCCTAACGCCTAACGCTAAGAGCATACTAAACAACTCAGATTTATTTGGTTAGCAATTATTATTTAAATAAAGTATTTATATAAGATATAATCCAGGAGTGAATATCCCCCTCGGAAGCGTTAGGCGTTAAGCGTTGAGCGTTAAGCGTAATGTTTACTTCAAAAGTTTAAATGCATGTGTCCACTGGTTTCTCAGGAACCCGGGTATGCACCAGAGTACGCATAGTGGTTCAATGGCACGGGCTGCTTCAACCGACCCCATGTCTTCTGTTTCCCATCCGAAATTGGACAGAATTTTAGTTACCTGTTTTTTGGCGGCTGCATCGTTCCCGCATATAAACATGGAGGGTCTGCCCTCTTTATAAGATGGTTTATACATCTGTGTATTTCCCACCGTGTTGAAAGCCTTCACAAATTTTGCTTTCGGAACCAATAGCTGTAATTCCTCCATCAGTGATGTGTTTGATGCCGTACTCAATTTCAGTACGCCGTTTACCGGAGGTTCATGTGACAAGGGATTGGTAACGTCTATGATGGTTTTGCTCTCCAGATTTTTCAATCCGGTTGCTTCGAGCGCTTGCAAAGCGGCATGTCCCGCAACTGCTAAAACCAGTAATTCACCGAAAGCAGCGGCTTCTGCAAAGTTGCCCGCATTTGCTCCCGGATTTTCAGCTTTCCATTTTTTTATACTGTCTTTTTGAGGATCCCTGCTTCCGATCATGATTTCTTCCCCTTCGGTAAGGAATGCCCTGCCCAATACCTGCGCTACAATTCCCGATCCGATAATTCCTATTTTCATCTTTATTATTTTAGCATTAGAATCAATTTGGGTGCCAGGCAAATGATTAAAGCCTTATGCTTTACGCATTACACTTTTCGCTTCTCATCCTGATGTTTCCACAAATCAAGAAAAACGGAACTTGTTTTTTTCAAATCTTCAAACCTTCCTTCTGAAACAATCCGACCCGCCTGTAACACATATACATAGTCAAAATAACTTAATAAATATAAACGGTGAAGGCTCGATATGACCGCTTTATCCTTGCATTCTTCAAAGAGTTTTTCATAGATCTGTATTTCGGTTTTTGGATCCACGCTGCTCGTCGGTTCATCCAATAAAATAATGTCACTGCTTTTGGCAGCCAATATACCGCGTGCTAAAGCAAGCCTCTGCTTTTGTCCTCCTGATAGATTAACGCCTTTTTCCATAATATTCGATTGTAGCCCCTTTGGCAGCTGTTTCAACACTTCGGTAAAATGTGCCGTATCGCAAACTTCCAGTATTTCCTTTTCTTCAAAGGGTAGTCCCAGAGTGATATTATGCTCAATGGTATTTTCAAAAATTTCAGGTTCCTGCGGAAACAGTGTAATCGTCTCAGCAATACTGGCAAACTCCGAATTTATTCCATCGACTTTTATTTCTGCTCCGGGTTGTGCATCATAGAGTCCCCTGAGCAATGCCATCAGCGTGCTTTTGCCGCTGCCGCTTTCCCCTATGAGTGCAATTCGTTTCCCCCTTTTAATCTGAAGGTGAATATCATGCAGGCTCTGTGCCTTCTCAACAGTCGAAAAAGTTTCCTTATGTGAAAAATTCAATCCGTTTATTGAAATAGAGCGCCATTTATCCGGCAACTCCTGTGCATCATCCCGTAGATGTTGTTTCTTGAAGTCTTTGGAAATGAACCGTGCGGTTTGCACATTGGTGTCGTACTGCACGATCTGTGTATATTGCCAGGCGATATCGTGAAATACACTGGTGAACTGGGTGACGAAACCGAGCAACGCAACCAGATTACCAGCCATAAAAACTTTGCCGGGACCTGTATGTTGATACACATATCCTACTGCTGTGATCACATAAATCAGTGTTACCAACGTATCTGCAATAAACCATTTCCATTCATTGATCCGTACGGTACGCATAAAAGGATAGAATATATCCTTTACCTTATTCAGCAATCCGCTTTCCATTCTCTTTTCCAGCCTCAATGTAATGACTGTATTGATATTCGATAGGCTGTCGAATAATGTACTTGATACGATATGCTCCTTTTCATTTGTTTCATCAACGGCTTTCACAAATGGCTTGTCAAATTTAAAGATTACCCATACGGTGAGTACTCCTAATAAAACGCCTATTCCGCCATATAAGGGCGAGAAAAAAAGCATGGCAATGAAAGAGGAGAAAAATTTGGTGATAGCATAGAGGTACAAAAATCCATTCTGAAAAAATTCTTTCAGGGCTTCATAGGCTTTCCGGATACGATTAATCGTGGCACCACTATGATGATCCTGATGCCACTTCACCGGCAGGTGAAGTGTTTGATGGTACAGTTCCTGTAAAAAATTCCGGCTCAGATTGAAAGCCAGGCGACGTTCTATGATTCGGGCAGGTCCATGAAATCCCCATTCCATTAGTTTCAACCCCAGGATCGCGAGTCCGTATATCCATGCATAGCGTATCATCCCCAAACCATTTTTCTGCAACGCATTAATGAACCAGCCATACAATAAGGGGTTCATCGCGACAACTACGCTGGCGAGTATAAATAGTGAATAGACCAATAAATATTGTTTTTTTTCATGCCGGGCATATTGCCAGGCCGTTTTCATCAGTGATATATAAGGATTGGTCATGATGGGATAAGAACCAGTGAATTTATTCTGAAACAGATTAAATGGTTATTTCAATTCAAACTTAAGAAAAAGCCTCTGGCAATATTCTGACCCGTTGAAGTTTCAGTGAAAGTCTTCATGCTTTATTGTTTTATGTTACTTTTACCATATGGCAAATCCCAACCTGCAAGCTTCTTCATTTGCCGGGGCACCTGACAAAGAATTTGAAAACAGTATAAGACCTTCGGCTATCCGCGATTTTTCCGGTCAGCCGCAACTCATCGAGAATCTCCTCATATTTATCAGGGCCGCCAAACAAAGGGACGAAGCCCTCGATCATATACTTTTTCACGGACCTCCCGGTCTCGGAAAAACAACGCTGAGCCGGATAGTCGCCAATGAACTTGGTGTGCAGATAAAAGAAACTTCCGGTCCCGTAATTGAAAAGCCTGGTGATCTGGCCGGACTGCTCACCAATCTGGAGCCCAAAGATGTTTTATTCATCGATGAGATACACCGCTTAAGCACGGTGGTTGAAGAATATCTTTATTCCGCGATGGAGGATTACCGGCTTGATATCATGATTGATACCGGTCCCAATGCACGAAGTATTCAGTTAAGTTTAAATCCATTCACCCTGATCGGTGCTACCACAAGAAGCGGATTACTCACCGCGCCATTATTATCGCGCTTCGGCATTAAATCGCGCCTCGAATATTACGATCATGCTACGCTTCAGAAAATTATTACGCGCTCTGCCGCTATTCTGAATACAAAAATAACTTCTGACGCATCCGCGGAAATTTCCAGGCGGAGCCGCGGTACTCCGCGTATCGCCAATGGATTGCTCAGAAGGGTGCGTGATTTCGCACAGGTACTTGGCAATGGAATCATTGATATGGGCATTACCAAACATGCCTTGCGGGCACTCAATGTAGATGAACATGGTCTGGATGAAATGGACAACCGTATTCTCTCAACGATTATAGAAAAATTCAAAGGCGGGCCTGTTGGGCTCAA
The DNA here is from genome assembly GCA_963732055.1 of uncultured Bacteroidota bacterium. Taxonomy (GTDB): domain Bacteria; phylum Bacteroidota; class Bacteroidia; order Chitinophagales; family Chitinophagaceae; genus Puia. Next base: position 119,272 of record CAVSYG010000011.1, on the reverse strand, counting down.
TACCATTTCAACCGCCGTCGGTGAAGAATCAGGTACGATCGAAGATGTATATGAACCCTTTCTGATCCAGGAAGGATTCCTCATGCGCACTCCGCGGGGAAGAGAAGCTACGGCAAAAGCTTATGAACATCTCGGAAAAAAGCCAGCTTCTTCAGGTGGGCCCACTCTCTTTTAGCCTAACGCTTAACGCTAAACGCCTAATGCAAAGAATGTGGAAATGATCGCCATTGGCTTAACGATAAAAAATATATTGCAATTTTTTTGACAATGTAAGAACTTCCCTGAATTCTGCGTTAGGCGTTAGGCGTTGGGCGTTAAGCTTATAAAGGAAAATCCAGTTTCACGCTGATATTTCTTCCCATATTGTAAATACCGTGATAGGGACCCGGACTGTTTGGATAGGGTTCAAAATATTTCAGTCTGCTCAGATGATCCTGGTACACTACATCAAAAATATTATTCGCGAACAGGTAAATATTAAATAGGAGTTTATTCTGCTTATTAGTGAACCCGGCGCCTATTCCGGCATTGATTAAGGTATAACCCGGTGTGGCTGTTTCCGTATTATCAGCGAGATAGGGTCTGTTTTGCGGACCGGAAAATGCTGCCGACAGTTGTACAAAACCATTCACCAGATGCAGACCCTTATTTTGAAAATCGTATTTCAGCTCGGAAATTCCGTGCATTGGCGGTATGTCCGGCAGATAACGGGTACTGTCTGTAATCGGCTTACCCGGTGAAGAAAGCAGGTTCCCGTAAACAAGTGATACACTATTTTCAAAATGCAAATGCTCTATCGGATGAATATCAATACTTAATTCCCCGCCATATAAAGCAGCCCTTCCCTGACGAAACTGATAAACTGTATTACCATCCCTTGTTGAGTCAGCACCTTCGTCGTTTAATATTTTCTCATTGAAAATGTAATCGGTAATAGAATTGTAAAAGACGCTGAAGTTGATAACCGCTATTTTAGTATTGAAATTCAAACCCAGGTCTTCCTGTATATTAAATTCGGGATTGAAATCCGGATTACCCACCTGATATATACCTGTGCCCGGATGTACACCGTTGGCAGAAATTTCGGATATATTCGGTGACCTGTATCCACGGGAAATGTTTGCCTTGGCAGACCACTTGTTCGAGAATACATAAGCTATACCCAGACTTCCGGAAAATCCGGAAAATAATTTATGATAATAAGGAAAGGCCTGATATGCACCGGTTGTGTCTTTGCCATATACCGGTGTGTCATAGTCGATCCCGTTGGAAATGGTGTACATCTGCTGGTTGGTAAAAGCACGGCTGTCGAATCGAATTCCTCCCGAGAGGTCAAGCTTTCCAAATGACTTTTTTACCATCGCGAAGGGACCGATGTCAAGCTGGTGAAAGGACGGAATGATAAATTCCGTGCCATTCGTTGACGTATTCTGCTGATACATTCCATTAATCCCGGTAGTAATATCCCATCCGTCAAGTGAAGGAAAAAAATATTTCACATCATATACATAAGAATTCAGCTGAAGAAACAGACCCGGAACATCTGATTGTTGCGGATGACTGTACTCCCTGCGTACGCTACGTTCAAATCCGAGATTGACGGTCAATCTTCCCGTTCCGAGTGCAAAATTATTGGTGGAGTAGATATGATAAAGTTGGACGTGCTGATGCAGCGGGGTGATAGCATAGCTATGCAGTTCCTTTTCCGAAACGATCGGACGGTATGTATCCGAATCGGTTATTTGTTTCGTAAACTGTCTTGTTGCAGAATCCCGGCTTCCATCAGGAATTTCCTGAAGATCATCAAAGAGTGATATGTTCAGGTGTGAGTACCCAAAGGCCCGATGCAGACCAATTGATGCAGTGGCATCTGTTTCGTTAAACGAAGTATTATATACCCGACCATCAGCCTTGTCAGAATAATTACTCGCTTCCTTGTGCGATAAACGTCCCATCCATTCCAAACCATTTTTAGTTCCTTCCATCATCGCAGATCCTCCGAAAAGACCGTTATTCGTTTGAAATTCTGCCTGTACATCTCCTTGAATTTTACCTTCCGGAGCAGGCGGCGTCGGTATGAGATTCACGACACCCGCTAAAGCATCAGATCCGTAGGTTAAGCTGGCAGGACCTTTGATCACTTCCGCATGGTCAACACCATACTGATCTACTTCGATTCCATGTTCGTCTCCCCATTGCTGACCTTCCTGTCTTACACCATCATACAATGTCAGGATACGGTTGAATCCCAATCCTCGTATAAAGGGTTTGGAAACGTTGGGACCCGTAGTAAGCTGTGTTACGCCGGGAAGTTTTGAAATAGCATCAATGATATTGGTGCTCAGGTTTCCGACGATATCTGCATGACTCATAGTAACAATGGGAACCGGGCTGCGTTTAATCTGCGTTGCTTTCGACTGACCCGTTACAACTACGGCACTTTGTTCTGTATATTGAAGGCTTAATTCGAAATCCAATACCGCCTTTTCCGAAATGGTTACATCCTTTATCTGTGTTGAATGGCCTAAGGCATGGGCCTCCACCAGGTAGGTTCCGGATGGAAGATTGGCGAACCGGTAATTACCGGATTCATTTACAACAACACCCAGTTTCAGGTCGGCAATATAAACGGAAGCACCAGGTAGCGGCTTACCCGTTGAGCTATCCGTCACTTTGCCGGAAAGCGTACCCAGGTAGCCGGAGAAATTCTGCTTAGAACTGTTTTGTGCAAGTGAAATAAAATAAGTACCCGAAAAAATAAATAGTAAAAAAGTCTTCATGAATTTGCTTTTCTGTTATTACAGGCCGTCCTGTAAAGCGATTTGCTTTTTATTCAAGCACAGAAAATAGCAGGTGGTCCCCGGCTGTCAGTATTTGACGTGTAAGAAAAAGCAAATGAAGCAACCGATTCTGAAAAAATCAACGGAGCAGATGAAAGCAGAACGGGTTCTGTAGTTTGAACTTCAGGGAGAAAAGGAGCTACCACGACGAGATCGTCGATATGGCAATGGTATCCGGAAGCGGTGATTTGCTGTACGTGGAGACTCGCAGATATTTGGGCATCTTTATGATTGGCCAATAAGTCGTGCAAAAATCTTTTCGGCGTTACACAAAAAGAAAACAGCAATAGAAAAAAGACTGCAGAATATTGCCGTATGATGGGTGTCTTTTTCAGAACACAAATTTAACAAGCCTAAAGCCCAAAGCCTAAGGCATAAAACCTTTTAATTGTTAATTATTAATTGTCAATTGTTAATTTATTTTTCATTCTCATGTCATCAGCTTGTTCCCATCAAGTCGAAGAATAGAAAATAGAGGAATTTAGTTAATGTTCTCAATAATCCCCGCAATCCCCTGTCCCCCGCCAACACAGGCTGTAACAAGCCCGTATTTTTTATTAAGCCTTTTCATTTCATGGGTAATCTGAATAGTTAGTTTGGCGCCGGTACAGCCCAACGGGTGCCCCAGGGCAATGGCACCGCCATTCTGATTAACAATATCCGGGTTCATTTCAAGCTTTCTGATGACTGCCAGTGACTGGCTTGCAAATGCTTCATTTAATTCTATCAGATCGATCTGCGATAAAGTCATGTCTGCCTGTTTCAAAGCCCTGGGTACGGCTTCCACCGGACCGATTCCCATAATGCGCGGATGCACGCCTGCACTGGCGCAGCTAACCAGCCGGGAGATTGGTTTCAATCCCAGTTTATGGATCATATTTTCACTCATAACAATTACGAATGCGGCGCCATCACTGGTTTGGGAAGAATTACCTGCCGTAACAGATCCTCCCATTGCAAAAACAGGTTTTAATTTGGCCAGCGCTTCCAGGGATGTGTCGTTCCGGGGACCTTCATCCGTATCCACTATAAATTCTCTTTGTTGTTTTCTACCCGTCTTATCAATAAACACTTCTTCTACTTTGATTGGAAGAATGCCCGGTTTAAAATATCCTTCACTGATTGCATGCAGGGCTTTCATATGGGACTGATAAGAAAACTGATCCTGGTCCTCTCTGTTTACCTGGTATTCTTTTGCGACCGCTTCTGCCGTCAGGCCCATATTAAGATAATAATCGGGATCATCGGAAGCAATTGAGAAAGAAGGAACGACTTTCCAACCCGAAGTTGGAACCATTGTCATACTTTCTGTGCCACCGGCAATAATACATTCCGCTTGTCCACTCCGGATTTTGGCTGTGGCAATCGCAATGGTTTCCAAACCACTTGCGCAATACCTGTTCACCGTCATACCCGGAACCCCGATTCCAACAGCCCTTGCAGCAATGATACGGCCAACCTGCAGGCCCTGCTCTGCTTCGGGTACCGCATTGCCAACAATCACGTCATCTACCTGTTTGGGATCCAGTTGGGGAACGGAGGCCAGCAGACCCTTGATCAACGTAATGGCCAGGTCATCGGGTCTGTAAAAACGAAATCCGCCTCTTTTCGATTTGGCAACCGCTGTGCGGTAACCGGCAATGATATAAGCTTCCTGCATAAAATGATATTCTTCTTTTTCAAATATAAAATTTGTCAGGCAGTATCTGCTGAACCCAACTGTTAAAGTGCTTTATCTTTGCGACGCTTATGTATAAATGGCTTCGCTTATTTTTATTTCTTTTTCCACCGGAATCCGTTCACCATTTCTCCATGTTTATCCTGAACAGAATTTCAGCAGCCAGCCCAGGCCGCTATTTATTACGGAAGGCTTTTTCTCTCAATGACATTTCTCTCCAAAAATCCTTTGCCGGACTGAATTTTAAGAACCCCATCGGCCTCGCTGCCGGTTTTGATAAGAATGCCCAATACCTGCAAAGTCTGGAAACACTTGGTTTCGGGTTTATCGAAATCGGAACAGTAACTCCTTTGCCTCAGTCCGGTAATCCAAAACCCAGGTTGTTCCGCCTTAAAAAGGATGTTGCCCTGATCAACCGCATGGGATTTAACAATCATGGCGTGGATATGGTTGTACAGCGATTAAAAAAATGGAAGGAGAAACCGGCATCATCCGGTAACCTGTTATTACGTATCGGTGGAAATATCGGGAAAAACAAAAACACTCCAAATGAAAACGCATGGCAGGATTATTACCTGTGTTTTGAAAAATTATTTCCATGGGTAGATTATTTTGTCGTGAATGTCAGCTCGCCGAATACTCCGGGTCTGCGTGAACTACAAGAGAAAGAATCCCTTCGTAAAATATTAACGAAGCTGCAGGAATTTAATAAGAAACAACCCCGGCAAAAGCCCTTGTTATTGAAGATTTCTCCGGATCTGAGTCTTTCACAACTGGATGACGTTATGAATCTTGCTATTGAAATCAATCTGGACGGACTGGTCGTTACAAATACAACTTTGTCCCGTGAAGGGCTGCTATGCACTCCTGAAGAACTGGGAAAAATCGGTAATGGTGGACTCAGCGGACATCCATTGCAAATAAAATCAACGGAATTCGTTCAGTATATCGCACAAAAGACAAATCATCAGATTCCTATGATAGGTTCCGGTGGAATTTTCAACATTCCCGATGTAAAAGAAAAGATGGAAGCCGGTGCAGGACTGATCCAGGTTTGGACGGCATTTATTTATTTGGGTCCCGGACTGGTAAGAAAACTTCTGAGACGTTAATCTGATTTTAAAAAATCTCCGTCGACGATCAATAGTTTCACTTTATTTTCCGACCGCGAACGATGCGAACTCATATCATCGGAGACTATATAACTCATACCCTGTTTTAGAATAAATTGATCCCCGTTTTCCTGTTCATTTATCACTTCGCCTTCGATACAATAAACGATATGTCCCTTTTGGCACCAGTGATCGGCCAAATATCCTGCGGAGTATTCTACTATCCGAATTCTTAATCCGGGATATTCGATTATCTGCGACATGGATCTGCCGGTTTCGCCCTGGTTTATTGATTTAGGTAAATCGCTCCAGTCAATTATTTGAAATGAAATTTTTTTCATCCGGATAAAATTTGCCGGGCACTGATTGGACCCCTGCTTTAAAATAATTTCAAAACCGCAGCGGCCGCTACAGCTGCTGTTTCAGATCGCAGACGATTCGTTCCCAGTTCAACGGCCACAAACTGGTGACTGGTGGCGAGTTTAATTTCATCATCCGTAAAATCGCCCTCTGGTCCGATCAGGATGAGCTGGGAAGAAGAATTCGTTTCTATCATCTCACTCAGTTTCCTTTTTTTGCCATCTTCGCAATGCGCAATAAATTTCTGATCGGCACGCACATTCTCCACCCAGGAGTTGAAATTTTGTGGTTCATGCAGGATGGGCATCCAAACCTGTTGCGATTGAATCAGAGCGCTTTCCAAAATGCTCTTCATCCGGTCCATTCGGAACTGTTGTTTTTCAGTGCGTGCAGATTTCAATGGAATAATTTCCGAAACTCCAAGCTCAGTTGATTTTTCCAGAAACCATTCAAAACGGCTGGCATTTTTTAACAGGGATAAAGCAATCAATATGCTGCGTTTGGGCGGTTCCTGTTTTTGTTTTTCAATGATCTGAACAATACATTTTTTTTTATTTGCTTCCCGGACTTTAACAAGGACAGATAATCCTCTGCCGTCGGTTAAGCGTAACTCCTCTCCCGGTTGCATACGCAATACCTGAACAATGTGCCGCGAGGAATTTTCATTCAGGACAAACTCTTCAGGCATCGCCGCCAGATGCGCAAAATAAAAATAGGGGCTGGCCATCCAATGAAGTTAAGAACGGAAATTGATTAGAAAGGATCCTCGTCGTTAAAAGGAATATCATTCATCTTACTGCCTGCCTGAATATACAATTTGGGACCACCCTGCTCTTCAGGTGGTACGGGTTTCCAGTTGCCACCCGGTGGCAGGCCATTAAAATCAGACCCGTCGTCATCTATAAATTTCTGAATATGCAGGAGTGCACGGAGTTTGATGGTTTCCAGGGAACCGTTTCTGTGTTTGGCTATTCGAACGTGTGTTTCACCCTTATTGCTCTCGCCAAATTCATTGGCAGTAATATCATAATATTCAGGACGGTATAAAAACATAACCATATCGGCATCCTGTTCGATGGCGCCGGATTCACGGAGATCACTCAACTGGGGCATTTTGTTGCCTTCTTTTCGTTTTTCAACCTCACGACTTAATTGTGAAAGAGCAATTATGGGCACTTGTAGTTCCTTGGCAAGCCCTTTCAGGTCGCGGGAAATTTTACTTATTTCCTGTTCACGGTTTCCGTTTCTGTTATCTCCTGTTCCACTCATCAGCTGCAAATAGTCGATGATGATCAGGCCGACATTATGCTTATTCTTCAATCTCCTGCATTTGGCACGTAGTTCAAAAATATTCAGGGCTGCGGAATCATCAATGAAGATGGGCGCCTGGGCGAGCCTTTGGATGCCCTTTGCATAGAGCTGCTTCATTTCATGTTCTTCCAATTTACCACGTGAAATTTTTTCAAGCCATATTTCACTTTCAGCTGAAAGAATACGCTGAACAAGCTGGCTGGCGCTCATTTCCAGACTGAAGAAGGCGATGGGTGTGGATTTTGTCGGATGCAATGCCGCATTCCTTGCCAGGTTAAGGGCAAATGCAGTTTTACCCACCGAAGGACGTGCAGCCAGGATGATAAGGTCAGTGGGCTGCCAGCCATATGTTATGCGATCCAGTGAGCTGAAACCTGAAGGCACTCCGGAGATATCATCGTTCTTGTGACGCAGATCCTCAATGCGCTGTATTGTTTTCACCAATACGGTATCAATGCTATCAAAATTCTTGCGGAGATGATTGTTGGTAATTTCGAAAAGTTTGGATTCAGCTTCATCCAGCAAATCAAAAACATCCGTACTGTCTTCGTAAGAGTCGCTGATGATTTCTCCCGAAATACGGATCAGTTCTCGCTGGATGAATTTCTGCAAAATGATACGCGCATGTGCGTCTATGTTGGCTGCAGATACCACTGCATTCGTCAGACGGGTGATATAATAGGGCCCACCCGTCATTTCCAGTTCTTCCCGGAACCGGAGCTCTTCCACGACCGTAAGCATGTCGATCGGCTGGCTTTTCTGAGCCAGGGATTGCATGGCCTGGTAGATCCGCTGGTGGCTATCTGTATAAAAACATTCCGGTTTAAGTATTTCGATGACCGTATCAAAAGCAGTTTTTTCGAGCATCACGGCACCCAATACCGCCTCTTCCAGTTCCCTGGCCTGAGGAGGTACTTTTCCATACATCATGGTGCTGATATCGATCGGTGATTTACGCCTAAATTTCCGGTCTTTGTTTATATTGGTGAGCTCCATGGACTATTGAATTTGTTATGCTACTATTATCGAAATGTTACCAAAAGATTTCAGGAGGGCGAATATAAAGCCCATTCATCCGGCTAAATTGTGTTTTCATTTTTTTATTTTATTAAGCTCGAATGCACAGTGTTATGAACAGGTTTTGTATAGTTATACACCTATTACGAAGGGCTATCCACAATTTATAAAAGTTTTTCGCTTTCTACCGAAGGAAATACACACTTCCTGTGCACAAAGATTTATCTGCAAATATTTTGTTAAGTAAAAAAGAAAACATTAACAGAAACTAAAAAAAACCCTTAGTTAATTGCTGTCGGCCTCCCTTGTTTTTGGAGGTACCACAGGTTTTGTTTCAGGTTTTGCTTCTGGTTTTGTTGCAGGCGCAGGTTTCGGAGCCGCTTGTCCGTTATTGGAATTATGATTCACAGCCGGCCGTCCTGTTGTCTGTGCCTGATTTACAGGGGGGTGATGTTGTACCGCCGGGTTGTTTCGAACAGGATGTACACTAGCCGGGTTCTGATAGTTTGATGACCTTGGATCACCTGCCGGCTTATTATTTACGGGCGGATTATTCGCCGGGTTCGGTGTTGATGTTCTTGTATTATTTGATGGTTGATTATTCGCAGGTTGATTATTTCCCGGATTTAATGAAGCAGGTCGTGAATTGTTTGCCGGTTGATTGTTTACAGGCTGGTTGTTTCCCGGGTTTGGAGTAGCAGGTCTAGGATTATACGCCGGCTGATTATTCACGGGCTGGTTGTTTCCCGGGTTTGAAGTGGTGGGTCTCGGATTATAAGCCGGCTGATTATTCACGGGCTGGTTGTTTCCAGGGTTTGAATTAACAGGTCTTGGATTATTTGAAGGTTGATTGTATTCCGGATTCGATGTTGCAGGCCTCGGATTATTCGACGGCTGGTTTCCTGTATACTGATTTGAAGAACGCATGTTATTATAGGATTCGTACCGGGCGGGAGCCGGATTTGCTGGTCTGACAGATTCATCGGCGCGGGCAGTCGGCGTTGCGGTTATTCTAGGCTGATAGATCTGATACTGGGATCCTGAGATTCTTGCACCCGGCGTACTGGATTGTCTCAGCTGGACCGGTGTAAAATTATTGCCGCTATATCTTCTCACTTCATTTGGGTCGGGCCCTGGTGCATAGGAATAATTCGATCTATCGGTTCCGCTATAATTGTTGATAATTGTTGTGTTATTGATAATGGTCGTATTCCTGGCTCCCCCAACATAATAGTTATGCCAGTTTGGATTCCCCATATACTGGCGGGGAACAAAATTCCAATAGTTCGTCGGTGGATTGTAATTACTTAATGCCATATTCACTGAAACGCCCGGACCAAGCGGCGCCCATCCATAATAATCCCCACCTCCGCGCCAGCTAACCCAGGCTGGCGCCCATTCATTGCCTGGTACCCACATCCAGCCATATCCGTTTTCATAAAACCAGCGGCCGTAATGAAATGGTGCCCAACCCCAATTATAGTTGGAAGCCCAGGTCCATCCGGCATTTGTATATATCCAGTTACCATTTGTAGCATAGGGCTGAAAATCCGGGCCTGCGTTCGGACTCCAGACATAACCGTAACCAGGGTAATTTATCCAATTTCCGTAAGGGGATAACTGATCATAAAATGACTGATAAGAAACCTCTTCCACAGGGGCTGCAGGTACAGGGTGATAGGAATCTGATTGAATAACCGTAGTAGGCCCACAGGAAGCAAATAACAGCAGTGGCCGATAGTATAAAAAAGATCTTTTTCATGTGTTTATTTTTCTTGGTTCATTCTGTTTCATTAGAAGGAATGAAGGGCTGAATGTAAATTCATTAGTAAACGATTAACAAACCTTTATAGTGTTGATGCCAAAATCCTGCCAATCAAGCCTAACGCCAAACGCTTAACGCTGAACGCTATGTGAACATTTTGAACCAGGTAAAATTTAGTTACACATCTTATTAAAAGTACCAAACGTTCCAACGCCCGCCATTAAGCGTTAGGCGTTGGGCATTAAGCGTTAGGCGTAAAAAACTATCTTTGCCCCTAAAGGCTTTCACTTCATGACCATCAGTTACAACTGGCTTTGCGATTATTTCCCTGACAACCTTTTACAAAAACCCGGTCCCGAACTGGTTTCACGTATTCTAACTTCCGTCGGTCTTGAAGTAGAGACCCTTCAGCCGTATTCTTCTGTTCGCGGCGGTCTGGACGGTCTGGTTGTTGGTGAAGTGATTTCCGTGAAGCCTCATCCCAATGCGGATAAACTGAAAATTACCAGTGTAAATGTCGGCTTCGGCGAAAACCTGCAAATCGTTTGTGGTGCTGATAACGTCGCTATGAATCAGAAAGTGGTGGTTGCCCCGGTTGGGACCACTCTCTATCCGGAATCAGGTGAACCCCTGCAGATAAAGGCGGCAAAAATACGCGGGGTGGAAAGCGCCGGAATGTTATGCGCAGAGGATGAAATAGGTCTGGGAAAAAGTCATGCAGGCATCCTGGTATTACCTCAAAACATTCGCCCGGGTGCCTCGGTTGCTGAATATTTCAAACCGTATTCGGATTTTATTTACGAGATCGGTCTTACGCCCAACCGCATGGATGCCATGAGCCATATGGGTGTCGCGCGTGATATATGTGCTTTTTTATCACATCAGGACAATAAAGACTACCGGGTAAAACTACCTGCCATCCCCCCGTTTGGTTCCGAAGACAAAGGAAAGCAAATAAAAGTGGTAATCGAAAATCATCGGGATTGTGGTCGTTATTCCAGTCTAACGATGACGGGTATACGCATTTCCGAATCACCGAAATGGATGCAGGATAAATTGAAATCTATCGGCATCCGGCCGATCAACAATGTAGTGGATATTACCAATTTCATTTTGCAGGAGACAGGCCAGCCACTACATGCATATGACGCCAGCGAAATCAGGGGGAATCAGATCATCGTCAAAAATCTGCCAGCCGGAACTTCCTTCACCACATTGGACGAAAAAGATAGAAAACTCGATGCAGAGGACCTGATGATTTGCGATGCTGAGGGTCCCCTATGCATCGCCGGGGTTTTTGGAGGATTGAAAAGTGGTATAAAAAATACGAGCACAGAATTGTTCCTGGAATCTGCCTGGTTCAATCCCTCTGCTATCCGAAGAACTTCGTTCAGGCACGGTTTGCGCACGGATGCCGCGATACATTTTGAAAAAGGCATGGATATATCAGGAACCGTGAATGCCCTGAAGAGAGCCGCCACTCTGATACGGGAATATGGAGGAGGCAGAATAAGTTCAGATGTTTCAGATGTATATCCGGATCCCTTTCCTAAAACGCAGATCCTGCTGAAATATCATTACCTGAAAAAACTCAGCGGAAAAAATTATCATTCCCTTTCTATAAAAAATATTTTGCTGTCGCTTGGCTTCGAAATCCTGCGCGAGGGACCGGACGATCTGCTGATTACCGTACCCTTTCATAAACCGGATGTTCAGGTGCCGGCAGACCTTGTAGAAGAGATTATGCGCATAGATGGTTATGATCATATTGAAATTCCTGCGAATATCAGTATTTCACCATCGGTGGAGACCGGACGGGAAGCAGCAGCCATCCAGGAGAAAGTGGCGGGATTTCTGGTAGGCGTCGGTTTTAATGAAATCTTTACAAACTCTATTACCAATAGTAATTATTTCAATGAAGCTGAACTCCAAACGAGCGTCAGGATGATCAATAATCTGAGCGCTGATCTGAATATCATGCGGCCATCCCTTCTTGAAACCGGTCTGGAGAGTATTTCCTGGAATATCAATCGAAAGAATAACGATCTGCTTTTTTTTGAATTTGGAAAAACCTACGAAACCAGCGAGCCCGGCAAATATGCGGAGATTAACCATTGCTGTTTGTATATGACCGGTAATCTGGAACATGAAAGCTGGAAGGGCAAGCCCACATCAGTTGATTTTTACTATTTAAAGGGAGTTTGTTCAGCAATTTGTAAACTAACGGGTATCAAAGGAGAAAATCAAAGACTAAACCATCCAAAACTGACTAACGGAATAGAGATCAGGCGGGGAGAAAAAATTATTTTTGTCGCCGGTGAAGTAGATGCCGCCATTTTACGGAAATTCGATATACGCCAACCGGTATTTTTTGCTGATATTTATTGGGATAATTTGTTGGATCTGGTCACTGGAAACAATGTTGTATTTTCGGAGTTACCCAAACAGGTACCTGTAAACCGTGATCTGGCGCTGATTGTAGAGAAATCCCTTCCCTTCGAAACGATAGAAAAGACAGTGTTCAGCATAGGATTACAGAAATTGCGTAAGGTACAATTATTCGATATTTTTGAAAGCGAGAAGCTGGGTACGGGTAAAAAGTCAATGGCCATCAGTTTCACATTCCTGGATCACGAAAAAACGCTGACCGACAAAGAAATCGACGGAATGATGGGCCGGATAATGAAAACCGCAGAGGAAGAACTGAAAGCCGAAATCAGGAAATAAGATCTATCAACCACATAAAAAATGCTTTTTCATGACACAACCGGAAATACAGTTGAAAAGAGTGCATGAAAAAATTCTGTTACTGTTGAAACAGCATCAGACTTTACAAAAAGAGAATGAACGTCTTAAAGAAGACATCAGGAAAATACAGGCAAAGGGTGAAATACTTACCAGGGACGCTGAGAAATTCCGTCACCAGGCAGATGTATTAAAGTTGTCGGGTAGGGGTTTGGAAGATCCGGATAAAAAAATGCTTGAGAAAAGATTAAGTCAATACGTCAGGGAGATAGATAAATGTATCGCCCTGTTGCAGGAGTAAATCTCTTGTCAGATGCGCTTTACCAGGCGCATTTTCATTTCATCTGCTCCCTGTGATACTTCGAGGCTGTAAACGCCGTAAGGAAGCTCATCAAGACCTTCCCAATTCAGGAATTGCTGGCCGAAATCAAGCTCTTTCTGCATAATACTGCAGATCGCGCCGCTGTCGTCCTTTAAAACTGCCTTTAATAAAGATTTCTGAGTCTGATTGATCTCTAGGCTTAGCCGATCAATGAAATTTGAGGATTTGATTTTCAAGAACATAGGTGCTGGATTTGGATACTGAATTAAGAAACGTTCGCAGCGGGAATAGATTGTAAGAAAATGTAACTTTACCCACACATCGTCAGCCTGCTGGTATTTTTAAAGTTAAAACAAGAATCCGAGACATGCAAGAGCTTATCCCAATTAATATCGTAATCGGCGACCGGAACTACCGGATCCGGATAAAACCGGAGGACGAAGGCGCTGTAAGGAGCACTTTAAAGACAATAAACGACAAAATCATAGAATTCAAAACCCAGTTTGCGGGTAAAGACATGCAGGATTATGTCTCCATGGTAATATTATGGTATGCCACTCAAACCAATCCCCAATCCGGGAATGAAAGTTCTCCGGAATTTACTGCGACCCTCGATAAGCTGGAGGAACAACTGGATAAGGTTTTGAGCTAACCTGGTAAACAGCCCTTCCGAAAAAACACTATCTTCGCAACCCATCCCCAGGCGGATGATAAAAATATGATTTTGAACAATCTAAACTCAAGTCTCCATGGATTCAACCGTGTTATACATAATAATTGCTGTCATATGCCTTGCCCTTGGTGTGCTGGCGGGTAAATTTATTTTTTCAAAAGATACCCGTAAGCAGGTAGAAGAAGCCAACCAACAATCCCAAAAAATCCTTTCCGACGCCCAACTTTCCGCTGAAAACCTTAAAAAAGAAAAACTACTCGAGGCCAAAGAACGATTTGTTCAGCTGAAATCAGAACATGAAAAAGAGGTACTGGAGAGAAACCGCAGGCTGGCAGATACGGAGCTTCGTACAAAACAAAAAGAACAGGGGATTACCCAGCGACTGGAATCGCTGGACAAACAGGCAAAAGAAAACGATGCCATAAAAGAGAATCTGAACCGCCAGATCGACGTTGTAAACCTCAAAAGGACTGAACTCGAAAAGCATCAGGAAGAACATATCCGCCGCCTGGAAAAAATTGCCGGATTAACTGGCGAAGAAGCCAAGGCACAGCTCATCGAGAGCCTTAAACAGGAAGCGCATACTCAGGCACTGGCTCTTCAGCAGGAAATTATCGATGACGCCCGTCAGAAAGCAAATAAGGAGGCACGCAAGATCATAATCCAAAGTATACAGCGTACAGCGGCAGAACAGGCGATTGAGAACTCTATTACGGTTTTCAACCTGGAAAGCGATGAAATCAAGGGCCAGATTATCGGACGGGAGGGAAGAAATATCCGGGCCCTGGAAGCCGCCACCGGTGTGGACCTGATAGTGGATGATACTCCTGAAGCCATTGTGCTTTCTTCCTTTGATCCGCTTCGGCGTGAGATTGCCCGCCTTTCTTTACAACGTCTTGTAACTGATGGCCGGATTCACCCGGCACGTATTGAAGAAGTAGTCGAAAAAACAAAAAGACAAATTGAAGAACAGGTAATAGAGATAGGAGAAAGAACCGTTATCGAACTGGGAATCCATGGTTTACATAAAGAACTCGTCCGCATCGTTGGTAAAATGCGTTTCCGCTCTTCGTATGGTCAGAACCTGCTGATGCACAGCCGGGAAGTTGCAAATCTCTGCGCCATAATGGCTTCAGAACTGGGACTGAATCCCAAGCTGGCCAAACGGGCCGGACTTTTACACGATATCGGCAAGGTTCCGGATGAGGAAACAGAACTAAGTCATGCCCTGCTGGGTATGAAGATCGCTGAAAAATATGGTGAGAACCCTGCTGTAGTCAACGCCATTGGCGCCCACCATGACGAGGTAGAAATGCAATTTGTGATTGCGCCCATTATACAAGCCTGTGATGCGATCAGCGGAGCCCGTCCAGGTGCACGCCGTGAAATTATGCAACAGTATATTCAACGGATCAAGGACCTGGAAAATCTGGCCCTCACCTATCCGGGTGTTGAAAAGGCATATGCGATACAGGCAGGGCGTGAACTGAGGGTAATCGTGGAATCAGATCGTGTGACAGACGGCGACAGCGATAAATTAAGCTTTGAGATAGCCCAGAAAATACAAACTGAGATGACATATCCCGGCCAGATCAAGGTAACCGTCATCCGGGAAAAACGTGCTGTCAACGTGGCCCGGTAAGACGCCAACATTAGTTTTTGATTTTAGCTGAAAGCTTGTTACTTTTGCATCCCCAAAAATCATGTTATGAACGCGGCTATAGCATTTGTCCAGGATCAGTATAAGATAAAGAAGGAAGTCCCTAAATTTAAGGCAGGTGATAATGTAACCGTGAACTATAAAATCCTGGAGGGTAACAAAGAACGTATCCAGGGATTTAAGGGAGACGTGATCAAAAGACAGGGTGTAGGCCTGACGGCGACATTTACGGTCAGAAAGATTTCTGATGCGGTCGGAGTAGAAAGAACATTTCCTGCTTTTTCTCCCAATATCGAATCAATCATAGTGAATAAGGTAGGAAGGGTTCGCAGGGCGAAACTTTATTTCCAGAGAGATCGCAGTGGTAAGAGCGCACGTATCAAAGAAAAGAGACAGGTATCTTAAAATAAATAAAGTGTTAATCGCAAAGCGGAAGGGAAACCGACCGCTTTTTTTATTGCCAATAGTTTATCTTTAGGCCTTAAAAAATAAGCATATGTTCAGTCATTTTTTGCAATGTTTATTCCTATTGTCTGCACCGGGAGGTTCCGAATGGATATTGATCATACTGGCCGTTTTAATATTATTCGGTGGAAGAAAAATCCCCGAATTCATGAAGGGACTTGGGCGTGGAATGCGCGAATTCAATGATGCCAAAAATAATGTGAAGAAGGAATTTGAAGATGGCCTGAATGAAACACCAAAATCCAATTCGCCATCTTCAACTACAACCACCACTAATCAACCATAGTAATCTGTCATTCCCGGATGACTTTTCAACCATTTATTGTTTTCTTTTACTTCCATATACGATTATCAGGAGGCCCTGAATGAAGGCACCTTGTCCTGCCGGAATGCGGTTTTGTATTATCTCGAACGGATCAACCGACTCTCCCATCTCAATGCGTTTGTACAGGTATATCACAAGGAGTCCCTTGAAATAGCCGATCGATTGGATGCGGAGAGAATGGCAGGAAATAAACCTGGCCGTCTTCATGGAGTTATCATAGGGATAAAGGATGTCATCTGTTTTAAGGATCACCCTGTCACCGCAGGATCCCATATTCTGGATGGATTCCATTCCCTGTATCATGCTACTGCGGTTGAAAGGCTTCTAAATGAAGGTGCCATTATTATTGGTCACCTGAATTGTGATGAATTTGCCATGGGCTCCAGTAACGAAAATGCACCGGTTTATGGACGCGTAAAAAATGCCCTGGACCCGGAAAAAGTGCCTGGCGGATCGTCCGGTGGTTCTGCGGTAGCTGTTCAGGCATCATTATGTATGCTTTCCCTGGGCAGTGATACCGGTGGCTCCATACGACAGCCTGCAGATTTCTGTGGGATAATCGGCTTAAAACCGACCTATGGACGGATCTCCAGATATGGATTGATTGCCTATGCTTCTTCCTTTGATCAGATAGGGATTTTTGGCAGAAATATTTCCGATATTGCTGTTTTACTGGAAGTTATATCTGGTTTTGATCCCCGGGATGCTACTTCATCTAAACAAGCTGTTCCCGGATATGCTGAAGGCTTAACGTCTAATGCTCAACGCCTAACGCATAACAATCGACCGTCAACCGTCAACCGCCAACCGTCATCCGTCGACCGTCAACCGCCAACCATCAACCGCCAGCGCATTGCGGTCCTGAAAGAAACCCTGAGCCACCCTTCGCTGGATCCTGAAATCAGGGACAAAATCACGGAATTTTTATCAGACCTGCGTTCAAAAGGGCATGATGTTGTGGAAATCTCTTTTGACCTCCTGGATTATATTGTTCCCGCTTATTATATCTTAACTACGGCCGAGGCCTCTTCCAACCTCTCCCGTTTTGACGGAGTACGATACGGATACAGGACAGTCGATAAGGGGGCTGGATTTCCGGGCTTTTATCTCAAAACCCGTTCAGAGGGCTTTGGAAAAGAGGTAAAACGACGGATCCTGCTCGGAACGTTTGTTTTAAGCGCGGGTTATTATGAGGCTTATTTCAGCAGGGCTCAAAAAGTACGCAAAATTTTAACAGAACGTACCAAATTGATTTTCAATGAATTTGATCTGATTCTCAGTCCCACAGTTCCAACCACGGCTTTTAAAACGGGTGAAAAATCTTCTGACCCCGTAGCCATGTATCTCGCTGATTTATATACTGTTTACGCCAATCTGGTCGGTATTCCCGGCATTTCATTACCCCTTTTTACACATACAAACGGCATGCCTTTTGGTATCCAAGCTATGACAAACCAGTTTCGTGAATTATCTTTACTGCAGTTCTCCAACGAGCTCATGCAGCAATATAAGTCCTACGAGATTCCGACTTTATGAAAACCGGATAATTCTAATCACTTTCCGGTAACTATCAATCCGCGATCCATCCCTTGAAAAATTTATGATCGGATTTCCCGAATCATAAATCTTTAAGCATTAAAAGAGATGAAAAGACTTTTATTGTTGGGCGTTGCTTTGATTCTGACCCTGAACGTTACCCACGCAAATACCCTGAAAATTGACAAAACCTTTGTTGCTCTGTACATGCCGATCGATACCAGTAACGTCAAAAACGGCTTTAACAGCCTTTTTCTCGCCAGTGTCAACGGTTCCAATGGTGCAAGATTAAATCCCCGGGCTATCAGTTTTGTTCAGGATTTCATGATCCGGAACCAGGAAGAAATGGATGAAATGAAATCCTGGGGACGACCTTATTTTGACCTGATTGATGGTATTCTAGCTCAATATGGCTTACCCACGCAGTTAAAATACCTGGCCGTCATCGAATCCAACCTCAAACCAACTGCTCTTTCTTCTGTTGGTGCCGCCGGTCCCTGGCAGTTGATGCCCGCAACCGCACGCCTGCTGGGTCTGAAAGTAAACCGTAAAGTGGATGAAAGAAAGAATTATTCCAAGAGCACGAAGGCTGCTGCCCTTTATCTGCGGGATTTATATACCGAACTGGGTGACTGGTTGTTGGTAATTGCTGCATATAACGGCGGAACGGCTAATATTTACAGGGCGATGAAAAAAAGTCATAGCAGGGATTTCTGGAACCTCCAATATTACCTTCCTGCAGAATCCAGGGTTCATGTCAAAAAATTTATTGGGACCCAGTATACTTTCGAAGGGCAGGGAAGTGTTACCACACTGACCAAAGATGAGGCAACGGAACAGCTTTCGGGCTCTTCCATGTATGTCTTTAATCGGAAACTGGATAAGGAAGAATCAAACAGTGCAATTACTTTAAATATATCAGGTAAATATATTTCCTCCGTCATCTCCAAGTATATCCTGATGGACGGGGCAGAATTCAATCGTTACAATCCGGACTTTGATAAAGTGATGGCAAGTGCCAATAATAGCTATGATCTGAAATTACCAGCTGATAAAATGGATCTTTTCGTTTCTAATAAATATCAGATACTGAATGAATCAGTTCAGCGTTTGCTTGCAAATGATGAAACGGTGAACGAGAGTAAAATGATTGCCACTAAATAATTCCCGTCAGGAATGTTTATAACCCGTTACACTTTGGTGTGACGGGTTTTTTATTATTCTTTCAAATGCGGCCACTTTCAGGAGGCATTCTTCATATTCTTTTTCCGGATCACTGTTAAATGTAATACCTGAACCTGCAAAATATGCGAGGTACTGACGGGCACGATTATACAACAGGCTGCGGATGACGACATTGAAATCAAAATCCTGGTTCGGTTTTACATAACCCAACGCCCCGGAAAACAATCCCCGCTTTGATTTCTCATATTGTTCAATCAATTCCAGAACACGTTTTTTGGGAGCACCGGTCATCGAACCCATGGGAAATGTCCGGGCAACCATATCAGTCCAGTATAGATCCAATCGTGGTTTACCCATGATCGTTGAAATCATCTGGTGCACTTGCGGAAAACTGTAAATGCCAAATAATTCCGAAACATACACTGAATCCGTTTCACATATTTTAGAGAGATCATTTCGCACCAGGTCCACCACCATAACATTCTCTGCTCTGTCTTTTTCACTGTCCGCCAATGTGGTTCTGAGCAATTCATCATGAGCAGCATTTTCCAGATCTCTGGCCGCAGTCCCCTTGATGGGCTGGGACAAAATATTGTCACCTCTTCTTTTTAAATACCGTTCCGGACTTGCGCAAAGCAGAAAATGATCATCTACCGAATAATAAGCCGAGAAGGGACTGGGTGATATACTGGTGAGAGCACGATACAATTCCAGGGGATCCAGATTGACCGACTCTGTAAAAAATTCCTGGCAGTAATTTATTTCATAACAGTCGCCGAGTAAAATATGTTGCCGAAGTTTTTCGATTACGTGCAGGTATTCATCTTTTGACATGCGGTTCTGTATGGTCACCGGGACAGACAAATTTTTTTTTGCGCCGGACGAAGCGTTTTCGATTTCTCCCCATATTAAATGATGATGGCTTCCGAATAATCCGATCTGAATCTCCTGTTGAAATATAAGCAGGATGATGTCCGGAACAAAAAAGAAAAGATCAGGAAATAGAATCTGATCCGGCAAAGCGGAGGGAACGTTTTCCGTTTCCTCTTTCAGGTCAAATGAAAAATGACCAAATAGCCAGTCTTGCTGTTCGAGGGAAAAAGCTTTAAGTTTTTCAAATGCGTCACCGGCACTTGTTTGTAACCGGGCGCGTTCACCCACAGCCATCAGACATTCGTAGCTATTTTCAGGGGAAGGATATAACTGGTTGTCTAAAAAAGCAAAAGTATTAAACCGGGCTGACCAATTTAATACCTGTTGTTTTATGTTATACAGATCAGAAAAAGGAAAAGATACAAATTGGCGCTTGGCCATGCCCGTTAGCCTTATTAGAAATCTTCTTCTTCTTCATCGAACCCATTGTCGTTGAAGAGATCCATATTTTTAAATTCATCATCCAATCCCAGTTCGTCATCATCAGCCTTGGCGGTTTTCTTCCCACCCGGTGCCGCTTTTTTGGTTTTGGATTTCGGAACGTCGAATTCATCGAAGTCAGGATCCCACTCCTCATCTTCTTCTACTTTATCCCATTCATCTACTTCCTCTTCACCTTCAGCATCTTCATCGTCGTCATCTTCATCCGACTTTTTCTTTGTTTTGGATGCGGTTGCCTTGGGGCCTTTCTTAGCAGTGGATTTAGGAGTGTCCATTTCCTCATCATCCTCGTCGTCATCATCTTCTTCTTTTGCTTTTTTAGAAGACGGTTTTGCAACGGGTTTCGATGAAGCAGGTCCGGATTTTTTTGAATCCTTATTCTCCTTATCAGATTTTGGTGCCATATTCCAATAAGATTAGATTGTAAAATTTCAGCGAAGTTTTTAAACCTCCAAATTTTTTTAGAAAGATTTTACGATTGGGCTGGCGGACTATTGTTTTTCTATCAATTGATCCCTTCCAGGCCCGTTCGAAATATATGAAACATTAACTTTCAGATAGCTATCTATAAAAGAAATATATGTTTTCATTTCTTCAGGCAGCGAATGAATGTCTTTTATTGTCGTGATATCCTTTTTCCAGCCCTCAAAAGTAGAAAGTACCGGTTCTATCGGTTGCTGCAACATCTGGAAAGGTACTTCTTCGGTTTCCACACCCGCTATCCTGTATTTGGTGCACATGCTCAGCTTTTCAAAATCATCCAACACGTCTGCCTTGGTCATTACCAGTTTGGTGACGCCGTTGATCATACAGGCATAACGCAGGGCCACCAGATCGATCCAGCCGCAGCGCCTCGGCCTTCCGGTTGTCGCCCCAAATTCGCTTCCCGCTTTACGCAGCCGGTCTCCGGTTTCATTTTCCAATTCTGTCGGAAAGGGGCCACTCCCTACACGCGTACAATACGCTTTTGTTACGCCGATGACTTCACGAATATGTTGCGGCGCCACACCAAGCCCCGTGCATACGCCGGCAGAAATGGTATTGGAAGAAGTAACAAACGGAAATGTTCCAAAATCCACATCCAGCATGCTGCCCTGAGCTCCTTCTGCAAGCACTTTTTTCCCCTGGCTGAGTTTTTCGTTAATGAAATATTCACCCGCAACTATTTTAAAAGCACGCATAAATTCCAGCGCTTCAAAAAATTCGTCTTCCATTGCTGAAACGTCCTCCTCGAAATGCAGACCATCCAGGAGCTTTTGGTGTTTCTGGCGCAGGCTGTGATAATGTGACTTTAAAATTCTTGTCGAGCAGATCGCCTACCCGTAAACCATTCCGGCCGGTCTTATCCATATAGGCAGGCCCGATTCCCTTCAGCGTGGAACCTATTTTTTCATTACCCTTTGAAATTTCAGAAGCCTTGTCCAGCGCACGGTGTGTTGGCAGAATGATATGGGTGCGCTGCGCGATATACAGATTCTTGTAATAGTCAACACCAAATGATTTTACCGTTTCACATTCCCTTTTGAAAGTAACCGGATCGAGTACGACTCCATTGCCAATGAGGTTGATGGCCTGCTCATGAAAAATGCCGGAAGGAATTTGATGCAGAACTACTTTCTTGTCGTTCACGTATAATGTATGCCCTGCATTGGGACCACCCTGAAAACGCGCTATCATATCATAGCGTGGAGCAAAATAATCTACAATTTTACCTTTCCCTTCATCACCCCATTGAAGTCCCAGAATAACATCAATCATCCGTGCGATTTTTTAAGCAGGGGCAAAAGTAATTGTTAATTGTTAATTGTCAATTGTCAATGATTTTTTATTAAAACTGCCCAATGAACTATTGACAATTATCAATTGACAATTATTTCACCGTTTCCGCAACCTCCGTATCGAACCTGTCCACCGAATGGATTCCATTCAACTGTTTTAAGCGCTTCACCAGTTCCTCAAGCTCTTCTTTGTCATGCACATACACCTTAATGCTGCCCTCAAATAATCCCTCTTTAGCTTCTACCGTCAGGGCATTGATATTGATGCGCAGTTCACCGGAAATCAGGTTGGTAATTTTATTGATTACTCCAACATCATCCAGCCCGATAATTCTCACCCCCGTGAGGAATGATATTTCCTTGTTCTTTGCCCATTTTGTTTTCACCACACGATGACCGTAGTTAGACAGCAATCGCGTAGCATTCGGACAATTCGTGCGATGTATGGTAAGACCCTTTCCGGTCGTTACGAATCCAAATACGTCGTCGCCGGGAATTGGTTTACAACAATTCGCCAGAGTATACACAATTTTATCGCTGCTCTCACCGAATATAATGAGCTCAGTATCCTTTCTCTGACTCGGTGTGAAACTGATTTCGGGTTTTGTTTCTATTTGTGGCTTGGGTGGTTTGGGTGGTTCCAATCGATCACCCAATAAGTGAAATTCTTTCAGTTCTTTCAGGTCGATCGTTTTCACAGCCACCTGGTAAAAAAAATCGAGTGCGGAATTTAGTTTATAATAGTTTACGAGTGTGTCTGTGTTGTACTGGTTATAAGCAGCACCAAAGTTCTCCAGTTTTTTCTGGACCATGTACTTGCCTTCATCCGCGATGTGACGTTTTTCTTCTTTGAGCGCATCTTTCACTTTACTTTTTGCCTTGGCTGTAACAACATAGTTGATCCAGTCCTCAGTAGGTCTTTGTTTACTCGATGTGATGATCTCTACCTGGTCACCGCTTCGCAGTTTATGACTGATTGGAACCAGTTTGTGATTTACTTTTGCGCCAATTGTCTGTTCTCCGATTTTACTGTGAATCGAGAAAGCGAAGTCCAGTGCCGTTGATCCAAGCGGCAGCATTTTTACATCGCCTTTGGGAGTGTATACATAAATGTCTTCTGCCAGGAAGCTGGTTTTGAAATCCTGGAGAAAATTGATCGAATCATTGTCTTCCATGGTCAGCACTTCGCGAATTTGCTGGAACCATTTATCAAAACGGCTTTCATCGCTCGCTCCTTCTTTATATTTCCAATGAGCCGCCAGACCTTTTTCCGCGATTTCATTCATGCGCTTGGAACGGATTTGTATTTCAACCCATTTGCCCTGAGGGCCCATCACGGTTGTGTGCAAAGCTTCGTAACCATTCGACTTGGGATTACTCAGCCAGTCTCGTAATCGTTCCGGTGAAGGGGTGTATTCATCCGTGATGATTGAATAAACTTTCCAGCAATCGGCTTTTTCTCTTTCCGGAGGTGAATTGATAATGATCCGGATGGCAAACAGATCATAAACCTCTTCAAATGAGACGCCCTTTTTTCTCATTTTGGTCCATATAGAGTGAATACTTTTAGGGCGGCCATGGATTTCAAAATCAAACTGCGCATTGTCCATTTGTTCCCGCAGAGGCTTAATGAACTCGTTGATATATCGGGATCGTTCACGTTTGGTCTCCGCCAGTTTACGGGCAATTTCCTTGTATTCTTCCGGCTCGAGATATTTCATTGCCAGATCTTCGAGCTCAGTCTTGATATTGTACAGGCCCATACGATGGGCAAGTGGCGCAAACACATATACCGTTTCGGAAGCAATTTTAAGTTGCTTCTCGCGCTTCATGTAGTCGAGCGTGCGCATATTGTGGAGCCGGTCTGCCAGTTTGATCAGGATTACCCGGGGATCATCGGTGAGTGTGAGCAGAATCTTTTTGAAATTTTCTGCCTGCTGAGAGGCATTGACATCAATGACGTTGGAAATTTTTGTGAGTCCGTCCACAATACGGGCTATTTCATTTCCGAAATCCCGTTCGATATCCTCCAGGCTGATGTCTGTATCTTCCACGACGTCATGCAAAAGGGCGCAAATGGTTGACCTGACGCCAAGGCCGATCTCTTCCACGCAGATCTGACTGACAGCCAGGGGATGCAGGATATAAGGTTCACCGCTTTTACGACGCATTGTTTTATGCGCTTCTGCCGCCATTTCAAATGCGTCGCGTACGTGTTCTTTATCACCAGCCTTCAACTTAGGCTTCAGAGAGCGCAAAAGGGCCCGGTACTCCCTCAGAATCAATCTTTTTTCCTGTTCCTCAGTTAAATTATACTTCGGAATAGCCGCTACTGTCTCCATTCTTACGAATTTACGTTAAAAAGCAGAAAGCGTAAGGCGCAAAGCGTAAAGCACCGCCAGGCAACATTGAGGCTTTGCCCAGGATCGGCTGTAATTTGTTCGCCCTTTGCCAGGATTAAAAATGCTCTTTTTGCATTTCAGATTTTACATCTTTTACCCTAACCTGCCTGCCATAAAGCAAAAAATCGTTACTTTCGCGCTCCTTCGGCTTTAAGCTTTGCGCTTTAAGCCTTAGACATAAAAGCGGGTGTGGCGAAATTGGCAGACGTATCAGACTTAGGATCTGACGCCGTAAGGCATGTAGGTTCGAGTCCTATCACCCGCACGAAAAACCCTTCTTCTGAAGGGTTTTTCTTTTTCAACAATCACTTATCTGCTTTATTTCTTCTCTTTATCCGCCTTGAGCTTTATGCCTTACGCTTTCAGCTTATAAAGTGGCCATATCTATCACAAAGCGGTACCTCACATCGCCCTTCACCATGCGTTCGTATGCCGGATGTATATTTTTTATATCTATGATTTCAATATCAGAAACGATATTATGCTCTGCACAGTAATCAAGCATCTCCTGAGTTTCAGGCAATCCGCCTATACCCGATCCGGAAACACTTTTCCTTCCACCCATCAGGGCGAAAGCGGGAATCAGGTGCGGTTCCGGTGGCGCCCCGACACAGATATGAGTTCCATCGGTAGCCAGCAGGGACAGATAAAATGACATGTCATGTTTGGCTGAGACGGTGTCGAGGATAAAATCAAAAGTCTCTTTTACAGCCTCCACCTGCGCAGGATCGGAGGTCACGACGAATTTGTGAGCTCCCAGTGCCTTCGCGTCTTTTTCCTTTGAAGGAGAAGTACTTAACACGGTTACTTCGGCCCCAAAAGAGACGCCAAATTTCACGCCCATATGACCCAGTCCACCAAGTCCCAGAACGGCCAGTTTGTGACCCTTCCCGACCTTCCAGTATCGCAGAGGTGAATAGGTTGTTATGCCTGCACAAAGGAGTGGAGCGACTGCAGCCAGTGATAATTTTTCGGATACATGGAGTACAAAATCTTCGTGAACAACGATATTATTTGAATAGCCCCCGTACGTAGGACTGCCATCTTTGTACCGTCCATTATAGGTCGCCGATGATCCTTTCAGGCAATATTGTTCGAGGCCCCTTTTACAGTTTTTACATTCCCGGCAGGAATCAACCAGGCAACCAACACCCGCCAGATCCCCTTTTTTGAATTTTTTTACATGGGCTCCGGTTTGAATAACCTTTCCAACTATTTCGTGACCTGGAACCATGGGGAAAATTCCGGGAAACCAGTCGTTGCGGATCTGATGTAAATCAGAATGGCAGACACCGCAATAAATAATCTCCAGTTGAACATCATGCGGGCCTACATCCCTCCTCTCAAAATTCCAGGGAGCCAGATTGGATTCGACTGTTTGGGCTGCATATCCTTTTGTTTGAATCATAACAATTATAAAGTTTTATTTTACTATTCAGATTTTCTTAACAGACGCGGCTGGCTTTTTGTTTTGAACCTGTATAAAATAGCGGAAATGAATACATTAACAATGAGATTCAGATTTTTTCCGCTATAAAATGGGTCATCCAAAAACGGATAAACACAATTTTGAAATTGCTTTACGCTTTAAGCCTTATGCTTTATGCTTTTTTCGTAGTTTTGCAGCCCGTTTCTAAAAGGCAATTTTTTACCGGCCATACAGAAACGTCTCTAAAAAATATTATATGAGTACGGTTACCAGAGAGAATATCGGTCTGCTAAATGACAAGATCATCGTAAAGATTGAAAAAAGCGACTACCTCCCGTCATTTGAAAAATCCCTGAAGGATTACGGAAAAAAGGCCAATATTCCAGGGTTCCGGAAGGGCATGGTGCCAACCAGCCTTATCAAGAAAATGTATGGTAATTCTGTTTTTACGGATGAAGTGTTAAAAACGGTCGAGAAGAAATTGACAGATTACATGAGCACTGAACAACTGGAAATATTCGCCCAACCGCTTCCGCTTCCTGAAAATGATGCCAGCAAGATCAATTTTGTACAACCTGACGATTATTCATTTGCATTTGAAGTGGGTTTGAAACCAGCTTTTACCCTGCCCGATCTTTCCTCACTTAGCCCTACACGTTATCAAATCATCATTACCGATGAAATGTTGAACGATGAGATAGACAGGCTTCGCCAGAAAAACGGGACCATGACAGAACCCGGTATTGTAACCGGAGATGACAATGTACTGAATGCAAGTTTTCAGGAAGCTGATGCGAATGGTCATGTTTTGGAAGGCAGTCAGCCAAAAGATAATTCCCTGCTGGTAAAATATTTTGCACCCGGTTTCCGTACTGATTTAATGGGCAAGAAAGATGGAGACGAATTGAATATTCAGTTACTGACATGCATTTGAAGAAAAAGAAAGAAACTGGATTCTGCAGGATCTTGGTCTAAACAAGGAGAGCCATACGGATGCAGAAAAATATTTTAAAATGGTAATCACGAAAGTGGGCCTTTTAGAAAAAGCATCAATGGATGAAACATTTTTCAAAAAAGTATATCCAAATAAGGAAATCAATTCGGAAGAAGCATTCCGTGATGCAGTAAAACAAGACATGGCAGATCAATGGAAATCGCAAACCAGCAATAATCTGCAGCATACACTCTATCATGAACTTCTGGAAAAAACGAAAATTGAATTTCCTGAATCATTCCTGAAACGTTGGCTGCTGACCGGCGGGGAAAAACCAAAAACACCGGAGGAAGTTGAAAAAGAATTTCCTTCCTTTTCCAGTGCACTGAAATGGAACCTGATCACTGATAAGATCGTAACGGAAAATCATATAGAAGTAAACCCCGAAGACATTAAAGAGGCTGCCCGCAAGCAATTGTTTTCTTATCTTGGCGGTCTGCCGCAGGGTGGTGAACAGGCCTGGGTGGAAGAATACGTGGCCAAGATGATGCAGGACAGGCGCTTTGTCGAAGAAACATATCAAAATCAGCGTACCAATAAAATGCTGCAATGGATCGAAACGCAGGTAAAACCTGTGGATCAGAACATCACGGCAGAAGAATTCAACAAGCTAAACGAAGAACACCAGCATCATCATCACGAATAATTAAAGAAAACCCCGCCTGAAGCGGGGATTTTTCTTTGATTACTGCAACTCTGTCAGTTTTTTGGAAGTTTAAAAGTTTGGACGGAGATTTGAAAGGTATTGTCCTGATCTGCCAATCCATCCTCAAGAAAAAATATTTTTATTATGCACCTTGGTTCCGAATTTGAAAAATACGCCGTTAAGCATCTGGGCCTTTCAAGCAACACGTTAAATGGATACGAAAAATACCTGGTAACAGGTCTCACACCGAATATCATTGAAGAACGTCCCATGAATGTGGCCGTTATGGACGTGTACAGCCGTTTGATGATGGACCGCATTATCTTCCTGGGGTATCCCATCAATGATGAGGTTGCCAATATTATTACAGCGCAATTACTTTTCCTGGACAGTACCGATCGTCACCGGGACATCCAGATGTATATCAACAGTCCCGGCGGATCCGTTTATTCCGGTCTGGGGGTTTATGACACTATGCAATATGTTACACCGGATGTGGCTACCATTTGTATCGGTATGGCAGCATCTATGGGAGCAACGCTGATGTGTGCAGGTACGAAGGGGAAAAGGACAGCTCTCAAACATAGCCGTGTGATGATGCATCAGCCGAGTGGTAGCGTAGGTGGTCAGGCGAGCGATATTGAAATTACTGTGAATGAAATCAGAAAGCTGAGAAAGGAGCTATACGAGATCTATGCAAATCATACCGGTAAGACAATAAAGCAGATTGAAAAAGATTCCGATCGTGATTACTGGTTAACGGCGCAGGAAGCGAAAGAATATGGTCTGGTGGATGAAGTACTTGTAATCAATCCAAGAAAAGAAAAAAAAGAAAACTAAAATATCTAAACGAATACCATGAAATACGCCAAATACCCTGTTCAGCCTTTTCGCCTGGATGATGAACCATCCGAAGAAAAAGAAGAAAAGCCACAAACGGATCCTGGCATGTTGATGAAAAAACTCGAAAAGTATTTTTTTGAAACGCGTACAGTTCAGTTATGGGGCGTGGTGGATGATCGTTCAGCCAAAGATATCATCAATAAATTTTTCCTGCTGGATGCGGATAAACCAGGAACTGAAATCAAGTTTTTGATCAATAGCCCAGGCGGCATGGTAACCAGTGGAATGGCAATATATGATGTTATGAAAATGATGAAGAGCCCGGTAAGTACTGTGTGTATAGGTCTGGCTGCTTCCATGGGATCTGTATTGTTAAGTGGTGGTGCCAAAGGAAGGCGATTCATTTATCCGCATGGAGAAGTGATGATTCATCAACCAAGCCTGGGTGGTTATATACAGGGTGTGAGCGTGGATCTGGAAATTCAGGCTAAGCAAACAAAAAGAGTCAAAGAAATCGCTGCTAAGATACTCGCTGAAAATTGTGGTAAGAAAATCGATCAGATCATGAAAGATTTCGACCGTGATTACTGGATGGATGCCAAAGAGTCTGTTGAATATGGCATTGCCGATCATATCAGCACAGAAGTTTATTAAGTGTAACGCGGAACGCCTAACGCCTAAGGCCCAACGCTTAACATCTAAATAACTTCAATGCCACTGAGACTTAAAATATTAAGCATAATAGAATTCCACGTGCTGATTGCCCGGCGTTAGGCGTTGAGCGTTAAGCGTTAAGCTTAAAAGATTGGTTTTCGGGCATAAGTTGATTAATTTTGCACTATTAAATCAGAGATGGCTAAAAATACCCTTCATTGTTCTTTTTGCGGCCGGAGCCGGGATGAGGTGAAAATACTCATTGCGGGTCAGGAAGGACATATTTGTGAAAACTGCGTAGAGCATGCACAGGAAATCATTTCGCAGGAACTGATTGTTCGCGATGATTCCTCTCCTTCTTCCCAATTTAAACTCACTGTAAAAAAGCCAATAGAAATCAAAAGATTTCTGGATGAATATGTGATCGGTCAGGATGACGCAAAAAAAGTGCTGGCCGTGGCAGTTTATAATCATTACAAAAGGCTGCAACAGAAAGTAACAGAAAACGATGTTGAAATTGAAAAAAGCAATATCATCATGGTGGGTGAAACCGGGACCGGTAAAACCCTTCTTGCGAAAACCATTGCCAAATTGCTGAATGTTCCTTTTGCAATCGTCGATGCCACGGTATTTACCGAAGCGGGTTATGTGGGAGAAGATGTTGAAAGCATTCTCACCCGTCTTTTACAGGTTTGTAATTATGATGTGGTAAGTGCAGAAAGGGGAATTGTTTATATTGATGAAATTGATAAGATCGCACGCAAGGGCGACAATCCTTCAATAACCCGTGATGTAAGCGGTGAAGGTGTTCAGCAGGGATTGCTTAAACTTCTCGAGGGAACGGATGTACTTGTTCCGCCGCAGGGAGGCCGTAAACATCCGGAGCAAAAACTAATTAAGATTAACACACAGAATATATTGTTCATTTGTGGCGGGGCATTCGACGGCGTTGACAGAATCATTGGACGCAGAATCAATACCAATGCAATTGGGTTCAACGTAAATAAGGAGCAGCAGGAATTCACAAGGAAGAACCTGCTGCAACACGTAAATGCGCCTGACCTGAAATCATTCGGTCTGATTCCGGAACTGCTGGGCCGTTTACCGGTCGTAACGCACCTGAACCCGCTGGATTCTGTCACCCTTCGCTCTATTCTGACGGAACCAAAAAACTCCCTGATACGTCAGTACAAAAGACTATTTGAACTGGAAGGTATCCAGTTGAGCATCGATGATGATGTACTTGATTTTATGGTGACAAAAGCGGTAGAATACAAACTCGGTGCTCGCGGACTGCGGAGTATTTGCGAAAGTATACTTACTGACGCCATGTTTGAACTTCCTTCTTCAAAAGAAAATAAATTTCACCTCAACCTCGAATATGCCCGGAAGAAATTCGATACCAGTAAAATGAGCCTTTTAAAAGTTGCATAATAAGCGCAAAGCTTAAAACGCAAACTTAAAGCAATTAAAAATATTTCAATTTTTGTTGATGAAAGAATTGCTCGATAAATTAAAAGCAGAAGGATTAACAGAAGCGCAGGCAATAAAAGCAGTAGAAATCATGAAGAATTTCGCCAAGTCAAAATTTCCTTTATTTGGCGGAGCGATTGATAAAATCTTTGATAAATACAATAAGCCCCAGGAAGAAGATTTTATGCCCTAAAAGCTCAAAGCAGAACGCTCAAAGCCTAACGCTTTTTAGTAATTTACACTCTCTCAATTAACTACCGTCAACCGCTTCAACCGTCAACCTTCCGCTTCAAGCTCATGAAGACTTCCCTTGCAATGACGATCTTCTGAATTTCTGAAGTGCCTTCACCAATCGTGCAGAGTTTGCTGTCACGGTAAAATTTCTCTACCGGAAAATCCTTGGTGTACCCATATCCGCCAAAAATCTGAACCGCCTCTGTGGCTGTTCGCACGGCCACTTCGCTGGAATAATATTTTGCCATGGCAGATTCCTTCGTCATGGGAAGGCCCTTATTTTTCCGTTCACCTGCCTGCAGCGTCAATAATTCTGCGGCCATGATTTCTGTAGCCATATCAGCCAGTTTGAATGAAATACCCTGAAAAGAAGAAATAGGTTTGTCAAACTGATGTCTTTCCTTTGAATACTTCACCGCCGCCTCAAATGCCCCTTTAGCGATTCCGACTCCCAAGCGCGGCGATTGAAATCCTTCCACCATCAAGTACTTTAAGAGATTGTTTGAATCCGTCTCCTACTTTTCCCAAACGATTTGAATCCGGAATCCGGCAATTGTCAAATATCATTTCTGCGGTTTCACTGGCGCGCATGCCGAGTTTGTTTTCCTTTTTACCCCCTTTGAATCCATGTACACCGCGAGGCACTACAAAGGCAGTTGCATTATTTTTTTCCCTGGCTTTTCCGGTTCTCGCTACCACGACGGTGATATCGCTGCTGATACCATGGGTGATCCAGTTTTTCGTTCCGTTGATAATCCATTCATCACCATCTTTTACAGCAGTGCATTGCATATTAGCGGCATCGCTTCCTGTGTTGGCTTCAGTTAGTCCCCAGGAACCCAGCCATTCTCCGCTGGCCAGCTTCGGCAAATATGTCTTTTTCTGTTCTTCACTGCCAAATGCCAGAATATGACCTGTACATAATGAATTATGTGCGGCGAGGCTCAGACCAATAGATCCGCACACTTTGGCAATTTCTTCAATCACCAGGATATATTCGATATAACCCATTCCGGAACCTCCGTATTCTTCGGGAACAACCACACCCATGAGGCCAAGGCGGCCCATGGCACGCATGATTTCAATTGGAAAATGCTGGGTTTCGTCCCACTCCATTACGTGCGGTCTGATATGCTGATTGGCAAAATCCCTGGCCGTCGCGGCAACCTGCCGTGAAATTTCATCTAATTCAAAATCCATATGATAGGTTCTAAAAATAAAAGAGGCAACAACCGCAAGGTTGCTGCCCCGAATAGCAAACAATCGCTAGAATTGCTAAACCAAGGCTCGTTAAACCAAAAGCAAATTACAAAATTATTTGATAAATACTAACAATCGTTAGTTTTTTTTGATATCTAATCGGGGTGCCCTTTTTCAGGACCGTTTCCACATAAATGTATACCACTTTGAGAATTATGGCATTAAAGGAACGAATGATACTGCAGTTTTAACCGGAAGAGCTTTTTCATCCCAACTAGGTTTTATCTTTCCTTGCCTTTAGAAATTTGCCATGTGTATTATAATGATCATCCTGAGCACAAACAATGATCTGGCTTATGTTTTTTTCAATAAAACCCGCTATGGTCATTCTTAAAAAGACCTGGGTATTTGCATCGACAGAATGTAATGTATAGTCCTCGCTGGATTGAAATATAGTTTTATTTGTAATAGAATCCTGCATCGTCATTTTTAAATTCAGAATGTTGGTTCCGGACTGAACTGCAACGGATGCAGAGATAATATAGTCGGATGCGAGCGGCGATTTTGTGACATACTGGTAGGCCTTTGTCAATTCCTCCCTGATAGATTTTTCTGTAACATCTTTATTCTCGATGTAGAAAAAATTTTGAGCGCGGCTAAATAAACCAAAAAGTATAAAGCCTGCCAGGACCGGTATTATTTTCATTTTGATTCTATGCTGTTTATAAAGCGAATAATATAACAGCTAATTTACATTACTTATCACAACTGCTTAGATATGAAAAATACCGGTTCCCGGCGTCATTTTGTGAAACAGACGGCGGCAGGCATTGGCTTTCTTTCTTTACCTGCCTTATTATCAGCAAATCCAAATAATGCTGAGAAACTAAAAATTGTCTGCGTGGGTGGCCATCCCGATGATCCTGAAAGCGGATGTGGCGGAACTTTGGCAAGGTTTAGTTCTGCTGGGCATACAGTGACTATTATTTATCTGACCCGGGGAGAAGCTGGTATTCCAGGTAAGTCCCATGGTGATGCGGCTGATATCCGAACCAAAGAGGCACTGGAAGCTTGTAAAATACTCGGCACAAAACCTGTTTTTGCGGGACAGATTGACGGAGACAGTATAATGAATAACGAGTGGGTGAAGAAATTGCAATCGATGCTGGAAGAGGAAAAACCGGATATTGTATTTACCCACTGGCCCATTGATTCACATAAAGATCACCAGATCGCCAGTCTTCTGACTATCCAATGCTGGATACGCGCTGAAAAAAAGTTTGACTTGTATTTTTTTGAAGTTTGCACAGGCGAACAAACCATGATTTTTAAACCTACTGATTATGTTGATATTTCCGAAACAAAGGATCAGAAAAAAAAGGCAGTATACTGTCACGTCAGTCAGGATCCGCCTGGCATCTATCAATGCGGACACGCCGTCATGGAAGATTTCAGGGGACGTGAATTGGGCGTAGTGGCTGCAGAGGCATTTGTACGCATGACTGGTAAAAGAAATGGAAATCACCTTGGTTTTTAGAGCTACATACGCTTCATATCAGCAAAATCATTCCTGACCCACAAACAGGTAGGGTTTCAATTTTTCAAATTTTGCCGGATCCATTTGGGCGAGTTGCAATAAGTCATCAACAGAGTGAAATGGTCCGTGTTGCGATCTGTATTCTGTAATGGCTCGGGCTAACGGCCAACGGATATAAGGATGCGACATCAGAATTTCTTTTGTTGCCGAATTGATATCGATTTGATGAACGGAAACTGAACTGATTCTCAGATAAGGTTTTATTTTCCGGAATGTAGAATCCGGTAACCCATAGGTTTCAGCCACCTGGTCGATCTGACAAAAGCCCCCCAGTTTTTCCCGGAAATGAACTATTCTTGAAGCCAGTTTTTCACCAATTCCCGGGAAACCCGACCATGCGTTTGAATCTGAAAAATTTACATCTGTAACTGCAAAAAATTTTACCGCACGCTTGAATGGGGCCTCAGGCGTCGGGTTATGTTTATGAAAAAACGAATCTGTTTTTCTCACTGCTGAAGTATGATCAGCAGCTTTCTTATAGTTATGAGGGCTGGATTCAAATTCTCCCGGCAACCTGGAAATTCGTACAAATGGGTAAAGACGTTCATAATCGGTACTATGAAGTCCATACAATTTTTTCAGATCTTCCGCTTTCTGAAAACGACCACCCTTATCAAGGTAATGACGGATTGTTTGGGTTAGACGATCAGGTAATCCGAGTTGAATCCAATCGGTTGCCTGAATCTTATTCGGATCAAAATAAAACATATGTATTTCAGCGTTCTTATCATTTTTCGCCTGACTCCCGTCCGCGGAGAACTTTTTTTGATGAGAGGTAACGGTCATGACTATCCGCTATGTGTGATGAATCAGATAAACGTAATTCAAAATTCCGGATATCTCCTTTGATTTTATTATAAGCTTCCGGATCGCGATCTCCCGGAGAGCGCTTAAAAAAATATGGAATTACAAAAAATATGATGATGAGTAAAAGCAGAAAAAGAACGCCATAGCGTTCTTTTCTGGTAAAGGTCAAATATCCACGAATCGTTTCCCACATACCCTTTTTTATTAAAGATAAAACCCGTACAGGGGGAAGACTATACCCTTTAAGTGGAAAACCTGACTCTACACCTACCGTCCAAAAATCTTTAATCAGTTTAGTAGTAATAATATTTACGTGGGTGTACCGGGCGGGGTTGCATTGCGGGATGCTGATAAGCGGGCAGTACTTTACCGAGTCCGATAATTATACCCAGATTGAATCCAAATTGTAACAGGCCGGGATTGGTAATGTAAGATCCCCCCGGATCACCCCAGTAACCAAAATAATATCCTGAACTGGTGGGGGCTGTTCCGAGTAAGCGTGCACTCAGGCGAATTCCAAATTGCGGATCAACAAATATATCCGCACCTGCCTGGAATCCATACGCAAATGCTGCATTGCTGGAAAAGCTATTGGGGGACGGAGTGAAAATTGCGGCGCCGAGATCGGCACCCATAAACAATGAAACCGGAGACTCGGGCAGAGGAAACCTGGTTACAGGACCGGCCATGATATAGTTTATTCCCGCGCTTGTTTGATAGGTTGGTGCGTCTCCCGGGATAGCGCCGTAATTATACAATTTCGCGGGCGCCTGCATCCGGTTATAGGCAATCTCAATTCCCATATGCCGGTTGAAATTAAACTGAAAGGATCCGCCATAATTAAAGGCTGCGTCTATCCTGCCGAAAGTACTGGCAAAGTCCAATTTGTCTCCAAACGTATAACCTCCGGTGGGTATAAATTCGATCGATGATTGCGCGAATGAAATACCAAACATACAGCACATTATACCGGATAACAGGGGCCATTTTTTCATACAGTATAGTTTTACTTCTTCTTCTTAGGACGTAAATTCTCCTAATTGGTTTAAAAATGGGCTTCCTCTTTCTGTTAAAAGCGTCTTAAAGCCCTCCAAAGCCGAAAGCTCTAAGCGCAATGCTAAAGGCCATATTTAAAACGTCAGAAACTCCATCTTATTTTCCCATTCCGGGAAATGGAAAGGTGACTGCTCTTTAGTGAAGTCTGGCTTTACGCTTTGCGCTTTAAGCCTTAAGCTCTAAACCGTCATAAGCAAGTTCTATGCCCTTAGGGAGCCCGGCCATGACGTCAGCGTGTTTACCCAGCTGGTGGCTGATATGCGTAAAATAGGCCTCGGAAACCCCCAGTTCCCTGGCCATGGTAATGGCTTCATCCAGGTTGAAATGTGATATATGCTTTTCTATCCGGAGTGCATTTAAAACGAGGATCCGGGAACCACGGATTTTTTGCTTTTCAGATTCCTCGATGCGGTTGGCATCGGTGATATAGGTAAAATCCCCGAAACGGAAACCCAGTACAGGCATTTTCAGATGCCAGACCTGGATGGGTATGACCCGTATATCGCCGATCATGAATGGATCCATGGCGATGGTATTCAACTGGATCTCCGGCACACCGGGATAACGGAAATCGGTAAACGCGTATGGAAATTCCCGGATGATCACTTCCTGCGTCATCTCATTTGCAAATACCGGCATCGGTTTTCCCGAAAAAAAATTAAAGGCGCGAATATCATCGAGTCCGGCAATATGATCCTTGTGCGGATGTGTAAACAAAACCGCATCCAGTTTATTGACATGCTCCCGTAACATTTGGTAACGAAAATCAGGCGTTGTATCGACCACAATCCTTGTATTGGAAGATTCCACCAGGATGCTTGACCTGAGCCTTTTATCTTTTTTATCGGAAGAATGGCAAACCGGGCAGGGGCAGGCAATCATGGGAACGCCACTGCTGGTACCCGAACCAAGAAAACTGATTTTTAGAGAAGGAAATTCCACGTGCAAAAATAATTGAAAACACTGATCAGCTTTGGGGTTTGAGCAGGTTTTCCAAAACCTTCCGGCTTTCCGGAAAAAGGGCTTCCGGATTAAAATTCAGTACGGGAAGAATATCAATCAGCGTATTGATACGCCCTTCCAGGGTTAGAAATTTGTTCAGCACCAACACTTTTTTTTCTTCCAGTATGCAATATCCACTTTGA
Organism: uncultured Bacteroidota bacterium; assembly: GCA_963732055.1. Taxonomy (GTDB): domain Bacteria; phylum Bacteroidota; class Bacteroidia; order Chitinophagales; family Chitinophagaceae; genus Puia. The sequence goes on along the minus strand of CAVSYG010000011.1, from coordinate 82,646 downwards.
AAATTCCCCCGTTCATAACGAACCACGTAACCTGTTTCATGTAACAATTTTTCTATTTTATCCAGTGTGGTGACGGTATATTTCATTGTTCAAAGTTGATAAAAGACAGTGAATCTGCGGGAATCATTTTTCCACAGAGAGTTGACAGTACAGTTGACAGGTTGACAGTACTGAATAATGGCTTTAAGCTTTGCGCTTTAGCGCTTTAAGCTTTCCCAACCATTTTTATTACCGGGACAATCATTTCCTCCATACTCACACCACCGTGTTGAAAACTGTTACGGTAATAGTTAGCGAAATAATTATAATTATTCGGATAACAGAGGAAACCGTCACCTTTCGCAAAAATGAAAGAAGAATTGATTGTGGGTACAGGCAATCCGGCTTCCTTCGGATCTCTGAAAGCCAGCACTTCCCTGGGTTCATAATTCAGATTGCGGCCGTGTTTGTATCGCAGGTTCGTGGTTGTTTGTTTATCACCAATCACTTTATATGCAGATTTGACACGCACACTTCCGTGATCCGTGGCCAGTACAACCGTTATTTTTTTGTCCGAAATCTTTTTCAGAGCCTGGTGCAGGGGGGAATGTTCAAACCAGCTGGCTGTTATGCTCCGGTAACTCGCTTCGTCACTGGCCAGTTCCTTAAGTACTTCCATTTCCGTGCGTGCATGACTGAGCATATCCACAAAATTATATACGATCACATTCAAATCATTGTTCATCAGATTCAGAATATTGTTTACAAGGTCCTGCCCTGCCTGGTGATTTAATACTTTCGTATAAGATGTTTTCAGATGATCCATCTTCAACCGTTTCAGTTGCGAACGGAAAAATTCTTCCTCAGCCATATTTTTTCCACCTTCCTCTTCATCATTCTTCCATAGATTGGGAAACTGGGCATTTATTTCCACCGGCATCAGTCCCGCAAAAATGGCATTACGGCAATATTGTGTAGCGGTTGGCAGAATACTGTAAAAAGTTTCCTCCGACAATATGCGAAAACTCTGTGCAAATACAGGCTGGATCGCTTTCCACTGGTCGAAACGCAGATTATCAATCAGTACAAAAAAAACAGGGACGCCTTTTTCCAGATTCGGAAATACTTTATTTCGCAGCAGATTATGACTCATGACAGGCGTTTCAGTCGTTTTTGCTGAAACCCATTTTGTATAATTTTTTGATATGAACTTGAAGAACTCAGTATTGGCCTCCTGTTTCTGTGTTTGAAAAACTTCCTGCATTTCCGGACTATTACTCTTTTCCATTTCAAGTTCCCAGTATACCAGTTTTCTGTACAGATCCATCCATTCCGTATAATTCGGATTGCTGTTCAAAGTCGTAAATAACTCCCGGAACTGTTGTTGGTAGGCCGTGGTGGTGGTTTCTGCAACGAGTCTTCTATTATCAATGATTTTCTTCAAACTGAGCAAAACCTGATTCGGATTCACCGGTTTGATCAGATAATCGCTGATTTGTCTGCCGATGGCTTCGTCCATCAGGTTTTCGGTTTCATTTTTTGTAATCAGTACGACCGGAATCTGTTGGTTCGCCTCCTTTATTTTTGCAAGTGTTTCCAATCCGCTGATGCCTGGCATTGATTCATCTAGCAGGACGACATCCACAACATTTTCTTTCACAAAATCAATGGCATCCAGTCCGTTGGTCATGGCGTTTACTTCATAACCTTTGTTCTGCAAAAAAAGGATATGGGAATGCAGGCTGTCAATTTCATCGTCTACCCATAGAATGGTTCCTAATGGCATGATTTCTTATTTCGTGTTTCTAAAGATAGTTTATCAGTCAGTCATTCCTAAATTTGGTGCCCGGAATGGATTCTTTTAACAAAATCAAAATGGGCACAGGATCTCAGAAAATTATCAACGACCCGGTTTATGGATTTATTACCATTGACCATCCGTTGATCCTCGAAGTGATCCGGAATCCGTTTTATCAGCGTCTGCGCCGAATACAGCAAATGGGTTTTGCCAATCTCGTATATCCGGGTGCAGTGCACACACGTCTTCATCATTCTCTGGGAGCCTATCACCTGATGTGCAATGCGCTTTCTGTGCTAAAAGGAAAGGGTATCGAAATTACCGGCGAAGAAGAACTGGGTGCAAAAATGGCCATTCTGCTGCATGATGTCGGACATGGGCCTTTTTCCCATGCACTGGAGAACAACCTGATCGAAAACCTGGATCATGAATCCATTTCATTGCAGATCATGCAATGGCTGAACCGGGAAATGCAGGGACAGCTAAGTACGGCCATTGCTATTTTTACCAATCTCTATCCGAAAAAATTTCTTCATCAGCTGGTCTCCGGTCAGCTCGACGTAGACCGAATGGATTATCTCAACAGGGATAGTTTTTTTACCGGCGTTTCCGAAGGTGTGATTGGTTATGACCGGATCATCCATATGCTCACGGTGCACCAGGGGGAACTGATGGTACAGGAAAAAGGAATTTATTCCATCGAAAAATTTCTTGTAGCGCGGCGGCTCATGTACTGGCAGGTATATCTGCATAAAACCGTTGTGAGTGCGGAAGGCATGCTGGAGAAAATCATTCAGCGCGCAAGAGAAAAAATCCGCGGAGGGGATAAATTAAAATCCGGATCCGAATCCCTGGATTTTTTTCTTTCCCATTCACCCCAGGATCCTTCAGAATACCTCGAGGCGTTTAGCATGATGGATGATAATGATATACTTAGTGCGTTAAAACTTTGGATGAGAGAAACCGATCCGGTGATATCAAACCTGAGCGCCATGCTGATCAACCGGCGATTACTCAAAGCAAAATTGCAGGCCGAACCTTTTGACGCTTCTCTGGTGGAAAAATATCTGAACGAGGTTGCTCCCCTGCTGAATATCTCAAAAAAAGATGCAGCTTATTTTGTTTTTACAGGTGAACACAACAATACGACGTATGATCCGACAGATGAAAAAATTAATATTCTTTTCAAAGACGGGACCGTGCGGGATATTTCCCAGGTAGACAATGCCCTGATTCACCGGAGCCTCTCAACAGCAGTTAAAAAATTCTATATTTGTTATCTGACGGGAGAATCATTTAGCTGACTATCATTCCAAATTTATTTCTATGCAATTTTCTGCTGCCCAGATAGCTGCGTTAATAAATGGTAAGCTGGAAGGTAATCCGGAAGTGCTGGTGAACAATTTTGGCAAAATCGAAGAAGCACAGGCCGGCCAGCTGGCATTTCTGGCAAATCCGAAATACGAAGAGTACTTGTATAGCACCCGGGCTTCCATCATCATTGTCAACGACAACCAGATACTGAAGGAAAAAATCAATGCCACGCTTATCCTGGTTCCGGATGCCTACATCGCATTTGCTTCCCTGCTCTCCAAATATCAGGAGATGATGAACCAGCAGTTAACAGGCATCCAGGAACCTGTGTATATTTCTAAAACAGCTTCGCTTGGCGAAAATGTTTTTATCGGTGCTTTTGCCTATATCGGCAACAACGTGAAACTTGGCAATAATGTAAAAATTTATCCGCAGTCATATATCGGAGACGATGTTTCGATTGGCGACCATTCCGTTATTTATCCCGGTGTAAAAATATATCATCGTTGTGTGATCGGGGAATATGTGACCATACATGCCGGCTCAGTAATCGGCGCAGATGGATTTGGCTTCGCTCCACAGACAGATGGCAGCTTCAAGAAAATTCCGCAAATGGGTAATGTGGTCATTGAAGATTATGTGGAAGTGGGTTCAAATGCTACGATCGACCGGGCGACCATTGGTTCAACGCTTATAAGAAAAGGTGTGAAACTGGACAACCTGATCCAGATTGCGCATAATGTGGAAATTGGCAGCAACACTGTAATCGCGGCACAAAGCGGTGTTTCAGGCAGTACCAAACTCGGGAAGAATGTGATGGTCGGTGGTCAGGTTGGTATCGTGGGTCATATCCAGATCGCGGACGGAAGTAAAATCAATGCACAAAGCGGTGTTACCAAATCCATGAAAACGCCCAACAGTGCCGTCACGGGAAGTCCGGCATTTGATTATACGAGTGCCCTGCGCGCTCAGGCGGCCGCCCGGAAACTTCCTGAATTTGAAAAAAGAATTATAGAGCTGGAAAAACTCATTCAGCAATTTTTGGCAGAAAAAGTCTGATAAAGCCTAAAGCCCAAAGCTTAAAGCCTGGAACCAATTTTTAATTTTATAAATGTCAATTTTTTATGGCGGACCAATCTGCATTTCTCAGTGCTGTAAAAACAGGATACACTTTTAAATCGGAATCCGTCAAAATCGGAATTGGTATGCTGAATGGTAAAGCCATCACCGGCGCAGATATTAATCTCCCATTAAAAACCATGAACCGTCATGGATTGATCGCCGGGGCTACCGGTACCGGTAAAACAAAAACCCTTCAAATGATCAGCGAATCGCTGAGTAATGCAAGCGTGCCCGTACTGGTTATGGATATAAAAGGTGACCTGAGTGGAATCGGCGCAGCCGGGAGTGTAAATGATAAAATCAATGAGCGCTGTGCTGCCATCGGAATTAAATATGAGGCCCAGGCTTTCCCCGTCGAATTCATGACGCTGAGTAACGAGAAGGGAGTTCGTTTACGCGCCACCGTGAGTGAGTTCGGGCCCATTTTATTATCCCGCATTCTTGAACTGAACGATACACAGGAGGGTCTGGTTGCAATGATATTTAAATATTGTGACGATAATAAACTGCCACTCCTGGACCTGAAAGATTTTATCAAAGTGCTTCAATATATTTCGAATGAAGGAAAGGCAGAGATCCAGCAGGCCTATGGACAGATCGCAACAACGTCAACCGGAACTATTCTTAGAAAAGTGATTGGATTACAGCAACAGGGTGCGGATGTATTTTTTGGCGAGAAGAGTTTTGAAGTAGCCGACCTGATGCGTATCTCAGACGACGGCAGGGGAGAAGTAAATGTTTTACGGGTTACGGACCTGCAGGATAAACCAAAATTGTTTTCGACATTCATGCTGCAACTGCTCGCGGAATTATATGCCTCCAGTCCGGAAGAAGGGGATGTTGAAAAACCAAAGCTGGTCATATTTATTGATGAAGCACATTTGGTATTTGAAGAAGCCAGCGACGCACTTTTGAAACAAATTGAAACGATTGTAAAACTGATCCGGTCCAAAGGCATCGGAATATTTTTCTGCACTCAAAATCCGACAGATGTTCCCCCTGGCGTGCTGGCACAGTTGGGTATGAAAATCCAACACGCCTTGCGTGCTTTCACCGCCAATGACCGCAAAGCAATCAAACAGGCCGCGGAGAATTATCCGACCAGCATATTTTATAAAACAGAAGATCTCATCACAGGATTGGGAATCGGAGAGGCTCTGGTGACGATGCTGGACGAGAAAGGGGTTCCTACTCCGCTGGTACATTGTATGATGGCACCTCCCAGGAGCCGGATGGATATATTGACAGCGGCTGAAATTGATGCGATTACTGCGAAGTCTAAACTCATTCCAAAATACAACCAGGTAATAGATAGTGTAAGCGCATATGAAATTCTCACACAGAAACTTCAGGATGCGGCAAATAAAAATCCTTCAGGTCCCGCTAAACCGGGTGCCAAACCTGAACCTTCCACCCTGGATAAAATTCTGAATAGCGGTGCAGCCAAGCAGGTAGAAAGAACGGCCGCCAGCATGATTACACGAGGCCTGCTCGGAGCATTGGGGTTGGGAGGACGCAGTAGCTCTAAGAAGTCCGGATGGTTTTAGTTTGTAACTGATAAACCTTTCATTATGAAATATCCACTATCAGCAGTCAACAGGAGGAAATTTCTTCATCAGGCCGCGTTAACAACATTGGGCACAGGTGCCTTAAACATTCTTCCCCTTTTGGATTTTGCTCAGTCGCCTCCTGATCCGACGATCAATATTATCGGCCCGAGGGAAGGATATTCAATGCAAATCGGAATCCTGGTATCACAAATGGACTGGGTCAGGGCCAGCGTGATCAATGCAACGAAGGGCCTTACTCAACCGGAGCTTGACTTTCTGGTAGACGCTCAATCCAATACGATCGGCGCATTGCTTCTGCATTTAGCTGCCACTGATGCGATTTACCAGGATCTTACTTTTTATAATCTACAGAATTTCAGCCCGGCGAATAAAACGAAATTTGGCGTAGCCATGGAGTTAGGTGATGAAGGAAGAAAACAAATAAAAGGACATGACCTGAATTATTACATAAACATCCTGACGGAAGTCCGCGGAAACACTTTGAAGGAATTTAAAAACAGGGATGATAAATGGTTCCAGGAAGTGGACCCTGATTTCTTTGGCGGACCTACAAATAATTTCTGCAAATGGTTCCACGTCTGTGAACACGAAGCCAATCATCGCGGTCAAATGACTGTAATCAGAAAACGACTACCGGGGAATCATTCGAAAGGAGAATAAGTCAAGCTTAAAGCCTAAAGCCTAAAACTTTTATAACTTACACGCTCTGAATTTCGACCGTCAACCGTCAACCGTCAACCGTCAACCGTCAACCGTCAACCGTCAACCGTCAACCGTCAACGTCTTCCTCCAAATCCTCCTCCCCGTCCACCGCCGAAGCCACCAAAACCGCCACCGCCGCCGCCAAATCGGTCTCCGCCACCGCCGCCGAACCCTCCAAAACCACCACCTCCTCCACTATGACTGCCCCCACCCCATTGACTGGCGCTGGCATTGCCACGACTGCGGTCCTGTGCGGCACTGGAGATTTCTGGCGAAGGAGCGCCTGCCGACGCTCTTGACGCTGCCGAACCTGTTGAAGCAGGTTTGTTTGAAGACGCTGGTGTCCAGCTACCATTTCCTCCATATTTATTCCATCCACCACCTGTATTCTTATATACATTTCCGTCCTTGGCAGCATACATGTCTCCATTCCCTGCCTTGGCCATCCCGCCGCTACCATTGGCACCACTTGCTGCAACTGCCTTACCTCCATTTGTGTTGCGTGCACCGGCAACGGTCTGTCCATAGTCATTCGTAGCATGGGCAGTTTGTGTTGCAGTGCCATGACCATTATTGTAAACTGAAGTTCCCGCCTGACCATAGGCACCAGATCCCTGTCTGGTTGCCGCAGACGCACCTGTGTATGGATTGTATGCCTGTCCCGCACTCCTTGTACCATAAGGTGTCGACACTGAAGCGCCGCGTGCCATCGTACCGGTGTAAGGATTATACGCCTGTCCAACTGTTCTGGATCCATACGGTCCGTACGCTGTAGCACTTCGGGCATATGTACCGGTATAAGAATTATAAGAAGCCCTGTAAGTGACTCCCCCATATGGATATGGATGATAGGCGTATGCGCCATAAGTATACATTCCTCCGTAACAAATAGGAAAACCAACCGGTGGATAATAGAAATAGGGTGGCGCATACCATCCGGTTCCGGATGCAATAATGGCTCCCACACCAACACCTACTATGAATGCACCCATATAACCCGCAGTATAACTTGCCTGAACGGTACCGGTGCTGGTTACGGTTTGTGTTACGTAAGTAACGTTGTATACAGGAGAACTGGATGGAATCGTATAGATAATCTGGGGAATGGATGTTGCCACAACCCATGGCCCCTGAGGGGTGGAAGAGACATACCACAATGCATTGATGCAGGCATAATAAGAGTTATCGCTGACCATGATCACTTTGTCCGTTGTGTTTTGCGCATACAAAAGTGATGTCCCTTCAATAGTAACAAATTTTGGATTCGCCGGAATAGCTGATTGTAACAGGCGGAACCGCTTTGGGATCCACAACCACTTTAGTCGGAATTTCAGCAATCATCACAGCATCTGCCGCCTGATCCGTTCCGGGAACGGCACTCAGTACTGCAGCAGCAGGACTGGATTCAGGAATGTTAGCAAAATCTGCCGGAAGATTCGGCGTAGAATAAACCCACGGGCCATTTATGCTCGGTGCACTAAACCATCTGCCGGATGTCAGAAAATAATACAATGAAGTCTGATTGGAAAAGAAAACATGACTGGATGTATTGGATGCGTAGGTTAAACTGGTTCCGGGAATGGATTGCATCGACGGCGTTCCCTGGAAAAGAATGATTTCCGCCGGACTGGTCGAATAAAATACCATCGGAAATCCGGATGATTTGGCAGGTGCCGGAACAGCTACCCTTGAGAACATTGGTCCAGTTTGTATCTTTTGCAAGACCCGTCAGCGTTTTTGGTAACTGATTGGTATATGTCCAGGGGCCCTGCAATTGCGGGGCTGTTTGCCATTCTGTACCGTCAAAGAGATAGTAAATACTGGTTTTGGGATCCTGAAAAAGTGGCCAGTTCGCATTGAAAACGTATTTTATACCTCCCTTACTGGCATCAGTAACAGCCGCTTCTCCCTGTAATTGAAGCAGGATGGCAGGATTGTTACTCACATAAATGGTTGGCGGATCATTTTTCAGGTTGGAAGCGCCGGATGGAGTTTGTTTTTTTGGAGTGGCCGCCACGATCCTGTCCATTGAAACAGTGACAGTTCTTGTGGGGTCAAAAAATTCCCTCACTTTCTGACTCATGGATGCCGACGTGGCTTCATCCAATGACGGAAAGTGTACATCGCTGACCGATATATTAAAAATGCTAACCATTCTGGTATAAGTATCTACAGTTGTTGTAGCTGTGATATAAACAACGCCGACTACTTCTTTCTGCTGGTAAGGAGTTAACGAAAAAGCCATTCTGAATTTTAGCGTTGTATAATCCTGCCAATCCTCTACTTGCGGTGTATATAGAACCAGGACAGTACCACTGTTCGTCAGTTGTCTGGGCCATCCCGGATCCTGCGCAAATGAAAATATCGCAATAAATAAAACCGACAGACTTAGTAAAATTCGCTTTTTCATATTTTCTGTTTCAAATACATTTCTAAATAGAATAACAATTGGATCCCAAATAATTCAAGGGATATCTCCAAATGAAAAATAGCCGGAGTCAGAATTGATTTTACAGAAGGATAATGGATATAAAGTTAAATCGGTTCTATTAAAAACTTATGGGCACGGAATCAAATAAAAGGAGTTAACAGTTAAATGTTGATCGACGGATTTTTTATTGATCTTTAAAGGCTGAATCGTTGACCTGCAAGCGTTAGGCGTTAGGCGTTAAGCGTTAAGCGTTAGGCGTTAAGCGTTAGGCGTTAGGCGTTAAGCGTTAAGCGTTAACGAAGTGTTCCAAAAAACTGATTAATTTTGCATCCTACAATCAAAAACATGGAGTTCAGAATTGAGAAAGATACGATGGGAGAAGTAAAAGTGCCATCGGATGCTTATTATGGAGCACAGACTCAGCGAAGCATTGATAATTTTAAAATCGCTCAGGATATCAACCGCATGCCTAAAGAAATTATACGCGCTTTTGCTTACCTGAAAAAAGCGGCCGCGTTTACAAATTTTGATGCGGGTATTCTTTCGGAAGAAAAAACAAAACTGATCGGACAGGTTTCTGATGAGATCCTGGAAGGCAGTCTGGACGCCTATTTCCCATTGGTCGTCTGGCAAACAGGCAGCGGCACACAAAGTAATATGAATGTAAATGAAGTGATCGCATACAGGGGACATGTACTGCGCGGAGGTTCTTTGAAGGACAAAGAAAAATTTTTGCATCCAAATGATGACGTAAATAAATCGCAATCTTCCAATGATACGTTTCCTACCGCAATGCATATTGCTGCGTACAAAATTCTGGTGGACGTTACCATACCCGGAATAGAAAAATTACGCAATACACTGGCGGTAAAGTCAAAGGAATACATGCAGGTCGTAAAAATAGGCCGCACACATTTTATGGATGCCACCCCGCTGACGCTTGGTCAGGAATTCAGTGGTTATGTTTCACAATTAGACCATGGTCTCAAAGCGATTAAAAATACGCTTCCGCATTTGTCTGAGCTGGCATTGGGTGGCACTGCCGTCGGCACCGGAATCAATACACCGGAACACTATTCAGAAAATGTAGCAGCTCATATTGCCCGGCTCACGGGATTGCCATTTATAACTGCCGAAAATAAATTTGAAGCACTGGCAGCGCATGATGCCATCGTGGAATCACATGGCGCATTGAAAACTGTTGCCGCGGCTCTTATGAAAATCGCGAATGATATCCGTATCATGGCGTCGGGACCACGTAGTGGTATTGGTGAATTATTCATTCCTGACAATGAACCCGGCTCATCCATTATGCCGGGTAAGGTTAACCCTACGCAATGCGAAGCGTTAACCATGATCTGCGCTCAGGTGATGGGAAATGATGTGGCGATCAATATTGGTGGCGCTTTGGGAAACTTTGAATTGAATGTTTTCAAACCCATGATGATTTATAATTTTCTTCTGAGTGCGAGACTGCTTGGGGACGGATGCGTCAGCTTCAACGACAAATGTGCCATTGGCATCAAACCCATTGAAGAAAACATCAAAAAGCATTTGAATAATTCACTCATGCTGGTGACAGCCCTCAATACAAAAATCGGCTATTACAAGGCAGCAGAGATTGCACAGAAAGCACATCTGGAAGGAACCACACTCAAAGAAATGGCAGTCAAACTCGGTTATGTGTCACCGGCAGAATTTGATGAATGGGTCGATCCGAAGAAGATGGTCGGGAAAACGGATTAATAGTTATCAGTTATTAGTTGTTAGTTATTTAGTTATGTCAGTTAATAACTAACAACTAATAATTAATAACTATTTCAGGACCAATATCTTCTGAGTGGTAACAGTGTTGCCGTTTCCATCCAGCATTTTAAAAATATATAATCCCGGAGGAATATTTTCCAGTCGAACGATAAAATGACTGCTGGAAAAAGTTTCGGTCAGAATCCTTCTTCCCGATACATCATACATCGAAACCATGAAAGGTTGCTGGAGGAAATCACGGCATAACACTTCCAGGTGGTCTGTCGCCGGATTTGGAAAGACGATGGTCGTATTTATTTTCTCTTTCTTCGCAATGGCTGGTGCCTGCTGGATTTCCAGTGTGCCGGGGAGATAAACCATCCGCAGAATATGACCTGGCGTTTTTGTCGCAACCGTGGCACCTGTAAATCCACCGGTAGGTCCGGAAGTAGAACCACTGCTGTCAATGGCCAGGAACAATGTGTCCCCCGTCGGCGCAATAGCAAGATCACGTATACGGTATTCATGCAGGTAGGGTATCGTATCCGTTATCTGAGCCGTACTCGAACTGTCGATTCCGGACCCGTCAGATTTTAGTTTGAGCCGGTACATGCCCAGCTTCAGGGAAGTTACCAACAGTGAATTTGCCCAGCCGGGGATATAGGTTTTATCATAAAAATCAATACTGGAAGGTGCAATGGTCGGCCATGTATAATTGGAAGCACCACTGGAAGGAATGCTATTGCCACTGACATTAAAAAAAGAAAAGATGGGTTCCTTTACATTATTTGCGACACAAAATGTTTTTTCATCTGCGACGATCTGGTTGGCGAGTTTATCATTATTCGGATTTGCATCCGCTGTAGTATAATTATCATCACACATACCCGCCACTTTGGGCCATCCGTAATTTCGTCCTGGAGAAATGATATTTACTTCATCGTCCGATTTATCACCATGTTCGGAATTATATAAAATATACTGTGCCCCTACATGCGCCCAAACCAAACCCTGTGCATTCCGGTGTCCAAAGGAATAGACCGCATTTACATTTCCGGAAACAGAATTCGTAAACGGGTTATCATTGGGAATCCATGGGCTATAGGCGCCATCGTCCAGGTCTCCGTCATCTTCGGTATTGAGGCGCAATACTTTTCCTTCATACACATCTTTGTTCTGCGCATTATTGGTTCGGAACCCATTGTTAAACTGGCCCGCACCCTGATCACCGATTGTATAATACAGATGATAATTTCCATCACTTTCAGGCACCGGACTTATTTTCAGTCTGCCTGAATTGTGATCGTTGCTTCCCATCAGGTTATCAATTACAATGGTTGGTGAACCCAGAGAATGCGTGACGGTATTATATGTATATCGGAGGATTTTGGTTTTATAAAAACAGGGTTGATTTGAGACAGAACCTGAGCCGGCACAACTACTATTATTTGGAGAACCACTTGTGCCATACATGTCATATACGAGTGCCACGTACACAAAAGGTTTCCCGGTCAGCAACTGGGGATGCAGCGCAAGACCCATCAGCCCACCCTGGGGTGCCGGATATCCGTTGGGCATATTGTAATAATTGAACGATGGAATGCTGTTGAGATCAAGTAACACGCGGTTGCCTTTATTGCCCGGGTGAATTTTCCATATACGGTATCGATGAGCCTCCGTGATCCATAGAGAATCATCCGGACCGTATGTTATTTCCCATGGAAAACTGAGTCCTTTATTATGTGTGGGGGCGTCGTATAAGGGATATAAGGTATCTATCTTAAAAAACTGACCATTGAACGAGACGATCTGGCGTATATCCGATAAAAGACAATAGTAGGCATGAAAGCACCAGCAGGAACTTTTTCATCGGTATCGGATTTGATAATACGGTTTAGGCTGTATTATACCTAAACATACAAAAAATCAACGCTTTATGAAATAGAAAAAGCCCCAGTTCTGCTTAGTAAAACAACTCTTTTCAGGCTGAGGCTCAAGGCCTAAGGCGAAGGCTTAAGCGTTAACAATTAATGAGTTATGCGGAAATTAAAATAAGGGGTTATGTTGTTTAGCGTTCCGCCTCAAGCTTTAGCTTTAAGCCTTGGCCTTAGGCTGTTTAGCCTTAGGCGTTAGGCCTTCCTTAGGCATTCAGCGTTAAACGCTCCGCAGTACTATCCGCAGGCAAATCAGACTTTTCAGGCAATTTCTTTACAAATCGTTTCTGAAATAGAAAAAGGGCAATTACACCAATCGAAATGGAAGCATCAGCAATATTAAAAACGGGGCTGAAGAATTCAAATTCATCCCCACCTACAAATGGGAACCAGCCGGGGTAATGCGTCTTGATAAGCGGGAAATAGAGCATATCCACCACTCTTCCATGTAGAAAGCCTGCATATCCGTGGTGTGGAAAAATCTTTGCAACATGATCATAAGTACTTTCTTCAAAAATTAACCCGTAGAACATACTGTCGATCAGGTTACCCAGGGCACCGGCGAAAATAAGACCGGCGCAGATGATATATCCTTTGTGATAATTTTTCCTGATCAGGGTGCGTATATAATAAATACCAAAAATCACTGCTCGCCAGGCGGAATAAGGTAAGGAACATCTTGCCAAAATTGCCGCCAAATTTCCATCCCCAGGCCATGCCTTCATTTTCGACAAAGAATAATTGAAATTTCTTACCCAGTACATGAATGCCATTGTCATAAGGGGATACGGGTGAACGATAGAATGCGTCCCAGGTATGACTCAGGGGCATATGTGTTTTAATCCAGATTTTCAGTGCCTGGTCCGCTACGATGATTAATAATACGATGAAAATGATCTTTCTTTCTTTCATAATGAGCCGCAAAGATAATAAGTTAGGAAAAGATGAATCCCTTCCAATTTGTGAAAGCTTTATTCAAAATATACCCGTTTTACCCGTTGCGAGATCCCTGCCAGAATATCGTAAGGTATCGTGCCTGCCCAGCGCGCCAGTTCGGTAACAGATAAGGAATTTCCGAAAATAACTACTTCGTCTCCCTCCATAGCATCCGGGACTTCCGATAGGTCGATCATCATCAAATCCATGCTGATACTTCCGATGGTTGGCACCAGTCTGCCTTTGTACCATACCTTTCCTACCCCATTGCCCAGGTTTCGCGGATACCCATCTGCATAACCCAACCGGAGGGTTCCGATTTTCATGTTATGATCTGCCATGCCGCGACGGTTATAACCGATTGTTTCTCCCTTTACCAGTTCCTTGATTTGCGCGACGGTTGTTTTCAATGTGCCCACTTCTTTCAAATCCAATATTCCTGAAGAGGCAGGATCAATACCGTATAAACCGATACCGATGCGAACCATATCCAGCTGCAGCGACGGTTCACGAACAATACCCGCTGAATTGGAAATATGTCTGATGAAATGGATATCCAAGGGTTCTGCAGCAGACGCCCTGCCATTGACTGATAACTTTCAAATTGCTTTTGCGTGAATTCATCCTGCTGGGCCTCTTCACTGGCTGCAAGATGACTGAAAACGGATTGTACTCTGAAATCACCGGATTTAAGTTGCTCTGACAATTCCCCCATCTGCGAAGACGGAAATCCCAGCCGGTTCATGCCCGTCTCTAATTCAATATGAATCGGAAACAGATTGACAGCTTCCTGTTTCAGCAGTTTTTGTAAAGCCGCCAACCCCCGAAAGGAATAGATCACCGGTTCGAGGCGCCATTCAAGCAGGGGAGCCAGGGCACTTTCTTCTGTGTTCATAACGATAATGGGCAACCGAATACCTGCCTTGCGCAGGGTAACACCCTCATCAACATAAGCTACCCCGAGATAGTCCACTTTATGAAATTCCAGCAGGCGTGCAATTTCGAAACCTCCCGTTCCATATGAAAAAGCCTTGACCATGGCCATGATCTTCGTTGAGGAATGCAGTATCTGCTGATATTGCTTCAGATTATGGGCCATCGCATCGAGATTTACTTCCATCAGGGTCTCATGAACCTGGAGCGACAACATTTGATCGACCCGTTCGAACCCATAATACCCGCGCACCTTTCAGGAGAATGGCCTCATCGCGGAATTCCAGTCCCGGCAGGGCATTCAGCAGGTCCTCAGTCGTTTTAAAAAAAATCTTTTCCTTCACACCTGAATCGATGAAAAACAGATCACTCACTGACAATTGTTCGCCAACACCGATGAGCCGGTCCACCGGATATTTTTTCAGGAGGGCGGCTACTTCTTTATACAGGGACTGCGGCTTCCTGCCGGTCTCCAATATGTCAGACAGAATAAGCGTGCGTTTATCATGCTGTTTCTGCTGGAATAAAAAATCCAGTGCCATTTTCAGCGAACTGATGTCGGCACTATAACTGTCATTAATAACCGAAGAATGGTTAATGCCGGTTTTCATCTCCATACGCATGGCCAACGGACTCAGTCTGTTCAGGCGGGACTGCAGTTCTTTTACCGGAACAGACAGGTAAAGCATTACCGCGATACAGGTCATTGCATTTTGTATGGATGCCTCATCTTCGAAACCAATATCCAGTTTCAGGTCTTCATTATTGTAAATAAGCGTAATGCTCGTTTTACCTTTTTGTTTATCAATATTTTTTACCTGAATCGTTGCCTCCGTATTCTTCCCTATGGAAATCAGGCGGGTGGCCGGATGCAGGAAATGCCATGCCAGGATGGTTTTTTCCAGTTCGGTTTGATCGGATGGATAAATTACCGCCGTTGCATGAATGAACAACTCCAGTTTTTCCAGAATTTTAGCATGTGTATTTTCAAATCCCTGGTCATGGGCCTCCCCGATATTTGTAAATACACCGATGGTTGGTTTGATGATTTCTTCCAGAACTTTCATTTCACCTGTTTGTGAAATACCCGCTTCTATCAGGGCCAGTTCGTTTGCTTCACTCATCTGCCAGACACTCAGCGGAACACCGATCTGCGAATTGTAACTGCGGGGACTGCGCACGATCCGGTACCGGTCTTCCAGCAATTGATTCAACCATTCTTTCACGATGGTTTTTCCATTACTGCCGGTTATTCCAATAACAGGCAGATCAAATTGCTGCCGGTGAAAAATAGCGAGCAACTGTAAAGCCCGGAGACTGTTTTTCACAAGAATAAAATTCGCTTCGGGATAATCTTCCACACGCAACGCCTGATAAACAACAAAATTGCGGACCCCACGCAGGTAGAGATCATCGATAAACGCATGCCCTTCACGACGCGCTCCATAGAGTGCAAAAAACAAAGTGGATTCAGGAAAGATCAGCCGGCGACTGTCTGTCAGCAATTGCTCTATCAGATCATCCTGATGGAATTGCAGGAAGGATCCTGAAACGATCGAAGCGATATGCCGGATAGTATGACCCAGGTTATTTATTTTTAAGTTAGATTTTTTTTGGGCTTGAGAACAACAGATAGTAAAATGGAACTGCCGATACAAACAACAATTACGATCAATGAAATCACAGTCGGAACTTTAATGTGAACCAGTTCACTTGTCATTTTCAAACCTACAAAAACAAGTACCGTGGCGATTCCTTTTTGTAAAAACCTGAATTTATCCACAGCACCCCGTAACAGGAAAAACAGGGAGCGCAGACCAAGCACTGCAAATATATTGGAAGTATAAATCACGAGCCTGTTCTGGGTTATCCCAAAAACGGCCGGAATAGAATCCAGTGCAAAAACGATATCTGTTGAAGCCAGCAAAACGATCACAACAAAAATCGTTGTATAATATTTCTTCCCGTCCCGGCGGATGGTGAGTTTCCCGTTTCCGTCTTCCGCGATCAATGGCAGAAATCTTTTTAGAAAACGATACACTTTATTTTTTTCCAAATCGCCCGTTTCTTCTTTTTTCGCAAAGAACATAGTCAGTCCGGTATAAATGAGTACCGCACCGAATAAATATAACAGCCAGGTAAAACGACTGACGAGCTCAATACCCGCGGTAATAAAAATAATCCTGAAAAAAACTGCCAGCATAATTCCGATCAGTAATACCCTTCCGAAAAATTCTTCCCTGATTGCCAGGAAAGAAAAAATCAGGATAAATACGAAAATATTATCTATACTCAGGCTCCATTCCATCAGGTAGGCACTCAGATATTCCAGGGCTACTTGCTGGCCATCATAAACATAAGCAAATACACCGAAGCCCATGGCCAGCACAACCCAGAAAAAAGTCTGGGTCAGGGCCTTTTTCATGGTAACGACAGATCCTTTTTTGCTCAGCAGACCAAGATCGAAAATGAGCGCGAGGATCAGCGCAGCACCAAAAATGAGATATGTAATCTGTAAGTGATTCAAATGGAAAAAATTTAAAACCCTAAAGAGATGTGGCGCTATATTTCCGCTTTCTGATATATTGAAAAATCAGGCCGCATATTATAATAACCAATAATGGCGAGGCGATGTTGATGAGTTGCCAGAAACTCCGGTCCTCATCAGTTTTTTCCGGATCCAGCAGACGTAGGGAGTAGTCTTTTGACCTGGCTTCCAGAATACCGGCAGGATTAACGCAATAATCAAGACAGTTACTCAGAAATTCAGCATTGGCAAAAGTATAATTAATGTCCTTGCTGAATCCCAGGGGAAGCGGACGGCCATCGCTGATTTCATTCATCAGGAGATCGCCGTCAGCACAAACAATTACACGCGCGTCCTGAACGCCGGATTTTAAAAATGGCTGATGAAATACCTGCGTCAGACTGTCGCTCATAGCAGTCCGATATCCTGTTGGCATAAAGTGATTGAAATTTTCCCTCCAGGATAATACCTGCGGGGATATTCGATTGCCGAAAAGCCTTGGGATCGCTGGCTGTTTTTACCATTTCCAAAGAAATCAGGGCAGGAGTGGCAACGGTTCTTGCATTGGGTGAAGACTGAAGCAAAACGGTTTTCCGTATATCCACTGCTTTAACTGTATCGATCGAATTGGTAAACTTCGAATATACAGGATCCAGGTTTTTCGTAATTACAGAATTAGGACTTCCATCGAGCAATGGATAGTAGGGCCAGGGCATTAGCTGGAATTGCGGTTTCCCTCCCTGGCTGCCGACTACCAGGTTGATGCTTCCGCATTGCATATCTTCTATCAGGTCCTGGTTGATGCGCAGGCCATACCGAAATAACAGATCGTCCAGATTAAGACCTTTATCAAAAGCAACCGTTTCACGGGTCGTCTGGAGACTATCCATCTCTGCATTTAAATTATCAATCATACATACCAGGCTGCCGCCGCGCATAACGAACTGATCCAGCTTTCGCTTTTCATCGTCAGAAAATTTTTCCGTTGGTTTCACCATGATCAGTGCATTCAGCTCGCCCGGAATAATGGGCACACTATCGAGCTGAACAATACCAAAACGAAAATTTTCCCGAAGGAATTGAATCAGACTGTACACGCGATAATCCAGTGGCTCCCCGTTTCCCATCAGATAACCGATCGCTGGCAATGTATCAGCGACGAGTTTATCTATTGTGCTGGCAAATTTATATTCCAGCAGATTTTCAGCATTCACATATAGTTGTTCCGGAGACTGGCCTTCACGGCTGCGTTGTACACCTTTCAGCAAATCCACCGGGAGCTGACGATCTTTATACCTTATAATGGCAGCGGGTATCACGATGCGCTGGCTTTGTTCTTCACCTTTTTTTGACTGTGCAATCTGTGTCATGGGCTGAATGCCCATTTTGGCCAGTGAATCCAGAACGAGTGCACGACTGGTATCATCCCCGCCGGCTACCGGGTCGATGAGCCGGTAATGAATATTTCCATCGGCATATTCATTGAATTCCTGCAGCAACGCTTCAGCGCTATTCCGTAATTTTCTCAATCCTGATTTCAGATTCCCTTCCAGTAAAATATCTATGTTAACCTGTTCGTGCAGGCGGCCAAGCATAGCCTTCACGGGTTTTGTGAGTGTGAACCTTTTTTCGCTGGTCATGTCATAACGGGCATTCACCTGTGCAGCGAGTATGTTCAACAGGATGATTACAATCAAGAGATATAACCAGCCGAATCTTGAATTGAAGAGTTTCTGCATGGTCACTTATCTTTTAAACAGGTTGTTCCTGGTAAGCGTTAAAAAAAAAGCGATCACGCTGATAAAATATACGAGGTCGCGGATGCTGATAACACCCCGGCTCATATTTCGGTAATGAAAATCAATACCGATCATATCTATATAATAATCGGCACCGGAAGGAAACGATTTCAAAGTACTGATTGCGTGAAAACCGGAATAAATTAAAAAGCAGGCGAAACCCGCGGTAATAAACGCCACGATGGCATTACTTGTAAAACTGCTGCAGCAAAGAGCAATCGAAGCAAAGACGGCCGTCAAAAAAAATAAAGCGATATAGGAGGCCGCGGTCGCTCCCAGATCCATGCCTGACTGGGTCGCGAGTTGTTGGACTGAAAAAAAATAGATCCATGTCGGCAGCAGGGCGATCCCGATCACAAACAGGGCGGCCAGATATTTTCCATTTACGATCTGCCAGAATGTAAGCGGCCTTGACTGTAGTATTTCAAAAGTTCCGCTGCGGAATTCCTCAGAAAAGGAACGCATACTGATCGCCGGAATTAACAAAAGCAAAATCCATGGCGCCAGGTCAAAGAATTTATCGAGGCTGGCATATCCAAAATCCAGTATACTCGTATCAGGAAATACAAACAACAGGAGGCTGGTCAGGAGTAAAAAAACGATGATGGCAATGTAACCTGTTAAACTGCTGAAAAACTGTCGGAATTCCTTTTTGCAAACGGCCCACATAGACGCGAAAATAAAGATATAATTGTTTGCAGCGCTATGTGATTAAAATCTTATATATTCGCCCCCGCTTATATACCATCTGTTAAACCTGTTACTCCTAGGACAAATACCATTGCTACTTGCTTAACCTTCCCTCTGGTTTTACCAGGGGGATTTTTTGTCGTTGATGCTTGATGGTTGACGCGTTTTGTATTTTAGTACTTCCAGTCTTCCATACTTCCATTCTTCCATACTTGATTAATGTGGTTTATTTAATCCGTTGTTTAATGATCTGCCGGGTAATACTCTGTCCCTGATAAATCACTTGCAAAACGTACATGCCTGATTGCAGGCCTGCCGGTTCTGTCATTACAATACGATTGATTCCCTTATAAGACGTCTGATGACTGGTCATCAGCAATCTTCCGTACGTATCATATAAACCAATCTGGATATTATGATCTTCCGGAACCGTCAAATTAAATGAAATCGATTGATTAAACGGGTTGACAAGACCTGTAATTTTCAGTGCTATTTCTGAATTACTCAGAAGAACCACCGAACTATAATTATGATATTCATGATCGATCAACTGTATACGATAATATACTTCTCCCATTACAGGCACTGCATCAGTAAATGTATAACTGGCACCCATACCCGGAGATGCGCTTCCTGATACTGTATAGACCGGATGATAATGAGCACCTGCGTCATCACTTCTTTCTACCACGTACTGAATGGCGTCTGTTTCTTCCCTGCTCGTCCACTGTATTCGCGCCAGTCCGCCATCTCCCAAAGTTCCCTTTACGTACACTTGTGTTGGCAGCGTAATCATACAATTTGCCGTACGCACAATCTTTGGCGAAGAAGTAATAAAATTACATCCGGGATTTGAAAGATTTCCAGGCGTAGATGCTACAGTGAGCCGGTATATAACGGTTGTGTCAATATTATTCAACCGGAAGTAACGGGTAACAAGATATTCATAGAGTCCGGATATAGGATTAAATACCGGAGTTGCTGTTCCGCTGGATGCATTACCCAAAGTGTCAAGACCCGGGTCAGACCAGGTAGAACCACCATTCACACTTTTCTCCAGTTTCCATTGCGTGTAATTGTTAAAGAAAGCGGTTACCTTAAAACGAACGGTATCATCCGATCCGCGACAAAGCGTATCAGCCTTGTTCGGTGTAAGTGAAATATTTGGTACGCAGGAAGCCACGGTAATATCGTCCAGTGCCCAGTCATTTCCACCACCACCCGGCGCGTTATTACGCACATAGATGATCATACTTGTTTGGGTTGGACCCGTTAAATAAGTGAACCCTTTACGAATCCACTGGCCTGTATAAGGCATGTCCCCGGTAGTGTAGTAATCATATCCGTTCACATTAAATGTAAGGTTCGGATGAACCCCGGATGAGTCGCCGGGACCCGTTGGAATATAACCCACAGATGACGGGCCCTTACCATTCGAGTCGCAGGCACACTTAGAACAGATATTTCTAAACCAGGCAGAATATTGATAATAAGTATTCGGACATAAATTATTGATTGTGTCCAGAAAGGTAATGCCTGTTTTATAAGATGAATTAATGACGGCCATATATCCGCCTACCCCATTCACCGTGTCGGTTGCCGGATTACCCAATAATGGATTGACAGCGCCGGTATGGTCACCGATGATATCCCATACTCCAAACACACGATGGGAGTAAGTAAAACCGGCAATATTCGGATCGGGTATCGGCCAGGTGTTCAGCGTGGTATAACCAGCAGCACCGGTACTCGTATTATTGGAAATATTGTAATAATAGTCATTCGGGGTGTTGGGTCCGAATACATTATAAGTGTAGTTGTTTGATATTTTTGAAGAGGGTCCCCGGTTTTTTGCCTTACCTGATCCAAATGTACCCCCGAACTCGGAAGTGATCGTGTTACTGGACGAATTCGGGCAAATGCCAAGGTTCTTGAAAACCATAACGGAGTCCGTAGGAAATGTAACGGAAGTGAGTGAAAGCCCTTTTGGAAAGTAGGAAATCGTACCACCTCCCAAATTTACCTGGGATCCGTATCCACCTGAAACCGTAACCCGGAAGGTAACAACCATGATACAGGTGGCTCCAAAAAACGAAGGTTTATCGTTATAGCTTATCCGCCCTCTCCTGAACGCCGTGGCGGCAGGTGCGTTTTTGTAACCCAGGTTTATCTGCACGTTGGATCCGGAGATTCCACCGGCATCATCGCCCAGCGCATCAGTAAAAGTTTTGTAAACCAATCCCTCATTCGTCAGAACAGCCAGGGATCCGGGAATATATGTGGTATTAGCCGGAACAACATCGAAGTATGCACAACTGTCCACGAAGTCATTTACACCGGATCCGCCTACCACAAATGTGGCACGGACCTCCAGGATGTCACCAGGTTCAATGGTTCCCCCGGTAGCTCCTTTTGTGATATTCACATAGCTTTTTCCGTAGTCGATTTTTAGTTGAGCCAGGGCCGGATCAGCACAAAGTGCGATGGTTAGCAGGGTGTAAGTGATCCGCGAAAGGGTAAAATTGCGCGTATAGGTTTTCATTTGGTTTGGACTTTCTCTGGTGACTGTTCACCAGAGTAGGATTAATACAGTATAAATGTAATGACCGCTTGGACCAATTCAAATCGTAAATATACTTCGTAGAGTTAGATCACTGATTAACAAACTGTTACGGGCTTAAAGCACCAAACCTAAGGCGTAAAGCCAATTTCTATTCTATTGACTATTAATAAGTTATTAAAATGAAGACAAACGAAAAATATTCGATAAAATGTCGTTTAATGGCGCTAAACGGGAAGTTTTGAACGTTCTGCCAGGTTCCATTTTTGTAAAAAATTACCGTGGCAGCCTGAATTGAAGCAGGGATCTTTTGAGGATCTGTTGTAGGAATATTGCGGAACACTTGATCGTTGATCGATGACCGACGACCGTCTTTGTCCGCCGAAGACTTGACGTAGACTGATGACGTTGACCGATAAACCATACGTTACAGCCGATTCACGAACTGGTCTTAGGTATTGGGCTTGGCGCTTTGAGCTTTACGCCTTAAGCTTTACGCTTTAAACAGCGAAACTTTCACCGCAGGCGCAAGTCCTGCTGGCATTGGGATTGTTGAAATAGAACCCCTTCCCGTTAAGCCCTTCGGAAAATTCCAGGGTGGTATTAACCAGATATAAAAAGCTCTTGAGATCGGTAACCACCTTCACTCCATTATCCTCGAATTCCTGGTCCATTGGTTTCTTCTGGTTGTCAAAGTCCATCTTGTAACTCAGCCCGGAACAACCCCCTCCAATGACCGAAACACGAAGAAACAGACCCGATTTGTCTGAAATTGGTGATTCTTCCATCAGGTGTTTTACCTTTTCCTTTGCCTTATCTGAAACGTAGATCATTGATTACCTTTTTACTATATTAAATAACAAACAGAGGCCCCGAAAGATTGAAAAATCAGCAATAAAATCTTCAAAAATTCAGGATTCCAGGCTGTCATGGCTATGAGCCATTTCGGAACTCATTTCTTCCAACGACAATCTGACCCTCTGTATTACAAATTCAACTTCTTCTTCCGTGTTATATTTCCCGAGGCTGAAACGGATAGCATGAAAAGCCGCTGCGTCATCCAGTCCCATTGCTTTTAGTACATGACTGGGTTCCGGTGAAGCGGAACTGCAGGCAGATCCTGATGATACCGCCACCACTTTCAACAGATTTTTCAAAAGTTGATTTCCCACACCCTGCGCAAATGAGATATTGGTAACCGTTGGAAGCCTGGTCAAATAATGCCCATTTAACTTTGTTCCCCCCATATTCAAAATAGCCTTTTCCAGTTTATCTCGTAAACGGCTAATAGATAAAACATCAGGTTCCATCTCAGCCTGGGAGATGCTGGCAGCCTTCCCAAATCCAACGATGCCCGGTACGTTTAGGGTTCCACTCCGGAACCCGCGCTCCTGTCCTCCCCCGTCTGTCTGGGCAGTCAGTCGCACCCTCGGATTCCTTCTTCTGACAAATAAAGCTCCAACCCCTTTGGGACCATATATTTTATGGGCAGAACAGGCAAGCAGGTCAATGCCGTCCTCCATGACATTTACGGGTATTTTCCCCAGAGCCTGCGTGGCATCGGTAAAGAAATATATCCCCTTCTGCCTGGCTATTTTGCTTATTGCCCGAATAGGTTGAATCACCCCGGTTTCATTATTGGCATACATGGCAGCAATCAGGATGGTATCGGAACGGATCGCGGATTGCAACAGGGCGAGGTCAATCAGCCCGTCGGGTTGTACCGGCAGATAACTAACCTCCGCTCCCAGCTTTTCCAGATGACCGCAGGTATCCAGTACCGCCCGGTGTTCTGTAGCTATCGTGATGATGTGTTTACCTTTTCCTGCCATCATTTCAAAGACTCCCTTGATGGCGAGGTTGATTGATTCGGTGGCACCGGAAGTAAAAATAATTTCAGAAGGATCAGCTTTCAGCAGGGAGGCTACTTCCTCACGGGCAATCTTTACAGCTTCCGCCGCATGCCAGCCAAAAGTATGTCCCTGGCTGGCTGCATTTCCAAACTGCTTACTGAAATATGGCAGCATGGCTTCCAAAACCCGCGGATCGCAGGGCGTGGTAGCATGATAATCCATATAAACAGGAAGGTTCATATGCAAAGTTAAGCTTAAAGCGTAAGGCGTAAGGCGTAAAGCACAAGAGATGATAGTATTTAGAGTTTAGGCTTTACGATTCAATAACAATACTAATGAAAGTTAATTTCTAAATTAAAATCAGAGAACAGGAGGACTGGTGTTTTACGCTTTACGCCTTACGCTTTAAGCTTAAAACGCCTTAAATTTAGAAATGGAAAAACTGGAACATATCGGAATCGCCGTAAAAAGCCTTTCCGACTCCGTCCCCTTATTTGAAGCCTTGTTGAACACGGACTGCTATAAGGAAGAACTGGTTGAATCCGAAGCTGTAAAAACTGCCTTTTTTTCTGTAGGTACCCAAAAAATTGAGTTGCTGGAAAGCACAGGTTCCGACGGTATCATCGCCAGATTTATCGAAAAAAAAGGAGAAGGCATTCATCATATCGCATTTGCCGTAACCGACATTGAATCGGAAATCAAGAGACTGGTCGCCGCTGGCTTTGTAGTGCTCAATGAAAAACCAAGACCCGGTGCTGATAACAAACTGGTTTGTTTTTTACATCCGAAAAATACGAATGGCGTGCTGATAGAATTGTGTATGGAAAAACCATGACGCCCTATAGATTCGCAACATCAAAATAAATTTTCTTCTGTAACACTTTAAACGATTAACCAATATTTATGAACAGGGTACTCATGATTGGTCTTTTTGCCTGTCTGATGGTTTCCATCACAAATGCTCAGGATGCAAATTCGTCAACCACGGCACAACCAGCTTCTCTGAAGGCTTATGACAATTACGATTTTGTGCCGGGTGAAAAAATCATTTTCGCCGATGATTTCAGTGACGATCGCAAAGGAGAGTTTCCCGCGCATTGGCATTTAGATTATGGACAAGGAGTCGTAACAGACTTCGATGGTAAAAAAGTATTTGCACTTACGGAGGCGGAGAAAGGAGACAATGCAGTGGTTATGGAACCCCGTATGAAAAAAAAATCGGGTTATATGCCAGCCGCTTTTACAGTTGAATTCGATATGTATGTTCCCAGGGCCGCCGATGCTGATGATGATATCAGACTCCATTGGGCGGGCCTGAATTTTTATGGTACGGATGAACCGATAGACAGTTATGATGATTTGGATATATCCCCGGAGCAACTTGGTTTTTATTCGGCCAGAATCTCTGAAGGTTCCAAACAACTTCCTGAGGATTTAAGTCTGATGAATTTTGTAAACAAATGGCATCATGTGGCCATTGCTTACAAGAATAAACAGATGAAGATCTACCTCGATCAAAACAGGCTCTATGTTATTCCCGAAGTAAAAGATGATGGTATTAATAAATTCGCTATACGGGTGTCAGGCAAATGCGTTGTAACCAATATCCGTATTGCAGAGGGCGGTGGAATGAATATGATCGGACAAAAATTTACCGATACAAAAATCGTAACCCATGGTATCAATTTCGATGTGGACAAATCAACGATCAGACCCGAAAGCATGGGCACATTGAATATGATTGCACAAATCCTGAAGGACAATCCTGATCTCAAATTTGATGTCGAGGGTTTCACTGACAATTCGGGCAACCCTTCACATAACCTCAGTTTATCCCAGGATCGCGCAAATGCCGTGAAGGCACAACTGATATCAATGGGTGTCAGCGCTTCCCGCCTGACGGCTAAAGGTTTCGGAGATACAAAGCCCATCTCAGATAATGGTTCAGCTGAGGGCAGGGCGAATAACCGGAGGGTCGAGTTCGTAAAAATTTAACCGGAGAAATTGAAAACCTCATTCATACCGGCAACCCCTAAAGCAATATGCTCATCCGGCAATACGCGATTTCAAATTTCCCGGGTATTCATCCTTTTACTGTTTACGGTCATTCCTTTCCACTTTTCTTTTGCACAATCCTGTTCCTGGTTTCCTGCGGACTGTCCGTCAGACAGACAATTGCCTGATTCATCCGAAAGATTTGGGAACCCCGTAATACCCGCGGAAATCAGTATGGAAATCAGATTGCATGATTTTCTTACCGCATTGATGCAAAAGGAAGCCGAAAAAAAAGGACTGGCAGGTTTATCAGTTTGATGAATCTGCCGGATCGGGTTATCCGAATGCTGACCGTACCGGACCGCTTGCAGATCATCTAAGACCGCCACACGATTACGAGATCAGTTTTATTTTTATCGTTGATTTCGATTCCCTTCGGGCATGGCAACATTGGCAACAGGATTTTTTGACAAATATGCAGGAGGAGATAAAGAAAATGACCACGAATAACGATTATTCAAAATTTGCCGGCATGCAGGATTTGAAAAAAACCAAAGAAGAACGTTTTCGCAACGCCAGTATGCTCCGGGTGAAAATCGAAATAAATCCTAATGATGCCATTGCCTCTGCTATTATAGAAGACTTTCATCAGACCGGCCAATTAAATATTTCTCACGCAACTGTTGCCGCACAGTATCACAACGATCGGACGGATGAAAAGGCAATATTCGATCTGAATCAATTTAAAAGGTGTACCGATCTGGCATTTATTCTCTTTGGAAACTGGACGCTCAAACCAGATGGTTATGCCTACTATCACCCGCAATACAGGTCAGATAAAAAAAATATTGACTTAACAACTGTGAAGACAATTCAAAGCGATGTGGTGAGGGTCATTGCCATGCATGTTGAAGGATCGCCGCGGTATATCAACTTATTTCTGCAGTCACTGGACACTGATCAGTTATACAGGTTAATCAGCGATTAAGTATTATTCTTCTCCCTCCACTTTGTTCAACCCGAGCTTATCCATAGCCAGCTGTGCGGCGATCTGGCTGGCGTCTTTTTTATTATATGCGCGACCCTGTGAAATCAATTCTCCGTTTACCACGGCCCCTACGGTAAATAACCGGCGTCCTCCTTCCATATGTTCGTCGATGGTTTCAAATTCGAGGTTCTTGCCATTCTTATTGGCCCAGCCATACAATTTATTCTTATGATTTATTTCCAGGTTTTCAAGGTCTTCCATGAAAAGATAAGGCTGAATGATCCTCTCCATGACCCATTGCCTGCATTTGTCGTAGCCCTTATCCAGGTATATGGCCCCCACTACGGCTTCCAGCGTGTTCCCGAAGATCTGGCTCATTTTTAGTGAGCCGTCGAATTTATTAAAATAAGAAATTTTCCGAAGTCCCATTTTAACCGCGATATCATTAAGCTGAACGCGGTTCACCATTTTACTCCGCATTTCTGTCAGGAATCCCTCTTCTTTATAGGGATATTTTTTAAAAAGAAAATCTGCAATGATCGCGCTCAGAATGGCATCACCCAGGTATTCCAGTCGTTCATTATTCTGGTCTGAACTTTCTTTAACCGAGCGGTGGGTAAGTGCGGTTTTATACAATACTGCATTCCCGGGCACAAAACCCAGTACGTTGCGCAATTGTTTGCGGAAAGAGACAATCGAAGAGTCGGTATTAAAAAGCCGGTCTAATATTCCCACAACACTAAAATAAGTTATTTCGTATCAAACTAAAAGAAAGTATGAGAGTATAGGAGTATGGGAGTATGGGAGTAGCAGGAAAGAATTCGAAAACGAATTAGTTGATTTAAATCATTTGTTAACCATCCATTAATAAGATTCAAAAACATACACTCTTATACTCTCATACTCCTATACTCTCATACTAAATTAAGTGTGATATTTCTTCACGATGACACAAGCATTGTGTCCGCCGAATCCAAACGTATTGCTCAGCGCGGCATTTACAATTCTTTTCTGCGATTTGTGAAAAGTAAAATTGAGACGTGGATCCAATTCAGGATCGTCTTCGAAATGATTGATGGTTGGAGGAACAATATCATCCACTACGCTCATGATGCAGGCAATAGCTTCTACTACACCGGCGGCGCCCAGGCAATGGCCCGTCATGGATTTGGTGGAACTGATATTCGCTTTAAATGCATTTTCTCCAAATACATCAATGATAGCTTTCACTTCTGATACATCCCCAAGCGGCGTCGAAGTACCATGGGTATTAATATAGTCAATATCGGCAGCTGTTAAACGCGCATCCCGTAAAGCAGCGTTCATAACATTCTTGGCGCCTCTGCCCTCGGGATGCGGTGCAGTGATATGATGGGCATCACCGGTGGCACCGGCACCCGCAACCTCACAATAAATTTTTGCACCCCTTCTTTTTGCGTGCTCCAGTTCTTCAAGGATCAGAGCGCCCGCTCCTTCTCCGATTACAAATCCATCTCTTCCCTTATCATAAGGGCGACTGGCTGTTTTGGGATTATCATTACGTTCACTGAGTGCCTTCATCGCATTAAATCCACCCACGCCGGCTTCGGTTATCACGCTTTCGGAACCACCGGTCAGAATGATATCTGCCATACCAAGCCGTATCAGGTTGAATGACTCCATCAACGCATTCGTAGACGATGCACAGGCACTGACCACGGCGAAATTGGGACCCCGGAATCCATGACGAATGGAAATATGACCAGCGGCGATATCAAGTATCATCTTCGGAATAAAAAATGGATTATAACGGGGAACGCCGTCACTTTTGGCGAAATTCCCCACTTCTTCCTGGAATGTATTGATTCCCCCGATGCCACTGGCGAAGACAACGCCTACCCGGTCACTGTCAACATTATCTTTTGTAATGCCGGCATCCGCAACAGCCTGGTCGCTGACTACAAGAGCTGACTGGGCAAACCGGTCCAGTTTCCGGGCTTCTTTTTTATCGAGGAAACTGAGCGGATCATAATTCTTTAACTCGCAGGCAAAACGTGTTTTGAATTTGGATGCGTCAAAAAGTGTAATCATATCCGCGCCGGAAACGCCGCCTAACAGGTTTTTCCAATAGTCGTTCAGACTATTTCCAATCGGTGTAAGCGCACCTATTCCCGTTACAACAACTCTTTTCAGTTCCATATTTGCATTTGCGCGGATGTGAATAATGTGATAAATCCGCTTTCTCAGCAGTAAAGCCTTCGAAAAGCGGATCAACGAAGATTAGCGCAGCACAAGAAACCTCTTATTTGGCGTGTTCTTCCAGGTATCCGATAGCCTGACCAACCGTCGTAATGGTTTCTGCCTGCTCATCGGGAATTGATATGTTGAATTCCTTTTCGAATTCCATGATCAACTCAACCGTGTCAAGCGAATCGGCGCCCAGATCGTTCGTAAAGGACGCCTCATTTGTTACTTCGGCTTCCTCTACTCCTAACTTATCCACTATAATTTTTTTGACTCGTGTTGCGATGTCTGACATTTTTGTAAATTTTAGTTTCGGCTGCAAAAATATAATTTTTGAATTAAACACAACCAACAAGCTATTTCAATTTTATTTTTTGATTTGGATTATATACCGGAATTTGCGATTTCCGCTGCTCATTTCACTAAATCAACCGTTTTGACATGGCCCTTAAGCAGATAGACTACGGATCCCCCGAATACGAAATGATGCTGAAATTGCGGAATGATCTCCTGAGAAAGCCGCTGGGATTGAGTTTTGACCCAAAAGAACTGGAAAAAGAGAAGGATGACGTACTGATCGGGGCGTTTGAGGATGATCGGATGCTCGGATGCTGCCTGCTGACCAAAATAGATGATAAAACGCTTCGCCTCAGGCAAATGGCTGTTTCAAACAATCTGCAGGGAAAGGGAATCGGACGGGCTTTGATGATCTTTGCCGAAAATATAGCCCGGGATATGGGTTATTATACCCTGATGATGCATGCCCGTGTTACCGCAACGGGCTTTTATGAAAAACTCGGTTTTGTCAAAAAAGACGGACAATTCATCGAAATAACCATCCCACATGTGATTATGGAGAAAAGACTCCGTTAAAGCTTAAAGCGTAAGGCGTAAAGCGTAAAGCCTCACTCTTATACTCCTATACTCTTATACTTACTTCCATACTTCCATTCTTCCATACTTTCATACTAGTGTTGTAGTGTGTTCCAACACACCATCATGCATCCGCTTCATGAATTCCAGACAATTTCTTCATCGAGTTCATTTCACTCAAAACCAGCATAAATAGTTTCCCATTCTGACGCAAGCCTCGCATTCCTGGTCTGCTTCTGAATATAATCCAGCATATTTTTGAAAACGACGGATTCAAAATATTTTGAATCAGGACGGTTCACAAAATAAAATTTTACCTGCCCGTTCTTAAATATCAGTTTTTCAAATCCTAACTCGACCGCCATTCGCCTGATTCTGACCGTGTCAAATAATGCCTCTACTTCATCAGGTATCGGACCGAACCGGTCTTCCATTTCTTTCCGAAATGCAATAAGCTCTTCTTCCGTTTCACAATTATCCAGCCTGGTATATAAGGATAATCTCTCGGTGATACTTTCTACATATTGATCCGGGATCAGGATTTCCAAATCGGTGTCGATGGTACAATCCGCTACTTCCTGTTCCTGTTTCGCAATCTCGTCCCTGAACAAATCTTTAAAAGAAGTCCGTTTCAATTCTCGTATGGCTTCGTCCAATATTTTCTGATACATTTCAAATCCCATCTCAACCATGAACCCGCTCTGTTCTCCGCCCAGCATATTTCCCGCGCCCCGGATATCAAGGTCGCGCATGGCAATCTGAAATCCGCTGCCCAAATCGCTGTGCTGCTCCAGCGTTTGCAATCTTTTACGGGCATCAGATGGCAGGGTTGCCAGCGATGGCGCCAGTAAATAACAAAACGCTTTTTTATTGCTTCTGCCTACACGGCCGCGCAATTGATGCAGATCACTTAATCCAAACTGATGGGCATTTTGTACGATGATCGTGTTTACATTCGGAATGTCAACACCGCTTTCAACGATATTCGTACACACGAGCACGTCGTATTTTTTATCAACGA
The DNA here is from genome assembly GCA_963732055.1 of uncultured Bacteroidota bacterium. Classification (GTDB taxonomy): domain Bacteria; phylum Bacteroidota; class Bacteroidia; order Chitinophagales; family Chitinophagaceae; genus Puia. Next base: position 51,651 of record CAVSYG010000011.1, on the reverse strand, counting down.
AATTCAAAATTCTTTCTTCCAGATCATGCCCTTCCATCTGACCATGCGCATAACCAATACTAAGGTCCGGGCATAATTCCTGGAGCAGTACCGTCATTTCTTTCAGACCCTGGATCCGGTTATAAATATAAAATACCTGTCCCCCGCGTTCCACTTCATAGTAAATCGCATCCCGGATAAAATCTTCATTGAATACCTGCAGTTCAGTCTGAATAGGCTGCCGGTTCGGCGGCGGCGTATTGATAATACTCAGATCCCGGGCGCCCATTAAACTGAACTGCAGTGTTCTTGGGATAGGCGTGGCCGTTAGTGTGAGACAGTCCAGGCTGATGCGGAGGGTTTTTATTTTTTCTTTATGCGCGACACCGAACTTTTGTTCTTCATCAATCACGAGCAATCCGAGATCCTTAAATTTCACGTCCTTCCCGAGTATCGAATGCGTTCCGATGATGATATCTATTTTTCCCTCCGCAAGTTTTTTGTAAGTTTCTTTTTTCTCTTTGGCCGATTTGAAACGGTTCACATAATCAACGGTAACCGGAAAATCTTTCAGTCTTTCACCAAATGTTTTATAATGCTGGAAGGCCAGGATGGTAGTGGGTACCAGTACCGCAGCCTGCTTTCCATCCAGACAGGCTTTAAAAGCCGCCCGGATAGCCACTTCCGTTTTGCCAAATCCCACATCCCCGCAAACCAGCCGGTCCATCGGGGAAGGAGATTCCATATCTTTTTTTACGTCGGCCGTTGCCTTACTCTGGTCGGGCGTATCCTCATATATGAAAGAAGCTTCCAGCTCCGTCTGCATATAATTATCGGGTGAAAATGCAAATCCTTCCTGCGCTTTTCGTGCCGCATATAGTTTAATCAGGTCAAAGGCAATTTCCTTTACACGGGTCTTGGTTTTCTCTTTCAGTTTCTGCCAGGCATCACTGCCCAGCTTACTGACTTTCGGGATACTGCCTTCCCGTCCCGTGTATTTCGATATTTTATGGAGTGAATTAATATTCACATACAGAATATCGCTGTCTTTATAGAAAATGCGTACGGCTTCCTGCAACCTGCCGTTTACTTCAATTTTTTGCAGCCCGCTGAATATTCCCACACCATGATCAATATGTGTCACATAATCACCCGGCTGCAATTCCCGAAGAGTGCGCAGGGTGATGGCCTTGCTCTTGTTATAGGCCTGTTTAATTTTATACTTGTGGTAACGCTGAAAAATCTGGTGGTCAGTATAACAGACTATTTTCAGATCCTCGTCAATAAACCCTTCGTGTATGGAGCTGGCAACGGGTGTAAAACGAATGGACGATTTCAGATCTTCAAAAATCGTATGAAGCCTTTCGAGTTGTTTGGGATTTTCAGCAAACAGATAAATCTCAAATTTTTTCGATTCCCAGGTTTCCAGATCAGCGATCAGCCTTTCGAACCGTCTGTTGAAAGCCGGTTGCGGACGTGTGTGAAATTCAATGATAAATCCATCGGCCTTTTGAACCGGGCCAAATTCCACCAGGTGCCGCGTCCCTGGCAACTCATCAATCGCAGCAGACCGGATGAAGTCTTCGGCGGAAATCTCCTTTTTTACGATGCCCTCGGCTGTTTCAATTTCTTTTGTGGGGCGGGATTCCAGAAATTCCACTAGTTCTGCTTCCAGGATCGTTATTTTTTCCCTGATAAACCGGTGGTCATGCATCCAGATGACGGTGTTTTCAGGAAGAAACTCAAAGAGAGAAACTTTTTTCTCAGTCGAGAAATGGGTTTCAATATTGGGAATTATCTGCACCTGCAACAGGCGCCGTTCGCTGAGCTGTGATTCGGGATCAAATATCCGGATAGAATCCACTTCATTGCCGAACAGTTCCAACCGGTAAGGTTTCTCGTTCCCGAAAGAATATATATCAAGTATGCCGCCACGAACTGCAAACTGTCCCGGTTCATACACAAAATCAGTTCTTTCAAAACCATATCCCACCAGTGATTCCATCAATTCTTCGGGCTGTATGGTTTCACCTGATTTCAGCCGGATCATATTACCGGCCAGGGTTTCGGGCAGAACCACTTTCTCGAATAATGCCTCGGGATAAGTGACGATGATTTTCTTATTACCTCCTGCACTCCACCGGGTGAGTGCTTCTGTGCGAAGCATCACATGGCTGCTATTGAGTTCCTGGTAAGTCTTATTATTTTTAAACGAGGATGGAAAATAGAATATGTCCAGCGCCTTGGTCAGGTTTTCCAGGGAATTATGGAAATAGGCTGCTGTTTCCGCATCTTCACAAACGACCACATGGTTTAGCTGACTGCTGGCCGGAAGTCTGAAAATAGCTGATATAATAAAAGCCGGTGAAGATCCCTGGAGGTTTTTTAGCAGAATATGCTGGGGTTTAGACAAAGTGAGCCTGTCCGCCAGCTGAAAAAGGCGGGATGAATGCTCGTACAAACCCAACAACTGCTCATTGCTCATCCAACACAAAGATAGTGTGGGAGTCTGAGAGTATGGGAGTATGGGAGTACTGAATCACAAATTTAACTCCCATACTCCCATACTCCCATACTCCCACACTTGTTATGAGTGTGTGTTCTAGTAAACGGCGTCATAGTCAACGTTCACATTCACCTGCGTAACCTTGTGGGGAACCACTTTTACCGGTGCGATATGATTGTCCGAATCGAAATTATTCGCATAGAACAAAGCATCCTTTTTGGTAAAAAGGGAGTATTCTCCTGGAGGAAGGGATAAGAAGAAATAACCATTGTCGTCAGAACTTACAGTCTGGATCAGTTTGGTAGCAATACTGATGTAAAAGGCAGATTCACCCTGCTTTGTTACCTGGCTGAGACTGGTAAGCTGATAAACATATAAAACGGCTTTAATTCCCTTGGGTGGACTTAATTTAGCGTCGGGAGAAGGCATCCGGTTACCGGAAATCCGGAAAATGTACCCTTCGATACCCGTTTTTTTACCCTGACCATAGGTTGACGTCAACAGAAAAGTCATGCTGATTGCCAGTAATAGTGTTGAATTTTTCTTTAACATACTGGTAGTCTTACCACTGGTAAGGTAGATCAAAAAAGGCTGTGCTGTTTAAAAATGCTTAATTTTAAAAGCTCTTTATCATTTAAGAAAATACATGATACTTAAGAAATTTGTACCCTTAATTCTGGTAGCAATATCCTTTTTTTCTACGGGCCATTCTCAGGTAATAACCAATATTACTGCTTTACGCGAAACTTCCGCTCGCGCTGATATCCAGCATCGGGCAATGGCTGACCGTCTGAACCGCCTGGCAAAGCAAAACGGATGGCCATTGACCAAAACATTTAAGAATGGTAACCACGCTGTTTTGATAGGCGTCAGCTCGAAGGGATTCCCACTGTACGTTACAACAAATAATAATATTATTTCTGCAGCAACGATCGGCACCAGCCAGTTATGGCCAGGCGGAAGCACGGGATTGAACCTTAGCGGATCCACCGCAGCGCTCAAGAGTAAAATTGCCATCTGGGATGGTGGCAGGGTATTGGGAACCCATAATGAACTTGTTGGCAGGGTTCTTCAGAAAGATAATCCTTCGGCCCTCAGCGACCATTCAACCCATGTCTCAGGTACTTTGATTGCATCCGGCGTAAACCCGGTAGCCCGGGGGATGAGTTTTGGAGCCCAGCAACTCCTGGCTTATGATTTCGATAATGATGTTTCTGAAATGAGTGGGGCTGCTCCGGGATTGCTGATCTCAAATCACTCCTATGGTGCGTTGGCAGGCTGGAATTTAAATACCGATAATAATAACTGGGAATGGTATGGGAATACCGGTGACACGGTTGATTATAAATTCGGATACTATGATGATCAGGCGCAGGAATGGGACTCCATCGCCTACAATGCCCCGAATTATCTGATTGTAAAATCAGTTGGAAATAACCGTGATGAAAACGGCCCACCCGTTGATAGTCCCTATTATGCCTTTAATGCAAGAGGTGTCATGGCACCCGCCGGAAATCGGCCCGCTGGGATCAGTAACAATGACGGATACGATATCGTTCCAACCTATGGCACTGCAAAAAATATTATTGCCATCGGAGCTGTAAATCCCATTCCCGGTGGTTACAATTCGCCTGCTGACGTCCAGCTGGCCACATTCAGCAGCTGGGGTCCTACCGACGATGGCCGGATAAAACCGGATCTGGTAGCCGATGGTATAAACGTGCTTTCCTGTGTAAGCACTTCTAATAATGCATACGCCATTTTTAGTGGTACATCCATGTCCTCACCAGCCGCAGCCGGATCCGGTTTTTTGTTACAGGAGTACTATTATAAACTCCATACTACATTCATGCGTTCGGCCACACTGAAAGGAATCCTGATTCACACAGCTGACGAGGCCGGACCCGCAGATGGTCCCGATTTCCAGTTTGGATACGGACTGATCGATATGGTAAAAGCGGCGTCAGTAATTACCTCTAAGAATACGGACCAGCTGATACAGGAAAATGTGCTAACCAATGCATCAGGCACTTATTCTATCCCGGTAATTGCATCAGGTAAAGGACCGCTTATTGCAACCATTTGCTGGACGGATCCTGCCGCTACGGTGGATGAAGTCAACATTCTGAACAATCGAACCCCGAAGCTCGTAAATGATCTGGATTTACGCATTACGGGCAATGGAAGCACATTTACTCCCTGGATCCTGAACCGGCTAAATCCGGGCGCAGCAGCCACCCATGGTGACGACACACTCAACAACATCGAAAAAATAGTGATCCCGAATACTGTACCCGGCAAAACCTATACAATCACAGTAACCCATAAAAGACCTCTACTTCATTCCGGTTCCCAGGCCTATTCTCTGATTGTAAGCGGGGTGGGTAGTTCCCCTTATTGCAGCTCTGCTGCAACCAGCAGCGCAGGCACCCGGATTGATGAAGTAGCCATCAGTAATGTTGACCAGATAAACCCGCCGGGATGCACCACTTACACGGATAATACCAGTCATACTATCAATCTTCAATCCAGCCAGTCAATTCCTTTTTCAATAAAACTCAGTTCCTGTGATGCATCAACGGCTTCGAGGGTTGTCGGCATTTTCGTTGACTACGATAACAATGGTTCATTTGAAACAGCGGTAATCAGTTCGGTATTACCGGGAGGCGCTACCACTTATACAGGGAACATTAAGGTTCCTGCCGGCATGACGATCGGTAATATTACAGTACTGCGTATCGTGGCCCAGGAGACAACAGACTCAACCCTGGTAAAAGCCTGCGGTTCTTATGGCAACGGCGAAACCCAGGACTATACCGTAAAATTTATTCCGTTGACAAATGATGTCGGACTCAGTGATATTCTTGACCCCTTATCGGGATCCTGCCAGGCCGATTCACAAAGAGTTTCAGTAAGAATAAAAAATTACGGAACAACTGCTCAGTTGAATGTTCCGATTCATCTGAAAGTAAATTCCGGCAACAACAATCTGGTGGATATTACGACCGTTTATCCAGGTACATTGCCCCCCTTAAGTTCTGCGATTTACACATTCCAGACGCCTTATACATCCACCGGCGGAACAACATATGTGTTAAAAGCCTTTACATCTCTTGCGGGCGATCAGGATGCAACGAATGATGCTGTTACAGATACACTTGAGATCGGTAAGGGATCTGAAGCTGTATCCGGCGAAGCTGAAATCTGCGGCACCACTCCGGCAACGGCGGGCCTGAGAGCAAACGTACCGGATTCAAGCGACGCGGTATTTTGGTTTAGCAGCCCGACGTCCCCAACACCCATTGCATCCGGCGTACAGGCCACTACCAAAGTGATTCCTCCTGATAATACCTATTATCTTGGATTGAATGAATTAAGCGGATCCATCGGGCCAAAAAATAAAAATGTGTTTTCGCAGGGTGGTTATAATTATTTCCAGGGAAATTTTGTGAAGTTTCATAATGATGTTCCTGTGACCATTGAAACAACCCGTTTATATGTCGGAGCGGGTGGAAAAGTAAACTTTATTGTAGCAGACCTGTCAGATTATGATTCCTGCAGTGGTTCTTATAGTTATTTCCCGATTTCTACCAACACGATTGATGTTTATCCGACTACCACAACACCATCACGTGTTCCTTCGAGCGTCAATTCAGCATCTGATACAGGTGCCGTATTTCTTCTGAATCTGGCCGTGCCGACGCCGGGAGACCATGTGCTGATCGTACTGGCGCAAGACAGCGCCTTCCTTTTCAGGAATAATGGTATTACGAAGAATCCATACCCCATGGGCATTCCGGGAGTATTCACCATTACAGGTAACAGCGCCATCAATACAGCCGACTGTACGGATACAGGATTTTACCACGCCTACTATTATTTCTTTTATGACACAAGAATCACACTCAATAAATGTCCCTCTCCAAGGGTTGCTATCCAGGCCAAAACACCTGCTCCGGTTGTTATAACTCGGATCGGCAATATGCTGTCCAGCAATTATGCGTCAGGTAACCAATGGTATTTCGCGGGTAAACTGATTCCGGGTGCAACGAAACAGACGGATACCCTGGGCCCACCCGGCCCATACAAAGTGACTGTGAACGACAGCACCGGTTGTTCCCTGGTTTCTGACGTGTATGACTATACGCCGGGCAACGATATTGGACTTATTGTATCACCCAATCCGAATCCCGGAATTTTTAGCATACAATTCTACCTGACATCAACGCAGGATGTGGATTACCGGGTGCTGGATATCAATGGCCGATTGTTATACAAATCATCCCACCCGAATTTCAGGGGTTCGTTTAATAAATCCGTGAATCTGGGAGTTGTAAACGCCGGTGTGTATGTACTGCAACTTCAAATCGGCTCGGATAAATATGTTCGTAAAATCGCAGTATACTAAAATAGTTATTAGTTGTTAGTTATTAATTAATTTTAGTTATTGGGTATGAATTATCTTAGTAACTAATTAGTAACTAATAACTAACAACTAATAACTAAAAATGGCGCTTCCCTGGCAAACCGGAAAAGTTATTCGCATTGAAAATGCCACATCGGTTACCCGCCGGTTTTGGATTGAACTGACTTCCGGACAACCCTTTCATTTTGAACCCGGACAATTTGTGACCCTGGATCTTCCCATTCACGAGAAGCCCTCCAAGCGATGGCGCAGTTATTCCATTGCATCCTGGCCCGATGGCAGTCCGGTGATTGAATTGGTCATCGTACTGCTGGAAGGAGGTGTCGGAACCAAATACCTTTTTGAAGAAATCAATGTGGGCAGCGAACTGACCTTACGCGGACCGCTTGGCTCGTTCACATTACCGGCACCCCTGGAAAAAGATATTTTCCTCATTTGCACCGGAACGGGCATCGCACCTTTTCGCGCCATGGTTCATCATATACTAAATCATAATCTGCCACATCGTGATATCTATCTGATATTCGGATGCCGTCGTCTTGGAGACGCTCTTTATCAAAAGGAAATGGAAGAGCTGGAACTGAACCTCACCAGTTTTCAATACCTGCCTGTTTTTTCAAGAGAAGTACCCGAGAACCGGGAGCACCTGATCAGAACAGGTTACGTTCACGCCGTGTTCGAAGAAATTTGCAAAAGGAAAAAAAACCAGCCACATTCAAATGGAACGGAGTCCGGAAATTATTCACCTGCCTTTTATTTGTGTGGTTGGAAAGTGATGATCGACGAAGCAAAGAAAAGAATCGTTGATCTGGGCTTTGACCGCAAGTCGATTCATTTGGAGTTGTATGGTTAAAACGCTTAAAGCCCAACGCTTAATGCCTAACGCTTAACGCCCAACGCTTAACGCAAAACGCTTAACGCAAAACGCTTAACGCAAAACGCTTAACGCGTATTTAAATCTTTAAAATTATTGAGTTTAAAAATCGAATAAAATACCTTTTTATGGGTGATTTCATCGTAAAAATGACGTGACTAAACTAACCAGACCTGATTTTTTTTGGCTTGTTTTATAAAAAAAATGAGAAATTATAAAAAATATGGAGTCTGGTTAAAATCGCACGAATTAGTTAAAATAGTTTACAGAGATGTAACTCCTGGATTTCCAAAAACAGAAGAATTTGGTTTAGCAAATCAAATGAGGAGAGCAGCCTATTCAATACCCATCAATATCGCTGAAGGATGCGGCAGAAAATCGGAAAAGGACTTTGCTCATTTCCTTGACACCTCACTGGGTTCAGCACATGAACTCGAATATTGCCTGCTGTTGGCTGAGGAATTAAAATATATCGGAAAAGAAGAATTCGAAACAATTAACGAAGGAGTGAATCAGGTCAAAGCCATGATCATTAATCTGATCAAATCAATACGAATCTGATTACTATTCTGACAGCGTTAAGCGTTAGGCGTTATTAAGCGTTAGGCGTTAAGCGTTGGGCTTTATGTAGCTTCTATAAACCAGAAGCCGACTGCCCCATATTATTCTTCTTGGCAAGAAGCTGTTTACGAAGAGCGATATTGGGGATTTTTTTGGATGTTACCTGCACTTCGTTACCGGGGGATTTCATGGTGATCACAGGGCTCTTGATATCCTGAATTTTGGATTCCATATTCAGGGTTTCGCGTTCCAGCTCGAGTATGACTTCGTAGTTATCAAGAATTTCTCTTTCAAGCTCTTCTATCTTTGCTCTGGCCTTCAATATCATTCTGGCTCTGAAGGCAAAACCTGCGAAAACTGATAAACCTAATATAAATGCAAGCAGATAGATATTAACCGAAACCTCGTTCGTAAGCATGGTAGTTGTTAAATTAAATAATCAGAGTCAAAGGTTTGTCAAAAGTACACGCAGGCGCTCGAAACTGCTTTCCGGCGAGGGTTAATCATGCCATTGGAGGTAATTCCCAAATGTAAGGTTTCCCTTTTAAGTATTATAAAATTTGTTTTCCCACTATTTCACGGATAGAATCGATGGAAACCCGTTCCTGCAGCATGCTGTCCCGGTACCGAATGGTTACCGTCCGGTCTTCCTTGGTCTGGTAGTCGATGGTAACGCAAAAAGGTGTTCCGATGGCATCCATGCGGCGATAGCGTTTCCCGATGGTATCTTTTTCTTCATAAAAACAGCGGAACTGGCTCCGGCAGGATGCCATCAGTTCTTTGGCAATTTCCGGCAGACCGTCTTTTTTTACCAGCGGCAGGATAGCCAGTTTTACAGGTGCCAGACCCGGAGGGAATTTCAATACTACCCGGCTGTCCTTTTTATCGGCCGTACTCAGATCCTCTTCCTGGTATGCTTCACTTAAAATCATCAGGATCGTCCGGTCGAGACCGATGGAGGTTTCAATTACATAGGGGATATAATGCTGATTGAGTTCCGTATCGAAATAGGTAAGTTTTTTCTTACTGTACTCCTGGTGATTTTTCAGATCGAAATCTGTTCGGGAATGAATGCCTTCCACTTCCTTATAACCCATTGGGAAAAGATATTCAATATCACAGGCGGCATCGGCATAATGAGCGAGTTTGACATGATCGTGAAAACGGAATTTATCGGGTGAAATACCCAGGCTTAAATGCCATTTCATCCTGGTTTCTTTCCAATGCTCATACCATTCTTTCTGCGTACCGGGCCGGATAAAAAACTGCATTTCCATTTGTTCAAATTCACGCATTCTGAATATAAACTGGCGGGCCACGATTTCATTCCGGAAAGCCTTGCCGGTTTGTGCGATTCCGAAAGGAATTTTTAATCTGCCGGTTTTCTGAACGTTCAGGAAGTTTACAAAAATGCCCTGGGCAGTTTCCGGCCGGAGATAGATTTCACTGGCTTCTTCCGCCAGACTCCCGAGCTGGGTTGAAAACATCAGGTTGAATTGCCTGACATCGCTCCAGTTCGACGTGCCGCTGATTCCGCATTTTATTTTTTTCTCTTCAATCAATTTTTTCAGTCCGTCAAAATCACTGGCCGCAAGCAGTTTATCCATCGCCGCCAATAATTCTTCCGCTTCCTGCTTCCTGCCTCCCGCTTCCAGTTCATCAGCATACCCTTCGATCAGATGGTCCACCCGGTATCGTTTCTGGCTGTCCTTATTATCAATCATCGGGTCACTGAAATTATCCACATGACCAGAGGCCTTCCAGGTGGTTGGGTGCATAAAAATAGCTGCATCAATACCCACAATATTATCCGTGAGCTGAGTCATACTCTTCCACCAGTAATCCCGTATATTCTTTTTAAGCTCGCTGCCATACTGACCATAGTCATAAACAGCACTGAGTCCATCGTAAATTTCACTGGACGGAAATATGAATCCGTATTCCTTACAATGGGATATGATTGCCTGAAGTTTTAACGTATCATTTGCCATAACGGCTGCAAAAGTAAGGAGAATGAATAACCCGGAGCAACTCCTTCGGCCTCATTGTAGTAAATTTGGCGCTATGTGGACATTGAAAAAATGTCAGCCTTTTCTAAGCGTCCTCTTGTTGCTCTTCGTATCCTTCAGTGTGTGCGCCCAGACGAAAGTTTTAAGAGGTGTTATCCAGGATCTACAAAGCGGCGAACCTGTTCCCTTTGCCTCTATGCAGATGGAAAAAAGCCGTCATGGGTTGCTCAGTGACTCGGCTGGCGGATTTACCATTCGTTTTGAACAATGGCCAAAAGATACCCTCCTGATCACTTATGTGGGTTATCAGCCATATTCCCTCATATTGAATGATTCTCTGATGAGACATGCGGTGAACGACACCCTGTTCGTCTATATCACGATGGTACGCGGCAGATATAGTAACGAAGTGGTCGTCAGCCGTAAAGTAGATTTCGGGTTGTTGCTCTGGCGTAAGATCAAAAAACATAAAGAACAGAACGACCGCTACCGCTTCCAGAATTTCTCCTACGAATTATATAATAAGCTGGAGCTGGACCTGAACCAGGTAAACAGGGAAAGGCTCGAGACCGTCAAATTACTAAAGCCATTTGCTTTTATCCTGAATAATGTCGACAGCAGCGAAGAACATCCATTTCTTCCCATATATATTACCGAAACACTCTCGGACTATTATTATGTACGCGATCCTGTTACGAAAAGACGGGAAGTGATAAAAGGAAGTAAAACCGTCGGTCTGAATAATGAAAGTGTGAGCAAGTATCTGGGCGGCATGCAACAGAATCTGGACTTCTATAACAATTTCATCCCGGTATTCGATAAAAGATTTGTGAGTCCGCTCAGCAATAACGGCGATTTTTACTACCGCTACCGGATTATTGATACCCAGTATGTGAATTCACGCAGGCTGCTACACCTGATCTTTACGGCGAAAAGAAAAGGCGAAAACACTTTTGAAGGAGATTGCTGGGTACACGATTCCAGTTTCGCCATTCAGAAAATGACCCTGCGCCTGGATGCTTCTTCCAATCTGAATTTTGTGCAGGATCTCACCATTATCCAGGAATTCTCTCTGGTAAACGATACAACCTGGTTCCTTTCAAGGGATAAATTCATTGCCACCCTGACGCCACTGGGTAAAAACAGAATGGGCATGATCGGCAGAAAAACCACAACATATAAAAATATTGTTTATAACGACAGTTCTGTGATACGCGAGGTGGAAAAAAATAAGATTTTGGAAGAAATAATGTTCTCTGCCAATGCGCGGGAGCGAACGGATTCATTCTGGTTGAAATACCGGCACGAAACATTAACCAAGAATGAGAAAGCGATTTACAAAATGGTGGACACCCTCACAAAAATGCCCGCGTTTCATACCTATACCAATGTGCTGAACTTCATCGGAACCGGATATCTCAACATCGGGAACTTCGTGATCGGTCCCTGGTATAACTGGATTTATGCTAATGAATTGCAGGGATTCCGACTTCGCTTCGATCTCGGCACAAACAAAGGCTTCAATAAAAACCTGATACTGCATGGTTATATGGCTTATGGATTCGGTGATAAAGTATGGCACTGGGAAGGAGACGCTCTGTATCTTTTCAAGCGGAACCCACGCATGAGCCTCTATGCGATGTTCCGGCAGGATCTGGATTATGGCCAACAGTATTATGATGAAATTACAAGCGACAATATATTCGCCATCGCTGTCAGAAAACCAGGCATCCCGATAAAATTCATCAACCTGACCGAACAGCAGGTTCAATGGTTTAATGAATGGGTGAACGGATTTTCCGTAACCTTCACCGCAGATCATAAAGTATATAATCCCGAATTGAATCTGGCGCCGATGAGTGATTTTATAAAAGGTCCCGGCAATCCGATGAACGGGTTTGAACTTTCAGTAAACCTTCGTTTTGCCTTCCTGGAGAAATTTTTTGAAACCACGTTTTACCGTACAAGCCTCGGCAGTCAGTACCCCATCATTGATGTGAAATATACCCATGGCTTTCCGGGTGTTCTGGGAAGTACGCTTACTTATAATAAATTGTTCGCGAGTATTTCCGATGTCATTAAAGTGCCGCCGATCGGAACCCTTTACTATAATTTCTTCGGTGGTAAGACCACCGGGGTACAACCTTATCCCTTCCTCAATGTAGCCCCGGGTAATGAAACTTATTATTACAATAAGTATGCATTCAGCCTGATGAATAAATACGAATACCTGCACGACCAATTCCTTGGATTCAATTTTGAACATAATATCGGTAGCGGCATATTCCGGTTTGTTCCCCTCACGCGTAAATTAAAATTCCGCCAGTTTTATAATGTCAAATTGTTATGGGGTCATCTTTCGCCGGAGAATTCTGCTTATAATAACAACCCGGATTATACTTTCAAATCACTGGATGGAAGAACCTATATGGAAATCGGAACCGGCGTTGACAATATCCTCCGCTTTCTCCGGGTCGACTTTATCTGGCATGTGCTGCCTACCGGACAGGACCTTTCTTATATTCAAAAATTTGGCGTATTCGGTAGTTTCAGGTTGCAGTTTTAGACAAACCTTTTCCCGGATTAACAAGTTTCATTATCTTATCGTAATGGGAATGCAGGAAAGACAAACCACCATTACGCGAAACATGCCACCATGGGACGAAGATTTCACCTTTCACCAGAATAAATATTCTCCGTATTCTTCCTTTTAGGCTAATCTGGTTGTTTTTCAGCCTGGTTTATTCAGTAGTGGAAAAAGGACTGCTGGGTGATCTCAACAAATATCCCTCTACTGGTAATCCGTATCACTTTAGCAAGACACTTTGGATTACCGCAACCACCGCCCTGGTATTGGGTTTGATCATGGGAACTGTTGAAATACTTTTCTTCAATAAACTTTTTCCAAGACTCAGTCTGATCAAAAAAATCGTATTAAATCGCTAATCTATATTCTCATCATGATCGGCTTTTTGCTAGGTGGTCGCCATGATGTACAATGCCAATGAATTCCGGGTTAATGTTTTTGACAAAAGAGTCTTTCAAAGTCTCCGGGTATTTTTCTTCAATTTCTCTTTCTGGAGTATAGAAGTATACATCGCTTCCATTATTGGCATTTACGCTAATGTATGCAGAAGTCAGCGAAAACATTGGCCAGGGAGTTTTTCATAATTTTTTTACCGGAAAATATCATACACCAAAAGAAGAGGAGAGAATCTTTATGTTCCTCGACATGAAATCTTCCACCACCATTGCGGAAGATATAGGCCATGTCAAATACTTCGAAATGCTAAAAGAATATTTTTCGGATCTGACGAACCCCATCATACAATACCTGGGAGAAATTTACCAGTATGTAGGCGATGAAATCGTGGTTACGTGGACACTTAAAAAAGGCATACTGAACAATCACTGTATTGAATGTTTTTTTGAAATGAAAAAAACCATTCAAAACCAAAAAAACAAATATCAGAATCAATTCGGCCTGGTGCCCGAATTCAAAGCCGGATTTCACTATGGTAAAGTGATTACCGGAGAGATCGGAGTGATCAAAAAGGAAATCATCTTTACGGGCGACGTTTTAAATACAACGGCCCGGATACAGAGCCTTTGTAACGGATACGGCGTGGATCTTCTGGTATCAGAACCATTAATGAAAAAACTGAACCTTCTTCCGCCATATCAAATGAAAGCGATGGGGAAAAATGAATTGAGAGGAAGAGACGAGAAAATAGATTTATTTACAGTTTATATTTGACTCATTCAAACAACAGCGAGATTAAAACAAAATTAAAAAATCATTGGCCTTATTGCCGGGTTATGCCGCGCCCAACGTCCAACGCTTAACGCCCAACGCATAACGCTTAACGCCCAACGTTCAATATTATGCGTCACGACTGTATTTGCCTCACGCTTTGCTCTTTACACATTACGCTTAAATAACGTATCTTTCTCATTCACCTAAACCTAACGACAATGAATACCAAAAAATTCTTCATCGGCACATTGGCAGGAGGTATCACCTTCTTCTTCCTGGGTTATCTGATTTATGGTGTGGCGCTATTGGGTTTTTTCAGCGAGCACACGATAGCCCCGCCGGGATCCATGAAACAAATGAGTGAAATTGTCTGGTGGGCGCTGATCCTGGGAAACCTCGCTTCGGGCGCATTACTGAGTTATATTTTCCTGAAACTGGGAAATATTGGTTCTTTCGGAAGCGGCGCCGGCACCGGGGCAGCCATCGGATTCTTTGTGACGCTGAGTATGGATCTGATCCAATATGCAACTGAAAATAGTTTAGGCAGGAAAGCGAGACTTGTCGATGTGCTGGTTGGAATCGTTATGTATGCCGTCGCCGGTGGAGTGATTGGTGCTTTGATAGGTAGAGGGAAAACGATAAAATAATTCAATTTTTGCCCGCAAAAAAAAATCCTTAGAGGCAGATCGCAGCAGCCATCCATTTCTAAGGATTTTTTTATTCAGATTATCAGCCGCCTTACGGATACCGTCCTATCAAATGATTGTTCACAATAATTGTTTTCAATTTCGCAGGATCTACAGCGCCTTCTTTTGAATAAACAATTTCTCCCCCCGGTTCCACCAGCATGGTATAAGGAAATTCGCCCTGCCATAATGGATTGATCGCCCGGGTGATTTTATTTTTGTTATCCGTGCTTATAAGATAATTGCTGTTCGAAGCCTCCTTCTTTTGCAGGAATTGCAGCAATGAATCCCCCTTGCTTTGCTCATCTATGCATACGCTGATCAATTCAAAATCACGATCCCTGTACATACGGTTGATACTAATAAGATCGGGAAATGACTGCACGGAAGGAAGAGATTGAATTTCCCATACATATATCAGTCGCAATTTACCGGATGGGTTTTTCATCATGCTTTTTATACTGTCCTCATTCATCAGGTTCAAATGGACGGGTTCTTTTGCCCAGGCCTCTTTTGTTTTTTGTACCAGTTCCTTTTTCTCTGACCATTTTACAGAGCATCCGAAAACTTTTGTAGTTTTTACGGGAACTTCGCGATGATTTAACAGAGCATCAATGGCATTACGGGCATCTGTACTCGTTGGTGTTTTGAATGGATTCTCCATATCATCCACCCTTCCTTCGTAACGAAGCTTACGGTCCTTATCAAAAATAAAAATATGCGGTGTGGCAATCGGTCCATAAGCTTTGGATGCTATTTCCGTTTCACCATCATATAAATAGGGGAAATTGAATTTTTTTTCTTTGGCCCTTATTTTCATTTCTTCAAACGAATCCCCGAGGTCGGAAAAATCAAGTTCATCCAGACGCAAACTCGCGGGATCATTGGGATTAATAGCTACCACCGCCACGCTTTTATTGGCATAGTCGGAAGTCAGTTTGATGAGACGGTCCTCATAAGCCTGGGCAGTCGGACAATGATTACAGGTAAAAACGATAACCAGCAATTCCGCATTTTTAAATGAAGCCAGGTTATAAGTTTTATCGTCAACCCCTTTCAATTGGAAATCGGGAGCTGCTGCACCAATCTCCAGTGTTTTATGATCGTTTTGGAAACGGGGCACAAAACCTGCCAGCATGAGAATGACGACGGTCCATCCGGCTAATAAAATATATCTCATATGAGGTGAATAATTTGAGACGGGGTGCGGAATTCTAAGCTATGCTATATAATTGGCTTTTCAGCGTAAAGCTTAAGGCGTAAGGCTTAAAACGAAATGCTCTTTTAAGCTTAACGCGTAACGCTCAACGCTTAACGCTTTCCGCTAAAGAATGCCTTACGCTTTCCGCTTTCAGCTTTAAAATGCTTTCCGCTTTACGCTTTACGCTTTAAGCTTAATAATGTACCTTCAGAAAGCGAGCTTGCCCAGTGCATTCGGCCATCGATAAAACTTTGAACCAATGAAAGTCAAGTTTTATGGCGTGCGCGGTTCTCTGCCGGTATGTGGCAGAGAATTTGAAAAATTTGGTGGAAATACAACCTGCATCAGGATACTACGCGAAAAAGCGAACCGGATTGCTATCGTCGATGCCGGAACCGGCATTCGAAATCTCGGGAAAGAAATCATCAGGGAGGGATTATCCCAGCAAATCATAAATATTTTATTCACCCATTTTCATTGGGATCATATACAGGGACTCCCCTTCTTCCCACCGGCTTATAACCCGAATCAAAAAATCGGCATTCTTGCCACCGGCAGAAAAGGTAAAATCAATAACCTCAAAGAAATATTCACCCTGCAAATGCAGGAAGATTATTTTCCCATACATCTTGACGCGATGGGCGCCCAGTTTGAGTTCCTGACGTATGGAGACAAAGAAACCTTATTCGGGGCAGTTGTTACGACGGTTGCCCAACATCACCTGCACGCCGGAGGCTCTTACGGAATTCGCATAGAAGACGAATCCGTATCATTGGTCATATGCACGGATGTAGAACATATCAATGGAATAGATCCGAATATCGTAGACCTGGCCAGGGATGCGGACATGCTCATTCACGATGGTCAGTATACAAAGGAAGAATACAAAAAATTCAAAGGGTGGGGACACAGCGCATGGGAGGACGCCGTCCAGGTAGCGGTTCTGGCGAATGTGAAACAACTCATCATAACCCATCACGATCCGGATCACAATGATGATTTTCTGGATGGCCTGGAAAAAGAATGTCAGTCCATTTTTCCCAATTCATTATTTGCCAAAGAGGGAATGGAAGTGGTGGTCTGAGCTAAACCATTTCTTCCTCAGTAATCAAAGTTTTTATTTGCCGGGCCATTTCAGCAGTAACCACGGTATTATGCACGGCTAGCGCATGTTCAGCTGCCTGGGTTAATACTTCTTCGTCAGTATCGCCATGTATAACGGCTGTGCAATCGAAGCCCGCATCAGAGCAGTGTAGTGTTTTCATAAATTTTTTGGTTTAATGGTGAACGATGTATCTAATATAACAATAATAGAGGGGTTCAAAAAAAATCATTCAGCGTTCAGCAATATGATTCGGCATATCTCCTCAATCTCCTCAGAGGTTATTGTCAGCGGCGGTGCGATACGCAGGCAGGCGGATGCAAATAAAAACCAATCAGTGAGCAGGCCGTCCCGGAGGCAGCCGTCAATGATGCGTTTGTTTATTTCGAAATTTTCAAACTCAACAGCGATCAGGAGACCGGCACTGCGAACAGATTTTATGGAAGGATGAACCAGCCGTTTTCGAAACTGGGTTTCTTTTTCTCTGATGAAATCAATTAGCTTTTCTTTTATAAGGACCTTCATCGCAGCCAATCCTGCAGCACAGCTGAGCGGATGTCCTCCGAATGTTGTGATATGACCCAATACCGGCTGATCGGTAAAAGAATCCATCATTTTTTTCGATGCAATGAAAGCGCCCAGTGGTAACCCGCCACCCAGGGCCTTTCCCAACAACAGGATATCCGGAACGATCCCGTATTGTTCAAATCCCCAAAGAGTACCCGTTCTTCCAAAACCCACCTGGATCTCATCCAGAATCAACAGTGCGCCTGTTTCATCGCATTTTTTACGAAGGGCCAATATCCATTCTTTTGAAGGTTTGATCACGCCATTTTCTGCCTGCACTGTTTCAGCAACCACGCAGGCCGTTTTTTCAGTGATGCGGTCCAGGTCAGCCAAATAATTATACTTCAGATGTGATATGCCGGGTAACAGGGGACGAAAAGCATTTCGCCAGTACTCATCTCCCATCAGGCTGAGCGACCCCTGCGTGGATCCATGATAAGAATAATCAAACGCCACGATTTCTATTCTGCCCGTGAATCTTTTGGCCAGTTTCATGGCTCCCTCTGTGGCTTCTGTGCCGGAGTTAGTAAAGTAAACAGATTGAAGTTTTTCCGGAAGGTAACTGGCCAGCAAATGCGCATATTCAACCTGGGGTGACTGAATCAATTCTCCGTAAACTAATACATGCAGGAACCGGTCAGCCTGATCTTTAATGGCACTTACAACATCCGGATGACGGTGGCCCGTATTACAAACACTGATGCCTCCAATGGCATCCAGGTATTTTTTCCCGGTAACATCGTAAAGATAAACTCCCTCTGCCCGAACGATCTCAAGACCCAGCGGAGCGGGGGAAGTCTGGCCAATATGTTTGAAAAATAATTCCCTTAAAAGCATAAAGCGTAATGCGTAAAGCTTAAAGCTACTCAAGTTTACCTTTTTAAATAATGGCTATTATTTCTAATGTTTTATTTTTATACGGAGATACTTTAATCTTATTTAAAAATTTGATGCTTTACGCCTTACGCTTTAAGCTTTAAGCTTTAACCGTAACTTAGATAAACCGTAAAATCACAACTATGCCCGTCATTCTTCCCGTCAAAGGTGTTTCGCCCGGATTTGGTAGAAATATTTTTATCGCGCCCAATGCTACCATCGTCGGAGATGTAGTAATGGGTGACGATTGCAGTATCTGGTTTAATGCTGTTGTCAGGGGAGATGTAAACAGTGTCCGGATCGGCAACAAAGTGAATATACAGGATGGTGTGATCATCCATTGTACCTATCAGAAAGCTAAAACGGTGATCGGAAATAACGTTTCTGTCGGCCACAATGCCATTGTGCATGGATGCACGATCCAGGACAATGTACTGATCGGTATGGGATCCATCATTATGGATGGGGCCGAAATCGGCAGCAATTCTATCATAGCCGCCGGCGCCGTAGTGCTGGAAAACACCAAAGTAGAGCAGGGCGCCATTTATGCCGGAATTCCGGCCCGAAAGCTGAAGGACATACCCCAGGACCTCATCCATGGGGAGATTGAGCGGATCGCCAATAACTATATTCAGTACGCGGATTGGTTTAGGAGCCGAAAGCTCGTAAAGCCTAAAGCCTAAAGCCTAACGCCTAATGCCTAAAGCCTAACACAACCCGTTGAGTAAGAGCTGTTGGCCTAACTTTTACTTTTCAACTAAAGCCTTGAGCGTTAGGCGTTGAGGTTATAATGCAGCGTTACGCGTTACGCTTTAGGCTAATAAAAGGCTTCTAGGGAAAATATCTACCTCCATGACCTTCGTTATACACCAGACCCAAGATGATCCCGAGAGCCTGCATGCGGTTACTTCTTCCTTCTCCGATTTCCGCATATTAAAGCAGCGGAAACCTATAAGGCAAAAAAACCGTCCAGTTATCGAAGATATCCTGCAATTCATCGAGTTTCAGGGTGTTTCATTGCAAATCCGGGCTCTTTTTTGTAGGTTTAAATTGTTAAAGAGTATCCAAATGAAACCAAGTAAGAACCTTCTCTATTTAACCCTGCTGTGCATCTTGTTCGGCATGTTGATTTCCTGTAAAGCTCAGTATGGTTGTCCTTCCAATGGAAAAAATGTGGGAGCAGAAAGGATTTTGAGCGGTGAAAAAGTTCCCAAGGCGCCAAAGTTCAAAGCCTAGTTAATAACTAATAACTAATAATTAATAACTATATCCAATTCCTATAAAAACACGATCATGTATTATTCCGTAAACCCTCAAAATCCCACCACTATGAGCCTTACATTACGCACCGACTTCGGTTGTACCGAAGCAGTTATAGATGATGATTGCGGCCTGAAACGATTTTATGAAGTCGCCAATATTTTGTCTGATGACCTGGATGTAAATTTCAACCACAAAACCGACGACTTCGATTCGCTGATGTGGGACTTTTCTTTCAAGGGTCATGTTCTTACCCTGCATTACAATATCTATACAGGCATTTCAATCTATCCCAGGAAATTCCGGGAAGCGCCAAGAAAAGATAATGATGCGGTTGTGGAAGTAGCTCATTTCCTGGAAGGAAAACTTTTGATCCATACGGCCAACCGTCTGGCATCTTAATAGGTTTTTTCTTCAATCGACTCGAGCATCATACAATAACTCACATAACGATTAAACGAAAGCTTGCCCTCATTGAGGGCTTTTTTTATGGCACAACCGGGCTCGTTCACATGCAGACAATTGTTAAACTGGCAATCAAGCAGGCGGGAACGCATTTCCGGAAAATAATGAGAGAGTTCCTGTTTGGGAATATCAACCAGCCCGAATTCACGGATACCCGGCGTATCAATAATATGCGCATTCAATAGCGGCAAGTCATACATTTCAGCAAACGTGGTGGTATGAATGCCCTTCCCGCTCCAACCGCTTACATCCTGGGTTTTAAGACCCATACCCGGCACGATAAAATTGATAAAAGAAGATTTTCCGACACCCGAGTGACCGCTCAGCAAACTGGTTTTATTTCGCAATATTTCTTCCACTCCTTCCAAACCGGATTTGTTTGCCAGACTCATAAGTATCACTTTGTAACCTACCGATTCATACATCTCTTTTCTTTCCTCAAAAAGATCCATTTCTTTTTTCCGGTAGATATCCGCTTTATTGAAAATAATAACAGAGGGAATATGATAGGCTTCACCCGCTACCAAAAAACGATCTATAAAACCCTGCGAAGTTTTCGGATCCTTCAGCGTAGCCAGCAACAGTGACTGATCCAGATTTGAAGCGATGATATGGTGCTGATATTTATTTGCAGGAGACTGGCGATTGATATAATTATTTCTTTCATCAATGCCCGTTATCATCATGCCGCCTTCCTCGCCGCCCACTTCCACTTCTATATTCACCCAATCGCCGACCGCAATGGGATTGGTAGAAGTGATACCATCAATTTTGAAAATCCCTTTTATACGGGCCATGGAAAAATTCCCGTCTTCGGTCTTAACCGTATACCAGCTGCCTGTTGATTTATATACTCTGGCACGCATCAGGGGAATTTTCTAAAAAGGGTGAAACGCAGTATCCATTCCAGTACCAGAAACATGACGGCTGCCAGTATGAAAGGAAAAAATTTCTCTGTATAGTGGGTGAAGGTGGTTACCTGGTATTTTGATTTTTCAAGTTTGTCGATTTCTTTATAGATGTTTCCCAGGCTTTCATTATCTGTGGCGCGAAAATATTTTCCACCTGTTTCATTCGCAATCTGGGTAAGCAGTTTTTCATCAATACTAACTTTTTCGCGCTGCATGATAACACCACTGCTTGTCTGGACCGGAACCGGCGCGAATCCTTCTGTTCCCACACCCACTGTATAAACCCGCACGCCATAGGACTTGGCGATTTCTTTTGCCGTGTTGGGATCCAGACGACCCCCATTGTCTTCTCCGTCCGTGAGCAGGATGATCACTTTACTTTTTGAAACCGATGAACGAAGCCTTTCCACACCTGTTGCCAGCCCGCTTCCGATGGCTGTGCCATCTTCCAGCAAACCACTTTGAACATTGAACAACTGCGATTTCAATACAGCATGATCCGTCGTGAGTGGGCACATCGTAAAACTTTCACCGGCGAAAATCACCAGGCCCATGCGATCTGTCGGCCGCCGGTCAATAAATTCCGATGCCACTTCTTTAGCCGCTTCCATTCGGCTCGGCGTGAAATCCTGTGCCAGCATGGATCCGCTGATATCAAGACAAAACACAATATCAATGCCTTCTCCCGAAGTGAGTTGTTGTTCACTACCCGTTTGGGGTCTTGCCAAAGCGATAATAATACAGGATATAGCCAGCATCCGGAATATAAAAAGGATATGACGAAGCATGGTTTTCCATGAACGTCCACGGCCAAATGCCTTCACACCCGACACCAAAAAAGTTCCCTGCAGACGAACCGGAGGCCGGAGATAAAAATATACCAACAGCGGTAGCCCCGCGAAGAGGACAAAAAACCAGGGTTTGGCAAAATGAATATTTGATAACCAGTCGTAGAGCAATTATTAATTATTAGTTATTAGTTATTAATTGGTTTCTATTTATAAAATTTGTCGATTGTAATTTATCATTCCGTTAATAATTAATAATTGATAATTAATAATTATTTCGTTTCGTTCAGAAGGACAATCGACTTCCTGATTACTTCCCAAGTTGCTGTCATTTTCATAAGGACCCGGAACATATTTTGCGAATTTTACGAAATCTCCCATACGAAGCGCAGCTGTCAGATTGGAAAAAGAGTCCCGGTCCATCTTCATATTGCTCAGACTAAGGATCAGCTCTTCCGATGTTTTTTCCATTGTCACGAGTCCCATTTGCCTGTTCAGAAATATCCGCAGGGTATCGGTCAGTCCGGTATAATATTTTTTTACAGAAGAAGGATCTTCTTTCAACATTTGTTTATACCGTTCCAAACTGACCAATGCTTCTTCGAGCGGAGTTGTCCGGATGATTTCTGCGTTGGGCGTTAGGCGTTCGGCGTTGGGCGTTGGCGGTTTCCGGATGAACCATATGAATAGAAACAATGATATTGCAGCAACAGCACCTACGATCCACGGAATATATTTCACATCCGGATTTTCGAGATCGCGGATTCCTTTTATATCGTGATAATCCTGTGCCGTATCCACTTTGCCATAAGAAACTTCGATATGCAGTGAATCTGTTTTATAATGCTGATTGCCGACCGTAACGGCCAATGCAGGGATCACCTGAGTTCCTGAATCGAAGCTGGTGAGTTTCCATTCCATGTGATAGCTGGCTCCCGCAGCCGAAATCGTAGAATCGGGACTGGCTTTTTCAATGATTTCAAAATGGGGAATGCTGTCGAATTGAGGAAGCTGGTTGCTGGATGTCATGGGCGATTTCACGTCGATGGTAAACCGGATCGGCTGACCGATCAGGATCTGATTTTTATCGACAGCAGCTTTTACTATTGGGACTTCCTGCGCCCATGCCGGACAGATTCCCATGAGAAGGATCAGCAAAAAAACGATATAGGTAAGGGATTTGGCCATCGGCTAGGCGGGTCGGTTTCTACCCACAAAAAACTTCTGCAGAATTTTTACATAGTCTTCGTCCGTACGCATATGCAACAGGTCCGCACCTGCTTTCAGAAAGAGTGATTTACTGAGTTCCGTCATTTTAAAAAAAGATTGCTGATAAAAATTCCGCTGATTATAATCAGATGTATCCACCCAGATCATTTCGCCTGATTCCGCGTCTTCCACTTCGATCAGTCCGGCGTCGGGTAGTTCCATATCCATTTTGTCATACACTTTAATACCGATGAGATCGTGTTTTTTTCCTGCCACACGAAGCGCCTCTTCATAATTCTCGTCCAGAAAATCGCTGAGTAGGAATGTAATGGTTTTCTGTCGAAGGGTATTGTTTAGAAATTTCAGTGCCTGAGAAATATTGGTTTTGCGATGGGCCGGTTCTGTAATCAACAGATCGCGCACCATATGCAATACCTGGTCGCGGCTTTTTTTCGGTGGAATATATTTTTCGATTTTATCGCTGAAGAAAACCAGTCCGACTTTATCATTATTGTTCACGGCAGAAAAAGCGAGAACCGCGCAAATCTCTGTGATCAGGTCTTTCTTCCGTCCCTTCTGGGTTCCGAACAAAGAGCTGCCGCTGACATCCACCATGAGCATGACCGTCAGTTCCCTTTCTTCTTCAAACAATTTGCTAAAGGGATGATTGAACCGCGCCGACACATTCCAGTCGATGAACCGCACGTCATCGCCGGGATAATATTCGCGCACTTCTCTGAAAGCCATTCCGCGGCCCTTGAATGCAGAGTGGTACTCTCCCGTAAAAAGATGACGCGTGAGGCGTTTACTTTTTATTTCGAGCTCGCGAACTTTTTTTAGTATTTCTTGCGGCTGTAAGCATTTTGTTGACGGTATGACGGTTGACGGTTGACGGACTTTATTTGTCTTTTGCTCCAAATAATTTATAAATCCGTTTATCAATCGAATATTGCTTTCTAAAATTATCACTTATTTTGTTATATGTTTGATTATCCAATAATATTTATCATCAATGCAACATTCAAGCAAAGTTTCTAATTCATATGCTGATACCTCTTGAAACATGAAAAAATTGAATTGTATCTTTTTTATAATTTCTTCCCATACCTTCCGCAATATTAGCTCGGTATTGAAACAGCTGCTCTGTTTGTTTGAGCATATCAATCCATATCTTTCTTCTATTGGATATGATTTTGTCAAGTTGTATATTTCTTTCACAGTCTTCCATCGACAATGTCCAAACATTCCAATTTCTTATAATTTGATCATAGCATATTTTTTATGCTACAATCTTATGCAATAACCCGATTTATTAACCCACTAATCCACCGCCTCAACCGATCAACTGTCAACCGTCAACTGTCATTACGGAACCTGTATCGCCCTCAACACCTCATCAATAATATGATCCGCATTCACATTTTCCGCCTCGGCCTCATAGGTTAAACCAATACGATGACGCAACACATCTTTGGAAATGGAGCGGACATCTTCGGGAATCACATAACCTCTCTTATTCAGGAAGGCGTTCGCCTTGGCTGCCAGGGCCATATTGATACTGGCACGGGGTGAACCACCGTAAGAAATCATGGATTTCAGTTTATCCAGCTTATAATTTTCCGGGTTGCGGGTGGCAAAAACGATGTCGAGAATATAATTCTCGAGTTTTTCATCCATATATATTTTACGCGTCAGATCGCGCGACTCCAGTACTTCCTGCATCGATACCACCTGTTTCAGTTCGGGCTGTTTGATGCCATTCATATGATTCCTGATGATCAGCTGCTCTTCCTGTTTGGAAGGATAGGTTACGATTACTTTCATCAGGAAACGATCCTGCTGGGCTTCGGGGAGCGGATAAGTTCCTTCCTGTTCCAGTGGATTCTGTGTGGCCAGTACGAGAAATGGCTCTTCCAGGATATAACTGCTGTCACCGATGGTAACCTGTCTTTCCTGCATGGCCTCCAGCAGCGCGCTTTGCACTTTGGCCGGCGCCCGGTTGATTTCATCCGTAAGCAGGAAATTCGCGAAAATCGGGCCCTTCCGGACAACGAATTCGTGCTTTTGCTGATTGAAGATCATCGTTCCGATCACGTCGGCGGGCAGGAGGTCGGGTGTAAACTGGATACGGCTGAATTTACCGCGAATAGTCTGTGCCAGGGATTTAATGGTAAGTGTTTTCGCCAGTCCCGGAACACCCTCGAGCAGGATATGCCCGTTGGTAAGCAGGCCGATGAGCAGGCGGTCCAGCATATATTGCTGTCCCACGATCACGCGACCGATTTCCTTGCGCAGTCTGTCTACGAATTGTCCCTGGACCTGAATCGTTTCATTCAATATCCTGATGTCTTCCGCCGTATACATGGTAGTAAAAAATTAGGTTGCAAAATACGAAGAGTGAGAGAGAGAATGCCGGAAATTTGGATAATTGGGGATTTACGAAATGTTCCCTGTGCCGGGTTAGTCTGGAGCGTCCCCACGACTTGAACTTCGTGAGCATTTCCCCATTGTTTTAATCTTTCTGAGTGTTCCCCATTGACCTCAAAGTCCAGTTGGGTACGAATTTTGCCTTTCACATTTGTTTCACAATTGTCCTCCTATTCAAATTTAACTTTGGCAATGCAATAAAGATTGGTGAAACGAGTTACCCTTATTCATAAAACTAAGAGATATGCGAAAAATAGCTTTGGCCGCTTCCATAGGCATTTTGATCCTGGTGATCAATGCCTGTAAAAAAAGTGACAGCAATAGTAGTAGTAATCCAGGCGCCAGAACGATTCAAAATTTCTCTGGTACGTACAAATTGACGGCTATTACAGCGAGCGTTCTTGGGTTGAATGTGAATCTGTATGATTCCTTGCCAGACTGTGACAAGGATAACGTGATTGAGCTGGATACTAATAAGACGGCGCGTTTTATCGATGCGGGTGTCGCATGTGTTCCTCCGTCGGATTCAACGAGCACCTGGAGCATTTCTTCCAATACAGATACTCTTTATATCGCCGGCACGGCCAATTTTATAAAGTTATGGGACGGTACAAACCTGATGTTAGCCAGTACGGAAAATATCACGGGAATACCGGTGCCGGTCGCGGCGACTACGACGCTGGTGAAGAAGTAGTTATTAGTTGTTAGTTGTTAATTGATAAATCAATAGCAATTAATAACTAACAACTAACAACTGATAACTACGAAAGGTATTTTCCTACAATCGGCATCCTCCTGCCAACACCAAACGCTTTGCTGCTTACGCGGATAATGGGACAGAACTGGTTTCTTTTGTATTCGCTTGTATTGACGAGTTTCAGCACCCGTTCAACGAGGGCCTGGTCAACACCCATGGCAATGATTTCCCTGGGGCCCTTTCTTCTTTCGATATAGAGATATAATATTTTATCCAGCAGGTCGTACACCGGCAGGCTGTCGCTGTCCTTTTGATCGGGACGCAGCTCAGCGGAGGGGGCTTTTGTCAAAATAGAACCCGGAATTATTTCTTCGTCCTGATTTATATAATGCGCCAGGGCATAGACCTGCATTTTATACAAATCTCCGAGCACACTGAGACCGCCGGCCATATCGCCATACAGCGTTCCATATCCGGTAGAGAGTTCGCTTTTATTGGATGTATTCAGAAGAATATATCCGAATTTATTGGCGATGGCCATGAGCAGGTTACCCCGGATGCGGCTTTGTATATTTTCTTCCGCCAAACTGAACGGCAGATCATTGAAAATGGGTTTTAAGGTGGAAAGAAAACTTTCGAATATCGGCTGGATCGGAATAACGTCAAATGGATTATTCAGTTTCGCGGACAAAGCGGTGGCATCATCCACCGAATGACCACTTGAAAATCCGGAGGGCATGGCAACAGCACGCACATGCTCGCTGCCCAGCGCACGGCTGGCAAGGGCCAGTGTGACGGCGCTGTCGATGCCGCCGCTGCTTCCGAGAATGGCTTTCTGAAATCCCATCTTCCTGAAATAATCACGGATACCGAGCAGCAACGCGTCGTGGATTTCCTTGATATTGTTTCTGCGGGTCAAATATGGGATGATCTGGTCCGGTGTTAAAACATTCGCAGATGTAAAAACCGGTGTGTGTTTGTTGACCGGGCGGTACTTGATTTCGGTATCAATGATCTGGAAGTCTTCCTCAAAGATCTTCATGTGATGGGTGCAGGTGCCGTACGCATCGTACACCACACTTCCACCATCGAAAATAATTTCTGTTTGTGCACCCACTGCATTGCAGTAATACATGGGCAACTTGTATTTGAGCACGTTCTGACGAACCACGGCGCGGCGGTCCTCTTCGTGATCATAGTCAAAGGGAGAGGCAGAGATATTGATCATCAGATCGGGATGCTGGAGCATCAGGTGATCCATGGGGCAGGCGCGGTATAGAGGATTCTCGCCCAGGTTCCAGATATCTTCACAAATCGTAACGGCCAGGCGTTTCCCCTGGAATTCGATCACCCGCCAGTCCTGTCCCACTTCAAAATAACGGTCCTCATCAAAAATATCATAGGTGGGCAAACAGGTTTTATGTACGACTGCCTTCACCTCGTGATCGTGCAGAAACCAGGCAGCATTATACAGATCCTTTCCTTTGGGATCCGGGTTGGGTGCGGGGGAACCGACAATCACCCCGATGCCTGCCGTATAGGCCTTTATTTTTTCCAGGGATTCATAACAGCGTGAAATAAAATCTCCGAACTCAAGAAAATCGCGGGGCGGATAACCGCAGACGCATAATTCTGAAAATACAACCAGGTCCGCACCACCCTCTTTCGCCATCTGAATTCCCTGTATGATCTTTTCAGTATTGTATTCGAAATTTCCGATGTGATAATTCTGTTGAACCAGCGCGATCTTCATGTAACAAATTTACTGCTAAGGCCCCGAATACTAACTTGCAGCCCTGAACGTTTTTATCCGGATGAAAAAACTTCTCCCGCTTCTTTTTTTACTACCTATAATCGCCTGCAAAACAGGTAAAAAAACGCCTGACACATCCAATATTCCCGTTACGGTTCATATCGAACGTTTTGATCGGGCTTTTTTTGCGATCGATACAAACCATATACAGCAGGGGTTACTGGATCTCGCGGGACAATATCCCTGGTTCATAAATGATTTTGCAGTAAATATCCTGGGCACCAGTCCGCTGTCAGATACCAGTCTCAATGCCTTTTATATTTGTCGCCGTTTTATCAGCGGATATGAACCCGTAAGGGATTCACTGGAATTGAAATTTGCAGACATGCGACCCATTGAAACAGAGTTGAAAAAAGGTTTTCAGCATGTACGGTATTATTTTCCAAAATATAATCTGCCACCGAAAGTAGTCTCCTATATCGGTCCCTTCGACGCACCCGGCGTTGCATTAACACGATTCACACTGGCCATCGGTCTGCAACTCTATGCCGGGAAACAATTTCCTTTTTATCTGAGCAGACAGGGACAGGATCTTTTTCCCTTATATATTTCCCGTCGGTTCGAACCGGAATATGTCGTGCCCAATTGTATGAAGGCCCTGGCAGAAGACATATTTCCGGACCAGAGTCAGGGAAAACCGCTGATCGAACAAATGATTGAAAAAGGAAAAAACTGGTGGCTGATTGATCAGTTCTTACCTGAAACGGCCGACAGTTTAAAAACAGGATTTACAGAGAAGCAACTCAATTGGTGTATATCGAACGAAGGACAGGTCTGGAATTTTTTCCTGGATCAGAATCTCTATTCTCCTGATCCCGATCTGATCAAAAATTTTATCGGCGATGCGCCCTATACGCAGGGAATGCCCGAAGCCTCACCCGGCAATATCGGTCAGTGGGTGGGTTGGCGCATCGTACAAAAATATGCATCCCTTCACCCGGACCTCTCTCCATTACAACTCATGCAAACCCCCGACCGGACAATCTTTGATGATGCCAAGTATAAACCCCGGTAAGCTGAAAGCCTGCCTGCCGGCAGGTAGGCGTAAAGCGCAAAGCGTAAAGCCTTTTCGTGTCATCGGTCATCGGTCTATCGGTCATCGATCATACGATAAATAACCGTCAACCGTCAACCATCAACCGTCAACCAACCCCCCCTCTCGGCCATTCAAGAAATAAGGTTTAAATTTGCGTTTTCAAACCAGTAAGTATGCCCAAGCCGAACAGCTTCCGGTGGAGTATGGAGAGTGAGCCGCATAAGCCCAGAACCAAGGAAATTATTCATAAACACCCGGAGATCAGGACCCTGATCGGCCGGAATCCATGGACTTTTGGCGTTATCCTGCTCTGCGTTGGATTTCAGATTGTTCTATCGTATTTTCTGAGGGATGCATCCTGGTGGGTCATTTTCCTGGTAGCCTATCTGGGTGGCGCTTTTGCCAGCCATACATTATATGTATGCATTCATGAAGCCGCACATAACCTGATTTTCAAGAAGAGTTTTTTCAATAAAATAGCGGCGATCACATCAAACCTTCCACTGGTTTTTCCGAGCGCCATTTCCTTTCAGAAATATCACCTGAAGCATCATTCCTACCAGGGCGTTGAAGAACTGGATGCGGACATGCCTTATCGCTGGGAAGCAAAACTGATCAACAATTCCGGCTTTGGAAAAGCACTCTGGCTCTTATTTTATCCGATTTTCCAGATGATCCGTCCGGGCCGTATAAAGGAAGTCCGGCTGATGGACAAATGGACCGTTGTCAATATCATCGTACAGGTCAGTTTTATGACGGTATTTATCTATTTTCTTGGATGGAAGGCTGCTGCCTACCTCACAATGAGCTTCTTTTTCTCTGTTGGATTGCATCCGCTGGGTGCCAGATGGGTACAGGAACATTTCCTCACGCATGGTGATCAGGAAACAAAGAGCTATTATGGTTCTTTGAATACCGTTAACCTGAATGTGGGATATCATAATGAACACCACGATTTCCCTTCTGTTCCCTGGAACAAATTACCCAAGATCAAAAAATTCGCCGGCAGCTATTACAATACGCTGGGACATCATACTTCCTATACGATCCTGCTGTTTAAATTTCTTTTCGACCGCAATCTCTCTGTGTATTCCCGTATGGCCAGAGATAACCGGGGAAGCAAGTTGAAGACTACTAATGTGGAAAAAGCTAAAAGTGTAACCCCTAGCGCTTGAGGCAGGAGGCAGGAGGCAGGAGGCAGGAGGCAGGAGGCAGAGGCAGAGGCAGGACGCGGGACGCGAAGCAGGAGTCTTCACACATTCGCTTTAAGCTTTACGCTTTAAGCTTTAAGCTTAAAAGGGGAAATGCAATCCTAAACCAGGAACTATATTTTTCAGGCCGGCGCTCGAGATCCTGCGCAATATCTTCCATCGAGCGAAAGCAATAATCATTTACTTCCTGTTTATTCGGATATAGCTGCCCGTTATACGTTCCGGTATACACATGATCGAATTCGAATTCCGTGAGGCCGTTATCGAATTCAGTGCGGTAGATAAAATCGAATATTTTTGTTAGCGTCGTATCAATGCCCATTTCTTCTTTCAGTCTCCTCGCCGCCGCTTCCTCTACTTGTTCTCCCGGACGCGGATGCGAACAACAGGTATTCGTCCACAAACCCGGACTATGATATTTCCCAAGGGCTCTTTGTTGCAGGAGCATTTCGCCTTTTGTGTTGAATATAAAAACGCTGAAAGCCCTGTGTAAAAGGGCTTTCCGGTGGGCTTCCATTTTTTCTATAGTTCCCGTCTCTATATCCTGTTCATTCACCAGGATCACTTGTTCTATATTCATTTTTAAATCTTAAAGCCTTTCAAGGCTTAACGCCAAACGCTAAACGCCTAACGCTTCTTCCGGTCATCGAATAAAACCGTCAACCATCAACCGTCAATCTCAATTTTAAAATTGCTGTATCTGCGATTTCAACAGTTTCCGCGCGAAATGTATCCGGCTTTTGATGGTACCCAGAGGTTCCTGCAGCATGTCTGCTATTTCATGGTATTTATAACCATCAAAATAAAGCAAAAAGGGATTCCGGAATATTTCAGGCAAGCCATGAATGGCTCCCTGTATATCGCGGATCCGCAGGTTGCTTTCTGCATTACCCGTAACTACGGTCGACTGGCTGTTGTTTAATAGATAGTCGTTCGGAGAAGAATCAAAAATTGTCTTCTGCTTTGCGCGGCGCCGGTAATTATTTATAAAAATATTACGCATGATCGTATATAACCATGCTTTGATATTTGTTCCGACGTTGTATTTATCCTTATTGGCTATCGCCCGGTATAATGTTTCCTGAAAAAGATCCTTCGCTTCTTCGCTATCCCTGGTTAAAGTGATCGCAAAGGGCTTCAAAAATTCAGCATTAGATACCAGAAGCTGGTTGAATTCAAGAGCACCCATGTTATCTGTGATTTACCATATAAAGATAAAAATAATGCCAAGACGGAATGTCAGGAAAAGGACAGGCGGAGGATTCTTAACAATGAATTTACTTGACAGAGAGTCACGACTTATTGTCAAGCCTCTTAGGCTTAATGCGCAAAGCTTAAAGCGTAAAGCATTTTAAGGCAAGTACGTAATGGTTAACACTTAGTGCACCTAGATGGTTTAAACTGAAATGTTCGATTGGAAATGGGTTAACCTCAATATGAAAAAGAAGGCCGTTCATACCTGGCACCCGGTCGTTCAGCCTGAGGAGTTGGTATTTAGCACAAAGAACTTAGCTCACAAAGCCTTACGCTTTGCGCTTGCCTGCCGGCAGGCGGCTTTAAGCTTTACGCTTGAAGGGCCGGATTCAACAAAAGCCCGGCGTCCAATAAACGGTTGACAGTGCTGGAGATGGAAGAGGAGGCACGGAGGATATTGATGTGCCTGATGTTGTGACAATCTGAACCTAAAAGACTTACATATTTCTTTTTGATCAGATATTGGGCGAGTTCCTCCTGCTTTTTCCCATAATAACCACAAAGGGAAAGCAGGTTCAGCTGGAAAATACAGTCCATATCGTGTAATTCGTCGTAGACAGTTTTGTGTGCCCCGAAATATAAATAGCGTTCCGGATGGGCAATGATCGGCTGATAACCCTTGATCTGAAGTTGGAAAAGTTTATCCTTCAGGTCCATCGGCTGACGGATAAATGAGAATTCCACGAGCACCATATTTTTATGGATGGTAAGCAGGGGGGCATTTTCTGCCAGGAGCATATCCATATGTTCATCCAGATAATACTCAGCGGCACCGCGAAAACCCACTTTCATTTCAGTTTCAGCCAGACGGGCCTGTACTCTGTTTGCCCCGTTTGCTATGATCTCATGGGTATTTTTAAACATATCCCATTGCACATGGGGCGTGGCAATGAAATTGCGGTAACCCAATTCGTACATCGCGCGGATCATCACAATCGACGACTCCAGATCTGTAGCGCCATCATCAATTCCCGGAATCAGGTGATTATGCATATCGGTCACCAATCCCGACAGATCTACCGGACCGTGGTCTTTCTTTTTAAATATTCCGAACATATTGGTTGACGGTTGGCAGTTGACAGTTGACAGTCAAATGCAGTCCGTTCATCGGTGAAGATAAATGGTAAATTATATTTTGGTTTATGCTTTTTGTTTGAGATAAAGGTATGAAGACTGTCAACTGCCAACTGTCAACTGTCTCCGATACTCCCCATACACCATCCGAATTCCCTCTTCAAGTGTAATCCTCGCCTTCCAACCCATCGCATTGATTTTGGAAACATCCATTAATTTCCTGGGCGTTCCGTCGGGTTTTGAAATGTCTTTTTGAATGCTGCCTGTATAACCTACAATGCGGGCAATCAGTTGGGCCAATTCGAGAATACTCAGGTCTGTACCTATTCCTACATTCACCAGTCCGGCTTCATCAAAATGATTCATTAGGAAAATACAGGCTTCTGCCAGATCATCCACATGAAGAAATTCTCTTTTTGGTTCACCTGATCCCCAGATCGTAACAAATGGTTCATTGTTTATTTTGGCTTCATGAAATTTCCTGATCAATGCAGGAAGCACATGCGAATTTTTAAGATCGTAATTGTCGTTTGGTCCATATAGATTCGTCGGCATCACGGAAATATAATTGCAGCCATACTGCGCACGAAAAGCATCGCAGAGTTTGATACCGGCAATCTTTGCAATCGCATAAGGTTCATTGGTATGCTCCAGCAGGCCTGTTAAGAGATATTCTTCCTTCAGTGGCTGCGGAGCCATCCTGGGATATATACAGGATGAACCGAGGAACATGAGTTTTTTGACATTTGTTTTCCACGCAGCATGGATGATATTACTTTCAATCATCAGGTTTTCATATAGAAAATCCGCGCGGAATATGTCATTGGCCATGATGCCACCGACTTTGGCAGCAGCGAGAAATACAAAGGCTGGTTTTTCCTTCTCAAAAAAATCATGCACATCCTCCTGGTTACGCAGATCCAGTTCGTCTGAGGATTTATAAACAAGATTTGTGAATCCCTCCGACTCCAGCTTTCTTTTAATCGCCGAACCCACCATTCCGCGATGACCGGCGATGTATATTTTATCTTGATTGTTCATTATATGCACTTCAATTAATTATTAGTTATTAATTATTAGTTATTAACTGAATTGCACCGTTAATAACTAATAATTAATAATTAATAATTGCTATTCGTACTGATTCCTAATCTCAAACCCCGATTCCTTCAGGATTTTCTCCCGTGCGGAACAGTTCCACATCGGCATGAACCATTTCCTTTACAAGCGCCGGCAGATCGTATTTCGGAACCCATCCCAGTTTCTCTCTCGCTTTTGTCGGATCGCCGATCAGCAATTCAACTTCGGTCGGACGGAAATATTTCGGATCCACTTCCACCAGCTTTTTACCTTTTTCAATTTGATAATCCGGGTTGCTGCAATGCACCACTTCCCCGTACTCTGATGCATCCTTTCCCTTGAACTCCAGCTCGATTCCGATTTCGGCAAATGCCATCAGCACAAAATCACGAACGGTGGTTGTGACGCCGGTGGCGATTACAAAGTCCTCCGCTTTTTCCTGCTGCAGCATGAGCCACATCGCTTCCACATAATCCTTCGCATGGCCCCAGTCACGACGCGCATTGAGATTGCCCAGGAAAATTTTATCCTGCAGGCCCATGCCGATTTTGGCAACCGCCCTGGTTATCTTCCGCGTCACAAAGGTTTCACCGCGCAGCGGAGACTCATGGTTGAATAAAATACCGTTTGCAGCAAACATGTGATAGGCTTCCCGGTAATTCACGGTTATCCAGTATGCATACAACTTGGCGGCTGCATAAGGTGACCGTGGATAAAACGGTGTCGTTTCCGATTGGGGAATCTCCTGTACCAGTCCGTATAATTCTGAAGTGGAAGCCTGATATATTTTTGTTTTTTTGGTGAGGCCCAGCAATCTAACGGCCTCCAGTAAACGCAGAACCCCGATACCATCGGCATTGGCTGTATATTCCGGTGTTTCAAAACTCACCTGTACATGGCTCATCGCGCCGAGATTATATATTTCATCCGGCCTGGTCTCCTGCACGATCCGTATCAGATTGGTGCTGTCGGTCAGGTCGCCGTAGTGCAAACGAAAATGAACATTTTTTTCATGGGGATCCTGGTAAAGATGATCCACGCGGTCCGTATTGAAAAGTGAACTTCTTCTTTTAATTCCATGAACCTGATATCCCTTGGACAACAGAAGTTCACTGAGGTAAGCGCCATCCTGACCAGTCACGCCCGTGATCAATGCAACTTTTGACATATATCATTTCTTTATAAATTGAGTAATCTTCCGCAATGGTTTCAAATATAATGTAAAAAAATAGGGCTTCAAATCATTAATACGCCACGCTTCATGATCCTCAACGTTCGCCCGAAGCCGGTTTCTTACAGAGGCATTACTCACTCCGCCCGTTCTCATTTTCACAATAATCTGCGGAATATACAACGACTTTAACCGGTGTTTTTCCATGATCCTCAACATCATTTCATAGTCAGCCGCCGACCGCATATTGATATTGTAAAGGCCAAATTGCTCATAAACAGACTTCCTCACAAAAAATGTCGGATGCGGAGGCATCCATCCCCAGTAGAAAGCATTGGTTTTATATATACCGGATTTCCATATACGTGTAATTCGCTTTGGATTCCGATAATCCACGTATTGCAAATCAGCATAACAGCATTGCACATCGGGATCACGGAAAGCTTCCACGACAGTCGAAATCACGTGGGAGCCCATGTACATATCATCCGAATTCAGAATGCCGACGATATCACCTTTTGCTGCAAGAATACCTTTATTCATGGCGTCGTAAATGCCATTGTCTTTTTCAGAAATAACATAAATATGATGTGGAAACTCCTTTACGATCTCCAGGGTATTGTCGGTCGATGCTCCGTCTACGATAATATGGTCGATCAGCGGATAATCCTGCTCCCCGACGGACTGCATCGTATCAGCGATCGTAGATGCGCTGTTGAAGGTGGCTGTTATAATTGATACCCTGTGAGGCATTATATTCTTCGTTGTCGTTGATCGTGAATCGTTGATCGTGGATCGATACACGATAGACGATTCACGATCAACGAATTGGCTTTAGGCCTTAGGCTGTAAGGCTTTAGGCTTAACGTGTTATAACGCAATTTTCAAGTACCAGCATATCCATGGATGTTCTCAAAAAACATTCCAACGCATGTTCGGGAGAATTGACGATCGGTTCGTTTTCATTAAAAGACGTATTCAGTAAAATGGGTATACCTGTTTTTTGCCTGAATGTTTCGATCAGCTGATAATACCGGGGCGCAGTAGTACGATCCACGGACTGCAACCTGCCCGTACCATCCACATGCGTGACCGCGGGAATCAGCGACTGCTTTTCTTTTCGGATCGGAAATACTTTCTCCATAAAAGGAACGTCGTCATTTATTTCAAAAAATTCCGAAACATATTCTTTCAGAATAGATGGTGCAAAGGGACGAAAACTTTCCCTTCTTTTTATTTTTGAGTTGAGCAGATCTTTTGCATCCGCACGCCGCGGATCTGCG
Source organism: uncultured Bacteroidota bacterium (assembly GCA_963732055.1). Taxonomy (GTDB): domain Bacteria; phylum Bacteroidota; class Bacteroidia; order Chitinophagales; family Chitinophagaceae; genus Puia. Next base: position 15,428 of record CAVSYG010000011.1, on the reverse strand, counting down.
ATGATCGAACGTGCACCCAGTGCCCGCGGACCAAATTCCGCACGACCATTGAACCATCCTACCACACCTGAGTTGATCAGGCGGTCAGCGATGATCTCATAGATCTCAGATTCCGGATACCTGGTATAAGCGACACCACGCGATTTCAGATATACTTCTATTTCGTCATTATTGAAACGGCTCCCGGTAAATGCGGAATATACCGGCAACTGACGCGGTTGTTTTAAAACCTGGTTGTAGACAAACAAGGCTGAACCCATGGAAATACCGGCATCATGACCGGCAGAGGGAATATAAATATTTTCGAAACCTGTGTTGCGTGTGAGTTTGCCGTTGGCAACCGAATTCTGCGCGACGCCGCCTGCAATACAAATATTTTTCAATCCCGTCTTCTTTTGCAGTGCATTCAGAATATGAAAAATGAGCAGCTCCGTAATTCGCTGGACCGATGCGCCGAGATCCTTATGATATTGAGTAAGCGGTTCTTCCTTTGTTCGGGCGTCCCCGAATTTTTCCATCATATAGGATGAATACAATGGCGCCACCACCGGTATATGATCTTCACCATAGGAAATAATCCCGCTTTTGGCCGACCGGAAATATTTCTGATTGAGATGAAACAATCCATTTGTATCAAAAATCAAAACATCTTTTAACTCATCTACATACTTAGGCTCTCCATAAGGAGCCAGTCCCATTACTTTATATTCATCACCGTAATGAGGAAATCCCAGAAGCTGTGTGAAAGCAGTATAAAATAATCCCACGCTATGCGGGAAATCTACGGAATCCAGGACCTGCATCTGATTTCCTTTTCCGATGGCTGTCATCGTGGTTGTAAAATCACCCGAACCATCGATGGATAATATCGCGGACTCATCAAAAGGAGAAGCAAAAAATGCAGATGCCAGATGGCTCCGGTGATGTTCTACCTGGTGAATTCTGGATCTGAATGATTTTTCGTCGATGGAAGGATCCAGTTTTTTGAATTCAGCTTCGAGAGATGCTACTTTTTTTGCATTCGACAGGCGGTCACGCACGGCGCGGATACCACCACTGGGATTTTTCATAAGAAAGAAAATCTTCTTAGCCAGTTTGGCAAAAGGATCACGACCAATGGCGATATGATCCACTTCATGTAATGTGACGCCGGCTTCCTTCAGACAAAACTCAACGGCCAGTGAAGGAAAACCCGCCCAGTGTTTTACCCTGCGAAACCGTTCTTCCTCCGTCGCGGCAATCAACACGCCGTCTCTAAAAATCGCCGCGGATGAATCCGCGTGATAAGCGTTTATTCCAAGGATAACCATTCGTAATTTTTTGTAGAAACTTCTTTTAAGGCAGGAGGCGGGAAGCTGGAGGCGGGAGGCGTTTTGCGTCCTGCCTCAAGCTCTGCCTCCTGCTTCCTGCTTCAGTTAAACAGTCTCACATAGTCTTGCTTTCAAATTAAATTGCTCCACATGCCTTGCCGCAAACGCACGACTGGCGCGGCTCCAGCTGTCGAAGGCGGGCTGATCCCATTCCGCCGCTTCAAGGAGAGCATTCATCCAGGCCTTGGGATTATCCAGCGGAAGATCCCAGCCGATCAGCTGGTTCCTCAAATTCTGCCAGGGTGTTTTATCACTGATGAGCACCGGTCTTCCCGCTGAAAAGGATTCAAAAATAGCATGTCCAAAATTTTCTCCCGTCGTAGGCAGCACGAAAAGATGATTTGCACTCAAAGCAGCAATCACTTCAGCGTGGGGCAGGGGACCGTAATAAGTAACCCGGATATGTTTCGGAAGCAATTGAATCTTTTGTCTTGCTTGCTGCCAGTAATTTTCATCCTCCACTTCACCATAGATCGACAGATCCAGGAGGAAGCCATCCGGAACATCTTTCAGCAGATCCAGAAAAAATGAAATATTCTTGATGGCCATGATGCGCGAAATAAATACACAGCGAAGCCTGCCCGGATTTTTTTCTATCGCTGAAACATCCGTTGGAAGTTCCGCTGAAAAATTGGGTATCAGTTCCACCCGCTGCGCCCGGGGAAAATAATGCAGGATATCTTTTTTCTCCTGCTCGTCCGTCGCGTGGAAAATAATCTTTGACGGAATCTGCAAACTGTTCAGCAGGGTGATGAATAATTTCTTCCGGGTTGATTTCGATTTGATGGCAGACTCCCTCAGCATACCGCGGGGTGACAGGATAACTTTCGCCTGTATTTTTTTTCTCCAGAAATGGTAAAGGGGCAGCAGACTGAAGCGGACAGAATACATGCTATTGAGATATATAAAATCCGGTTTTTCAGAATCGATGAGATCCTTTATCAGCGCGGCCGTCAGGGATTTCTGCGTCGCATAATACACCCGGATACCGGGCAAACGGTCAATCCACTGGTTCGCCGGTATACCCTCATAAGGTTCCGTTTCACCCAGATCCGTGTCCGATGTGATCACCGAAATCGAATACAGTTCATGCATCGCCACCACAAAATTCCGTGTGGACTGTATCGGTCCGCCGGCTTTATAACCCGGCTCGTACCAATCGGTGAACAGAAGGATTTTTTTCAGCTTGTTCTTTTTATTAGTTGACGGTTGACGGTTGGCAGTTGACGGTTTTGTGTATTAGTACTTCCAGACTTCCAGTCTTCCAGTACTTCCATACTTTTTAGGTCTTACGCTTAAGAAATGCCATTCCTCTCCATCCAGTAGTCAAGCACAACAAAGAGCCAGACCTGCTGCCAGCGGATATCCGGATCGCCCGCCAAAAACCGGGTCCAGGTTGTTTTCAAATGATCGCCCTGGATGAAATCTCTTTGCGCTATCTGATCGATATGTTTCTCACAAAAACCATGAAGTTCATTTTTCATCCATTCCTTCCAGGGAAATAAAAATCCCTTTTTCTCCCGATGCACAATTTCATCCGGCAACATGGGCTTGAGAGATTCAACCAGCAGACTCTTCGGATAAACGGGTACTTTAAACTGATCCGGAACAGACATCACAAACTCAACGAGGTCCTGGTCAAAGTATGGCTCGCGTATTTCCAGGGAATTGGCCATACTCATCTGGTCAGTATCTTTTAGTAAAGTGCTTTGTGTATAACCGAGGTATTCCGCCGCCGTAACCTGGCTGTAATAAGGAAGTTTCATGAGGGCCCGGTTCTTTGCTAACAGCTGATCCGACAAAGTCTCCCGTTCCGATTCATTTAAAAACGTCATATCCATCAGTGCCGCCGGCGATAACAATTGACGGAGTATGGGATAGGAATAAGCGATCGCAGGTGAATTGGCAGCCAGCAATTGACGCATCCTGCCTTTTATTTCGCCCCTGCCCAATAATCCTGACATACCATTGCGCAATGAAGCCGGCAATTTCCAGATCCAGTTTTTCTGCTGCAGTTTGATATAGTTTTCGAAAATGGGATATCCCGCAAATAATTCATCACCTCCCACACCCGACAGCGCCACCCGGATTCCTTCCTTATGAATGGCTTTGGATACCACATAGGTATTGATGCCATCACCGCTTGGCGTATCCATGGCATCCAGTGCATTTGTCAATTCGCCCAGCATCACTTCCGGTTTCATGCGGACCTGAACATGGCGGGTATTGAATTTCTTTGCGATGATGTCCGCATATTTCGATTCATCATAAGCTGATTCATCAAAGGAGATATTAAAAGTATTGGGAGAAGGATCACCCGCTTCGACCATCAGTCCGACCACCGCGCTGGAATCAATACCGCCCGATAAAAAAGCGCCCACGGGTACATCACTCACCAGTCGTCTTTTTACAGACTGCAGCATCAGGTCCCTTACTTTTTGCTGTACATCTTTTGTACTGGTAAAATCAAAATCATAATTCGCAACAGTCGGATCCCAATATTTCCTGGATTGTATTTGTCCGTTTTTTATTCGCATCCAGCTGCCCGCTTCCATTTGCCGGATTCCTTCAATCGGCGAAAAGGGGAACCCGATGGACTGGTAACGAAAATATTCCGCCATGGCCGCCTGATCTATTTTGCGCTTAACTAATCCGGTGGTTAAAATCGCACGGACCTCGGATGCAAATACGAACTGGTCTTTGTCATGATAATAATATAATGGCTTTACACCCAGCCGGTCGCGGGCGATAAAGAGTTCTCTTTCCTGTTTATCCCAGATAACAAAAGTGTACATGCCCCGCAGACGGGATAAACTTTCAGCGCCCCATTTAATATAACCGGCGAGAATCACTTCCGTGTCCCCATGCGTACGGAAAGGATAATCACTCAGTGATGGTTTGATCTCCGCATAATTATAAATCTCACCGTTGAAAATAATCGTATAACGTCCTGATGAATCCTCAAAAGGCTGATTGGCTGCCTCGGACAAATCAATAATGGAAAGCCGCCGGTGACCAAGGCCCAGTTCACCATCCATAAAAAATCCCTCCGCATCAGGACCGCGATGACTCATTGAATCCGCCATCCGTTTAATCTGTTCCGGTTGTCACGGGATTCTTGTCTGTTCAATATGCCTGCAATGCCACACATGAACTACCCGGTTATAGTTTTATACAATTCAAAATATTCGGTAGCAATTTTTTCCGGATTATATCTTTTGATATTTTCAAATCCTTTTTCGATCAATTCATTTCTGTAAGCATCATCAGAAATTATTTTCAAAATCCCGTTCCTGATTTCCTGCACCTGGTAAGGATCTACCAGGCAGGCTGCATCACCCGCTACTTCAGGCATCGATGATAAATTGGCGGTGAGTACCGGCCTTCCGACCGCCTGCGCCTCCAATATGGGCATACCAAAGCCTTCATAAGTGGAAGGAAGAACAACGATATCGGCCTGTTCATATTGATTTTTTACTTCAGGATTTGACAGCCCTGATAAATATTGATAACTGATACCAGCCTCCTTCAACCGGTCTTCGTACAAGGGATTATGCCTTCCGATGATGATGAGTATACATTCCAGTGCCCTTCAGTGCTTCAATCAATCTTTCTATATTTTTATTGGGCGCTGTTCCGATTTGCAGGATCCTGGGAGTTAATTTATTGAAAGGCTTATCCAATCTCCGGAAGGATTCAGAAATCGCAACGGGTACAACCACAATTTTATCCGGATCGCAGTGTACATATTTCAGGATTTCATTTTTTGTGGCTGAGGAAATGGCCGTGACATACCGGCATCTCTTTACCGGCAGGGTTAGCCAAAATAGCTTTAATACAAACTGTTTTATTCCGGTGGAAGCATGTACATGGCCGCAGTCTAAAATGGTCTGGATCGTTTTTCGCTTTCTCAGGAAAATACCAATAAAACTGATATCCCCTGTAATATGATTGACATCCCCTTGTCTGAACATGGCTTCCAGACAAATGTAAAGACGCCTGAATAAACCCTTGCTTACGTATTTGGCAATGGCAGATCGTGCATGAATCCGATTCTTCAACCTCTCCGAAACATCACGGAAAATAAATTCAACACTGTAGTTTGCAAACGGCCTTGGCTTGCGATAATAAAAAGTGACTTCCGGCATTTTTATTTCCGCCTTATCCATAATTTTCCTGCTCTTCAGCAATCAGGTTATCCAATACGGTATAGAAACTGGTTGTATAATTCCAGTGAAGTAATTTTTTTGCCTTTTCACTGCTCCCATAAATATCCTGGATCTCCGTGGGCCGGAAAAAATCAGGATTTATTTTTAACTTATCCAGAGGGATGTTTAATTTTCGATACACATATTCAACAATATCCTTAAGTCGCAAACTTTCACCCGAGCAAATGATAAAATCCTCCGGTTTGTCCTGCTGCAACATCAGCCACATCGCTTCAACATATTGCTCTGAAGATCCAAAGTCCCTCTTGATATCCAGGTTGCCAAATTCCAGGTAATCCTTTTTGCCATGCACAATATCAACAGCTCCTTTTACCAGTTTCTTCATAAAGAAATTATCACCCCGCAGATATGACTCATGATTGAAAAGAATACCACAGCAGGCAAACAGATGATAGGATTCCCGGTAGTTGATCGTAGTATGGTGCCCCGTTAGTTTTGAAATGGCATAGGGACTCAATGGATGAAACTTATGTTCTTCTGTAATGGGCAGTGTTTCAATCCTGCCAAACATCTCACTGGTAGAAGCCTGGTAAAACCGGATTTTGGTATCTACCAGACGAATGGCTTCGAGGATATTCAGTACCGAATTAATATTGAACTGAATAGTACCGATCGGTTGTTTGAAAGAAAGTGATACGGAGCTCTGAGCAGCCAGATTATAAATTTCTCCAGGTCGATATTCGGAGATGATATTGATGACCTGCGAGAGATCCTGCAAATCGCATTCAACCAATTCAACCGAATCCTGAACCTTGAGATATTTTAATCGGTAAAGATTTGAACCGCTTAACGACCTGATCAAACCAATTACCCGGTATCCCTTATTCAATAACAACTGTGACAAATAAGCGCCGTCCTGCCCGGTAATCCCGGTTATCAATGCAATTTTATCTGCCATTAACTAAACCTGATTTTCTAAAAATTATAAAGACAACCTGAAACCAATATGAAAAATCTTATATATTATCCAGGTAAAAATAAGACCCTTGACAAGGGCGCCCATCGTAGTCAGCAAATCAGTTTCAACACTTATCGAATAGAAGAAAAGAAAGGGTAACCACAAAATGATGGTGGGGCGTTTCTCCGAGAACTTTATAATGGAAGTCATCATGAAATTGAAAAAGAGACCATAAAAAAACATATAAACGATTCCACCCAGCTTATCAAAATTGGCATATGCTTCGCCCATCGGACCCAGGTTCATGCTGTAACCTGCCAATTTAAATCCCCAAAAGCGTTTTAGATTGGCCTTGCCGCCTACATCCGGTTTGTCCGGCCATAGAAACCTGGGCACAATTGTCGCGGCGACCGATTGAGCAATGGTTTCTCCATAGGAAAAACTATATCGTTCCGGAACCCTTTTCATCGTTAACGGCAACCAGCCAGCCCTGGTTCATTCTGACTGAAGTAAAAAATAGATTATCCGCATCCAGTAACGAGCTCACATCGGTAATCTTACTTCCTATAAGCTGTGCAAAATAAACCGGATCGGCCCCTTCGCCCTCAATCCAGTTTCTCTTCCTGTAGTCCCATTTTATTGATTGCAATAAGATAATCAGGAAGATACCCAGACATGCAAACCCAATTTTGGTTCTGAAACTTATTTTTTTGCCTAATAACATTAAAGTCATGCTACAGGCCAGTAAATAAATAAATTCCCCAAACATTCCTTCTATGAGCGTTTGGCCGATCATTAGTGCAAAGACACCGGTAACAATCCATTTTTTATGTTTATAAGGAGAATATATCACATAAAATACACCCACATAGGTCAGGTGCGCCATGAAGAAAAAAACCTGTTTTAAACTATCTGCAGCTAAAAAATCAAGAAGTCCTGAAACCAGACCGACCGCAATTAGATACAGTCCAAGATTTGGTTTATCAGTCAGGTAATTCCTGACTTTTTGCATGTACATACCCGGATCTTTCTTCAAACTGTAATTTTTTCAGGGGAATACGGATCCCTATGGCCATAGCAATAACAGCAGGAAGGGCGAATGTGAAATATTCATCCGAACTGATCGGCATATATTTAACCCATAATCTAGCCAGGTGATTCTCCCGTGAATAAACATGATAAAAAATGACAGGCATCACGAGGCAGGTAAATATCGCGGCCTGCACGGCAAAATCCATGATTACAACCCTTTTTCCCAGGTCATAAATCAGTTCTAAAAATGCAAACACAAATAATACAACACTAATAGATTCTAATATCGTCAGATCCGAGTCAGCCAGAGTAGAAAAAAAACCAATAAACAAAAAAGTATAAAATATTTTTTCATTAATGGAGCATTGGTTTTGACGCCATCAGCCATGAGCGTACCGGCTCAAAAACGACCGTAAAGTTCAGTTTATTATGAAAATCTTCCATTGCTTTCCGGGAAAGTTCATTAAAATTCACTTTTATTTCACTGATAATCAATGAAAGATCGGGATTTGAAAGATCCGTCGGGAAGGCCCAGGGATACCTGGAAAGAACATCCATATAGTGCGGGTCCCTGTAATATAGTATCGGCAGACCGGCCGCTGCATACTCGTATATCTTATTGGAAGCCATGACCGCGGTCGAATAAAGCGTATTTACAGGCTTATTAATGGCCAGACCAACCTGGTGCGTTAAAGTAATTTCCTGCAATTTTCCGTATGGTACAGGATCCAGGATCGCAACCTGCTGAGTGATTCCCAATTCCGCCACCTTGTTTTTCAGTTTCCTGATATAATCGTCATTTCCCGGGCCAATAATCGTAAGCATAAGAGAAGAATCCGATTTTATAAAATCAATCATTTCTTCCAAACCATGTTCATCGCTAATACGACCCTGATAGATAAGTTTTACCTGACCGTCTGATTTCGAATCCCCTGTTCGCTGCCGACTCATCCTCTGTAAAGAAGGGTAATTGGGCACTATCAGCCATTTTCCTTTATACTTGTCCATTGGATAGTATTTCAACCTGGCTTCGGAAGGAAGGGTAAATAAATCGATCCGCCTGAAATATTTTTGTTCGGATTTCACAGCAAAATATCCAACAGAATATGTACGCATCGAACTCAATTCAGCCACATCATGGCTATGATACCATAATTTTATTTTATAACCGAGAAAAGGACGGATCATACGGAAGGAAAATAAGCTGATGGGATCATTGCACATGACCCAGGACGACTTTTTACGTTTCAGAGACCTGTAGAATGTCCGGGTGAAATCCAGAAATGATTTTATTTTCCACCCGGTGGATGCCTTTTCGGATTCATCAATTTTCATTGTCTTTTCCGGAATGTATCATCTGAACATTGGCAGGATATTTCCAACTGGAGGAATGTAAGTTTCTTGTTATGACCTGCAGGTCTCGTAAAGCTGCCGGCCAGCTCATCAATCGCATTAAGCAATGGCGGATAAAATTCAGGATGAGTATATATTGCAATTGTTATTGCATTCCCATCGCCACTAACCATTCAGTTTCATATTTTGAAAGGCCTCAAACACGATCGACGCCCGGTCCTTGTAGGAATACAATGAATTCAGCGAACGGGACCTGGCGGCTTTACGAATTTCATCAGCCGTCTCCGGACTACAATTCATTAAATACTCCACATGTTTCAGGAGTTCCTGTTGATCCCGGTATAGAAATATCTCGCTGTTTTCATTAAAAAAGGATGTGTGTTCTTCACTATAAGGTGCCAGTTGTATACCCCCGGCACCCGGGATTTCAAAAGTCCGCATATTGTGCGAACCGATATTATGCTGCCTGAAAATATTTAACTGAACCCGGTAGGCCCGCATTTTTTTCCAGAATGCCGATCCATATACTGCGTCATGTGTGGTTACGTTCTTGTGATGGTGCAGCGATGTTTTGTTCCAGCCGTGCCCGTACACATCCACAGGATATCCATTGTCGGCAACGAGTTGTACGGTTTCTTCTCTTGTTTTATCGGGATTTCCCAAAAAACAAACACGGTTCAATTCGGATTCCCGGGTTATTGTCTCATAGTCTTCTGCGGAAAGATCATATCCAAAGGGAAGAAAAACAACGGGCAATTTAAATTCCTGTTCGATCTGCTTTTGAAGGTTCCGGTTATAACAAAAATGCAGGTGATATAAACCCACACTATCGCGAACATTTTTATTCCCTCCACCGGAACTGGCGATTACAAAGGGATGATCCGGATTATAATTTACCAATCTGTATTTCCTGCCTAATAATTTAAGTGTGGCAGGATATATTTCCATACCCTTGAAAACCCATATCCAGTCTGGTTTTATACTGTCCGCCTGGTCAATCAATCCCTTATTTACCTCAGGGTATCCTGTCTTAATTTTTGTCTTAAATAAAATTTTATTGACGATATTTTTTGAATGATTGTCGAAGACGATATCAGGCCGACGGATACAAATGAATGTCGGCTCCCAACTCCGTCAGATATTTTATATAGAATCGCTCAATAGCCCAGGGCTTGTTACTACCTACAATCAGAATCTTCATTTTAACCTTTAACCCCGGCTAATTGTTTTTTAATATTCTCCGTAACATTCTCTATGGAATAATCCCGAATGATTTCTGCAGAATAACTTCCCGCTTTTATACGAAACGTGTCATTTTCCAATATCTCCCTGATATATCCCGCCAGCGATTGAATATCCCCTTCCGGAAACACAAATCCATTCTGTCCCTGTTTAACCAGGTCGGAACTACTACCGGTGGTATCTGATACAATCACCGGTTTGCCAAAATTCATTGCTTCATTCACAGACAGCCCCCAGGTTTCTCCCATCCCCGAGCACATCACAAACACATCGGCAACGGAATAATAGGAAGGAATTTCTGACTGGTTTACAAAACCGGTCAGGTATACATGCTTTAGGTTATTCTCCGTAATATATTGTTCCATTTGCTTTCTCAGTTCTCCCTCGCCAACCATGACCAGCGCAAACCGATCATCATTCAACAACTGATAGGCTTTCAAAAGGTCCAGTGGATTTTTTTTTGGAATGTACTTTCCTGAATACAGGATGAATTTTTTATCAGCGGGAAGACCCAGTTTGTTTTTGATGTCATCACCATGATCTTTTAACTCCCGTGCCCTTGATGAAAAATAATTATTGTCAACTGCATACGGCGTGTATACCAATCGCGAAGAGGAAACGCCATAAAATTCAAAGAACTTCCTGTTTTCTGTTCCGATATATAAGCACTTATTTATAAAAACTCTAAACAAAAAGTTCTTTAAAAAAAACTCTCTTGATGGATCATTTTAAATCCTGTCTTTTTCAGTTCCTGGTTCAGCGGATTCTCCGCCCTGAGCCATACCTGTCTGCCAAAAATCCGGGAAAAAAAAATTACCATTAAATCAGAACTATAACTCCACCCGTTTACGATGACGACCGCCCCTTTCTGTTTATGTATCGTTTTTATTACACCCGGATTAAAGACATCCCAAAAACGATTATTCAAAGGTTTTCTTCCGGCATAATTGCGTACGAATCCATAGTTATACCCGGAAAGCAAATCTGTATCCCACTTAACAGGCACACCGAATCCCTTATCCTTATCTCCTTTTATACTGGAATCCGAGTAATAATAAACAGACAGATCGGTTTTTTTTCCAAGTTCCTTCAACAACGGAGAAAAATATTGAATCGGATGACTCAAAAACCAGACGATTTTATTCATAGGGTATAAAAAAATCCTTACCCAACCCTGGTAAAATTTTCAGCACAGAACTGCAGCAGCCGCTCCAATTCAATTTGCAGGTCGTTTTGAATATGATATCCTTCAGATAATAAACGATCGATTGAAAAATTTAATGCAGGTTCATCAGAAGGAATACAATCAGCCGGCATGACAAGTGAAATATTTTTATTGAGAACAGTTACAGCAGACTGAATAATGGCATCGGCCATATCAATGACCCGCATGCTGATCCCTGATCCCAGATTATATATGTAGTGCCTGGGGGATTTTGGTATTGTCAGCATCTTTGCTATCAGTTCTTCCACATCCGTCAGGCAAATGAAATCACGATACTGGCAACCGTTGGAGCGAAGGGTGATGGAGCCTTTTTCAACTGCCTGCCTGCAAAGGTCATTGGCCAACAGGGTCCAGCGGTTTACATGGGGCGAAACCGGTGCGCCAAAAGAATTGGACAATCTAAACACCGTTCCCTTAATTCTTTTTTGTTTTGCCGCCGATATGACATAATCTTCTGCTGCGCGGTGTGTAATGGCATAGGGATGAACAGGCGATGGCAACGATTTTTCCGTAATCGTTCCTTCGAGTGGTGCGCCATAAATATGTGCCGTGGAAAAATATATAAACTGCTCTGCACTTTTTGCGATACTGTTTTCCAGTATGAGCCTTGTTTCATCAATATTTACACGAATGGCATCGGAAGGAAATTTTACAGAATCCATTTCATTCAGAGCCGCCAGATGAATAACAGTATCGACAGATTCAGGGAAAGTAGACGGATCAAGTAATAAGGAATGATCTATTCTTCTTACATGGCCATGCAAACGCAGGATATTCTCCGGCACCGGTTTTCTCGATGAGACCCATACTTCATGCTCTTCCGACAACCTGCGGGAGAGTCTACCGCCAACATATCCGAGACCACCTGTAATCAGAATTCTGCTCATGGAAAACCATTATAAGGAATCTGGTCGTTGTGTATGGGCAGATTATCCGCCTCGGCCGGATCATGCGGAATACTGGCAATATTCAGCAACATATTTTCTCCATCGCCAATGCCCTGAAATGCCATCCAGATACCTGGCGGGACGGTAAGCCTTTGATAATTTTCTCTCGACAATGTTAATTCCTGGAAAGACTGAAAGGATTTACTGCCGGGGCGTCCGTCATATAGTACAAATCTTATGGTACCCAGCGGCACCACCAGGTTCAATATCATTCTTTGATGTCTTTTCCATCCTTTCACAGACCCGTTGTTTACCGTAGAAAAATAAGCTTCTCCAAATCCCTGAAAGGATTCTTCAGGTTGTTTTAATGCATGCATTACTTCACCGGATTCGCCCGGAATAATTCTCAGGGGCGTGACTATGACATCTACTATATGACCCATGCAATTGACTTTTTCCGCGCGGCTTCGGTATATTCCTGTATCTGTTGTAAAGTATAACCGCTGATGTCTTCTTTTTTATGATTGTAATAATGATTATACCATTCCCCCGTGAATTTTGAAGTGGCTTCAAAATCCAGCACGGGTTTCCATTGTAAATAATATAATGCTTTATCGCAGTTCAGTTTTAACAGACCGGCTTCGTGAAAAGTTTTACTTTCTTCTATCTCGAAAGGATTCTTCAATGTGCCCTGCTTCCAGAACTTATTGACGGACTGGAGCAATTCCAGCACCGTATGATTCTGATCCGCATTCGGACCAATATTAAATGGTTCACCGTTTATCTGTTCATCTGATTCGGCCAACACCTGACCCGCTCTCAGATAACCGCTCAATGGTTCGAGCACGTGCTGCCAGGGCCGTGTGGAATTTGGATTTCTTATTTTAACAGCCTGTTCTTCATTCCAGGAACGAAAACAATCCGGCACGATCCGGTTCAACGCCCAGTCACCGCCGCCAATCACATTGCCCGCCCGGACTGACACGAGTTTTACTTTTGAACCGGGTTTTTTAAAATAAGAATGATAATATGTTTTGATCACAATTTCCGCGGCTCCCTTCGAAGCGCTATATGGATCCTTACCTCCCAGGGCATCCTGTTCCCGGTATCCCCAGATCCACTCCACATTATCATAGCTTTTATCGCTGGTGATGATGACTGCTTTGCAGGGATTGGTAACCATCCTCAGTGCTTCGAGAATATTGGCCGTGCCCATGGTATTGGTCTGAAAGGTTTCAATCGGATCCTCATAGGAAACAGAAACGATGGGTTGGGCCGCCAGATGAAATACAAAATCCGGTTGTGTATCCACGAAATATTTTTTTCATCCGCGGACCATCACAGATATTGGCAAAATGATGTTCCGTTTTTTTTGCAAGCTCCAGCTCTTCAAATAACGAAGGTTGTGTAGGAATATCTTTTGATATACCGGTCACATGTGCACCCAATGAATGCAACCAAAGACTTAACCAGGATCCCTTGAATCCGGTATTGCCGGTTACAATTACTTTTTTTCCTTTATAAATATTATTAAACAAAATGTTAATTTTTGAACTTCTCCTTTTTTTCCGCCGGGATCAATAACATGGTTCCCCACACACCATCGGTATCTTTATAATCCCGGTCCTTATGTAATACCCATTTTTGATTGTTAATACGAAACGCATCATAGTTATAATTCCTCAAAAGATTTCCGATCGCGCCATCTTCGGCGGGAGTATGTGATTCCATCAGAATGATTGGCCTTTTTATTTGTAAACATTGGTCACAGCCCTTTAATGCAAAAACTCCTGCACCTTCGATATCCATCTTGATCAGGTCCGGATAAGAGGAAACACCTTCCTTACCAAAATATTCATCAATACTGATTGCTCTCACTTTTGTCAATGTTCCTTTTTCCGCATTTTCTGCCCAACTCTCCAACATGGAAGATTCATGATGGTTTTGTCCTATGATAAAATTCGACTTCTCCGGATTTATCTGAACAGGCGGCCTCCACAATTTCTACATTATGAATGCCGTTTTGAACAATATTCTTCTTTAATACATCCAGAATGGAAACAGACGGTTCGAACGCATAAATTTTCGATCCCGCCGATAATTTTTTATAAAAATAAAGTGAATAATAACCCATATTGGCGCCGACATCTGCGACAATCATATCGCGCTTATCGAATCCAAACTGACTTATTATTTTATCCAGTGCATCCAGGGAATCGGTTTCCCAGAATCCCACGAGCGTATGGAAATTAATATCACTTCTGTAATATGATTTGAGCCCCTTTAATTTGCCAAACCTGATCGTATAAAATTTCCCTTCTTTAAATATTGATTTAAGGACTTTTCTATAAATCGGCGAACTAAATTTCAACTGATTTTTTTTATTTTTTTATGACAGCCTTAGCCTTCCGCCTTAGCCTTAGCCTAATTACCACGTCTTCCACTTGGCATGCCCGGATGCCCACATCTCATTCAGTGCGATCTTGTCCCGCAGGGTGTCCATACATTTCCAGAATCCATGATGACGGTAATTAAATAACTCACCGTCCTTTGCGAGTTTTTGCAAAGGCTCCTGTTCAAATACCGTATCATCTCCTTTTATATAATCCAATACTTCCGGTTGGCAAACAAAAAAACCCCCGTTGATCCAGTTGCCATCGCCCCTTGGTTTTTCCAGGAATGATTCAACCCGGTTGCCCTCCGTTTCCAGTGCACCGAAACGACCTTCGGGTTGCACAGCTGTCATAGTAATGCTTTTGCCGTGTTCCCTATGAAAGTCAACCAGTTTTTTTATGTCTACATCCGATACGCCATCACCATAGGTAAGAAGAAATGGCTCATCGCCAATAAATTCCTTTGCCCTTTTGATGCGCCCGCCGGTCATAGTATCCTGTCCTGTTTCCAGCAGGGTCACTTTCCATGGCTCAGAAGTATTGTTATGGACCTTTATCGCATTGGTGCTGAGATCAATGGTCACATCACTCTGGTGCAAAAAATAATTCGCAAAATATTCCTTTATATAATAACCCTTGTAACCCAGCAGGATCACGAATTCCGTGAATCCGTAATGGGAGTATCCTTTCATGATATGCCAGAGAATGGGTTTTCCCCCGATCTCAGCCATGGGCTTTGGCCGGATATCCGTTTCTTCACTGAGCCTTGTTCCCAAACCGCCCGCGAGAATTAATACTT
>CAVSYG010000010.1:0-421345 GCA_963732055.1 uncultured Bacteroidota bacterium | reverse complement strand
CCCCTGGCAAATCTGAAAGAATGGACATCAAAACATCTGGAGACTAACACCATGCCCGGCTATGCGGGTAGCAGTTGGTACTACCTGCGTTACATGGATCCGCATAATAATGAAACATTTTGCAGCCGCACAGCATCGGATTACTGGAACCAGGTAGATCTGTATATCGGAGGAACGGAACACGCTGTGGGGCATTTACTATATAGCCGGATGTGGGCAAAATTTCTTTTTGACCTGGGCCTGATCGGATTTGATGAACCTTACAAGAAGCTGGTTAACCAGGGCATGATACAGGGTAGCAGCCGCTTTGTTTATCGAATTGAAATCAGCGGACCAGATGAAATGGAGGCCCTTGCAAAACAAAAACCTATTTTTATTTCTGCAGGACTGAGAAATAAATCCCTGCCCGGTTTACAGGATGAAATAAAAAACCTTTTGATTGAGAAGTGGGGCGCTGGTGTTGAAAAAATTAAAATCATTTCTATTTCCAGTCTGCATGTTGATGTCAGCCTGGTTGATGGTCTGGAACTCGATATAGAAGCATTTATTTCCTGGAGACCAGAGTATGCGCAATCAAGTTTTGTATTGGAGAATGGAAAATATTTCTGTGGTGCTGAGGTTGAAAAAATGTCCAAATCAAAATTCAACACGGTTAATCCAAATGAACTGGTGGAAAAATATGGTGCGGACACTTTTCGTATGTATGAAATGTTTCTCGGACCGGTAGAACAAAGCAAACCCTGGGATACAAAGGGAATTGAAGGTGTGCATCGTTTCCTGCGAAAACTCTGGCGCTTGTTTTTTGATGAAACGAAAGGAAAAATATGGACAACGGATCCGGCAACGGACGCCGAACGGAAAGTATTACACAAGGCCATCAGGAAAATCGATGAAGATACAGACCGTTTTTCTTTCAACACGGCTGTCAGTGCCAGTATGATCACGGTGAACGAACTGGGAGAATTGAAGACCCATAAAAAAGAAATTCTGGAGCAGTTGCTGATATTATTGGCGCCCTACGCACCTCATATCTGTGAAGAATTATGGCATGAGTTGGGAAATGAAAACAGCGTACTGGATGCACCTTATCCTGTTTATAACGAGAAATTTCTCATCGAATCATCCAAATTATATCCGGTGGCTATTAATGGAAAAACGCGCACAGAACTCAATATAAGTCTCGAAGCAAATCAGCAGCAGGTAGAGGAAATGGTACTATCAGATGAATCGGTCAAGAAATGGTTGAATGGAAATGCGCCCAAAAAGGTTATCTACGTTAAAAACAAGATGATCAATATAGTGGTTTAGCATTCCGCATGTGCCTAAGAAGTCAATTAAATTGATATTCTTCTCTATTTGCACCTAAAGCTTAGGTAAAGCTCCTTTAAGGCTTCTTTAAGGCTTGAATTCTTTCCACGAAAAGGAACCGTTCACCAGAAAAAAAATTGACATTTAGCTAATTCAGTCTCACTTGGTTTTAGGCCTTTGGCTTTAGGCTTTCAGCTTGTTAAGGCTTTACCAGTCTCACCAGAGCACTGCTTCCTTCGGTGCTTTGCAGATGCGCTTCATATCGTTTGTCCTCCACAATGGCGACCATCAGGGAGGTATTCGGTGGAATGCTACCCAGGTTTTCAGCAACCATGACCAGTTCATTATCAGATTGCAGATCGGATACCGCAATTTTCATGGTATATGCTTCTTCGGCGAGCAGAATATGTTCCTTTAACAGGCGGCCATTCAAAAATACAGCGATGGAATCTCCATCAATTTCTGCATTATCATAAAACCGAAGTTCAATGGAATCACCTTTAATGGGAATTACGTTTTGTAAAATTTTTGTCCTGTTTGTAAATCTTTCCTCATTAGTCTGCAAAGCCGGTGGTAAAAAGACCGGGGCAGTCACTTGTTGATTTGAAGCCACCGGTTTTTCAATAACCGTATTTGATTGCTTTGTTTTGGCATTGGATTCACCGGTTGGATTTTCGATAACTACGTTGGGTTGCGGACGAGCACTATTTACAGACTGACCAGTTTCTCCTCCATTGCTCCGATCAGGCAGGCTTGAAGACGGATCCGCCACTGCAAAGGATGAAGGACCTGTCTCATTTTTAGGTGTCGCTTCTCCTGTGTTGAATGCCATTTGCTCTATACTGTCCACGATCTCCGGATGGCTCACTCCATATGCATAATTTTCAATTAGAAAATCCCATTCATCAGGGAAAATGGGTGCGGTATTACCCTTTACCAGGTGTAGTTCCTTTTTATCTTTCTTATTGTCCACTTTCCCGGAAGATTTTCCGTCGAGTTTCATAACACCTTCACCCGGGCAATTAAAATCCGCTACAGCCAACAGAGGACCTGAACGGCTTGAATGATGATCTTCAATCAGTACGTCATCGTACCATATTACATCATTATTCCGATCATCGAAATATCCCTTCACGGAATATCGCCTGTAATTCGATTTGGAATCATAATAATAGGAAGTGCCGATTAGACTGTCCCCTTTGCGAATCAACTTCAGTTCCACCCGGGAATTGCCCATTTTCCCTTTCCATACTCCCGTAATCGGCTGCGCCTGCATTTGGATGCAAATCAATAAAAAGATGAGAGTTTTGAGAGGGAATTTTCTGGCGAAATGATGAAACTTCATACAGGGTCAACGAAGACCATGTTGTAATATTATAAAAGGTCTGTTAATTTGGATCACTAATATACTTCACTTCCAAACTTCCAGTCTTCCAGACTTCCACACTAGGTTAAATAAACATCCAGCAATCCATCGGGCAAACTGAGCAGCACCATCTTGTTTTTATGATCCACTTTTAAAAGAGTCTGTTCATTTATTGGAATTAATACTTCTTTAGTATCTATTTCAATTCGACATAATACCTGGTGAGGCTGTTCGATTACTTCCAGAATGGGCCCCAGGTCGTTTCCCTGGTCCAGGATCCGGTAACCAACCCATCCGATGGGATTATTTTTGTGGGTATGCGTCTGGATTTCTTCTTCATTCAGCCAAACTTCCCGACGCAAAAATTTCGTGGCGGATTCCTTCGTATCGATTCCTTCCAGCTTCAGGTACAATTCATTGTCTCCTTTCTTCCTGATATTCTCTACGAAATAAGGAAGCAATTCATCTTTTTTTTGTTCCAGGAAAATGACTTTTATTTTTGTAACAGTTATTTTTTTTCCCAGATGGTGTAGCACGATCAGATCCCCTTTCAAGCCAAAAGCTGAAACAATTTTCCCGATATTTCTGTAACTCTTTTCCATGAATGGATCAATAAAAAAAGGCTAACCGCCAGCTGGAGGTTAGCCTTAATAAGAATATTTTTACACCGTTTAACCCTGTGCTTCGTTCTCCTGCCTTCTCTCAACTCTTCTCGGAGGAGGTGCGTTACGTCTGCCACCGGGCCTTGCTTTGCGATGGTCTTCCTGGCGTTTCTTTACACTTAATTCATGGTCGCTATGCCACTTGGAGAATTTTTCCATGGCGGCCGCTTCATCAAAAAGCCCAAGTCCTACACCACGTAAGAGGTGTTTCAGATATAATACACCCTTATAGCTCAAAATGCGGCGGACCGTATCTGTGGGCTGAGCTCCTTTATGCAGCCAGTCGAGCGCTTTCTGGCGGTCAAGTTGAACTGAAGCAGGAACAGTTAAAGGATTGTAAGTACCAATTTTCTGAATGAATTTTCCATCTCTTGGTGCGCGGATGTCGGCAATGACGATGAAATAGAATGGTCTTTTCTTAGACCCATGTCTTTGGAGTCTGATTTTTACAGGCATCTTAAATAAAAATTTAAATGCGTTATTTAATAAGGTTTAAAAAGTAGATCGAACGAATCAATCTGTTACTGCAAATGTAATGAATCAACCATAAAATCTCGAATGATTTAACGTCTTTTTTGATGAATGGCGAAATTAACGTTTTCCAAATCCCATTCCTCCCATTGGCATTTTGTTCATTGTTTTCATCATTTGTTTCATTTGTTCGAACTGCTTCATGAAGGCATTTACTTCTGCAATTTCCTTACCACTTCCTTTGGCGATACGTTTTCTCCTGCTTTGATCAATAGAGTCCGGATTGGCACGTTCATAGGGCGTCATGGAGCCAATCATTGCTTCAATGCCTTTGAAAGAGTCGTTGCTGATATCAATATCCTTAATGGACTTACCTACGCCGGGAATCATTCCAAGCAGGTCCTTGATATTGCCCATTTTGCGAATCTGATCCAGCTGTTGTTTAAAATCTTCGAAATCAAACTGATTTTTGCGGATTTTCTTTTCCAGTTTCCGGGCCTGCTCCTCGTCAAACTGACCCTGGGCTTTTTCCACCAGTGAAGTGATATCACCCATGCCCAGAATACGTTGGGCCATACGGTCAGGGTAGAATACATCCAGGGTTTCCATTTTTTCCCCGCTGCTAACAAACTTAATAGGTTTATTAACCGTGTATTTTATCGAAAGGGCCGCGCCACCCCGGGTATCACCATCCAGTTTTGTTAGTACAACCCCTGTAAAGTCCAGTCTTTCATTAAATGCCCGGGCGGTATTCACAGCATCCTGGCCCGTCATGGAATCGACGACGAACAATATTTCCTGCGGATCAACCGCTTTTTTGATATTGGCGACCTCAGCCATCATGGCCTCATCGATGGCCAGGCGACCGGCCGTATCTACGATAACGACATTTTTATTTTTGCTTTTTGCTTCTGCAATCGCCTGTTTTGCAATACTTACGGGGTCCAGATTGCCCTCCACCGTGAATACATCAACGCCTATCTGCGAACCCAGAATCCGGAGTTGTTCTATGGCGGCTGGCCGATATACATCGGCGGCTACCAGGAGGGGGGAAAGACCTTTCTGTGTTTTGAGGTAATTCGCGAGTTTTCCGCTGAAAGTGGTTTTACCGGATCCCTGCAGTCCGGCAACCAGGATGACCGCCGGATTGCCCTTTGCATTCAGGACGCTTTCATTGCCACCCATCAGTTCCGTGAGTTCGTCCTGTACAATTTTGACCATCAACTGGCCCGGACTCACAGCTGTCAGCACTTTCTGACCCAGAGCCTTTTGACGAATCGTATCAGTAAAATCCTTGGCAATCTTAAAGTTCACGTCCGCATCAATCAGGGCTCGACGGATATCTTTTACCGTTGCTGCCACATTGAGTTCCGTGATCCTGCCCTGGCCCTTCAGCTGCTTAAACGCAGAGTCGAGCTTCTCACTCAGATTTTCAAACATATCCCTGTCGTTAAAAATGAAATGAAAAAACGTGAATAAACATCTCGTTCTATCCACGTTTTTCAGAAAGGCAAATGTAAGAAAATGAAGTGTAAATTTATCTCAATCTATATTCTTTCGTTATTAAATTCCCAGATAATTCCGAAGGGATTTTGCACCCGAATTGGACCTAAGTTTGGTGATGGCCTTATCCTTGATCTGGCGAACACGTTCGCGGGTAAGGCTGAAGCGATCGCCGATATCTTCCAGGCTCATAGGGTGGTCCACCCCTATTCCAAAGAAAAAGCAGATTACTTCCTTCTGACGTTCCGTCAAAGTCTGCAGGGAACGGTCGATGTCGATTTTCAGGGATTCGTTGTGTTCAATATTTGTTTCCGCCCGATCGGCATTCGTATTTTCCATAACATCTATCAGGGTATTGTCCTCACCTTCAGACAAAGGCGTATCGACACTCACGTGCCTGCCCCCAATACCGATTGTGGAACGAACTTCTTCAATATCCAGTTCCAGCACTTCAGCCAGTTCCTCCGGTGAAGGCTCCCTCTCAAATTGCTGTTCAAGCAGGGAATACGCTTTCTGGATACGATTGGTAAGTCCAACTTTATTAAGTGGGAGACGAACGATACGGGATTGTTCAGCCAGGGCCTGAAGAATACTTTGGCGGATCCACCAAACCGCGTAAGAGATGAATTTGAAACCGCGGGTTTCATCGAAACGTTGTGCTGCCTTGATCAGGCCCAGGTTGCCCTCATTGATGAGATCTGGCAGGGTCAATCCCTGATTCTGATACTGTTTGGCTACGGAAACTACGAATCGAAGATTGGCTTTAGTTAGCTTGTCAAGGGCCTTCTGATCTCCTTGCTTGATCCGGATGGCGAGTTTCACCTCTTCTTCCGGAGTGATCAATTCAACTTTTCCGATCTCCTGCAGGTATTTTTCCAAGCTCTGAGACTCACGATTTGTGATACTCTTCGTGATCTTGAGTTGACGCATACTCATGGGCAGGTAATTTTTAAAGGGTTATAGGTTAAAATGGTTCTTCAGAAATTCAGATATTAGGATCCTAATAAAAACGTATAATTGAATCTTTTCTTATCATGATCGACAAAGATTCAATTAAGCCTATCCAATATAAGGTTTAAGACCGGGAAATCCAAACCGCAAGGACGATAAATCACTGATTTTCAACTATTTCCCAATATTGGAAGGGATGATTTCTTCATTATCAGGCTTTTCCGGAGAATTAAAAAAAATTTCAGGTCATGAAATATTTATCTATAATTGCAGCCCACGATCAATAGACAATAGATGAGCAAGAAACAGCAGTTCACGTTAGAGTACTCTTTAAAATGCCCACCCGCCATTTTATATGAGTTTTTGAGTACCCCGGCCGGCCTTCAGGAATGGTTTGCGGACAAAGTAGATGAGCGCGATAATATTTTCAGCTTTTCATGGAATGGTTCAACAACCAAAGCTGAAGTGTTGGAAAGCGAATTGGATAAGTTCGTTCGTTTTCATTGGTCCGACTCCCCCAAAGAAGAATTTTTCGAATTCCGGATTGAAAAATCAGATATCACCAATCAAACGATTCTCCTAATAAAAGATTTCGCTGATAAAAAAGATATTAAGGACCAATCACAGCTTTGGAGTTACCAGGTGAAGGATCTTTTCCACAGACTAGGGAATTAACGGTTGGCGGTTTTTAAATCAAACTTTCACAATTCCATATTAGTTTTAAGCTTTGGGCTTTGAGCTTTGGGCTATTTTTGCACGGTGATAAAAAAATTAGATAAACTTATTATCGGCGCTTTCATCGGTCCGTTTATAGCTACATTTTTTATTACTGTTTTTGTTTTGGTCCTCCAGTTTTTCTGGCTTTATATTGATGATATCGTAGGCAAGGGCCTGGATATGATCACCATCTTTACTTTTATTATATATGTCTGCGCAACACTTGTTCCGCTCGCCCTGCCCCTGGCCGTGTTGCTTTCATCTATTATGACTTTTGGAAATCTGGGTGAAACTTTTGAGCTGGTAGCCATTAAATCAGCCGGCATTCCCCTGCTTCGCTTCATGCGTCCGCTTTTTGTTTGTTCATTGGTAATCTGCGGTATTGCATTCGCATTCAACAATTATATTATTCCTGTGGCTCAGTTGAAAATGCAGACACTTAAATATGATATCATTGTTTCCAAACCGGCGTTCGATATCAAGGAGGGGGTCTTTTATGATAAGATCGACGGCTATATTATTAAAATTGGTAAAAAGGACAAGGACGGGACAAATATCCACGACATATTGATTTTTCAGCATAACTACAATCTGTTGCAGGATTATGCTACGGTCGCTCAAAGCGGCAGAATGACAATCTCGCCTGATAAAAAATTCCTGGAATTTAACCTGAAAAACGGATGGAACTACCAGGAGAAAGGTCCGCGTAATACAGTTAATACGGAACTTATACGCATAGGCTTTGAAGAATATAAAAAAGTATTTGACCTGAGTTCTTTCAAATTAAATAAGACGGACGATAGTGCATTTAAGAACAACTATCAGATGCTCAATATGCGACAACTGGCTACCACCATCGACTCCCTTGAACACACGAATGCCGCTTATCAGAAACAAGCCAACACCCTGTTGAGCTCGCAAATACATATTCTGAGATATCTCGACAGTCCCTGGAAATCGAAACCCCCGATTGCAAAATTGGATTCCATCCAGCAACTGATACCGGATTCCTCTTTCCACGATGCGCTGTCCAAAACCTATTCAACCATCAGTAACATAAAAGCCAGTACTGATATTTCTGCCGTCAGTTATGAAAACGATCGTAAAAACCTGCGATTACACTTAATGGCCTGGCATGAGAAAATTACTATGTCGATAGCCTGCCTGGTTCTATTCCTGATCGGTGCACCACTCGGATCTATTATACGCAAAGGCGGAATCGGTCTTCCCCTGATCTTCGCAGTTATATTTTTCGTCGTCTTTTTTCTTCTGAATAATTTCGGAAGAAAATTTGTTAAGGAAGATGTGATGCAACCGTTTAGCGGGATGTGGATGGCGACGATTGTGCTTCTCCCGGTGGGGATTTTCCTCACTTATAAAGCGATGGCTGATTCCCAGCTTTTCAACAGGGAATTCTATTACCGGATGTTGAAAAAATTCCGCAATCGCAACCATCCGGAAAATAAAATCTCTGTTCCTGATATCTCATAAAAAAACACATCCTATTCGCCTTGATTCCATTTACATTTGCTGACAAATTATCACGTGGATAAAGGCAGGCAAAACCTCAACATTCAGAAATGGATTCTTTTCGTTGCGGTGATCTTATTCTCAATAAAAATTATTGCCTGGTATCTTACTCGTTCGGTAGCAATCCTGACCGATGCACTTGAAAGTATTGTAAATGTCATTGCCGGACTGGTTGGCCTCTACAGTTTATCCATTGCTTACAAACCAAGGGATACAAATCATCCTTACGGACATGGCAAGGCAGAGTTTCTTTCTGCCGCTATCGAAGGCACGCTGATCATGCTTGCGGGGGTTTTTATTATCTATGAAGCGGTGAATCAGCTCATACATCCGCATCCATTACAACAACTCAACACCGGTATCATTCTCGTTGCTGTTTCTGCTATTATAAATTTTATAGTCGGTTTATACGCTGTTAAAAAAGGCAGGGAAAACAATTCAGAGGCGTTGCAGGCAAGCGGTCATCATCTGCAATCCGATACGTATTCGACGCTGGCCATTATCCTCGGCCTGTTTCTGATTTATTTTACGCATATTCCCCAGCTGGACAGTATCGTGGCCATCATTATGAGCGTTGTAATCATGATCATCGGATATCGTATTGCCCGGAAATCGGTGGCGGGAATTATGGACGAGGCAGATGAGAAAATCCTCGCTAAGGTGATTGACCTTGTCAATAACAGCAGGCTCCCCAACTGGATCGACATCCATAATCTTCGGGTGATAAAATTTGGAAACGTGCTTCATGTAGACTGCCACATGACCGTACCCTGGTATCTGAATGTCCGGGAAGCACATATTGAAATCGACAGCCTTCGAAAAATTATTATAAGAGAATTTGGATCTTCCATGGAATTTTTTGTTCACTCCGATGACTGCATCGGCAGTTGCTGTCCAATTTGTATAAAGCAGGATTGTCCGGTAAGGCAACACCCTTTCAGCAGAAAAATATATTGGGATATGGCGAATGTTGTACCAAATAAAAAACATGACCTGTCTACCCCATCCTGATAAGAGTTATCCAAATAAACAGCATTTCTCAAAAGGGCCTAAATTCGCAATCATCTAATAAACCCATTACCCATGCAAGCGTGGAAAACGTATCAGGATAAGAATCAGGAAAGATTTCTCGAAGAATTAAAGGCTTTGCTAAGAATTCCATCCGTGAGTTCCGACAGTACCCATCAGAAAGATATGGCTACCTGCGCGGAGGCTGTCAGAAAATCCCTTTTTGATGCAGGGGCGATCAGGGCGGAAATATTTCCAACGGCAGGCCATCCGGTTGTGTTCGCGGAAAAGATAGTGGATGTCTCCAAGCCAACCGTGCTGGTATATGGTCACTACGATGTGCAACCGGTGGATCCGCTGGAACTCTGGCATACACCACCATTCGAACCTACTGTAAAAAACGGGATGATATATGCCCGCGGCTCAGCCGATGACAAAGGTCAGTTTTTCATGCATGTAAAGGCAATGGAAATAATGAACCAATCCGGAGAGCTACCCTGTAATATTAAATTTATCATCGAGGGTGAAGAAGAAATTGGATCTCCCAGTCTCGGCGACTTTGTCTCTTCTCATAAAGAGCTTCTGAAAGCGGATGTGATTCTCATCAGCGATACGTCGATGATCAGCCTTGAAACCCCTTCCATAGAAATCGGTGTGCGCGGACTGGCCTATATACAGGTTGAGTTGACAGGACCCAATCGTGATTTACATAGTGGCGTGTATGGCGGCGCAATTGCTAACCCGATTACCATGCTCGCTAAGATGATAGCCAGTTGTCATGACGAAAATAATCATATTACAATTCCCGGATTTTACGATGATGTGATTGAATCGTCTGCTGCTGAAAGGGAAAAAATGGCGGCCGCTCCGTTTGATGAAAAGGAATATATGCGGGATCTGGGTGTCAAATCGTTGTGGGGTGAAAAAGGATTTAGTACAAATGAACGTACCGGAATTCGACCTACATTGGAATTAAACGGAATCTGGGGTGGCTTTCAGGGTGAAGGATCGAAAACCGTTCTGCCTTCCAGGGCATCGGCAAAGATTTCAGCGAGGCTGGTTCCGAATCAGCGATCAGAAAAGATCACGCAGATGCTTCTGGATTATTTCAAGAAAATTGCACCTCCCGGTGTAACGGTTAATGCATTTGAATTGCATGGCGGAGAACCCTATATGACACCACTTGACTCTCTGGCGTATATCGCTGCCGAAAAAGCCATAGAAGCCAGCTTTGGAAAGAAACCGGTGCCCCAGCGGGGAGGCGGAAGTATTCCGATCTGTTCATTATTGGAAAAAGAACTTGGTATCAAGATTGTATTTATGGGTTTCGGACTGGACAGCGACAACCTGCATTCGCCCAATGAAAAATACGATATCGCAAATTTTTATAAAGGAATAGAAACGATTCCATTTTTTCATAAGTTCTTTGCGGAGGAAAGCCTCAAGAAGCCGAAAGCCTAAAGCACAAAGCTTAACGCAAGTATGAAAGAATGGCACTATGGAAGTACCGTCAACTGTCAACCGTCAACTGTCAACAAATAAAAGTGGCTGAAAAAGAAAAATTACGCATCGATAAATACCTGTGGGCCATCAGGCTTTTCAAGACGAGAAGTCTTGCATCGGATGCCTGTGAAAAAGGGAAAGTAAAAAATGAAGCCGGACAGGTTAAGCCGTCCAAACAGGTGCATATTGGCGATATTTATGAGGTAAAAACAGAAGCCAAAAGATGGCGTGTTCAGGTAACCGGATTACTGGATCATCGTCTGGCATTTTCTGAAGCGGTAAAATATTATCTGGATATAACACCGGAGGAAGAAGTAGCAACGAATCCAATATCAGGCAGCTACCTTTCATACCGGAAAACGATTAAGTAAAGTGGGCAGGCCAACAAAAAAACAACGCCGGGACCTGGATGGAATGGGAGATTCTGCATCTGCCCTGCCATAAAGACAGAGATTTTTCGGGTTTAGCTGTTGATTTAGTATATATTTCTTCGGGACGGCTTCGGGACGGCTTCGAGACGGCTTCGGTAAGCGTTCGGTTGGTTATCGAAGCCGCCTCGAAGCAATCCCGAAGCAAACAATAATCAATATATAAGAAAGGGCGAAGAACATGAAAAAAAGTCAGCAAGTAGTAAAATCACCAGATTCCTCAAACAGATATTAATTTTTTTCAAATTGCGAATAGATATTATCAGTGTTTTACCGGAATTGCTGGAAAGTTCTTTCGCCCATTCAATTTTAAAAAGAGCAAAAGAAAAAAAACTGCTGGAAATATTTGTTCATCCTTTGAGAAACTGGGCGGTGAATGAATATGGACAGGTGGATGACTATCAGTATGGCGGCGGAGCAGGTATGGTGATGATGTGCGAGCCGCTGGCCAATGCCATTGAATCTTTGAAAAAAGAAAGAGATTACGATGAGATTATTTTCATGAGCCCGGATGGTGAATTACTAAACCAACCAATGGCTAATGCTCTTTCTATGAAAGAAAATCTGATGATCATCTCCGGACATTATAAGGGAATTGATGAACGCATCCGCGAACATTATATCACACGCGAAATTTCCATTGGAGACTATGTACTGAGTGGAGGCGAACTGCCGGCTGCCGTATTAACGGATGCCATCGGAAGGTTGCTGCCCGGTGTTCTGAATGATGAAACTTCCGCTCTGTTTGATTCCTTTCAGGACAACCTGCTTGCACCACCAGTTTACACCAGGCCGGCAGATTTCAGGGGCTGGAAGGTCCCGGAAATATTACTGAGTGGCGACCCCGCTAAAATTGCAGAATGGCGATATGAAGCATCCCTCCGCAAAACAAATGATAAACGACCGGGCCTTCTGAACGATTAAGATTTTAACATGGTCATTAAAGGAAAGTTTACCGATATTCTGGACAGGAGAATTTATCCTGCTGAAGTACATATCGCAGATAAAAAAATACTCAGTGTTCAGGAACTAAATTCAGACCAAATCGTTCCGGAACAATATATCTGTCCCGGTTTTATCGACTCGCATGTACATATTGAAAGCTCCATGCTCGTTCCTTCTGAATTTGCGAGACTGGCAGTAGTACATGGAACTGTAGCAACTGTCAGCGATCCCCATGAAATTGCCAACGTACTGGGCATGGACGGTGTTGATTTTATGATCGGGAATGGGAAAAAAACACCATTCCATTTTTATTTTGGTGCCCCGAGTTGCGTGCCCGCCACATCTTTTGAAACGGCCGGTGCCTCCCTGCGGTCAGATGAAGTGGATCGATTGTTATCAAGGCCAGAAATTAAATACCTGAGTGAAATGATGAACTTTCCCGGTGTCCTTCAGGGCGATCCGGAGGTTTTAAAGAAAATAGCTTCAGCAAAGAAATATCATAAGCCGGTTGATGGCCATGCACCCGGCTTGCGCGGTGAAGAAGCACGCAAATATATCCAGGCCGGAATCACGACAGATCACGAATGTTTTACTGCGGAGGAAGCGCTGGATAAACTGGGGATGGGAATGAAAATACTGATACGGGAAGGAAGCGCTGCGAGAAATTTTGAGGCGCTTGCTGATCTGTTAAATGAACATTGGGAAAATATGATGTTCTGTAGCGACGACAAACATCCGGACAGCCTGTTACATGGTCATATCAATCAGCTTTGCGCAAGGGCTGTTGCAAAGAATATTGATCCCTTTAAAGTACTCAGAGCAGCCTGCATCAATCCAATCTTTCATTATAATCTGGATGTAGGCCGATTGCGTCCGGGCGATTCTGCTGACTTTATTTTGTTGAAAGATTTAATAAAATTTGAAATAATACAAACTTACCTCCAGGGCGAGTTAGTTGCAGAAAACGGGAAAACCAAAATAAATTCTGTTTCCCATTTGTCCAATCCCAATCAATTCGATTGTTCCTATACCAGGCCGGAAGATTTTGCTTTCAGCGCAAGACCTTCCGATACATCTGTTTATCCGTACCCGGTAATCGAAGCTTATGACGGACAGCTGATCACGGGGAAATATAACGCAGAGATATATGCGAAAAATGGTTTTTGGGAAGCGGACCCTTCGCGGGACATCCTGAAAATCGTTGTGCTGAATCGTTATAAAAAAGCACCCATTGCCATAGCTTTTATAAAAAACTATTGGATTGAAATCCGGGGCTCTGGCGTCTTCGGTCGCCCACGACAGCCATAATATTGTTGCGGTTGGTGTGAGTGATGAAGCACTGAGTCGTGCTGTAAACGCTGTGATTTCGGAAAATGGCGGGATCAGCCTGGCCGACAAAGGAATGGAGAAAAAACTAGGTTTGCCGGTGGCTGGTTTGATGAGTACAAAAGACGGGTACCTGGTAGCAGAAAGTTATACAATACTGGATGCTGAGGCGAAAAGAATGGGTTCCCGGTTACTCTCGCCCTTTATGACGCTCTCATTTATGGCGCTCCTCGTTATTCCTCACCTTAAACTTAGTGATCTGGGTTTGTTCGATGGAGACCGGTTTCAAATCTTATGATTCCTTGATTTTTTTACCGGATAATTTCCGGCTTTCACCGTCATTCATACCTGTATAGCCTATATCCCTTTGAAATAAATGGGACAGGGAGATTAGTTTTACGTGAAATTTAAGGAAATGGATAATAAGGAACCCGATATAGATATAAAAGAAGATATCAATAATCGCATCCGCAGAAGGTCGGCTGGCAGGATCCTGATTCCTATCGGCCTGGTATGTGTAGGCGGTGTGCTACTGGCGCATGAGTTCGGAATGCCTATGCCGGATTGGATGTTCAGTTGGCCTTTTTTATTGATAGTTATTGGAGTTTTCAATGGTCTCGCACACGCGTTTCGCGGACCCGGATGGCTGATCATGATTCTGATCGGTACTTTTTTTCTGATGGATCAACTCGTTCCGGGACTTGATATACATCGTTTTATCTGGCCGGCCGTCATCATATTAGTTGGTCTTATCATGCTGATCCGCCCGAAAAAACCGCATTGGATGGAGCACGAATGGCATCGGAAATGGGAGAAAAAGGATTGGAAATCGAAGCAAAAGGATTGGGAGAGATGGCAAAGAAGGCGACAGCAGCGAGGGTATCCGGGAACGGGTGCTTTTCCGGGAGATCCGGCGGATCCGCAATCGGGTGAAACTACAGGTTCCGCCAGCGGTATTGGATACAGTTCCAAAGGTTTTTCATCGGAAGATTTTATCGATGCGACTACTATCCTGGGTGGCATCCATAAAAATATCCTGTCTAAAAATTTTAAAGGAGGAGACATCACCATCTTCATGGGTGGCGCAGAAATCAATCTCAGCCAGGCTGACATTCAGGGCACTGCCTCCCTGGATATTACTCAGATTATGGGTGGCACAAAAATAATTGTACCTCCCCATTGGGAAGTGAGGAGTCAACTGACTTCGGTATTCGGAAATATAGAAGACAAAAGAACGAATATCGGTACTACAGATCCGAATAAAGTGCTCATTATCGACGGATCCTCTGTCTTTGGTGGCATTGAAATCAGAAATTATTAATCAACTTATCCGATCATACATTAAATCAAAACTATGAGCTGGTATCTTACAAAAATTGTCTACAGAATTATTTGCGGCCAGGGAAATCATACAGCACAATTTGATGAACAACTCAGGCTGATAGAAGCAGATAATTCACAGGAAGCCTTTGAAAAAGCAACTGCGCTGGGTCAAAAAGAAGAAGACAAATTCTTTAATGAGGAACAAAAGCTGGTGCAATGGAAATTCATCAATGTGGCTGAATTGTATAAACTAAGTGGATTGCTGGACGGTGCAGAATTATATTCCCGCATCCAGGAAACAGATAATGCCGATTTATACATTGAATTGACAAACAGAAAAGCGGCGCACATACTGCACAATAGCAAACACCAGTTTCTGGAAATTATTTAACTGTATTCCTTGGCCAGGTCACCGATCAACGTCAGCAAATTTCGTAACAGCTTTTTTGGTTGGTGGCTGGTATGGTCTGTCCTTCATGCATTGCTGATCCTGAACTATGGATATTCGCTGAGCAATGCGGTAGTAGACAGTCTGGTTACAAATAGTCTCCTGCTCGGTGCCTGCTGGATTATCAGTAATATTCTTCGTTACTATCTGCCGTATAGCGACCGATACCTCTATGTACTGATCATCAGCGTCATTTTCAGCCTGGTCGTAAATGCACTGAGTAAATTTATTCTGAACCTGGTTTTGATTGATTATTCAAGTATAAACTACCTGATATTCCTTTCCAATGCCTACTGGCTTCGGCTTGGAATTGCTTTTCTGTTGATTGGATGTATGGCGATCATTTGTGTGCTATGGTATACGCAGGAAGAAGAACAGGAAAATCGGCAAAGGAAAAATGATGCGGAAAAACTAAGCCGGGATGCTGAACTCTATAAATTGCGTCAGCAGTTGCAGCCGCATTTCTTGTTTAACAGCCTGAACTCCATCAGCGCCCTGATCGGTTCCGATCCATCCCAGGCCCGGAAAATGATTCATCAATTATCCGATTTCCTCCGTACCACACTCAGAAAGGAAGAAGAGCAATGGGTAAAAATGGAGGAGGAAATGCAATCATTGGAATTATACCTGGAAATAGAAAAAGTACGTTTTGGTCATCGCCTGTCAACGTCTATCATGAAAGATGAAGGAAGTATGCATATGCTGATTCCACCCATGCTATTGCAGCCCGTCGTGGAAAATGCCATCAAATTCGGATTGTATGATACGACGGATGCGGTAACCATATATATTTCTGTGGTTCGCGTAAATGACACTTTGAAAGTGACCGTTCAGAATCCATACGATCCAGACACAGCCAGTCCAAGGCATGGCACCGGGTTTGGATTAAATTCAGTAAAACGCAGACTCTACCTTTTATTCGCAAGAACGGATCTCGTGGAAACCTCGGCAAAGGACCAGGTATTTACGACAACAATAAATATTCCAAATCATGAAAATTATCATCATTGATGACGAGCCGCTGGCAAGGTCGATCATTAAAGAATACCTGCAATACCATCCGGATCTGGAATTAATTTCGGAATGCAATGACGGATTTGAAGGTGTTAAAGCGATTCAGCAAATGCAACCGGATTTAATTTTTCTGGATATTCAGATGCCAAAAATAAATGGTTTTGAAATGCTTGAACTCATTGAGGAACCACCCGCCGTCATTTTTACAACGGCTTTTGATGAATATGCGATACACGCGTTTGAAAGTCATGCCGTGGATTATCTGCTTAAACCATTCAGTCGTGACCGTTTCGAGAAAGCCATTTCAAAATGGAAGCAAATGAATAAAACCATCTCACCAAAGGATCATCTGGCCCCGCTTCTTGAATCTGTTTCAAACAGCCCGGCTGAACATCATCGGGTCGTAGTAAAGCTGGCAGGGAAAATAAGGATCATTCCGATAGATGATATTCATTATCTGGAAGCGGCAGACGACTATGTAAAAATTCATACAAAAGATGGTTCATTTCTGAAAAACAAAACGATGGGACATTTTGAAACGGTATTGAATAAAAATCAGTTTGTCAGAACCCATCGTTCCTATATGGTAAATGTTACAGAAATAACCCGTATCGATCCTTACGAAAAAGATAACCACCTGGCCATTCTTAAATCCGGTGGACGGATACCGGTTAGCAAAACGGGCTATGTTAAGCTGAAATCAGTGCTGGGACTTTGATTAGTTATTAATTATTAGTTATTAATGCTATAAGTGAGTTAATAACTAATAATTAATAACTAATAACTAAACGGACCATACCGCTCCATTAATACTGTCCTTTGAAGCTCCGGTTACAGTATGTAACACATTGATGTCTTCCCGCCATCGCAGGGCACCCATCAGAGCAATGATCAACGCTTCTTTGTAATCCACCAGACTTTCAGGCGGAATAATGCTTTTAATACCTGCCGGGGAGACTTTATTATTTATACTTTCAATCAAAAACCGATTATGTGCTCCGCCACCGGTTATGAGTAAACTCAGTTCTTCTTTTCCGGAAAAGTTTTGCTTTAATGGAATCAGTGATTTTGATATCTGTATTGCGATATGCTCGACATAAGTCGCCAGCGCATCATGTACGGATAGATGCGCGTTTAAAATCAAAGGATATATTTCATTCAGACCAAATTCATTTGAAAGTGATTTTGGATATGACTGTTTATAATAATTCAGTCCATTTAATTCGTCAAGCAGATTCTTATCAATGTTCCCGGCAGCGGCCATTGAGCCGTTATCATCATATCCTTTTTCTGTCCCGGTAGCCAGTAAATTCAATATTCGGTTTGCCGGGCACACATCAAAACCAATCCTGCTTGTTCCTTTTGCAGAAATGATTTGCGATACCGCCGATATTTAGAAAAAAGATCATAATCCGGAAATAATAACTTTTCGCCAATTGGCACAATGGGCGCCCCCTGACCCCCCAGCGCCAAATCGACACTTCTGAGGTCTGTGATTGTACGAATCCCGGTAACTGCAGCAATGGCTGCCCCGTCCCCGAGTTGGGCCGTCATCCGCTTTGCCGGATCATGAAAAGCAGTATGACCATGAGATGAAATAAGCTGAACCCGGTAAGTCAGGTTTTTCTCTTCCATAAAATCATTTACTGCATTCCCCAGCCAGTGGCCATATAGATGTATGAAGCAGGAGATACTCTTTTGCCGGGAGTCCGTTGAAGCCGGTTAGTTTTTCTTTCCAGTCCACGGGATATGGTTTGCAAAAGGTCTCCAGTATTTCGTATGTCCACTGTCCTGCATTCTCTTCAAAATGGACAAATGCCATATCGAGCCCATCGAGGGAACTTCCACTCATCAGCCCGATCACATTATACTGCACAGGAAATGATTTTCTGATTCAATCTTTTAATTTTAGTTTTAGTACCGACTGAATTTCGAATATCGGATTTTTAATTTTTATCTATGCTGATAAATCTGAGCCAGGATTATTCGATTCTTTGCGACTGGGTGGCAGAGTTACGGGATGTATCCGTGCAAACTGACCGGATGCGTTTTCGGCGCAACCTGGAAAGAATCGGTGAAATTGCCGGCTATGAAATCAGCCGTTCCCTGGCCTTTGAAGAAGTAGAAATTCAGACGCCCCTGGGTATTGCTAACTCGAAAGTGCTTAAAAACCAGCCCGTGCTTGCCACGATTCTCAGGGCCGGATTACCCTTGCATCAGGGTCTGCTGAACGTGTTTGACAAAGCAGATAATGCTTTTATTTCTGCTTACAGGAAACACGATCGGGACGGATCCTTTGAAATCAGCATGACCTATGTCACACATCCTGAGCTTGAAAACCGTGTTTTGATCATTTCAGATCCCATGCTGGCGACGGGTTCGTCTATGGTAAAAACGATCCAGCAGTTGAGAGGAGAAGGCAACCCCGCTGAGATTCATATCGTTACTGCAATAGCCTGTACCGTTGGCATTGAATACCTCCGCAGGGCTTTACCTAGCTGTAAAATCTGGTGCGGGGCCATTGATGACGAACTGACGGCTAAGGGTTATATCGTACCAGGGTTGGGGGATGCGGGAGATCTTTCTTTCGGCAATAAAATACAGCTCTAAAACATTGGGAAAAGAACGGAATGTATCAGGTTTTTTGTTTATTTTGACCCCGATTGCAATTTGATCTTCCTTTGAAATTAATTACCCTGCAAAGGTTCACCAGCAGCTTTTCAGGGATATTTGGTGTCAATTCATAATATAAATCTCCAAACCGGCCGTAACCAAAGGACTGTGCTTATGAGAAGAATTTTTTACGTGCTGTTTTGTATTACCTGCTTATTCCCCGGGATATCCCAGGCCCAGGATCCTCAATTTTCGCAATTCTTCGCTTCTCCTCTTACATTAAATCCGGCACTCACAGGAAAATTCAATGGCACCATTCGGGTTGCCGGAAATTATCGCAACCAATGGCCACAAATCAATAATGCCTTTGTTACCTCCACGATTTCAGTAGATGGAAATATCCTTGCAAATAAGATAAGCCCCGGGGACGCATGGGGGGTTGGTATCATGGCTATGAGTGACCGGACGGCCAATGGAATCCTTACAAGTAATTATATTGCTATTTCAACGGCATATCAAAAGGCTCTGGATGAAAACGGATGGAATCAGATCGGGATCGGTTTTCAGGGCTCTTATGCAAATAAAAGGCTTGACGGAACCCAATTGAATTTTGAAGATCAACTGGACCAGCAGGGTGGCTGGTCGTTACCGAGTTCAGAACTTGTGAGTGGTCACGAGGTGAACTTAAGTTATTTTGATTTGAATGTCGGCGTTTTATACAATGGTTCCACCGACGGCAATAACAACTATTACCTGGGCGTATCGGCTTACCATATCCTGCAACCGACAGAATCATTCACCGGGAATAATCTGTATACATTGTCGCCCCGTTTCACGGTTCATGGCGGTTATTCATTCCCGTTATCCCAATCCAATAATAACAATTTTATTCATCTCAGTGGCTTATACAGCCGGCAGGCAAATGCAGTGGATGCGATGTTAGGGGGCGCCTGGTCGTATAATCTGACGAGTGAAGAAGAAAACCGGAATCCGACAAATCTCTATCTGGGTGTATGGGCGCGTTTCAGTAATCTGACGGATGCCATCATACCTTATGTCGGACTGGATATCGGATCGTTCACCATCGGTATGTCGTATGATGTGAATGTCTCATCATTAAAACCAGCTTCACAGGGTCAGGGTGGTTTTGAAATTTCACTTATCTACATCAAAAAACCCTCAGACGGAAGAAAGCCTATTCCTTGTCCAAAGTTCTAAGATTTTTTTGCGCTCACATATGGATTGCCTTTCACGATGAAACGGTATGGCAATTGCGCATCTGTGCCAGCATAATCTACACCAATTCTGTGGGTAACGACGATCTGGTCTTTTTTATAACGTAATCCGTCGTCCTCAATGAAGATCTCTTCTGAAAACAAACTGCCGCCTGTATGTATTTTGGAAATGCCCAGCGCGCGCGCAAGATTTCCAGGACCTTTTGTAAGGGTATAATCGGCCTTTGGTTTTCCCACACGCTTCAGCATGTAGTCTACTCCCTCCAGCGGTTCGAGTGCGCGAATAAGAATAGCATGGGGAGTATCTTTTTTATTTGTAACCACATTAAAGAGGTAATGCAAGCCGTAAACGATATAAACATACACGGTTCCCGGACCGCCATAAATATATTCGGTTCTGTTGGTTCTGCGGCCACCAAATGCATGAGAAGCTCGATCTACCACGCCATTATATGCTTCTGTTTCCACAATTCGTCCGGAAGTACGTATGCCATCAATTTGTGTAACGAGTATTTTCCCAAGCAGTTCTTTGGCAATCTGTACAACATTATTTCGATCATAAAACGAATGACCCAGCTTTTTCAGGCTAACCGGCATATACAAATACTTAAAATGTAAATTAGTGCTATATTGAATGCCTATAAAAAATTGCTTTGCTAAAAGAAATTGTAATTGCTATACAGGCCTATCTAAAGGCTAATGATTTCATTAGCAAACACAGGTTATGGAAATGGATCCTGATTCCGGGTTTGGCATACATGATTATGTTTACCATCGGATTATATTTTTTCTGGATATCGGCTGATACAGCAGTTTCCGAATTATTCTCCGGTCTTGACAAATGGATACACCAGCAACATAGCCCGGCATATAGTTTTGCTGCTATCATGGTCGGAATTATGGCCAGGCTGATCATGATGTTTTTCTATTTCTCCCTTTTTAAATATATGTTCCTCATTCTGGGCAGTCCTGTTTTCGCCTATCTCAGCGAAAAAACAGAATGTATTATAGAGGGCAAAGAATTTGTTTTTAACAGGCAGGTTTTCTTTCATGATATCAGAAGAGGAATAAAGCTCGCACTGCGTAATTTATTCTGGCAAACCATCATTACTATTTTCATTCTCCTTTTGTCTTTCATTCCATTGCTCGGATCGATCGCGCCCGTGATCGCCGCTTTGGTCGAATGTTACTATTATGGTTTTTCTATGCTTGATTATAGTTGCGAGCGTCATCATTTATCTCCAGCTGAAAGTATCCATTTTATCGGTCAGCGTCGCGGACTGGCAATCGGTAATGGCCTTGTTTTTTATTTAATGCACTTCGTACCATTCGTTGGATGGGTATTAGCACCCTCCTATGCGCTGATTGCTGCTACCATCAGCCTCTATCATCAGAATATCGAAGTATGAAAAACGCGTCAACCGTTTATTTAATTCCTACATTTCTTGATGAAGACGGTTTAAATGTTTTACCGGATTACATATTGGATGCAGTAAAGGTCTCCGAAGTTTTTTTTGTGGAGAATGAACGCAGCGCACGTCGTTACCTCAAAAAGTTATGGAAAGAAATGGATATAGACAGTTATCGCTGGTTTACAATTCACAAATCAGAGGAGGCTGTAAAACAGGAATTCCTTCAACAGATTAAACTTGGAAAACAAATTGCCATACTCAGTGAAGCGGGTTGTCCTGGTATTGCCGATCCCGGACAAATCCTGGTGG
Organism: uncultured Bacteroidota bacterium; assembly: GCA_963732055.1. Classification (GTDB taxonomy): domain Bacteria; phylum Bacteroidota; class Bacteroidia; order Chitinophagales; family Chitinophagaceae; genus Puia. Next base: position 399,273 of record CAVSYG010000010.1, on the reverse strand, counting down.
CTGTCGCACAGGAAGCGGGCGTCACGGTTAAGCCCCTGGTCGGTCCGAATTCGATGCTGCTGGCTTTAATGGCCAGCGGAATGAATGGCCAGCATTTCCAGTTCCATGGATACCTGCCTATTGAAATAGCTGAACGTATTAAACGCTTAAAGGAATTGGAATCTGTCTCAAGGAAAGAAGATTCCGCCCAGATATTTATCGAAACACCTTACCGGAACAATGCTCTTCTCGAAAGTATTTTAAAGACTTGCGCTCATACAACACGGTTATGCATTGCCGTTAACCTGACAGGCAAATCTGAATCCATTCAAACCAAGACAATAGAAAGCTGGAAGAAAAAGGTTCCCGACATCAATAAGCAGCCGGCCATTTTTATTTTACAGGCTTAAGGCCAGACTGGCTGGAGACGTAAGGCGCTACTGAGGGATATATGGCGTCTGTAATGTTCGGGAATCACGCATCGATAATATGCTGTCCACAATAAAAACAGTCGTGCCCCGCCACGGCAATGCGCCCATATATTCCTTATAATGTATTTCGAATACCATTCCGCTGTTTGACATCATTTTACTGGCCACTGATTCATCAGTAACTGAAAAACGGAATTCGTTCGACTGGACTGAGCCTGGCACACCCCCTTTCAAACCGGTTTGAATTAATTTTCCTTCGTAGGTTTTGAAAACATACCCTTTTTTCACGAAGTTATTCAGCTGGCCTGCTTTTACTCCCTCACCGAAGACCCAGTAAAAATGCCAGGCAAACCACACACCGCCAATGACTATAATACTCAACAATAAAATGGTAAGAAATTTTTTCATATTTGTGTTTTTACAAACCGTATTTATCTGTCAGGTAAATCAGGGCGGCCATATTGATTGCGCCTAGTTCCAATTCTCTTTTATTTACTTTCTCAAACACGTCTCCGGCGGAATGATGTATATCGAAATATCGTTGTGAATCCGGGATCAGCTCAGACGCCATAGCTCCGGTAGCTTCGTTGAGTGGTTCAACATCTGCTCCTGCGCCGCCGGAATTAAATTCAGTAACACCATATGGCACTAATAGCGGCAGCCACCGTTTTACACTGGCCATCTGAGATTCAGTTCCTTTGAAACTAAACCCCCTGGGTGTAAATCCACCTCCATCACTTTCCAATGCAAATATATGTTTCTCGTTTTTCGTTTTTGCTTCTGCACTATAAGCTTTTGCCCCCCTTCCTCCATTTTCCTCATCTGTAAATAAAACAACGCGAATGGTATGTTTCGGCTGGTAGCCAATCGCTTTCAAGGCACGTAACACTTCAATGGATTGAACGCAACCAGCACCATCGTCATGTGCACCTTCCGCGGGATCCCAGGAATCAAGATGTCCGCCCACCGTAATATACTGATCGGGAAATTCGGAGCCTTTCCACTCACCAATTACATTATATCCGATCGTATCAGGCAGCGCATGCGCATTGGTATAGATAAAAAGACTCAGTTCCGCCTGGCTTTCTTTGAGATCAGCATCCGCTAATCTGGATGTTACCGCGGCGACGAGTTTATCGGCATCCTGCAAGCCAACCGCGAGTGTTGGTATTTTCGGAAATGAATCATTATAAATCATGGCCCCCGTGTGGGGCAAATTATCGGTGGATTCGCTCATGGAACGCACGACGGCACCAACGGCTCCATATTTTGCAGCCCTGCTTGCTCCAAAAACCCTGTAAGGTACTGCCTCTGAATATGCGAGGAATGTCCATACAAAGTCAGCATTGAAGGGATGGTTATAAAAGACAATCTTGCCCTTTAACTCGTTTTTTCTTTTTTCCAGCTCGTCAAAATCCCTAATCAGAATCATGGGTGCCGTGATGCCTCCCGCTGGAGTTGATACAGAATTTCCCAAAGCCAATACTTCCAGACTTTGCCTGTTTTTCCCGGTTATCAGGGCTGCCTGGTCCTTTCCTCCCCGCACCCAATGCGGAATCATCGCTTTTTGTAAGTATACCTGGTCAGCACCCGCTTTTTTTACTGCATCCTGTGCCCATTTTTCGGAGGTATACGTGGATGGAGATCCGGATAAACGCTGACCGATGGTTTTTGTCAGCGTGTACAGATTACTGTAAGCGGTGCTGTTGCGGAAAATTTCATCAGCAATTTTTCTAATAAAAACAGAATCCGATTGTGCCGCTAATGAACCGGCAAAGAAAAAAACAAAACAACCAAACAAAAACGAGCGCATAACTGTTTATTTCTGCTAAGATAAGTAATGGGCGGTTCTTATGTGATGCCTGGAAATCTGTTTAACTTCATTCAATAAATTCAGTACATGCGGATTGGAATTGTTTGTTATCCCACATTTGGCGGAAGTGGTGTCCTCGCCACAGAACTCGGAAAAGCGCTCGCAGATAAAGGCCACCAGGTACATTTCATTACATACCAGCAACCGGTAAGACTAACTGAATACAATGCAAATATTTTCTATCATGAAGTGCGGGTAACGTCTTATCCGCTTTTTGATTACCAACCTTACGAAACAGCGCTGTCCAGTACGATGGTTGATGTGATTATAAATCATCAATTAGATCTTTTGCATGTTCACTATGCCATCCCGCATGCTTCCGCGGCGTATATGGCAAAAAAAATTGTAGCAACACAGGGTATAGTTATTCCGGTAATCACCACTTTACATGGAACAGATATAACGCTGGTCGGCCGGGATAAAACACTGGCACCGGTTGTTGCATTTTCAATCAATGAAAGTGACGCCATCACAGCAGTATCGCAAAACCTGCGGGATGAAACATATAGCATTTTTGATATCAAGAAAGAAATAGAAGTCATCTACAACTTTGTGGATCTGTCGCGATTTAAAAGAAAACCCATTGACCCATTCCGCAAAGTAATTGCACCCAACAATGAACGAATCATAGTGCATGCTTCCAATTTCCGAAAGATTAAAAGGGTGTTTGATGTCGTTAAAATATTTGCGGAAATAAACAGACAGATTCCGTCAAAATTGTTATTCGTCGGGGACGGCCCGGATCGTTTTGACGCTGAAAATCTAAGTCGCGAACTTGGCATCATCGAAGATATCCGTTTCATCGGCAAACAGGAACAAATAGAAGAGATCCTTGCCGTGTCGGACCTCTTCATTCTTCCCTCAGAATATGAAAGTTTCGGATTGGCTGCGCTGGAAGCCATGGCTGCCGGCGTACCTCTGATATCATCCGATGCCGGTGGTTTACCCGAAATAAATATAAACGGGAAAACGGGATTTATGAGCCCTGTTGGCGATGTAGCATCCATGAGCCGTCAGGCCATTACCATACTCGAAAATGACGATGTTTTAAAAACTTTTAAAGTGAACGCATACGAGCAGGCTAAAAAATTCGACATAAATAATATTGTGCCGATCTATGAGAAATTATATGATCGTTTTCTGTCAAAATCACAGCCGGCAAAAAAACTCTCACAGGAAAAGATTTGAAAATAGTCACAGACTATCTCCTCAGCCATCTTTCCGGATCGAAAAGATGATCCTTATCGTCGGATAGTACAAACTCGAGCTGGCCGATATCACCAAGTTTTCCTAAAACCTGCCCCATTTTTACGGCCTGGCCTTTGGATACGGAAACCGAAGAAAGATTACTATAGGTAGTAAAATATTTGCCGTGTCGTATCATTACTGCACTGACGTCACCCACATTAAACACACTTTGCACATCTCCGTCAAATACGGCTGTTACAGATGTGCCTGCTGCACTTTCGATTGTGATGCCCTGATTATTGTGAACAATCCCTTTGATATATTCATGCGGACCAAACCGCATGGCGATGGTGCCGGAGGCAATCGGCCATGGGAGATGGCCCTTATCCTTTTCAAAATTCCCGGATAAAGTAATATCGGCTGTAGTATTAAACAAAGTAGTAGCAGCCGGTTTTACAGCTGGTTTAACCGTTGAAGGCATTGTGCCGGCATTTCCGGAGCTTGCATTGTTTTTGGCGACATCGGATTTAACAGGCGCCACATTCGCTACGTTGGCGGCTGCGTCAGCTGCAGCTCTTTTCTTTGCCTCCCGAACGGCCTCTTCACGTGCCCGCCGGATGGCTGCGGCAATGGCATTGCCCAGTTTCTGATCCTGCTTTTGTTTCGCATTCATCTCTTTTTTCAACTCCTTTTCCTGACCCTGTAATTGTTCAACGACCTGATCTTTTTCTTTCTTTTCCACTTCCAGCACCTGACGTTCCTTATTCTGTTTTATCAACGCCTCATCTTTTTCAACTCGTTTTATCTTTAAACCGTCTATTTTATTTTGAAGCAGTATCTGTGTCCTCTGTATATTTTCCGCCCGCTGTTCGCGATAGGCTCTGTAAGACTTAAGATATTCGACTCTTTTCACCGCGTCATTGAAATTGCTGGAAGCAAATAAGAAATTAAGATAATCGTAATTGGTCCGGTTCTCATACGCATATATTACACTTTCCGCATACTGTTTACGCAGTGTGTCCAGTTCTTTCTTGAGTTTGATGATCTGCTGCCAGGATGTGTTCATGTCAGCCTGGATAAAATTCAATTGCTGATTGATATTTGATATAGCAGCTTGCCGGAGACGCAGTCTTTTTTGTAAAAGAGCCAGCTGCCCAAGGGTTTGTTTCCTGTTTTTATGGGTTTCATCGAGAGAACGTTTTACATCCTCTATTTCTTTCTGTATGGAAGCACGCTCTTTTTCGAGTTCGCTTCTACTCTGGGTTGGTGATTGAGCGTGCGCACTGGATACCAAATAAATTATAGAAATGAACAGGATGATCGGTTTGCGCATATGCGAATTACGTTCGGGATGAAGTTACTGTATAACGTCTAGTTGCGTTTATAATTTTTCGGGATGGAGAATGGAAAGTCTAAATTCTCGTTAAAACGAATATTTTTAAAATTCAGTTCAACATCCAGCCTGGCTTTTTCAGAGACCACTATTTTACGATAAGTTGAGAAAAAAGCGGTGTCAGCTTTTTCGTAATCCCCATAAGTGATATCGCAGGATCTGGTCTGAAGCGGATCCACATCGTCCAGCTTGCTGCGTTTCAAACTCAAATCGTTATTGAGTGTCAGGTAATTCCTGAAAATCGGGCCGATACTGAGTATGGATATTCCCTGCATGTCTTTTCTATAATACAGGATATTACTGTCCAGGTAAATGGGATTACCAAGTACAATGGCTTGTAGCGTATGAAAGTCAAATGGCAGGTGGCTGATATTCTGCAGATAACCCACGGATCTCAGCTGGTACACTTTATCCAGTTTGTTCAGGACTTTCACACTATCTGGTGTTATTACGGCGCGGAAAGCTTCAAAGCCCAGTAATGCATTGATGGAAATCCAGATTATTTTATCTTTCTGGAGTCTGATGAAGGCATTGAATTCATAGTCTTTTCCGTCACTGCTTTCATAATGCACTTTTAGTTTTGCTGAAAACGTTCTACAATCGATGATACCTGATTGAATATGGCTGTATAACTGCTGGATATATTTTAAAGAATCCGCGTGCAAATCTTCAACTGCCGTAACTGTGTCCGTTTTTATTTGAACCGTATCTTTTTTGTTTATTGCGGTTGTAATCTTTTTTGCTGAACGGCATGAAAAGTTCCCCATTCCAACAAATACAAACAGGATTAACCCAAAACTCCATGTAAATAAAATCTTGCCCGCATTTATCATATTCAAAATTCAAACATTTTATATAGGAGAATGTCAATTTGCACTGGGCATTAAAACTATAAGCTTGCAATCTCAGCTTATACCTTCCCGGTATGTCCGAAACCTCCGTCGTTTCTGACTGTTTCAATCAATTCTGACACAGGATGCCATTCCACATGTTCAACCCTTCCTACGACCATTTGTGCGACGCGGTCACCGGGATGAATTTGTTGCTCCGTATTGGAAAGATTGATTAGAATGACTTTCAGCTCTCCCCTGTAATCTGCATCAACCGTGCCCGGGGAATTCAAACAGGTTATGCCCTGCTTTAATGCCAGTCCGCTACGGGGTCTTACCTGAGCTTCATATCCCGGTGGCAGCTCAATAAATATACCGGTTGGTATCAATTGACGTTCGAATGGTTGCAGAATGATTGCAGATGAAATATTTGCTCTCAGATCCATGCCAGCGGCATCAGGAGTGGCATAAGCGGGCAGCGGATGAATGGACTGATTTATGATCTTAACAGGAATGGACATGGGCGCAAAGATAATTAATCCGGTTTCCTTAACAATACTACCGCCTGGGCCATGATTCCTTCTTCATTTCCTATAAATCCCAGCTTTTCAGTTGTGGTTGCTTTAACTGATATATCGTCTGCAGTGATTTCTAATACGTCAGCAATAACGTTCTTCATTTCAGATACAAACCCCATTATTTTCGGTCTCTCCAGGCAAATGACTGTATCCAGATTTACAATATGGTAGTTTTTCTGACGTATCATCTGAAAAGTTTTGCGAAGCAGAATCTTGCTATCAATATCCTTGAGACTTGCATCTGTATCGGGAAAATGAATGCCAATATCCCCCAGATTCAGAGCGCCGAGCAGCGCATCACAGATGGCATGCAATAATACGTCAGCATCACTGTGACCGGATGCGCCTTTATGATGTGGAATTTCAATGCCGCCGAGCCATAATTTTCTGCCTTCGACAAGTTGATGAAAATCCGTTCCCAAACCAATCCGGTAAGACATGGTGATTAACATTTAAAAAGCTGTTTCAAAGGTCGTCAAATGTAAACAACCCTTCATGAAACAGCTTTCCGGTAAATTTTTTTTCTATTCTGAACTTTGCACAGCTTTATTTGGATCAGAACTATCCAGGTCGAATGTTAATCCAAAGCGTATGGTGTTGGATAACGGATTTCTTGTGATACCAGATCCCGATGGAATGAGATATGAGAAATTTAATCCGAGCATATTATATTTTAAACCTACACCCATCGTGAAATATTGTCTCCCGCCCTGGTCCTTGCTTTCATAAAAATAGCCCAGGCGAAACATGAACTGATCATTATACGTGTATTCAGCCCCGATAGATGCATTTATTGTATTGAACTGCCCGTTAAAAGACTTGAACCAGCTGCTTACAACACTTTGACTATAATATTCGTTCAGCGCTGCCTGTGATACCGTATCTGCCCCATTCTGAGGTGTAGGCGGAGCCGGCACCAGCAATTTGTTCAGATCCAATCCAAAACTGATTTTATTTTGTTCGTCAAAAACCTTCGTATAATTTCCACCAAGACCCATATTGGCGGGTATATATTCCTTTTGAGTTGCATCATTTGTATACCCGATTTTGGTGCCGAGATTTGAGAGCACAAAGCCAAACGTCCAACCTTCCTGATTGGCAGCAACATTTTTGTAGGTAAAAGACAGGTCAGCGGCTACAGCGGTGCCTGCTTTATAAGCAGAAATACTTCCTGAAGCTGCGGCAGCACCCAAAGTAAGGTTCGAGTTGATGTATCGAAGCGTCAAACCGATACCGAGTTTACTGGAAAGTTTACGGGAGTATCCGAGATCAAAAGCAAACTCCCGCGGTCTTCCTTCACCCCAGTTGTTACCGTTATAGTCGGAAAACTGGATACTTCCCAGGCTGAAATAACGTAACGATGCAGACAAAGCCTGGTTTTCGTCCAACTGGTGATAACCAGATGCTGCCAGCAGGTAAACGTCGTTTAAGCCCAGATCTTTCAACCAGGGAGTATAGGTAAGGCCTATTCCGGTTTTATAGTCAGAAAAAGGAGTTTTAGAAAGATTATAAAATGAAGAGTTTGCGTCTGGTGAAGTTGCAATACCTTCTTCCCCTAAACCGCCCGCACGGGCGTCAGGTGATATTCTCAAAAAAGGTACAGCCGTTGTTGTTACATTTATCGGAGCAGTAGACTGGGCACTCAAAGTATAAAAAAAAAGCAGGAAGCACGCCAAAGCAGTTAGTCGAAAAAACACTCTTTTCATGTAATAATTTTATTTATCTGGTAAAAACTGGCCGCAAAATGAGACTTTACCGCGAAAAATCACGTCATCCAGCTCATTTTAACATTTAGAGAGTAGAAATTTTCGATAGCTAATTAGTTGGTTTTTAGTAAGTTCCAACAAAGGAAGTCGTTTGTTTCTGCTATCCATGGCAGTTATTCAACGACATAACTTGGTCTTCATTTCATCCAACGAAAACATAACCAGAATATTGCGCAGGTTCAAGGTTTCCGATAATTGGCAAAACTAAGCAAAAAAGCGGCCAACAAATCCTTATGGTTTAACATTCCCGAAACTGGATTTTTTCCGATAAACAAACTAATTTCGTCAACCTTGCGTACTAATCATTCAGGGGGGTCTGATTTACAATATTTGTTTCAAACCCACGTTTCTATACTTAACAAATCACGGCTAAACGCGTTTTCTATGAATCTCAAAAATCTGATTACCCTTGCTTCCTTTGCTGCAGTTATGGGTTCTTGTAAAACCAAGACCCAATCCAGTGCTGTAACCGGCTGGAACTACAACGACAAAAACATGGGAGGCTACCAGGTGTCGAAAGAAAAAGAACAACGTACCGGTCCCGGATTGGTTTTTGTTCAGGGTGGTACATTCACCATGGGTGCTACCGAAGAGGACGTTATGAGCGACTGGAATAATATTCCGCGTCGCGTTACCGTGAACTCCTTTTACATTGACAAAACAGAAGTTGCCAACGTGCACTATCGCGAATACCTCTACTGGATAAATAATGTTTTTGAAGGAGATGAATATCAGGCAGTGCGAAATGCCGCTCTTCCCGATACGCTGGTATGGAGAAGTGAACTGGCGTATAACGAGCCGCTGGTGGAATATTATTTCCGTCATCCATCCTACAATTATTATCCTGTAGTCGGCGTGAGCTGGAGACAGGCACATGACTTTTGTATCTGGAGAACTGACCGTGTGAATGAAAAAGCGCTGGTTGACCGCGGATTTATAAATAAAAATTCCCTGAAAAATATCCAGGGACTCGGACAGGAAAACTTTAACACCAAATCATATCTGGTAGGTGAATATCAGGCAACACCTGGTCCGGCTGCCAAATCAAAAAAGAACGAACTTAAAAATCCAAACGGAACGCCGCGTACGCAGGTAACGTTTGAAGATGGTATATTACTCCCCGCATATCGCCTGCCTACAGAAGCAGAATGGGAATATGCAGCACTTGGCTATATCAATCAGAACCCCTCTCCCAGCACATCTGACAAGAAAAGAGGTGAAGAGCTGATTGCCAACAAACAGGTTTATTCGTGGAGCCAGAATGTAAACGGACTTCGTGACTCACGCCGTGGTACATGGCAGGGAACCTTCCTTGCGAATTTTAAAAGAGGAAATGGTGATAATATGGGTGTCGCCGGCGGACTGAACGATAACGCCGTGTATACAGCAGATGTAACTTCTTTTTATCCGAATGGTTTCGGACTATATAATATGTCTGGTAATGTGAGTGAGTGGGTTGAAGATGTTTACCGCCCCCTTTCTTCTCAGGACGTAAACGGTGTTGCTCCTTTCCGTGGTAATAAGTTTCAAACGATGGACCTTGGCAAGGAAGGTAAGCCTGAGAGAGACAGCCTGGGCAGGATTAAGTATCGTGCCGTAACAGATAAAGAAAGTGAAAATAGAAGAAACTATCAGAAGGGTGATGTAATTAACTACCTGGATGGTGACTCCCTGATCGCAGGTATCAGTTATGGATACGGAAAAACTACGCTGATCAGCGATAAATCAAGAGTTATCAAAGGCGGAAGCTGGGATGACCGCGCTTATTGGCTCGGACCCGGAACCCGCCGCTTCATGGAAGAAGATCAGGCCAGTTCTACCGTTGGTTTCCGTTGCGCCATGGATCGTGTGGGAAGTGCAGCAGGTAACGGCAGACAGACAGGTATCAGCTACAAAACAAGAAAGCAAAACGCCCGCAAACAGTAATACCTTTTTAAACTATATAAAGCCATCCCGATTCTACGGGGTGGCTTTTTTGTTTATTAGATTTGCTTCTCAAGCTAAAAGCGAAGCATAAAGCGCAAAGCTTAAAACAAATGAGAAGATTGATAATAAATGCCAGAATGTTTTAAAGAAAATTATTTCAAAATAGTAAACCCTATACTGTGAGTGATTCCAATTCTCCTTTTTCGATAGACAGATTATATCAGATTTTTTCTAATCATCCTGCTATTTGCACCGATACCCGAAAAGTTCGGCAGGACGATATTTTCTTTGCTTTAAAAGGTGATCAATTCAACGGTAACCACTTCGCAATCCAGGCGCTTGATAACGGGGCAGCATATGCAATAATAGATGAAGAGATAGAGGATTCGGAAAAGCATAGAGACCGCCTGATCCGTACAAATAATGCATTAACCACACTCCAGGAACTTGCGGCATATCATCGTGACCAGTTTACCATTCCGTTTATAGCGATCACGGGAAGCAATGGAAAAACCACCACCAAGGAATTGGTACATGCCGTTCTCTCTGAAAAATATAAAACATATACAACAGAAGGCAATCTGAATAATCATATTGGAATCCCCCTGACGATTCTGAAAATAAAAAAAGATGCTCAAATCGCTATCGTAGAAATGGGTGCCAATCATCTCGAAGAAATTGCCGGCTATTGCATCTACACAAGACCAACCCATGGACTGATTACCAATGTGGGCAAGGCGCATCTTGAAGGATTTGGAGGCCCGGAAGGAGTTATGAAGGGTAAGGGTGAACTTTTTGATTACCTGCGTGCTTATGGCGGCAGTGCATTTGTGATGTGGGACTATGAGTATCTTCAACTAATGAGTAAGGGGATCGGCGAAATTTTTTCCTATGGAACAAATCATGCTGATATTACCGGCGTAACAGAACAGGCTTCGCCATTTCTGAAAGTAAGAATAACAAAAGGAAGTTCAGCTGGTTCCATTCAAACGAAACTCACCGGAGATTATAATTTGCCCAACGTACTGGCTGCGGTTTGTGTAGGCAGTTATTTCAAAGTAGATCCTGCCCTGATAAAAAGAGGAATTGAAGAATACGAACCCTCTAACAGCCGTTCCCAGCTGATTCAAAAGGGAAGCAACTTTATTGTACTGGATGCATACAATGCCAATCCTTCCAGCATGAAACTGGCGATCGAAAATTTCGTTCATTTTCCGGCCGGAGATAAAATCTTGTTGTTGGGGGGTATGATGGAACTGGGCGCCGATAGCCTTGCAGAGCACCAGCAAATCATCCAACAGATTGGCAAAAATAAATGGAAGAACGTTGCACTGGTGGGAGGTGACTTTCTGAAAATACCAAATCCGTACATAAGTTTTGCCAATGCGGAAGAAGCCGCCGACTGGGTTGCTTCCCAAAAATTCGACAATACCGCTTTTCTGGTAAAAGGATCAAGAAGTATGCAAATGGAAAAAACGATTCAAAGTTTAATACAAAAACCGTAATCGCTGCAGCATGCAATCATACACTTCCAGACTTCCACTACTTCCATACTATAAATGCCCTGCCTTCCATTTGGTTACCGAATGTTTAATGGGCTGGATGGTCTGGATATAAGCATAAATATTTGCCAGATCCGAGTCGGTCATATTAGCATATAATGTCCAGGGCATCATGGATTGCAATTCGCCGGGATTTACGACACGGTGCGCTGTGGCGCTGTCACGATACATCGCAAAATGCTGTACGAACATTTCCCTGTTCCAGGATCCGATGCCTGTTACTTTATCGGGAGTAATATTTGCGGATGTCACCATACCTCCGGGCGTTGGAAAAACGCGTCCGCCAGCCAGTGCAAGGGTCTCATCAAATTTCCCCTTTTCAAATGGAGTATGGCAATCATGGCAAGCCGCGATGGTAAACAGATATCTTCCCTGGGCCAGACTGTCCCCTGAAGCAGGAAGTGGCATTGGTTCAGCTTTTTTTGGAACCGTGTTCAAAATGATATTCATCGGGAAATCTGCAGTGGATTCCGGAACCACATTAGCAATCGGTTGAAGCGAACGTATATAAGCTATTACACACTTTACATCTTCCGGATTTGCGAATCCATAAGCATGATATGGCATTACCGGGAAAATCGGTTTACCATTTTTTCGAACTCCCGTGGAAATGGCTCTGTATATCTCTCCGTCAGTCCAGCCACTAATCCCAGAGGGTGTAATATTAGCGGAATAAAAAACACCCGGAAAGCCCATGGTTTGATCGAACCGTTCCCCTCCCTGGCCCCTGGTAGATATAACCATGGGCATAGAATATTCTGTCACATCCCGCTTACTATGACAGTCCATACATGACATTACAGTATTTGCCAGATAACGACCCCTTTCAACTTTTGCCGGAGATTTGTCTACTGTTAAGTCGGGAGCCATGCCCACGTTAGGCAGAGCTATTTTAATATACGCTATGAAAACAATGATGATTAGTAAAATAGAACACAGAATGACACCTACAATTTTAAGTAGCTTTTTCATGTTAGAGGGGTTATGCTGAATTTAAGAGTTGCTATCGCGTACTGATCAGGGAATTCATCGGCGTGCGGCGGTTTTTGAAATCCATCATGTCTACTTTTACGCTGCCCACACTGATTGGACTTTCAACACGAACCGGGATATGGTTTGCATCATCGCTTATCCATACCGTCATCTTTTCTCCCCCTTCAAAAATAGTTCCTTTTATCAGGAGAGGTTTAATTTTTATAGCCCGGAACTTTCCATACTTTGTTTTAATGGTTTCTTTTCCTACGTAACGAATATACAGATCATATACCTGGTTATCAAGGAACATCGAAAAGGGAATCTTGTCGCCCGGTTTCATTTTATCAAAGTCAATATTGCGGGCATAATACATCGTACTTAAAACGTCCTGAATGCAATCCGGTGTTTTGAAAACACCCGAATTCGTAATGGCTGTGTGGGCCGTTTTATTAAAACTCACGTTTTCATATTTTCTATAAGAACCTTCACTGACATTGCGAATAAATTTCAATGGTTGTAATGTTGCTGTGTCAATATAACTTTCATATTTGTCTCTGACTTTAAAAAAATTATCCAGGAACGAATAATTTTTACCTGCCCCTGTTACGTGATAAACTGGTTTACCTCCAAGTTCTTCCAGGGCTACGGTAAATGTGGCTTCACCGGCAGCAATATAAACGCCCGCCAGCGTATAATAGACTTTGAAAGTAATGCTTTCACCAGCCTGAAAGGCGTGATTGGGCAAACCGCAAAATTCGCCCCCGTCTTTTAAAGGCAATGAAACTCCAAATAAAAAAAAACTTATAATCAGGGCAATTGATTTCATCTACTGCTAAATAATTTGATCCTTAAAATTAATAAACTCCCTACTAACGCCGGGATTATTAAATTAATCAGCCAGATGCCCAGCGATACTGCCAGTATTCCTGCAGTATTTAAGGTATACACCTGAAATACCTGAATACCCACGGCCCAACGAAATCCGAGATCTGTTAAAAACGTTAACGTGGGTACTATAGCCATTAATACGAACATGACACTAACGCCCGTGAATACCTGCAATCCGAGTAATGGAATACCGAACAAAGAAAACAAAAGTCCATATTGCAACATAAATACCAGGTAACGAGCAGTCGAAAGGAGCAGAATTCCTGATAAGGCGCGGAAACTATAATTTTCCGGAACAGAAAATGTTTTATTATTTTTTATAAGCCATTTATTCACTCTTCTTACCAATGGGTCAAACCCGAAGTAAACCAGGAATAAGGCGAATGCTGCCAGGATTGTCACAATAATTGCAGGTCTGAATAATGCAGGTGATAACCAGTCTCCCTGACTGGTGGCCACATTGCGATACAGAAATAATCCAACCGATCCGGCAGTGAGCGTTACAAGCATTTGGGACATGCTGCAAAGAATAGTAGTTGCAACCGAAACAACTTTGTTGCCTGGATCAACGAACAGCATTCTTCCCAGGTACTCTCCCACCCTGTTTGGCGTAAAGGAAGCGATACAGGTTCCTGCCAGTATCGCCTTGAAAGCCTGCGTAAACCGGAGAGACTGTATCGGCCGCATAGCAATCTGCCATTTCGCTGTTTCCAATGTCCAGTTTACCACCATGAGCAGGAACATGCAGTATAATTTCCACTGCTGTTTTCCTATCGCCGCCGAAACCATCTGATGAATTGAATCTTTCCAATTCGGTTGTCGATGAAGCTGGCGGATGACAGTGTAGAAAAGAAAAAACATTATAACCGGACCGGCAACGTAGTTGACTATTAATTTGATATTTTTGTTCAACACCACAATCAAAAATAGCGTTCCCTCTGCAAAAGAACTCCAAAATAATCCTTGGCATTGATCCCGGTACCCTGATGATGGGATGGGGCCTGATATGTATTGAAGGATCCCGAACTAAATTCCTTGAAATGGATGTGTTGCATGTTCCCGTACGCATGGATGCTTATCAACGGCTGGAACTTATTTATTTCACCGTACAGGAACTTATAAAAAAGTATAAACCGGATGATTTTGCTATTGAGGCGCCGTTTTATGGTAAGAATGTACAGAGCATGCTTAAACTCGGAAGAGCACAGGGTGTAGCCATCGCAGCGGCCATGCAGTCGGGTATTCCGGTTACCGAATATGCACCGCGAAAAATTAAACAGTCGATAACAGGAAATGGGAATGCAGGCAAGGAACAGGTTTGGAAAATGCTTCAGCAGGTGTTGGAGATCCGACTGGAAATTGTTCGTTTTGATGCATCTGACGCCCTGGCTGTAGCGCTTTGTCACCATTATCAATTCCGGTCTCCGGTTACAACAGAAAAAAAACTGAGTGGATGGAATGATTTTATTGCGAAAAATCCGAAAAGGGTGATCTGACAGTATGAGAGTATGCGAGTATGGGAGCGTGAGAGTTAAAAAAATAATTAAATAAGACAGTTTTACAGTGAATACAATCAGTTTGCAAATGCACTCCCATTCTACCATACTCCCATACTCCCATACTCCCATACTCCCATACTCTCCTCATACTATTAACTTTCCGTTATGACCATATTCACACGTATCATCAATGGTGAGATTCCTGCTTATCGTATCGCAGAAGATGATTTCTTTTTGGCTTTTCTCGACATCAATCCACTTCGTGAGGGCCATACGCTGGTGATTCCCAAAATTGAGACGGATCGTTTTTTTGACCTGGAAGATAAATACCTTTCGGGAATACTTATATTTTCAAAACCGATCGCAAAAGCAATCGAAAAGTCATTTGATTGTAATCGTTGCGGACTCACCGTGATCGGTCTTGAAGTTCCGCACGCACACTTACATCTGATTCCAATAAATCAGGTCAGTGACATGGATTTCAAAAAGACCAAATTAAAATTAAATGAAGAAGCGTTTCGGAAAATCCAGGCGAAGATCATTTCAAATTTGAATAAGCAGGCAACCTGATTTTTCGCTGATAACTCACCTCCCTGCTCTTCATTCATCGAGCAGGATACGGTATACTGGTTATACAGTAATATTTTCCACCTTAAATTGTAGCTTCCCTGCGGGGACAATTACATCAGCCACTTCACCAACCTGCTTGCCCAACAATCCCTTTCCGATCGGGGACGCTACAGAGATTTTACCCAGTTTGAGGTCTGCTTCCTTTTCGGAAACCAGATGATAGGTTGATTGTTTTTTATTAGACAGATTCGTAACCGTTACCTTAGTCAAAATAGATACTTTACTGGTATCAATATTCCCTTCTTCCAGAATGCGTACATTGGAGAGGTCTGCCTCCAGACGCTGAATTTTAGCTTCCAGATGCCCCTGCGCTTCTTTTGCAGCGTCGTATTCTGCATTTTCCTTCAAGTCTCCTTTTTCCCTTGCCTCAGCAATAGCCCTTGAAGCAGCCGGACGGTCAACGCTCTTCATTTTTTGCAATTCACTCCTCAGCTTCTCGAGTGCCTCCTTTGTTAAATATGTGATTCCACTCATAAATCCTTCTCTGTTTATTATAAAAGAAAAAAAATACAACGCCCTTTGGGAGGCGTTGCATTTATACAAAGATAAGGAATCTGATTAAAAAGGTATTTTTAGGTACTGTTAAGACTGCCTGAAATAAGAGGTGGTTATTCCCCGAAATGTCGAATTAAACCTCTTTTAAGGAAAATAAACCTCTTTTTAACATAAGACTGAGTCCTTTAGCCTGATCTTAAATGCCCAACTTGTCCAAAATCACTTTCGCCATTTCATAAAATGCCTCCCGGGAATATCCGGCAATATGGGGCGTTAATAACACATTATCAAAGCTTAACAGATGATCCAACTGCTGTTTTTCAGAGGCCGTATAACTGTCGAGTTTCTCATTTTCAAGCACATCCAGGGCGGCTCCGGATATCTTCCCAGTTTCCAGCGCCCGGATGAGGGCGGCTGTATCCTGTGTTTTACCCCGGCTGGTATTTATAAAAAAGGGCCTATTTCTTAACGAACCGAAAAAGCTGTCTCCAGCCATATGAAATGTCTCCGCAGTGAGGGGTACATGGAGACTTATCACGTCAGCATATCTTCCCAGCTGTTCTATATTAGCTTCTTTTATTTTCCCAGCCCCGAAATTGAATTTGTATTTATCATACGCCAAAACGGTTACATCAAAAGGAGACAATAAACGGGCAAATGCTGAACCGGTATTTCCATAACCGATAATTCCAACCGTCTTGCCTTTTAGCTCGATGCCCCGGTTTGCATCTCTTATCCACTTACCTTCTTTTACTTCACGGGATGCTCTCGGAATATTATTCAGTATTGATAACAACATGCCCAGTGCATGTTCGGCAACAGCATTCCGGTTTCCTTCCGGGCTGCTTACACACTGTATACCTTTCTGTAAAGCGTAATCCACATCTATCAGTTCCATGCCGCTGCCCAGTCTTCCTATCCACTTTAGAGAACCCGCTTTTTCCAGTATGGGTCTGTCTACCTTTAATCGGGTTGTAATAATCAACCCTGTTGCATCTGAAATGATGTCCTTTAATTCTTCGTAGCTGATTTGAGGAATATATACCACTTCAAACCCACTATTTTCCAAACGTCCGATCAGGTATTCATGCACTTTTGCCGTTACGACGACTTTTCCGATTCGCATATTTCAATTCATTTTTCTGATAATCCTTTCATTGTTTGCCAACTAATCACCACTATACTCCCAAACTCCCACACTCCCATACTCTCATACTTATTTCATTCTCCAGGTCAGTTCCGCAAATTGCAAAATTGTTAATTGCTCCGCACGCTTATTAAACAGGGGGTCCGTTAAAACCTCATCAGTAAACAGGCTTTTTACTGCATTGCGCAAGGTTTTCCTTCGTTGGTTAAATGCAGTTTTTACAAGTAAAAAGAATTTTTTTTCAGTTTTGACAGGAGGTGGTTCTTTCTTTGGGGTAAGGCTTATGACTGCACTTTTTACCTTAGGAGGCGGATTAAAGGCCTGCTCACTGACTTCAAACAAATATTCCACATCGAAAAAAGCCTGCAATAACACACTTGTAACACCATAAATTCTATTACCCTCTGAAGCTGCAATGCGAAGAGCCACTTCTTTCTGAAACATACCAATCACCCGTTCCACGTCTTCCCTCCAACCCAGCACTTTGAATAGAATTTCTGTAGAAATATTATAAGGGAAATTACCAATAATCGTAAAGGGGCCTTCAAAAGGTTTTTCCATTTGCAGAAAATCGAGCTCTATGATGCGGTCCTGAAGGACGGGATATTTTTTTTTTAGAAAAGCGACTTTCTCCCGATCGATTTCTACCGCCCTGAAGTCCACTCCTTCTATTCCGATGAGATGTTTGGTCAGGGCCCCGGCCCCTGGACCAATTTCCAGTAACTGAGTAAACTTTTTTTGTTGGAGAGCGTCTACAATCAACTGGCAAACCAACTCATCTTTCAGAAAGTGCTGACCCAGGGATTTCTTCAGATTGAGCGGTCTTTGCAAATGCGTCATAAAGCAAAAATAAACCATCCTTCAGGCTAATAATCGTATTTTTATACATCGAAAAATAATACATGAGTATTCCACAACAAAGACCTGTTATCGGTATATCTATCGGCGATTTGAACGGTATCGGAACTGAACTGGCAATCAAAACATTTTCTGATAACAGGCTGTTGGAAATTTGCACACCCATCCTTTTTGGATCCAATAAACTGATCAATTTTTACCGCAAATCAATCCCGGATGCCACCTTCAATTACCAGCATATTAAAGACCTTTCCAGACCATTTCACAAACAGGTCAATTTATATAATTGCTGGGAAGAAGAAGTATCTATCAACCCCGGACAATTAACTGATACGGGTGGATTATACGCTGTAAAATCATTGATTTCGGCAACAGAAGCCCTGAAAGACAAAAAAATTGATGCTCTGGTTACAGCGCCTATTCATAAAAAGAATATTCAGTCCGCCGATTTTAATTACACCGGTCATACGCCTTACTTAAAGCAGGCATTTGCGGTAAGAGACGTACTCATGCTTATGAGTTCTGAAAATTTCCGTGTGGGTCTTGTAACGGAACATGTGCCCGTAAGCGAGATCGCCAAAAATATTACCAGGGAAACCATTATTTCCAAGTTGAATATCATGAAAGATTCCCTGATCCGGGATTTTGGTATTGATAAACCTCGAATTGCCGTTCTCGGCCTTAACCCACATGCCGGAGACGATGGCCTGATTGGAAGGGAGGAAGAAGATATTATTAAGCCAGCTATCAAGGACGCCAAACACAATATGCTGGTATACGGGCCTTATAGTGCGGATGCTTTTTTTGCCCGCAACCAACAACAGAAGTTTGACGGGGTTCTGGCAATGTACCACGACCAGGGTCTGATCCCCTTTAAATCACTGGCTTTTGGAGAAGGAATCAATTATACTGCGGGGTTGCCGGTTATCCGGACTTCACCTGATCATGGAACCGCCTTCGATATTGCGGGTAAGAACAAAGCAGACACCGGCTCTTTCCTGGCTGCGGTTTATGGATGCCTCGATATCTATCAGAAAAGGAAGGAATTCATTGAAAATCATAAAAATCCGCTGAAGAAAATGGGATCTGTCGTTCTTGCCGGCGCGGAAGATGAAAAGATTGAAGAAAGCTGAGAAAGTACTTTTTTCAGCAGGCTATTGCATTTACCGATTTCGCAAACTATCTTTGAAACCTACCCCGGATCTTAATCCATTAGATCGATACCTGTCAAAACCACCTGAGAATCCTTTCCAAATAGTCATCAAGCATTTATTGTCATATCCGATCCCTCTTCTTTTGAATGACCTGTTGTTTTCCCTTTAAGCTGAGCATCATCAAATTGTTCACTTTCTGAAATTTTCAAAATGAAAAGGATCATTCAATTCAGCCTTTATCTGTTGCTGATATTACCCGCAAGCTTATTAGCCAACAGCAGCCATCTATCCCTAAAAGAAATTACCGACACCAGTTCCAATACAACAAGTAATCCCAAAAGCATCACCCTGCAAGGAAGCCTTTCTGCGTTTAATGCGTCTTATGGCAGAAACTATTTTGAGCTTAACTGGAGTACAGTTGCCGGAGACTTTGATCATTTTATTATCGAACGGAGCCTGGATGGAATGAAATTCGAATCCATCGGCACAGTAGAGAACAAAGGGGCGGTCAAGGAAGGTCAGTTTAATTTTCGCGATCATTTCCGCACTGCCATTGCTTTGAACAATGACTTTTATTACCGTCTGAAACAGGTAGATGCCAATGGAAATATAGTTTACTCCAAAGTGCTGATCGCAAGAATGTTTAATACCAAAAGTCTGGCATCTCTCAGTGTAACACCTGATCCGCTGGCCAATGATATTCTTGTGAACGTTCAGTTGAACGAGAATTCATATGTAATGATGAAAGTGAAAGATGAAAAAGGAAATATCCTTTTGAAAGAAGGACAGAAAGCGGAGTTTGGCGCAAATACTTATACACTGGAAGGCACACATAACCTGCATCCCGGGCTTTATACCCTGGAAGTAACCATCAACAGCAAGGAAAGAATGATTATGAAACTTGCCAAAGGATAATTTTTTCAAAAACGTATCCGGCAGCCGAATTGCCGGAATTGTAAAGCCCTCCCGTTAAACAACGTGGAGGGCTTTTAAAATGTGGTAAGTGTGGAAGGGTAGAAATGAGGTGAGGTGGAAATGGAATGTGGAAATGTGGAAATGACGTTTGATATTTAATCACTTTCAGATTTAGGACTTACGGATTATACTAGATCTTTTTAACCGTCAAATACGACTGCAGGCTTTTAACATATAGTTCGAATGCTTTCGAACCCGCGTCTGTGATTCTACAAATCGTATGCGGGTAATTATCTTTAAAATCTTTTGTTACTTCTATATAACCGGCTTCCCGTAATTTATTTATCTGAACACTCAGGTTCCCGGCCGTTGCTTCAGTTCTTTCTTTCAAAACAGAAAAATCTGCTTCTTTTTCCCGCATCAGCAAAGAAATAATTGCAAGACGCAATTGCGAGTGCAAGCATAGGATCCAGGTCTTTGAAAACATTCATACTATTTATTTATTGACATTTCGCTAATTCTTCTTCTGCTCTTTCACGTCCCCAATTAGGCCACATTGGTTTTGGTTTTTCAGTTTTGTATAGTTCAATGGCTTTTTCAAACATAGGCTTCGCTTTATCCTTACCGCCTCCAAAAGCAACAGGTGTATTTATTAAACTTTCTCCTTTCAGATAATAAATGCGCGGATTGTCCGGGTTCAATTGTGTCGCAATTTCCAGGTCCTTACCGGCCTGCATTCCGTAAGTCTGCCAACGTGTTTGCGGATCCACCATCATTTGCTGGGTAGCAGACATATTTCTGAGCACATATATCTCGGAATTCTTATCCAGCGCTTCCGCTTTATCACAGAGCGTATTGATCCGGGTTGAATTCGCGTCCTTATCCATTTTTGGATCATTCCAGCCCGCAGTTGATAAGGCAAGACCAGCATAATAATAAGGAAGCCATTGGGTTTTTTCCGCTTCAGCAATCCGCTCGAACGTATTTGCTACAGAAAGCAGATCAGCTGTGGTTTTAGCGGTATCAAATAAATGAAATGTTTTCTCCATCGCGGCCGCATATTTATCACTTTGAGCAGAAGCAACCAGTGATCCAAATAACATGAGAGAAAAAAGAAAGGATTTCATTGAAGGTTTATTTATGTGAGAAATTATAAATTATTATTAATCGCATCCTGCGTACGGTCTACACCCCAACTTAAAAAGCATCCTATAAAGTAAAAGCGATTGGCCGGCGGAGTAATGGGTTGTTTAACCGTTCCATCAAAAGAATAATGATAACCGTAAATCGGATTATATCCCAAAACATTACTCATGCTCGCGAATAATACGATAAAAGTTTTCGGATTTACTTTCCCCAGACTCGGAACGTATTCACAACTAAAACTCAGATTTTGATAATCTTTGGTGTGACCCTCATCTGCGGTAAAATATTTCCCGGTATTATTAACCATGAAATTATAATATGGTCTGCCGGTAGCAAAAGTATAAGTCAGATTAAACCCTGTTTTCCAGTTGGTAATAAAACGTTTCATTACCAGGGAAGCAGTATGGGTTGCCACAAAATCAGGTGTCAGTTTCACCGGGTAATTCATGAATTCCCTTTTGGTATTGATATAAGAATAACTGATCCAGTAATCAAAATCCTTAAATGTTTTTTTATCTCTCCAGAACAGATCTAAACCGTCAGCAAATCCACTTCCTCCATTATTGTATCCGAAATAATTATAGCTGAGCGGAACCGTTTTCACCAGGTCCTTATATTGCTTATAATAAGCCTCTACGCGGAATACCCTGTCCTTTGTCATCTTCTGGTAATTCAGGATATAATGGGTTGCCTGTGTGAAACCCAGGCGCCGAAGTATAGAATAACTGCTGGTTATCTGGTTTCTGATAAAAAATTCCATACGCTGCAGAAATCTGGGCATCCTTTCCGGTTTTATAGGCAAGAGAAACACGCGGCGCAATATCTGACTGCTTCAGTAAAGATGAATATTCATAGCGAACGCCCAGTTTCGCAGCCAGTTCATTCGTAAGATAAATATCTGTTTCCGCAAACACCGAAACCAGGTTATCTTTCAGTACCCGTAACGTATCGTTATACTTCAATGGGTTATAGTTGTACCAATATTCGCTGCCAAAACGCAAAGCACTCAATCCGAAAAGCTTCTTCTCAAATACAGCTTTGACCTGCGCGAGATTTTGTTTATTGGTAAGAATAAAACTTTTGGGTTTCATCCAGTAAACAGAATCAGGAAAATAATGGGGTTGGTTAAGCGAATCCTGTGTCTGCTGCTGTATATTATCAAGGTTCGTGCTGAAACCTGCGCCCAGCATCATTTTCCAGCCGTTACTCAGATTTTCGCGCCAGCTCAAATTATTATACCAGTTATGGTTTGCCAGGTTGAAAGCGTTTTTCAGATGAGGACTGTCAATATCCGGCGTTCGGAGACCGAGGTCGTTGTATGCAAATGTTGTATAGAATTTTATCATGCCCCCGTCTTCGTTTTGATCCGAAAGTTCGCGTCTGCGTTATGAAAAGCCGGCAGGCGAAAATAATCAGGCTTCTGGCTGACCAGGCCAAAGTATAACAGACACATTCACATAACTGTAACTCATACCCCAGGAAGATTTTTTATCCCTGGAAAGCTGCTGTGTTCCCACGCCCACCACAATCGGCGAAATGGAGGCATCTATTTCAGACTTTTCCGGAAGATCGATGGATTCAAGTAATACGACTGAAGAAAGTGCTTCGCCATATAATGCCGAATAGCCACCGGTACTAAAAACGGTTCCTTTAAAAAGGAAAGGTGAAAACCTGCCACGGGTAGATATATCCGGAACGCTGGTGTAATAGGGATTATTTACCAGGCCTCCATCGATGAATTGTTTGGTCTCCTGCCCCGTTCCACCACGCACAAACAGACCCTCCTGTTCGCCGACCTGCTGTGTACCGGGAAGGGTCTTTAAAGCAGCTGTTATATCGGCATTAGAGCCGGCTGTAGTCGCAATATCCAGCGAACTCATAACGGCGCCCCTGGTTTTGTCACCGGCTGCAAATGAACCGGCAGAGATCGTAACGGCTTTTAGTTCATTGGGCTCTTCCTTTAATTGGAGATCCAATTTGACAGATTTGCCTGTCATTTGCATAGTCACTTCAATGGCACGATAACCCACAGAACTCACTTTTAGCGTCTGTAAACCAGTATCTGTGCTGCTGAATGAATAAATACCGCTTGAATCAGAAGTGGCCCCGTCGAAGCTGCCCTTTACGCTGATACTGGCACCCGGAATGGGATGACCCTTTGTATCGTTTATTCTGCCGGAAATCTGAGTTTGTGAATAGGCCCCTGTATAAAATTGGGTCAACATCAGTGCGAGTCCCAGAAGCCGGGCTTTTTTGATTTTTCTTATAAAGGGACTCCGCGAAAACATTTCTGCAATTTAGCGTTTATAACAACCAGAATACAAATGTAAATTAGTTTATAATATAAACCAAATAATCATAAAAAGGCCAGGTTTAGACAAACCCGGCCGTTGTTGATCGTACCCTTTAAAACTAAAACTTCAAATGATATTATAGTATCTAAAAACTATTACTCTTTTACTCTCACACTCTCATACTCCCATACTCCCATACTCCCATACTTTCTTAACGGTAAGCAACCAGATTAACAGGTTCCTTTTGCGCATCGGGAACATCAAAGACTAAAGACTTGAATAAAAGTCCATACATCCTGTCGGCCTTTGTTGATCCGGTCTTTCCGGTTTCAGCCCCAAGCCGTACAACCATAGAACTGGAATTCGTATATAAATTATTTACCATTGCGTCTTGCGCTGTCATAGATATTCCAGGATAATTTTTTGAAGAACCATCGAATCGTTTGCCCTTCAGCAGGGGGTCCATTTCGGAACCCTGAACAGATGATGCGAATACAGCTGTAAATGGTTCAAGAGAAAAAAATTGCATCTTGTAATAAGACTGAAATTCGTGCAATTGGTATCCGTCACCGTCTATATCCAAACCAGAAACAAAGAACTGATTCACTGATATAGATGTATTCCGATCCAAATGTTTCACAAATGAAATCTTAAATTCCATCCACCAGGTCTGATGTGCCGGGGCTTTGCCATCGGCGTATCGTATCCTGGGCTGCCAGGCATTATCATCACCGGTTCCACCCGCACTGTCCTGCTCCGGGCCCTGGATATCTGCTGCCGACAATGTCACTTCGGAACTACTGCGGCCAAGAATCGTAACCAGCGCATCTATGTTCCAGCCCACATTCTCAAAAATATAAACAGCCCCATCCAGACCTTCCCCCGGACATCCTTTGCCTGTTTTTAAAACAGGGTTTTTAAAACTGAGCTCAGGAATGATCGATTGCGCCTGTGCTGTAACTGTAATAAAAAATATAGTAAGAACTGAAGTTATTCTCAAAATAAAATGAGGTTTCGAATTACCATCAACTGTCAGACTCAACTGCTTCATAACTTGTTTTAACAAGGATTACTTGATAAACCATAGTAATTGGTCAAAAGCAATTTTTCTGAAGGATTGGATACCTCTATCGAAAAAAAATAATAAAAATGTTCAGGAAGATTGGAAAGGGAAGTTAATCAGGAGATTGGTACGGCATCGCTGCAAGACAAAGATTGCAAGCGTTTTTCAATAATGCAAGCGTTTTAAAAAAAATAGTATAATTACTTGCATGTTTTCCCAGTCATCAAAGGGAAAGAAAAAAATCTCCGGCTTAAAAGCCGGAGATCCTTTCTGGTAGCTGTTTTCCTGTATTTGAATGCAATTGGCCCAAAATGGGAATGCATCCTGGTCATCACTTTATTTGTATTGCGGTATCAGTTCATTGGCTAATTGGACTGTTTTCCTTATCAGTTCATCTGAAAGGTTTCCCTTTTTGAATTCGGCCAGCACTTCCGGTAATTTATTCTCCATTTCCATGAGGAAATGCTCTTCAAATGCCTTCACTTTACTCACTTTGACCTCACGAAGCAGGCCCTGGGTACCGAGATAAATAATAGCTACTTGTTTTTCAACAGGTACCGGAGCATATTGCGGTTGTTTCAAAATTTCAACATTTCTTGCCCCTTTATCCAGTACCAGCTTCGTGCTTGCATCCAGGTCACCTCCGAATTTTGAAAAAGCTTCCATTTCCCGGTAGAGTGCCTGATCCAGTTTCAATGTACCGGCTACTTTTTTCATGGACTTAATTTGTGCATTACCGCCTACCCTGCTGACCGAAATACCTACGTTAATTGCAGGCCGGATACCCGCGTTAAAAAGATTTCCTTCCAGGAAAATCTGTCCGTCGGTTATCGAAATTACGTTGGTAGGAATATACGCGGATACGTCTCCCGCCTGTGTTTCAATAATTGGAAGTGCAGTAAGTGAACCACCTCCTTTCACTTTCCCCTTAAGTGATTCAGGCAGGTCATTCATATTTTGGGCAACGCCGTCATCCTGAATAATTTTTGCAGCCCGTTCAAGTAGCCGGCTATGGAGATAAAATACATCACCCGGATATGCTTCCCGGCCTGGCGGACGCCTTAATAAAAGAGATACTTCACGATAGGCTACGGCCTGTTTCGAAAGATCATCATAGATGATCAGTGCCGGACGACCTGTATCGCGAAAATATTCTCCGATCGCAGCACCCGCAAAAGGCGCATAGAATTGCAAAGGAGCCGGATCAGATGCAGAAGCAGCTACAATAACCGTATAAGCCATGGCACCACTTTCATTCAGTGTTTGCATGATACCCGCAACAGTCGATGCTTTCTGGCCGATGGCGACATAAACACAATAAACCGGCTTACCGGCTTTGTAAAATTCTTTCTGATTGATAATAGTGTCAATGGCAATCGCTGTCTTTCCTGTCTGACGGTCACCGATAATCAGTTCACGTTGTCCACGTCCGATCGGGATCATGGCATCAATGGCTTTAATGCCTGTCTGCAGGGGTTCTTTCACCGGTTCACGAAAAATAACACCTGGCGCTTTGCGCTCGATGGGCATTTCAAAACTTTCACCTGTGAGTGGTCCTTTGCCGTCAATCGTTTCGCCCAGTGTATTCACCACCCTGCCCAACATACTTTCATATACTTTTATGGATGCGATCTTTCCGGTACGACGCACTTTTGCACCTTCCTTGATTTCACCGGAATCACCCATAAGTACAATACCCACATTGTCTTCTTCCAGGTTTAATGTGATTGCCCGAATTCCGTTTTCGAATTCCACCAATTCTCCACTACCCACATTATTCAGTCCGAAAACACGGGCGATACCATCTCCTACCTGGAGTACTGTTCCTACTTCCTCCATCTCTGTTGTCAAATCGAATATGCTGATCTGCTGACGGATGATCGCTGAAATTTCGTCTGGTTTTATTTCTGCCATATTTTATTTTTAAATTGGTCTTCTGTTTGATTAGCGGAACCTGTAAATATATTCGTTTGTTAAGAAACGGTTTCTGACTTTAGTCAGGTCATAAACTATGCTGGCATCTATCCTTCTCCCCATGCCTTCCAAAATGAATCCGCCGATGATATTTTCATTCACCAGGCAGATCAGCTCTACCTCTTTCAAATTAGCTTCCCGTTTTAATTTGCTGATGAAAACATTTTTTACTTCGTCACTAACCGGAACTGCAGTGGTTAAGGTAATCGTCATGATTCCCTTGTATTCTTTATACTGCTCTATGAATGCATCCGCGATTTCAGGAAGATAACTTTCACGTCCCTTCCTAATGAGCAGATCGTTGAAATTTTGCGTTATCTCACTGGTTTGTCCTGACCGGAGTGCCTGAACTACTTTGAGTTTTTTCTCGCTGTTGATCGCCGGATTGTTCAGGAAGTCGATAAGCTCCTGACTACCCTGCATAATGCCCTTTAAATACAGATTATCCAGGTAAACCTGTTCCAGCTGACCACGTTCAATTGAAAGGTCAATCAGGGATTTTGCATATCTGGCAGCAAGACGGGGATTTGGCATGTTTGGAAAAATTTGATCTGCACCAGGCAGGAGAGAATAGGGAATTCATTTTCGAAATACCCGTTCCCGAATTTTAATTCAGTTTAACTTCTTCGGCCAGGTGTTTTATATATTTCTCCTGTTCCGGCAGGTTGTCCAGCTGACGGCGCAGAATCTTTTCAGAAATTTCAACGACGATCATACCGATTTCATTTTTCACTTCGATGAGGGCAGCCATTCTTCTCTGTTCAATCATTACCTGTGCATCTGTAAGTATCTTATCAGCTGCTGCTTTTGCCTGCTCTTTCGCTTCATTAATGATTTTATCTTTTGTATCGCGGGCCTCTTTGAGCATGAGGGCTCTTTCTTCACGCGCCTGGGCAAGCAGGGCCTCGTTTTCACTTTTCAATTGGGCCATTTCCGCTTTTACCCGTTCTGCCGTTGCGAGTGCATCCGTGATGCCGGATTCCCTGTCCCTTAATCCCTTTACAATGGCCGGCCATGCATATTTCCCCAGAATAAAAAATACAATGAGGAATGCCAGCAATGTCCATATCAATAATCCAAATTCGGGAAGAAGTAGTTTCATAACCGGTTATTATTTTGAATACTAATGATCTTTTCGATTGAAATAAACTGTATCCTCCGCCCTTTGCTTTGGATACAGTTATTCGCTTGCAATGACTATAATACCATTGCCAAAAAGCCTACAATGATTGCAAACAGCGCGGCTCCTTCTACCAGAGCAGCTGTCAGAATCATGTTTGCCCTAATGTCGTTCGCAACTTCCGGTTGGCGGGCGATGGCTTCTACAGCCCCCTTACCAATCTGGCCAATACCAATACCTGCTCCGACCGCAGCAAGTCCGGCGCCCACTGCACCACCTGCATTGGCAAGCGGAGAGCTGAGCATGATAGTCAATAAATCCATAATCAAGGCTTTATATTAAGTGAAAAAAAACTTATGCAAGCATGGAATCCTCATGCTTTTCGATCATGCTGATGATGTTTGCCTTCTAATGCCTGACCAATAAATACGGCCGTCAGCATGGTAAATATGAAGGCTTGTAAAAACGCCACCAGCACTTCGATAAAATAAATAAATATGGTAAAGGCAATGGAAAATGGTGCCGTTCCCCAGCCAGCAAATTTATTCATGTTTCCAAAAATAAAAATCAGCGAAATCAAACAGATAATAATGATATGACCCGCCACCATATTTGCAAACAAACGTATAATGAGCGCAAAGGGCTTAATAAAAACACTGATAAATTCGACCGGCACCAGGATAAATTTCACACCCAGTGGCACATCGGGCGGATTGAAAATATGACCCCAGTAATGCTTGTCCGAACTAAAAAGAATGACCACAAAAGATATTATTCCCAGCACAGCCGTAAAAGCAATATTACCGCTAACATTGGCCGAGCCGGGGATCAATCCAATAATATTATTTATTAAAATAAAGAAGAAGATGGTCAAAAGGAAGGGAAGGTATTTATCAGCACTCGGACCAAGATTTGGTTTTCCCACTTCATCCCGCACAAATGTAATAACCGGTTCGAGCAGGCTTTGAGAACCCTTTGGAGCCGAAGTAACGCCCTGGCCGAATTTGTATTTTTTTGCGATGATCAGCATCACCCAGGTAAACAAGGCAAGACCGATTAACATCTGCACCACGTTGCGCGTCAGGGAAATATCGTAAATCCTGATGGTATGGATCTATGACACCTTTGTCATCTACGGCCACAATATCCTGTGCGTTGTATTTTTTGGGATCGAGCTTCAACTCGTCGATTTTTTCACTCGTCAGCATCATGTAATTATCATAGTTCTGCTCCCCATGATGGAACCTGGATGACATAAAGGCTGTCAACCCCCTTTGTTTCGAATACAGGATTACGGGAAGAGGAATAGATATCGGATGTTTTGAGCCATCATCGTGCACTATGTCGATGATGTGAAAATCATGATTATTCAGTACGTGACCGAATATGATTTCTTTGGCATTAAAACTGTTTTTGGCCTCCTTATGAGCACTGTCTTCCTGTGCCAATACCGGGTTGAAAAAAGATACTAAAAAAACGCTGAAACCCGCTACCAATAAAGATTTGACCCGTCTTCCGAACATGCGGTATCTAATTTTGCCGCAAAGATATGGGAGTGGGCCCGAATTTCAAGTCAATTTTTAAGCCTAAGAGCTCAAAGCTTAAAGCCTAAAACTTCTGCATTTTTGGTGGCTTGACAAATTAGAGGACTGATATCGCAGGTTATATGGTTAATCGCTCTGATAAATGCCTGGTTTTAGGCTTTAAGCTTTGAGCTTTAGGCTTAATAAGCGTTTAGCTTTTCAAACTGCATTTGATGCAATTTGAAATAAAAGCCTTCCTTTTCAATCAGCTCTTCATGGGTGCCTATTTCAAGGATCTCCCCTTTGTCCAGTACGATGATTTTATTTGCTTTCCGGATGGTGGAAAGTCGATGTGCGATAACGATGGACGTGCGGTCAGCAATCAGTTTTCCGATGGCTTCCTGAATCAGTCTTTCTGATTCAGTGTCTACCGAAGAGGTGGCTTCATCCAGAATGAGAATGGAGGGATTGAACAGGAGAGCGCGTATAAAGGACAGTAGTTGCCGCTGTCCCAGGGAAAGTGTATTACCCCGTTCCATCACATCATAATCGTAACCGCCCGGAAGACGCATTATAAAATCATGCATTCCAATCAGTTTAGCAGCATTTACCACCCGTTCAAAAGGGATTTCCCTGTTTCGAAGGGTAATGTTATCGAGTACCGATCCCGAAAAAAGGAACACATCCTGCAATACCACCCCGATATTTGTTCTTAAAACATCCAGTTTATAGGTTTCAATGGCGTGGTCATCAATCAAAATGCTGCCTTTTTGTATGGCGTATAACCGGTTAAGAATACTGATAATGGAGGTTTTTCCACTACCTGTATGCCCAACAATCGCCAGTGTCTCTCCCGGCTCAATTCCGAATGAAATATTCTTCAGAACCCAACGCTCATCAGTATAGGCAAAATAAACATGATCAAACTTCACGCGCCCTCTGAGTTTCACAGGCGCATACTGCCCATCGTCAGGCATCATATCTGCATTATCCAGTACTCTGAAAACACGTTCACTGGCCACCATACCCATCTGCAATGTGTTGAATTTGTCAGCGATCAGTCGCAACGGCCTGAATAACAAATTGAGGTATAAAAAGAAAGCAATGATTTCGCCGGTCAGTGAAGCTGCCTGTTTTTCTGACAGGTGAAGCACTTCACTTGCACCCCACCAGACCAGTAATCCGGTTGAGAATGCCAGCACTATTTCTACAATGGGGAAAAAAACAGAATAGGCAAAAATCGCTTTGATATTTGCATTCCGGTGCTCCTTATTAATTTTTCTGAAATTGTTATATTCCCTTTTTTCCGCAGCAAAAGCCTGTACAATCTGCATTCCTGTAATATGTTCCTGAACAAATGCATTTAGGGCTGCCACCGCATTACGGACTCGTATAAACGATTTATTCACAGTTTCCTTAAAAAAATAGGTAGCTACAATCAGAATCGGAAAAGGAATCAGACAAATCAGGGTCAGCTGCCAGTTGGACAGGAACATGAAAAGCAGAATGGAAATGATGGATAAGAGGTCGGAAACTATCGGTATCAATCCTTCTGAAAAAATATCGTTGATGGCTTCAATATCATTGATCGTACGGGTAGTCAGGGTTCCGATGGGCGTTTTATCATACTGTGAAAGATTCAATTTTAGCACCCTTTTGTAAACAGCGATCCGCAGATCCTTTACAACAGTCTGGCCCAACCAGGCAGTAATAAATGAAAAATAAAACCTCAGCAGTGTCTCAATCAATAAGATTCCGATTTGCAGAATGGTAACATAAGTGAGGAGTTGAATCATCCGTTCCCTTACCGTCAGATCGGAGGTAAGCCCACCATGTATATATGTGTTCACCGTATATTGAATCAGAAAGGGCCGAAGTGGTGAAATCACTGCCAGCAGAATAGACAAAGTAATCGATCCGTAAAACCATTTTTTATAGGGCCTGGTATATTGCAATACCCTACGCAGCTGGCTAAAATCAAAAATTTTTTTCCTTGAAATGGATGAGGGCATCGAAGAAAAAGTAAATATTAAACGAGAAAAAGCAATAAACTAATCTACAGGTCAAAGGTAAGTTGTCTTTACTCCTCTTCTCCCATGGCGTTGCGATAAGCTTTTATAAAAATAACGCCGAGATTTTTATATGGGGGGATATAATCATCAAAGCGCTCGCGGGCAACGGGATCTTTTTTAAATCTTTCTGTCAATCCTTTCCAGATGGGTAACCAGTCGATATTATTTCCCTCCAGAAGATCCGCGTTGATCGCCTGCAAAATTGGCTCATTCACCGTTTTGGTGCCAACCTGTTTGGAGGAAATGATATGGGCATCCGGACTAATACTTAACACTTC
The DNA here is from genome assembly GCA_963732055.1 of uncultured Bacteroidota bacterium. Lineage (GTDB taxonomy): Bacteria > Bacteroidota > Bacteroidia > Chitinophagales > Chitinophagaceae > Puia. The sequence goes on along the minus strand of CAVSYG010000010.1, from coordinate 367,716 downwards.
ACTCAGATTATTATAACCGCCACAGGAGCCCAGGATCACAATTTTCGCAGATGGCTGAAGTTGTTTCAATGTATAGCGCACATGATAGCTATGTCCACGATGTATATAAATGGACGGTTGTAATTTATTATCGTACAAATAATCGTCCAAATGATGTTGCGCTTTATCGTCCGGATCATCCTCACCATATAGTGGACGATTGGCAAAGATCCACACCGGTTTTCCCTTCAGGGACTGGATCATAATCCATTCTTTTGTCGGATTCAGCGTGACTTTCCAATCTGCTCTGTTTAAAAATAGCCGAAGGAAATCCTGGTAAGAATTCTGTCCGTCCTTGTCTTCATCCCCGTAAAAGAAAACCTGCTGTATGACCCGGCCACTATCGTCTTTCAGGGAATCATAATTCACTGTATAGACGGGCGGGATACCCAGTTTTGCAGAAAGTTCCAGGGCCTGTGACTGGGTGGTATCAGCCGATTCAAAAAGTGCCTCCAGCAAATGATAGATTACCGTACCACGTTTATCGCTGTTAAGCAGGTTTCTTTTATAATTCCATTTTACTTCATTTAAAACAAATAAAGCGAGCTGTGGATTTTTATCGAAGATGCTACTATAAGAATCGGCTACATCCACGGCATCTTCTTCATTTGCCCTTTCCAACCCGATGATAAATGCTTTCATAATCGTAGCAGCATTATCCCTGTCCATGGTGCTCAGGAAATTATCCAGTTTATTATAAGCCGCGGCCATTTTAATGAACTTTCTGAAGTAATCACCATGCATTTCTATAATCAGGCTATCTCCGCGCGGAGCAGACATTTTTTGAAAAATCCGATCATAAACGCCCAGGTAACTGGAAGTATAAATTTCGTCCTCACTGAGTACGACGAGATAATACAGTTCTGCCGGTGTCAGGGGATCCAGTATTTTAAATCGGACGGATGCCGGCTTATCATGCAGGGCATTGATTTCACGAACAAAAACATCCTTACCCTTATTTTGCAACATGACGGTAAGGGCGTCCATTTCCAGCGCCGTATCCTGCAATGGCGGAAGCATTCTTGCCGCATAGTCCATACGGGTTTGAACCAGCAATTTGTAATAAAGGACATTATTATCTTTTACTCTGTCTATATCAGCAATCGTAATACGGTGGCTGATCAGATTATCGAGAAATGGAAGGTATAACTGTCCGCTTTTGCTGGATGCAATTTTGCCGACCATCATGATCACGGAGTCGTGGCTGTTCCGGATCCTGTAGGAAAGAGCTGAGGTTCCCGATGCGTAGTCGTAAAGTTTGCGGATATTCTTCTTACCCCCAATGATGACAAGGCTGTCAGCATATGTTAAGTGTAGGATTGGCGCTTAGTATTGTGAAAATTTCATCCGGATGCAGTTCGCAATATTTGCGTATCAGGATCTCGCGGGAATTTTTTACACCGGAATTCGGAACGGGTAATAAAAAACAGTCTACCAAAATCTTTCCCGTTCCATAACTGTTTTCCGCAATCACCGTTTCAATACTCGTATTTATCCGGTCGTATTGCATCGCTTTTACAAAAGCATCAAAAAGCGATGGTGCCATGGAAGGGGGAAAATCTTTTTTCCTGAAATTATTGTTATAGCCCTTGATCATGGCTTCCAGTGAGCGCAGGTTTTTAATCTTCATTTGCGCGCTCAGGCTGGAGTCCATTTCTATTTTTTCCTGGAGAAGGTCCACCTGGCGGATCATCACGTCCGCTATCTGGAGATTAACATTATCATCTTTGGAAGCCTGGATCACCTCATCAGCCTTGCCATCGAGGGCCAATAGCCTTTTCTGTTCTTTATCTATATTGTCGTGCCATAATTTCCGGTCCTGTTGAACCTTAAAAGACGGACTGGCCGTTTGGGCAAAAACGGGCCTAACCAGTAGAAGGGTTAACGGAATTAGGATAAAACGGACAATTTTTTTCATATTAAGGCGGTCCACCCGGTAAGACAAAAATACAGCCAATTCCGGGATGTTCAAGGATGGTTGACAGTTGATGGTTGACGGTTGATCCCGTTGTGGAACGGTTGACTGTTAACGATTCTGCCACAGGGTTTATGGTGGAGAGCTTAGGGAAAGTTGAGAAAACTTGTATTTTATCCTTGCGTTTTGCGGTTTAAGCCTTAGGCTTCCCGGAATTCCTGTATTAAAAAATTGTAAACTCCCCCCTTTTATCTGCGCTAACGCCATATTTCGATTAGGTTTGCGTAAATTTTTTGTTAATGGATGCCAAAGGCAAGAAAATCCTGATCGCTGATGATGAGCCGGACATCCTTGAAGTTCTCCAATATAACCTTGTTCGGGAAGGATATGAGGTTACCACCGCCAAAGACGGGGATGATGCCCTTTCCAAGGCCAAATCCACCCATCCTGACCTGATCATCCTGGACATCATGATGCCGAAGAAAAGCGGTGTCGAAGTATGCGAAATCCTGCGAACACAGCCGATTTTCCACGACACCCTCATTCTTATGCTGACGGCACTAAACGATGAAGGTTTCCATATTAAAGGTCTTGAAAGCGGGGCGGACGATTATGTAAATAAGCCGGTCAGTCCGAAAGTAATTGTCAGCCGTGTTGGCGCGCTCCTGCGCCGTTCAAACAAAGAATCTGCTGAAAAAACCCTGAAAAGGGGAAATCTGAGCATCGACCCTACAAAATTCGAAGTATTGGTGGATGAGCGACAGGTTACCCTGGCAAAAAAAGAATTCGAGCTGCTTTATCTCCTGGCTTCCCGCCCGGGAAGAGTATTTTTGCGTAATGAAATCCTGAACCAGGTATGGGGTAATGATGTTATTGTTGGAGACCGCACCATTGATGTGCATATCCGCAAGATCCGTCAGAAACTCGGATTAGACTGCATTACGACCGTAAAGGGGGTGGGTTATAAGTTTGTGAACTAAATGCTCAACACGCAGAATCTTACGCCCAAGCAATTATCCGCATTCACGGCTCTAGTCATTTCAGGTTCGGTTGCCATTGGCGTCCTTTTCCTCAGTTCCAACTGGAAATATGGTTTGGGTTCCCTGCTGCTGGTGTTCACCGGCTCTTATCTTCTGATTCAGTTTATCCTTGAGAAATTTATTTACCGGAAAATCAAACTGATTTATAAATTCATACACCAGACAAAGGCCACACGGAAAGAAGAAGTTTATTTTAAATATATACTCCCTAAGAAAAGTATTGATGAAGTACACGAAGATGTGGAGAGATGGGGCAATAAACAAACCGAAGAAATCGAATTGCTGCGCAAAAACGAAGCCTTCCGGAAAGAATTTTTACAGAATCTTTCGCATGAGTTCAAAACCCCCATTTTCGCGATTCAGGGTTATATCGATACTCTGTTGAACGGTGCCATGGACGATCTGAAAGTGCGAAAACGATTTCTGGAAAATACTGAAAGGAATGTGGAAAGGCTGGTCAACCTGGTAAACGATCTGGATGAAATTTCGAAACTTGAAAGAGGAGAACAATTATTGCTTAAACAGAATTTTGTAATTCAGGATCTGATCCGTGAAGTTTTTGAATCCCTTTCCATCAATATGCATGATAAAAATATGCGCACGGGCATAAAAAAGGGTTGTGAATACCCGACCCTGGTTTTTGCCGACAAAGAAAAAATACGCATGGTATTGCTGAACCTGGTTGAAAATGCTTCAAAATACGGAAAACAAAACGGCAGCATTACAGCCAGCATATATAAAACCGATGGCAGACATGTGCTGGTAGAAATAACCGACGACGGGATCGGCATTGAAGAAGAACATCTCCAGCGTATTTTCGAGAGATTTTATCGCACCGACTCAGCAAGGAGCCGCGACAAAGGTGGAACAGGTCTTGGCCTCGCCATTTGCAAACATATTATTGAGGCGCACGATCAGGCCATTCACGTGCGCAGCACACCGGATGTGGGAACATCGATTGGGTTTACTTTGGAATCGAGGAAGGACTAGGGTAGTTGACGGTTGACAGTTGACAGTTGCGTGACAAAAAGTGATGAAGTTCGATTGGCTTCGACACTTCCATTCTTCCATACTTCCACACTTCCACACTTAAATGGTTCTTCCCATAAACGGATCGCTGAATCCTGATTCACCTGTCTCCACCCGGCCGGCATATCTTCTCGCGAATATTTTGCTTCCTTCAACTGTTACTGTAAAATCGTACCATCCAAATTGTTTTGAAAGATCGATCGGTATATTGATATTTCCAGATTGATCGGCTGAAGGATTCAGTGTTTTTTTTATTGAACCGGCTTTATACACATTATCTGTAATCAAGACTGTTAAGCGATCCCGGCCACTATTGTTAAGAGTCAGACTGATATTTCCCGTCAGTTTCATCTGATCTTTCCCGTCGACCTGATAATTGCAAGTAACGTCCATCGAAGGATCAAGTGCGGATCCCTTGTACTCGCGGAAAAAACCATTGGGGCCATAGCTTCTTAAATAATAAATATTATTTTCGAAAGACTCCAGTGGCCAGGAATATTCAACATGGTCGGCCGATCTGACAGCAAAAGCCCATGTTCGAAGATCCCTGAATTCAGCCGATCCATTTACATTCTGGCGATATTTACCCGGAGCATATACATTGAAAGCGGATCCCAGCGTTTTTTCACCAAATACCAAACTGCCGGATTCAAAACGAATATCAAATGATTTTTTTTCCGCATTCAGTTTTCCTTCAGCATGTAATTGATAAAAAAGTCCATTGGATGGCCTGATGCCTTTTTCCTGTTGGGGCATATAAGGTGAATCATATGGATTACTTCGAAACAAACGGATTTCTTCTGAATTCAATGCTTTAAAATCGTCCGGGAGTTTTTTGAATTTGGCGTTATATACAGATTCCATAAACGGATCCTTCCGCAGAAATTCCAGACTAACCGTTTCATTGTTTACGGAGTTCCTGAAAACCGAAGTAAGATCTCCACATACGGTGCGACGCCATTCACTGATGTTGGAGTCCTTTACCTTTTTGCCTGTTTTAAGACTTAGAAATTTCTCCAGGAATTGAACTGTAGAAGTAAGGTCAAAGATTTGCGAATTCACATATCCTCCACGACTCCAGGGTGATGCAACAATCAGCGGAACCCGGAAACCCAGGCCTATCGGACTTTCGCGCTGAAAAAAAGCAGTATGTCCTTTTCTTTGTTTTGCTTCAGCCATCGTTACGATTTCTACACTGGTGTCAAGTCCTTCTGAAGCCTTACCGGTTTCCGGATTACCTGAATCAGGCGCCACGAAGGGAGGCTGATGATCAAAGTATCCATCATTTTCGTCGTAGGTAAGTATGAAAATTGTCTTTTTCCAGACTTCCGGGTTTTTTGTCAATATATCCATGACCTCCGATACATACCAGGCTCCATACCAGGCAGAAGACGGATGATCCGATAAGTTCTCCGGTGCGGCCAGCCAGGATACTGCAGGCAGATTCCCTGAATTCACATCCTGTCGAAACTGGTGCAGCAGATCCCCCTTGGGTATTTTCAAATTACGCTTTACGCCATTATCATCATAAACGATTTCTTCCAGTGAATGATAATCCGGATCATTGGTATTTGTAACAAATGCCTTACGATGCAAACTTTTTTCCTTCTCTGAAAGACTGTCAAATTTGTCCTGATTACCGGATTTCAATTCCTGCATCGCGGCATCCAGCTGATTTGTCTTTTCATCTATTGTTTTCTGAAGATTTTTTCTTGCAGGATCATCCGCCGGAAGTTTTCCCCATTCCTGTTTTAATTCCGTGAGTTCACGCGGAAGTGTATCTGCCAGGTTGCGAACCTGAGCCAGATGTTTGTCATGGAGCCGGATATTATACTGCGAAAAAAATTCCAGCGGATTATCCTGAAAATTTGACAACCAGGGATCCTGTTCATCTTTAAACCCGACGTCAATGCTCAATTCATTCTGATAGAATTTCCATGAAATATTATTTTCCTCCAGTACTTCAGGAAAAGTCTTCCAATGTAATGTCGCATAATCCATATCCTCGTTCCATACATGAGCCATTGAATGTTGATTTTGTTCAGCACGTATGGTACCGGACCAGAAAAATAATCTGTTTGGATTGGTGCCGGTTAGTGCCGAACAAAAATGCTGGTCGCAAACTGTAAATCCGTCCGCCAGTTCATAATAGAATGGTATATCCTGCCGGTTATAATGACCAAGCGTCAGGGGCATATCTGAATACTCCTTAATACTATTTCTCTTGACATTTAACCACTGGTCAAATCTTCCGTCATTGCGTGCATTCACCTGATTCTCCCAGGAATGCGGTAATGAACTCATCCAGGTTGCCCTGGTATCTTTCATATTCAGATGAAATGGCGCATACGTTTCGCCAGCCTGGTTTGATTGAAGCCAAACAGGATTTCCATTGGGAAGATCGATCGCGCGCGGATCGTTGAATCCACGAACACCGCGCAACTGACCAAAACAATGGTCAAAAGAACGGTTCTCCTGCATCAGTATCACAATGTGCTCGGCATCCTGCCAGGTAGTTCCCGCTTTGGGATCAATGGCAAGAGCTCTTTGAATAGAGGCAGGAATCAATGTATTCATTCCGGCCATCCCGGATAAGAGCGTCGCTTTTTTTATAAACTCTCTGCGTGTATCCATTTTTTACTTCTGTTTAAAGTTAGCAAAATTAGGTCTGCCTGGTTTGTCTGACAGAAGGCAGCAAGGAGTTAAACTTTAAATAACTATTGCGTAATGATTAAGTAATACGGATTTCCGACTTTTGAAAAACCTCCATAATGGAAAGACGCAGTTTAGACGTAGTGGTTTTATCGGATGTTCATCTTGGAACATATGGTTGCAGGGCAAAGGAACTTCTCAATTACCTGCGCAGTATTCAACCCGGAATGTTGATTTTAAATGGTGACATTATTGATGGCTGGCAGTTCAGCAAAAGTTATTTCCCTTCGTTTCATATGCAGGTAGTCCGCGAATTCATGCAGTTTATTACCAATGGTACGCGTGTCGTTTACATAACCGGTAATCATGATGAGATGCTGCGGAAATATACAGATTTGAATATGGGTCATTTCACACTAACAGATAAACTGGTATTGGAAATTGACCAGCAGATGACATGGATTTTTCACGGAGATGTATTTGATAATACTACGAAGGGCAGTGCCCGTTTCATGGCAAAGTTGGGCAGCAACGGATATGGAATGCTCATATTATTTAACCGGATGGTAAATGGATTGCTGGGTTGGATCGGAAGAGAGAAAGTGTCCATTTCGAAAAAGATTATGGCAGGCGTAAATAAAGCAGTTGCCAAAGTGAATGATCTGGAACAGATCGCTTCCGAACTGGCGATCAATAAAAAATATGATTATGTGATTTGCGGCCATATCCACCAGCCGGTGATACGGACCGTTGAAAATGCAGCGGGAAAAGTAGTCTATATGAATTCGGGTGATTGGGTAGAACATATGACCGCGCTGGAATATGAGAATAAAAGCTGGCGCCTTTTTCAATATGATGCAAATGATTTCCCCGCCTCAAACCAACCGGAATCCAGGCAAGTCCTAAATGTCGTAACCGACGATATTATGGTGCATTTCTCACGCTTAACGCCTAACATCGTAACGATCAACGCCCTGTTAGTTACTATTCATTTATTATTCTAGAAATAACAGGTTAACAAATTATGTTCAAGCGAGCCAGCTTAGATTTTGATAGCGAACTCCGGCGTTAAGCGTTGAAAGTTAAGCGTTCAGCCTATGTTAAGAAATTATTACCATACCGGAATTGGACCTAATCAGGCACTAATAGCCCTATTTTTACCCAAATTTTTAAAATGGCGCTGAATAATATCATGAAGATCTTTATGCCGAAAGACAGGATCTTCTATTCCCTCTTTGAAGAAGTTGCTGCAGGGGTGACAAAGATGGGACGCCTGTTAAAAACAGTTGTCAGTGAACCGGATATTGATAAAAGGGCAGCCCTGGTTTCCCAGGTAGAGGAACAGGAACATGTAAACGACGACCTTACCCATAAAGTATTTACTGAACTCGGACGGAATTTTATTACACCATTCGATCGCGAAGACATTCATTATCTCGCCAGCGCGCTGGACGATATATGCGATTATATTTATTCAACCGCAAAAAAAATTAATTTCTATAAAGTAAATCCGAATGACACGGGGATTCAGAAACTGGCCGATCTCATCGTGGAAGGAACCATTCAAATCGGACTTGCTGTTAGTGAACTCAGGAATATGCGGGATATGAGAAAAATCACCGATGCCCTGGTGAAAATTAACAGCATTGAAAATCAGGCTGACGATGTGTTTGATATGAGCATCGACCGCTTATTTGAGACTGAGCCCGACGCAAAGGAAGTCATTAAAAAAAGAGAAATCTACCAGGTGATGGAAACAGTAACAGACAAATGTGAAGACGCCGCCAATGTGATTGAGACCATCATTATTAAATACGCGTAACGCTCAACGCGTAACGCCTAACACCAAATCTCCCATCCTTAATGACTTTCCTGGTAATCATCATCATACTAGCTCTGATTTTCGACTATATCAATGGGTTCCACGATGCAGCAAATTCAATCGCCACGATTGTTTCCACCAAAGTGCTGACTCCTTTCCAGGCTGTTCTATGGGCTGCTTTATTCAACTTTGCGGCATTTTTCATTTCTAAATACCTGATTGGAGAATTCAAAATTGGAAATACAATTGCCAATTCCGTCAATAAGGATTTTATTACGCTGGAAGTAATTTTTTCAGGACTGATAGGCGCCATAGCCTGGAATCTGCTTACCTGGTGGTTTGGTATTCCATCGAGTTCTTCACATACCCTGATCGGCGGTTTTATGGGGGCAGCCATTGCACATGCCGGGGCACTCAGTAAACACGGCCATTCTGTGATCAACTATTCAAAAGTGATTCCCACTTTTTTTTTCATATTCCTGGCCCCGATCATAGGAATGGTTATAGGATATATCATTACGATTTCGATCATCAATATTTGTCGTCACGCCAATCCATACAAAGCGGATAAATGGTTTCGCAAATTGCAGCTTGTTTCTTCCGCACTTTTCAGTCTTGGCCATGGCGGAAATGATGCACAGAAAGTAATGGGCATTATAGGTGCAGCATTTATTTACTATCAACATCAGTCGGGACATAACCTGACATTCAAACAGTTTGTTGATCATAATACCTGGGTTCCCCTTGCCAGTTTCACCTGTATAGCATTGGGTACCCTGAGTGGTGGATGGAAAATCGTCAAGACGATGGGTACACGTATTACAAAAGTTACCCCACTGGAAGGTGTCAGCGCAGAAACAGCCGGCGCTATTACATTATTTATAAGTGAGAAACTGGGCATTCCCGTTAGTACCACCCATACCATTGCCGGTTCCATCATGGGAGTAGGCGCCACAAAAAGACTCTCGGCTGTAAGATGGGGAATTACTATAAATCTGCTATGGGCCTGGATCCTCACCATTCCCGTCAGTGCTATTTTCTCTGCAATTGTTTATGGCGTTTTAATGATTTTCAGACACTAGTCAGATCTAAACCTTATAAAAGTTTTAGGCTTTGGACTTTAGCCTTTGGGCTTAAATGGCTACTTTGCGCCCGTTAAAAACCGGCACATGAAAGGTATCATTCTGGCAGGAGGTTCTGGCACAAGACTGCATCCGATAACGTTTGCCATCAGCAAACAAATCATGCCCGTATATGATAAACCGATGATTTACTATCCATTGTCAACCCTGATGATGGCCGGTATAAGGGAAATCCTGATTATTTCAACACCGCACGACCTGCCTCTGTTTAAAAAATTGTTTGGGGATGGTTTACAATACGGCCTGAAAATAAGTTATGCAGAACAGGCAGTGCCCAATGGCCTCGCCCAGGCTTTTGTAATCGGTGCTGATTTTATTGGAAACGACAATGTGGCCCTTGTACTGGGCGACAATATTTTTTATGGAACAGGTCTTGGCGACCAGCTGGCTGCCAATACCAATCCGGAAGGAGGTATTGTATATGCTTACCATGTAAGCGATCCGGAAAGATATGGCGTAGTTGAATTTGACAATGACAATAACGCCGTTTCAATAGAAGAAAAACCAGAAAAACCAAAAAGTAATTACGCGGTCCCCGGTTTATACTTTTATAATAATGAAGTTGTATCCATCGCAAAAAATCTGAAACCCAGCCCGCGGGGAGAGTACGAAATAACGGATGTAAATAAGGAATATCTGAAAAGAGGTAAATTGAAAGTATCGATTATGGACCGGGGAACTGCCTGGCTGGATACGGGAACTTTTGACTCACTGATGCAGGCAACACAGTTTGTTCACGTAATAGAACAGAGACAGGGAATTAAGATCGCCTGTATTGAAGAAATTGCTTACAGGAAAAAATTCATAACAAAAGATCAGGTGAGAGCCATAGCTCAGCCCCTGCTAAAAAGCGGTTACGGACAATACCTGCTGGATATCATCAACCATCCATAATGAGGGAATAATTATGAAAAAAATTCTTGTAACGGGAGGCTGTGGTTATATCGGATCTCATACCATCGTAGATCTTATTGAAAACGGTTTCGACGTGATCTGTGTGGACAATAATTCAAGATCCAACCCGCGCATTCTGGAAGGCGTTCAAAAGATTACGGGAAAAAAGATCAAAAACTATAAAGTGGACCTCTGTAACCTGGATGACAGCTTCGCCATCTTTCATGAGAATCCTGATATTGCCGGTATCGTGCATTTCGCCGCTTTTAAATCTGTTGGAGAGTCGGTTGAAAACCCGCTTATGTATTTTGAAAATAACCTGATGTCGCTGATCAACCTTTTGAAATGCGTTCAGGAATTCAATATTGCCAATTTCGTTTTTTCTTCTTCCTGCACTGTGTATGGTAATACAACAGAAATTCCGGTTACGGAAACAACTCCACCAAGACCCGCCGAATCTCCCTATGGATATACCAAACAAATGGGGGAACAGATCATCAATGAATTCTCAAAATCTTCCGACTCAAAATGTATCCTGCTCCGCTATTTTAATCCAGTGGGTGCCCATCCATCCGGGTTGATCGGAGAACTGCCGGTTGGCCGGCCGTCCAACCTGGTTCCGGCCATTACCCAAACTGCCATTGGGAAACTTCCGCAGATGCAGGTCTACGGCGATGATTATCCGACACGCGATGGCTCCTGCATTCGTGATTATATACATGTATCCGATATCGCACACGCACATACACTTGCGCTGACCTATATGTTAAAAGGAAAAATCAACAGCCATTGTGAGGTTTATAATCTTGGAAGCGGTAATGGTACCACGGTACTGGAAGCCATTCACGCATTTGAAAAAATCAGTGGCTTCCCCCTTAACTATATAATTGGCCCGCGCCGGCCGGGCGATGTGGTTGCCATTTATGCAAACAACGATCTCGCAAGAAATGTACTGGGTTGGGTTCCAAAATATTCATTGGAAGATATGCTGTCAACCGCCTGGAGATGGGAACAGAAAATTAAAATGGACGAGTCTTTTTATAATAGTAAATTCTCAGAATTGAATTGATTCTGAACGTATTCAACCAACAAAATATGATCACTGTAACAGGACAGAAAGATACCCGCAGCGGATTCGGGGACGGTATCGTGGAAGTAGCCCGAAAAAATCCCAATATCGTAGCACTCACTGCAGACCTTGCCGGTTCCCTTAAGCTGAATCAGTTCATCAAAGAATTTCCCGAGCGCTTTTTCCAATGTGGAATAGCTGAGGCCAATATGATCGGGGTGGCATCCGGAATGACCATCGGCGGCAAAATTCCTTTCACCACTACTTTTGCAAATTTTTCAACAGGCCGCGTATATGACCAGATCCGGCAATCCGTCGCTTATTCCGGGAAAAATGTAAAAATCTGTGCATCTCATGCAGGTCTGACGCTGGGTGAAGATGGTGCCACACACCAGATCCTCGAAGACATTGGAATGATGAAGATGCTCCCTGGGATGACAGTAATTGTACCTTGCGATTACGCACAGACAAAGGCGGCAACGCTTGCTATTGCAGACTTCGTGGGACCTGTTTACCTCCGTTTCGGCAGACCGGTCTGGCCGATTTTTACTTCAGAAATGGAATTCAAAATCGGAAAGGCGCAGGTGTTTACGGAAGGAAAGGATGTATCTATTTTCGCCTGTGGACATCTTGTATGGATTGCTTTGGAAGCAGAGAAGATTCTGAAAGAAAAAGGAATATCTGCGGAAATAATAAATATTCATACCATAAAACCTCTGGACTCGGAAGCTGTTCTGAAATCCATTCGTAAAACAGGTTGTGCCGTGACCGCAGAAGAACATAATATTATCGGTGGACTCGGGGACAGTATTGCACAAACTGCTTCAAAAGGCAATCCGATCCCCATTGAATATGTGGGAACAAACGATACATTCGGGGAAAGCGGAACACCTACTCAATTATTGGCGAAATACGGACTGGATGCCGCACATATTGTGACGGCCGCTGAGAAAGTGATAGCCCGGAAAAATAAATAATTCATAATCCAGTTTAGATTTAAAATCCAGATCCCGAATGGCGGAAAAGAGAACGGATACGGAACTACTGGCTTTATTTCGAGAACCGGCTACCAAGGAAAAAGCTTTTACTGAGATTGTAAAAAAATACCAGGAAAGGCTTTATTGGCATATTCGCCGCATGCTGGTGGACCATGAGGATTCCAATGACGTAATGCAGAATGTGTTTATCCGGGTCTGGAATGCCCTTTCCGGCTTCCGGGAAGATGCCCAGCTTTATACCTGGCTATACCGGATCGCTACCAATGAATGCCTGACATTCATCGAGCAACAGAAAAAAAAGGCAACCACTTCCCTGAGTGATGTGGAATCGGGTCTGAGTAACAAGATCCGGGCGGATAAGGATTTTGACGCAAATAAGCTGGAATGGAAATTACAATTGGCAATTCAGCAACTACCTGAAAAACAAAGAGTTGTATTTAGTTTGCGATATTATGATGATATGCCATATGAGGAAATGAGCCGGGTATTGGATACTTCGGCCGGGGCCCTGAAAGCATCCTATCATCATGCGGCTAAAAAAATTGAAGATTTTATATTGAATCATTAAACTTTGATCACCGGACAGGGTCTTATTGACGCGATGGAAAGCCCAAATAAAATATTAACAGAATTATTGGAAATCGCCCCTTTTTTAGGAAAAGCCGGTGTTTTGAAGGCTCCCTATAGTATTCCCGCCGGGTACTTTGAGGATTTTGCCGATATACTAATGTATCGGATACGATTTGAAGCCGAGGGTTTCGGAGAAATAAAAAGCATTTCTTCCCCGGAGGAGATCGCGGAGATTTCCCCTCTGCTGGCCGGATTAAAAAACAAGAATCCATACCAGGTTCCGGTAGGATATTTCGAAAGCCTGAATAATAATAATATTCAAATTTCAGAATATGTAGCGCCAAAATTAACTGCAGTAACCCCGTCCAATAAAACGAAAAAGATTTCCATTCCGATGAGGATTGTTCGTTATGCTGCGGCTGCCTGCATTGTGGGCATGATTGGAATTACAACATTTAATTTAACGCATCATCAGATCCTGGATCCGATCAATGGATTAACAACAGTGAGTGATCAGGACATGGCCAATTTTTTGGATAAAGATGATGTTCACTGGACACCGGATAATCCATCGGATTTGCAAACTTCAACGGTTAATCTGAGTGACAACGATATTCATGATCTGTTAGGTAGCGTACCGGATGTGGAGCTTGAACAATATTCTCTTTTATTGCCGGAACAAAAACCATCCGTAAATTGATCCCTAATGAAGAGATTTTTACTTTTAGTCAGTTTTGCTTTTTCTTTTTTGATAGGTGTGGCACAAAATGGGAACCGGCTCGAGGCACTTAAGATTGCATATATAACAAAGAGACTCGATCTGAGTCCGGAAGAAGCTCAAAAATTCTGGCCGATCTACAATCAATATGCAGAAGAGCTGAAGAGGGCGCGGCAGGATGCCATTCGTAATAGCAAGAGTGAGATCGAACTGGACGAATCCCTGCTCAACATTCGAAAAAAATACAGTGTACTCTTCGGTCAGGCCCTCTCTCCCCAGAAAATAGATATCTTTTTTAAATCCGAAAAAGAATTCGGTGCGTTCGTTCAGAAAGAAATGGAACGAAGACAATTGAAGAACCAGCGTCGACTGCAAGATACTCCTTAGCTGGAACCAGGAGGCGGGGTGGTTGAGGCCTCCAGCTTAACTGATGGTTAATTCTCTGTTTCTATTCTCAGCGTTTGATGAAGCAGGTTATATTGCGGGCTAATTATTCAATCTAAAATCCTGCATGAGAAAAATATTACACGCAGCATTTCTTCTTTTAACCGGAATCTTACATGCACAGGACAGTGCCAGACGGGTTCTGCCAGATACGATCCAGCATGTGATACCAGGTAGAACCAACCGTCCTGATCAGTTGAAGAAACCATATATCATCCTGATTTCGGCCGATGGTTTCCGTTATGACCTGGCGGATAAATACCGGGCTGAAAATCTGATCCGCCTGCGATCCTCCGGAGTATGGGCAGATTATATGCAGCCAGTATTCCCTTCGCTTACTTTTCCAAACCATTATAGTATTGCAACCGGCGATTATCCATCACATAATGGAATCGTGGATAATAATTTTTATGATCCGGCGAAGGATCTGGTTTACCGGATGAGCAATAAGAAAGGGGTGGAAGATAGTTCGTGGTATGGTGGAACACCTTTATGGGTACTTGCAGAAAACCAGGGTATGCTTTCTGCGAGTTTTTATTGGGTAGGTGCAGAAGCAGCGATCCGTGGCGTAAGGCCGACCTATTATTATAAATTCAACAGTCTGATATCGATGAACGATCGTATCCGTGATGTGTTCAACTGGCTCTCATTGCCCGAGGAAAAAAGACCTCATCTGATCACATTTTATATTCCTGACGTGGACCACGAAGAACATTTGCACGGCGTAGATTCGAAACAGGTGGAAGATGCCGTGCATTATGTAGATCGTTCCATAGCCCATTTAGTCAGCACGATCGATTCATTGAACCTTCCGGTGAGTTATATTTTTCTTTCGGACCATGGCATGGTTGATATAGACACATTGCATACGCTGACTCTGCCAAAAACAATTGATACCAGTCGGTTTATTATTATGAATTCTCAGGCCGTTGTACATATGTATGCGAAGGACCCTGCAGATATATTACCAGCTTATAATGTTTTGAAATCCGCGGCGAAGGATTATGAAGTCTATCTGACGACTCATATGCCGGCTCGATGGCATTATAGTAAAAAGGATGACCGTTTCAATCGGATCGGAGATATTATCCTGGTTAGCCACCCACCGAAAGTGTTTAATCTGACTGGCCGGCACCTGGATCCCGCCACGCATGGATTTGACCCGGCACTCCCAGTGATGCATGCCACATTTTATGCATGGGGGCCTGCCTTTAAAGAGAAACTGGAAAATCCGGGGATTTGAGAATATAGACATATATCCGCTGATTGCCGATATCCTCCAGTTGAAAGTCACGGAACCGGTAGATGGGGATCTTAAAGTATTAAAGGCGATCGTTCGTTAGAACGGATCAGGGATTCGGTTCAGCACTTATTAAACAAGAGAGATAAAGCGCAGTTTGTGTTTTAACGGAGGGTGATATTCCCAATTTGGGAATCACCTACACATTATACGTACTTTATTATAAGGCATTTTAGCGCGTCCAGATTGGATTTTTAATATCATGATAGAAAAGAAAAGTCCAGCCTTCCTTTTGTCCCTGTAGCCACCATTTATGACGCAGATCCATACATTTCTTGCCATCATAATCATACTTGGCGACAAAACGATTCTTCATCTGGTTCATCTGGGGCGCTACATCACCACCAAAAAAGGCATGCTCCCCGTCAGCCTCAATATGAAATACCTGATGGAAGGGGCAATGACCACCGGTCAGTTCGTAACGGATATAACCGTCGATCAGACCGCTGCCTTCGAGCTTAACAAGATTGGAAAGATTTTCAAGAAATGCAAATGAGTCAGGTTCATAACTGGGAAATCCTTTTTCAATCGCATACTCCAGTTCGCGCTGCTGAACATAATAGATTGCCTGCGGAAAAGATGCCACCCGCGTACCATCAGCAAGTTTTTGACCCGCGCCGCTCACGTGGTCTTTGTGGAGATGACTTAATAAAACCTTTGTAACAGAATCCGGGTTTACACCAGCCTTACGGATGAGTTCATGTATTTGCAAAGAACTGTCCTGTTTAAATCCCAGACCGGTATCCAGCAGGAGAACATCCTTATCAGTTATTATAAGGAAAGGTTGAATCTCAACCAGCAGACTACCGGTTGTCCGTTTTTGCAAATCGTCCTTTGCCGGATCGAATGGAAGAAAATCTTTGGTTTTATCTATTGTGAATGCGCCTTCTGACAATGGTACTATCCGCATTGCACAAATATAGTATGGGAGTATGGGAGTATGAGAGTATGGGAGTAAAGAATAATGGGATGGGCACTCCCATACTCTCCATACTCCCATACTCTCATACTACCGTAGTACCATCTGCCGGTCTGCATCCAGGCGAGCGAGAATAAATAGCATAACACTGAATGTGAGCAACGAAGTACCTCCGTAACTAACAAAAGGAAGCGGAATTCCAATCACCGGAGCCAGGCCGATCGTCATACAAACGTTGATGGAAATATGGAAGAAGAACACGGACGCTACTCCATATGCATAGGCACGACTGAATACTGATCGCTGCCTCTCGGCGATGGTTACGATCCGCAAAAGCAGTATAATATAAATACTGAGGAATACTATACTGCCAAGAAATCCGAATCCCTCACCGATAGTACAGAAAATAAAATCTGTTCGCTGCTCTGGAACAAAATCATAACGGGTCTGGGTTCCTTTTAAGAGTCCCTTTCCGAGTAATCCGCCATTACTGATCGCAATCTTGGATTGCTTCACATTGTAGTCCCCGTTATCTTTCTTTTTGCCAACCGATTTCTCTTCAATTTCTATTGCAGCCGCCTCATTCTTCGGCACATAGTCCTTACCTATTGCCTCATAAATACGTTTTACCTGGTAGGGCTGGAAAACATGATCGAAAACAAAAGGAACCATAAAGCGCTGAACACCCACACAAACAAACCATATACTGATAATGGCAAAGAGAACTGTGCGTTGTCTTTTTATTTTACTTCTGAAGAAATATATAAAGAGCCCGGCAATCGCGGTTAGAATCAGGGCAAGTACATTCGGATCCAGTAATAAGGTAGCGACAACGAGCACAGCAAAAGAGAATCCGATAATAAGTACCAACGGTGGTAACCCTTCCCGAAACATCACCAGGAAAAAAGAAAAATATACCAGCGCAAGGCCGGTTTCTTTTTGCATGATGGAAAGTGCTGCCGGTACGAGCGCAATAACAACAGCTATCAGCTGGGAACGCGGTCTGGAGAAATTCGTATCCACGCGCGACAGATATTTGGCCAGCGCCAGGTTCACAAAAATCTTACATATATCGGCCGGTTGAATCTGAACGGCAGATCCAAGTTTGATGATCGAAGAAGTTCCCTTGATGTTGGAGTGAAATGGAAATACCAGCAACATGAGCAGTATGCCGAACGCATACCAAAGATTTGCAGTTGCTGTAAAAAACTTACTATCTGTTAAGAGTATAAAAATTCCAGCGATTCCACTGATCACAAAAAACAAAGCCTGCCGGCTATAATCTGTTTTTAGCGAAAGAAATCCCTGTAACACATTATCTCCATCGTGATAGGTCGCGGAAAAAATACTCATGACACCAATGGCTGAGAGGATAAACCAGAGCCAGATCAGCGATTTATCAGCGCCGCTGGCAATATATGAATTGCGTTCGTTCATGGCGACTGGTTTGTACTGCTGTCTTTCTGGACAACCGGTTTATCTTTTGGTTTCAACGCTGCCGTATCGGTTGCTTTACGAATGATTATTCTTTTAGGTTTCGCAGAAGTATCTGTTTTACCGTAGGTGGCGGAATCAAAGGGTTTACGTTTTGAAGTGTCCGATATAATTGTTTTGATTTGTGGTCTCGGACCGAATGGAATGGTTATATGTGCTGTTGCCCTGTGCATGGTATCCAGTAGTTCCCTGCGCAATAAAGGATCCTTGAATTTCTTCCACCGGGTACTGTCGCCGGTTTGTGTCGCCCAAAGGGATGCCCTGATAGAATCTGTTATGAACTGCAGCCTTACAAAATATCCCGGCATCAGATTCGTATTCGCTATATCTGTTGCAAGTTTAACACGTGGCGCCGTTAACGTGTCGCGCAAATATTTTTCCACAAGCAGGCTACCGATACGCCCGGCCCATATAGCACCGAACCCTGCGTTCTGAATAACCACCGCCACGGCAATCTGAGGATTTTCGCGGGGGGCAAAACAAACGAACATTGAATTATTATTCAGTTTGGTTCTTTTCCCTTCCAGCGATAAATAGTTTTCCGCTGTACCTGTTTTTGCGCACATATTAATTCCGTCGATCCGGGCGATGCGGGCCGTTCCCACTTCAGTTACATCCTGCATGCCGCTGATAACCGTTTCATAATCGGCATCTGATATATGGGTAAGTACTTCATGTTTTACGACAAATTTTTCGAGTACACTGTCATCGGCTGAATGTCCTTCCACTTTTTGAACAAAATGCGGAGTGTAGAAATATCCTTTGTTGGCTACGATACACATGGCATTAGCCATTTGTAAAGGCGTTACGAGCATTTTATCCTGCCCGATACCAAGCGTCGTCATGGTACAGGAATTCCAGGATCCATGATATTCCTTGTCATATGCCAAAGTATCTGGAATATTGCCACCATCCTCACTGGGTAAATCGATGCCGATCCGGTGTCCAAGACCAAATCTGTTCATATAGGACTTCCATGTTTGAAGACCTTCACGCGGGTTACCGATTTTTTTGTTGTCGACCGTTAAGCGAAATGTATTGCTGAAAAAAGAGTTACAGGAATGTGCAATCGCCAGTCTAAGGTTCGCCGCGTGACCAGGCCAATTTTCCAGACATTTTACGGGATGCTTGCAGGCGAGATATACACCCAGGCAGGGATAACCGCTGGCCTGTGTAATCACTCCTTCGTCCAGCCCTACAAGTGCTCCCAATGGTTTATATGTTGAACCGGGAGGATAAAGACCTTTGATAGCGCGGTTCAGCAAGGGTGCCCTGACATCCAGTACGAGCTGTCCATAGTTTTTTTGTTTATCCGGTCCGGTAAGCGAATTGGGATCGTAATCCGGACCCGAAGCCATCGCCAGGATACCTCCTGTTTTTGGCTCGATGGCAACCACGGCACCTATCTTATATGACATTAACTTTTCTGCGAGCTGCTGCAATTCGATATCCAGAGAAGTATGCAAATTTCTTCCCGCGATTGCAGGGGTATCGAGTCCGCGGTCCTGATAATGACCAACGAGCCGGTTTTTATTATCCTTGATCCAATATTCAATTCCTCGCTGACCCATGAGTTGTTTTTCGTAAAATTGTTCGAGTCCGCTTCGTCCCACATAGTCACCCAACTGGTAATAATAATTCGAACGGCGTAGAATATTGGAATCTACTTCACCTACATACCCCATGATATGGGCAGCTGCATCATAAGGATAGACGCGAACAGGTCGCTCCTGTAAATTGAATCCGGGGAAGCGCCAGATATTTTCTTCCAGTTTCGCATACAGATCCGGGGCCAGCAGATCTTCAAATATAGAAGGACGGAAGGGGCCGTTTTTTATTTTTGCATCCAGAATGCGCGAACGGAATTCCTCTGCATCTATTTCCAGGAGTTGACAGAAAAACACGGTATCGATGGTTTTAACCTGCGAGGGGGTAACCATCAGGTCATACAAAATGGTATTGTTGAGGATGGCACGCTGGCGATGGTCATATATGATACCACGCGAAGGATAAACTCTTTTGGGAAACAGGGCATTTTCCTGAGCCATTTTTTTATACTTGTCAGAAAATACCTGCAGATTGAACAGTTGGGCAAAGATCACCAGGAACATCCCACCGAAGATGAGGCGTATGATATTACTGCGCGATTGATTAAAAACAGGCATCTCAGGATATTGGCTTTAATTTAAACCGTATTTGTTCTGAACTTCTCCTTTCTGAAGAATAACAGCTCCGTCAGCAGGATCAGCAACATACTGATCGCGGTAGTTGCTATTACCTTTCCTATAAAATACAAAAAAGATCCGAAACTCATCCACTCCAGGAAAACAAGATATCCATGATGAAATACAGTAAGCACAAATACATAGGTGAAATAGGGAGCCCAGCCCATACTTGTGATCGAAGGTGATAAATAGTTCTTGTCGGCTCCTTCCTGCGATATCAGCATATTCACTACAAAAGGTCTTAGATAAGCGATCAGCACGCAAGCCGCGGCATGTAATCCCGGAGTATGCATGAAATAATCCAGGCTCAGACCGAATAAAAAGGCGACCGCCATTAAAGAGGCACGGCTCATACTAAAGGGTAGCCATAATATATACAGGTAATATAAGTATGGTGTGATAAATCTGTGCAGGGGAGGCATTTTGAATAGAATGAATACCTGAACAAATATGAACAGCACAAACCGGATAATATTTTTCAGCAGTTCGCTCATTGGAATTTTTTTCGCGTGGAATCTTCCAGACGCTTTTGTTCTACTAACTGTGCATTGGCAATTACATACACATATTCGATATTGAAAAAATTGGTGGCCGGTTTTACTTTCAGCGTATAAAAATTGCTGCTTTTATCATCCACTATCTCGGCAACGGTGCCCACCATCAGATTGCCCGGAAACAGAGAGGAGGTCGGACTGGTCACGATTGAATCCCCTTCCTTCACTTTGGCAGACTTCGGAATATCTTTCAGTGTCACAAACATCGGACTTACTCCGTCCCATTCAATGGTTCCTCTTTCTCCACTATTCTTTATTTTCACAACTACTTTGTATTGCCTGTGTAAAAGCGTCATTACGCTGGCATAATTATCACTCACATTAACCACCGTTCCCACAATTCCCTGCGGACTCACCACCCCCATATTTGGATGCACATCCTGTAATAAACCACGGTGGATGGTTATAAAATTAAGCTGTGTATTCACAGTGCTGCCGACTACTTTAGCTCCCAGCCATGTATATTTTCTTATCTGGCTGATGGTATCGGCCAGCACCGTATCCATCACAATTTTTTCATTCCCATCGGGTCTTTCGAAATTTTCTTTGAGTAACTGGTTCAGGCGGGTGTTTTCTGCTGCCAGCTGTTCATTTATTTTTTTGAGGCGAAAATAATATTCCACCTTGCTGTACCGCTGATTGATAGTGCCTGTAAATTCACCGGCTACATTCATCAGGGCGGCTTCATGATATTTATTATATCGAAAAAGAAAGCTGAGGGCGGTTATTTGCAATAGCAAAAAGAATAGAAAATTCGCATACTTCCGGATGAATAGAATAACATTACGCACGGGTGCTTTATGATTTTAGTTTGCTGTTACAAAGTAAAAAAGGAAAAAGTAAAAAGGAAAAAGATTGCAATCGATCTCTCCACTTTTTACTCTTTAATTTTTTACTTTTTACTTTTTACTCTTCTATCTCATCACAAACGGATACCTGTCGTAATTCTTCAGAGAAATCCCCGTTCCCCTTACAACACTCTTTAACGGATCGTCGGCGATATGAACAGGAAGTTTAATTTTCTGGCTGAGTCTTTTGTCAAGACCTCTGAGCAGAGCGCCTCCTCCTGTAAGATATAGTCCACGGCGATAAATATCTCCGGCCAATTCAGGTGGGGTTGTTTCGAGTGCTTTCAGAATGGCTTCTTCGATTTTGAATATACTCTTATCCAGGGCTTCAGCTATTTCCTGATAGCTCACAAGGATTTGTTTGGGAATACCGGTCACCAGGTCGCGACCATTCACCGGAATATCATCCGGCGGATTATCCAGATCCTTCAATGCGGCGCCGATTTGAATTTTTATTTGTTCTGCCGTTCGTTCACCGATGAGCAAACTATGGTACCTGCGCAGCGCTTCCATGATATCTGCCGTAAATTCATCACCCGCAATGCGAATACTCTGATCACAAACGATACCTGCCAGGGCAATTACGGTTATTCCAGTAGTTCCGCCGCCAATATCAATGATCATGTTTCCCACGGGTTCCTCTACGTCAATACCAATACCCAAAGCAGCAGCCATGGGTTCATGAATCAGGTAAACTTCTTTGGCGCCCGCCTGCTCTGCACTATCACGAACGGCTCTTTTTTCCACTTCAGTAATACTGGAAGGAATACAGATCATCATGCGCCAACTAGGTGGAAAAAGGGGCTTTTTGGGATAGATCATTTTGATCATCTCCCGGATCATAAGCTCTGCTGCGTTAAAATCGGCTATTACCCCATCTTTTAGAGGTCTGACAGTCCGGATGCTCTCATGCGTCTTTTCATGCATCATCAGGGCCCGTTTCCCGACAGCCAGCACTGTTTTGGGGTTATTCCGGTCAAGGGCAACTATGCTGGGTTCGTTAACTACGATCTCGTCGTTGTGAATGATCAGGGTATTAGCTGTCCCCAGATCCATGGCAATCTCTTGCGTCAGGAAATTGAATAATCCCATTTTAAAAGGTCAGATTTATATTCTGTTACGATGCATGCAAAATTGACGGAAATAATCGGAATTAACAAAGTGAACATTAAACTCCGTCATCCTGCACTGAACGCTATTTTCACAAGGATATTTCTTAAAATCAACAGTTTATTATGAAGTAAATCCCAAATATGTTTCCATTTTCAGGCTCAAAAGACAGTTTTTGCCATTTGAGGGAAAATCTTCCAGCTATTGAAAAGTTGACAGTTGACAGATGACAGTTAACAGGTCGTGTCCTTTTTAAACTGTCGTCTGTTATCTGTCAAATGTCGACTACCTAGAGGAATTCATATCCTATATCCCTCCTGAAATACATACCGTCGAAGTCTATATGCGTTAATACCGCCATCGACTTGCGTATGGCATCCTGCAGCGAACCCGCATAAGAAGTAACGCAGAGCACACGGCCGCCATTGGTAAGTACCTGGCCATTGTCGAGTTGGGTGCCGGAATGAAATATAAGACTATCCTCGTATTTTTCATCAAGCCCCTTAATCACAAACCCCTTTTCATAGCTGCCTGGATAACCGCGACTTACTGCTACCATGGTTGCAGACGCACGTGGATCTATTTCGATGGTTTTTTCGTTGAGCTTTTTGTCGGCCACCGCCTGTAAAAGATCTACCAGGTCGTTTTTAAGGCGGGGAATAATCACTTCCGTTTCAGGATCACCCAACCGGCAATTATATTCGATCACCATTGGTTCTTCACCCACTTTAATAAGACCTATGAAAATAAAACCCCGGTATTCAATGCCATCTGATTTTAATCCTTTGATGGTTGGATCAATGATCCTTTCCTTCACTTTTAACATGAATTCGGAATCGGCAAACGGCACAGGACTCACGGCTCCCATGCCGCCCGTATTCGGCCCCTTGTCTCCTTCTCCGATTTTTTTATAATCCTTCGCCTCAGGTAAAAGCACGTAATGGTCCCCGTCAGTTAGTACGAAAACCGAAAGTTCAATGCCGTCCAGAAATTCTTCCACGACGATCCTTCGACCGGCTTCGCCAAATTTATCCTGCTGAAGCATGAGTTCGAATTCAGCCATGGCTTCAATATGACTCTGGCAAATGATAACTCCTTTGCCTGCAGCGAGACCATCGGCTTTTAAAACCACGGGCAGACTATGTGTCTTCACATATTCCGAACCCTCAGAAAAATGATCTGCATCAAATTCTTTGTATGCGGCTGTAGGAATACCGTGTTTCTTCATAAACTGCTTGGAAAAAGCCTTGCTGCCTTCCAATCGCGCTGCCGATGTATTCGGACCAATGACCGGTATATGACTGAGTGATCTGTCATTAGCGAAATAATCTACAATGCCTTTTACCAGCGGTTCTTCTGGTCCGACGAGCACGAGGCTGATCTTATTATCCAGGCAGGCTTTGCCAATGGCTACAAAATCTGTGGGGTCCAGCTGTAAATTCTTTCCAAATGCCGAAGTTCCGGCATTGCCCGGGGCAATAAACAAAGCCGTACAGGATTTACTTTGTGAAATCTTCCAGGCCAAAGCATGTTCTCTACCTCCACCTCCAAGTAATAAAATGTGCATGGGTCGTTTTGATTAGGCCCGAAATTCACGATTCATACTCATATCATAAAAACAATTTTATCATTGGGGAAATCTCTTCTGCTTTTTCATGCATAAATTAATCTTACATTAGGCGATTCTTATATTTTTTTAAAGAAACCAGAGACTCATGAACACAGTGCCTATCCAGAAAGGTCATCCCCGTGGACTATATGTTTTGTTTTTTACAGAAATGTGGGAGCGGTTTGGCTATTACCTGATGGTGGGTATTCTCTATCTCTACCTCCATGACACCGTCGCAAACGGAGGTCGCGGAATGGACGTCAGTATGGCTGCAGATATCACGGGATCCTATATAGCACTGGTATACCTTACGCCCTTTCTTGGGGGACTGATTGCCGACAGATATATCGGTTACCGGTTGTCTATTTTTTTGGGAGGATCTCTGATGGCATTGGGATATTTTCTGATGTCTGTCCCAAACAGTGGTGGACTTTTATACGGCGCTCTGGCTTGCGTGATCGTTGGAAATGGTTTTTTTAAACCGAATATCAGCACCTTGCTGGGCAATATTTATAACAAGGAAGAATTAAAACCCAAAAAAGACGTCGCCTATAATATCTTTTACATGGGTATTAATATAGGTGCCTTCGTCTGCAATTTTGTAGCCGCGTTTCTGCGAATCAATTACTCCTGGGGTTATGCATTCGCCGCTGCAGGATTTGGCATGTTGCTTTCTATTATCATCTTCGCCGCCGGCCAGAAATATGTAAAACATGCGGATGTAATAAAACCGGTTCAGAAAGAGGATATGTCGTTTTCAAAAATAACGTCGTATGTATTTCTTCCGGCGATAGCCGCCGGCATACTGGGATGGTTTGTCATGGGTAAAAACAACCTCTTTGGATCGCATTCCAATGATGCGTTTATTTTTGCCTGTGTACCTATTATCATATTTTATTTCAGCGTATGGTATCGTTGTTCGGGATTTGACAGGAAAAGAATCGGTACACTCTTCACACTTTTTGGTGTAGCCATTATTTTCTGGAATATTTATAATCAGAATGCGACTTCGCTTACTATTTGGGCAGACAGCTATACCAAACGTGAAGCACCCCAGTTCTCGCAAAAGGTTCTATCCAAGTTTGGCTTTCTGAATACAATTACGAATGAGAAAAAAGAAGTGCCCGTCCTGGATTATCATTTTCATGCGCAGACGGATGCCCAGGGAAAAGTAGTCACCGAACAGGGCGTGGATCCTTACCTCCACAATATTCCCAAAGAAGAATGGCCGGCTCAGGGCGAAAACCTAAAATTGATTTCCACTGAAATTTATCAGTCCATCAACCCATTTTGGATTATCGTTCTCACACCGGTAATCGTTGCATTTTTTGGATTTATGAAATCAAGAGGGAAGGAAATGTCAACACCGTCAAAATTTGCATGGGGAACCATCATCGCAGGCTTGTCATCGCTGATCATGGTGGTTGCGGCTGTGTCGACAAATATTTATGAACACAAAGTTTCTTCCGCCTGGATCTTCGCCAGTTATGGTGTGTTCACTATCAGCGAACTTTTTATGAGCCCGGTAGGTTTGTCACTTGTTTCTAAAGTTGCACCGCGACGGTTTACCGCTTTAATGATGGGAGGATGGTTTATTACAACTTCCCTGGGCGGAAAAATCGCCGGTATGATGACCGGTTTCTGGGATCATTTCGACAGCAAAGCACTTTTTTTCGGAATCAGTGCCGTTGCAGCCCTGGTCGCAGGATTGTTGTTATTTCCTTTAACAAAGAAATTGAATGAAGTGGTCGTTAAAGCTACGGCGACAGATGATTAAGCAATCAGGCTAGCAGGAAGCAAAGGGATTGAGGCCGGGGTTCAAACGCCGCGCTTCAAGCCTCCAATACATAAACGTCCAGACTGATATATTTCCCATTTTTTATTTCACAATCTTTCTTTGTTCGTTCATGAACGAATTGTAATTTTTTCATAACCCTTATCGACATCCTGTTTTCAGTCTCCACTTCGGCCTCAATTCGTTTCAGATGCATTTTTTTAAACCCATAATCGATTGCCAATAAAAGAGATTCTGTAATAATCCCCTTCCCCCAGAATTCTGGCATCAGCCAGAATCCTAATTCAGCTTTTTTTAACTTCCTGTTCAAATAATAAAGTCCAACGGCCCCGTAAAAATTTGAATTGTTGGAAGAGCAGACAGCCCACCAGATTCCGGTTTCGTTTTTTTCCAATTCAGCAAACCATTCAATCTGCTTTTTTGTTTCTTCCAATGTTTTAAAATGAACCCCGTAATATTTAATCACCTCCGGGTTTGAGAGTCCCAAAAATACATTTCCAAGATCCGGTTCTTTAAACTGGCGCAATAGTAATCTGCCGGTCCTAAGAACAGGAAATTCTTTGTTCATATTTATTTCCCGAGTGGGGATTCCATTGCCGGTTGGCCGTTGCGCGTTAAGCGTTCAGCGTGTTTAATTCATCTTAAACGGAACGATCATTTCGAACATGGGGATATTCACTTCAAAACTTACCTTGGAATGGAGATTTTCCATATGATAACTACCATACATCTTACCCATTTCCGTACGCAGATTGCAACCGCTGACATATTGATATTTCTCACCCGGTTGTAAAATGGGCTGCACCCCAACCACACCCTCTCCTTCCACTTCGCGGTTACTGCCATTACTGTCGAAAATATGCCATTGACGGCGATGCAGTTTAACAGGAAAATTATTATGATTCCAGATGGTTATACGGTAAGCAAACATATGTTCACCGGCGACTGGATTACTATAGTCCGGCTGATAAAAAGTTTCTACATCAATTTCAACCCCTTCTGAAATTTTATTCGCCATGGAGTCTGTTTGCATAAAAATACGGAAAAAGCTTAAAGCCTAAAGCCCAAAGCCTAAAACTCCTTCTTTAAATGGCTTGTTAATACAAAAATTGCCCATGTTTAACGACCCGAAGGATCTTACGGGAATTCCATCTTGATGTTATCTCCTTTGAAGTTTTAGGCTTTAGACTTTAGGCTTTAGGCTTTAAAATGTAAATTCGCCCCACCTCACCATTTAACAGTATATGAAAATAGCAGTAGCAAAAGGAGATGGCATCGGACCGGAAATTATGGATGCTGTTTTGAACATATTTAAAGCAAACCAGGTTCCGCTGGAGTATGTAATTGTAGATATGGGAAAATGGGTTTTTGATAAGGGATTCTCCAACGGAATGACGCCGGAATCTCAGCAGGTGATCGAAGAACTCGGCATCCTCTTCAAGGGACCTATGGAAACACCGAAAGGAAAAGGTGTTAAAAGCATAAATGTGACTGCGAGGAAAACCTGGAATACCTATGCCAATAAAAGAGTTTTTCAATCCCTGCACGGCGTGGACACCGTTTTCTCCAAAGCCGGCATCCCCATTGATATTACCATCGTACGTGAAAACATAGAAGACACATATGGCGGAATCGAACATATGCCGACACATGATGTTGCTTTGAGCCGCCGCTTTATAACCCGTCCGGGCAGTCTCCAGGTAATCAGATACGCTTTTGAAATGGCTAAAAAAAATGGGGCGCGCCGGATTACCTGTGGACATAAAGCGAATATCATGAAGCTTACAGACGGTCTTTTCCTGGAGTGTTTTCAGGAAGTGGCTAAAGAATATCCTGAATTAAAATCCGACGATGTCATTGTTGATGACCTGGCCATGAAACTGGTTGTGCGTCCCCAGGAATTTGATGTAGTTGTTCTGACAAACCTGCAGGGAGATATCATCTCCGACCTCTGTGCCGGACTGGTGGGCGGACTG
Organism: uncultured Bacteroidota bacterium; assembly: GCA_963732055.1. Classification (GTDB taxonomy): domain Bacteria; phylum Bacteroidota; class Bacteroidia; order Chitinophagales; family Chitinophagaceae; genus Puia. The sequence continues at coordinate 339,554 of CAVSYG010000010.1, read as the reverse complement.
GGATTCGCGCCGTCAGCCAATATCGGGGACCATATTTCGATATTCGAAGCCGTTCATGGGACGGCACCAGATATTGCCGGAAAAAACATCGCGAATCCAACGGCTCTTCTGCTCAGCGGAATTGCCATGTTACGTCATCTCGGGTTTATGCAGAACGCGGCGGTAATTGAAAACGCCTTGCTCTATACCCTCGAACAGGGCGTTCATACCGGAGATTTTGGCGATAAGTCGATCCCCGGAAAAAACACTACGGAATTTGCCCAGGCGATTATAAATAATTTCGGAAAAATTCCCGAGCATGGTGCAAAGCCTGTTATTCCCAATGCACATGTTACTCCCACTCTTTTTAAAATGGATCAGAATCAGATGATGGTTTCAGATGATTCCAAAGATGAGCAGGAATATATTGTCGGAGTGGATATGTTCATCGAAAGCTCTGAACAACCGGAAATCATTGCCAAGAAATGCAAACGCCACGGTGGTGTTAAATTTAGCCTGATTAATATCAGCAACCGCGGAACACAGGTATGGCCTACGGGTTCTGTATATACGAATCTGGTAAATCAATACAATGCGCGATTTGAAAGTATTGATGGTTCGCCCCTCGTACAGCAGGATATCATCGGTCTGTATGTAAGCCTCAGCGGTAATTTTAAAATCGGATCCTTCGAACTCCTGAATGTGATGAATGGCAAGAAAGCGTATAGCCTGGCGCAGGGACAATAACACCAGTACGCGAGTATAGGAGTATAAGAGTGAAAATAACTCTCACACTCACTTTGAAACAAACAGACCTTTTTACAAATCTGACTTTTCCGGGTTTAGTTTTGAATTTTCCAGATGCCGTGTCGCATCGCGAGTATTTTTCTTATCGAAATTTTTCCTGAATGCTTCCGTAAGGTCCGTTCCCGTTTGGTTTGCTATGCAAAGGATTACCCATAATACGTCTGCCAGTTCATCAGAGAGTTTTTTGTCCTTATCGACTTCACGAAAAGACTGATCGCCGTAAATGCGGCTCATTAACCGGGCGACTTCTCCTACTTCTTCTGTCAGGATCGCCATGTTCGTCAACTCACTGAAATAACGAACTCCTGTACTGCGTATCCATTCGTCTATCATATTTTGAGCTTCGCTGATGGTTATTTGTTTCTCTGACATTTTATTTTTTTTTGCTATTTAATTATATTTTACTCCCAGGGTAGCGTTACGCGTTGAGCGTTGAGCTTTATGCCCTCTCTTTGGTATCTATTAAGATCGTAACAGGTCCGTCATTCAGAATGTCAACCTGCATATCCGCACCAAATACACCCGTAAGAATTTTCTTCCCCAGATCCCGCTCAAGTTGTCCGATCATAGAGTTATACAAAGGAATGGCGACTTCAGGTTTTGAAGCACGGATATAAGATGGCCGGTTCCCTTTTTTTGTTGATGCAAATAAGGTGAACTGACTGACCAGCAGAATATCGCCGCTGGTTTCTGCCAATGAGCAATTCATCACGCCGGTCGCATCATTAAAAATCCGGAGATTAATGAGTTTATTACTGAGCCATCGAATATCCTCCTGACCATCGGCGTCTTCTATTCCGAGCAGGATCATCAAGCCATTTTCAATAGATGAATGAACTGAACCGCCTATAATTACACTGGCGCGTTTTACCCTTTGAATAACTGCCCGCATCAGTTTCGAATTAATCAAATTACTTTTACGAAATGAAGTTAGATGTTTCCGGGGAAATCAGTTTTCGGACGGCACGCAGCGGCGGAAAGGGCGGACAAAATGTAAACAAAGTCGAGTCCATGGTGATCGGTTATTTCCATATCCGGCATTCAGTACTGTTTACCGATCACCAGAAAGAAATGCTGGAACAAAAATTAGAATCGAAAATAAACAGCGAGGGATTTCTGCTTGTAAAATCACAGGCTCATCGTTCCCAATTAGAGAATAAACAGGAGGTGATTGAAAAAATGCAAGCAATTCTGGAACGTGCTCTGATCAGGCCTAAACCCAGGAAGGCAACCAAACCCAGTTTTTCCTCGAAACTGAAGAAGAAGGAGTCCAAACAGAAGCGTGCTCAGATCAAGGACGCAAGAAAAAAAATTAACCGCTTTGATTAAAGGAGCGCTTTTTATAATTTGGAAAATGCCTTCTCCCATGCTGCAAAGGTTAAAGGGTTTTTCCTGTTCCTTATTCCTGCTTTTCGTTTTGGGTTCATTTCAAAAAAAAGAAATGGATTCCACCCTGACTATCCAATTTCGCGCATACGTGCACGGGGTACCGTTGGAGTTAAATAAAAAATATCAGAATCCCTTTGGCGAAACTTTCGAAATCACCCGTTTCCGTTTTTATGCCGGTAAACTCGCGCCTGTATATACAGATGCCAATTTCAAATCCAAAATACCATCCCATTATCATCTGATCGATTTTTCGGACTCCGCAACGACCCGAATAGAACTCCCTGTAACTGCTGGAATCATTTATAATGGGATTCAGTTTCAAATGGGTATTGACTCCGCGGACCAAAACCGGGGTGCCCAGTCCGGTGCACTGGATCCGGCCAAAGGCATGTTCTGGACCTGGAGCAGCGGGTATATCAATGTCAAGATAGAAGGTAATTCGCCGCTCTCAACGCAGCCTGCCCATATTTTCGAATATCATATCGGTGGCTACCGGGACAATTATAATACCGTCTGGCAAATCAAACTATATAGTACGAACGACCAGACTTTCCTGATTTCAAAGGAAAAAAAGATCATGATTGAAATCGGAATAGATCTGGATTATTTATTTGACGGCCCCACACCCATTCATATCAGGGAAACTCCAAGCTGTATGAAACCCGGTGAACTCGCACGCAAGATTTCTGAAAATTTCATCGGAACATTTACGGGTCTTACGATTTCTCCGAATCCATGAAATCATTTACCGCTATAACGATCATTGGCTTTTGTTGCATGATATGGGTGAATATCCCTTTCCCGTTTCTGGTTCCGAATGGATTTCCTTCACCAAAATATAAATTTCAGAACAATCCAAGAACGAAGGAAGGTTTTGAACTCGGAAGAAAATTATTCTACGATGGCTTACTGTCAAAGGATGGAAATTTTCCCTGTTCTTCCTGTCATCAGCAATTCGCAGCTTTTGCTACGTATGAACACAGGCTGAGCCATGGGTTTAATGACCAGTTCAGTTTCCGCAATGCGCCCGGACTTTTCAATCTGGCCTGGAAAAAAGAATTAAACTGGGATGGTGGTGTTAACCATATTGAAGTACAGCCGCTCGCGCCGTTATTGGATCCCCACGAAATGGCAGAGGACCTGAATCATGTAATCAACAAGATGAAGAAGGATAAAACTTATCCTGCTTTATTTAACCGGGTATTCGGATCTCCGGGTATTAATTCACAAAGAATATTAAAAGCCCTGGCACAGTTTACAGCTTCACTCGTTTCAGCAGATTCCAGATATGACCAGATGAAAAGAGGCGAGGTCCATTTTAACCAATATGAGCAAAAAGGATATGAAATTTTTCAAAAGAAGTGCAGTCGCTGTCATCAGGAACCACTATTTACAGATTTCAGCTATCGAAACACCGGCATCGAGATAGATAGCACGTTAAAGGACTATGGGCGCATGCGCATCACCGGTAGAAAGGAAGATTCGATTAAATTTCAGGTCCCCAGCCTGAGAAATGTATTTCTGACCTTTCCGTATGCTCATGATGGCCGCTTCGTTACAATTAGCGAAGTTCTGGAGCATTATAATTCCGGGATCGTTCAGGGTCCAACCCTGGATAGCGGTTTAAGAAAGGGTATTTCCATTTCATCCGATGACCGGTTCTATCTCATTTATTTTTTAGAAACACTCACTGACAGCAGTTTTATTAAAAATCCGTTGTACGCGGATCCCGCTTTGGGTGTTCGTAATGAAGCGCCGGCTGACTTTCACTAGTATGAGAGTATGGGAGTATGGGAGTGCTAGTCTTGAAGTGATATGAATTGTTTTTTACTCTCATACTCCCATACTCCCATACTCTCATACTATTTATAGTAGGGAATCAGTTCGTCCCGAAAAGTCTTCTCCGCCTTTTCCCAGTTCTCGACGGCTTCCTGACGGCGTTTGTTCAGATCCTGGTTGAGCTGGTTAAAATTATTTACGCTGGCATTGATATCTTTTACCGCTTTATTATACTGGTCCACATCTTCTTTTGTCTTATTACTTCCTTTGGCCTCCATGCTTTGTTTGATCTTGGCGAAATTTTCCTGCTTCAGATAAAAATCCATTAGTTTGGGAATATCATTTTGTGCCATAGAATTATAGAATTGCTGAGCATCACGGCAGGCGACGGCCAATACCGGATTTCCCTGGAATGTTCGTAAACTGTCTGCTTTCAAGTCATCCAGTCCTTCCTTCGCAAACGCGATCATCGAATTCCTTGCCTGTTCAGCATCATTCAGTTTATGGGCATTCAGGGCGTTGAACAGCTGGCCGTCTTCCCAATTACACTTGAAGAAAATGATATAAAGCCGGTCGCAGTAGTTATTCACTTTTCCGGCCAGGCCCATTTTGTCAGTCAATTCAGTTTTAGAATCAACCAGGGTTACGCCATATTTGGCTGCAAATTCTTTTTCCGCCTTTGCCAGGTTTTCAGAGGCTTCCTGAAGTTTCTGACTCGCTTTTTCTTCCAGCAGAAGAAAGGCCTGCATTTGGTCCACAGACTGTTCAGCGATTTCTTCCATATTTACGATCTTGGAATAGTCTTCACTGAAAATGCGGTAGCAAAACTGAATATAATCGATACTGGCCTGCCTAAGTGAATTATCCCCTTTATACTTCGGGAGATCAATAGTTTTATACTTTGAATTATTAATGCTCTCCAGTGCGGCTGCGCGAAGTTTCTCAATTTTTTTAGCACGCCGGCTATGAGCAGAAGCGCTCACATAAGCCATATATTTCTGGTCCATTTCAGTTTGGGCGTTGGACATTGCCGACATATAATCACCGGCATTTTCGATCATCTGGGCATGTACACTTGTGGCAAAGAAGAAAATAATTACAAAAAAGTAAAAAGGGCGACGCATAGTATTGGTTTGGTTATTGGTTCAGTTTTTTGTACCTCGTGCGATCAACGATCAACGATTTATTTCATTCTATATGCAATTTCATATCCCAGCAAAATCCCGGTATCCCGTGTAAGAACCTGGGTTAACGCAGCATTCGATTTCCGAAGATCTTCGTCTGCCTGCATCCTGATTTTTTCATATTGGTTCCATTCTATTTCATAGGGCGGCTTTAATTTATTGATCGACCGTTCCCCATCCACCAGGCTTTTATTCACCTGTTTTCTTTCATCCATCATTTTATTCAACGAAAGAATCTGGTCCCGGGCAACCTGCGCCCTGAGCAGAAGATCCAGGTAACTATTAAACGAAATAAATAACCGGCTGGTATCTGTAAAGGCCTTTGAAAAAGATTTTAAAGGCTCTATGGAAATAGGTGGGTAAGGGCGATAATATTTATTGCTCTCGATGCTGGTATTAGCCAGAGAAAAAGGAAGTGATTTCTCTCTTTCAGTCTGGGTCTCCGTGTAATCCGGTAGAAATATATCCGGTATAACGCCAATCTGCTGGGCACTGGTGCCATTTACACGGAAAAGACGATCGACGGTGATCTTTATGAAATTGTCCGCCGTCTTCATTCTATCCATGTGTTTTTCATCAAAAAGTGTATCCAGTGGCAGTACAACCTGAGCGGTTGCCTTCCCAAAACTGGGCGAGCCTACAATCACTGCGCGGTGATAGTCCTGCAGCGTACCGGCGAGCATTTCAGATGCGGAAGCTGTAAATCCGTTGATGAGAAGGATCAATGGCCCATCATAAACGGATCCCCGGTTCACGTCTTTCATGGTGTATATCTTGCCCTCTTTGTCTCGGGTCATCCCTACAGGTCCTGCGTCAATAAAAATACCCGCCAGGGCGATGGCTTCCAGCATAGATCCGCCACCATTATATCGCAGGTCCAGAATCAACCCTTCAATATTCTCTTTTTTAAGTTTTATGATCTCCTTGGCCACATCATCCGCGCAGCCATTGTTTCCTCCTTCTTCCCCATTCCAATCGGTATAAAAAGCAGGTAATGAAATAAATCCGACGCGGTGATCTCCTTTCAAAATGAAACTGCGCACTTTACTATTGTCGTCATCTAACGCCGCTTTTTCTCTCTGCAATGTTACTTTTCTGGTCGTGCCGTCCGATTTTTTAAGGGTAAGCGTAAGGCTCTTTCCATGTTCTCCGGAAATAAAGACATTTACTTCATCTGTAGTAGCATCTGAAACATCTACTTCCTCATTATTATCCCATTGTAAGGCAAGAATCTGATCGCCCTCATGGATCAGGCCGCTTTTATAGGCGGGACTGCCCGGCTTCAGACGCGTGATTTCAGTTGCGTCTTTTCCTTCTCCCAGTGTAAATCCAAATTGTAATTGTTTGTCACCTAGTTCACCCTGGAACTCATCTTTTTTTCCGGGAGAAAAGAATTCAGTGTGCGGATCATAACAGGAAGCCACGGATTCACACCAGGCATTGCAAACAAATCCCGGCAACCCGTTTTGGGATTGACGTGTGCGTTGTATGTCTCTCTTAAAAGCGTGACAAACCTTCTTACGGGCAGATGGTTCGAGGACATCTGTAGGAATATTTTTCTTTGTTGAATCATCATCATAAATGTCTACAATGGTCTCAATAATGTTCCGCTTAATGAGTTTGTAAATTTTGGTCTTTCTCTGGGCATCAGTGGGCGAAAAGCTGCTGTCCTCAGCCACCGAGTATGTTTCAGCCAGGTTAAGATCAAACTTCGATTTTGATATCAGGTCGAGGATCGAATCTGTCTGGTTGATTTTTCTGGTGTAAATATTTATAAGCAGTTTCAGAAAATCTTCTTTTTTATTCAATAACTGATCATTCAAAGTATACTGCCAGTTATCCAATTGACGAATATCCTCTGCGCTGAAATATATCTTATCCTGATCCAGTGCGCGGATCATCTGGCCATAGAGGTCGATGGAAAAAGCCTTATCAACCGCCCGTGGTTGCACATGATAGATCTCGGCCATCCGGGTAATCGTATACGCTGTTTCGGCGGTGGGTTTCGTCAGTTGTGCCTGGGATCCCAGGAATGAAACCAGAAAAAAGATCAAAAAACCCGGAATAACATACTTCATAGCCCAAGTAAAGAATTAGATGGCAATATATAAAATGAATTGGCGTTCTGGCTGAAAGTCAGTGAGCTACGCTATTTTTGCGTCTAAATTTCCTTTTTGTCCAGTATCAAAAAATTAGCGGGTCAAACCATATGGTACGGTGCAAGCTCCATCTTTGCCCGGTTTCTCTACTATTTACTTACCCCCTACCTGACCCTCAAATTTGCGGGAACCGTGGAATATGGCAAGATGAGCCTGATATATGCCCTGATTCCCTTTCTGAACACCCTGATCCTCTTTGCATTCGAAACCGCTTATTTCCGGTTTATTCAAAGAAGTGAATTCAAGGAAGATGTTTATAATACCCTGACCACTTCACTGCTCATCAGCACTACAGCTATCGTTGGCCTCACCATTTTTTTTAATGTTGCTATCGCCCGATTTATAGGTCTCAATAACCACCCGGAATATGTTACGCTGGCCGGAGTGATCATTGGACTGGATGCCATTTCCGCCCTTCCCTTCGCTAAACTTAGAAACGAAAACCGGCCGCAAAAGTTTGCTGCGATCCGTATTTCAGGAATCCTGATCAATATGGCTACTGTTTACTTTTTCCTGACCGTATGTCCTCATTTCATCAAAAACAACCCGAACAGCATCCTGCGCCTGGTATATTTCCCCAGCTTCGGGGTCGGCTATGTATTAATTGCCAATATTGCACAATCCTTTTTTCAGTTGATCGCCCTTTGGAAAGAACTGATTTCCGCCCGCCTGAAAATTAATATGAAGCTTTGGAGAGAAGTCTGGGTTTATGCCCTTCCGTTGACCATTGCGGGTTTTGCTGGCATGATCAATGAAACATTCGACCGTGTGATGCTTCAACGTTGGTCACCCCTGAAAGGTGACGCCGCCACATTTGAAGTGGGAATTTATAGTGCCTGCTATAAGCTGTCCATTTTGATCACCCTGTTTGTGCAGGCATTCCGTATGGGCGCCGAACCGTTTTTCTTTAAACAGTCTACTGAAGCAAATGCTCCCAAAGTGTACGCCCGGGTAATGAAATTTTTTGTAATAACTATTTGCGGCATGTTCCTGCTCGTATCCCTATATCTCGATATATGGAAATATTTTATACAGGATAAAAAAATGTGGGTCGGATTGAAAGTGGTCCCCATTCTATTGCTGGCCAATATGTTCCTGGGCATTTATATCAATTTGAGTATCTGGTACCGGTTATCACGCAAAACCACAGCCGGTGCATATATCACATTGATTGGTGCGGGTATTACAATCGCTGTGAATTTCATTTTCATTCCATACTTTAGTTATATGGCCTGCGCCTGGGCTACTTTCCTGTGCTATGGAACTATGATGGTTATTTCCTATATCTGGGGACAGAAGTCATATCCTGTACCCTATGCCTGGAAAAAACTCCTGGCTTATATTGTAATCGTCGTAATCCTGTACTTTATCCACAATGCCCTGATGGGCATCTGGCATAATGATGCACTGAATTACACGGCTGCCACGTTGTTTCTCGCCCTTTTTGGTCTTTTTATCTACCGGGTTGAAAAGAAAGAATTTAATAACCTGCTAAGAATGCGAAAAACCCCCATTTAAGCGTTTATTGGTCATTGTTACCCTGTTTTCTTAATTGAGAAACCTTCAAAAAAAGGCTTAACAGGTCAAGTTCCCTACAATTTTTATGGGCTAAACCCCGTTTTATAAGGGAGTTATGAGTTATATTGCGATATAAATTCAATATGCAGATCGAACCCATTTCATATCGTCCTACTTTAGAACATGTTGATGTTAATGTAAATTCATGCATTTATTTTAGTCATGAATATAAAAACTATTTCTACTCATGATCATTGCCCCCAAAAAATATAAAGCAGGGACAATCATCGAAGCTGATATTTGCATTATTGGGGGTGGACCGGCTGCAATTAGCCTCGCGCTTAGTTTTCTCAACCAGCATTCTAAAATAATCATTCTCGCCGGCGGCTCATGGAAAGAAAAATCCAAACATCGCGAATTAAATAAAGGCATTATCGATCCTTCAGGTTCTCATGAACCATTGGAAGAAAACCGCAGAAGGGTTTTTGGTGGTGGTACTTCTGTTTGGGGTGGCCGCTGTGTGCCATTCGATCCCATTGACTTTGAAAAAAGATCCTGGGTTCCACATAGTGGGTGGCCTATTACTTATGATCAGGTTGAGCAATATTTTGAGCGCTCCTTACAATTCTGCGAAGCTGGTGAAAATAATTTTGACGCCAGAGTCGTATTTCCGGGAAAGAATCCGGAGATCATTCCGGGACTGGACAATGAAGATATAGTCTCCTATAAATTAGAAAGATGGAGCCCACCGACCAGATTTGCGTATAGGTACAAACATATCCTGAAAGCTAACCGCAACATAGACATCTACCTGGACGCCCATGTGACCAACATGAATGTCGAGAACCGGGCGGATAAAGTGGATTCTGTAACAGTAGCAATAGAAAAATCTGAAATAAAAGTACAGGCCGGCAAATTTGTCCTGGCCGCCGGAGGAATTGAAAATCCACGATTGCTCCTTTCTTCAAAATCTGCATTTCATCCAAAAGGTATAGGTAACCAGCACGATAATGTCGGCAGATATTATATGTGTCATTTAACGGGAACCTTCGGAGCTGTTGATCCCTCTAACAGGAAAGAAATTTTATTTCCTTTTGAGCTTGACCAGCAGGCTGTTTACTGCAGACGGCGGTGGTGGCTTACTCCAAAATTCCAGAAACAGGATAAAATAGCCAATGGCATTATGTACCTGAATCGTCCGATCAATGTGAAGGACCATATGGAACCAACGGAATCGGCGGTTATTCTGGCTAAATCATTTTCAAACATACTAAAAGGAGGGTCTTTCAAAGCGGTACTTCGGAATTTGAAACAGGCGATGGAAGATCTGAATGAACACCTGGTTTTTACGCTAAAAAACAGCCATCAGGTCATTCCGTTTTTTTTAAATATCGGAATTAACCGAATCACGAACCGCAGATTACCGATCCGACTCCCTTCCATCAAATCCAAATGGCTATTTGTCTGTTTCCAAACAGAACATGTTCCCAATCCGGAAAGCAGGATCTGTTTGTCGGAAGAAAAAGACAGGCTGGGTATGCCCCTGCCCCTTGTGAAAGTTGCTTTTACCGAACTGGACATACAAACCGTAATAAGTGCATATAAAACCTTTTTCGATAGATTTCAAAAACTGAACAAAGGGAACATTAGCTATAAGGAAGAAGAACTACGGCAAAACGTGATGGAAGAAATTAATAATTTCAGCAGCCGCGCACATCATCTGGGAACCACCCGGATGTCGGATAGCCCGCTAAATGGGGTTGTGGACAGCAATTGCAAAGTTCATGGAATGTCAAATTTATATGTAGCAGGATCCTCCGTTTTCCCTACTGGAGGACACGCCAATCCAACCCTTACTCTGGTCGCCCTGACATTACGGCTGGCTGACCATTTAAAAAAAACTAATCTTCCTCCTGTAAAGTCAACGAGTTATAACGTAGAAGTGAAACCTAAAAAAGTATTCTATGTGAAAGCTCTCCGGTTACTCAGTAACATAACACTCATTTTTTCCGCCCGCAATTAATTCTATTTAATTTTCGTAATTATACGAATTTGGAATTCAGAAAAATTCAATAACTTCAATTATCATAATTGAAGAAATCCTAATTTCTTCGATTTCCCCACTATCCTGTTTAATTTCTAAGGCGAATCCAAGTGTCAATGGATCCAATGGGTTGATAGCCTTACTATTGCTAAACATACACGCAAAATTAGATGGACCCAATCAACCTGATTGAGACCCCGGATGTGTGTGACTGGAACTCTTAATATTCCTATTTAAAATTATCAAGCGGATATATATTATATGATATGTAACCAAATGGGGCAAGCAAAAAAGTAACCGTTCCTCTAACGCCGAGTATTATGATGGAAGAAAAAAAATGGCACGCGGTATATACCAAACCCCATTGCGAGAAAAAAGTTTCAGACATGCTTACCAGGAAAGGCATTGAAAATTATTGTCCGCAACATAAAGTTTATAATCAGGGCAACGATCGCAGAAAAATCACACATGCCCCGTTATTTCCTTCTTTTGTGTTTGTCAGAATTTCAATGGATGAGTTTTCTATTGTACGCCAGACCAACGGAATAATAAACTTTATATTCTGGCTTAATAAACCAGCCATCGTAAGAGAAAAGGAAATAGAAATCATCAAAAGATTTCTCAAGGAACACAGTTTCGTTAAACTGGAGAAAGTGGATGTATATTTCAACGAAGTTGTACAAATCAACTCCGGTCCGCTGATTGAGCATGAAGGAAATGTGGTTTCTATCAAAAACAAGTTCGTCAAAATGATTCTTCCTTCTCTTGGTTATATAATGTGTGCGGAACTTGAAACTGTGAATGTTAAGGTTATAAAAGAAAATCATACTTATTTGAGGGAACCATTAATATGAACAGCCGTTATACAAACCTTTTCCGTTTCTTTTTTGTGTGTGTTGATTTGGTGGCATTGGCCTTGGTGCATTTCGTGCTTATACTCAACTTTCACCGTATCCCCACAAACTGGGAAAGTTCTTATGGCCTGCTTTTTCTTTTTGGCAATATAGCATGGCTGATATCAGCATATAGTGTTGCATTGTATGTGGAAGATGGTCAGCCAAATATCTATCGATTCACCACCAGAACGCTCAAGGCATTTATTATATATACATCATGCATGCTGCTGTTTATATTTTTGTATCATTATCCCTATTCCCGCCTTTTTATACTCATCAGCTTTGCCGGATTTTTCCTTTTGTTATTTTTTACCCGTTTGGGTATGATTGGTGTTACATACTTTGTGAAAAGGGCTAACGGGATTTCCCGAAGAATCGTAATCGTTGGATACAATGATTTATCAAAAAAATTTGCAGACCGCTTCAGCTTTAACCATACGGATTTCCAGGTAGATGGTTATTTTGAGGACCCCAGCCAAGTCAGAGAATTATCCAGACATCCGATCATCGGGAATGTCCATGAATGTCTGGACTACGCCGTAAATAACAATATTCATGAAATATACTCGGCCATTTCGCCAGAAAAGAATGAAAGCATTTATGAAATGGCCAAGCAGGCGGAAAAGTCAATGATCCGTTTCAAATTCATTCCTGATTTCAGATTATTTGTGAACCGGGAAACATATCTCGAATATCAGGATAATTTTCCCATCCTTTCTCTTCGCCCGGAGCCATTAGAAGATATGGGTAACAGCATAAAAAAACGGCTGTTCGATATCATCCTCAGTTTGATTGTGGTCGTCTTTGTGCTTTCCTGGTTAATTCCCATTCTAGCGGTTCTAATCTGGATAAGTTCCCGGGGGCCCATTTTTTTCAAACAGAAACGGTCAGGGAAAAATAATAAACAATTTACCTGTTACAAGCTTCGGACTATGACGATTAACAGTGATGCACATCACCAGACAGGTAACTTTAAATGATTCGAGGGTTACGAAGCTTGGGCGACTTTTCGGAAAACAAGTCTGGATGAACTACCCCAGTTCGTGAATGTTTTGCTGGGTAACATGTCGATTATCGGTCCGCGGCCGCATATGCTGGTACACACCAACATGTATTCCAAAATTATGAATGAGTATATGATCCGGCATTTCTTAAAACCGGGCATCAGTGGCTGGGCCCAGGTAAATGGATACAGGGGCGAGATAAAAGAAGAAACACAACTCCGTAAACGCATCGACCACGACATCTGGTATATGGAAAACTGGAGCATCTGGCTGGATCTGAAAATCATCTGGATGACAATTTATGTCACATGCAAAGGAGATAAAAATGCATATTAAAGTAAGCTGTCATGGATTCAGAATACGAAATATTGCATTAAAATATATATTTCTGTTCAGCACCTTTTTGTGGTCAGTTAAAACAGTTGCCCAATCCTCGGATACTTCATTTAAACATTTTGGATTCCAGGCAGGTATTAATATCTCAAACATGGATTTCAATATTGGAGACCCAGGACCTGTTATAAAAACAAACACCTCCTGGCAAACCGGAATTACTTTCGGCTTTCAATTAAAGATTCCACTGACAAAAAAAATTCTTATCCAACCAGAATACACATTTTCTCAAAGAAACGGATCTGATCAGACCGTTGAAACAACTTACACCATCAATTATTTCTCCCTGCCGATCTTATTGAATTACCAGTTATCCCGCCGATTTAATATACTTGCTGGTCCTCAGTTCGAAATTACAACCTCTGCTAACTCCACTACAAATGGCGAGAACTTAAGTATCACTCACGATGTGGAGGAACGCGGAATAGGTATTATTGGCGGCCTGGAATTCACTGTCATAAAATCTTTCTTTCTGTCTGCCAGGTATTTTCAGGGCCTAAACCACGTCGGGATCGGACAACGTTCCAATGTAAAGGAGTTTGTATACCAGTCATTCATGCTCACGGCGGGTATACGATTCTAATCTTTCTTCAAGTCATTATCCATAAATGCACTACCATTAATCGATTGTGCATCACTTTAAATATTGACCAACTGATTATTGCACCCGAATCAAAATCCATATTTTTGCCGATTATATTATTTTTTGCGTCATACGCATGTGCAGCCAGTGTCACCTAATTTTAAAATATGGAGATAAATTACCGGATCGCAGTAATCGGACTGGGTTATGTAGGGTTACCCCTGGCGGTCGAATTCGCAAAAAAATACCCTGTTATTGGTTTTGATATCAATAAAAGGAGGGTGAATGAAGTGATGAACGGTGAGGATCAGACTTTAGAGATCAATGAAAGAGAATTGAAAAAAGTATTAACCGAGACCGCCGGTATCAAAGGTCTTTATTGTTCCGATACAATTACAGATATAGCTTCCTGTAACTATTTTATCGTAACGGTACCAACACCTACCGATAAACATAATAATCCGGATCTCCGTCCTATCTACAAAGCCAGCGAAGCAGTAGGAAGCGTTTTAAAAAAGGGCGATATCGTCATTTATGAATCTACTGTTTATCCGGGGGTTACCGAGGAAGAGTGTGCACCCATACTGGAAAAGACAAGCGGACTAAAATTCAATGTCGACTTCTTTTGCGGTTATTCCCCGGAACGAATTAATCCGGGCGACAAACTCCATACCGTTTCAAAGATTCTGAAGATAACCTCCGGATCAACTCCGGAAGTCGCAAAAAAAGTAGATGCCCTTTACAGAACAATTATTGAAGCCGGAACACATCTTGCCCCTTCTATCAAAGTTGCTGAGGCTGCGAAGGTGATAGAAAATTCACAAAGGGATATCAATATTGCGTTTGTGAATGAGCTGGCCAAAATATTCAATCTGTTGGGAATTGATACCACCGCTGTTTTGGAAGCTGCAGGTACAAAATGGAATTTCCTTAAATTCAAACCTGGTCTGGTGGGCGGTCACTGCATTGGTGTGGACCCCTACTATCTCGCACAAAAAGCAAAAGAAGCCGGTTATCATCCTGAAATCATTCTGGCCGGAAGAAGGCTTAACGACAGTATGGGAGCCTATGTAGCCAGTGAAACCATCAAACTGATGATAAAAAAAGAAATCCCGATTAAGAATTCAAGTATTTTAATATTGGGATTTACATTCAAAGAAAATTGCACAGATGTACGTAATACCAGGGTGATTGATATAGTCCGTGAGCTGGAGAGTTATCAGGCGAATGTAGCTATCTGTGATCCCTGGGCCGAACCGTCTCATGTGAAACATGAATACGGAGTTGATACCACTGATGTTCTGAGCGATGGCTCCGTAAAATATGATGCAGTTATTCTCGCTGTGGCGCATGATGAATTCAATAAATTAAATGTCCGGGATCTTGTAAATAAGAACTCCGTGATATATGACGTTAAAGGCGTTTTAACCGGGGGAAACTTTGACGCCCGCCTCTGATTATGTATCAACATCCCTACCATATCGTTGATTTAAGCAAATATTCTTTCTTAATAACCGGAGGTGCTGGATTTATTGGCTCAAACCTGGCTGAATATCTGATCAGGCATCAGGCAGGCAGAGTAAGGGTGCTCGATAACCTGAGCACCGGGCATCTGAAGAATATCCAACCTTTTTCTTCCCATTCTTCCTTCGAATTTATAAATGGGGATATCAGGGATTTGAAAACCTGCCAGGATGCGGTAGGGGATATGGATTTTGTACTTCACCAGGCTGCATTGGGCTCGGTTCCGAGGTCAATCATTGATCCTGTCACAACCAACGAGGTAAATATTTCCGGTTTTCTAAACATGCTGGTCGCCGTAAAGGAAAGCGGTGTAGAAAGAATGGTTTACGCGGCTTCATCATCCACTTATGGGGATAGTAAGGAACTTCCTAAAGTGGAAGAAAAAATCGGGAATCCGCTTTCTCCATATGCGGTTACGAAATATGTAAACGAACTGTACGCCAATGTTTTTGCTGCCACTTATAAAATGGAATTAATCGGCCTTCGATATTTTAATGTATTCGGACAAAGGCAGGATCCCAATGGGGCATATGCCGCGGTTATTCCAAAATTTACAAATCAGCTACTGAGCAATCAATCTCCCGTAATTAATGGCGACGGCAATCATTCAAGAGATTTCACTTTTATTGAAAACGTGGTCCAGGCTAATATCCTGGCTCTCTTCTCCAAAAATCCTGGTGCACTTAACACCGTTTATAATATCGCTTACGGAGAACAAACCACACTGAACCAGATGGTTTTATTATTAAAAAAATACCTCTCCGTATCTGATCCTTCCGTGGCAGATATAAAAGTGATCCATGGACCTAACCGTGAGGGAGATATTCCTCATTCCCTGGCATCCATTGAAAAAGCCAGATTATATTTAGGTTATTCACCCGTCTTCAATTTTGCTGAAGGCTTGAAAATAGCCGTCGACTGGTACCGGAATAATCGTCGTTGAAAGTTGGCGGTTGACGATTGACGGTTGGACTAGAGAGATAGCAGTTGGCAGATAGCATTATTGCGTTGAGCTTTTCGCTTTCAGCTTTCAGCTTAAAAACGGATTATTCTCTTTTTCATAACCGATCGTTGTTGGTTCCCCATGTCCGGGATATACGATCACGTCATCCGGAAGGGTAAATAATTTATCGCGAATACTACTCAATAAAACCTCTGTATCGCCACCAGGAATATCGGTTCTGCCGATCCCCAGCCTGAATAAAACATCCCCACCAATCAAAAAACCTTGTTTACGGTCGTAAAATACGATATGTCCCACCGAATGACCGGGAGTAAAAAACACTTCCAGGATATCCTCACCCATCAGTATCTTATCTCCCTCCCTCAAAAAAATAATTTCACCCGAATAATTTTCAAAAGGCATGCTCCAGCGGACGCCTGACTCCGGAGCGAATTTAAAGGTCCATAATTCTTTCTCCCCCATCTGCAGTTTCAGATTATAATGCTCCGCCACCCATTTATTGCCGAAAACATGGTCCAGATGGCAATGGGTATTTAACAAAAGATTGGGATGCAGGTGATGTTCCTTCAACCAATGGCTCAGACTTTGCTTTTCTTCCGGAAAATAACAACCGGGATCAACTACCGCGCAGGCATCTTTTCCACTGTAAACCACGTATGTATTCTCTTGGATGGGGTTGAATATGAATCGTTTTACAGTGAGCATTCAGTCTTTTCTTTTTTAAATCTATTTCCCCGGTTTTAGGGATTGTCTTAACTTGAACCGGTTATTTCTTTAATTCCAAATAAGGTATGCAAGATCCGCATAAGTTGAAGTTGAAAGAATTTTTTTTAATAACGTCCACCCTGTTTTTTTTTCTTTTTAAGGTTTCAGCCCAGATCGGTACCACTGAATTTGGCAAGAACCGGCTCCAGTTCAAAAACATGAAGTGGAAGTTTTACCAGACCCCGAATTTCAATACATATTTTAATCAGAATGGACAGCCTCTGGCCAAATATGTTTGCCAGGTAGCCGAGAAAGAATTGAGCGGCATCGAGCAACAGGTCGAATACGGTATGCAGCGCAGAACTAATATTGTGTTGTATAACAGCTTTAATGAAATGGAACAGTCCAATATCGGGCTGGATATCGACTGGCAGTCAACCGGCGGAACTACCAAACTCGTGAATAATAAAATGATCGTTTATTATACCGACGATCACAATAAGTTGCGTATCCAGATCCGTCAGGGAATCGCTCGCGTGCTTGTTGAAAATATTTTATTCGGGGACGATCTGGGAGAATTTGCCGCCAATCAGACCCTGCTCGATCTGCCCGCATGGATGACCGATGGATACATTAACTACATAGCGGAACCCTGGAATACGGAACTGGATGACCAATTGAAATCCGCTATGCTTTCAGGTCGTTATACAAATTTTTACAACCTGGCATTCGAAAAACCTGACCTCGCAGGCCGCGCATTCTGGTACTATTTTGCCAACCGGTATAAAAAAGAAAATGTAACCTATTTCTTATATCTCGCCCGTGTTTACCGAAATACCAATACAGCCGCACTGCGCATCTGTAAAAAGAAATTCAAGGAAGTGCTGGGAGATTTTATGCAGGAAGAAGAAGAGTTATATCAAAAAGATATCCGCGGAAGAAGGAATTTCCCCAAGGGCACAATCTCAGTTGTTGAGGAAGTCAGCGACAACACCGATTTTTTTCATTTTTCACCCAATCCGGTTCCCCGAAGTCAGACCTATGCGGTCGTGGAATTTGTGCGTGGTCAATATTGCGTAGTGCTGCACGAAAATTTTGTGAACCGAAAGGTGCTGCTGAAAAACGGCGTCAGAAGTAACGACAAAAATCTGCAGCCGCATTACCCGCTGATTGCCTGGGATCCACAGGGAACCCGGCTGGCCGTTTGTTATTATAAGGAGGGGAAGATTCATCTGTTTGTATATGATGTGGTATCGAAATATAAACGTATCGTAACAGAACTGGATTTTGACCAGATACAGGATATGAAATTCATGCTCGATAACAATACCCTTATCCTGAGTGCCGTTAAAAATGGTCAGTCCGACATTTTTGAATATAACCTGTTGACCTCGGAAACCACACAAATCACAAATGATATTTATGATGACCTGGATGCCAGTTTTATAACTTTTCCTAATAAAACCGGCATTATATATTCTTCCAACCGTCCAACCGGAACCGCTGCCACCGGCGATACCGTTTTACCATCAAATAACCGCTACAACGTTTTCCTGGTAGATAACTGGAATAAAAGTGAATTCAAACAGATATCCAAGCTGACGGATCTGAAATACGGTAATGCGCGTTATCCAACACAATACAACAATTTTCATTTTACTTTCATCTCTGACGAAAACGGAATCAGCAACCGGTATGCAGGATTTTTCTCAACAAGAAGGGCTGGTGTAGATACTGTTTACAGGATCGGGGAAGTGATACTCCACAACCCGGATCAGTCTGAATTGGATTCTGTTCTTCGTGCAAATAAAGAAACAGAACCGGATTCCATTTATACTTTCTCCATCACCCGTGATTCTGCTTATGTTTTCGCGCTTACGAACTACCAGTCCGGTCTAACCGAAACCAAGATTGCAGGTGAAACGGGTCAGGTCAGTGAAGTGCGGCAGGAAGGCGATTTAAAGTTCCTCTATAAATTGAAAGTGGATGAATCTGCGCTCAAGAAACGAAATATCAATCCGAAATTGACTGAATACCGCAAGGAAACCATTGCAGCGAGTCAGATAGCCAATGGACAGGCTTTGCAATACCAGACGAAGAAGAAAACCGATACGGTAAAAGTACAGACCGATATTTTTGAAAGCGAATTTGACAAGGAAAAACTCGATACGGTATTAAATCAGAAATTAATTCTTCAGGCTCCGCCTGCGGAACCCACCGATGCGATTCTTAAAGACGCCAAGCTCGGCGATTACCGTCTGCTGTTCAGTGCCCAAAGTTTTACGGCGGGATTCAATAACGACGTGCTCGTAACCCAATATCAACCATTTACAGGATCTCTGCCCATTATGCTGGGCGGTAATGAACCATTTAATGCCATGTTCAAAGCCACTGTGGTGGATTTGTTCGAAGATATCCGGTTTTCAGGCGCCCTGCGTTTACCATTATTTGGTGGCAGCAGCAGCACAGGTGTTGGA
Organism: uncultured Bacteroidota bacterium; assembly: GCA_963732055.1. Lineage (GTDB taxonomy): Bacteria > Bacteroidota > Bacteroidia > Chitinophagales > Chitinophagaceae > Puia. The sequence continues at coordinate 320,149 of CAVSYG010000010.1, read as the reverse complement.
TTTGGAACCGGAGGGACCAATATAACAACATTTGTACCGGCCGGAGGTTCTTTCTTTGATGGCGGCGGGCAATGGTATGCGCGGGTAGATTATTTAAAAAAGCGTACTGATCTTTCACTGGTTTATTATCGCCAGACGGATGTAGGTACTTATCCGTTAGTAGATAACGGATCGAATACCTATTCATTTGTTGACTCGAAATTGTATACCAATCTCTTTGAAGCCATCATTCGGTATCCATTTGATAAGATCAAGAGTCTACGCTATAGTGTAGGCGTCCGAACTGATAAAATTGGGCTCCGGCCCGCGGGTACCAGCGCTTATACGGGTGTACCGCTATTCGATACCCTTGCTTTGAAATCGGACTATGTAGATAAGCAGGTCTTCCTGGTCAATCATATTGAATATGTATTTGACAACTCGGTTATAAAGACAATCAATATCATGAACGGCCTGCGATATAAATTTTATATTGATTTCAATTACCAGATCAATCAGCCGCAGCCAACCTATAATCAACCTGGCGGGGAAGGAAGGAAGATGTTCAACTTTGGATTTGATGCCCGCAATTATTATCCGATCTATCGGAATTTCATCTGGGCCGTCCGCGTGGCCGGTGATTTCTCCTGGGGTAATCAGAAAATGATTTACTATCTGGGTGGGCAGGATGGCTGGATGTTTCCGAAAGCTAACCAGTATCCGCAGCCAGACATAACTCAAAATTACGCCTACCAGTCCCTGGCTGTAAATCTGAGGGGATATAATCAGAATGTGGCGAACGGAAACAACGCAGTCACCATCAACAGTGAGCTCCGTCTCCCTGTGTTTACCACGCTGATGAATAAGCCCATCAATAATGCCTTTATACGCAATTTCCAGCTTGTCCAGTTCTTTGACTTTGGTACCGCCTGGGCCGGCCCGTTAAAAAATATCGAGCGACCCCAGGTTCATTACCTGAACGATGATCCGTCCATTCCAATTGATGTGACAATCAAAGCCGGTGGCCTCGGTCCCTTTGCCGGTGGTTACGGATTCGGAGCCAGGAGCACCTTACTGGGCTATTTCCTGCGTCTTGATGTAGGCTGGCAGATGAATACTTTCTTTGGCAATTCCCCGACCTGGCAGTTCGCGATGGGTGTTGATTTCTAGACCTAAAGATGAACACATAACGCCTAACGAAGAGAATCTAACGCCGGTGTCCTTTCAGGCCCATTTTGTGGTGAAAATACGGCTGCTATTCGCATTATATACGTTAAGGGTTAGGCCTTATACCCTTCTTTTATAAGATAAGCCTTCACTTTAATAGTCTGATCTCCCTGTATAAGAATCTGCCCATCTTTTACTGAACCGCCAGTACCACAATATTGCTTGAGTTTTTTTCCGAGAGTTTCGAGATCTGCCTCCTTACCCACAAAACCCGTAATGGCCGTAACGGTTTTACCTCCTCTGTGGCGGGTATCCAAAATAATGCGTAAGCGTTGCTTGCCGGGAGGAAGCGTTTCTAATGGAGATGAACCACCTGTTTGAAAATTAAAATCCGGGTCGGTACTAAAAACAAATCCATGACTGTCCGGAATATTTTTCTTTGCCAATGTATTCCTTGTTTACGATGAATTGAAGTTCGAATGTACAATTGCTTTTTCAGTTTCAGTTGTTCAACGTTCCTTGTCTGGCGGCCCGATTAAACCGCCTTCAAACTCAAATCAAGACTTTGTGCCTGATGAATCAGGGCGCCGATACTGATAAAATCCACGCCGGTCGCAGCATACTCACGAATATTCTGCAGATTTATGCCGCCACTTGCTTCTGTTTCAATTTTTTTCTGAATGATTGAAAGCGCCTCCCTTAATAAAGATGGATCAAAATTATCCAGCATAATTCGGTCCGCTTTTCCGGAAGCCAGCACTTCGCGAACATCCTGCAATGTGCGTGTTTCTACTTCTATCCTGAGTCCCGGTCTATACTTCTGTACGTAATCGAACGCGTTTTCCAGAGCCTTCGTAATCCCACCGCAATAATCAATATGATTGTCTTTTAACATCATCATATCAAATAAGCCAAAGCGATGATTCATGCCACCACCAATCCTTACGGCCTCCTTTTCAAGCAGTCTGAATCCAGGTGTCGTTTTTCTTGTATCTAGAATTTTGGAAGAAAAATCTTTGATTTTTTCTGCATACTCATGGGTGAGTGTTGCAATACCACTCATTCTTTGCATACAGTTTAATACCAGCCTTTCACACATAAGTATCGTAGGAACGGAGGCTTCTACCGTAAAGGCGATGTCACCGGACTTCATTGACCCACCGTCTTTTTTCTGGACTTGAAAAACAACAGTGGGTTCGGCGTATCTGAATATTCTTTCGGCTATCTCTACGCCCGCAAGGATTCCATCCTGTTTGATTTTTAAGGCTGCCTTGCCTTTCGCATTGGCAGGGATTACTGCCAGCGTGGAATGATCCCCTTCTCCCAGATCCTCCGCCAAGGCCATTTGAATCAATACCTGCAGGCGCTCATCGAAATTAGCTACGGGCTTAATCAATTAAAAAAATTTGAGCAAATGTAAGCAGGATTGCAGAATCAGATTGGCAGGCGCCTCCGGCATATGATTAGAATCACGAATTTTCTATACAATAGAAAACGATAAGATGAGATTGGGAATGAATCAGAAAAACTTAAATAAATATTCTTTCCTGCGTTGAGCGTTCAGCGTTCAGCGTACTCTACATTCTGAAACCTGATCTCCTGCAGAAAATGCTTATCACCCTTTTGCCGGAAGAATAGTGTGGTTCTGTAATTACCAGACCGCGTTTGCAGGATACCGGCACAATAAACGGTTCCGCCGCTTTCGCCCTGCTGGGTGATTTTGAAATTCTGGACTACGTTTGTATTAAAGAAATCTCCGATCACCATTTCAGCCTGAGTTTTACTATATGTGTCGGATTTATCGGGAAGGGTTATATCTACACGAACATCAAAGAAAGGGGATAACTGCGTAACATTACCGGAACGGATTGCGGTAACTACCACATCCATATTGTCAAAACTCCGGTAAGATACTAGGATGATCGCCATTACAGCCAGAACCCATCCCGTTAGCCTTTTCATAAGAAATTGTTTACATCCTGAGAAAGCTAAAAATATGCCAAACTAAAAGCCGGGTCTTAAAAAGGCTTAAAACAGCCCATATGCGCTAACTTTGAAGGCATTATATCAATCATTTTATAAGAAAATGGCTAAAAAATCGTCGATACTTATCATCATGGACGGGTGGGGACTGGGTAAAATACAATCCGCAGATGCTATACAACATGCAAAAACACCGTTTGTAAGTTCCTTATATTCAAAATATCCCCATAGCACACTCGTAACATGTGGTGAAGCCGTTGGGCTGCCAGATGGCCAAATGGGAAATTCAGAAGTAGGACATTTAAATATTGGCGCCGGTCGGGTAGTATACCAGGAACTCCAACGGATCAATGTAGCCATACGTGACGGGTCTTTTGCAAAAAATCCTGTGTTGCTACGAGCTCTTCGCAAAGCAAAAACAGAAAATAAAACGCTACATCTGATCGGACTTGTGAGCGATGGCGGTGTGCATTCACATATCAAACACCTCCAGACGATCATTGATTGCTGTAAATCTGAATCTGTTTCAAATGTTTTCGTACATGCGTTTACTGATGGCCGTGATACGGATCCGAAGAGCGGGATAAGATTTATAAATACTCTGCAGGATCATTTGGACAAAACAGGCACGGGAAAAATTGCTACTGTGTCCGGCAGATATTACGCCATGGATCGGGACAAACGATGGGAGCGCGTGAAACTTGCTTACGATGCATTGGTAAACGGAAAAGGCGCCAGCGGAAACAGCGCTTCGCAGATCATTGAAAAAAGTTATGCGAATGACATTACAGATGAATTCATAAAACCCAGTGTGGTACTGGATTCCAGCGGCAATCCGTTAGCAAAAATAACCAGCGGCGACGTCGTGATATGTTTTAATTTCAGAACAGATCGTTGCCGGGAAATAACAGAGGTATTAACACAGGAAGATATTCCGGAACAGGGTATGAAAAAACTTTCGCTGGATTATACCACGATGACTGAATACGATCATCATTTCAAAGACGTACATGTAATGTTTGAAAATGATGACTTGAAAATGACGCTGGGGGAAGTGATTGCGAAATATATGCTCACACAAATCCGGATTGCAGAAACAGAAAAATATCCGCATGTCACTTTCTTCTTCAGTGGAGGAAGAGAAAATCCTTTCGAAGGAGAAAGACGAATCATGATTCCTTCGCCAAAAGTAGCAACGTATGATCTTCAGCCGGAAATGAGTGCAGAGGGAATTACAGATGCGATCATTCCGGAGATCACACATAAAACAGCCAATTTCATTTGCCTGAATTTTGCAAATACCGACATGGTAGGCCATACCGGTGTATTCGATGCGGTAGTAAAAGCAGCCGAAACCGTAGACAAATGCGTCGAGCGCGTAACCACAGCCGCGCTGGCAAACGACTATATTGTTTTTATAACCGCTGATCATGGCAATGCAGATTTTATGATCAATGAAGATGGGTCCCCGAATACCCAGCATTCTCTAAATCTTGTTCCCTATTTTCTTCTTGATAATCAATGGCATGGAAAAGTTCACCCGGGCAAACTCGCTGATATCGCCCCCACCCTGCTCAAATTGATGGGATATGAGGTTCCCCCGGAGATGACGGGTAATCTTTTATTTGATTAAAATCAACCATCCAAACTGAAAGCATGCAGCTTTAGCTTCTTAAAATTGTCTAAATTACAGGGCAGGAGGTTTAACATGACCGAAGAAGCCATTTTACAAGGTTGTTTGAAAAATCAAGCTGCCGCACAAAAGGAATTGTACAACCGGTACAGTCCTAAAATGCTGGCAGTCTGTTACAGGTTTGCGCATAACCGCGAGGATGCAGAGGATATGCTTCAGGAAAGTTTTATAAAAGTTTTTCTTCAGATGCATACGTTTCAAAATAAAGGAGCCTTTGAAGGCTGGATCCGACGCATCATTGTTCATACCTGTATCAATCACCTGAAAAAAAATAAACGCTTTAACGAAAGTGTGGATATTATACAGGCCAGTTCGATCCAGGTCAGGGAAGAAAATATTCCTTCAATCGTTCAGGCAAAACAAATTGTGGATTGCATACGGCTGCTTCCTGTCGGATATAGAACTGTTTTAAACTTATATGCCATAGAAGGATATGCACACAAAGAAATCGCGGAGATGCTGGATATAGAAGAAAGCACGAGCAGATCGCAATATACAAGAGCCCGGCAAATGCTGGAAGAGATATTGATCAGAAGAAACCTGATACCGGCAGTGAAAGAAAAAAACGACCGACTTACAGCCATCCATTAAATGGCTGGCCCGACCAAAACAACGTCCAGGAATGAAGGAGCGTAATCTATATAATGATGAATTCGAACGGCAACTCAAAGAAAAAGCCGATCAGTTCAAAATGTACCCTTCGGACAGAGTATGGAATGAAGTGCACAGTTCCCTTCATACACGGAAAAGGAGATTTGTAGTTGGAATGAGTTTCCTGATTGGAAGTATCCTTTTTCTTGCAGGTATCGAGTTGATTTCACCTGTTCATAATAACCGTCCCAAATCCATCACTGCAAAAATCAATACTACTGTAAAACCTGCTGCCAGCGAGGTTTTGCCCGATTTTACAGTTGGCAATTTTGAAGCTGCCCCATTGATTAATTCCGCAGATCATCACAAATCAGATGAAACTCAGTCAGGAACAACTTCGTTTTTACTCCGCTCTGTAAATCCTTCTGACAAATCAGCTGCTGATGCACGGGAATTTTTGATCGAGAAAAATACAAGTCACGTAAAACCCGTTCAGCCGGCGGAACAAACAGTTTCAAGGAAACCTGAAGCAACTGTTTCTACAAATGATTTAATGGAAAGCATGCAGTCTGTTTTAAATAATCCGGCTCCCGATATCGTTGCTTCAGAGTTAATTTCTGAAAAACCCGTCAACCAGATTTCCCGTAGCCACAGTGACAAGTATAGTTGGGAGTTTTATATAACCCCTACCATCAACACACATTATTTAAATGGCATTAATTACCGTACCATGGCCCAGGCTCTTCCTACGGCACCTATCATGGTTGTACATATTGCGAATGTGAATGGATTTGTCGACAATACGCCGGTACTTGGATATAATGTAGGTGGCAATATCCTTTACCGCATCTCGAAAAACATTTCTCTGAAAGCCGGACTGGAATTCAGTTTCAGCCGATACTACATAAATACATATAATCCCAAGCCGGGCCAGTCATCGGCAACACTGAGTTCTTATTTTGGATATGTAGCAGATTCTCTGATCAGCATGTCAAATGGTGGCAGCACGATTAATAAAAATCCCGATCGTTTCCAGAACAGATATTATCAACTTTCCATTCCCCTCGGCGTTGATATGAAAGTGGTTTCTTCTGGTAAATTCCAGGTGCACCTTGGTGCCACCGTTCAACCCAGTTACCTGCTGAATACAGATGCCTATGTGCTTTCAAACGATTTCAGCAGCTATACAAAAGATGCGGAAGCCTTCAGAAGATGGAACCTGATTGCGGGTGCCGAAGCGTATATCTCCTATGGCGCCGGCAAGATCCGCTGGGAAATTGGTCCCCAGGTGAGATACCAGATTTTTTCAACATATAAGAACAGTTATCCCCTCCAGGAGAATATGCTGAATTACGGCATTCGTTTAGGCATTTCGAAATCTATCTGGTAGTATTCCCCCCATGTATTAATTTTATCGGATGAAGCGATCTTTTATCCTGCTATCAATCGGATTGTCGGCCTGTGCCTGTCATTCGAAACAATCCGAAACAGAGGAAACAATAATAACAAAAACAGATACGGCAAAAAAGAATTATCTACCGGTAGCTTATTATCTTAAGGCAGAGATCGCAGGGGTTGATTCTTTTCCCCTTCGTATTATGAAATACCAGGTAAACAATGGCAAAACAGATTCCGGAATCATCACAACGGCCACTTTTGACCAATTGGCCAAAGAATTCCTGATCCCGGAGCTGGACAGCGCTCGTTTTGAAAATAATTTTGAAGAGAATTCTTTTGTAGACAGGTCTACCAACCTTGTCAGTTTTACTTATTCAACAAAAGATACCGGTAACGGATTAAAAAGGGTGGATGTGCTGCTTTCTCCGGGATCAGGCTATGATAAGTTGAATTCTATATACATGGAATCCATTTCAAAGGATAAAGACAGCTCTTTAATCAGTAAAATGTCCTGGAAAGCAGGCAGGAATTTCAGCATACTTCATATCCGGCAACCCAATAAAGGTCCTGAAACAACGAATCAGACCATTGTCGTTTGGGACAGCAGAGAATAAGACATGGATCAGGAAGCATTTCAATTAGTAGCAATCAATATTCCGACGGAACCGGGTATTTATAAATACTTCGATTCCAGGAAGGAATTATTATACGTAGGCAAAGCCAAAAACCTTCGCAAACGTGTTAGTTCTTATTTTAATAAAACATTGTCAAATTACAAGACCTATGAGCTGGTCAGACGTATTCATACCATAGAATTCACAATCGTTAACTCAGAGCAGGATGCTTTCTTACTCGAGAATTCATTAATCAAACAATACCAGCCGAGGTTCAATATTAATCTGAAGGACGATAAATCTTATCCGTTCATCGTAATTAAAAAAGAAAATTTCCCGCGTGTATTTCTCACCCGCAGAAAAATAAATGACGGATCGGAATATCTTGGTCCTTTTACTTCTGTCGCCCGGGTGCGTGAGCTCATCGATTTTATAAAAGCAAATGTGCAACTCCGCACCTGCAAACTGAATCTGACACCGTCCAATATTGCGAAAAAAAAATTTAAGGTTTGTCTGGAGTTTCACCTGGGCAATTGCAAGGGCCCCTGCGAAGGACTGCAGACATCCGAAGATTATGCCGAAGGATTAAGAAAATTAAAAAATATCCTGAAAGGAAATCTTGGTCCTGTGATCAGCGGGTTCAGACAGGAGATGAAAGATGCTGCGGGAATCATGGCTTTTGAAAAAGCCGAGATATTGAAAAAGAAGATAGAACACCTCGAAACATATCGTTCGAAGTCAGTGATCGTAAATGAAAATATCGAACGGGCAGACGTGTTTTCGATGTTTCGAAACGATTCAGTTGCATATATCAATTACCTGATGGTTGAAAACGGCACCATCGTGCAAACGCATACGACAGAGGCAAAAACACAATTGGAGGAAACGGATGAAGAAATCATGGCTTTTACAATTGCACAGCTGCGCGACCGTTTCAACAGCGGTGCCACAGAAATTATTCTGCCCTTTGCTATCGAATTTCCGCAGGAAGGTATCTTAATTACGATACCGAGAGGAGGAGATAAAAAGAAATTACTCGAGCTCTCCGAGAAGAATGTAAATTATTACCGTGAGGAAGCAGAAAAGAAAAGAATGCTTCACCTGCAAAAGAAAACACCGGAAGAAAGACTGGAAGTCCTGACGCAAATTCAGGAGGATCTGCAGCTTTCGGAATTACCTACACATATCGAATGCTTCGATAATTCGAATTTCCATGGCAGTTACCCTGTTTCTGCGATGGTTTGTTTCCGCGATGGCGTTGAAAGCAAAAAAGATTACCGCCATTTTAATGTGAAGACGGTAGATGGTATCAATGATTTTGCTACTATGAAAGAAGTCGTTTACAGGCGGTATAAAAGATTGCTGGATGAAAATCAGTCTCTGCCCCAACTTGTGATTATTGACGGTGGAAAGGGTCAACTGAGCGCCGCTATGGAAAGCATCTTGGAACTCGAACTACATGGTAGTCTAACACTTGTCGGTCTTGCCAAAAATGAAGAAGAAATTTTTTTCCCGGGTGACCAGCAATCGTTAAAACTTCCCTATGATAGTATGAGCCTGAGACTCATCAGGAAAATCCGGGATGAAGTACATCGATTCGGAATAAGTTTTCACAGAAATAAAAGAAGCAGGGGAACATTTAAAAATGAATTGGAAAATATAAAAGGCATCGGGAAACAATCGGCTGAGAGGTTGTTAAAAACGTTTCATTCTGTCAAAAAAGTAAAGGCCGCTACAGATGAGGAACTGGCTGCTGTAATCGGTGGCTCCAAAACGATACTGATTCGGGAATATTTTTCAAAACAGGAAGGGGAAATGCAGGCGGGACGGGAGTTTTCATAAATTGATATGAATCAAAAAAAAAGGGGCCAGAATGGAAATTCAGCCCCGTTTTTAAAATCCAATATCCTATGAAAAACCATTGTAAAAATAATAAAACAATTCTATTAAACAAGAACCGCCTTGAGTATTTTGAAAATAATTTATCAACAGTTTATGTTTCAAAATGTTAGCTAAGCATCGTAAAAATACGAGAATTCCAGTTTTGGGAATAACTTTAATAAACAGAGAATATATCAAGTTAAATTAGAGGTTACTACGGGATCCACAGATGTGAATAAGCAGTTAAATCTTTTTATTGATGTACAAAAGTAAAAGAGCCATCACGCGCTATGCATGATGGCTCTTTTATTATTATTTTTTGTTTTAGGCTAAGCCTTAAGCTTTCAGCTTAATAGGACCACAAATCCTGTTCGTAGTTGAATATCTTTTCCTTAATATCGTCGCCTTCCAGCAAACCCAGGATTGGATCTTTGATATAAGCGCTGATAAAATTATCGCCGGGATTATCTATTGTCGATTTGACTACCCTGCTTGAGAACATACGACTTTCAAATAGCTCTTCCCAGCTCATACGGGCACCAAAGTTCTTGCCATTATATGCTTCATACTTTGCAAGGAAAGTCCTGAGGTCCGGATAATAAACCCAAAATATAGGCAATACAGCACGGAAAGATCCGTCTGCATTAAGAATTGTCTTTTCCGGAGCGATACCCAGAATACGTACATACATTCTGGAAGATTCTTTATCAAATACCCACTCTTCCTTGATTTCATATCTCTCTACCTGGTCGGGATTGAAATCTTCCTGGATGGTTGTATCCTTGGTAAGACCTTTTGATCCATCGGGGTCCTGAGTCATGTCTGGTATCTGAATGGTATGAGGTTTTCCGACCATGCTTTCTGCTATCTGGCGGAAAGTCATTGGTGTGGTAAACCGATCGTCGATCGCCGCATCAAATGCCGTAACGTCGCCGCTATGGATCAGGTTCAGCAGGATACTGATGAAACGCTGGTTACCATTATCTTCAGAAGCCTTGTATACAAATGGAAGGTTCATTTTTTCGTGAACATCAACTTCGCGCCAAACCCGCTGGCGATAAACGGCATCGTCTTCACGGATATGCTCATAAGCAAGCGGGGTGCGATCCTTTACCAGTTGCAGTTCAATGGAAGCATCGTTACGAAGTGATTTACGTGGCGTATCCAGTTTAATATCTGCAATAAATTCCTGGACCGGCTTCACAGTATCCTTTGGAGGAACGACAGCTGTATTAGCCGCGCTATTCTTATTGGTATTCGTTTTCTTTTTTACAGTTGACCTCTTCGTTTTTTTCCTGGCCGCAGGTGCCTGGGCCTGAACAGTACCCAATGCCATGGCAATGACTACCGCGAGGAGGGACAATCTGATAAATCGCTTCTTCATGTTCTAAAATTTATCTGTACGATGACTAAAAACAGGTTCGCCACTATTACGTGGCGGAACCTAAAATTTTTTATTTAAGACTGAATACCATCGGCGCAATTTCACGCTGTTTGCCATCCGGCCCAATTACACGGATCTGATCGAAAAATATATGTGTTCCGGGAGTTGAGCGGCCTACGATGGAGGCTGCATTACCCGACCACCTGTTACTGCCTTCAACACTGGCTTCAGTGTAGCCCGATATTCCACCACCTTCGGCACCGATCTTATAACTTACCACTTTAAAAGGAGCTTCGAAGTCAGAATCTTCCAAACGGGCGATCAAACCACCGATTGCCTTGAATTCGGCAGAAGAAATTGAACCACCTTTTTTTGAACCGATAAAACCGGCTGGTAAAGGAAGATTTTTTACACGGATCGGGAATTCAAAATTCTTTCCGTTTGCAGTTACTACTATCTTGGACATTCCTGGTGTGGTCGCACGGGCAACATAATGGTCACCTGTAGATTTCACCAGTGAAGCACCGGGACTTGCAAAGTTTACATGCACTTTTTCAGCGCCTACGCTGCCCCCTGAGATAGTCATGGGATTATCTACACCAATGTACACAACATTCATTTTTTCCAGGAAGATGGAAGCTCCTGAAGGCATCCCGACTGTATATTTAATTACTTTCGGAATAGTAGCCGTAGTTCCGTCTGGTTTTGTATATGCAATATTTACTGTGATACTGTGTTCACCTGCACCCTCAACTTTCGTTTTGTAGTCAGCAACACCATCAGCATTTAAGGACTGACGCGCGCCATTAATAGTTATATCAGGCTTGGCAGCTGCACTGAACGCTCCGATACCTGCCTGTATTTCCAGTTCATCACCTGGCATCAGATAAGTTGCATTGGTTCCGGCAAATGCCTCAAACTGATTGTAAACAACTTTTACCGATCCGATTTGCTTGTAGCAATAATCAACCATCTGGGCCTCAGAATTCTTTACATCATTCTGGAATTTGCTCAGGATTGTAATTGCAGCGATCGTTGGGGTCATGTGAAAATAATTGGTAACCCAATCTTTCACATCATCACCGGATTTGGCAGCTCCTGTTTGTGACTGGGGAACAGAAAGATCAAGTGGAAGTTGTTTTTCAAAATCTGCCTGTGCCTTTGCTACTTCTTTCTGAAGAACCGGATTTTTTGCAATGTCAGGAGCATTGGGATTCAATACAGCCAGCATTTGCTTCTTGTATTCAGTCAGAGAATCATATAATATTTTACCCTTGCCATCCTTATCAAAAACACGGGTGGCCGCATCCAGATTTGCATCGTTGAATTTTTCTTTTCCGTCTTTATCTATCTCATACTGTGATTCAAGCTTAAGCAGGTGTTTCATTCCGTCGATGGTATTATACATGGCGGAAGAAATACTTTGCATCTGTTTTGCTTTGGGAGCCCAGATTTGAGCATTTTCTTTTGTCTGCTGATCATTCAGTGCTTTATCGAAAGCAGCGTATGTCAGATTATTTTTACCAGTTACAACGTCATTGGAAGTCGTAATACTGTGATTTACGGTCTTAAAGGCATTTAGAATCTCAGCTGATACATTCAGTGCCAGCAATGCTGTAAGCACCAAATACATCATGTTGATCATCTTCTGCCTGGGCTCTTTAGGTAAGGACATGAGCGGGAGAATTTAATGTGTTAACAAAGGTTTTTCAGGTTATTAGTCCCGATAATTAATATTGGATTACTGTCTACCTTGCATTGCGCTCAGCATATTACCATATACATGGTTCAGGTTTCCGAGGTTCTTCGCAAGTAAAGCAACCTGTTCCTGTGTTTTCTTCGCATCAGCGATACTACCGTTCATGGCTTCAGATGCCTGTGCCAGGTTTGAGTAGAAGCTGTTCATAGCTTTCAGATGATTGTTGCTGTCCTGCAGCTCCAGCTCATACAATGTATTCAGGGAGCCCAGATTCTTGGTCAACACCTGCACCTGTCCATGAAACTGTTTAGTGCTTTCAGCTGCGTTATTGAAAGTAGTAATGGTTGCAGTTGCACCCTGGTAAGCATTCTTCATACTATCCAAAGCAACAGACGCTTCCTTTGTTTTATTTGTATAATCAGTTGTCGCGGCAAGAGCACCTGATACATCGCTTATTTTATCTACGGTTGTGCCGAATTTCTTAAAACCATCGCTCAGCTTGGCAAGATTGGTCGGTGTGATGTCAGCTTCCTGCATCATTTTGTCCATCTGCTGTAGAGAAGGATTACCGGCACCTGCACCAGCCAGTTTTGGAAGGGCTTCTGCCAGTGCATGCATTTCACCACCTGGAGGCGGCAAGAAGGCATAAACAATAAATATCAATGCTTCTGTAAGCAGACCTGCTGTAAGGAAGAAGTCAGCCAACCGTTGGTGGGTGATTTTCTGCCATGCACCAAAGATTACTACGGCTGCACCGACGCAGACGATGATGTTTACGAGCTTTTCGGTCGATTTTGAAACTCCGGCTGACATAATTTTAAGTTTTTTAGTTTTTAATAGGTGTTGTAAGGGCCGCGGAAACGATTTTCCACGTGACGTTATAAATTCAAACGTTGTTTGTTTTAAAAAATTTTATTTTATCCGATAAATATCAGTTATCTCTTGGCCAGGGAAGACGGCAGGTCAATCACGCAACGGAAACCGATGTATGATTTAGCAGTATCCTGGTACTCGTATGTTCTTGTACTGGTCTGCAGGAAATAACCCACATCTTTCCAGCTACCGCCACGAATTACTTTACGTTTCATACGCGGAGGATCGGAATCCTTGGCATTGTAACGAATGTCCGGGTTCATATCATGCTGGAAGTTGTAAGCTCCTTCGTAGTAAACAGACGAAGTCCATTCTGCGACGTTACCTGCCATGCAATACAAACCAAAATCATTAGGCCAGTAAGCATCGGCACGGGCCGTATAGAAGGCACCATCTTCAGGATAGTTACCACGACCAGGTTTGAAGTTCGCAAGCAGACAGCCTTTCTTGTTCCTCAGATAATAGTTACCCCATGGGAACATAGATTGTGAACGTCCGCCGCGGGCTGCATATTCCCACTCAGCTTCTGTAGGTAAACGGAAAGGGCTTTCGTTTGCCTTTTTCGTTTTATCGAGAAAAGAATTCAGGTATTGTGTTCTCCATTCGCAGAACACAGTTGCCTGGTTCCAGTTAACCCCAACCACCGGATAATTTCCGAAGGCAGGATGGGAGAAATATCTTTTTGTCATCGGTTCATTGTAAGAGTAAGAGAAGTCTCTTACCCATACCAGTGTATCCGGGTAGATAGGGATGTTTTTCTTCACAATGAACTGCGAACGCACTTTCCCTTCGTTGACTTTTTTAGCAGCCTCTTTCAGGTCAAATGTTTCTGAATGGTAAATGAGTTTGGAAGGATCAATTTCCTTTTTGCCGAAAATTCTGTTTTCAGGCGTCAGGATCAGCTGATCAATTTTTTCAATTGTGGCTTTATCACCCCATTTTATGGTCTGGGTCTTCTTCCAGTCAATTTGAAATTTGCCATCCACTTCCTTACCATATTGCATAAGGGTTGCAGCGGTTGAGTCACGCACCCAGTTTACAAACTGGCGGTATTCATTGTTGGTAATTTCAGTCGCATCCATCCAGAATCCATTAATGGATACCTGTTTGTTACGGGCTGTATACGCGTAGTTGATGTCCTCGTCGCTGGGACCCATGTGAAAGGTTCCAGGCGGAATATAAACCATTCCGGGAGGCTTACTCAGGTTGTACCTGCTGGCAGGCGCAGCGCCATGTAATTGTCCGTCGTCCGGTAATCCTTTGCCGGAATTACCAAGTTTACTACAACTTGTCAGGCCCACAGCCATACCAAGTGTCAACAGAATGGACAGGTTTTTCATTTTCATTTTATTAAAGGGTATTGGACAAAAATAATCTTTTGAGAATATCTCCTTAGAATATCTTCCATCACAAGTATAAAATTTATTTTTTAGAAGTCAAAGTTTTGCCAACAAGTTTATAAACGGCCGAAAGGTCCGTCTTATTGTTAATTCTGCCTGTTTCAAAGGGTTTTTTAAGAGTTTTTTATGAGGCGGATTAGCTCAGAGACTTCTTTTACAGGCTGTTGACAAGAATAATCCCGGCAAAGGAAAAACTGGGACTGTCCCACAACAGGTTTATTTCTCAAAATTGGAAGCTCTGGATGGTTGACGGAGGATATTTGATGGCTAACGGAGGATATTTGAAAAACCCGGTTTGGGATTGTTCTCTCTAAAAATTCTTTATGTTTTTCTACTGAATAAGTACCAGCCAGCACGATCTCATATAATGGATACGTGAGGGCATTTATCAAAGTTGCCCAAACGGCAAAAGATCCCGGATATCGTTTTATAACATCTTTTAAACCCGCCGCATTCCCTGCTGCCCTCTTTTTCCACTCATTTACATCAAAAACAGTTCCCAGATATAACAAATTTAAAGCCATGACTGCATTCCCTGATGGAGTAGCACTATCATATATATCCCGTTTCCTTACAATTACATCATTCTGAGCTGTATGCGTATAAAAAAAATATCCGGTATCCTCCTCACTGAAATTTTCTATCACCCAGTGAGTAAGCGTTCTGGCGCGTATCAGAAAGTCAGCTTCGCCCGTCACTTCCTGTAATTGAATATAAGCTTCAATCAGAAATGCATAATCGTCCAAAAAAGCTGGAATATTCTGTTTGCTGTCGCCTGTCTCGGGCCGATCCGTTCCGGTGGCTGCTTTCGTCTCGTTCTTCGCGGTATTTTTATAGGAATGAATGAAAAAATTTGCGCCTTCGCCTTTCATTTTTTCCTCCAGGAAAGCTATGTTTTTTAAGGCCAACGATCTGTATCCTTCATCTCCCAGGGCCGCAAAAGCTTTACAACAGGCTGTGATCATCAATGCATTCCAACCCAGCAGGATTTTATCATCCAGTCTGGGGCGGACCCGCTCGCTTCTTCGCTTCAACATCCTTCGCTTCGATTCTGCCAGCTTTGAGTCGTTTTCCGGTGATCCCAGGCCTTTTTCGGCCATCTCACTCAATTTCGGATCTTTTTCATTAAAAAAAACACTTTCCGGAAAATTTATTCTTAAGATATTTTTACCCTCCCAATTACCCCGTTCACTGACATCATACATCGAACAAAAATCCTCCCCGTCCGGCCCTAAAACCTCTAATATTTCATTTTTATCCCATGTGTAGTATTTACCCTCTTCTCCCTCACTATCGGCATCCAATGCCGAATAAAACCCGCCTTTTTTTGAATACAATTCATTTTGAATAAAATCCATCGTTTCCCTGATTGCCCTGTAATAACTGGCTTTGTGTGTCAGCTGAAAGGCCTCACTCAAAGCAATTATAATAAGAGCGTTATCGTATAACATTTTCTCAAAATGCGGTGCCAGCCACTCTTCATCTGTAGAATACCGGGCAAAGCCACCGGCTAACTGATCATAAATACCACCATAAATCATCTTGTCCAGTGAAAGGCAAGCCTGATTAAGAGATTTCTGATCGCCGGTATAATAATAGTGCTGAAGCAGGAACCGGATAGAAAAGGTTTGTGGAAATTTGGGTGCCGCACCAAAACCCCCGTTTGTACGATCGGCTGTTTTCATTAGCTGCTCCTGCATCGCCTGGATGTCGTCCTTGTTAAAAGTCTGCTCTCCTGTCGGTACCTGGGCCCCGAAAACAGATCCGGCAATATGATTGGTCAGGTTTTC
Organism: uncultured Bacteroidota bacterium; assembly: GCA_963732055.1. Taxonomy (GTDB): domain Bacteria; phylum Bacteroidota; class Bacteroidia; order Chitinophagales; family Chitinophagaceae; genus Puia. The sequence continues at coordinate 303,697 of CAVSYG010000010.1, read as the reverse complement.
CGCCTGTTCTACAATTTCCTTTCTTTTTTCCCTGAAAGCGATGGATATACTTTGTAATACTGACTTCCAGGAAGGTCTGTTATGCATATTCACCGGTGGAAAATAAGTACCCCCATAAAAAGGTTTTCCTTCGGGTGTGAGAAATACATTCAGTGGCCAACCGCCATTGCCGGCAATGGCCTGGACGGCATCCATATAAATCTGATCAAGATCCGGTCTTTCCTCACGGTCGATCTTAATGTTCACAAAAAGGCGATTCATGATCTCCGCTGTTTCCGGATCTTCAAAACTTTCCCTTTCCATGACGTGACACCAATGACAGGCGGAATAACCAATACTTATGAGTATGGGCTTGTCTTCGTCCCTGGATTTCTGAATGGCCTCATCTCCCCACGGAAACCAGTCCACGGGGTTATGTGCATGCTGAAGCAGGTAAGGACTTGATTCTTTGGCTAACCGGTTGGGCAATGTGGATATTTAAAGGTTAGAAATGAATCTGACCTGATGGCCGTTCAGGATTTCTTGCACACTAATCCGGATTGATCCTGGGATTTTTCGGAAATCCTTCGGCGATCCTTCGGCGATCCTTCGATGATCCTTTATGACGAAGCGAAGAAATAGCGAAGGTTGAGCGAACGATATGCGAACAAATGGCGATCAGGTATCAAACAAAAAAGCCCGGATAACCCGGGCCTTTAGTAACGTAAATATCAAAAAAAGGTTCTTTAAAAATTTAATAAATCAGAGTCGTTTCTTTGCTGCCAGGTATTTCTCCAATGCAGAAACCATACTGGGGGCCGACGGTTCAGGAGCTTTGATTTCCAATACGAGCCCGGCTTCCTCAGCGGCCCGGGTTGTATTGGTTCCGAAAGCACCAATCAGAGTTCCATTCTGTTTGAACTGAGGGAAATTATCGAACAAACTTTTTACACCACTCGGAGTGAAAAAGCAAATGATATCAAATGTATTCGGGCTGAATGTTTCACGGATATCATTGCTGATTGTACGGTACATATAAGGCGTAGCAAACTCGCAATGATTACTCTTGAGCCAGTTTACTATCTCATTATCCTGCTGAAATTCAGAAGTGGGATATAAAAATTTTTCGTTTTCCTTATGCTTGTTAATCACATCCAGCATGCTTTTATTGGTTCCGTCTGAACCATAAAAAACTTTCCGTTTTCGGTAAAGTATAAATTTCTGCAGATAGAGTGCAACCGCCTCTGTGATGCAGAAATACTTGGTATCCTGCGATATACTGATTTTCATTTCTTCTGCCGTTCGAAAGAAATGATCGATTGCATGGCGGCTAGTGAAAATCACAGCGGAATAAATCCCGATTTCTACTTTCTGACGCCTGAAATCCTTTGACGGAATGCCTTCCAGCCTGATAAAAGGCAGAAAACACATCTCTACGTCATGCCTCCTCGCAAGATCAAAATATGGAGACTTATCAGATTCCGGCCGGGGTTGGGTGATTAAAATCTTTTTTACTACAGTCTCAGACATCACGGCAATATCCTTTTTATCCCTGTTTTTAATCAATGTATAATATATTAGAAAAATGCGTTCGCAAAATTAATAAGCTTTTTCCAAATAAGTAACTAACACTTTGTAAATCAACAGCAGAGGAGCTATTTCGAAAGCGCAAAGGTATAGAATAAAGTGTAAACCACTGATTTTTATTTCTTTGTGCAGTATTGAATAGCTGCCCAGAAACCGGTATACATAAAAAACACCGGTCATTATGATGGAAAGAGTAACCGCAATTTCAGAAATAAGGTGGCCGGAAAAGGAAATCAGCACCAGAAAAGGTAACAGGAAAATGCCAATGATCTTATTCGTCATAAATACCACAAACAGGTAGGTCTCGGCAGTTCGGCTGATATTAAATATCCAGCCGATCATTCTAATCACCAGATATTTTAAAAGGTACAGAAGGGCAAGAAGTACTGCACAATACAGGAAGTATATCCAAAAGTCATCCGGGTTACCAAATCGATAAAAACGGAGAAGAAAAGCGCCATACAAACCGGCCGAAAATACAAACAAAATGTTGAGCATAAGAGAAGGAAAAGGAGACTGCAAAACCTGCTCCCGCAACTGCTGTTGCCGCATCGATGCCCTAAAAAAAAGAGTCAGCAGATTAGCCAGATACTTACCAAAAAATAATTTGACAACTGCAAAATAAAACAGCATCAGAATCAGCAAATAAAACATCGTATCATAAGATTCCCTTTCATATTTTTCTGATCGCATATGAACGGCCTCGCCAAAAAAATTGAAGAAAGACTGGGATTTCAAAAGGTCGGTCCAATTTATGGGCAGGTGGCTAAAGTCCGCTGGTTTTTTTGCACTGAAGCGCAAAGTATCTGTGTAAAAAACAGCTACAGTATCTCCCCGTATTTTTGCCGGTTTTCTGACAACGGATTTTAAAATACTCGTGTCATTCCGCACAGCCCCCGGGTGAACCGTGTCGGCCAATTTGATGGAATCGGGCGTTGACTGCGCCTTCGTTAAATTTACCTGGAATAAAATAAAAACAACCAGTATCGCAATTCTTGCTAAAGGATAATGATTTGAAAACCGTTTGTTGATAGCTTTCGGTTTTATAAGTCCGATCCCGTGCTGACGGAATAAAACGGTTTTGTAATTCAGGGTTAAGCTTGGCATCGAGTGTTCAGCGTTCATCATTCTGCATTCAACGCAAAGATTTGTGATTCAATGCGGATCTTCTAAAAAAAGTTTACATAACCCAAATGAATCTTTGCCTGGCCAAATTCAAACGGACTGCTGCCGGTTTTTCCAACGGCATACGACATATTGAATATACCGGCCTTTGTTTCAAATGCCAGCCCCAGTCCTACGCCCATATAAAGACTGTTGCTGGCATATCCGGGTACGTCATTTTTTGCCCACCCGCCATCAATGAAACTAAAAAGAAATGAATTCATTCCGATCAAATACCGGTATTCCAGACTGGTCACTGTGTATTCGGATGCAAGGATACTCTCTTCGTCAAACCCACGCAATAATTTATATCCACCGATCTGGAATAATTCATTCCGGAAAATTTTCGGACTCTGATACCAGGCCGCATTCAAAGCAAAACGAATAGTGGAAGCATGACCCAATTGAAAATAATGTGCTCCCGCCAGGTTCAGCCTGAATTGGTAAGACGATGTTTTGACTGTGTCATACAGCGTTCCATAATCAAAGGAAGGATCACTCTCATCCTTGAGCTGCAGAATCTGACTGTTCTTTTTTAAGTGTTTGGTTCCTGCGGATCCGATAAAATAAATTTCATTTCCACGAACCGCATTGAAGCGATAGTTGGTATTATTAAATTCATACGTCGCACCCAGACTCAACGAACTCACATCCGCCACTTCAGGTAACTGTCGGGTAGCGATGATTTGCGCGGTATCAATAGTCAGTACCGTGCATCCGGTGGTTTGAATAAAAACCGAAGCCTTCCGGTTCATAGAAGCGTTATATTGGATGCCCAGCAAGCCATCCGTGTTGATATAAGAGGAGTCTTTTTTATACAAAGAAAAAGCGAGGTTAACACCATAGGGCGAATGAAATAAATAGGGCTGCTGAAAGTTTACATTTAATCTCGGTGATTTCTGCTGTAACTGCTGCCAGTCGAGTCCAAGACTTTCCCCATTACCAAATGGATTCCTGAGCACCACAGTAGCCTGGCCTGTCACGAGCAGTTTGGAACTCTCCTGATCTGTGCTATTTGGCATGAATCCGATCAACGCATCAATCTGACTGCTTTTTTTCGGTTTCAGATACAAATTTAAAATTGAACCCGTGCCCAGCATATTTACATTCCACGGTCTTTCTTCCTGTACGAAAGGAAGTTCCAGTATGCGCTTGCTGATAGATAATAATCGATCCTTTTTGTAGATACTTCCTTCCGGAATACCCAGGTATCTTTCCATGAAATCAACCGAAATTTTTGCGGCGCCATTGATATGTATGCTATCGATTTTGTAAAGAGGTCCTTTTTGAACATCGAGTACAGCCTGGATTGCACCCTGGTTTATCAGTACAGAGTCCAGTGAGATTTTTGCAAATGGATACCCGTTATTTTCAAGCCAGTTGAGTAACAGCAATTCTTCAGATTGAAATTGTTCAAGGGTCGCCGGTTTGCCGACCAGTTTCTTAGAACTCCAGCCGGCTTCTTCCAATAATGTCGCATCAACCTGCCTTGTCCTGATCACCGACCAGGTAAATTTTTCGCCAATGTAGAGTTGAAGAAAAGCTGCAGCAGAGTCCATTTGAACACTGTCAATGGAAGCAGCAGTAAAGCCTTTGTTTCGCAATATATCCGTGAGCTTGTAGATATATTCAGTGCATAGCGCCCGGTCCTTAAAGGAACTGGGTATCCCCAGCGCATTTGCTTTCAGGATCGAATCTGGTGAACTGATCCTGACGTGTAAAGCGTACTGTGCAAAGACCGGACGGACCGAAGCAATCAACAACAGGAGGATCAGTCCATATAATCTTAATTTTGTCATTCGCTCAATTCGCATTCGTAATTCCATAAAATTAGCCAATCCAATGGCAGGCATCTATATTCATATTCCTTTTTGCAAACAGGCCTGCACCTATTGTAATTTTCATTTCTCTACCAACCTCGACCTGCAAAACGATTTTACAGCTGCTTTATTGAAAGAAGTCGCATTGCGCAAGGCATATATTCAGGGAGAGATAATAGAAACAATTTATTTTGGCGGAGGTACTCCATCTCTGCTTTCTTCACAATCCATATTTGAGATTCTGGATTCTGTCAGAGGTCATTTCAAAATCAGTCAAAATCCTGAAATCACACTGGAAACGAATCCGGATGATATTGATATGAACCATCTGGAAAAATGGAAAAATGCGGGCATCAATCGCCTGAGCATTGGCATCCAGTCATTTTTTTCAGAAGATCTGGTCTGGATGAATCGCGCTCATAATGGGGAACAGGCTATACAGGCTGTGGAAGACTCCAAAAAAGCAGGCTTCGATAACTTCAGCCTGGACCTGATCTACGGATCCCCCTTGTTGACAGATGAAAAATGGGATTTTAATCTGCAAAAGGCCATTTCGCTGGAACCTTCTCATATATCCTGTTATGCTTTAACGGTGGAGCCCAAAACAACGCTTTACCACATGATCAAAACGAAAAAGAGTATTGCGGTGGATCCGGAAAAACAGGCCAGCCAGTTTTTAACCGGTATTCAAAAGCTGGAGGCAGCCGGTTTTGAACATTATGAGATCTCCAGCTTTGCCAGACCGGGAAAACGAAGCCGGCATAACAGCTCTTACTGGCATTCCAAAAAATACTTGGGCCTGGGGCCTTCGGCACATTCATTTAATGGGACCAGCCGTCAGTGGAATATTTCCAACAATGCTCTTTATATCAAATCCGTGATGGCTGGTCAGCTTAGTTTTGAATCCGAAAATTTGCTGCCAAGAGATCTGCTCAATGAATACATCATGACTTCCCTGCGAACCACAGAAGGATTGGATTTGCAACATGTTATGGAACATTTTGGTACACAGAAAGGGCACTTGCTGGAAAACAATGCTTCGGTATATATCCATTTGAACCAGATGGAGAAAAGGCAGGAAAAACTGGTACTGACCCCGAAAGGCAAGTTATTCGCCGATGGTATCGCCGCGGCGCTTTTTTTTGATTGACGATTGGCGTTCTTTTTTGTTGATAGTTGACAGTTGACGGTAGCTTTAAGCTTTATGCGTTACGCGTTCAGCTTTATTATCTTCCTGATGATGGAAAAAACGTTCTTTCAGGTATTTCAGCAGATGGGCTGCTGAAAGGATCCCAACCATCACCAAGATAGCTGTGAATCCAAAACCCTGATAAGAAAGCGGTGTCATAACCTTGTTATTTAAAAAATCAGACCAGCAAAAGCTCTATACGTTTAAAGCCTTCTCTGACATTAACATTTTGCCATAGGATTTTATAGATTGTATCCAAAATCGGGATATCAGCTTTAAAATGCTGGTTGAGCCGGTACAGGCATTTACTCGCATTATACCCCTCGGCCACCATATTTAACTCGAGCTTTGCGGAGTTTACAGAGTATCCTTTGCCGATCATATTTCCAAACATACGGTTCCTGCTGAACAGAGAATAACAGGTTACCAGCAGATCACCAAGGTACACAGAAGCGGCATAATTTGCGCTCTTCTTGTCATCTACGGATATAGCCGCCTCGTGGATGCCTACTTCAATATGACTGATGCCCGCTTTCAGAAGGAAACCAGCCATTTCATCTGCACAGTTGGCTATGAACACGCTAAGAAAATTATCCCCATATTCAAGTCCGTGTGCTATTCCGGCACCGAGGGCATAAATATTCTTCAGAACGGCTGCATACTGGACGCCATATATGTCGTTGTTTGTAATCGTGTTCAGATAATCAGTCGAGAAATTAGACGCAATTTCCTGTGCTTTGGTAACAGAATTTCCGGAGAAAGTGAGATAAGATAATTTTTCAGCGGCGATCTCTTCAGCATGACAGGGACCCATAACCGTAAAATAGCGGTCTCCTTCGAATTGAAACTGCTGACCGAGATAATCGTTCAACAATAAATTTTTCTCCGGAAGAATGCCTTTAACCGCGGAGAGAATTATTTTCTTTTCAAAAATTCCAGGCGGCAGTTGCTGAAAGATTTGTTCGATGTATGCCGAGGGAATGGCAATCAATATACAATCTGAATCGTTGATCAGTTTTTCCAGATCGCTGGTCAGGTTTAGACGGTTGATATCAAAATAAACTGAACTAAGATATTGAGGGTTATGATTTTTTTTTCTGAGATGATCAATGATGACCCTGTTTCTGATCCACCAGTTTACCGTATGATTACTATCCGTCAGAATTTTGACAAGTGCTGTTCCCCAACTACCGCTTCCTAAGATTCCAAATCGCATTGAATCCTGCATTTCAGTGAATAAAAAGGCCGGATCATTTCTTTACCTCGAATAACTTGTCCTTATCTACCACGGTTACTTTAGAACCATTGTTGAGAATTTTACTCACCGTACCATAGGGGCCGGTAACCACCTGATCATCCGGATTTAATCCACTCTCAATCTCAATATAATTGATGTCCTGTATGTCTGTTTTTACTGAAACCTGTTTAACCGTTTTATCGGGTTGCAATAGAAAAACCACTTCATTCAGGTCATTAACCGGAGCATTCGTTTTAACATCCCCCATTTTATCTTCCACCGGCTTTCTGTCTTTCGAAGCGGCGGCGGCGCCTGCTATTTTCTCCCTGGTCGTAACCGCATTGATAGGCACAGAAAGTACATCCCTGTGTGTTTTAGTCTGTATATCTGCACTCGCGGTCATACCCGGACGGAATACCAGGCTTTTGGGTCTTTTATTATCCATCAGATCCTTGTAGGTGGCAGGATCCAGACGGATATGTACTTTATAATTGGTCACATCATTCGTAGTAGAACTCGTGGAGGAAGCGGCTGAAGCAACAATACTACTGGCGATCTGTGTAACAACACCCTTGAATTTCCTTCCATTGTATGCATCCACTTCCACAACAGCTGTATCTCCGAGATGCACTTTTGTAATATCATTTTCACCCACATCCACAACCGCTTCAATCTTGCTCATATCAGCCACCCGCATGATTTCTGTACCTGCGGTCATTTGATTACCGGCCACACGTTCACCCTTTTTTACGCTGAGCAGGGATACAACACCGTTTATGGGTGAAGTCAGACTGGCACGGCTCACATTTTCGGCTGTGATTGCGAGGTTGGCCTTTGCACTGGAGACCGATGCCTCATTCATGTTCACGCTTTGCAGGGCCGCATTATAAGCAGCCTGTGCTGTCCGAAGAGTGGTCGTTGCTGTTTCAAATTCTGAAAGAGAAATAACTTTTTGAGCGAGCAGGGTTTTCTGACGGTCATACTGTGCCTGGGCAGCATCCATACTGGCTTTCAACCCGGGCAGCTGGGCTTTCGAATTATCCACCATGGCCTGTTGCTGGTTTACCTGAGCTGCTGCCTGGTTACGCTGGTTGGAATAGATATCTGCAAATATCTTTGCCAGTTGCTGTCCTTTTCTCACACTGTCGCCTTCAGCCACATTCAACTCAACAATCTCACCAGATATATCAGAGCTCATTTTGACTTCGACTTCGGGATAGATTTTTCCGCTGGCTGTAACCGTTTCAGTAATGGTATGCCGGCCTGTTTTTTCAACGGATACTTTGATTCCCTCTTCTTTGCCAATAACGCCGGCTTTTTTTAAGATAACGAGCAGTAGTATGATGACTACCAGGCTAACAATGATCCAAACCAGCTTCTTATTCATACGAGGTTGTTGTAATAATTTTTTTATAATTTAATTCCGAGCCCTTTATAGTATTCCAACACTTTAATGCGGAAAACATAATCATACTGGGCAATCAATACGTTGATGCGGGCTGTAAATAAATTATTTTGATTGGTTAAATAATCAATCGTATTCAGCATACCGATTTCATATCTTTTAGTTGCGAGGTCGAATGACTTTTCTGCAACAACCACCGCCTTTTTGTTGGATTCAAATTTCTGCAGGGAAGCCACGGCATTATAGTAAGCCTGGTAAACTCCCTGTTTGAGGGTCAGCAGGTCATTGTCCTTTGTCAGTTTGGCTGTAGCCACGTTCAACTGAGCTTTTTTATAGTTGATCCGGGCGGTATTTCCATTGAAAATCGGAATGTTTAATTGCAGGCCCACCTGTTGACCAAAGTTATTGCTCAACTGATCGCCATATCCCTTGAAAGCTTTATATAGTGGCTGGCTGCTATATGTTGTGTTAATGTTTGGAACGAAAACCTGATACTGGTCATTATTACCGGGGTTAAGCGCATATCCGTTGGTCGGGGAAATGAAAGGTTCATAATTCACCTGGCGGAGATCGTTAAAAAAATTGTCTCCCAGTGTACCATAAGCGGAAAGTGTCGGGTACAAACGCCCCTTCGTATAATCTACATTTTTTCAGAGCAGAGCTAATGCGCAGATCGTTCATTTTTTGCTGGGGGAAGGTTCCGATTGCAATGGAATAAACGATATCTGGCTGTAGTGAGGTGATCGGTTCTACCGGAATGGTTTCCACCGGAGGCGTATCCAGATCGAAGGGAGCCGCTGCATCCAGATTTAAAATCGCCTGCAACTGCAGTTTATCGATATCATAGGTTTCCTGGGCCGTAATAATCGCCGCTGTATCTGTAGCAAATTGAACTTCCAACTCGGCAGCATTCAATTCGGGTAGTGAACCTGCATTCACCAGGGCCCTTGTATTTGCAAGTTGTTCTCCTGTTAACTGTATCTTGGTTTTCGCCAGGCTTACCTGCTGTTTTGCAAGTAATGCGGAAAGATAAGCCGCCGCCACATTCAGCGTGATATCGTTTTTAATTTTATCAATATTTACAACCTGTGCTTCGTAACTGAACTTATTGGATTCCGTTGCCCGTTTCAATGCAAACCAGTTAAAAAGGGTAATATTGGCCTGCAGGTTATAGTACTGGGATAAACCCTGTGTATTCGTATAAATATTCGTTGTCTGGTTAATGGACCGGCCGAAATTCAATCCAAGGGCAGTTGCTGCATTCAATGCGCCCATCTGATTTCCCTTCGCCTGATCATAGTACAACTGATAGGTTCTGGAATCAATATCTGCCTGTTTAATGGAAATATTATTGGCAAGCGCATATTCAACACAACGTCGCAGATCCCATTTATCCTGTGCAACGAGGTTTGTAACGGAAAAAAGTGCGGTTAGGAATAAGGTTAGTTAACTTGGTCAGTCTCATGAAACTTTTTTAAGGAAGGCCTTATTGGCCCCTAGTTTTGGGTAGGGAGCGGTCGGAATAATTGCTAAAATAAAGAATCCACAGTCATTCACAATCAAAAAAAGCCTAAAATGGCGTTAGAATGATAAACGGAAAGACTGGTCAAGATCCCCGATCAGGTATTCGGCAGACTCCAGTCCGACATACAAACGCAGCATCCGGTGCTCTTTATTATCCTTATTAAAATCGATATCATTTAAACTTGCGCAACGGGGCAAAATAAGCGATTCGTGGCCTCCCCAACTAACGGCCATCATGATATGTTTCAGGTTTTCGCAAAACCGAACAATTTCCTTTCTTTCCGTGGCTTTTACAAAGAAACTGATCAGACCGCCGGCATTCTCCATTTGTTTCCGGGCCAGTTCGTATTGTGGAAATGACTCATCCAGCGGAAACAAAACGGAATCTACAACAGGATGATTTTTAAGAAACTTGAGTACTTCCCGGGTAGTTGCCGTTATTCTTGCGAGACGGGTGTCTAATGTACGCAAACCCCTGATCAGGAGCCAGGCATTGAAAGGCTGGATACCGCTGCCCACAGCCATATATTCGCAGTCAAATATTTTTTTTATCATTTGGCGGCTGCCAGTCAGAATACCACCCAGTGTATCACTGTGGCCACCGACATATTTTGTTGCAGTCTGCATGCTAATATCGATGCCCATCGGAATCGGTCGCTGATATAGCGGAGTACAATAAGAATTATCCATCAGCGTGATCAGGTTGCGTCTTTTGGCGAAAGCAGCAACCTTTTCCATATCCTGAATTGCAAAACTCCATGAGTTCGGACTTTCCAGATAAATAAACCGGCTGTTTGGTCTTGCCGCTTTTTCAAATTGTTCGATCTCAGTTCCGGCGATATAGGTTGTTTCAACTGCGAATCGCTGGAAAATCAAATCAAACATTCGCTTGACCCAACTGTAAGGGTTTTCTACGGAAATAATATGATCACCGGCATTGACGTTTGCGAGTACAGCAACAAATATGGCTGCCGCGCCGCTGTTAAAAACCAGGCAGTCTTCGGCCTGATCCAACGCTGCCAGTTTTTTTCTCAGGATATCTACGGTCGGATTCAGTCCTCTACTGTACAGATATCCGGAATATTCATCAGCAAATAACTTTTTCAGGTCTTCTACTTTATTAACCCGAAAGTTGCTGGTTTGTATGATGGGGGGCGCGACGGCATTAAAATATTCTGATCGTTCCTCACCTAATTCGTTCAGTATATATGATAAGTCCATTCTTTTTTTTGAAGTCACAATTTAAGCTTAAAGCGCAAAGCTTTAAGCTTAAAGCCGAATGTTCAACACTCTTCTGTGATTTCGGAAACGACTGTCTCTGATTGGCTCAATAAAATAATAGAATCACATTGACGGATGGTACTAAGTCTGTGGGCTATCACGATAATTGTCTTTTTCTGATTATAAAACCAGCGAAGGGTATCCAGTACTTTTTTCTCGCTCACAGTATCCAGGGCTGAAGTGGCTTCATCCAAAATTAAAATCTGAGGATCTTTGTAAATCGCGCGTGCAATACCTATTCTTTGTTTCTGACCACCGGATAAATTTATGCCCTGTTCGCGGATTACCGTCTGATAACGATCCGGTAATTGATCTATGAACGAATGCAATCCGATGCGCTGGCATATTTCAAATATGCGATCCTTATCCGGTTCATTATCTCCGAGTGCGATATTTGAAATAAAATCTCCTTCGAAAAGATCTATATGCTGCTGAACTGCAGCGATTTTTTTTCTCAACAGACTGGTTGAGAGATGTTGAATATCAATGTCACCAATCAGGATTTTTCCTTCATCCGGCTCATATAATTTCTGGATAAGTGATAGCAATGTGGATTTCCCGGATCCGCTCTCACCAACGACTGCTGATATTCGTCCCATGGGCAACCGAATATCCAACCCCTTGAAAACAGTATTGCCCGGCCCATAAGAGAAATGAATATTTTCGAAAACAAGGTCTCCATTCGGAAATAATTCTGTTTGGAATTCTTCATTTTTTTCTGTCTCCTGATCGGTTATTTCAAAAAGACGGTCAGCCGCAATAAATGCTTCCTGTAATGGTTTGTTCGCATGGATCAAACCCTGGACCGGAATCGTAAAAAAAGCAGAGATCGTGAAAAAAGAAATAAGCTCACCTGGCAGGAGCCTATGATCTATTACCAAATTTGCACCATTCCAAAGTAAAATAATCATCAGCAGACTGGTTATCCATTCTGACAAATGCGACATCAATAATCCATTACGATTACTGATAAATACCGATCCCAGAAGTGGATTAAATTTATTTTCAGTCTGACGGCTAAAAAATTCTTCCGCTCCAAACCGGCGTATGGTTGAAATCCCCTGAATGGTTTCCATCAGTTGATTTTCGAGAACAGCTCCTGATTTCATTATTTTCCGCTGCCATTTTGCATTTACCCTGTTATTTAGGCGATAGATCATGAGGTATAAGGGAATAACCAACAGGCATAAGAGGGCCAGCTTCCAATAGTACAGGAACATAATGATCAGGCTGAGAATAATGGCAAATATGTTTACAATAATACCCAGGGCAACATCATTAATGAATAGACGTATGCGCATAGCATCATTTACCCGGCTTACTAATTCGCCTGTTCGCATATTATCGAAGAATCGTTGCGGCATGTTCAGCAGATGTCGGTAATAGCCTAAAATAAGATTTCTGTCCATATACTGGCCTGTGCGCAACACAATAATTGATTTTAAATAGCCTGTGACGAATCTGAACCAAAATAAAAGGATCATGATGAGACCCATCCTCTTCAGCAGGTTGTTATTTGTGCCTGGCAAAACCACATCTATGATCCTCTGAATATAAAAGGATGTTGAGAATCCAAGACCGGCGTATATGATAGCAAACAGAATGGCTATCGTCATCACTTTCCGATGCGGATGGACGAGCTTCCAGAATCTGATGAAAACAGATTTCTTTTCGTTACCGCAAAGAAATTCATCCGAAGGGATCAATAACAAGACAATGCCCGACCATTGCTTGTTAAAAGTATCTACATTATACCTGATCATTTTTCCGAAAGCAGGATCCATTGCCCATACATATCTATTGGTTATCTTATAAATCACTACAAAATGCTGTAAACCGTTTTGAACGAGATGAAAAATTGCCGGTGTTGGGATTTGTGTAATGTAATGATCCCGGGTCCTGAGTCCTTTAGCCCGGAATTTTAATTGTTCAGCAGCTTCGATGAGTCCGCTTAAGCTCGTACCGTATCTACCTGTTCCGGCATATTCCCTGATCCGGCTAACCGGAAGATGCAGACCGTAATAGGAAGATACCGAGGCCAGACAGGCCGCACCACAATCAGATATATCTCTTTGTTTAATCCGAATGAATTTTTTCATCTGCATTTTATTTCAATTGACGATAAAAGAGAGACTTCCTCCGAAGTCTCTCTTACTTTCAAAAAAAACCAGTCGGATACCTCTTCTGTATTAATGATTGGCTTTGGGATTTCTTCATTAAGAAAATATATTCGCGATTTTACCGGCAATATAACCCAGCCAGTAAGCTGCGCTTTCGCCTGCTACTATACTCTTTGCTTCTTCCGAAGTCAATTCTTCCAACCCCGCCGGACATTCGAATGTCAGGTTATTCCTCTGAGATTGCATTTTTTGTGCGTCCCATACTTTGAACTTCATCTTTCTCATAAAAAAATTTTATTGGCTCCTACTCTTCGCAACATGCATGGGTTTCGGAATTCCCATCTCAGGCAAAATAGCACGGCGGGACGCAGAAAAAAATACCCTCTTATGGTAAGCTTAAAGCCCAAAGCGTAAGGCGCAAAGCTTTTTTAAATATCAATTTCACGATAACAATTAAATGTTGGAGCAATTGTGCATTTACAAAGAAATGCCTTACGCCTTGTGCTTTACGCTTTACGCTTTACGCTTAAAAAGTAAATCAACATAAAAATTCCCATTACGATCAGGGCTGTGAGTGCAGTCCAGGGAGTATCCAACGCGATGCTGATAGCGACAAAAGAATAAGCAGTAATAAAAACAATCGGAAGCAGGGGGTATAACTTCATCTGGTAGAACTCTTCACCTTTCGGATGCACTTTTTGTTTTCTCAGCTTAAATATGGTTCCGGCAGAAGCTGCCATTCCAAAGCAGTCCAGAAAAATGGTAAAACTCAGGATCCTGTCAAAGGCCTTCATCCAAAAAACGATCAGCACACAGACCGCTGCAAAAGCGGTTAATGAAGTGAATAAAACATCGGTGGTCGCAGTACGCTTTGCAAATATTTTCGGCAGAACGCCATCTTCTGCCATGGCATACATTACCCGCGGATTGCTCATCAGAAGAACATTCACGTAAGCGAGAACTGACAGAAAAAGAAGGATGGAAAGAATTTTACCAGCCGCGTCTCCAAAAACATGGGATGCCATCACAGAAGCAATTCCTTTTGTATTCCGGAGGCCATCCAGACCAATTACACGTATGTATGCATAATTTATACTCAGGTAGAGAATGATGATGATAAAGATGCCCATAAATATTCCACGCGGAATATTCTTACCCGGTTTCGCAATATCAGACCCAAAATTAATTGTCTGCTGATATCCGCCATAAGTAAATGACACGGCTATTAATCCCACACCAAAACCTTTCAAATATTCCATCCATCCCGGAAAAACGGCATGTTGCAGTACAGTAGATTTGGAGCCGTCAGCAAAAAATAAAGGTGTAATTAAAAGCACGATCAGGGAAATCTTAATAATCGTCAATACGTTTTGCGTTCGAGAACTCATTTTCAGCCCCAGCAGATTCACGCCATAAAACAATACAATAGAAAATAATGCAATGGCGATTTCCCTGGCCTGCAATATTCCCGGATCCGTGATGGATGGAAAAATAACACCCGAAATATATTCAGCACCGATCAGCGCCACACCCGTGAGTGAGGCAGCGTTGGAGATTAGAATGATACAATTAATGGCGAAGGCGATAGAAGGATGATATCCGTAGGAGAAGATTTTATAATAGCCGCCGGTTACCGGCAGTCTGGATCCGATTTCAGCATATGTTAACGCACCGCATAAAGCTATAATACCACCCACAATCCAAGTAAAGAAAAACAGGAAGGTATCCGGTACGTGCCTGGCTACATTTGCGGGTGTCCGGAATATACCCATACCAATCACCAGGCTCACAACAATCATCGTGCAATCAAAAACGCCCAGCTTTACATTTTTTTTCATAGTACATATTCATCCGAACTGCCAGTTGCAATAATACCAGCAGAATGCAGTTAAGATAATGAATTATTCTTTTCTACTTTTACTTAGGAATAAACTCATTGAATGAAAAACCGGATTTGTGGAATGCTTTTGATGATTTCGGGAATGGCCTTTGGACAGGATAGTTCAAATATGAAGTTGCCGGTTAAACAGGAGAGTCTGATAAAGGAACCCGATACATTGGATAGAAAACTATTGCAGGAGGTGGTCGTCAGCGCTTATGAACAAAACCGGCGCCTGGCAGACGTATCTGCAGCGGTTGGAGTAATCACAACAGCAGAATGGAATCGCTATAGCAGAATGAGTATCGTACCCGCGATGAATAGTATTCCGGGTGTACGAATGGAAGAACGATCCCCCGGCAGTTACAGAATCAGTTTCAGGGGAAGCACACTCCGCTCTCCGTTTGGTGTTAGAAACGTGAAGGTTTACCTGGATGGAATACCTTTCACAGACCCCGGGGGTAATACGTATTTGACACAACTCGCCCCATTCGACATGTATTCACTTGAATTAATCAAGGGGCCGGCGGGCAGTTTATACGGCGCAGCCACAGGTGGTGCCCTTCTGATTAAGACAAGACCGAATTTCTGGCAGCCGGGATTTTCTGCTGAATACAGTTACGGTTCATTTAATAGTAACACGATCAATGCGCAGGTACGCCTGGGCAATCAGCAGGGTGGAAATATCATCAATTACTCGCATCAGAGTTCTGACGGTTATAGAAATCACACAAATCTGCGCAGGGATATCGTTAGCTGGGAGTCCATGTTGAAAAATACCGATAAACAAACACTTAACACCTATGCATTTTATGGTGATCTCTATTATCAAACGCCAGGTGCCTTAACACTGACTGAATACAATGCGAATCCAAAACAGTCACGGCCTGCTGCAGGAGGCAATCCATCCGCCGATCAATCACAGGCAGCCATCTATCAGAAAACATTTATGGCTGGTGTCTCGAACACTTATCGCATCAGTTCATCATTTGAGAATACAACTAATTTTTACGCAGCTTATACAAATTACAAAAATCCTACTTTCAGGAACTATGAGTTTCGCAGTGAGCCACATTTCGGGGGAAGGACCATATTCAATTATACAACCGATTTGCTCCACATCAGTTTTGGCGGAGAGGCGCAGAAGGGTTTTTTCCAGACTCAGGATTATGGCAACAAGAACGGCGCGCCAGATACTTTACAGACGAACGATAATATCAACGCCTGGACCTATACTTTTTTTGCTCAGGCTGATCTGTTTTTCGGGAAAGGCTGGCAGGCTTCCGCGGGATTAAGTTTTAATGAGGCATTTATTGGCATCGACCGGATTTCAGTACCTGGATTCGTACCAAGAAATAAAACATTTGGGAATGAACTGGCTCCCCGTATTGCACTTTCAAAAAAAATTACACCCAACATATTACTTTATGCAAGTGTGTCAAAAGGTTTTTCTCCGCCGGCTGTTTCCGAAGTGTTGCCTTCCACCGGAAGTATCAATACAGACCTGCAACCGGAAAATGGCATCAGTTATGAAACGGGTATAAAATCCGGATTTTTCAATCAGCGCCTGTATGTGGAAGTCATTGGATTTTATTTTGAGCTGCAACAGGCCATCGTGGTGCGTAAAGATTCCAGCAATGCAGATTATTACACCAATGCAGGATCCACTACACAAAAAGGAATCGAATCACAGGTATCATACCAATTATTGCCTTCTGCCACAGGGTTTATTAACAGCGCGCGCCTCTGGGCTTCGTATACCCTGGATAATTTTACCTACGGCGATTTCAAAAAAAATACCGTGAACTATGACGGCAAACACCTGCCCGGCGTGGCTGATAATACATTTACAGGTGGTATCGATCTGAACAGCAGGCCTGGAGTTTTCCTTCACCTCACCTATTATTACAGTGATAAAATGCCTTTGGATGATGCGAATAGTGCGTACGCAGGAGCATACCAATTGGTTGGCGGAAGGATCGGATATTCCACAACCGTACAACAATTAAATCTTACGGTTTTCACCGGTGTAGATAACGCATTCAACGCCAAATATAGCCTCGGGAACGATATCAATGCCGCCGGTGGCAGATATTACAATGCTGCCGCCACAGCCAATTATTTTGTCGGACTAACAGTCAATTTTAATAAAGTCCCTAAAAAATAAATTCTTCGTGCTTCTCACTCACTGCTTTACATTTGCAGAATCTGGTCCCCGCTACGGCGGGGTTAAAAGGGAAGTCCGGTGTGATACCGGCGCTATCCCCGTAGCTGTGAGTTTCATCCCGGACTTCGGGAAAAAGTTTACACTGCAGCCACTGCCCCGGATCATCCGGGATGGGAAGGCAGTAAACAGGAAACAAGCCAGAAGACCTGCCAGATAAAATATTAATCGCAACGCTTTCGGGTGAAAGGCAGGCGGAGTATATACGGCTCTCCTATTATTCCCCGCTCGTCTTCCAGCCTTGGTGATTTTTATTAATGGATGGACAAAAAAAAAGAAAATAAAGGGACAAGTCAGTTCAATGCCGTCAGGTATGGTCTCATCAGCGTGGGACTATTTATCATGCCGGGAGCCTTACTGTTTGCACAAAATTCATCTGACAGCGGAAGGGTACTGCAGAAAGTGACTGTAACAGGTGAAAGAAAACAAAACCCTTTTACGGCCATCACTCCTGTACAGGTTTTAAACCATGAGGCACTTTTACAGATTAATGCTGAAAACATTGCCGACGCGGCCAAATATTTCTCCGGCGTTTTAATCAAAGATTATGGAGGTGTCGGTGGCTTAAAAACAATTTCCGTAAGAAGTCTTGGGGGACTCAATACCGGTTTGGTTTATGACGGAATAAACATTGCTGACGCGCAGACAGGTCAGGTTGATCTGAGTAAATTCTCTGCAACATTTGTACAGTCACTTGAACTGGACCTGGCCAACCCGCAACAGATTCCCCTTCCGGCCCGAATATACTCGTCTGCCTCCATTATTTCATTTACCAGCAGCTCTTTTAATACAACAAATTTTTCAAAGACCAAATGGCTGGCCGGAATGAATGCAGGCTCCTTCGGCCTATGGCAGCCTTATGCAGGTATCTACCTGCCTGCGGGTAAAAACATGGTGGTGAGTGCAAATGCGCAGGCCACATGGGCCAAAGGAGACTATCCCTTTCATATCGAGAATGGCATGTTCTCGCAAAAAACATATCGCACCAATTCGGATATACAGGCTTTCCAGGGAGAAATAAATGTAGTAAATCGTTTCTCCGACAGCTCTACTTTACAAACCAAAGTCTGGGGTTATTTATCCGAAAGAGGGTTGCCCGGAAGCATCATTTTTTTCAACGATATATCAGTGCAACGTCTGGAGGACAAGAATTTTTTCATACAAAGTCGCTACCTGAAAAAATTAAGTAAAACCACTACCATTCTGGCCTCTGCTAAATACAGTTCGTTGTTCACGAAATATACTGATCCCAACTTCTTAAATAACGCAGGTGGATTGGATGACCGGTACACACAAAATGAAATCTATGGCAGCATTGCGCTTAGTCACCGTATTGGGGAATATTTTTCATTTTCTCTTGCATCTGACATGGCATCAACTCATCTTTCCGCCAATATAAATTCTTTCCCGACACCCACCCGAACGAGTCTGTGGAATAATCTGATGGTTCAATTTTCAAAATTTAACTGGCAGATAAATGCATCATTACTAAATACGAATATTAATGACAAAACAGTCAACGGCACGGCAGCCATGAATAAAAACAAATCCACACCAGCCTTTGCGATCGGATATAAACCAAATTCAGAAAGTCCTTTTTTGTTCCGTTTTTTTTACAAAGATATTTTCCGCATGCCAACATTTAATGACCTGTATTATACTTATAACATAAATATTAATCCCAAACTGCTTCCTGAATTTTCAGAACAATATGATGCAGGATTTACTTATACCAAAAATTTTAAATCCTCTGTGAGTCAATTCAGTTTTAGTGCGGATGGTTATTACAATAATATCAGGGATAAAATTATTGCAGTGCCTGCTCAAAACCTTTTTATCTGGACCATGAAAAATATAGGAAAGGTTCAGATAACGGGTATCGATGTCAATGCGCAGATCAATGGCAAATTCTCTTCCGATCTTAAATGGTCCGCCAGGATAGCATATACATGGCAACAGGCCCTTGATGTAACAGATCCGTCGAGTTCAGTTTATAAGGATGAAATTCCATATACGCCCAGTCAGTCCGGTTCCGGGATGGCCGCAGTTTATTATAAGATCTGGAGCGCAGGATATAGTATTTTATTTTCTGGAGAAAGGTATACGCTGGGAGAAAACGATCCGACCAATCTGCTGCCGGGCTGGAATGAGCAGGATGTTTTTGTATCCACCCTGCTTCCATTCAAATATTTTCAAACAACGATAAAAGGAGAAGTGAACAATATATTCAATCAGCAATATGATGTGATTCACTATTATCCGATGCCAGGCAGGTCTTACAAATTAAGTATCACAATTAACAACTTATAAAAACTCAGATATGAAAAAAAACAAACTAATATTGGTAACCAGTTTAATAATCACTTTTTTATTTTCCTGTTCCAAGGATAATACTCCGTCTCCCCCACCCATTCCTCCCAAAGTAACTACTGGTGTATTTGTACTGAACCAGGGAGCCTTTGGTGGGAATAATACCACACTTACTTATTATGATTTTGCTTCCGGTACACAAACAACAGACTTCTTTAAAAACGTCAACGGTTTTGGTCTGGGTGATACAGGAAGCGACTTTATTATATATGGTGGCAAAATGTATATTGTTATGAATGTTTCCGGTTATGTAGCTGTAGCTAATGGTATTACAGCGAAGTTTATTGATACGATCAGCTTTAAAAATGCCGGTGTAAACAGGGGACCGGAGAATATCGTTGCTGCTGGTGGAAACGTATTTGTCTCCTCAACCGACGGAACGGTGGCAGTCATCGACACTTCCTCTCTGGCAATCACAAAATATATAAAAGTCGGCTCAAATCCAGCGCAGATGGTGGTTGCCGGCGATAATTTATATGTAAGCAATACCGGCGGCTTTAATGCAGCCCAACATTACGATTCCACCGTTTCCATTATTCCTTTGAATTCACTTACTGAAATAGGTAAAATCATCGTGGGGATCAATCCGGGCAGCATCACAACAGATAATACGGGTAATATATATGTTGCCTGCACGGGTGACTATGCTTCCGTAGCGCCAAGACTTGTTAAAGTAAACACTAACGCAAATACCATCCAGTCAGTTGACAGTGCCTTCGGAACCATTCGATATTATAATAGCAATATATTCACTACAGGTGGCTATCTGGGTGCTACCAATGTTGGGATATTTAATCCGGTAACTCTGGCTTCTGTCAGAAACTCATTTATAACTGACGGAACAGTGATTGTAAATCCTTATGGGCTCGATATAGATCCTGCCACGGGTGATGTGTATGTAGGTGATGCAAAAGATTACGTTTCCTCCGGTGAAGTTTTTTGCTTCGATAAAACGGGAAAAAAGAAATTTAGTTTTTCAGTTTCACCCGGACTAAGTCCTATTAAGACGGTACTTGTGCAACAATAACATACAAGTATGAGAGTATGGGAGTATGGGAGTGTGGGAGTATCTTTGAGGTTGACATCATTCTCAAACTCACTTTATGCAATCAGGATTTAACGAGTTACTAACCGTGACGTTTACCCTGTTTGCCGTGATTGATATTGTAGGTTCAATTCCTCTGCTTTTATCACTGAAAAAGCAAATGGGCGGAATTCCCGAAGTCAAGGCAACCCTGATTTCAGGTGGGCTGATGATTTTATTCCTATTTCTGGGTGAACCGTTATTACACGTGCTCGGGGTTGAAACCCATTCTTTTGCAGTTGCCGGATCGATTATCATTTTCATTCTTGGCATGGAGATGGTGCTGGGAATCGAATTTTTCAAGGCTGATAAAGATTCGAAGTCGTCCCTGGTTGTGCCGATAGCCTTTCCGCTGATTGCAGGGTCCGGAACGCTTACGACGATCATATCTCTCAAAGCGAATTATAATGAGAGTATGTTATTGATTGCTATCCTGGTCAATCTGATCATTGTCTATGCTGTGTTGAAATCCCTCGACCTTATAGAACGGATTTTAGGCCCCGGCGGAATGGTTGCCATACGTAAATTTTTTGGCGTAATATTGCTGGCCATTGCCGTTAAAATCTTTAGTAGCAATGTGCCCGGATTGATAAAATAGGCCTCGTCGTACAATGGATAGTATAAGAGTTTCCGAAGCTCCAGATCCAGGTTCGATTCCTGGCGAGGCCACTTCCCACCTTACTGCTTCGGCGGATTACATCGAATCAGTTACCCCGGTTTGTCGAAATAATTTCCGGTTATCGCAGCCTTAGGTAGTTTTGTAGAACCAAGAATATTTCTTTAACCCCTGTAAAGCGTCTTACATATGGAATACGATAACGACCGGGTTGTAAAAGGCGTTCATAAAACCGAGCTCTATTGCTGGGTATTTTTTGTGCTATTAAATCCGTTGGTGAACAGCCTGGCGATATTCCCGCGTCAACAAACAGCCTGGATCGCTTTGATACTGGTAAGTCTGTTCATTTCACCTCTGTACATTATTTACTCAAGAGTCATTGTACCTAATTTCCTATATACAGGAAAACATTTTCTATTTGGCCTTCTGACCATTTTATTCTTCCTGATTGTGATCAGCCTGGTTTTCCTGTTGAATGGGATCATGTTATTTTTTGTCCAGGGGGTGGGACAATACTACTTTGCATTTTCAACAGTCAGCCTTGCCCGGGAAGGCAGCTGGGTTTTCATTAATACTTTTCTGGCCGTCTCCATCGCATTCCTGAGAAGAAATCTGAATGAGGAAGAGACTATTGAAGAACTTCAGAAGGATAACACTTTTTATAAACTCCGATATTTCCGCACACAATTAAATCCGCATTTTCTTTTCAACACGCTCAATAGCATTTATTCCCTCAGTCTCGCTAAAAATGAGAAGACTCCTGAAGTGGTGATCAGGTTATCCGATATTATGCGCTTTCTGATTTACGAATGCAATGAAGAGAAAATCCCACTGGAAAAAGAAATTGAATTCATAAGGAATTATATAGAAATAGAAAAAATACGTTATGATGCCGATATAAAATTTACAATCGAAGGGAATACGGAGGGCATTATGATTGAACCCTTTTTATTCATTTCTTTTATAGAAAACGGGTTCAAACATGCGATTGACAATTCCTTTGCAAAACCATTTATTTATATAACGTTGAAGGTAAGTAAGGACCAGATTGTGCTCAATGTGATTAACAATACCAGCCTCGAGCTGGAAACCCAGGCGAAGAAAATACAGGGCAAGGGCCTTGTCAACAGTAAAAGTGTGCTGGAGCTATTGTATCCGGATGCTTATTCACTCGACATTATCCAGACTGAAATAAAGGACAGAAAGGAAAGTAAATCGAGATTTAAAAATGCCAGGGAAAGGTTGCAGCAATTATATCCGGATGCTCATACCCTTGATGTAATTTTGAGTAATAATACATTCACTGTTTCTTTAATTTTATTAACCGGCTTACTTGATAAGATGTATCATTATAGAAGATGAAAGACTGGCGCAGGATGTTATTAAAAATCACTTGCAAAGATCCGGCCGATTTGATCTGCTTGGCACCTACCGGAATGCGCTGGAAGCTACTGAAGCGCTTGAACGGGAGACTGTAGACCTGATTTTCCTTGACATCCAATTACCCGGAATGACGGGTCTGAATTTCCTGCGTTCCCTTCCCAATCCACCACTAGTCGTATTTACCACGTCGTATCCTGAATACGCATTGGAAAGTTATGAATTCAATGTGATTGACTATTTATTAAAACCAGTTTCCTACGAACGATTTTCCAAAACCATCGACAAAATTATTGACGGGAAAATTTTCAAAACGCCGAGCGTCGAAATAAAAACAGTAAACCGCGACCATATCTTTATCAGGTCGGAAGGGAAATTTTTCAGAATCAGTTTTTCTGACATCATCTATATTGAAGGAATGAAAGATTATCTTAAAATCCACACCACGGAACACGTCATCATCACCCATCAGACCATGATTGATATGGAAAACATTCTTCCAGGCAGCAACTTCATCCGCATACATAAATCTTATATTGTTTCGATTGCGCACATAAAAGCCGTATTCGGGAATTCCGTGGATATGGGCCTGATGCAGCTACCGATTGGACTTAACTATAAAGAGAGGATTATGAGTTTTGTGACGGGTAAATCTTTTGGCACATTGTAGCTTCCGGATTGCCGGTGAATATTGATTCATTTCCCGTTGTTCAGGAATTCATTCAGCAGCGGAAATAATTTTTCGGGCTCTTCCACCTGCGGATTGTGGCCGGAGTATTCGAACATTACAAAACGTGCCTGGGGACAATACTCTTTAAATTTGATCATCATTTCAGGAACTGCCACCCGGTCATAGCGCCCACCATAAATCAGTACAGGCATGGTCAGCGACTTCAATTTGGTACGATAATCGAAGTTACCGATGTCGCTACCCACGATGAAATCTCCATCCTTGCCGACCATTTGATAGTATAATTTTGTATTATTTGGGTTTGGGTAAGGTTTTGTTGACGAACCTGACGCTGGTTTACGCTGAAAATTGTCAGGGTTATACGAATACAGAAATCCGTAAGGCACTTTGCCATAAATAGCCTGGTGCTCCGGATCGCTGGAAACGAAACCTTGTTCGCGAATCTTCATAAGGTCTGCCCATACCTCCGGGTAATTTGTTTTGATTTCATGGTTGCTATTATCGTCATTTTCCTGCCACATAATGAAACTATGAAAGGTGTTTGCCAGCACGAGGTGTTTTACATGTTGTGGATATTTAATCGCATAACCCTGGGCCACCAGCCCTCCATAAGAATGGCCCAACACGTTAATCTGATTGAGATGCAGTCCGATTCGAAGGCCTTCGATATCTTCAATATCTCTTTCCAACGAATACTCCTTTACGTTTTTTGCCGTATCGGATTTACCTCTTCCAAATGCATCGAAATATACGATCATATTATGCTCCGCCATCGTATCAAAACCCCTGTACGAAATATGTGCTCCGCCGGGCCCTCCCGGAATGATGAAAAGCGGATCTCCCTTACCTACAAGAACCACCCATAATTTCGCTCCATTTACTAAAATATATTTTCCATCCTTTTGGCTGTCAGGATATTGCTGGGCAACTGCATTCAGAATAATAAAAAATAAAACGAAGAGTGAAAAAAGCTTTTTGTTCATATAATATAGGGTGATAAATTTCATTTTACTAAGATCCCCAAATAATTTCAGTCGGCTTCAGGATTCTGGTTATAATCGGTAAAACTATTTATAATTTGATATCTTAGCGCGGATGTCCGGACCGGATTTACACTCAAATAATTCATCCTGCGACAGATATACAGACCCCTTTTCCAACACGAATGATTTAATTCAAAATCTGAAAAGTCTGTAAAAATGATTGATATAACTATTAATAAAACAAATAGATTGAACCCAATTCAAACTGATGTTGAAAATATCAGCCAGATTCCGATTATTCCGTCCCTGCTTGAGGTTATTTGCCGGACCACCGGGATGGGATTTGCTGCCATTGCGCGGGTTACAGAAGAAAAATGGGTGGCCTGCAGCGTAAGGGACGAAATTTTATTCGGTCTTAAGCCAGGTGGGGAGCTAAAGCTGGAGACCACGATTTGTAACGAAATACGCCAAACCCGCCAGGCGGTGGTCATCGATCATGTGGAACTAGACAAAATCTTTTGTGGTCATCCGACACCGCGCATGTATGGTTTTCAGAGTTATATTTCCGTGCCCATTTTTAGAAAGGACGGGAGTTTCTTTGGAACTCTTTGTGCCATTGATCCGAAGCCGCATCGCCTGAATACTCCGGAAATTCTTGGCATGTTTAATTTGTTCTCTGACCTGATATCCTTTCACCTTCAGGCAATCGAACAGGTGTCCATTATGGAATCGAAATTAAAGGATGAACAGGTAACAGCCGGACTCAGGGAACAGTTTATTGCCATCCTGGGTCACGATCTGAGAAATCCGCTCAGCGCCATTACATTCAGTTCTGAACTCCTTCTTGAGCTTCCGTTGGATAAGGAGGCTACATCACTGGTAAATATTATCAGGAAAAGCTCCGGAAGGATGGGCAGGTTGATAAAGAACACATTGGATTTTGCAAAGGGAAGACTTGGAGGTGGCATCATTTTGAACCGATCAAATAGCGAACCTCTTCAACCGATCCTGGAACATGTTATTGAGGAACATCAGACCATTCGGCCGGATGTCCAAATCATCACGCATTTTGATCTTAAAAAACCAGTGTTTTGTGACGAAAGCCGGATGGCCGATTTACTTTCCAACCTTTTGGGTAATGCGCTTTCGCATGGTAAAGCAGATGCCCCGGTGTATGTGGATGTTATGGTTCAAAACGGCGAATTCAGCATGTCCGTTGCAAATTCCGGTGACAAGATTCCTGAAAACCTGATCGGTCAGCTTTTTCGACCCTTTGCCCGGGGCCAGATAAAGAAAGGGCAGGACGGTTTGGGGCTCGGCCTTTTTATTGCATCCGAAATTGCACAGGCTCACGGAGGTCAGATCAGCGTGATTTCGAACGAAACAGAAACCCGGTTTACATTTTCTATGCCCGCAGATGATGTAGGTCTAAATAACTAACAGACCTTTCAAAACCTGTAACCGATACTAACAGCATATCTGAATCCGATCGCAGGAAATTTTTCTGTAGCAGACCCGCTTGAATATATCTGCTTGGACGACGAAAGGTCACTGAGTAAAGGGAATTTCGCTTTTAAGGCGTCCAATACTGCCTGCAGGGTCTCATTCTGGGTTGAACCTGCGATATTACCACTGATATTTGCCTGGAAAGAATAATAAGTAAACGATGGGCCAAACATTTCCGCATCTATTATAAACCTTTTGGCAATTACAAACTGGTAGCCGAGCTCAAATCCAACGTTTAACAGTCCGATGCTCATGGACAGGTTGGCAGACGATTTATTGCCGCTGGAGTCAGTATGAGTAAGCGTATTATTCGAACTAAAATTGTAATAGCTGATATACGGGGCCAGGTAGATACCATGAGGTCCACTGTATTTATTTTCTTTTGGAAGGTAGAATCTGAATTCTGCTCCAATCGCATATCCCGTCCTATTCTTTGCATTTGTAAAATTCGTATTCTGAATGCCAAGATTCAGTTTAACGGGAAATTCGTTATATCCTCCGAAGATATATATACTGTGATTTTCATTTAAGACCCTTTCATATCCCATATGGAAAGAATTGGGATATAAAAGCCAGTTTGAAATACTGACCTTGATAATATTGGGATGTTCATTTACATATTTAACAGCCGTATCTCTTAGCTGACTGAAACCTGACTGGCTGAAGGCTATCAAAATCATAAAAGAAATAGAAAAACGCAGGCGCAGGTTATGTATAATTCTGTTCATAGTTGATTTCGGTCAATAAATATAGGATATTATAAATTATCTTGAAATTATGTTCTCTGATCAAGTATCTATCGCAACTGGTCCAATGTTCATATGCCAATTGTTTTTAAAGTAACAATTACAAAACGAATCAAAGAGAAAGTCTCACCTTCAAATTCTTTTGAGTTTCAAAAAGAGTTTCCGGGGACGTAATGTGATCAATGGCCACATCTCCGGGATTTCATCTGTTGGAGAAATTTCGAAATTGGATAAAAATTCGTGAAGAATAAATGCCATTTCTGCCATGGCGAAATTATTTCCGATACACATTCGTGGACCGGCACCGAATGGAAAGAAATTTTTTACTTTTTTAGATTTGACAGGATCAGAAAAAACAAACCGCTCTGGATCAAAATCAGATGCATGACTCCAGTATTCTTTATTTCTGTGCAATCCATAAAAAAATGGTATGACGATTGTGCCTTTCGGAAATTGGAAACCATCAAATGCATCGTCTTTTATTGAAACTCTTTCAGTCATCCAGGCCGCAGGATACAAACGCATGGATTCTGATATCACAGCGTTGATATATTCATTTTGGGGACTCTCAAAAATATCTACATTTTCAATTGCGGACATTAGTTTCTTCAAAACCTCCGGATGGGTGGCTAACAGATAAAGCAGCCATGAAAGCGTATTAGCAGTTGTTTCATGACCGGCGAAAAGCAATACATGAATTTCATCTATTATCTGTTCTGCCGTCATGACAGCTCCCGTATCTTCATATCGGGTGTTCAGTAGCATGTCGAGCAGGTCATTATGGGTTCCACTCATCCACCTTCCGACGGGCAATAATTTCTTTCAGAATATCCTTTATTTTTTTTGATTTCCTAATTACCATTCGGTCAGCCCCGCTGAAAACGTAAAACAGTTTCCTGAATGGTTCATTTACATCTTTCAATAAAAAATCCTGCAAATCAGTGAACCCCTGACTCAAATCAGAAATCGTCTGCGCAGATAAGTTGATATCGAACAGGGAATGAATCAACACTGAAAATGAAAGCCTGTGCATTTGGGAATAGATATCTATATTTTCTCCCGACGGAATACCGGAAATAATATTCCTGGCAGTGCTAATAATAATTCCGTACAGACCCTGAATCTTACTATGATGAAATCCTGGCTGGATCAGCCTTCTCTGTTTAAGCCAAAATTGACCATTCGAAAAAAGTAATCCATTCCCAAATAAGCGGGCAGCTGTTTTGGTACTTAACTCCGATTTCTGGTAGTTTGTGTGATTGTCCTTCAATACATATTGAATAAAATCGGGATCCTCTGTCAAAATTATCCTTCCTCTTCCTATCAGGAATACGGAATATGTGCCGGAAAATTTTTCCATGTTACGGGAAATAACGCTGATCGGATTCTTCAGGAATCTAAGGGACGCAAAAAGACTTTTCCAGCGATTATTTCCCGGCGGAAAATGATAGGTATTTCTAAGCTCTCCCAATTTCTTGGTCCCTTTTAGTAAATTTAACCCAATATTTTCCCTATACGCTGATTAGACATGACTTGTTTCATGACAGAAATCAATTTCTATTCATACAATGAAAAGCGGGTTCCCCCGAAACGTGCAACGTTTCACCATCGGTTATTAAGTCAATTTTCCTAAAATTTACCCTAAAAGAGCGTTGAGCGTAAGTGTTGCGCCTTAGGCTTTTTTTTAACAATCATTTCAGGAAAGGAGAGAATATTTTACCAGACTATTCGTTTTCAGAGAAATAAGCTCCCGTTCATTGCAATAATTCGTTATTAATTTTATCTTGTAAGGCCAATAAATCCTTATGAAACAACTACTTCTCATTCCTCTTTTCCTGCATATGAGCGGTGGGCACTGGTTTAAAAAAGCTTCTTATCCCACCGTAGATCTCATGCCTGTGCGCATGGAACCCTGGCCTATAAACCTTCAGAGAGTGATATACTATACTGATACCTGTTATGCCTTTCAATTCAGGGACCAGTCAACGATGAATGCAGTGGCTATTAAAACCATGGATCTGGAAACAATGGAACAATTAAAATATTTCAAAGATGGCCTGACTACCCTGAAAAAAGGAGCCAATGGGGATGTTGCTGAATTCAGAAACTATTCAATCAAAAAAGTCGGGACAAAAAAAGAAAATTCATGGTATATCCTTAGTTACGATGGCGCTGTAACCAATTTCCAGGAGCCGCAGGTAAACCGGATGTTATACATTATTAATGATTTAATCGCAAGCCAACATTAATTCTTCATTTTAAAAATCAAGACGTTCGTATGAAAAATCTCTTATTGTTAATCCTGTTGTCACCGCTTGCCATGAAAGCGCAATTCAAAATTGTTAATTCTGCCACCATCAATATTGCGGATGTGAGGCAGGGTACCTGGCCGATCAGTCTGCAAAGAATTACAAAACCCTCAGATACCTGTTATGTACTTCAATTCAGAACACAGGAATACAATAATTCAGTCATCATAAAGACACTGAAATTCCGTGATCTGGGTCAGTTGAAATATTTCCAGCAAGGTCTTGCCGCTTTAAAATCCGGCAATAATGGAGATGTGGCAGAATTCAAGGACTATACGATTAAACGCGTGGATGTTTATAAAGAAGGGATTTCGTATATACTAACCTGTGATGGTGGTTTGACGAATTTCCAACAACCTGAAGCAGACAGGATGATGGCTGCCATTGCCAAACAATAAAAATAAATTACCTACTGAGGCAATCGTTCGCGCAGGAGCCCATATAACTGTGGTTCCTGCCAACGCGCCGGCGATGACGATAAGCATGACAGTATAACCTTGTCCAAGTAAAACAAATATAGGACCCGGACATGCTCCTGTCAGAGCCCAGCCCATGCCGAATATGGAGCCACCGATTAAATACTTTTTCCAGCGTTTATCTTTTTCAGCCAGATGTATCGGACGACCATAAAAATCTTTCAAACGATACTCTTTAATGATGGCTACCAGGATTATTCCCAGAATTACCGCTGAGCCGATGATCCCATACATGAATATTGACTGAAACCGAAACATCTCCTGAATACGGTACCAGGAGACCGCTTCTGATTTTGTCATAATGATACCGAACAGTATTCCGATAACAATATATTTAAACGCCCTGATGATGGCTCTCATAATGATTATTTGAAAATGTAAGGAAACAAAAGATGCGTTGTAAATAATCCGCCTATAAAAAACCCAATGACTGCAATCAGAGAAGGTAACTGGAGATTCGAAAGCCCTGAAATAGCATGTCCGGATGTACAACCACCGGCATAACGCGTTCCAAATCCTATTAAAAACCCACCACCCAGGAATATGAATAAGCCCTTCCCCGTACGTAGATAATTCCAATTAAATATGGCTTCCGGTTCCAGGTGACCATCGAAAGGTATATTCAATTTCTGCAGGTCCGCAATAGTTGCGGAAGACAATTTGAGGGCTTCGGGCGATTCAAGATAATGGACAGCAATATAGCCACCGATTATAGATCCCACCATAAACCAGATATTCCAAAGTTGCCTTCTCCAGTTGAAATTAAAATAGGAGATATATTTGCCCAATCCAAGCATTGAACAGATATTGGACAGGTTTCTGGAAAATCCGAATGATTTTCCAAAGAATAAAAGCACGGCCATAATTCCGGCTATCGCTGGACCCGAAACATACCAAGGCCAGGGTTTACTTAAAAGTGAAATCATTTTTGCTTTTCTTAGTTGTTGGTCTCCATCGGATGACCATTGAATATTAACAGCTAATGGCGAGAAATCGTTCAGAATCCGGATTTAAGCAAAGCCCTTGCAAAACACGGGGCCTCACATCTTAAGCCTTTGGTTTCAGGAGTTTTCTTTTCAGCAGATTGCGGGTTTCCTGAAGAGATTCTAAATCGGTGAATGCATCTTTTGGTACCAGAAAAAAAGCCCTGCTATTGAAATACAAATGAAAGAAATAAGGTGTTTCCAGAAAACTACTGAAATCGTTCCATGCCCAGGCCAGTGATCCTCTTTGTGTTTGCAATAATACTTCATTGTCGTTAAAATCCATACTGAACCGATCTTGGAAGGTATATGATTTTTTATAAACGCTCAGGGGCAGTATCGTCCAGAATGTCAGTAGCAGAACAAACCACATGATAGAAAACAACAAAAACGATAGTGGCTGGATTTTGTGCATATAAAATAAAATGGCGCTGAGGATGGTGAAGAGGTTCACAATAATCAGTAAGATTTTTATCTCCGGTCTGGAAAGAAAATGATGTCTGAGGGCACTCATCACCTGTTTTTTTTCATATTCAAAATGTATGATCATTTTATCGGGTTAGTTGTTGTTGCGTTACGCTCCAGTTGTATAATGTTTTGCCATCTTCTCCCACAAACTGAACCAGGCAGGTTCTTTCATTTTTTTTCCCATGGACAGAGATTCTGGCATAGTTTCTTTTTTCGACCAGACTTCCCGGAACGCGCGCCGGATTATTTATTTCAGCACCTTTCACTTTCGACACACCACTTGTGAAAGGTGAAACGGTGATATCATATAAATCATAATTATCTTTTCTTTCAGCCTTAACAATTTCGCTATGATGACGGTCACCCGTCAAAAATAAAACGCCCTTAATATGATTCTCATGTAAGAATTCCATCAGTTCATGATATTCATAACTATAATTATAAAATCCTTCATCCCTGCTCATAGGATTCAGGGTCTGGCTGCCGACTACGATGATTTTAAATGTTGCGAGACTTTGAACCAATGCATCTTCCAGCCAATGCAATTGTTTTTGTCCGAAAAAATGCTTTTCCGGATTGGGTTTTCCATTCACGCTGTCTGCAAATTCATCGGCGCTCCGGAAGTAACGATCATCTGTTAAAAACAAATCCATATCGCTATAGGACAACTGTGAATAGATTCCTTTTTGATCTTCTCCGTAAAATGGATTGCACCAATATTTCATAAATATTTCCCTGGAAACATCTTTTAGCCCGTAGGAACTGCCCGAATTATCCGGTCCATAATCATGATCATCCCAAATAGCGTACTGAGGCATATTCTTCAGCAGGTTCTTCAAAACAGGTTGTGCACGGTCCCTGGAAGCACGGTACCAAAGTCCCCAGGGGCTCTGCAGGTCCACTTCGCGGGTATACCAGTTATCACCCAGCCAGAGGGTGAAGGCCGCGGTATCCTTTGCCATGGCCTCAAAAATAATCGAGTCCCCGCCATAGGGTTTACCCGGACGATCATATATTGGTTCATTAAAATAAGCGCAGCTTCCGGTAACAAAACTGAAATCGGGCGCCGGATTGCGCCATTGCCAGAGATCCTTTGTATGAAATGAACCGGCGGCAGAAGATTTCTGTTGATTTAATATAAACTGATATTCGTAAACACTGTTTATATCCAGCCCACCGATATCCATTCGGATAGGATTGAATTCTTTACCCAGCGTTCCATCATAGATTTTCTTCCAGGACGTTTCAGGACGCCCCTTTTTCCAATATGACAATGCTACTGAAGTAATATCTGAAGAAACCTGTATCCATAACGACGCGGTTCTTAATTCAACCTGACCCAGCATCGGTCCGGATATAACAGATCCTTCATTTATGGATTGAGCCTGGGCGAAGACAACAGGCATAAAATAGAAAATCAACCAGCGCTTTTTCATACCATACATTGGATTCACAATGTACTAAGAAGCGACTTGATTGATGAAAATCGGGCAGCAGGAATTTTATTTCATATTCTTACACTTCGTGTAATGATTGTTCGCTGCCTGATAAGGTGTTACATCCCGGTTACATGAATATATCAGGGTTAATAGCATTGCCAGGGCAAGGATCTTTTTCATAGTGTTGTTTGAGTTATCAATAAACGTTTTTGGCGAGTAATAAATTGTTATTGATATTCCAATTTCCCTGCCAAATGGTGGGAGTTTTTCCCATTCCGGGAGGGAAGAGAAGTTGACGGTTAGCGTTGAGGGTTGGGCGTTGGGCGTTGGGCTAAAAAAGATCCCCTCATAGAAATAAGGGGATCATGGTTAAGTAAACCGTCCAAGTATCTTAATTAATTAGCTGCAGCCCATGCTGTTTCCACAGTTCAGGCATTTATAACAGGTTCCGGAGCGGATCGTGATATGTCCGCAGGTATTGCAAGCCGGCGCATCACTTTGCATACTTTTAGCAGCCGCATTTACCGCATTCATTCCGGAATCAGCATTCATCGTTTTTGATATCTGTTTTGGAAGCGGATTCGACAATGAAACCGATGGTTTTGCCACAACCCTCACTTCACTCAATTCATGCGTTTTTTTTTCCGTTTCCGTAATTGGATGATCCCAATCCGCGGTCCCGGTATTCATTACTTCGGGTTTATCCAGCACGTGAACCAGGTCCGTTCTGCCGAGATATTCATAAGCCATAGAGCGGAAAATAAAGTCGACTATAGAAGTTGTGCTCTTGATATTCGGGTGGTCAACCATACCGGATGGTTCAAACCGGGTAAATACAAATTTTTCAACAAACTCTTCCAGGGGAACGCCGTATTGCAGACCGATGGAGATCGCGATAGCAAAACAATTCAGCATACTCCGCATGGTAGCTCCTTCTTTTGCCATATCTATAAAAATCTCACCCAGCGAGCCGTCAGTATATTCACCCGTCCGCAGGAAAATAACCTGTCCGTTAATTTTTGCTTTCTGGGTAAACCCACGCCTTTTTGCGGGCAAGGTTCTGCGTTCGACAATGGTAGCCAACTCCCTTTTTAATTTGGTATCCGGAGAAGCCTGAACTCTTTTTTGTACCTCGATCAATAATTCCTGCACGGTCAGTTTACTCATATCCACGATATGAGGTTCCATTGCGGACAATGGTTCGTTCGGAATGGTGGCTTTGACTTCCTCTGTATTTTCTGTTTTTTTCTTTTTGTCTGATTTATTACTTAGCGGTTGGGAAAGTTTAGAACCATCCCGGTAAAGGGCGCAGGCTTTGAGGGCCAGTTTCCAGCTAAGCAGGTAAGCGTCTGCGATTTCATCAATGGTCGCTTCATTCGGAAGGTTGATGGTTTTTGAAATGGCTCCGCTGATAAATGGCTGTACCGCGCTCATCATACGGATATGGCCATGCGCATGAATAAAACGTTCTCCTATTTTGCCGCATTTGTTGGCACAATCGAAAACCGGAAGGTGTTCATTCCTTAATAAAGGAGCGCCTTCAACAGTCATGGTACCGCAGATATAATCGTTGGCATCTGCGATTTGATCATCACTATACCCAAGCGCTTCAAGCAGGTTCCATTCAAAATTATAATACTGTTCAGCTGAAAATCCCAGACGTTGCAGGCATTCTTCACCCAGATTATAAACATTAAAAACAAATCCAATTTCAAATGCTGAGGCAACAGCATTGTCCAGTTTCCTGATTTCTTCAGCGAAAAATCCTTTTTCACTCAGGGTCTGGTGATTGATATGCGGTGCACCGGCAAAAGTCCCGGCTCCTACGGCATACTTCACAATAGAATCAATTTCCTTTTCAGCATACCCCATATTTCTCAGGGCTGCAGGCACTGATTGATTGATGATTTTAAAATAACCACCTCCGGAGAGTTTTTTGAATTTTACCAATGCGAAGTCCGGTTCTACACCCGTAGTATCGCAATCCATTACGAGACCGATGGTTCCGGTAGGAGCGATTACCGTAGACTGTGCATTACGGTATCCGTACTTTTCTCCCAGCTGAACGGCATCGTCCCAGGCCTTGGTGGCTGATTTCAGCAGGTAATCCGGGCAATATTTTGCCTTGATACCCTGTGGTTTGATCTCCAGCGATTCATATTCATCGGCATCATAAGCAGCCAGGCGGTGATTACGCATCACCCGCAGCATCGCATCCCTGTTTTCTTCAAACTTCGGAAAAGGCCCCATCGTCCGCGCTATTTCTGCGCTTGTTTTATAGGAGATGCCCGTCATAATTGCGCTGATGGCGCCTGCAATGCCCCTCGCCTCTTCACTGTCATAAGGGATTCCCATGACCATCAACATGGAGCCCAGGTTTGCATAACCGAGGCCCAGCGTCCGATAATCATAAGACAATTGAGCCACTTCCTTTGAAGGGAACTGGGCCATCAACACTGAAATTTCCAGTACTGCTGTCCATAAACGGCAGGTGTACTCAAATCCTTCGACATCGATAACATTTGTGGTTTCATCATAGAACCTGCGAAGATTGACAGAGGCCAGATTACAGGCCGTGTTGTCCAGGAACATATACTCGGAGCAAGGGTTGGAAGCCCGGATACGGCCACCATTGGGGCATGTATGCCACTCATTAATAGTGGTGTCGTATTGGGTACCCGGGTCAGCACAACGCCATGCAGCGTACGAAATCTGGTTCCAGACTTCTCTGGCAGGAATTTTTTTCATTACTCTTCCATCACTTCTTGCTTTCAATTCCCAGTCTTCCTCGTTTTCCAGTTTTTCAAAAAATGAATTCGGAATTCTAACTGAATTATTTGAATTCTGTCCGCTGACAGTTTTATAAGCTTCGCCTTCATAATCGCTGGCGTATCCGGCAGAAATCAGTGCTGCCACTTTCTTTTCTTCCTCCTCTTTCCAGTTGATGAAGTCCATGATTTCCGGATGATCCAGGTCCAGGCAAACCATTTTCGCTGCGCGGCGTGTGGTGCCACCTGATTTGATGGCACCGGCGGCGCGGTCTCCGATTTTGAGAAAGCTCATGAGGCCGCTGGAAGTGCCGCCACCACTGAGCTTTTCCCCTTCACCCCGAATATTCGAGAAATTCGTTCCTACACCGGATCCGTATTTGAAAATGCGGGCTTCGCGAACCCAGAGGTCCATAATGCCCCCATCATTTACGAGATCATCTTCCACACTTAAAATAAAACAGGCGTGCGGTTGCGGACGTTCATAAGCAGAAGTGGATTTCTTTAGCTGGCCATCATTCTGATCAACATAATAATGACCCTGTGGTTTTCCTGTAATACCATAACTTTCATATAATCCTGTATTGAACCATTGCGGACTATTGGGAACACAGGCCTGGTTGAGTATGGAATAAACCAATTCTTCATAAAAAATGTTCGCGTCTTTTGCAGTCGCGAAATAGCCATATCTCACTCCCCACGCCTTCCAGCAATTCGCCATTCGATGAGCTACCTGTTTTACAGAAGTTTCACGACCGAGGGTTCCGTCAGCCAATGGAACTCCTGCTTTACGGAAATATTTCTGCGCCAGGATATCCGTCGCAATCTGGCTCCATCCTTTTGGAACTTCGCAATTGTTCATCTCAAATACGATCTCTCCTGACGGATTTCGGATCACCGAACTACGATAATCGTATTCAAATTGATCAAACACATTGATGTCGTCGCGGGTGTAACGCCGGTTGAAAAGCAAACCGTTCGCAGATTGCGTATGAGTAGCCATAAATTGGAAGTTCTTTACGTGGTTAGGAAAATCGTTAGCTTATTACCAAATCGTTAAGCAGGTGACGAAAGTATTTTTTGATTTTGAATATTCCCATTGTAAATATTCACATTAACCATAAATGATGTTAATAATGACGGAAGGTCAAGCTGGTATTACATCAGCGTTTTATGCACATGGTTTCAAAAATAAATTTTGGAAAAACCGAAGGAATCGTTAACTCGTTATCCCGGAAGGGGTTTCGGAAAGCGGGAAAGTTTTCGCACATTTGTAAGGTAATCAACTACATGAAGGACGAAATTTATTCTGCTTTACTGCTTAAAAAAAAAATCCGGCGTAAATCCTTCGCCCTGCTCATCGACCCTGATAAAGTAGATCAGACAAAACTTCCGGGCCTGGTGGAGCTGGCAGTTCAGGCCAGGGTGGATTATCTGTTTGTAGGCGGAAGCCTGGTGGTAACCAATCACCTGGACCAGGTGGTTCTGCAAATTAAATCCTTATGTAAAATTCCTATTATCCTTTTTCCGGGAACACCTTCGCAGGTTTCTGCCCACGCCGATGCCCTGCTTTACTTATCCCTGATCTCCGGCAGAAATCCGGAACTGTTGATTGGCCAGCATGTCATTTCTGCCCCGGCAGTCCGAAAGAGCCGGCTGGAAATCATATCCACCGGATATATGGTTATTGACGGAGGAGCTCCTACTACGGTTTCTTATATCAGCAATGCATTGCCCATTCCTGCGGATAAAAATGAAATCGCATTATGTACTGCTATGGCAGGCGAAATGCTGGGTATGAAGATGATTTATATGGATGCCGGTAGTGGTGCCCGCAGGCCTATCACAACCGAGATGATCGAAAGAGTCTCTGAAAATATCGAAATACCGCTGCTCATAGGAGGTGGCATTCAGAATCCGGAAAAGGTTTACCACAATGCCAGGGCTGGCGCGGACATTATTGTAGTCGGAAATGCCATTGAGAAAGACGCCACTCTTCTGGCGGAAATGGCTTCGGCGCTGCATTCGGTAAGTCTAAAGCCTCTTTAGGCCTAAAGCTTAACGCCTAACGCTTTTTGATTCTCACATTCAATTCTATTTTTCATTACCACATCCCTACGTCTCCGCCGTTTCATATTTCCATATTGTTAAGTTTCAGCTGTTTCCCTTAAAAAAAATGCCGGAATTTCAGAAAAAGCTGTTACTTTGTAACGATAACAAGTCTAGTCATCCCATTTTTCATGAAATGAAAAAAAACTCACCCATATCAATCCTTACCGGAATGGTATTGCACGCCTTCAATAAGCGTGGGTTTTTTGTAGCGCCTGTATGCGTTATTTTTTCCGTTCGTCCCATTCCCTTTTGGGTACGACGTTGATATTTCCTATCCATAGCTTTCCGTATTCAGGATCTATGTCCGTAGTCAGCCGGCTCTTATAATTCAATGACCCCGTCATTGGTATTTATTACTTATTTCACGTATTATTTCAATGGAACAAGAACAAAAGTTCAAAATACTTATCGCAAATGCATCCTATCAGGACTTTGCGCAAATCATCTGTGATGAAATGGAATCCTCCGCCAAGGCCCGCGGAACAGGAATTGCAAAAAGAAGCCCGGACTATATCAAGGAAAAAATGCGGGATGGCAAGGCCGTCATCGCTTTTACCGAAGAGGGAATATGGGCGGGGTTCTGCTATATCGAAACCTGGAGCCATGGTGAATATGTTGCAAATTCCGGATTGATTGTAGCTCCCCCGTTTCGTAAAAGCGGACTGGCAAAAAACATCAAGAAAAAGATATTTGACCTTAGCCAGAAATTATATCCGAACGCCAAACTTTTCGGGCTTACTACCGGACTGGCCGTAATGAAGATCAATTCTGACCTGGGTTACGAGCCCGTTACTTACTCGGAGCTTACCCAGGATGAAGCTTTCTGGGCAGGTTGTAAAAGCTGTGTCAACTATGAAATCCTCATGAGTAAGGAAAGAAAAAACTGTATGTGTACAGCCATGCTCTATGATCCGAAAGAACACAAGCCCAAGGAAGAAGCCGCGCAGGACTTCAGGCAGCGGAGCAAGTTATACGAACGGTTTATGAAGATCAAACAATTTGTCATGCTGAAAAACCTGTTGCGGAAGGAAAAGGTAGATATGATCCTTTCGGATTTGGGTCTGACCCGGTTGAATATATTCAAAAAGGAAAAACTGGCTAAATAATATATTGATTGATGAATCCGGATAACAAAAAAGTTGTTTTAGCCTATAGTGGTGGCCTGGACACAACGTACTGTGCCATCTATCTCAAAAAAGTCATGGGGCTGGAAGTTCACGCGCTAACAGTAAATACGGGCGGCTTCAGTACCGAAGAGATGAATTCCATTGAAAAAAGGGCCAAAGCCCTGGGGGTGGCGTCTTTCAGGTCGGTGGATGTTACAGAAGAATATTATCAGAGCTGCATCCGTTTTCTGATTTATGGAAATGTGCTTAAGAATGCTACTTATCCGCTCAGTGTGAGTGCGGAAAGAATGGTGCAGGCAATCGCTGTGGCGAAATACGTGGAAGAAACCGGAGCAGCCTATGTGGCGCACGGAAGCACAGGCGCCGGAAATGACCAGGTGCGTTTTGACATGGTTTTTACCGGTATGGTACCGGAAGCTACAATCCTGACGCCAATCCGGGATTTGAAACTCAGCCGTGAACAGGAAATTCAGTTTCTTCAGGAAAACGGTGTAGAGATGAATTTTGAAAAAGCCAAATACAGTATCAACAAAGGTCTATGGGGAACTTCTGTCGGTGGTCGTGAAACACTGAATTCAAAAGATTATTTACCTGAAGATGCATGGCCAACGCAACTTTCTGAAAAGGACCCCAAAAAAATTACACTGCAGTTTGTAAAAGGAGAACTGATAGCAATCAATGATCAGCATTTTGAACATCCGGTACGGGCCATACAATACCTGCAATCCATTGCACAGTCATTTGCGATCGGGCGGGATATCCATGTGGGCGATACCATTATCGGCATCAAGGGCCGGGTTGGTTTTGAAGCTGCTGCACCCCTGATCATAATAAAAGCGCACCATTTGCTGGAAAAGCATGTATTAACCAAGTGGCAGCTGTATTGGAAGGAACAGCTGAGCAGCTGGTACGGCAACTGGTTACACGAAGGGCAAATGTTGGATCCGACCATGCGTAATATTGAAAAATTCCTGGAAGATTCACAGGCGACCGTGTCAGGAAATGTTTTTGTGACTCTGGAACCTTACCGTTTTATCATAACAGGAATCGAAAGTGATCACGACCTGATGAGCAGCCGGTTTGGTTCATACGGCGAAATGAATACTGGATGGACTGGTGACGACGTGAAAGGATTTGCAAAAATATTTGGCAATCAAACGGCGATCTTTCATAAAATCAACGATCCCGGAAACCAGGTAAAATGAAAAAAATCAGGGTTGGGATAACAGGCGGGGCGGGCTATACCAGTGGTGAATTGATTCGCATCCTGCTGAATCATCCGAATGCTGATCTGGTTTTTGTGCAGAGCAAGAGCCACGCCGGTCAGCTATTATCTGCTGTACACCAGGACCTGGCGGGGGACACTGAAATTCAATTTTCAGAAAATATTTCATCGGATATCGACCTGCTCTATTTATGTGTCGGTCATGGTGAAGCCCGGAAATTTCTACAGGATAATCCACCCGGACCGGAAATCCGGATCATTGATTTATCTCAGGATTTCCGGATCGAGTCAAACAATCGAATTTCTCCATCAGGAAAACCATTTATTTATGGTTTACCGGAATTAAACCGGGATGCTATCCGCACAGCACAATATGTCGCCAATCCAGGCTGTTTCGCAACAACTATTGAACTGGGCCTCTTGCCGCTGGCCAAACAGGGATGGTTAAGCGAAGTGCACACTACGGGTATCACAGGTTCAACGGGCGCAGGACAAGGTTTGAATGCTACATCACATTTTTCATGGAGGGCCAATAATATCCAGGCATATAAAACACTAATCCATCAGCACCTGGCTGAGATAAATCAATCACTGAATCAATTCCAGAAATCATTTGGTTCGGATAAGCTGCATTTTGTTCCATGGCGGGGAGATTTTACGCGGGGCATTTTTGTCAGTTCGCAAATGAAAATCAATCAGGAATTACCCGTTTTAGTAAAGTTATATAAGGATTTTTATGCGGGTCATCCATTTACAGTGGTTAGTGAAACGCCCGTTTTTTTAAAACAGGTGGTCAATACGAACAAATGCATCATTCAGCTGGAAAAACAGGATGAAATGCTGGTTGTTCATTCTGTATCTGATAACCTTTTGAAAGGCGCAAGCGGTCAGGCAGTACAGAATATGAATTTGATGTATGGCCTGGATGAGTCAACAGGATTAAAATTTAAAGCAAACTATTTCTAGACCTGAAGCTTGAGGCTTGAGGTACGAAGCAAAGCAACATTATGCAGAATTTTTTTTATTAAAAATATTATTCAATACGGCCTCAAGCCTCACGCTTCCGGCCTCAAGCTTAAAAAAATGAAACTATTCGATGTATATCCCATAAATGAAATCACCATAACAAGGGCGAAAGGTTCTTATCTATGGGACGAGGCCGGTCAACAATACCTGGATATGTACGGTGGTCATGCAGTGATCTCTATCGGTCATACACATCCGCATTTTGTTTCCCGGATTACGCATCAGCTGAATCAGGTCGCCTTTTATTCAAATTCGATTCGCATACCGCTGCAACAGGAACTAGCGGACAAAT
Organism: uncultured Bacteroidota bacterium; assembly: GCA_963732055.1. GTDB lineage: Bacteria > Bacteroidota > Bacteroidia > Chitinophagales > Chitinophagaceae > Puia. The sequence continues at coordinate 262,687 of CAVSYG010000010.1, read as the reverse complement.
TGGGGAAATTATCAGGTAAAGAGGATTATCAGTTGTTCCTGTGTAATTCGGGGGCGGAAGCCAATGAAAACGCTATGAAACTGGCTTCGTTCCATACCGGCCGGAAAAAGATTATTGCATTCAACAAATCCTTTCATGGCAGAACCTCTCTGGCAGTAGCGGTTACCGACAATCCCTCCATCGTCGCGCCGGTTAACCAGACAGAAAACGTTGTCTTCCTTCCGTTCAATGATACAGACGCTCTTAGAGAATATTTTGACAATCACGGTCGTGAAGTTGCCGCAGTGATTGTAGAGGGCATACAGGGGGTTGGCGGAATTAATGTAGCCGAAGATTCGTTTATTAAAAAAATAAGAACCTTATGCACAGATTATGATGCTATGTTTATTGCAGATGAAGTGCAATGCGGTTATGGCAGAACTGGTGAATTCTTCTCTATCGACAGTGTGGGAGTAGACGCAGATATTTACAGCATGGCTAAGGGTATGGGTAACGGGTTTCCCGTTGGCGGAATTCTGATTGCCCCGTTCCTGAAACCTAAATATGGTATGCTTGGAACCACATTTGGAGGCAACCACTTGGCATGTGCCGCGGCCCTTGCGGTTTTAGAAGTGATCGAAGAAGAAAACCTGATGCATAATGCAAAATCCACCGGAGAATTTTTGATTTCCCGGCTGAAAAAAATAAAAGGTCTTAAAAATGTGCGCGGAAGAGGATTAATGATTGGATTCGATGTGGATGGTCAATTGAAAGAATTGAAAAAGAATCTTCTTTTTCATCAACAGGTATTTACCGGAGAAGCAAAGCCGAACGTGATCCGTCTTCTTCCTTCCCTGGCTTTGAGAAAAAAAGAAGCGGAAGAATTCCTCGAATCACTGGAAGAGGAAATAAACAATATGGCTTCATCTCCCAATCTGGTTAATCAGGCATGAAAAATTTTATTTCAATAGCAGACGTTCCCAGCATCGACCACCTCGTAACACAGGCGCTTGGGTATAAAAAAAATCCCTATGCCGACAATACACTTGGCCATGGGAAAAAAATCGGTCTTCTGTTTTTAAATCCAAGTTTACGCACCCGGTTCAGCACGCAGGTGGCTGCTCTGAATCTGGGTCTGGAGCCTCTTGTGTTTAACGTAGATAAGGAAGGATGGGCGCTTGAATTCGAAGAAGAAGCGATTATGAGCGGTAATACAGTAGAACATATCAAAGATGCTGCGCCTGTTCTCGGAAAATATTTTGACATTCTCTGCATTCGTACTTTCCCGTCACTACAAAATAAGGAAGACGATTACAGTGAATTATATATCTCCCAATTCGTAAAATATGCAGGCATTCCAGTGGTGAGCCTCGAAAGTGCCACATTACATCCATTGCAAAGCCTGACAGATATTCTGACGATCATAGAATGCATGCAAAATAACAGCAGCATAGTAAAACCAAAAATTGTACTCACCTGGGCACCTCATGTAAAACCCCTGCCTCAATGTGTAGCCAATAGTTTCGCACAGTGGGTTAACGCGTGGGGTAAAGCAGATTTTGTTATTACGCATCCTGAAGACTATGATCTGGACCCCCGGTATACAAGCGGAGCGCGCATTCTGCATAACCAGGATGCTGCCCTGAAAGATGCGGATTTCGTATATGTCAAAAACTGGAGTACTTACAGAGATTACGGAAAAATTTATACCAATGACCCGGAATGGATGTTGTCCAATGAACAATTGCAACTTACCAACCAGGCGAAAGTAATGCACTGTCTTCCGGTTCGGCGCAATGTAGAATTAAGCGATGAAGTCCTTGACGGACCACATAGTATTGTTACGCAACAGGCCGGCAACCGGGTTTGGGCTGCTCAATCCGTGCTCAGCGAAATTCTTAAATCCTGATCATGGAAAGTCTTTATGTAGTTAAGATAGGTGGAAATATCATTGACGATGAATTATTACTTTCTTCCTTTCTGAAAAAATTTGCCGCTATCAGTGCTAAGAAAATCTTGATACATGGCGGCGGCAAGCTGGCTACGCGGATGGCTGAAAAAATGGGTATTCCCCAGCAAATGATAGACGGACGGCGTTTGACCGATGCTGAAACTTTAAAAATTGTAACCATGGTATATGCAGGTTACATCAATAAGAATATCGTCGCGCGACTACAGTCATTGCAATGCAATTCGGTTGGTATTACAGGTGCTGATGGAAACAGCATTCTGTCACATAAAAGAGAGAAAGCAGGCATAGATTACGGGTATGCGGGTGATATAGACCGGGTAGATGCAGCCTGGTTCATCCAGTTGCTTTTAAATGGGCAAACATTGGTGGTGGCGCCGATAACTCATGATGGCAAGGCTCAGTTACTGAATACCAATGCAGATACGATCGCACAGGAAATCGCGAAATCACTTAGCTCTTTTTTTGAAGTCGTACTGATTTACAGCTTTGAAAAATCGGGTGTGCTAAAAGATGTTGAAAATGAAAATTCGGTTATTGAAAAATTGCATCTCGGATATTATAAAGAATTAAAAGAAACAGAAAAGATATTCGCCGGCATGATACCCAAACTTGACAACGCTTTTAAAGCCATCGAGGCCGGAGTACAAAAAGTAATTATCGGAAAGGGACAGGAACTGGACATGCTTATAACAGGAAATTCCGGCACAACCATCAGTCATGAATAATACGTCAATAGAAAGTTTACAGGCAGAAGCCATCGCCTTACTCAAAGAGCTCATCGCCACACCTTCCTTCTCCAAGGAAGAAAATGATACGGCCGACCTGCTCTGTGCGTTCTTCACCCGCCACGAAATTCCTTTTGCCCGGGTAGGAAATAATATTTATGCACGGAATAAAAACTATCACAGCTCCCGTAAAAGTATTTTATTGAATTCCCATCACGATACAGTACGACCTAATAAGGCCTATAGCATGGACCCGTTTACACCGACGGTTAAGGATGGAAAATTGTTTGGTCTGGGAAGTAACGATGCCGGCGGATGCCTGGTAAGTCTGGCCGCCGTCTTTCTTTTTTATTATAATCAGGAAGATCCAAAACATAATATCGTTTTTGCTGCGAGCGCTGAAGAGGAAATCAGTGGTGTAAACGGAATCGAATTGGTATTGCCCTATCTCGGGCAGATTGATTTTGGTATTGTAGGGGAACCTACAAAACTGGATATGGCCGTTGCGGAAAGGGGATTGATGGTGATTGACTGTGTGGCTTCAGGCCGGCCGGGGCATGCAGCCAGGAATGAAGGCGAAAATGCGTTATATAAAGCCATTGATGATATTGAATGGATCCGCAATTTTCGTTTTGAAAAAAGAAGCGAACTGCTTGGTGAAACCCGAATGAGTGTAACCGTTATAGATACCGAAAATAAACAGCACAACGTGGTACCCGCACAGTGCAAATATGTAATTGATGTGCGGGTAAATGAATTGTACAGTTTTGAGGAAATTCTCGAAGCGCTTAAAAAAAACCTGAAGAGCAGTTTTAAACCCCGGACCACCCGCATGAAATCTACTTCCATTCCACTGGATCATCCGCTGGTTAAATCTGGTATCGGGTTGGGGAAGAATTATTATGGTTCCCCTACTACATCTGACAAAGCCCTGATGCCGTTTCCAGCTTTAAAAATGGGTCCCGGTGATTCCGCCAGAAGTCATACGGCGGATGAGTATATTTATATCGAAGAGATTCGGGAAGGTATTGTTACTTATATTAAACTGCTTGAAGAGTTCATTTAAAGCTTAAAGCTCAAAGCTCAAAGCCTAAAACTTTTTGTTGTTGAATGAATGGATCGTAATAGATTAAAGAATAAATGAATGGTTTTATAATTATAAATTATCAAATTAGTCTTAGGCTTTGGGCTTTAGGCTTTAAGCATTAAAAATGAAACTCTGGGATAAAAAAGGATCTGATATAAATGCCCAAATAGAGAAATTCACCGTTGGTCGTGACCCTGAATTCGATATGGTATTGGCCAGATATGACGTTCAGGGATCGATAGCGCATGTAAAAATGCTGGAATCGGTGAAGATGCTGAGCCCCGAAGACTTAGCCGCGATCCTGAAAGAGCTTGATAATATTCAAACAGAAATAAAACAGGGAATATTCCACATCGATGAGGGTGTGGAAGATATTCATTCACAGATCGAATTAAATCTGACAAAAAAAATCGGTGAAGCGGGCAAAAAAATTCATAGTGGCCGAAGCCGGAACGACCAGATAGCTGTCGATATCAAGTTATTTCTGCGCGCAGAAATACAGGAATTGAAATCTGAGGTAAAAAAGCTTTTTGATTTGTTAGTTTCTCTCAGTCATCAATATAAGGATGACTTGTTGCCGGGTTATACGCATTTGCAGATTGCCATGCCATCATCATTTGGGCTTTGGTTCAGTGCCTATGCCGAAAGCCTGGTGGATGATCTTGAAATATTGTCGGCAGCCTATCAGGTCGTCAATAAAAATCCGCTGGGCAGTGGTGCGGGATATGGCTCTTCCTTTCCGCTAAATAGGAAAATGACAACGGAACTTCTGGGTTTTAACAGCCTCCACTATAATGTGGTTTATGCTCAGATGAGCCGCGGGAAAACAGAAAAGCTTGTATCCTTTGGAATGGCCACCATCGCAGCAACACTCTCACGCCTGGCTATGGATGCATGCCTGTATATGAACCAGAATTTTGGTTTTATTTCATTTCCGGATGAGCTGACTACCGGCAGCAGCATCATGCCACATAAAAAAAACCCGGATGTTTTTGAATTGATTCGTGCCAGGAGCAATCGGATACAGTCCATTCCGAATGAACTCAGCCTTTTGATGAACAATCTGCCGTCAGGGTATCACCGGGACATGCAACTCACAAAGGAAATATTATTCCCCGCCATTGAAGACTTAAAAGCCTGTATCAGCATGACAATGCTCATGTTATCCCATATCCGCGTAAAAAAAGGCATTCTAGCAGGATGAAAAATATAAATATTTATTCAGCGTAGAGGCTGTAAATGAATTAGCCAACCAGGGAATCCCTTTTCGCGATGCTTATAGGTCGGTTGGCAACCAGATCAGTAAAGGTGATTTTTCCTTCGACCAGACCAAGCCGCTAAAACATACGCACGAAGGCAGTCTGGGGAATTTAAATCTGGCTGAAATCAGTTCAGAAATGGATAACGTCCTGAAAAAATTCTGATCCCAAAAAAGAGTTATAATTCCTTTTGATTCACCAGCAGCACTGAGGGCTTTTCTTAATTTTATAAAAATTATTTTTATGTCTCCCTCTAAATATTCGAAGCTCCTGCTTCCGTTATTAATGCTTATCTGTTTACAAGGTTTTTCGCAATCAGATGCTGAGCAAAAAAAGCAGGATGAGTTCAACCAGTTAAAGAGACAAATGGACGCTGGGAAATTCCGTTTTCATGCGCAATCAGCAACTTCTATGAAGGGCATGACCCGGCAGCTTACCAGTGAGTATTTCTTAAAACTGAATAAAGACAGTCTTTCAGTTGACCTGCCATATTATGGCCGATCTTTTACTACGAATTATCCGCCTACTGATCTTACCACTGAGTTTAAAACAACCCAGTTCAGTTATAAATCAGATACATTGAAAAAAGGTGGCTGGGAAATTACAATAGTACCCAAAAATCAGGCGAATGCCAGTAAGATAAATTTGTCCATAACCACCAGCGGCTATTGTACCGTGCGCGTAAGCAGTAATTCGCGTGAACCGATTTCTTATTACGGAACCATCACGGATTACGACTCCAGGTAATGTTCGGCTGATGCCGCTTTATTCCATATGAACACGGGATGGAGTGTCTTTTCCTGCAATGATTGAACTGGCGCTTAATCCGATCGCCCGAATAATTTCAGTCATGTTATTGAGATCCAGGGTTCCGATTTCATCGCCCTGTTTATGATAGTATTTTTCAACGTCCATTTTAGAAGTCGAAATACTATGCGCCGGAACGCCCTGTTTAGCCAATGAGGCATTGTCGGAGCGCAGAAATAGTTGTTGTTCCGGATAAGGGTCCGGATAAAATCTGAATTGAGTATTGCCTAAATTTTTTTGAAGAATAGCTCCCATATCGGACCGGTCATATCCTGAAATATAGGCGGAGTTTTTCCCCCATTTACTTTCGGTTCCGATCATTTCTATGTTTAGCATGGCCATCACTTTATCCGGATTCAATTTCCCGGAAAAATATGCAGATCCGAATTCACCAATTTCTTCTGCGCTGAAAGCCGCAAATATTAAGGTTCGTTCATTATTATGCATCTTACTGAAATAGTTTGCAAGGGCAATAACTGCCGTTGTTCCGGAGGCATCGTCATTGGCACCATTATATATGGAATCGCCAGTTTCGTCAGGCCTTCCAATTCCGAGATGATCATAATGCGCAGAGAAGATCACATATTCATCCGGCTTTGATTTACCGGGTATCATGCCAATTAAATTGGTCAGGTATTGCTTCTTCATTTTTTGCGTTATCTCAATATGATACATAGCCGGATCTACAGATGTGAGCACATAAATACGGTTACCTTTTCCGCTAAACTGTGGCATATGAAGGTCCGCCAGCCAGCTGAATTTTTTTGACAGTGAAGTGTCAACCAGGATTAACACATTCTCTTCCGATTCCAGATATTTTAAAACGATCTCGCCGAATTCGGCTGATTTTTTTACGATTACCTTTTTATAATGATCGTCCTGAGTAATTTTCAGTGATGATTCTGCAGAGAAAGCCACCAGGTTTTTTTTATCAACCGGAACACCATCCAGGGTCATATGGGCATCCCCGGACTCCACATCCATCATCACAAAAGTCTGGGTGAAATCTTTAGAACCGGAGAGTGGTTTTAATCCAGCCTGAGTAAATTCTTTCGTGATAAAAGCAGCCGCTTTTTCTATACCTTTTGTAAATACCTGTCGTCCCTGCATATCATCTGAAGCCAGGGTTTTTTCGATCCGGCTTACCTCTGATTCGCTGATTGCCGGAACTGTCTGTGCATGCACAAATGAACAAATGATCAGTAATCCTGACAGTAGCAATAAACGCATACTTAATTTTTTAGGGAATAATTATAAACTCATCATTTCCTTGAACTTAACCGTTTGTCTTCTGCTGACTTCAATTTTTTCTCCGCCCTTTAGTTCAAGCAGGAGACCTCCGTTAAAATAAGGTTCTATTTTTTCGATGAGACGCAGGTTTACAATATGCTTCCGGTTTGCACGAAAAAAAACCTTTTCATCAAGGCGTTCTTCCAATGCGTTCAAAGATTTTAGTATCAGCGGTTTATTGGACTGGAAATAAATTTTTGCATAATTTCCTACACTTTCAAAAAGGCGGATTTCTCCCAGTTTCACGAACCAGCATCTTTCCCCATCTTTTACAAAAACCTGGTCTGTTTCATGAAGCAGACTCTTATTAACCGCGATCTCGTCATCAGAGGCAGATTCGCGATCACGGGTTTCTTCCAGATGAAGTTTGTGTAATGCGTCCGCAAGTCTGCGGGGCTCAACAGGCTTTAATAAATAATCAAGTGCGTTTACTTCAAATGCCTTCAGGGCGTAATCATCGTAAGCAGTTGTGAAAATCACATCTGGTGCCTTGTCCAGTTCTGCCAGCATATCAAATCCGGTTTTTCCAGGCATCTGGATATCGAGGAAAATAAGGTCGGGATTGAGACTATCGATTTTTTCAATGCCTTCATTGGCATTCGCCGCCTCAGCGATGACTTCGATTTCCGGAAATTCCTGAAGTAATTTTTTCAATTCATTGCGGGCCAGCCTTTCGTCGTCTATGATTACAGCTCTGATCATTTAGATAAATTTTTAAGTTAATGGAATATGTAATTCGGCTTCCACCATATTTCCGTTAATCTCCCTGATATTGAAATCCGCATCTTCACCAAACAAAAGATGTAACCGGTTGCGGGTACTCATTAGTCCGAAACCGTCTTCATTCCCTGTTTTATTTAAACGCCCTGTATTCCGGATCACCAGTTGGTGATAACGTTCCTTTAAATTGGAAACAATCGTTACTGTTCCTCCATTCACTTGTTTACTGATGCCGTGTTTAATGGCATTCTCAACAAGCGTCTGCAGCATCATAGGCGGAATTTGTTGTGATAAAGTATTTTCCGCAATTTCATACTGCACATTCAGCCGGTCTTCAAAGCGAATGTGTTCCAGGGCCAGATAATCCTTGACTATATTCAGTTCCTTCTCAAAGAAAACGGTTTCCTGTTTTTCCGTTTGCATACTGCTTCTTAAAATATTACTCAGTTCCGTAATCGCCGTTCTTGCCCGGAGTGGATTTTCGTCAATTAATGCACGTATGCTATTAAGTGCATTAAAGATAAAATGTGGGTTGATATGGCTTTTAATTGTTTTCAATTCCAGTTCTTTTACCAGGGCTTCCAGTTTCAAGGTATCCAGTTGCTGCTTCCTGCTTTTTTCAATATAATGGAAGAAGTAATAAATCAGTGTCCAGGGAATGATATACAGGGCGTTTTCCACTGTCACCAAAAGAAAACGGGTAGAAAATTCCAGTCTCTTACTTGTGTTGGTGGGATCAATCCAATTAATCACCGTAATACGGAGTATAGTATCCAACAAACAAACAATCAAAATACCCAGGGCCAGTCTGGAAAGAGCTTTTTCAACGGGTAACTGCAACCATCCTGCACGATGAATAAAAATCCTGAATAAATGGGTTGTGAAAATACCGACAATCACCTGGAGACAAAGGGGAATCAGAAACTGCAGATCCACTTTTCTGCCAAAAAGGATATTGGCAAATACAAGAATCAGGGCAAGAACTCCCCATCCCCCGATTTGGAGCCACCAATAGTATTTACTAGTCTTTTGCATAAGTTCAGCTAAAGACAAAACTATATGATAAATCCACTTTTTGGGGATTTTAAGTACTAATGGGTAATTCCGGCCTTCTGGCGGTCGCCCGACTCCGGGAAGGGAGTTCGGTTGAGCCTACTGTGTATATCAGGGGAAAACGTTATTTTTACCCGTTTAAATGATGCAGATGGACCTACTACCAGGACCCCTTTTAAAAACCGTTGATTCTCCTGAAGACCTTAAAAAATTAACAAGGGATCAGCTCCAACAACTCAGCGACGAATTACGTCAGTATATCATTGACGTGGTTAGTCTGTACGGGGGTCATTTCGCAGCCAGTCTGGGAGTCGTTGAATTAACGGTGGCATTACACCATGTCTTTAACGCTCCTTACGATCAGTTGGTGTGGGATGTGGGGCATCAGGCATACGGACATAAAATTCTTACCGGACGCCGGGATAATTTTCCGACAAATAGAAAATACAAGGGTTTAAGCGGATTCCCAAACCGATCTGAAAGTATCTATGATACGTTTGGTGTTGGTCATTCTTCCACTTCCATCAGTGCCGCGTTGGGGATGTCTATGGCAGCAAAATACAAAGGCGAGAAGGACAGAAAGGTAGTGGCCGTGATCGGAGACGGAGCTTTGACAGCCGGACTGGCTTTCGAAGGAATGAATCATGCAGGCGTGGCTGATTCTGATCTCCTTATCATTCTGAATGATAATTGCATGAGCATCGACCCGAATGTAGGCGCACTAAAAGAATATTTAACCGATATCACGACTTCCCAGACCTATAATAAATTCAAGGACGATATCTGGAAAGCGCTGGGCAAACTTCCGGTGGGTGGTCATTTCAGCCGCGAAATCGCCAGCAAGATTGAACATAGTATTAAAAGTTTTGTAAGCAAGAGCAGCAATCTGTTCGAGGCATTGAAGTTGCGATATTTCGGGCCAATCGACGGTCATAATCTCAATAAACTGGTGGATACGCTGCAGGACTTGAAAAATATTCCGGGCCCCAAACTGTTGCATATCATTACCACAAAAGGGAAGGGATATTCTCTGGCCGAAAATGATCAAACCAAATGGCATGCTCCTGGTTTGTTTGATAAAATTTCCGGCGAAATTTATAAGAAGCAGTTCGATACGGTTCAGCCACCAAAATACCAGGATGTATTCGGGCAGACGATCATTGAACTCGCCGAGAAAAACCCCCATATTTTCGCGATTACACCAGCTATGCCAAGCGGTAGTTCGCTGAAATTTATGATGGAGAAAATGCCTGATCGTGCTTTCGATGTGGGCATTTGTGAACAACATGCCGTTACCCTCAGTGCCGGTATGGCGACACAGGGTATGCGGGTATTTTGTAATATCTATTCAAGTTTCATGCAACGGGCCTACGATCAGGTAATTCATGACGTAGCTATTCAGGACCTTCCGGTAGTATTCTGCCTTGATCGCGCCGGCCTTGTCGGAGAAGACGGACCCACACATCATGGTGCATACGATATAGCATATATGCGCTGCATTCCAAACCTGATTGTCAGTGCACCGATGAATGAGACTGAGTTACGCAACCTGATGTATACTGCACAATTGGAAAAAAATAAACATCCCTTTGTGATACGATATCCCAGAGGAGAAGGTGTTTTACCTGATTGGAAAACCCCTTTCCAGGAAATTGAAATCGGTAAAGGAAGAAGACTAAAGGACGGAAAGGAAATTGCAATTTTATCTTTCGGGCATCCGGGAAATTTTGCCACTTTAGCCATCCGGAAATTAAGAACAGAAGATCTGGATGCTGCTCATTATGATATACGATTTGTAAAGCCTCTGGATGAAGAACTGCTGCATGAAGTATTTAAGAAATTTGATAAGATCATTACGGTAGAAGACGGAACCGTAATCGGAGGCTTCGGATCCGCGATTCTTGAATTCATGGCAAAAAATCAATACCAGGCCAGAATTATAATGCTTGGCATACCTGATAAAATCATAGAGCACGGATCGCCCAAACAACTTCAGCACGAAGCAGGCTTTGATGCAGATGCTATTTATGATGCCGCTAAAAAACTTTTAATAGAGGCAGAAGGCCTGAAGCAGGAGGCTTGAGGCAATAGGCTTTGACCTCCTGCCTCAAGCCTCCTGTCGGCGTTTAGCTCAACATAGGAACTTCGATAGCCAGCAATTGGGCATTTTCAAGGGCTTCAATTTTCACATTCTCTGTTTCGTAAATTCCCAGGGCATCTCTTCTGTTAAGAGACTGACCATCTGTTTGTACGGCTCCTTCGATCACAAATAAATACAATCCCGAATTTTTCCACTTCATGTCGTAATTGATCGATTTCCCTGCTTCCAGATCAATCAGTGAAAAACGTGCATCCTGATTGATATTTAATGCGCGTTCGGAAGTATCGGGACTTACGACCGTCTGCCAGTTATTTTTCCGATCCTTCAAATCAAAAGTTTTTTGCCCGTATGCGGGTTTTATATTTTTGAGTTTCGGGAAAACCCAGATCTGCAGAAATTTTGCTGTTTCTGTTGCCGAAGAATTGTATTCTGAATGTCGCAGACCGGTACCTGCACTCATAATTTGCACATCGCCCTTTCTGATGATTCCTTCGTTCCCTGTACTGTCTTTATGTGATAACGAGCCTTCCAGGGGAATGGATACGATCTCCATATTATCATGCGGGTGGGCTCCAAATCCTCCACCACCAGCCACGCTGTCATCATTCAATACCCGTAAAGCACCAAAATGTATTTTTTCGGGATCGTGAAACTGACCGAAACTGAAGGAATGAAACGAGTCAAGCCAACCCAGGTTGACATGACCTCTTTCTTTTGCGGGGTATAATTTTGTAAGCATGGTAATAAATTTAATGTTGAAACATCAAATAGTATACCGTTCATAAGCTCAGGGCTTAAAGCGCAAAGCTTAACGCCTTTATGTCATACCTGCTGTTAAAATCAGGCAGTTTAGTCAAAGAGCAGTAATCCTGTATTATAAAAGTGCCAGATCTTTCAATACCTGAGCTTTATTTCACCTATAAGTAATAAGTGTCAAGCCAGCCTTTTAAAGGACCTAAGGCCCTGTTAACCCCCTGTTAACCCCCTGTCAGACCCTGGATAAATAATACTTGAATAGCTGTTTATATCAGATGACGGCATGATCGTTCTGGCTGGCAGATTCCATCAAAACAGATGCTTAAACGTCGAGTTCTACGCTTTAAGCGTTAAGCATTCAGCGTAAGGCGTTCTTCGTTGTGCTCAAGTATAAAATTATTACGCCCTTCTCCCACCAGAATATTCATATAGCCTAACTGCACAAGTTCAAGGATGGAAAGAAAGAGAAATATGGCATGAATCCGGTTTTCGCAGGCATAAATGATTTTTTCGAACGGAACGATTCGTTCCCGGCTGACTAATTCAAGGAGATGTTCCCGGCTTGCCTCAATGGTGTAATTATATTGAACGACGGTATGCCGGGGCTGGTTATTACGTTCCTGCATCCGCTGGATAACTTTCTCGAAAGTCTTCATCAATTTGAACAAACTGATGGACTGGATTTCTGTTCCTTCACCGGATTCTTCTCCGATTTGCAGTAACTCCCTGTGAAGATTTCCCCGCCGAACCAATTTCATCCTCTGTTCCTCCATCTCCGCCAAACGCGCCGCAGCCTCTTTATAACGTTTGTATTCGAGAACTTTGTTCACAAGTTCCTGGCGTGGATCGATTTCATTGCCCTGGTCATCCAACTCTTTTCTTGGCAGTAACATTCTGGCCTTGATGCGCATGAGGGTAGATACAAATAAAATGAACTCACTGGAGAGTTCAATATTCAAGGTTTCCTCTTTATGAATGAAATCCAGAAAGTCTTTGATCAGTTTATGAATCGGAATATTATAAATATCCAATTCGTCCCTTTCAATAAAAAATAACAGAAGGTCGAAAGGACCTTCAAACTGGGATAAACGGATTTGGTATGAGGCAGAATGCATGGGCATTGTTGTGTTGCAAGAATAGTAAAAAAGCTTAAAGCTTAAGGCGTAAAGCGTAAAGCTTTTGTTGACATTTATATCACATAGCCTAAAACTTATAAAATGGTGGCCGCAAATAAACATTTTGGCCTTCATCCGAATCGCTTTTCGCTTTACGCCTTAAATTTTACGCTTTTTAGAGTTTTAACTGCAGTCCAATACCCAATAATTCCTGCAACTGGGGCTTGGCTCCTCCTACAGTGCCGTCAGAATTAATCGTGGAAACATCATTATCATAAATGAGATTGAAAGCAACAGTCATGGCGAGAATTCCCGTTACTTTGACGGCGATCAGGTTGGTTAAATTGATATCAACATCCTGCGGCTTGTGGAGGTAATTTGAAAACAGGTCCAACCTGCCCGTATAAACTGCATTTTCACTTATTTTGGCTGTATAGGATATAGTAGAATATGCTCCGAATTCAAATTTAACGTGTTTTCCGCTATCGACACCGAATGCACCCTGGGCAGAAAGTGAATCATTTTTTACGATGATCCACCGAAGCGTTGCCGGCGATATAAAGAAAGAAAATTTATCATTGGGCTTATAATTGAGCCCGGGTGATACAATAATATAGGCAGGAGCAAGAAAATCCGAAATGAGCACGGGCGCCTTACCAGCCGGGTAGGCATAACCCGGAGCAAACTGGCTTCGGAAATTTACCAATCCGCTGATATACCAGTTCTTCCCGATATCATATCCATATTTTGAAAGAAGGTCGATTTTATCATCCGACTTTCGGGTACCGAGACTTGTGGTACTTAAAAATCCGTAAGCCAGGTCAATCGTATTGTCCCAGCTATTCTTCCCTTTTTTATAATATGCATAGCCGCTGAAAAAACTCGACAATCCGAGTGTGTTTTTGTCACCTCCTGCGGCCCAGTTATCCTGAGCACTCTGCGTCATAGTAAAACGGAGAATACCGCCGGTTTTCCAAACTTTCGGAATGGTATCATTCGGATCTTTCTTAATTTCCCTGTTTGCCTCGTCGCGCATTTGCTGCACGGTTTTGTCCTGTGCTGCGCTGACATAGATGCTTAGTATTGCCAGAACGCTGAGTACGATCTTTTTCATATATAATATATTTCCCCGATTGTAAAATGCAATTACCCATTCCATATTGGGAAATCTGAACAATCAAAAGTAAAGCCAGGTTAAGGTTTCTTGAGTTCATCCCTGATTTCTGTCAGGAGCTTTTCCGTTGCGGAAGGTCCAGCCGGTGCGGGTACTTTCTTACTTTCAATTGCCTTAAGTCCTTTGACAATCAGAAAAAGTATAAAAGCAATGATGATGAATTTGATTACCGCAGCCAGGAAAAGTCCGTATTTGACCGTACCATAAGTGAGTTTATCGAGATCCTCCGCGTTTGCTGCTTTCAGAGCGGGGGTAAGCAAAAGGGGCGTTATTACATTATCCACGAGTGAGGACACAATGGCGCCAAAAGCGCCACCGATAATAACAGCAACAGCCAGATCAACTACATTGCCGCGGAGTGCGAAGTCCCTGAAATCTTTTAAGATACTCATACAAGCAATTTTAAAGATTAATAATAAAACTGTTCAATGACCAAATCAGACAGCCATAATTTCTTTTTCCTTGGAGGCCAGGTGTCTTTCAACCAAAGAAATATGCTGATCGGTAATTTCCTGCATCGTTTTTTCCGCATCCTTTGTCAGGTCTTCGCTTAATCCGTCTTTCTGTAATTTCCTGATTTCTTCGATGGCATCCCTGCGAATATTCCGGACCGCCACACGTGTTTGTTCTCCTTCCGCGAAAGCTTTTTTTACAAATTCTTTTCTTCTTTCCTCCGTCAATGGGGGCATGAAAAGACGAATAGTATTGCCATCATTTTGAGGCGTTACTCCCAAATTCGCATTGATAATGGCCCTTTCTATCGGCTGTAACATGTTCTTTTCCCAGGGTTGAATGGTTAGTGTACGGGCATCTATGGCCGAAACATTGGCCATTTGGCTGATGATGGTGGGTACTCCATAGTAATCCACGGTTACGCCTTCCAGCATTTGCGGATTTGCCTTTCCTGCACGGATTTTTGTAAGTTCATTCTCAAGGTGGGTGATTGCTTTAATCATGGAATCTTTGGCAACTTCCAGGGTAAAGTCTAGTTCATCAGACATAGATGTAATTCTAAGTTCAAATTTTTTTGCTGATGTGGCTGATTAATTTTTTTGTTCCAGCATACTATCGCGGATAAAGGTAACCAATTTCGATTCCTTTACCTTTTCATTTTTATCAATCCCATCAGTTTCCCATGTTAAGGAATCCCGGGATCTGGAATAATAAGCGATGGCTATAAATGAGAAGAAAATTGCAATAACGGATAAAATCAGGATGGTGCATCCCAGGGATCTTGCCAGATACACAAACACGACCATACTCACGTTGATGGCTACCAGCAAAAGGGTAATAGTACGGTGAGAAAGACCCCGATCCAAAAGGAGGTGATGAATATGGTTCCTGTCGGGACTGAACGGAGAACGACGTTTAAAAATGCGTATTGCAAATACCCGAAGTGTGTCGAGCAGTGGGATCATAAGAACGGTAAAGCCGATGGCGGGAGAAGATACAATCGGGTTTACTGATTCAGGACCATTTCCCGGATCAATAAATTTAAGTACTAAAATCGCATTCACTACCCCAACCAGCAGGGATCCTGTGTCGCCCATAAATATTTTGGCCGGCTGGAAATTAAAAATAAGAAATGCGATCAGGCTTCCGCACAATGAAAATGCCAGTACGTAATAAGGCTCCATGCCAGATGCATTCATATAGAAATAGATCCCGAAAAGCGCTGAAGACATCAAGCCGAGCATACCCGCCAACCCGTCTACTCCATCAATCAGATTAAATGAATTGATGATCACGATAACGGAGAAATAGGAAATCAGCAAGCTGAACATTTCGGGTAATTCATGAACACCAAAAAAACCATGCATACTCCGGATCTGTATACGACCATAGTATATGATCAGGAAGGCAGCAAGCACCTGGCCTATGAATTTTTTTATTGGCGTAAGCACCAGAATATCATCTTTCAATCCTAAAAAAAAGATGACCATGGTAGCCGCAATAAAATATTGGAATTCGGAAGAATATTTGAAATTGATCGTGAGGAGGCAGCCAAAAACAAAACCGGCAAAAATGCCAATACCGCCGAGTGGTGTGATCGCGACCTGATGAATTTTGCGTGCGTCCGGCACGTCAAAAAGCTTCTTCATGTCTGCCACATTAATAATTACCGGAATCGCCAGAAAAGTGATGGTGAATGATATCGAGAGAGATAATAATACGTCAAACATGTACCTCGGTTTACATTAAATAATTACTAGCATTGCCAAAATCAAGCCTTAACCTTTCCTTCGTTTGTTCAGATTTAGCGTACTGGAATTCAAGACATTCCGACGAGCAATGTTATCAATGTCACTGAGCGTATAGGCAGGCAAGTTAGAACAAAAGTTCAATATGTTCCGTGGCCAGGGTAAATAATTTCCATTAGCTTTGCGCACTTTGAAATAAACCAAATTATATGGCTGATTTAAAGGCTATTGCTTCGCAAATCCGGCGGGATATTCTCAGAATGGTCCACGGCGCTTCCAGTGGTCATCCCGGAGGGTCATTGGGATGCACGGATTACTTTACCGCACTCTATTTCGACATCATGAAACATGATCCGAAATTTTCTATGGATGGTAAAAATGAGGATATATTCTTCCTCAGCAATGGTCATATATCACCCGTATTCTATTCAACTCTTGCCAGGTCGGGTTATTTTGATTTAAAAGAGCTTGCCACTTTCCGCAAATTAAACAGCCGGCTACAAGGTCATCCTACCACCCACGAACACCTGCCGGGCGTGCGAGTGGCCAGTGGTTCCCTGGGCCAGGGGCTGAGCGTTGCAATCGGTGCGGCCTTAAGTAAAAAACTAAATAAAGATTCAAATATTGTATTCTCGCTTCACGGTGACGGCGAATTAGATGAGGGACAAAACTGGGAAGCGTTGATGTTTGCCGCCCATCATAAAGTGGATAACCTCATTTCAACGGTTGATTGGAACCACCAGCAAATTGACGGGACGACAGATTCAGTTATGAATTTGGGCAATATCCGTCAGAAATTCGATGCATTTGGCTGGAAAACCCTGGAAACCAATGGAAATCAAATGGACGAACTATTGGCAACTCTGAAAGAAGCCCGGGCTCTCACCGGCAAAGGTCAGCCGGTTGCCATCCTAATGCATACCATTATGGGAAAGGGCGTGGACTTTATGGAGAATGACCATGGCTGGCATGGTATTGCTCCCAGTGATGAGCAATTGGCCAAAGCGCTGGCCCAACTACCTGAAACGCTCGGAGACTACTAACACAAGTATGGAAGACTGAAAGACAGGAAGTGCAACACTAAATAACTCTCCTAACTATTACTTCCAGTCTTCCAGTCTTCCAGTCTTCCATACTTGTTAGTGCTTAAGTTTTTAGCTCAAAGGGTTGCAAAGCCGCCTTTCTTGCCGGTAACCAGGATGCCAGAAGAACCACGATCAGGATTGTGCCGCCGACCAGGATAAAATCTCCCGGAATCAATTTAACCGGATAATAATCAATCAGAAAATTTCCTTCCAGGGGTACCAGTTTAAAATTGACCTGCATCCAGCAAAGTAAAATAGCCAGCAGAAATCCAAGTCCGCCGCCAATGACACCCAATAGAATTCCTTCATTTAGAAAAATCTGCTGGATAAAGCGGTTATCTGCTCCCATGGCTTTTAATACCTGGATATCTTTCTTTTTTTCAAGTACCAGCATGGTCAATGCGCCCACGATATTAAAGGCTGCAACAATTAATATAAGAGTTAGAATAATGTAGATAACCCATTTTTCCATTTTCATGGTGCCAAACAAGGTTTGATTTTGTTCATCTCTTGACCGGATAAGGAATCCGGTTCCAAATATTGACTGTAATTGCTTTTTTATATCACTATTTAAGCGGCCGTCCTTTAGGGCAATTTCAATAGCTCCGTACTGGTTGGAGTCAAGTCCCAGCATCCTTTGCATAAATCCCAGATTCGTGATCACATAATGATTATCAAAATCTTCCTGAATCTTGAAAGTTCCCGCTGACGTCAATGCGTCTGTTCGGATGGCAGAAGCAGCATCGGAGGGGTTAATAACCCCGTTACGAAACAGATTTACCGTCATCGGTACTACCGATCGATCTGATTCTATATCCAATGTAAATTCAACACCTGCGCCAAGCACAGCCAGGGGATGATCTGATGAGCCAACCTTGTAATCACCCTTAAAAATATTTTGTGACAGTCCGTTGATATTTTTATAATTCTCATCAACGCCTTTCAATAATACCGGAAGCATATTATTATTGTATTGCAGCAAAGCCTGATCTTCTACCGTTAATGAATAACCGATAACGCCATCCGTCTGTTTCAGTTTGAGCAAACTTGAATTGGGAACATGCATGAACTTTCCTGAAGCAGGGGATATTTTTACATCCGTATAAAAAGAGGTATAGAGCGAGCGCACGAGGTCTTCGAGTCCGTTGAATACGCTCAGTAACACGATCAGGGAAGCTGTTCCCAGTATAATCGCACTTACACTAACCCATGAAATAATGTTAATGGCGTTGGTGGATTTTTTTGCTTTAAAATAACGCCAGGCGAACAGGATCTTCAATGCAGATAGATTAAATCAGGATTCATTTCCCTTGTCGGGTTTCGTCTCATTGATTTCTTTGAATAACGTTTCCATTTTGTCCACATATTCCAGCGAATCATCAATATAATAGGTTAGCTGGGGCATACTTCTCAGTTGATTGCGGATGGAACTTACCAGATCGCGTTTGATTTCCCAGGCTCTGTCCTCGATCAGTTTTAACGCCTCCTGCGGTTTCGGTATCTGATAAAAGCTCAAATAAATCCGTGCTTCAAACAGGTCCGGTGTGATTTTGACGGAAGAAATGGAAACCATTCCGCCTTGTATCATATTCAACCCCAGTTTTTGGAATATCTTGTTAATCTCCTCCAGTAATAGAGCACTAACCTGTTTCTGACGTTTACCTTCTTTCATTTCATTGCCGATTTCAGTGTAAATTTACGGGTTTACGCACCATCACGCTATAATGAAAAGATTTTCGACGATTCTGAAATATCTGAGCGATCAGAAAGGATATGTGGCCCTCTACTTCATTTTTAATCTTCTATCCGTTTTATTTTCCCTGGTTTCCCTGACCATGCTGGTTCCCTTCCTTCAACTTTTGTTCGGAAAGGAAAAAATGGTTGAACAAATGCCCCGGGTAACTTTCTCGGCTTCCAGTGTACTGGATTATATCAAATATATTCTTGGCATTCTGATACGGGAACATGGTCCTATTTATGCTTTGGGTGCCATTTGTGTCATAATCATATTCTCTATTTTTTTTAAAAACTTCTTTCTTTATTTATCCCTGAGAATTCTCGGACCAATGCGCAATCGCGTTTTAAACCGCCTGCGTTCTGATCTTTTTGCGAAAATATTGGACCTTCCGCTTGGATTTTTTACAGAGCAGCGCAAGGGTGACCTCATCAGCCGAATGAGTAACGACATCAACGAAATAGAATGGAGTGTGATCAGCACCCTGGAGGGCGTTTTCCGCGAACCATTAACCATCCTTGTTATTCTATTTACGCTGGTTTTTCTCAGCCCGCCTTTATCTATTTTCTTATTTGTATTACTTCCCCTGACGGGATTTATCATTGGCCGCGTGAGCCGTTCGCTAAAAAAACAATCCAATATTGCCCAGGAGCAATTGGGTTTACTGATGTCCATATTGGATGAGACACTGGGAGGTTTGCGTGTGATCAAAGCATTCAACGCGGAAAAATTTCTAAAGAATAAATTCTTTCAAACAAACAATTATCTGAATCAGGTTAAAAATAAAATTATTTTTCGCCGCGATATGGCGTCACCCATGTCGGAAGTGCTGGGTGTTATTGTTCTTTGCTGTATTCTGTTTTTTGGCGGACAAATGATTCTCAGCCACAAATTTGCTTTACAGGCAGAAGGATTTATCGCCTATATCGCCATCTTTACCCAGATCATCAATCCTGCAAAATCTCTCTCAACGGCATTTTATAATGCGCAACGCGGAACAGCTGCTATTAAGCGCATAGAAGAAATATTACATGCAGATATTGTCATCAAGGAACCGGCAAATCCCACTCCCTTTAAAGAATTCAAAAAAAATATAGAATTCAAAGATGTAAGTTTTGCCTATGAAGGTGTGGAAGTATTACATCATATCAATCTGAATATAGGGAAAGGAAAGACGATTGCGCTGGTGGGTTCGTCCGGAGCCGGCAAGTCAACCCTGGCTGACCTGATACCCCGATTCCACGATGTGAGCGGAGGCGGGTTATATTTGGATGATGTCAATATTAAGAATTATTCTCTGCATTCTTTAAGAGAGCAAATGAGTATTGTAACTCAGGAACCAGTGTTATTTAATGATACAATTGCCGCCAACATTGCCCTTGGAACGCCGGATGCATCGATGGAAGAAATCGAAAAGGCCGCAAGAGTGGCTAACGCCCATCAATTTATTATACACAAAGAAAATGGCTATCAGACAAATATCGGAGACCGCGGTTCCAAACTCAGTGGGGGTGAAAGGCAACGAGTAACCATTGCCCGCGCCGTTTTAAAAAATCCACCGATCCTTATTCTGGATGAAGCCACATCATCACTGGATACGGAAAGCGAAAGACTTGTTCAGGATGCGATAAATAATATGATGCAGAACAGAACCTGCGTGGTAATCGCCCACCGTCTCAGTACCATCCGGCATGCTGATGAAATCATTGTCTTACAACATGGAGCCATCGTTGAAAGAGGCACACATGAGCAACTGGTATCGCAAAACGGATTTTATAAGAAGCTGGTGGATATGCAGGAGATTAAGTAGAGTGTGGAAGTTTGGAAGTACTGGAAGTGCTATTAATACTTTCTTATTAACACTACTCCTATTATTAACAAAACCGCGCCGATAATTTTACCTGCGGAAATTTCTCTTATGGTGACGCCCAGCCACCCAAACTGATCGAACAAAATGGCGACGAACATTTGCCCCGCAAGAACGAGGCTGAATGATAAAACCACCCCCAGTTTTGGCAGAATGTAGACAATACCTGCAACAAAAAAAGTTCCCAGTAATCCACCCGACCAGATCCACCAGGGTGATTGGGAAGAAACGAATCCAAATTTAAACTGGCCCGACAGAATCAGAAACAACATCAAAGCGATGGTTCCGACTGCAAAGGATACAAATGCCGACATGATGGGGCTGCCGGCAGTTTTTGCCAGGCGGGAGTTGATAGCAGCCTGCATCGGTAACACAGCACCCAATGCCAGCGCTATCACAATAAATAATAGCCGGGATTGCATATTGAAAAATGAAAAACAGCTCGTCTCACAAAAAGCCTTAAGCTTTACGCTTTACGCTTTAAGCTTAAGAACTATTTATTCATTGTTTGTTTAGCCTCAATGCTGAGTGTAGCGTGAGGAACCGCTTTCAATCTTGCTTTATCGATCAACTTACCGGTAACCCGGCAGATGCCATACGTCTTATTTTCAATCCGCATCATGGCCTTCTCGAGATGATCAATGAATGTAATCTGACGGCTCGCCATCTGACTTAATTGTTCACGTTCCATACTCATACTTCCATCTTCCATTGTCATGTAACGGTTGTCCGTTTCATCTCCTCCCATTTCGTCACGTCTTGTGATAAGGCCCTGTAGATATGCCAGTTCTTTTTTGGCTGAATCTAATTTCTTAGTAATCAATTCCCTGAACTCTGTTAACTCTGAATCACTATATCTCATGGTGGGTCCGGTTTGTTCCTGCTGGTGGATATCCAGTACGGATTTTGTAAATTCCGGTTCATATTTACGAACCGTTTTTGTTTTAATATCGGGTATAACAACTTTAATCGCTTTCACGGGTGCTGCAGCAGGTTTTTTGGGTTCCGGCTTCACAGTAACTGGGCTCGTATTTTTTACCTGTTGCTTGAAAACCGGGGTTTTATCTTCCGTTTTTACGGCCTTTGCAACGACCGGTTGCACAGGTTTCACCGCCTGAGGCACATGTGCTGCAGGAGATGGCTTTACCGGATGAGCAGGTGCTGCCGGCTTTTTCGCCGGGGTAGTTGCAGCAGCCGGTTTTTTAGATACTGGTGTGGCAATTGCTACTTTTTTCGCTGGAACCACGGCTTTTACATGGGCTGATTTACTCGGTGTCGCTGCAGATTTCTTTACCACGGGTGTGTGTTTTTTAGGACTGTCCTTCTTTACAGGTTTTGCCGGCGCTGCCTTTTTAGCAACAACTTTCTTAGTTGCAGGCTTTGCTACCTTTTTTGGTTGCACTTTTTTAACGGCTTTGACCGGTTTTTTATTGATTGCCATATGGTTAGGCTTTTTTTGTGACAAAGACTGTTAAAGGGACGTCATTAACTTCAATTTGGGTGCCATTCGTTAAATTGGCAACCAAATCGAGTTTGTCTGCCAAAATTTCCGCGCAAATATAATAATTAAATTCTCTTATTGTCTCCTCTAATGTTTGTGCACCCCCAATTTGGACACTAATTCGGTCAGTTAGCTCAAATTCCTGGTCTTTTCTGATTTTTTGGATACGATTGACGAGTTCTCTGGCATTACCCTCACGCTCCAGTTCCGGGGTAATAGTAACGTCCAGGGCAACAGTCAAAGGGCCTTTTGAAGCCACCATCCATCCAGGCAGATCTTCACTGCTTATTTCAACCTCCTCCAGCATTATTTCAATGGATTCATTTTCTAAGGGAATCAGTGTCTTGCCTTCTTTTTCCAGTTTGTTGATATCCTGTTGCGTAAATGCGGCCAGTGCGCTGCTGACTATCTTCATTTTGGCACCGAGTTTCTTGCCGAGCAACACAAAATTCGGCTTGATTTTTTTTCGAATAAACTGATTATCTGCCGAGAGGTATTCTATTTCTTTAATATTTACTTCGGAACGTATCAAATCGCCGACTTTTTCAAGCTGAACCTTCATGCCGGGGTTTAAAATAGGAATGAGTACCTTTTTAAGAGGCTGGCGGACTTTTATATTGATTTTTTTACGGATTGACAAAATCAGAGAAGAAGTTTCCTGTGCCAGTTTCATTCGTTCTTCCAGATCCAGGTCTATGGCTGCATTCTTTATTTCGGGAAAATCTGTAAAATGAACGGACTCCAAAGCTGACCGTCCGGTTACTCTATTCAGGTTGCCGAATAACCAGTCCGCGAAAAAAGGCGAAATTGGCGCAATGAGTTTGCTGAGGGTTTCAAGGCATTCATATAAGGTCTGATAGGCGCTTAGCTTATCCTGTTCATATTCACCCTTCCAGAAACGGCGACGGCTGAGCCTGACGTACCAATTACTGAGCTCCTCATCCACAAAATCTTCAATCAGACGGCCCGCAATTGTAGGTTCATAATCATCCAGATTATATATTACTTTTTTTACCAGGCTATTCAAGACAGAAGAAATCCATCTGTCAGTTTCGGGCCGGTCTGCCAGCGGGATATAATCTTCTCTGAAAACAAATCCATCTACGTTGGCGTATAATGCGAAAAACTGATATGTATTATATAAGGTACCAAAAAATTTTCTTTGTACTTCCCGGATCCCTTCCGTATCGAATTTCATACTGTCCCAGGGAGAGGCATTGGTAATCAAATACCATCTGGTGGCATCTGCGCCGAATTGATCGATGGTTTTAAACGGATCCACCACATTACCGACGCGTTTGCTCATTTTGTTTCCATTTTTATCCAGTACCAGTCCATTGGAAACAACTGTTTTAAATGCAATATTGTCGAATAACAACACCCCCAGTGCGTGTAACGTATAAAACCAGCCGCGCGTCTGGTCCACTCCTTCCGCAATAAAGTCCGCCGGAAAACTATTTTTAAATTTTTCTTTGTTCTCAAATGGATAGTGCCATTGAGCATAGGGCATCGCACCTGAATCAAACCAGACATCCACGAGGTCCGGAATACGACTCATTTTTTCGCCCTTACTGCTTACCAGGATAATTTCGTCCACAAAGGGCCGATGCAAATCAAGCGCACCGGCATGGATGCCTTCATTTGTGCCATCGCCAAAAGCTTTTTTCGCTTTTTCAACTTCTTCCAAAAGCTCCTCTATTGAACCAATGCATTTTTCCTCTTCGCCGTTTTCAGTTCTCCAGATTGGCAGTGGTGTTCCCCAAAACCGGCTGCGGCTCAGGTTCCAGTCCACCATATTTTCGAGCCAGTTGCCAAACCTTCCTTCACCTGTGGACGCTGGTTTCCATTGAATGGTCTTGTTGAGTTCCACCATCCTTTCTTTTGCTGCAGTGGTTTTAATAAACCAGGCGTCGAGCGGATAATATAGTATGGGTTTATCTGTTCTCCAGCAATGCGGATATGGGTGCTCATACTTTTCAATTTTGAAAGCACGATTTTCCTTTTTCAGCTTCACACAGATGTCCACGTTTACATCTACATATTGCGGATCATCTTTATAATCTTTTACATACCTGCCGCTGAATTCACCCACACCGTCAATAAATTTACCCTGCTTGTCAACCAGTACCAGAATACCCAGATTGTTTTTTTTGCCGGCCTTGAAATCATCTGCGCCAAAAGCGGGAGCCATATGTACGATGCCGGTACCGTCTTCTGTCGTAACAAAATCGCCTGTAATAACCCGGAAGGGATCAGCATCGGGAGTGATCATGCGAATTCTTTCAAGGCTTCCTGCTTCCGTTGGTATCAATTGTTCGTATCGGCAGTTTTCCAGTTGGGACCCGGAAAATGAGGATATCATCCTCCAGGGCAGTATTTTAGAAGCCGGCTGATACGCAGCAAAATCCACATTTTCATCTTCCGGTTTGAAATATTTGCTCAGCAGTGATCTCGCAAGTATAATATATACAGGCAAATGGGTGTAAGGATTGAAGCTATAAACCAGAACGTATTCAATCTTTGGACCAACAGCCAGGCCAAGGTTAGAAGGAAGAGTCCACGGCGTGGTCGTCCAGGCCAGGAAGAAAATATCCTCTGCATCCGAACCGGTCAATTTTTCAAAAAGAAATTCTGATTCTTTATTTCTTAACGCCCTGAACATGGCTACACAACTGGTATCTTTTACCTCTTTATAGGTACCTGGCTGGTTCAGTTCATGGGAACTCAGACCTGTGCCGGCTGCGGGAGAGTAAGGCTGGATACTGACACTTTCGAATAACAGGTTCTTCCTGTAAAGCTCTTTCAGTATCCACCAGAGCGTTTCAATATATTTATTTTCATAAGTTATGTAAGGGTGTTCCAGATCAACCCAATAACCCATTTGCTCGGTCAGTTCATTCCATTTATCCTTATACCTGAGCACGGCTTCGCGGCATTTCTTATTATATTCTTCGATAGATATCTTCCTGCCGATGTCTTCCTTTGAAATGCCCAGTTCTTTTTCCACACCCAGTTCAACCGGAAGGCCATGGGTATCCCACCCCCCCTTTCTTTCCACCTGGAAACCCCTCATGGTCTTATATCTGCAAACCAGGTCTTTGAGGGTGCGGCTGATTACATGGTGAATACCGGGCAGGCCGTTCGCGCTCGGGGGGCCTTCAAAAAAAATAAAAGGAGATTTCCCTTCCCGCAAATCGATACTTTTTTGAAATGCATGGGAGGATTTCCAGTCATTCAGGACCGATTGCCCAATTGCCGGCAGGTCCAATTTTTCATATTCTTTATATCTCCCGGGCATACTGATCTGTTATAAATGAACAGGTTAGAGAATTTTTTGAAGATCTTAAAATTTTTAACAATTCAAAATGGCTGCAAAGCTAACGAATTCAGCGGTTTTTTCGCCCGTATAAATCACCGAAAATAAATCGTTTGTGTACGATAACTTAAAGTATAGTTACGCAGAAGTTGAGCATAATCAAGCGGTTAAGCAAAAATCAATTTTCCACAAATATCCGCTTTGGCATAATTTATGTTTAAAAAAAGGGAGTTCGATCCTATATAAAATCATTGAGGCGAATCTGTAATAAGACGCCTCCGGTTCTGAAAAATTTTTTTCTACGGTTTAGGGTTTAGGGGTTAAAAAGGGGGGTATTCCTACTCCCCTTCCTTTTATTCTTAAGGCGTTTTTTAAAAAATCCGCACCTTCCCGTTTTTAATTCCTTTTATCGCAATTGCAAAAACCAAATGCTTAGTTATCGAATTTTTTCCCAATCCTGAAGCACCAATCAAGACCAGTTCTGAAAGACCGCCTTTTTGCCCCTTATTTATAAAACCTCCCTTAGGGGAGGTTTTTTTATGCTTAAAGCTCAACGCCTAACGCAGGTAATCAACTACCAACTGCCTGTTATTAATTGCCAGTGAACCTTATTTCGCTCTTAATTTCTTATAAACTCTTATTCCCAGCATCAAAATCACCGCAAGCGAAATAATGCCCGCTAAGCCGAATACCCAGCTTATGGACTGTTTAACACTGGCCAGAAACACGATTGCGAATAATAAAATGGTCGCCAGCTCATTCCAGATTCGCAGTTTTTGAGAACTGAAGCGGAAAATTCCTTTTGATTGCTCCCGATAAAGTATGTGGAGGGAAAAATGATATAAATAAAGGAGGACCACAAAAAACAGTTTAACCACCAGCCAGTCCGGTGTACTGCCTATCATAATCCAGATCCAGGGCCCGAATATTAAAGTAAGAATGGCAGAAGGCCAGGTGATGCCAAGCCATAAGCGCCTGATCATGATCCGAAACTGCGCGAGCAAAATGTCACGTTCCGGGTTTGATTTCTCTGAAGCTTCCGTATTATATATGAATAACCTGACGATATAAAACATGCCACTAAACCAGGTAACTATAAAAATAATATGAAGGGCCTTAATATATGGATACATAATATTCTTTAGGCACTCACCCAGTTTGCCAGCGTCCTGACCCAGAGCGGATGAGTATTTAAACAGGGAATCATGCTATATTCCTCTCCTCCTGAAGCGAGAAAACTCTCTTTACCCCTGATCTCAATTTCTTCCAGGGTTTCCAGGCAATCGCTAACAAAAGCAGGACAGACGACTATTAGTTTTTTTATCCCCTCCGCCGGCATTTCCTGAAACCGAAAATCTGTATATGGTTTCAACCAGGGTTGTTTACCCAGGCGGGATTGAAAAGAATAACTGAATTTAGTTTCTGGCAGGCCAAGTTCTGCCGCAACCAGTTTCATAGTCGTCAAACATTGATGCCGGTAACAGGTTGCATGAGCCACAGATGAAACGGAACAACAATCAGTCGTTTGCATACAGTGCTGATGCGTCGGATCCGACTTTATCAGATGTCTCTCGGGGATTCCATGAAAACTAAACAGGAGATGATCAAAATCCTTTTGGAGCCAGGGCCTCATATTTTCGGCCATTGCATGAATATATCCCGGTTCCTGATAAAAGGGAGCGATAAATTTTAATTTGAATCCATATTTCTTTTGCCGGTGAATCTCCTTCGCCTGTTCAACGGCCGTTTCATAGGAAGACATCGCATAATGCGGATATAAAGGAATGGCAATGACCTCATCCAAATCCGGGCTTTTATTCAGCAACAATTCAAAAGCAGATTCCATTGAGGGATTTCCATAACGCATGGCCATACTTACCGGGTCCGGCACTTCTTTTTGTAATTTTTCAGCCAGTTCACGGGTAAACTGAATCAACGGAGAACCGTTTTTCGTCCAGATGGTTCGATAAGCTTTTGCAGATTCCGGAGCCCTCTTCGGAATAATTACGTTACGCATTAATATATTACGTACAAACCACGAATCAATCACCCTTTTATCCGTAAGAAATTCATTCAGGTATTTTCTCAATTCATCCACTTCGGTGGAATCAGGCGATCCGAGATTCATTAATATTATACCTCTTTTCAATTTTGCCATTTTGCAAATGTAATTAAGAAACGATGTTCCTACCGGGGCACATGATCAAGATCGGTTTTTATCATGATAATAATCATCTTGCAAAATGACAGTTTGATGACACAAGAATGATTCAATCGGGAACGCACCGATTAATTTTGCGTACTATTATCAGGATGAGTAAAAACCTCAACATACAGAACTTTCGAATTTTTTTGTTGCCGGTATTAACTATAAAAAAACCGACACCGGAATCAGAGGTTCGTTTGCTATCGGAGCGGAACAGTACAGCAATATGTTAGGCCTGGCTGCTGAATATGGTGTGCGTGATTTTTTTGTTTTGTCTACCTGCAACCGATCAGAAATTTATGGTATTGCCGAACTGCCTGCCCATCTCGTTAATCTTTTTTGCTCGCAGACGCAGGGCTCCTCTGAACTTTTTCATGAACTGGCATACCAGAAAAACGGATTACAAGCTGTTCAACATTTATTTGATGTGGGGGCCGGACTGGATTCCCAGATTTTGGGTGACTATGAAATTGTAGGTCAGCTCAGGAAAGCCATGAAATTCGCAAAGGAAAGAGGTTTCATAAATAATTTTATGGAGAGGTTGCTGAACCAGGTTTTGCAATCCTCAAAGGAAATTAAAAATACAACAGCATTAAGTGATGGCACCGTATCGGTAGCTTTTGCTGCCATACAATACATTCGTGAAAATATTTCGTCAATAGAAGACAAAAAAATTCTTTTACTGGGTACTGGTAAAATTGGAACCATCACATGTAAGAACCTGGTAGACTATCTTGGTAACGCCCATATCACGTTAGTAAACAGGACGCCTGAAAAAGCAGAGCACCTGGCGGAGACTTTCAATTTGAGAACCGCATCTATAGAAACTTTACCGGAAGAAATAAAGAATTCCGATATCATATTGGTCGCTACGAATGCACCTGAACCGATCATCCACTGTACAGATCTGGAAAATATTTCAGGTGATAAGCTCGTCATAGATCTTTCCATCCCCTGTAATGTTGAAAGCGGGGTTAAAGATTTGCTTCATGTGAAATTGATTGATGTAGACGGTCTCTCTTTGTTAAAAGATGAAACCCTGCAGCGACGTGCAGCAGAGGTTCCAAAAGCCCGGACGATCATTCAAAATCATTTTAATGAATTGATGGAATGGTATGAAATGCGTAAACACGTCCCTGTTCTCAAACAAGTCAAAATAAAACTCCAGGAGATTCATGGTTCTCCATTATTTGGGCAATTGACTCCTGAGAAACCATCTTCTCTCGGCAGGGATCAGAAAATTCAGCGGGTACTCAACGGAATGGCTTCCAAAATGCGACGTGAAAATCAACGTGGCTGCTATTATATTGAAGCAATCAACGAGTTTATCGCCTGTTGATAAACGATCAAAACATGTCTAGAATACTTAGGATTGGCACACGAGACAGCCAGCTAGCACTATGGCAGGCTAACCGCGTTAAAAAATTACTCCGGGAACAAGGTATAAACGCTGATCTGATACATATAAAAAGTGAAGGTGACCTTGATCTGGCCACCCCGCTTTATGCAATGGGTGTTCAGGGAATATTTACCCGTAGTCTTGATATAGCACTTTTGAATAATCAAATTGACCTGGCCGTTCATTCCATGAAAGATGTGCCTGTTCAGTTGCCAATCGGACTAGTGGAAGCAGCTGTATTGGAAAGAGACAGTCCATTCGATATACTGGTACCACATCCATCCAAGACAAACACTTATTCGGATGATCATAGTCCGTCTGTGATTGCTTCAAGCAGTTTGAGAAGGAGAGCCCAATGGCTTCACCGTTTTCCAGACGATCAGATTGCACCGATCCGTGGCAACGTAAATACCAGATTAAAAAAGCTGACAGATAGCGAATGGTTAGGAGCCATATTTGCTGCTGCCGGTCTGCAACGCATCGGGTTACATCCTGCAAACGCCATTGAACTGGACTGGATGATACCGGCTCCTGCGCAGGGCGCAATATTGGTTGTATGCCGGGAGAAGGATGAATTTGTTTTCGATCAATGCAGGAAACTGCATCATGAACAATCCGCTTTTTGCGTCAAAATTGAACGGGATTTCCTGTCCACACTTCTTGGAGGCTGTTCCACACCGATCGGTGCACTGGCGGAAATGGAGGGAGATGAAATATTTTTCAGGGGAAACCTGCTGGATCCGTCAGGCGAAAAAAAATTTTCGATCGAGAAAAGGATCTCCATTGAACTTGGTGCCGCGCTCGGGATATCCGCTGCACATGAGTTACTCAGTCATGGTGGCAAGGAATTAATTGAAAAAAAACAACATGTCTGACCGCCGGGTGACTATATTATCTACTGCATCCCTGCCCTTTGAGCGTATAAAGAATATTCCTTCGTCGGTAGATATCCAGGTAATACCATTTATAGAAATCATACAACGACCAGACGCAGAACTAATCCCCATCATCAATGCATACGGGTCAGAAAAACTAAATGTCGTTTTCACCAGTGCATACGCAGTAAAGTTTGTTTCAGGATGGCTGACACAAAAACCTGATTGGTTAATATATTGTATACGGAATGAGACGAGAATTGCGGTTTTAAATTGGTTTGGACCGGAGGTAAAATGCAAATTTGCCAGCAATGCATTGTTTTTATCAAGACTCATGATATCCGAAGGGGTTAAGGATGCGTTGTTTTTTTGCGGTGATCAGCGCCTGGATATTCTTCCGGATAATTTAAGAAATAACGGCGTAGAATTAAATGAACTGATTGTTTACGATACCCGGCTGAAACCTGTGAAACTAAAAGAACCGCCGGAGATCATATTATTTTTCAGTCCGACCGCTGTCAAAAGTTTTTTTTCGATGAATGAAATTTCATCCGGCACCACTGTGATCGCGATGGGTGCAACCACAGCGGAGGCACTCAAACAACACACTAAACATCCGGTAATTATTTCTTCCGAAGCAGATAAGACTTATGTTTTAAACATGGCATTAGATTATGCCGCATCTCATCCTATCATTTAATATGCTCAAAAACGATTTATTATTAAAAGCGCTTCGCGGTGAGAACACAGAAAGGTCTCCTGTTTGGATGATGCGACAAGCCGGGCGCTACCTGCCGGACTATCGTGTATTGCGTGATAAATTTGATTTTTTTACGCGCGTGCAAACACCGGAACTGGCAACGGCTATCACATTGCAACCCGTAGATCAGATCGGTGTGGATGCAGCTATTCTTTTCTCTGATATACTGGTTGTTCTGCAGGCCATGGGTCTGGAAGTTCAACTGATAGAAAATAAAGGTCCGGTATTACCGGATCCTGTAAGAAATATTGCCGACATGAATCGGGTACGGGTTCCGGACGCAGAAGAAACCCTCGGATATGTATTTGAAGCAATCCGGCTAACCAAAAAAGAATTAAACAACCGTGTCCCGCTGATCGGATTTGCAGGAGCACCATGGACCCTCCTTTGTTATATGATAGAAGGAAAGGGTTCAAAAACTTTTGACTCCGTAAAAACTTTCTGTTATACCCAGCCCGAACTCGCGCACCGGTTATTACAAATGATTACAGATACAACGATTGCCTATCTCAAATTGCAGGTAAAAGCAGGTGCAGATGTTATTCAATTGTTTGATTCCTGGGGGGGGCTACTGAGCCCGGATGACTTTGAAATTTTTTCATTGCGATACATGCGTCAGATCATCCTTGCCTTGAAGGATGACGTGCTGACCATCCTGTTTGCAAAAGGTGCCTGGGGTTCTATTCCTGAAATGGTGGGTACGGGTACTGCCGGCATCGGACTGGACTGGTGTATTCGTCCGGAAACTGCGCGGAAAATGTCGGGACATGCGGTTACACTGCAGGGTAACCTGGATCCGGCCCGTCTGCTAAGCCCACTACCTGAATTAAAAAAAGCAGTGACCAGGATGTTAAATGACTTTGGCCCGGGGCGGTATATCGCAAACCTGGGGCATGGCATACTTCCTCATGTGCCGGTAGATCATGCAAAGCTATTTGTTGACACAGTTAAAAATCACAGATATACGAGCCGGGAAAAAGTTTATTCATCTTTATAAGAATGCCTGACTACAGCACATATCAAAAGCAGCATGTTGTATTGCGTGAGCGCTGGATTCATTTTATTCATTCCCTGCAGGATACGATTTGTGATGCACTGGAAAAAACAGATGGTGTTGGCCATTTTATTGAAGACGACTGGCAAAGATCTGAAAATGGCGGAGGTGGTAAGTCGAGGATCATCGAAAATGGTCAGGCGTTTGAAAAGGGAGGCGTTAACACGTCCGTCGTTTATGGCTCTGTCTCGGATGCGATGCGAACACAATTAAAAATTGATGGATCAAGCTGGTTTGCCTGTGGTTTGTCACTTGTTCTTCATCCATTGAATCCCTTTGTTCCAACCGTGCATGCCAATTGGCGTTACTTTGAATTATACAATGAAAGAGAAGATCGGATTGACCGATGGTTTGGAGGCGGAACAGATCTTACACCCTACTATCTGTTTAACGAAGATGCAAATCATTTTCATAATACTTTGAAACGGACACTGGATCCATTCGGAGTTGATTTATACCATCAGTATAAAAAGAATTGTGACTTATATTTCGCAAACCATCACCGAAACGGGGAAATGCGCGGGATAGGCGGCATTTTTTATGATTATCTGCGGCCTGTCGATGATGAAGATGCTGAAAAATTATTTTGTTTTCAGGAGGCTAATGGAAACGCATTTCTGAAGGCTTATCTGCCCATTGTAGAAAAGAGAAGAACGCTCCCTTTCAGTGAAAATGAAATCAGGTGGCAGGAAATCAGGCGCGGGCGATACGTGGAATTTAACCTGATTCATGATCGCGGAACTTTGTTCGGATTAAAAACAAATGGCAGAACTGAAAGCATTCTGATGAGTCTTCCGCCGCGGGCAAGATGGATATATAATTATCAGCCTGTGCCAGGAAGCGCTGAAGACGAACTGTTACAGGTATGTCTGCATCCAAGGGAATGGGCAGAACCCGTAATCAACAACTTGGGAATGTTGAATGGTGAATAATTGCTTCGCAATTATTTTGTGAGAATGTGAAAATGAAATTTAAAATTAAATTTGAATTTCTTTCCCTCATCTTCACGTTTCCACAATTTCATACTTCCCAATTGTAGATAAGAAAACGAAACAATAAGTAAACGTAACGATAAGGAAATAATTAATATGTATTTACAAAAACGTTCCAGGATATTACGAAGCAGCCCTGCGATCAGAAGCCTCGTGGCTGAAACGCATTTAAAATCATCCGATTTTATTGCGCCACTCTTTATTGACGAAGGAAAAGATACGCATCAGGAAATCGCTTCCATGCCGGGCTATTACAGAAACAGCCTGGATATCACTATAAAAGAAGTGAAGGAATTGTATGCTATGGGATTAAAATCTGTTCTTCTTTTTGTAAAAGCCAAGGATGAATTAAAAGATAATACCGGAAAAGAAGCATGGAATAAGGAGGGACTTATGCAGCGAAGCATCCGGGCAATAAAAGATGCCGTTCCGGAAATCGTACTGATGACCGATGTGGCTCTTGATCCTTATTCCTCCTTCGGACATGATGGTATCGTAAAAAACGGTGAAATCGTAAATGACGAAACCGTTGAAGCATTGGTAAAAATGAGTTTGAGTCATGCTGAAGCAGGGGCGGATTTCGTGGCGCCCAGTGACATGATGGATGGACGGATCGGTGCCATTCGCGATGCATTCGAACAACATGGATATACAAAAACGGGCATTATGGCTTACAGTGCGAAATATGCATCGTGTTTCTACGGACCCTTCCGGGATGCATTGGATTCAGCGCCTGGATTCGGAGATAAGAAAACGTACCAGATGGATTATGCCAACCGCACAGAAGCCGTAAAGGAAGCTCTGCAGGATGTGGAAGAAGGTGCAGATATTATCATGGTCAAACCGGCACTCGCTTACCTGGATATTATCCGCGATGTAAAAAATGTAGTACATGTACCCGTTAGTGCTTATAATATCAGCGGGGAATATGCCATGATCAAAGCGGCAGCCAGGATGGGATGGCTGGATGAAAACAAAGCCATTCTAGAAACGCTTACGGCTATTAAACGAGCTGGTGCGGACCTGATTGCGACCTATTTTGCAAAAGTTGCAATGCAACTTTTGCAACAAGTGTGAAAGTGTGGAAGACTGGAAGTCTGGAAGTAGAGTTATTGAGTGATATAATCTCGCGTTTGGCGTTACGCGTTAAGCCTTAAGCTTATAAGATGGACACAAATAAAAGCAAGGAACTTTTTCAGCGTGCACAAAAATCCATTCCGGGTGGGGTGAATTCCCCGGTTAGGGCATTTCGAAGTGTGGGAGGAACACCTCTATTCATTCGAAAGGCGAAAGGCAGCTATTTATATGATGCCGATGGAAATAAGTACATCGATTACATTGCCTCCTGGGGTCCGATGATCCTCGGCCATGCGCACGAAGAAGTAGTAAAAGCCATACAGGAAAGAGCGGCTTTGTCCACTTCCTATGGTGCACCCACCGAATTGGAAACGGAAATGGCGGAATTGATTATTGGTATGGTGCCCAATGTGGACCTGATCCGCATGGTAAACAGCGGAACGGAAGCCTGTATGAGCGCGGTGCGTCTGGCGCGCGGCTTCACCGGGAAAAATAAAATTATAAAATTCGAAGGCCATTATCATGGGCATGCAGATGCATTTCTGGTGAAGGCAGGCAGTGGCCTGGCAACTTTACAAATACAAACCGTACCCGGAATTACAGCCGGTGTTGCACAGGATACTTTAACAGCACCATTTAATAATCTGCCATTTATTGAGGAACTGGTAAAAAAATATAAAGGAGAAATTGCGGCCATCATTCTTGAACCGGTCGCCGGAAATATGGGATGCATTCCTCCCGGGAAAGGATTTCTTGAGTCGATCAGGACCATTTGTGATAAAGAAAATATCATTTTAATTTTTGACGAAGTGATGACAGGATTTCGCCTGGCACCCGGTGGCGCCCAGGAGAAACTGGGTGTTCGGGCGGACCTGGTCACCTATGGAAAAGTTATTGGAGGCGGTCTGCCGGTAGGTGCCTTTGGAGGACGCAGAGAAATAATGGAACATATCGCACCGCTTGGGAAAGTTTACCAGGCGGGAACGTTAAGCGGCAACCCCCTGGCTATGATCGCGGGAATTACTACGTTGAAAATACTAAAGGAAAATCCTTCCATTTATACTGAACTGGAAGAAAAAACAAGATACCTGCATACCGGCCTTGATAAAGTGCTGAAGGAAAAAAATATCCCGTTCGTCATCAACCGGTTCGGCTCCATGATCAGTGTCCATTTCAGCAATCAGCCGGTAAAAGATTTCGAAACTTCCTCGCTTTCTGATATGGATAGATTCAACCAGTTTTTCCATTCCATGCTCGATCAGGGAATCTACCTGCCCCCTTCAGCTTTTGAGAGTTGGTTTTTGAATAATGCTTTAACCATCCGCGACCTCGACGAAACGATTGAAGCAGCCTCCCAAGCATAAAGCGTAAAGCTCAACGCATAAAGCATTTATACGGATCAGGAAATTCAAACGTCAAACACTTAGATGGTCAGAGATCGTAATCGGCCTATCCCGTACAGGTTGATTTAATACATACTAATTATGCATTCAAATTGTGGACACCTTTTGTTCAATACCGTACAGTAACATTCGCGATGGGATAATATAAATTACTGATAAACAATATCATATCAGAATGGCACTTCTCTTGAAAGTAAATCGATCGCAACCGAAATTTTTTCATTCTAGTCCAGGCTGCCTGATGCAGGTGGACATCAACAATAAAAAATGTTCAGAACCTATTTCAAGACTGCCTGGAGATTCCTGCTCAAGAATAAGACATTCAGTTTTATAAATGTTTTCGGTTTGGCCGTCGGCACATTTTGTTGCCTGTATATACTGGTGTATGTGAGAGATCAGTATAGTTATGATAAACATCATAAGCAGCTGGACCAGATTTATCGGGTTGACAAAATGGAGAAAAGTCCTGATGGAGTAGTTAATCTCGCAATATCGGGTGGTTTTCTGGCACCCGCAATGAAACGGGATTTTCCTGAAATTGAACAATTCACGCGCGTAGTGCCATTGATTGGTGTTGACAAACATTTATTGCGATACGGGAATAATTCAATCTATGAAACGAAATCCCTTTTACGTTGATTCCACTTTTTTTGATGTTTTCTCTTATCATTTTATTGAAGGAAATAAAAATGCATTGATGAAACCCTATACCGTTGTTCTTTTAAAAGGGACAGCTGACAAATTATTCGGCCGGGTGGATCCAATCGGAAAAAGAATTACCATTGATAACGTGCATGGAAAAACCGACTACACAGTAACGGCTGTAGTTGATGAAAGCCTGGGTAAATCCCATCTGCATGGAAATATTTTTATCGCCATGAACAGCGGCGGAAATGGTGAGTATACCATGCATAATGAATCCTGGACAAATAATAATTATATCGGGTCCTACATAAAGCTCAAACCAAATACAAATGCTGTCTCACTCGAAAAAAAGTTCCCCGCATTTGTAAATAAATATGCAGGGAAACAATTGAAGGAAGCCGGGTTGGAGGTTAATCTGTATTTACAACCCATCTCCGGCATACATACCACAACAGGGTTCGACAATCCTGGCATCGGGAAACCTGTTAGTCCCTCCTTTCTTGGTATTCTGGCACTGATCGCCGCATTGATCCAGGTTATTGCCTGTATCAATTTCATGAATCTATCCACCGCAAGAGCTTCCAAGAGGGCTAAAGAAGTTGGTGTAAGGAAAGTGATCGGTGCCGGAAGAAATGATCTCATCAAACAGTTTCTGGGTGAGTCGTTTTTACTTTCCCTTCTTTCTGTGCTGATTTCTGTACCGTTACTTGTATTGGTGTTACCTTATCTGAATCAGATCACACAGGCAGAAATTTCTCTTAGCTTCCTGAAAGACTACAGAATATGGCTTATGCTTGCCTCTCTGGTAATGCTTAACCGGTTTGATTGCAGGCAGTTATCCCGCCTTTTATCTGTCTGCATTCCGGGTTATTAAAGTGATCAAAGGAAATTTTACCAGCGAGATTTCCGCTGCCGGCATCCGACGTTCTCTGGTTGTATTTCAGTTTGTGTTGTCCATTGTGTTAATAACCGGAATCATTATTATATACAGTCAGCTCAATTATATTAAAAATAAGGATCTTGGCTTTGACAAGGACCAGCGCCTGATATTCACCTTTAATTCGGGAGAATCTTTTGAAAAAATTCCAGCTTTTATGGAAGACCTGCGAAAACTTTCCGGTGTTAAAGAAGTGAGTAATGCGAGTAAATTATCTAAGTAATCCCAGCGTTGTTCTCCAATGTTTTCACATTACCCGGGCAGAGCAGATCAGAAGCGAAATATGCGAGTTTTATAGTCAGTGATGAATTTTTTGTAAAGGCCAACGGAATACAAATGCTTAGTGGCAGGGATTTCCGGGACGATGATTCCGCAAAAATATTGTCAATGAAACCTTTGTCCGAAAAATGGGTATCGATCCGGAAAATGCATCCGGACTACGACTTAACCGATGCCCAGTCGCGCGTATGGGAAATTGCCGGTGTGATGAAAGATTTCAATTTCGGATCGCTGCATAAGGATGTGGAAAGTTTTATGGTCTGGATCAATCATAAACAGGATGGGCTATGGGCCAATCTGACTGTACATACCGCTACATCTAATTATACGGAACTGCTCTCAGAAAATTGAGATCATCTGGCATAAGGGATATTCCGGGAGTACCTTTTGAATATAATTTTATGGATGAAAAGGTGCAAAAACAATATGAGTCGGACATATCGATGTCGCGTATCATCAATGTATTTACGATTATGGCAATTTGCATCTCTTGTCTTGGATTATTCGGACTCGCCGCTTTCAGCGCTGAACAAAGAAATAAGGAAATCGGTATCCGTAAAGTTTTGGGCGCAAGTGTTTCCGGAATTGTTCAGTTATTGTCAAAAGATTTTCTCATACTGGTTCTGTCGCTTTTGTTATTGCCACACCGGTTTCCTGGTGGGCCATGAATAAATGGCTTCAGGGTTTTGCCTATAAAATTCCAGTCAGCTGGTGGATGTTTGGCATTGCTGGAATCGCAACCATGGTGATCGCGTTACTGACTGTCAGTTCACAGGCAATCCGCGCGGCCATTATGAATCCGGTGAAGAGCCTGCGGATCAGAATAAGGTTAAAGCCGAAAGCCCAAAGCCTAAAACTAGTGTGGTAAATGTGGATTGGTGGAAATGTGGTGATGGAGGAATTAAATGTATAAATGACATGTGAAGGTGAGGGAACGCTACACAATAATTTCGATACCACATTCCCAAATTATCATTTGCAAATTCAATTGCCACCTTTTATACATCCCTACCATTCATACTTACCACACTAGTTTTAGGCTTTGGGCTTTCGGCTTTAAGCCTTAAAAAGGAGTTCGCAGGGTTTAAGTCCCGTGTGTTTTTTGAAGGCAGTGGAGAAATGTGAAATAGAGGAATAGCCCAGCATGACCGAAACATCAGTAACGCTCAGACCCTTTTTCATACAGGAGATAACGGGCGTGTTCCATACGCTGGCCCTGATAAAAATCAAAAATGGTTGTTCCGAAAAGTTCCTTGAAACCTTTCTTCAGATAACACTCATTGATTGCCACTTTGCGGCTGAGTTCGCGAATAGTGAGAGGCTCTCCGATATGTTCAAGCAGAATTTCACGGGCCAGATTAATTTTTTCCCTGTCGGCCCCGTTTGCCAGAAATTTACACTGAAATGACTCCACTTCTTTTTCACCCAGCATACATTCAAGGCTGTAAAGCAGCAACATCTGCGTTTGCGCATTGATGAAAATATTTTCCAGGCTATCTGTATAACTATGGTTCAGCATACCTTCCAGTACCATGCGCGTGCGGCTGCAAAGTGACAATATTTTTGAAAATGAAGAAGGATGTTTGAAATGCAAAACATTATCCGACAGGCTGCCCACCCGCTGCTGTGGTTTTACAAACTGCGAAAGATGAACCGATGAAAATCTGAAACTCATCACATCCACGGTTTCTATCCGGTCGGGACATAAGCGGGAAGTATGCAGGCGGCAGGTATCACAATCTTTTTCCTTCTGGCTGCAGTAGGCATTGCCTGATATGCAAAACCGGAGTTCAAAATAGTTTTCCTGTGGATTCTCGCGCTGATAATGATAAACCATCATACCCGTATCCTCCAGGCTCCAGCGCGGATTCTTTTCATATCTCCGGATCATATACTGAACAGAACCCGGAATCTGGCGTTCTTTTTCAT
Organism: uncultured Bacteroidota bacterium; assembly: GCA_963732055.1. GTDB lineage: Bacteria > Bacteroidota > Bacteroidia > Chitinophagales > Chitinophagaceae > Puia. The sequence goes on along the minus strand of CAVSYG010000010.1, from coordinate 223,388 downwards.
CCAAAAGCTGCTAATTGCTCCTGCATGAAAGGCTGTTTATAAGCAAGGCTGAGTATATCGGGCGGCTGATGCATAAAATGTCGGCAAATTTAAACCCAAATTTCCAAACCGATGACATATTGTGAGGTTACCATTGATATGCCCGGATTTTTGACCTTTTTTTGAGGTAAAAAGACCCAAAAAAATTGTTTAAAAAAGAAGCGTTTCAACCCCATTCTTAGCCCTGTTTTCAGTAAATTTGCAAACCCTGTTATTTTACATCTAATAACCGGTTTTTCAATTAAATATGAACGAAAGTATTCAAGAGGTTACCGCTCCTATGGTCAATGGTTACGGAGCCGACAGTATTCAGGTTCTGGAGGGGTTGGAAGCAGTGAGAAAAAGGCCCGCGATGTATATTGGAGATGTAGGTGTAAAAGGTTTACATCATCTCGTTTATGAGGTCGTAGACAATTCAATTGACGAAGCGCTTGCCGGATATTGCAAAAACATAACGGTCGAGATTTATTCTGATAATTCCGTAAGCGTGGAAGATGATGGCCGTGGAATTCCCACGGGCATGAACACCAAAGAGAAAAAAAGCGCCCTGGAGCTGGTAATGACCATTCTTCATGCCGGAGGTAAATTTGACAAAAATACCTATAAGGTCTCCGGTGGTTTACACGGAGTTGGCGTGAGTTGTGTGAACGCACTTAGCAGCGATCTGCATGTGACAGTACAACGCGAAGGCAAAATATTTGAGCAGGCGTATAAAATTGGAATCCCGCAATATCCCGTCCGCGAAATCGGTCTAAGCGAAAAAACGGGTACCCGGGTACATTTTCTTCCCGATTCATCGATTTTTATCGAGTCCGTTTATAAAAGGGACATATTAGAGAGCCGCCTGAGGGAATTATCCTTCCTCAATAAGGGTGTGAGAATTATTATTAATGATCTCCGTGAACTTGATGAAGACGGTAAGTTTTATACAAAAACATTTTACAGCGAGGGCGGGATTACCGAATTTCTGGAAATGCTGGATAACAATGCCGGCAGAACTCCGTTGATTCCCAAGCCCATTTATGTTTACGGACTGGATCCTGTCAATAATGTGGCGGTTGAGGTTTCCCTTGTCTACAATGACAGTTACAGCGAACATGTGTATTCTTATGTAAATAATATCAATACCATCGAAGGCGGAACACATGTAGCCGGTTTCCGCAGGGCTTTAACCCGCGTATTTAAAAGCTATGGCGATAAACAAAATCATTTTGAGAAGGCAAAAGTAGAAATTGAAGGTGACGACTACCGTGAAGGGCTGAGTGCCATCATTTCCGTAAAAGTTCCCGAACCGCAGTTTGAAGGTCAAACAAAGACCAAACTAGGGAATAATGAGGTTAGCGGTATCGTGGATACCACTGTTTCCAAAGTTTTAGAGGCCTATCTGGAAGAAAATCCCAGAGAAGCGAAAAACATTATTCAGAAAGTGATTCTGGCAGCCCAGGCCCGCGCAGCAGCCCGTAAAGCCCGCGAACTGGTACAGAGGAAAAGTGTATTGAGTGGCGGCGGATTACCCGGTAAACTGGCCGATTGTTCTGAAAGAAGCCCTGAAAAATGTGAATTATACCTTGTGGAAGGGGATTCTGCCGGCGGAACGGCAAAACAAGGCCGCGACCGGAGTTTTCAGGCGATCCTGCCGCTCAGAGGTAAGATCCTCAATGTGGAAAAGGCCATGGAGCACCGGATATATGAAAATGAAGAAATCAGGAATATGTATACTGCCCTGGGTGTAACAGTAGGTACCCTGGAGGATCCCAAAGCACTGAATCTCGTCAAACTCAGATACCATAAGGTGATCATTATGACCGATGCCGACGTAGACGGCAGTCACATTGCAACCCTGATCCTTACTTTTATCTATCGTTATATGGCTGCCCTCGTTGAACAGGGGCATATTTATATTGCCCAGCCTCCCCTTTACCAGGTAAAGAAAGGGAAAGACAGTGCGTATGCATGGACAGAAGACCAGCGCCGACTGCAGATTGAAAGGATCGGCAATGGCAAAGAAGACAGTGTAAGTGTGCAACGATACAAAGGATTGGGAGAAATGAACGCCAGCCAGCTTTGGGAAACCACTATGGATCCGGCTACACGTACCCTTAAACAGGTTACTATTGAAAGCGCTGCTGAAGCTGACCGCATTTTCAGCATGCTGATGGGAGACGAAGTAGCGCCCCGGAGGGAGTTTATTGAATCCCATGCAAAATATGCCCGGCTTGATGTTATAAAAGGGTTAAAATCCCGTTTAAATTTAATTATCTACCTTTAACCGCCAGCCAAAGAGAATTCAGAACCTTTTAAAATTAAAGAAATGTCCACCGTAGTACTCACAGCATATAATGTCAAGACGAAAGAAAAAAATGTTCCGATCATGGACGCGGTGATCAGTAAGACTGCCAAAGGTGCTTATATGGCCCAGGGCCATGACGGCAAAGGAAATAAACTCACTACTTTGCTGGGTGAAGCTAAAGCACTTGAAGCCATTAAGGCTGGAGTGGCAAAACAGAGCTGGTAATTCCATCTTCCAATCCTGGCGCTTTATACTGCATCAAACAGAAAATGGAGTTTTCTTTCAATGTATTGGAAAAATCCCTGGAATTTTCGTATCCTGTATTCAATGCAGCGAAGCGAAGTTTATCCTTGCCTTAGAATCGACCTGAGCATCCTTTCTGCATAAGAATATTTCTAAATCTCCTGTGAAGAAAGTTGTTCCGCCTTCGGGTAATGATTCTGCTTATGAGATTAAGGTCTTTTCTGTTTTATCTGCTGGCATTCTCCGGCCCATTCCCCTTGTCGCTTTGTGCACAGGAGGAGACGCCCTATATTTTGAATGGCAGCACGATCCAGGAATCCTGTAACTGTTACCAGCTCACCTACGATCAAATGTTCCTGGCGGGATCTGTCTGGAATAAAAACCTGATCGATCTCAGCAGCTCCTTTAATTACATTTTTAGTGTTTACCTGGGTTGCAAGGACCGGGACGGAGCAGATGGAATTGCATTTGTACTTCAACCCCTTGGTACCAACCTCGGCGCTGCCGGACAGGGAATTGGATTTCAGAACATATCTCCTTCTGTAGGAATTCCGATTGATACCTGGCAAAATTTTGATTTTAACGATCCGCCCTATGACCATGTGGGTATTTTTAAAAACGGAGACCTGAACGTGGGAAGCTCAAATACCCTCGCATATCCGGTACAAGCCCTCGTTGATAATCCCAATATTGAAGACTGCCACTGGCATACGTTCAGAATTATCTGGGATGCCAATGCAAAAATACTTTCCGCAGAAATTGACAATGTACCCCGGGTCCAAACACATACAGATCTGGTAAATGAAATTTTCGGAGGGAATGCCTCAGGTATACTGGGGATTTACTTCGGCTACAGGCGGACAAAGCAATGTTCAGAAATTCTGCACGGCTCTGACAGCTGACTTTACCACGCCGCCTGACCAGAATTTCTGTGCCCCGGCCGATATCCATTTTATAGACCAGTCGACATCATTCGGAACTATCACAAACTGGTGGTGGGAATTTGGTGACGGCACAAAATTCCAGGGCCAGACACCACCTCCACATCATTATCCGCAACCAGGTTATTATACAGTAAAGCTGAATATCGAGGCAAATAACGGATGTACTTCTGATACGCTCAGACGCACCATCACCATCGGATCCATCCCTGACGCAGGTTTTAATACTTCACCACAAATTATTTGTGCCAATATACCCGGTATTACTGTCCGACGCTTCCCATGTGCAATACGGAACCATCAATCAGTGGAATTGGAATTTCAATAATGGATCGGAACTTGTTCAAACAGCTGATTCCAGCCTGACAAAAACATTTCCAATAGAAAATTTACAAATTGATCTTGTTGTACATACAGTGGAAGGATGTGTTTCGCAGCCCGTATCAAAAACATTGAATGTAACGGAGAAACCAGCGACCAGCATTTCGGTTCAGGATGCCTGTTATGGAGATCCGGTCCCTCTTTCAGCAACCAACCTCACACCCGCTGTGCCCATAGGGCAATGGTATTGGCTTACCGGCGACGGACAGGAAGACAGCACTGCAAATATCAAACATTACTATCCCGCTGGAGGTGTTTATACTGTTACCGAATATGCATTGAACACAGCCGGATGTTCGTCAGATACAGTATCAGCGCAATTAACCATCTATCAGACCAACGCAAAAATTGGGAATGATACCATTGTTGCCTTTGGTCAGCCTCTTCAGTTACATGCCAGTGGCGGTGAATTTTATCAATGGCAGCCCGCATCCTTTTTGAGCGATCCCAATATTGCAGATCCTATAGCTATCCTGAATGATAATTTTCAGTATATCTTAAAAGCATATACTTCTTTTGGATGTCCAACCTATGATACCATACCATATTAAAGCGTACAAGGGCCCGGCATTATACGTACCCAACGCGTTCTCGCCGGATAATAACGGTATCAATGACCGCTTTCATCCAATAATGGTGGGAATGCAATCCATCGATTACTTCGAAGTGTTTAACAGGCTCGGACAGAAAGTTTTTAGTAGTCAGGGAGATGGCCCCGGTTGGGACGGCAACCTGAATGGCAAGCCTCAACCGATTGGAACCTATGTATGGATGATAAAAGGCCACGACTATCTGGGAAACATACATACTGAAAAGGGCACGGTTGTGCTGATTAGATAACCCACAAGTGTGGAAGACTGGAAGTATGGAAGACTGGAAGTATTTAAATACACATCATCTTCTAACTGCCAACCATACATTCAGCTAGATAAAATTCAGGTACTCATATCGCTTTCCGAGAATCTTATAATCATCTGCCTGCAGCCACCTGTTTAACACCGTAGCATACACCCTTTTGAAATCCAGTTGTTGATTCAGGTCTCCGTCGGTTAGATTCGAGAGGTCAGGCATGTCGTTCAATATTCCCCTGTTTTTTAATCCGCCGCTGATCAGGAACATATTATTTGCCGTGCCATGATCCGTTCCACCGCTTCCGTTTTCACTCACCCTTCTTCCAAACTCAGAGAAGCTGATCATTAAAACATCATCAAAACGATGACTGGATTTTAAATCATCGGTGAAAGGCTTGATGGCTTCATTGAGTTCACTAAATAATTTTTCCTGTTTTGCCTGCTGGCCGACATGCGTATCAAAACTGCCAAGTGATACATAATAAACCCTGGTGTTGATATCAGATGAAATCAGGGACGCAATGGTCTTGAGATTTTTACCAATTTCTGAATTCGGATATACTGTTACACTCGGACGAAGCTTACTTTGCTGGAAAATATAATCCGCCCCGGAAACTGTCTCCGCCATCACTTTGTATAAATATGAATCCGGGTCTTCGCCCCTCTCCTGCAAACCAGCATTCAGCATTTCTTTAAAAAAAGGATCCTGACTGGTATCATATAATCGTTTGGGATCCCTGAACGCAATGCCCTTCATTTTTTCTCCGCTTAAAGCAAGACTCAGCATATCATCTATCTCCAAAACCTGGGTTGGTTTGGAACAATTCATACATTCTGCGTCGAGGTATCGGCCCAGCCATCCTGAATTCAAAACTTCATTACTGTTGCTGGCGGTCTGCCAGATATCCATACTGCGAAAATGGGAACGGTCGGGATTCGGATAGCCAACATTATTCAGAATTGCCAGACTTCCTTCATCATACAATGACTTTAAATGAGTCAGCGAGGGATGCAGCCCGGCTTCATCATTTAGTGAAAGTGATTTGTCCTCTGGAAATAGAAAGTCCGGGTCTTTCCCGGTAGTAAATATCATTGCGTACAGGAATCACCGTATTAAGTCCATCGTTTCCCCCACTGAGCTGCAATACGACCAATACTTTCTGACCATCCAATGATTGAACGCGACCCTCAAATGCCTTCAGAAATTTAGGAAGCATCATAGTACCCGTGGCCAGGGAACCAAGCGTTAAGAATTTCCTTCGATTAATCAGCATGCATTCATTTTTTATTCAGCACAACTGGTATTCAGGCGTGCCCATCAGACGTATGGTAATGGACTGAATTCGTTTTTCCCTATCTGATTCATCAATATACCGGAGCAGTCCGTTTTCGTTCATCGGCGTAACCCGTTGCAACAGCAAATCACGAATGGCCGCATATATTGCATCCTCTTTTGTTTCATTAAAATTTTTTATGTACTCTTCCCAAAGAATTTTAGCCTGAAAAAACTGTGTTCCGGGATTCCTGAATTTATTTATGTTTTTAACCAGCACCTGATCCCGCATGCCCATCATAACATCATCGTCATCCTTTGGTTTCGATATGATAACGTCTGATCTGAATACGATTTGAGGTAACCGCATCCGTAACATGAGGCTTGAACTATCAATCCAGTGTTTACCACCGGGCCATCCGGCAACATTCGGAGGAGAAAATAAAACCTGTCCCAGTAATCTTTCCAACACAATTTGCACCAGCGGGTTTTGAATTTCCATGGGAAGCTGGCGACGCATGCCCACCAGCCATAAAACAGGGGATTTAATCTGGCTCCCGATATTTTTCTGATCATAAAACCAGGCTGAAGTAAATATGCTGATCATCAGAGCGCGAATATCATAATGGCTTTCAAAAAATTGGGAGGCCAAAGCGTTTATCTTTTCCTCGTCCACTATTTCATTTACAAAAAACCGGTAGATTTTCCTTGTTATAAAAACCGAGGTTTGTTTTTGTGCAAGCAAAATCTCCAGTATATCTTCTCCGGAAAAGTTTCCGGTTTTTCCAAAAAAGCTTTTTACACCGTCATCATGCTGTCTGGGACGAAAATCAAATCCTCCCTGCAGGTTCGCGCCCCAGCCTGTGAAAGCACGTGCCGATTCTTTTACGTCCATTTCAGAATAGTTACCACGACCAATGGTAAAGAGTTCCATAAGTTCACGGGCAAAATTCTCATTGGGATGACTTTTTTTATTCTGATTATTATTCAGAAACTGGATCATAGAAGCCGATTTACTTACAGTCATCAGCAGATCCCTGAAATTTCCAAGTGCATTTTCACGTATCACATTGAGCAGCGCCTGATCGTATAAAATATTGACAGTCTTGCTGGCAAAATGCCCGTGCCAGAACAGGGACATTTTCTCACGCAGTTGAGCATCACTGGTAGTCATTTCATCCAGCCAACGGATATTTAGTTTCGCGATATCCTGAACGGATTGTTTCCGGATCATTTGTTTTTCCTCCGCTTTGAGACCCTGTAATTTTCCTAAAGACATGGGCTGATTAACCAAATCCTTTATATGCGGATCAGCGACGTCGAAAAGATCCGGTTTTCTTCCGGAAGCTTTCAGCATGGAATGAAAGAGCGTTTCGGGCTTTTGTTTCGAAAGTTCTTTGACCTGGTCTGCGGGTGGACCGAAGCCTGCCCGCCACCACAGATGCTGATTCCTGAGCTGGTTTATGTTCATTGATGACTCTAGGATAGAATACTTCGAAGAAAGTTTAATGGGCAGAAAACTTAAACCTTAAGGATCAGGACGTATTTGTTATCTCCGGACCTCAATCCTTATTAAGTATCCACCATTAATCAAATAAATTGATTTGGTTCAAACCGGATTCCGTTATATGGAATGATTACATGATGACTTATCGATCACTGAACGATCACTAAAGGATATATGGAAGATAGTTCTTTATGGAAATTACTAATGAATGGACGACCCAACCCAATTTATCAGAAAAATTGAGTTTTCTAATCCACCCCTTGCTGCTTAAGTAATCGTTATTCTGTCAGACCTAAAGTATGAATGCAATACCGCCGGAAGAGATATAAAATCAGCGCCCTGATGATTCTCCAGCAGGCAGGCCAATATCCTCGGAAGTGCCAGGGAGCTTCCGTTCAATGAATGCAACAATTGCATCTTACCTGATTCATCCTTGAAACGAACTTTCATACGATTCGTCTGAAAGCTCTCGAAATTACTTACTGAGCTCACTTCCAGCCATTTTTGCTGTGCAGCACTATACACTTCAAAATCATAGGTAATCGCTGATGCAAATGACATATCGCCCCCGCATAAACGAAGAATACGATAGGGAAGGTCCAGGGATAACAAAAGTTTCTCTACATGTAAAACCATTTCATCCAGGACGGTATAACTGTTATCAGGATGAACTATTTGTACGATTTCCACTTTATCAAACTGATGAAGCCGGTTCAGACCTCTCACATCTTTTCCATAGCTGCCCGCTTCCCTTCTGAAACAGGGGGTATAGGCAGTCATTTTAACCGGCAGATCTTTTTCTTTCAGAATCATATCACGCCAGAGGTTCGTAAGTGGAACTTCGGAGGTGGGGATCAGAAATAATTCATCTTCATTCACATAATACATTTGTCCTTCTTTATCCGGTAACTGACCTGTACCGAATGCACTGGCTTCATTTACCATCAGTGGTGGCTGGTATTCCACAAAACCGGCGGCCGTATTAAAATCGAGGAAGTACTGAATCAGGGCTCTTTGCAATCGCGCCCCTTTATTTATATATACCGGGAATCCAGCTCCTGTAATTTTATTTCCCAGTTCAAAATCTATCAGGTTATATTTTTTGGCCAGATCCCAATGGGCAAGCGCATTGATCGGTAGTTGCGGCTTTTGGCCGGCTTCCCTGATTACTATGTTGTCCTGCGGTGATTTGCCCGGTGGGACTTCTGATGCAGGAAGGTTGGGAAGGGTCAGCAGTAACTGCTGCAATTGAGTGTCCGTCAGATCCAGTGCCTGCTGTAAAGGGCCGTGACCGGATTTTAAAGATGCAACTGCCTTCTTTTTTTCATCGGCACCGGCCTTGTCTCCTTTGGCCATCAATAGTCCTATTTCTTTAGATATTGCGTTCAGTCCGGCCTGGGCTGCTTCCAGTTCCAGTTGTAATTTTTTCCTCCTTTCGTCCATTGAAAGGATAGTCTCGACAGCGGCAGAAGCATCAAAATTTTTAACCAGCAGTCGTTCTTTTACAAAATCCGGTTGTTGCCGGATCAGTGCTATCTGTAACATGAAGGAAAATTTTCGCAAAGGTAACAGATGCAGGGGATAGATTACAGGGCGGGTTATCTTTGCAGAATGAATGTGAAAGACGATATCCAGAGTCGCTGGTGGGCACTGGAAGAAAAACTAATGGCTCGTTTTGGAAAAAAGCCCGATATGGAAGCCATTCTGTTCCTGATTGGTATTCAGGAAGTGGGAGATTTCCGAACCAAATTCACCAAAGAACAAAAACAGGATCTGATGCATGTGGCCGTATGCAGTCTGCTTTCTCCCAGTGGATACTACGAACTGGAAATGGTGGATGAAGAGGGATGGCCCCATTACCGACAATTGAAAACCCTTCCTGTTTTCAATTTTATTGAACAGGAAAATTTCATGAAGGATCATATCCTTTTATATTTTGAAAACCAGGAATTCAATGAATAACAAATTGCTGGCAGGGAATATTCAAATCCTTCTATATTTGCAACTACCAGGAAATTAAAAAAACAGAACAATGAGTTTTCCAGACAATCTTCGTTATACAAAAGACCACGAATGGGTGAAGCAGGAAAAAGGGAATGTCTTTCTGGTGGGTATTACAGAATATGCCCAGAGGGAATTGGGAGATATTGTTTATGTGGAAGTAGAAACCATTGGCAAATTAATGGAGGCAGGTGAAGTGTTTGGAACCGTAGAAGCAGTAAAAACGGTTTCTGATCTTTTTCTTCCTGTTGCAGGAACCATCACGGAATTAAATCCCGAACTGGCAAATGCCCCGGATCTTGTAAATTCCGATCCATATGGAAAGGGCTGGATGATCAAACTGACGGTAAATGATCCTGCCCAGGTGACCAAACTATTGGATGCGGCTGCATACGAATCCCTGGTCGGATAATCAGGCTGGTACAATATTTACAACTAATACTGCCTTGGGATTAACGGTTACATATAGTGAACAGGAACTGACCGCAGCCTTAAAAGCAAAGGACGACCAGGCCTTCTCTTATTTATACGACCACTATAGTGGTTCCCTGTATAGTATCATTCTTCAGATTGTAAAATCGCCCGAGACAGCGAACGATATTTTACAGGAAGTTTTTATTAGTATATGGCGCAAAATAGAATCTTATGATCCCACAAAGGGAAGGTTATTTACCTGGATGCTGAATATCAGCAGAAATGCTTCGATCGACATGCTCAGGTCGAAAAACTATCAGAACAGTCAGAAAAACCAGGAGATTACCGATAACGTATATGGATTGAACCAGGTGAACCAAACGAATATTGATAGCATCGGCCTCAGCAAATTCCTGGGAAAACTTCGACCCGAGCAACGTGTTTTGATAGAACTTGCCTATTTTAAAGGCTTTACACATGACGAAATCGCGCAGCTTGAAGATATTCCACTGGGAACGGTAAAGACCCGTATTCGAACTGCATTATTACAATTAAGAGAATTTATAAAATAAGTGAACATAAGAGACTACATATTAAGCGGAATTGTCGAAAGTTATGTGCTGGGTCTTTCTTCTCCGGAAGAAAGTGCCGAGTTTGAACGCATGTGCGCTGCCCATCATGAAGTACTGGCAGCACGTAACGCTTTCGAAATTCAACTGGAAAAAGGGCTTCAGGAACAAAAACTGGAACCTCCACGCGAAATGAAGTCCCGCATTTTTTCGGAAATCGGAAGAGAAAAATCGCCCGTCACCCACACACCATTGGCAAAACCATCTCTGGTACCAAGAATTGGTTTCGCCAGATATGTGGCTGCTGCTTCACTCATATTGCTTGCAGGAAGTGTGTTGCTTAATTTTTACCTGCTGAGTCAGTATAAAAAAACGATCGCCAAAAATGAAGAATTGATTGCGGCCCAAACACAGGTTGCAAATAATAACAAGGTTTTGCAGACCAAAATAATTCGTTATGAAAATGCGATCAGCCTGATGCAAAACCCGCTCATGACTGTTGTAAAAATGCCGGGTGTTCCGAAAAGCCCTGCACCAACGAGTATGGCTACGGTTTATTGGGACACACAATCCAGGGATGTATATCTGCTAATAAACAAACTTCCCAATCCTGTTCCTGATAAACAATATCAATTATGGGCGATTGTTGATGGGAAACCAGTTGACGCAGGTGTATTTGATATGACAGAGGGTATTTCATTGGTAAAACTCAAGACCATTCCGAAAGCTGAAGCATTCGCTATAACACTGGAAAAAAAGGGTGGCAGCAGCACACCTGATATGGATGCCATGTATGTAATGGGAAAGGTTACAGGTTAGGATCTTATCTTCGCAGCAATTTATATGCGTCAACGTCTCCAAAAACTTCTTTCGAAACATACACCTGCACGACTCTGGACTGTCTTTATTTTTATTTTAATGGCCATTCCCGGGAATATGTTACCGAAAGAAGAAAAAGTTTTTATTCCAAACTTCGATAAACTAATCCACGCCACATTGTTCGGCGGTTTCGTTTTTTTATGGTCTGTTTATTACGCCACGAGGAAAGAAAAAAATAATCACTCCAATAGCCGATTTGTTTTGATTCTCATTATTGCCTGTCTGTACGGTGTCGCTACGGAATTAATGCAGAAATATTTAATTCCCAACCGCGACTACGACATTTTTGATATCATGGCAGATTCGATCGGCGCTGTACTGGGATTTATATTTGTATTGTTGACAGTTAAATGGTTCAGGACTTCCTGAATTCATCAGAAGAAATTACCAATAGAATAGCTTAAAAAAGTAAGCCCCTGTGGAAACAGGGGCCGTAACCAAAACTAACTGCTTATGAGAAAATTGACTGCTTTTGTGAAGTCAATAGAAAAGACCATTTATAAATAACCGGCAATTCAAATGCCAATTCTTTTCACACCATCTCTCTCAACTAAAGAACTACTGTAAAGGTACTGGCAGAAGCGAATTAAAATTTCCGGATTATTCTTAATAACAATTTTTTAAGATTGTCATTTTCTGAGCTGCTATCTGATTGTTAACCGAATACTTTAATTCCCTCTACTATATATCTAACGTCGAAATTGCAAATTGGTTTAATGGGTTATTGTTAAGAAAATACTATTATGAATTTACTACTTAATTCCATTTACCTCCAATTATCATTTTGGCTCAATTTAACATTGTAGAGAAATTGCAACAGCTTAGGCAGGTTTTGCAATTTTTTCGGCATTTTCTGCAAATTGAAGGGCATCAATAAATTCATTGATATTGCCGTTCAAAACATCCGGCAGATTGTAGACTGTTAACCCGATGCGGTGATCTGTAACCCTTCCCTGTGGAAAATTGTAAGTCCGGATCTTCGCGCTCCGGTCACCCGTGCTTACAAGACTCTTTCGGTGCCTTGAAATCTCCTCCTCCTGTTTTCTAACCTGTTCCTCATAAAGTCGGGTTCTCAGCATCTGCATCGCCTTCTCACGGTTACCCAGTTGCGATCTTTCCGTTTGACAAATTACCACGGTTCCGGTTGGCAGATGAGTTAGCATTACCTTGGTTTCCACCTTGTTAACATTCTGTCCGCCCGCGCCGCCACTCCTGGCTGTTTCCATTTTTACATCTGCAGGATTTAATTCAAAATCTACTTCTTCAGCCTCAGGCATAACCGCAACCGTTGCAGCACTCGTATGAACCCGGCCACTTTGTTCAGTATCCGGCACTCTCTGAACGCGGTGAACCCCGCTTTCAAATTTAAGGGTACCATAAACATCTTCTCCCGTTACTTCCAGCTGAACCTCTTTATAGCCACCCACAGTGCCTTCGCTTTCGCTGAGTAAAAATGTGCGAAATCCTCTTTTTTCGCAGTATTTCATATACATACGAAGCAGATCTCCTGCAAAAAGACTGGCTTCGTCGCCACCGGTACCTGCCCTGATTTCAATAATCGCATTTTTTTCATCTTGTGGATCTTTGGGAATCAACATTTGCCGGATCCCGGCTTCCAAAACAAGCTTTTTTTCCTCGAGAGCTGAAGTTTCCATCTTGGCCAGTTCCCTCAATTCCTCATCATCTCCATTCAGTGCCTCCCGGTTGAAAGCCAGGTCATCCAGTACATTGATATATTGATCATAAGATTTTACAATTTTTTCCAGACTTCGGTACTCTTTGCTTGTTGAACTGAATTTCTTATTGTCATTTACAATGGCCGGGTTGGTAAGCGCAACGCCTAATTCATCGAATCTTGCCCGAATAGCATCCAGTTTGTCTATCATAACCAGCGAAAAATTTATATTGCCGCAAAGTTAACTGAACCATGAGTTATCGGAAATTGAAAGCGGATTATTTGTTTGACGGTTATCAAATGCGTTCGCCTGACTCCGTTTTGATTTGTGGCCAGGATGGGACTATCGAAGACATTGTAGATGAATATCAGGCTGGTGAAGGTGTGGAAGAATTTACAGGTATGATTGTTCCGGGGTTTATAAACTGCCACTGTCATCTCGAACTCAGTCATCTGAAGGGGCTGATACCTGAAAAGCAAGGACTTATCAATTTTGTACTCTCGGTAATGAATAAAAGATTCCAGTCTTCCACCTCCAAACAAGAGTCCATTTTCAACGCCGAAAAAGAAATGCTGGACGCCGGAATAGTCGCTGTGGGGGATATTTCCAACACTGCAGATACGGAATTCGTCAAAAAGGCAAAGCACCTTGACTACTACCATTTTATTGAGCTTTTAGGCTGGTCTCCTGAAGTGGCCAGGGCACGATATGAAGCAGGAAAAAAACTGGCCGACGAATTTATTTCCTTCGGATTGGATGAAAATCATCTTTCACTTGTACCACATGCGCCATATTCCGTTTCTGTTGAATTATGGGATCTGATGAAGGCAGGATTCATGGGGAAAACGATTACTATCCATAACCAGGAGTCATTGGCTGAAAACGAATTTTTCTCCACCGGAAATGGTGACCTCAACCGTTTGTACGCTGAAATGAAGATGAATAACAGTCATTTTAAAGCAGTTGGCAGCAGGAGTCTTCCTTATTACCTTCCCCGTTTAACAGAAGCAGACCGGATCTTACTTGTGCATAACACTTATATGAATGAAGCGGATCTTATTGAAGCCTGCCAATTCAGCAATAGTTTGTTTCTGTGTTTATGTCCTAACGCGAATCTGTACATCGAAGACAGACTGCCTGACATTCCTCTTTTCCTGAAACACACGCATCGCATTGTTCTGGGTACGGATAGCCTGGCCAGTAATCATCAACTAAGCATTCTGGAAGAAATGAAATCTATAAAGAAAGTATTTCCGGATATATCATCCGTTGAGATGCTTGTCTGGGCTACTTCCAACGGAGCGAAGGCGCTGTCTTTCGACTCCAGACTTGGAGATTTTACAAAAGGAAAAAATCCCGGTGTTGTATTGATCGAAAATCTCACCGGTGGGGAGATTGGCGCTGCAAGCACTAGCAGGAGAATAGTCTGAGAGTATGAGAGTATGGGAGTATGGGAGTTAACTTTTTAACTTTCACACCCACACCCTCATACTCCCATACTCTCATACTCTCATACTCTCATACTTCGAGAAGGGTCCTCAGAACAGGTAGTGTTTTCAGTGGGGTGAATCCCTGGAGATGCATTGAGTAAAAATCTTCGTAGGCTTCCAGCAGTAATCTCCTTTTGTCTTTATTGAGCGGCAGGTCGGCAAGTTCAGCAGGTTGTTTGATTTTTAATAAGTGGGCTGTTACTTCACTCAGCGCAGGATCGAGATAGTGTGGATGCAAGGGTTTTTCCCCGGTAAAATATCCTTCTTTTAAATCCAGGTAATTTCTCTTTTCCGAATAATTATCATCAATACGTAAACCGAAAAAACCCGCCAGGTGAAGGGCAAAAAAAAGAGGGAAGTTTGCCTGTACATTTCGTTCTCCCTGATCAAGACTCGTTAGGGCATCTTCCATAAAATAATAAAGTTCCGGATTGGATTCCGGTTGTTTCAGGCATTTTTGCAGCAATTCAATCATGAACAAAGCGATCGAATTAGAAATGACGTCTGATAAAATGTTTCTGTATAAAAAACTCCAGCTGTATTCTTTGAGCCGGTTCAGGTTTTTTGATTCCTGGTGATAGATCACCAGATCCAACATGGCTGCCGGTTGAAACATGCCGGCTTTTGACCCTCCTTTCCCCTTGCTTGTTCTGACACCGTTTACCAGATATGATTGCAAACCGAATAATTCAGTAAGAATTGTTACAATTAAACTGGTTTCGCCGTACTTCACGGTTCGCAGCACAATACCTTTTGTTTTATGGACCATAACCAAATGGATTCCAGCGAAATTCGGTTAAAATAAGTTTCTTTGCCGGGCGAAGGACAGTTTCACTTAAATCATTTCTCTATGTGGGGACGAATTGCGGCTTTTGTTTTAAAATACCGGTTTGGACTTCTCTTGCTATTAACGGCCGTTTTTGTGTATGCTGCTTTCGAAGCATCAAAAGTTGAATTAAGCTATGAATACACCCGCGCTATTCCCACAGATAATCCAAAATACCAGGCTTATCAACAATTTCTGAAAACATTTGGAGATGATGGCAATCTGCTTGTGATTGGTGTTCAAACAGAAGACCTTTATAAAAAGGATATTTTTAATGATTATCTGCACCTCAGCAGAGACCTTAAGCAAATAAAAGGTGTGGAACAGGTATTAAGCATCCCTGAAGCCATCATTCTGAAAAAAGATACAGTCACAGAGAAACTGGTACCAAATCCTATATTTCCCGGAACCTATGAAAGTCAGGCATCACTTGACAGCGCCAGAATAACCTTCGAGACTCTTTTATTTTATCGGGGACTTTTATATAATCCGAATACCCACGCATACCTGATGGCGCTTAGTGTTAATAAGCAGATCCTGAATTCTGCAGCAAGAATTTCATTGATCGGAGCCATCGTAAACCAGTCCAACGCATTTGGTACCAGGAATAAATTGCAGATGCGTTTTAGCGGACTCCCGTTAATACGCACAAATATGGCTACCAAAGTCGCCACTGAAATGAAGTGGTTTTTATTGGGATCGGTATTACTATCGGCATTGATACTCCTGGTTTTTTTCCGGAGTCTCAGCAATATGGTTTTGTCGCTGCTTGTCGTGATTATCGGTGTCGTATTCAGTCTGGCAACTATGCATTTATTTGGATACAAAATCACCCTGCTCAATGCATTGATACCACCCCTGATTGTCGTGATTGGTATCCCGAATTGCATTTATTTTTTAAATAAATACCATAGCTCTTTCAGGGAAACAGGGGAGAAAAGGAAAGCATTGTATGAGATGATCAGTAAGATGGGCGTAGTAACCCTGTTTTGTAATATCGCTGCAGCAATAGGATTCGGCGTTTTTGCATTAACCAAAAGTGCCATTTTAAAGGAATTTGGTGTTGTAGCCGGTATCAACATCATGTTACTTTTTATTATTTCTATCATCCTGATCCCCGCGTCTCTCAGCTATTTACCGGATCCGAATGCCAGGCATATGAAATATCTTTCGAACCGGTGGCTGATGACACTGCTTGACTGGCTGGAAAACTGGGCACTTCATCATAAAAAAACCATTTTCATTTCAACATTGCTGATCCTGGCGGTGTCGATCGTTGGAATCACACGCCTTCGTTCTGAGGCGTATATTCTGGACGACCTTCCAAAAACCGACCCCGTATATGCCGATCTGAAGTTTTTTGAGAATAATTTCAAAGGCGTGATGCCATTGGAAATTCTGATCGATACGAAAAGAAAAAATGGGATCCGTGCGAATATGCTGGCAAACTTTACCAAAATTGACAAGTTGTCTGCCTTTATAGATTCCAGCACAGTAATGGCCAGGCCACTGTCAATCGTTGAAGGATTGAAATTCCTGCGTCAGGCATACTATCACAACGACAGCCTGAACTACGGTCTACCAAATGAGTTTGATCTTCCTTTTCTTGCCCCTTATTTAAGTATGAAAACAGACAGCAGCGCGAAACCCAGTGGGGTTATGAAACTGGCGAATAGTTTTGTTGACAGTAATAAACAAATTCTTCGGATCAGCGTGAATATGGCGGACGTTGGAAGTATTCGCCTGCCTCAAATTCTGGGTCAGGTAAAAAACAGAGCGGACGAATTATTTGATACAGCACATTATAAAATCGAATTCACCGGTACAACCGTAACTTTTCTGGAAGGAAGTGCCTTTATTATTGCGGGACTGAAACAAAGTATCATCTGGGCTTTTCTATTGATTGCCGCATGTATGTTATATCTCTTCAAAAGTATACGTATCCTGATTTGTTCCTTATTGCCCAATCTGATTCCCCTCGTAATTACTGCAGGTGTTATGGGATGGGCAGGCGTTCCATTAAAACCCTCTACTGTACTCGTTTTCAGCATCGCATTGGGAATCGCGATTGATATCACCATCCGGTTCCTGGTAAATTATAAACAGGACAGCACCGTCAATAGAACTGTTGAAAGCTGCGTCATTCAAACGATTCATTCCACCGGAATCAGTATCGTTTATACTTCGCTGGTGCTGATCGCCGGATTTGTTATTTTTTGTTTCAGTGGATTTGGTGGAACACAGGCACTCGGCTGGCTTACTTCGCTTACGCTCGTAATGGCAACACTGACAAATTTGATATTTTTACCCGCGTTACTAATTGCGATTAGTCCTAAAAAATAATTGGGAAATATGCAATTATGGAGATGTGATGATGAGAGAATGAAATTATCAATTTAATTAAAAATTTAATTTTACATTTCATTCTCTCATTACCACATTAGCATAGTTCCACGTTCCCAAATTGTGAAAGTAAATCAGTTCAAAACCTGTTTGAGCTTAACTTCCAGATCCTCCCCACGAAGCGATTCAGCAATCACTTTGCCGGATGGATCCACGAGTACATTAAAAGGAATTCCCTGAAATCCGAATGTTTCAACGGCCTGGCTATTCCAATATTTCAGGTCACTCATATGTGTCCAGCTTAAATGATCCTGCATGATGGCTTTTTTCCATGAACTCTTGTCCTTATCGAGTGACACACCAAGAATGGTAAAATTCTTCTCTTTGAATTCATTATACGCTTTTACCACATTTGGATTTTCCATTCTGCAGGGCCCGCACCAGCTCGCCCAAAAGTCTATAAGCAGATATTTACCCTTGAACGAAGAAATAGATATTTCTTTCCCGCTCGGATCGGGCATGACCAGCTCAGGAACCGTTTTGCCAACCCAGGATTCACCACCAGAAGACTGCTGATCAGGCGGCTGTTGACTGTTCTTTTCCATTTCTGCCAGGAAGGCATTTCCGGGAAAACGGGCTTTCAGGTCTTTTAAAGAAGTTTGCATCTGATCCGGCTGGAAACTTCTGGAAGCCCATCCAAGCGCCAATACGCCCAGCGTCGCATTCGGTGTAGTTTGAATAAATTGTTTCAGATAATCATTCAACTGGTCAACGGCCACATTCTTTTTATTATTGGCGGCCACCAGTATGCTGTCTGGCGCATTGATTTTTTTCAGGCTGTCCAGTTGAGCAAAAGATGACTGAATTTCATTATTCAAATTACTTACCCGGGCGAGTAAATCCTGCAGTTGTTTGCTGGCCGGAGAACCAGTTACTGTATAAAAATCCTTTGTTTTTGAAAGATCCGCATCTATTTGAATTTCCGAAACATCATTGATCAGTGGAATAGCCAAAACATTATCACCGAATACCAGTTCAAAAATTGCCTGTGTCTGGCTCTTTCCACGAAAAGTTAAGTTACCGGAAGCACCGGATATTTTTTGCGAGTCGACGATCAACGGCGGTTGTGATTTACCATATACAATTTCTTCCAGGAATACCCATCCATCCGATTTTCCGGCATTCTGCGGTATTATCATTTTATCGCTGTTCGCGTAAGCGAGTTTTACCTGGAACCGGCTCTTATCTGCGTTTTTGCAGGAAGAAAAAATAAAAATGCCGGCCAATACAGGAATGAGTATTTTTTTCATTTCTTTTTATTAATTTTTATTTCCCCAGTTTTTGGATAAGTAGCTGATTCGTTAACTGAGGATCCGCCTGTCCCTTTGAAATCTTTTTTACTTCACCTACAAATAAGCCAAGCAGTCCCTTTTTACCCTTTTTATATTCTAAAACTTTATCGGGCATTTTATCCATTGCCTGCCTTACCCATTCCAGAATCTGCGCTTCATCGCCTGTCTGTATCAGATTAAGGCGGGTTGCAATTTCCAGAGGATCTCTGGCAATTCCGGCAACCATTTCCGGGAAAATTCTGGAAGATGCGATTGAAAAATGTACATGCCCTTCTTCCACTAATGCGATGAGAGAAGCCATGCCGGCAGGTTCCAGCGGAAAAGAGGAAATAGAGATATTATTTTCATTGAGAAAAGATTTAACCGGACCCAGAAGCCAGTTGGCTGCGGCTTTATAAGAATCTGTCAATGAAATCAGGGATTCAAAATAATCGGCAGTTTCCTTATCATCTGTTATCACTTCCGCATCATATCTGCTTAATTTATACTTCTCCATATATCTGCTGATGAGCTCCTCCGGTAATGCGGGTATTGAGGTCTGAATATCACGAATCAATACAGGCGTTACATCAAATGGAGGAAGATCCGGATCGGGAAAATAACGGTAATCATTTGCCTCTTCTTTTGAACGCAGGGAAAAGGTTGTTCCATTTACAGCATCGAAGCTTCGCGTTTGCTGAATAATGGTTTCTTTTTTACCTGCCAGTTCTGTCATCCGGTTTACTTCAAAATCTATGGCTCGTTTTACGTTGCGGATCGAATTCAGGTTTTTAATTTCCACTTTGGTACCAAGAACGCTTTCTCCCTTTTTCCGGATGGAAACATTTGCATCGCAACGCATGCTGCCCTCTTCCATATTTCCATCACAAACAGCAAGGTAACGCAGAATACGTCTGAGATTTGTCAGAAAGGCGACCGCTTCTTCCGGACTACTTAAACAGGGCTCTGTTACAATTTCAATTAGTGGAACACCGGCACGGTTGAAGTCCAGGCAGGTAAAATCATCATCCATGTCGTGGATACTTTTTCCGGCGTCTTCTTCCAGATGAATACGATTCAGCTGTATTTGTTTTTCTCCATCGGGCATGCTGATGTTCACATATCCTCCTTTACAAATCGGGGTAGTGTGCTGGGATATCTGGTATCCCTTCGGCAGGTCAGGATAGAAATAGTTTTTCCGTGCAAAGTAATTCCTGGTCTCTATTTCTGAATGGCAGGCAAGACCCATTTTTATAGCCATGCGAACCGCTTCCTTATTAAGAACGGGTAATGTGCCCGGATAACCAAGAGTAACCGGACTGATTTGCGTATTCGGTTCCGCCCCAAAGCCGGTTTCATCTGCACTGAACAGTTTTGTTTTGGTCAGTAACTGTGCATGTACTTCCAAACCAATTACTGTTTCGTATACTTCTGCATTCATATCAAAAATTAAGCACCTGGAAAACAAACAAAAGCGCAAAGAATGGCCAGCTGTTAGCCGGTTCTTTGCGCTTGGCGTGAACCAGTTGAATCCAGTGCACGAAGGTAAAAAATCGCAGGAATTTCCTATGAAATCATTTGACCTGTCTAGAGTTCAGCTGTTTTCAATTTCCGTGGTATTTTAATGTCAATATCCTGAGTTACACCAGCACGCAGGATTTTGACTTTTATAAGAGGTTTGTGACGGGCCTCCTGCATTTGATCAACCAATTCGTTAGTGCTGTTTACATCGATACCATCAAACTGAACAATAATATCACCCTTTTTTAAACCAGATTTAAATGCAGCGGAGCTGTCTTCTACTTCCAGGACATTCACGCCTTTGCCGTCTTCCGCATCCTGTGCCTTTATGCCCAGTTTCGGTTGTTTATGTCCCCAGGAGTCCATATCCATTCCGTACAGTTCCGGCATCGGCGGCATTTTGAAATTATAGTTATAATTGAAATCCTTTTGTTTAAACTCAGACTTTTCAAGTGTCGCCATGACCGATTGTTCTTTACCATTTCTTGTAAAAACAATTTTTACTTTATCTCCGGGTTTAAAATTATGAATGGTATCAAAAAGACCTTCCGGACTCTCAATTTTGGCGTCATTCACCTTGGTGATAATATCACCTTTCTTGATGCCCGCTTTTTCGGCCGGACTGCCCGCAGTTACTTCTAAAACAGTGGCGCCTCCCTTTTCAGCCTTACGGGATGAAACCCCCAGGAAAGCTGAATTCATCCTGATCTGTATTGATTTCTGTACTCTCCTTGCCATTTCATCTCTATTTGCCCGATCTCTTTCCATCCTGTCGTCATCCCATGGATTTACCCGGAAGGGTGACGGAGAATATATAACATCGTGATCACCGGTTGTTTCCCTTTTTTCGACAATAACGTTTTGATCATCGAATTTTTCCAACGGTTTTCCATTGATAAAATATTCACCGTTTTTTATTTCCAGGGTGATTTTTGTGTCCTTATCTCCCTTTTGTCGAATGATTATCTCCGATTGATCTCCGTTATCAATCGTTGCCGTTTTAGGCGCAGGAGCTACGGGAGGTGGAGCAGGCTGGGCTTCTGTATACAGGGCGATGGCCATACACAAAACACCGATCGGTGCCAACTGGTAAAGAAATTTTTTCATCAGTGGTAAGTTTTTATTTATAACTACGTCAAGTTTCGTATTTCAAATATAGGGATTATTCTGAAATACGAAAATATTCGGACAATTGATTTTACGGAGGTTTAACAGAACGTTTAGTCCGGTCGCTGTCAGGAATTGAATGCTCATTTAAACACACGAACCGGCACAATGGAAGAACAGGGCTTATAATAACCCTTTCAGTGAAGTCAGGATGGATTCTAAATCCCCTGCATCCTGACCACCGGCAGAAGCCAGTGTTTTTTGCCCGCCGCCCCCACCTTTAATTTTGGGTGCAACGAGTTCCCGGATGAGTTTGGAGGCATCCAGATTTTTTTCGCTGGCCAGACCATCTCCGACACCAATTACGACAAAGGGTTTTCCTTCTGTATATAACCGCCAGCACCAATAAAAGAGCGGGTGATTCAGCCCTCAGCTCGCCGGCTAATTTTCGAAGGGTTTCGGGACCAATACCATCACATATTTCACCTAAGTAAGAATACTTACCAGCAGAAATTATTTTTCCCAACAGCTCCGTTTTCAAATGGGCAGCCTGTTTCATTTCCATCGACTCGAGTTTCCTTCTCATGCTGCCGGTCTCCGATTGCAAATCCTGGATGGATTTCAACAGATCTTTTGGATTTTTAAAATGCGCCCGAACGGAGGATAAAATATTCAGTTCATGATCGACAAAATTTTCAGCAGCCAGTCCCGCAATAGCTTCTATTCTTCTCACCCCAGCAGCTACTGCTGATTCCGATTTGATCTTGAAGAATCCAAGTTCCCCGCTGGCAGACACATGTGTTCCTCCGCACAATTCTACTGAATAGGCGGGATCAATGGTTACGACACGAACCATGTCTCCATATTTTTCACCAAAAAGAGCCATAGCACCCATTTTTAATGCTTCCTCCCTGGGCATTTCCCGAATTACTACGGGAATATTTTCCCTGATTTTTTCATTGACCAGTTTTTCGATTTCGGAAATTTCGCTGTCACTAAGTTTGGCAAAATGAGAAAAATCGAAACGAAGATGTTCCGCATTTACCAGTGAGCCCTTCTGTACAACATGCTTGCCCAAAACCTTTCTCAAAGCTGCGTGCAGGAGATGTGTGGCTGTATGATGAACGGCTATATTTTTTCTTTTCTCCCTGTCAACGCTTGCTAATACCCTGGCCTGCTGGTCTGCGGGCAATTTATCTGTAAAATGAATGATGAGATCATTCTCTTTTTTTGTATCCAGCACGTCTATTTTTTCACCCGAAATTGTAAGAACACCGGTATCACCAACCTGACCGCCACTTTCGGCATAAAAAGGTGTTTTTCCCAATACGAGTTGATAAATGTCCCTGCCTTTAATATTTGCCTTTCTCCATCGGTTGATTTCTGTATCACTATTCAGTTCTGTATATCCTGAAAAAATGATTTTCCCATTTTCATGCACCGGAACCCAATCGCCGGTATCCAGTTGACCTGCTGCGCGTGACCTGTCTTTCTGCCTTTGCAGTTCAATATCAAAATCTTTTTCATCAACCGACCAACCTATCTCTCTTGCCATCAGTGAAGTCAGGTCTATCGGAAACCCATACGTATCATTCAATTTAAAAGCGAAAGCACCCGAGATGCGTTTTTCTTTTTGGAAATCGGATGATATTTCTCCGGTTCCTTTGGCGATATATTCATTAAAAATCTTTATCCCTTTGTCCAGTGTCCGCAGGAATGCTTCCTCTTCTTCCCGCACAACCCTTTCTATAAACGACTGCTGTTGCTGTAATTCGGGAAACACTTTTTCAAATTGAACAGCCAGGTGAGTTACGAGCTGAAATAATAATGGTTCTTTCTGATCCAGGTATGAATAATAATAACGTACTGCCCTGCGAAGTATCCTTCTGATTACATATCCTGCTCCGGTATTTGCCGGAAGCTGTCCATCTGCAATCGTAAAACAAATGGCGCGGATATGATCTGCCAAAACCCGAAATGCAATATCCTTTTTCTCCGTATCGGAGGCCGTATAGGCTTTACCGGTTATTTTGGCAATCAGGGAGATCGTTCCGCTGAAAATATCCGTATCGTAATTGCTTTGTTTGTCCTGAAGCACACGTACCAGTCTTTCGAGTCCCATACCCGTGTCCACATGCCGGGAGGGTAACATTTCCAACGCCCCGGATTTTATTCTGTTGAATTGTATGAATACGATATTCCAAATTTCGATCACCTGTGGATGATCCCTGTTTACCAGCAACTTACCTTCACTGGATTTCCTCTCGTCATCCGGTCGACAATCGACGTGAATTTCTGTACATGGACCACAGGGGCCCGTATCGCCCATTTCCCAGAAATTATCCTTTTTACTTCCGTTGATGATCCGGTCCTCTGCCACCCAGTTTAACCATTCCGTTTTCGATTCTTCATCGGAACCCAGCTTTTCAACCTGATCTCCTCCGAAAATGGTTACATATATACGGTCTGTCGGAATCTGGTAAACTTTAGTCAGCAATTCCCAGCTCCAGGCGATGGCCTCTTTTTTGAAATAATCACCAAAACTCCAGTTTCCCAGCATTTCAAACATCGTATGATGGTAGGTATCCACGCCTACTTCTTCCAGGTCGTTGTGTTTGCCGCTGACCCTTAAACATTTCTGGGTATCCGCCACCCGCAGATGGGGTGCCATTTCATTTCCAAGAAAATAGTCTTTGAACTGGTTCATCCCTGCGTTGGTAAAAAGCAGGGAAGGGTCATTCTTGGTCACAATTGGTGCCGACGGAACAATGACATGTGATTTGGATTTGAAAAAATCCAGAAATTTCTCCCTTATCTCAGCGCTTCCCATCATATTTAACTGACTATCTTTGAATCAAGCTTTATAAAAGCATAATAATTAGTACACTTGCGTTATTAATCAGGCGCTGCAAAGGTACAGCGTCCGCCTCGTAAACGGCGTGCCGGCACCATCCGACTGAATGAAAAAGATTAAATATTACTATAACACCAATACCCTCCGGTACGAAAAACTGGAAACGCCTTTACGCGTAACCCTGCTTCGGATACTTGGTTTTTTATCTGCCTCCATTGTCACTGCCCTGATTCTTGTTTCCCTCGCTTACCGTTATTTCCCTTCTGCAAATGAAAAAAGACTGATGCAGACCAACGAAGCATTGAAGGATAATTATTACATACTGAACGGACAGCTGAAAAAAATGCAGGATCAAATTGTCGGGCTCGAAAAAAGGGACAATGAAGTATACCGGGCCATTTTTGAGGCTAATCCGATTCCCGATAGTGCCAGGGCAAAAAACATGGCCAAGGAACAGGAGTTTCAATTGGTTCAGGGAATGGACCAGGAAAACCTGGCTGTATCTATTTCCAATTCGCTGACCGGTCTCAGTGCAAGGATTCGTGCACAAACAAAATCCTACGATGAAATCAACGGTTTTATAAAGAATAAAGAACAATTACTGGCCTGTACGCCCGCGATCCAGCCTGTGAGCAATAAAGATCTGAAAAGAATCGCCTCAGGATTTGGGTATCGCGTTGACCCTGTTTATAAAACAACCAAATTCCATGCGGGGCTGGATTTTGCCGCCCCGATGGGAACGCCTATTTATGCAACAGCCAATGGCACAGTTGAAACAGCCGGTAATACCGGCAACGGATATGGAAATCATGTGGTCATTCATAATGGATATGGATACGCAACGCTTTTTGGTCATATGTTCAAAATAAAGGTTCATCCCGGGGAAAAAGTAAAAAGAGGAGAAATAATAGGATGGGTGGGCAGTACCGGTAAGAGTACCGGCCCTCATTGCCATTATGAAGTGCACCGCAATGGTGAACCCGTGGATCCTGTATTTTATTTCTATAATGACATTACCCCGGAACAGTATGACCGCCTTTTAAAACTGGCATCATCCAGTAATCAGAGCTTCGATTAAGTTTTTTCAATAAACTTTAAGTCGTTTCGGAATAGTTTTTGTTATTTTTGAATCAGCATGACACCGCTCTCCCAGATTTCCATGAAGTTTGTTGATGAATCACCCCAGCCGGAGGATGCTCCCCTGTTGAAGGAAGACCAGCCCGTTAATGTGGGTCTGCGTCTAAAAAAATTGAAGACCGCAGAAAACACTCCGGTTACTGAAGAGCCTGCAGAACCGGATACTGAATTAATTGTTGCGAGTGTGGATGAAGAAGTTCAGAACACGGACCCGGTTTTAAAAATCAAGTCTGGAAGAGGCAGAAAATCAATTCGGCAGATCTCAGAAGAAGCCGACCTGATCCAGATTCCTGAAGATGAAGTCCTTTTTCAAAAGCACTATTATTCTATGGGAGAAGTGGCTGACATGTTCCGGGTAAACCAGTCCCTGCTCCGCTTCTGGGAAGCCGAATTTAGTATACTGCAACCAAAAAAGAATAAGAAAGGTGATCGGTATTTCCGTCCTGTCGATATAAAAAATCTTCATCTGATCTACCATCTGCTGCGTCAGCGGAAATACACTATTGAAGGTGCTAAAGATTTCCTGAAGAAAAATTCCAAAGCGGAGGAAAAATTCGAGACTATTAAGAAACTCGAGGAACTGAAACGTTTTCTGCTGGAAATGAAAGCCAGTTTAGGATAATTTTTCAAGTTTAACCGTCATACCCGATCCCGCAATTACAATCTTCCTGCTCTCGATCAGGCTCAAAATTTCAATATGTAAATTTTGTTTGATTTCGTTGAATTCTTTTAACGGAATGGGTGTGGTAAAATAATCGATATTCACCTGGAAAGCGGTACCGGAAATATCGTTCAGAAATACGGTAGCATCACTAATATAATCTTTATCCTCCAGCATTTTTCGGCAGTCCCCAATAAAGGAACAGATCGTATCTGCAGGGGTGGATGACTCAAATTGCAGCCTGACCTCGGCCTTTCTGTAAGTACGCAGCGTTTGATTATCTACGATACTATCCACCATCTGTTTATTCGGTACAGTAACATAGGTTTTCAAATCCGTACGTATACGGGTGCTGCGTAAACCAATTCTTTCAACAGTCCCTGAAATATTATTCACTTTTACATTATCCCCGGCCATAAATGGCTTATCGAAGAAAATAATAAATGATGCGATCAGATTTTCGATGCTCTCTTTTAGGGAGAGTGCCAATGCCGCACCGGCCAAACCCAATCCTGTCCATAATTTGCTCACTTCAAATCCAAATCCCATTCCCAACACCATCAGTAAACCAACAATGCCAATGATTACTTTCAGGAAATCCCTGAAAAAAACAACGATCTGATGGTCTTTGATCCCGCCAGCCACTCTGGCTTTTTCCTTCAGCAAAAGACTGATAAAATCAATCAATCGTAAGAGAAGCCAAATAAAAACGACAATAAGAATTGTTTTGGCGAGTCCATGAACTATTGTTTTAAAAGGAACTTCAAACACTTCAAATTCCAAAGCGGAAGGGAATCGCAGCTTATCAATCGCTACAATCGTAATAAATGCGATCAGAAAAATCTCCAGCGGCTCCAGGAGCAACTTGACGAAAGATGTCTTGTCGATGCCCTTATCCAGCGCCGCCGCTCCCCGGAATAACTGACCTGCCACAAACTTTGAAAAAATACGTTTGAACAGAAAGCCACACACGATGGCAATCAATACGAAAACGTAATTCTTCAGCGGGTTGTCAAATATTATCTGATCCCAGAATCCATTCATAAAAAATCAGTTCTTATAAACATGAATGCCATCTGCTTTTAACACGTAGTTAAAATCCGGCATAATGAGAATCTTAAGCGCCGGCAAATAATAAGCCGGGATTTGCTTTTTTTCTTCAGAAAACATCTTGTCCTCAAATTTCAGGAATTCCCGACCGTTCCATCCAAGCATCGTTTTATTTATCACAGAGAAATGACGCCAGTTTTTTAAAGGGATAGATTTTGAATATCCCCCGTAATGATCAAAAATAAAAGCTCCTCTCAACGGATCAAATAAATACACCAATCCACCCTGATCTGTAACCAGTACCGGATTGGGTACTGAATCCATGTACTGACGAATATCATTGGTATGACTGATCACTGTTCCGTCATTTGAAATCTTATTCAATTGCCCGGCGAGTGCATCATAGACCCATATATTGTTATCGTAGGCAAGTCCAATACAGGTAACCTGATAAAAACCCAACTGACGCAGATCCAGGCTGCTGACATTATTCAGAAAGCGGTCCAACGTAACGATGGTACCAAATTCCTGATAAAAGAGAAGTATTTTCAGTGGATTGCTTACGTCGATATAAGCAACTTTTCCATATCGCTTAACATCATTGTAAACGCCGAGTGAATCCCCCGATCCGCTATATTTTTTCAATTGATTATCCGGTGTCAGAACGAAAATATTTCCCAGATTATCCACCTGGAAATCAGCATAGGTTCCGGCAATAAAACGAGACATCTGCGGGAGGCTGTCCACATTTTGCGCAGACATACATTTCATGGAAAGGCCGAAAACAATATAGAGTATGATTTTTTTCACTTTCTAATAATCAAATGGTCGAGTGCGGGGTCATAACTCTGTAATATAAGTTGTTCCCCATCAAAGGATGCATAGCTGAAATAATTGATCCAGTCTCCCAGATTAATATACCGGGCGCCGTTTGGAAAAGAAAAATCAATCGGCAGGTGCCGATGGCCAAATATCATGTAGTCAAAGGATTCTTCTGAAAGCTTCCTTTTACAATATTGAATCAGCCACTCATTTTCCTCACCCAGAAATTTTTCATCTGCCTGTTGCGTGGCAACACGGCTTTGTCGGCTGAAATAATTCGCAATGCCTACGCCGATCGCTGGTGGCAACACACCAAATAATCCCTGGCTGAATTTATTCCTGAATATTTTTTTTAGGAATTTGTAGCCCCCGTCTCCGGGACCGAGCCCGTCACCATGCCCTATCAAAAATCTCTTACCATTCCTTATAAAAGTTTTTGGCTCGTAATAAACGGGAATAGCCAGTTCTTTTTCAAAATAATTTTTCATCCACATATCGTGGTTACCTACAAAAAAATGTATGGGTATTCCGGCATCGGTTAAAGTAGCCAGTTTCCCGAGGAGACGCACATAGCCCCTGGGAACGACGGTTTTATATTCGAACCAGAAATCAAACATATCACCAACTATAAATATCTCGGCTGCTTCCTGCTGGATGGATTCAAGAAAGCGGATAATATATTTCTCCCTTTGCAGGCTGGTCTGATGGTCAGGTGAACCGAGGTGGAAGTCTGATATGAAGAAAATCTTTTTACCCGCTGCAATTTGCATGGGCAAATATAATTCACTGGGCATCTACAAGGAAAACATAAACATCTTTTGGCCCATGCACCCCCACAACGAGTGTTTTTTCTATATCGGCCGTACGGCTCGGACCGGTTGCCAACGTAATAAAAGAAGGGATTCGATCTTTATATTTTATTGAAAGCATTTCAAGTCCATCCTTTATATCATATACCAACTGACTGGTATAAGCGATGCAAATATGAACGGGGGCATATACGCTGACAGTTCTGCCGCTGTCCTGCGCCGAACTCATCAATATACTACCTGTCCTGGCTATTAAAGCCTCGCATGTCGTTATGGACACATCTGCTTCCGGCAGATCCTCCTTAATCAGGATTCCCTTCAATGATTTATCCAGTATTGACAGAAGCTGCTGCTCTCTGCAAAAAACCTGTGCCCAGGACTGTGCGGCAATCAATTGTTCCAACTGTATGGTCAGTTCGGCAATATCAGCGCAATAGATAAAACGGCCTGAGATTCGGCTAAAATTTTCTGCAAATTCGATCTCATTTTCCTGCGTCGGTGGATTGTATACACTGGAATTACCTTCGCTTTGGGGAAATGGAACAGGCGTTGGATTAATCAACGCCTGCCTTATTTTTTTAAGAATATTTTCTTTCGCGGAAGATATTTGCATATACCTGTACTAAAGGTCTCCAACCGGAGGAACGGGAATCAAATGTGCCGGAATTCCGTTTTCAGCAACCTTGAGTTCCGGAACATCATTTTCCAGTAATTCATGGTCGGAAACATCCAGGGCCCTTTTTTCCTCATAAGGCCTTTTGCCAATCAGGGCTTCTACATCACTTTGGAAAAGAACTTCTTTTTCCAACAGGGCTTCTGCCAGTAAATGTAACTGGTTGGTTTTTTGGGTAAGCAATTCCTTTGTAAACTCATAAGCCTTATCGATCAGTTTTCTTACTTCTTCATCGATCAGCCTGGAAGTTTCTTCTGAATATGGTTTTGTAAACTGATTTTCCTGTGCAGGGTCATAAAAACTTACGTTTCCAATTTTTTCGTTCATGCCGTAGACCGTAACCATCGAATAAGCTATGCGGGTCACCTGTTGAAGGTCATTCTGAGCACCGGTAGAAATCTTTTTGAAAGTGAGTGATTCACTTGCCCGACCGCCGAGGGTCATGCATATCTGGTCGAAAAGCTGATCTGTGCTATAAAGATATTGTTCCTTCGGTGTGTACTGGGCATATCCCAGGGCAGCTACACCACGGGGCACGATGGTAACTTTGAGTAAAGGATAAGCATGTTCCAGATACCATCCGCAGATGGCATGGCCAGCTTCGTGATAGGCGATGATGCGTTTTTCTTCAGGTGAAATGATCTTGTTCTTTTTTTCCAAACCACCGATAACCCTGTCAACAGCATCCTGGAAATCTTCCATCTCAACACTGTCTTTCCCTTTTCGGGCTGCGATCAACGCGGCTTCATTACAAACATTGGCTATATCAGCTCCTGCAAAACCAGGTGTCTGTTCGGCTAATTTGTAAATATCAAGCTTCGACGAAATCTTGATCGGCTTGAGATGGACTTTGAATATAGCTTCTCTTCCTTTCAGGTCTGGTTTATCAATTGAAATCTGGCGATCAAATCTACCCGGACGAAGCAGGGCTGTATCCAGCACATCCGGCCGGTTGGTGGCCGCCAGAATGATGATACCGCTGTCACCCCCGAATCCGTCCATTTCTACGAGCAATTGGTTCAATGTACTTTCACGTTCATCATTGCTCATCATGGCGTTTTTGCCCCTGGCTCTTCCAATGGCATCTATTTCGTCAATAAAAATGATACACGGTGCTTTTTCACGTGCCTGTTTGAAAAGATCCCTAACCCGGCTTGCACCAACACCTACAAACAGTTCAACAAAGTCGGATCCGCTCATGGAGAAGAATGGAACCTGGGCCTCTCCTGCCATAGCCTTTGCCAGAAGGGTCTTACCCGTACCCGGTGGTCCGACAAGTAAAGCGCCTTTTGGAATCTTACCTCCGAGGGCGGTGTATTTTTTTGGGTTTTTTAGAAAGTCAACGATTTCCATGACTTCCACCTTGGCTTCATCCAGACCAGCGACATCGTTAAATGTGATGTTCACCCGTGTTCCCTTATCGAATAAAGTAGCTTTAGATTTTCCGATATTAAAAATTCCACCCGGGCCGCCGCTACCACCCTGGCCACCCATTTTACGCATGAGCATAACCCAAATCAACAGGATGATCAGGATCGGAAGTGCAATTTGTAACAATCCGGGAATCCAGTCGCCCTCCTGAACCGGTGACATCGGAACTTCCAATGCAGGGTTCTTGATGAAGAATTCGCTCATTCTCTTTTCGAAATCGTCAATCTTGGTAACCTGGAATTCGAATTGCGGACCGTCGGCTTTGACGATCTGATAATTTTTTCCGAGCAGGTCTTTATAATAGGATTTGTCCAGACTGTCTTTCTTGATATAAACCCTGACAAGGTTTTTATTGGTAACCAGCACAAGGCGTGAGACGTCTCCCTTATCGAGCATATTGTTCCTGAATTCCAATTCCGAATCCAGGTGATGTGCATCCGGAGTAAACCCGGATCCTAAAAAATTATATCCAAGTAAAATAATGGCTATTACGGCCCAGATCCAATAGATATTGAATTTTGGTCCTTTTTTCGGTGTATTTTCATCTCCTCCACCTCGAGGTCTGAATCTTGAAAATCCTGGCCTGTCGTTCGGTTTTATATTATTCTGTGGCATTTGATGGTCTTCCTTCTAGTAATTAATGTTTGGGAAATAAAAAAGTTCAGAAAAACGGTATAAAGATTATGATGATCAGCCTTCATGTTCTTCAACTTCGGCATCGCTCCACATCTCTTCCAGCTTATAGAAACGTCGGGAATCGGGAAGCATTATATGAACTACCACATTTATATAGTCGATGATAACCCACTGAAGCACCTGCCTGCCCTCATGCATATAAGGGGACTCATTGCATTTTTCTTTCACTTCCTTTTCAATGAAATCCGCTATGGCTCTGACTTGGGTGGTACTTCCCGCTTCACAAACTATAAAAAAATCTGCTACTGCTTCTGGTATTTTCCGGAGATCAAGTGATATGATTTTTTCGCCTTTTTTTTCCTGAATTGCCTGGATAATGGCTCTTATGATTTTTGAGTTCTTTGCTAACCGGGCAGATTTATTAGGTTTCCGGTTAACCAACATTGACAATTGTTCCAATAATCAGAATATTTTAAATGATGAATTATGCAAGGCGTTGTTTCCAGTTATCAAAGGAATACTACTTTCGCATTGCCCAAAAATAGTAATCTTTTGCCAGATCACGGTAAGGAGAACCCGGCCAGGACAACATTTGACAATCAGTTGATTGAGCTGGAATCTGTGGATAGCACCAACAACTATGCCATGGCCCGCATTCATGAAGGATTGGCTTTAGACGGGATGGTTTATTTAGCCCGCCATCAATGGGCGGGAAAAGGCCAGCGGGGTAAGACCTGGGTAAGTGAACCCGGACAAAACCTGATGATGAGCCTGGTTATTAAGCCTTCCCCCCTGAAACTTACTCAACAATTCCTGTTTTCTGCCGCCATTGCACTGGCCATCCTGGATCTCACGAAAGGATTTCAAAATAAAAATTGGAAAATTAAATGGCCGAATGATATCTATTGGAGTGACAGAAAGGCAGGAGGTTTGTTGATAGAAAGTGTGGTCACAGGTCAAACCTGGGACTGGGCTGTTATTGGTATTGGAATGAACCTGAATCAGACCAACTTCCCCGTGGAAATTCCAAACGCAATTTCCCTGAAACAAATCACTGGTTTTCAATATGAACCGGTTGCCATAGCCCGGGAATTGGTGCCCGGAATACGTGATCAGATTTCGATACTGCAAAAAACGCCTGATCAGATCCTGAGCAGGCTGAATGATTCACTTTACAAGAAAGACCAGGTTATTGCGCTAAAAAAGAATGACGAATTAATTGTGTCTGTTCTGAAAGCTGTCGATTCAAATGGATTGTTGATTACAGAAGACGGAACATTCAAATCAGGAGATGTGGAATGGATTGTCGGGCGTTGAGCGTTTGGCATTACGCGTTAGGCTCAAAGATCTACCTCGTAAAATGGATGACAGACGAAGCAGAATTTCCGGCCTCATCTTCAGTAAAGATTTTCAACTCATGTTTACCCGGTTTACAATGTTCATCGAAATGATAAATAAAGGCTTTGGCTTTATCATTGGTAAATAACAACCAGTTTCCATCCAGCGTGGCGCGGAAAGATTTTATTTTTTTATAGTTGTCGGTTACGACCACAGCTATTCGGCTGCTTCTTCTCAGATTTGCATTTTCCACTACTCCCGGAATGCGTATTACCGGTGGAAGGGTATCAAGAGTCAATGCAAAATTGCCAAAATTCCTAAAACTCGCCGTCGCCCAGTCTCCCATCCATTGAGGTTTTTTCACTTCGAAATCCTCACGGTCCGACCACATCATCAGAACGTGATCTTTTTGGTTCAGCGGGTTCGTTAATTTTATTCTGACGGTCATGGTATCTGCCAGAGGTACCTGTGGATTGCCGAAATTGTGAATGGCGGAAACCAAATCCTTTTCTATGGTGGTCAGTTCTGCATAATTTAAATGAACAGAGTCATACAGGCAGGTTTGTCCGAGATAGAAAGCAGCATTTGGCGCTTCAAGGCCATCCAGCATTCCAGGATAAAATATTTTGCCGGCATAAATGGCCTGTCCATTTTCGCCCGGTTCATAGCGTACTTTGAATTCAAGTTTTGAAATGTTACCATACGCATCCTTCAGTTCAATTCGGATCAGATGAAGGCTGCCGTCTTCCAGATGAAGATATCCGCCCGGTTTTGATTCCCTGTATATAGAATGATTATAACCAGGCATTTTGAAGAGTAGCTGATAGTAGGGTCCACCACGTTCATGGGTCGGATAATCAATATGTGCATTGATACCCTTGGTTTCGTTATAACTGATTTCATTCATTTGGAACCCCGAAACAGCATCCCCATTATCATATATAATCCCTTGAAAGATACCGTTTGGATTATTCGACCCTGATTGGGTATCAAACCCCGAAATACCGAATCCCGGGTTAGGTGTTTTCAGAATAAGAACGGGGAGGCCAAGAACATAGTTTCCCGCATTCCCCCTCACGGGAATAAAGGACGGAGACTGCTCATAGAAACTTCTGTTGCGGTCATAAACCGAAAGACTTCTGAAAACGGGTGGAGTATTGTCTGCAATGGGCAGACCAAATAACATCGGATTCAGATTGATGTCGTCAGGAAATGTCCGGATTTCAAAATGCAAATGAGGACCCTGCGATCCACCCATGTTTCCGCTATAAGCAATCAGGTCGCCCTTTTTAACAGACAATAATCCCGGTGGCAAATCCAGCGAAACAGCCCAGCGTTGTAATTCATATTGTTTTTGTTTTACCCAGTTTGCAAGAGCAGGATAGAAAGCATTTAAATGGGCATACAAACTTACATACCCATTGGTATGCCGTATATAGATCGCCTGGCCAAATCCAAAAGGTTCAATTTTTATCCGGAATATATATCCGTCAGCTGCAGCAAAGACCGGCAGGTTTTCCCGGTGAGCCGTTCTGATATCCAGGCCCATATGATAATGGTTGGCACGCAATTCCCCGAAATTAGCAGCCAGGCTAATGGGTATATCCAACGGGTTTCTGAAGTCCTTCTGTGGATAATTGGTCACCGGGAAAAGCTGGCCGGAAGCCAAATCAGTATAAAAAAAGAAGACCAATAACAGGACGGATCTGATCATAGAATCCCAAATTTAGAATTATAAAGGTGTTCTAATCCCAAATAAGGATTCGAATCAAGATTCTCCCAATCTTAAATAAATGTTAGTAAATGATAATGAAGGATTATCAAAAAAATTAAAAATTGGTACAGCTTTTGGCATATACAAGCTGTCTTTATATTAGGACAGGACTTGAAAAAGTGCTCAGATGTTATTCAAAAATAAATTTTTACTGTTTTTCGTCATCAGCGTCGGATCCGTTATAGGAATCGTACGTGGTGAAGAAGCAAAACAAAAATGGGTCTTCAGGATCAAATCAAAAGTTGACTATAAAAAACTCATTGCCGAAAAAAAGCAACAGGCGAAGAAAGGTGGTGTTTTACTTGATGATATCGAAATGGCATCATTCCACAACAATTGAAATGCCCTTGAAAAATATATAAACCCTTCCGTCTGAACACGGAAGGGTTTTTTTTATTCTTCACTTTAAATTATTTCTCCGGGAACCTGCACACCCATACCTTTGCGGAATTTGTTTTTCGATGCCAAAAAATCCTTCAATCACTTCAGTACTCATTATTGGTTCAGGTCCCATTATTATCGGTCAGGCTTGTGAATTTGATTATTCCGGCTCTCAGGCGGCCAGAAGTCTCCGGGAGGAAGGCATCAAAGTGATCCTGATTAACAGCAATCCGGCGACTATCATGACAGATCCAATGATGGCCGACCGTGTTTACCTGCTTCCTTTGACAGTGGAAAGCATCGAACAAATCCTGGAAGAGAACCAGATCGATGCTGTTTTGCCTACCATGGGCGGACAAACCGCACTCAATCTTTGCAAGGAAGCAGATGAATTGGGCATCTGGGAAAAATACAAGGTCGAAATGATCGGTGTTGACATCGATGCCATCAATACCGCCGAGGACCGGGAAAAATTTAAACAGCTGATGGTCCGTATCGGCATTGATGTAGCGCCATCCAGGGTTGCAAACTCCATGCTGGAAGGAAAAGAATTCGCTCAGGAAATAGGATTCCCCCTGGTAATCAGGCCTTCTTTTACCCTGGGGGGAACCGGAGGAGGTTTTGTACACAGTAAAGATGATCTGGACGCTGCGCTTGATAAAGGTTTGAAAGCATCACCTATCCATGAGGTTCTCGTTGAAAAGGCCGTTCTGGGTTGGAAGGAATATGAACTTGAACTCTTAAGAGATAAAAACGATAATGTTGTTATCATTTGTACAGTGGAAAACCTGGACCCGATGGGCGTTCATACAGGGGATTCCATAACTGTTGCACCGGCCATGACGCTGAGCGATACAGCATTCCAGGATATGCGTAACAAAGCCATCCTGATGATGCGCTCACTGGGCAATTTTGCGGGTGGTTGCAACGTACAGTTCGCGCTGAACCCGGAAACAGAACAAATCATTTCAGTAGAAATAAATCCGAGGGTATCAAGATCTTCCGCGCTGGCCTCCAAAGCAACCGGATACCCGATCGCAAAGATTGCGGCCAAACTAGCCATCGGATACTATCTCGATGAATTAAAAAATCAGATAACCCAAACGACTTCCGCTTATTTTGAGCCAGTACAGGATTATGTGATCGTTAAAATGCCCCGCTGGAATTTTGATAAATTCAAAGGGGCGAACGATACGCTGGGTTTACAGATGAAAAGCGTCGGGGAAGTAATGTCGATTGGACGAAGTTTTACAGAAGCGCTTCAGAAGGCCTGTCAAAGTTTGGAAAATAATGCAGTAGGACTCGGTTATTATGGCAAAAGCCAGATGCATGCCGAAGAACTTATTCAATATATCAAGATTCCCAAATGGGACCGGATATTCAGAATCAAGGACGCCATTATGCTGGGCGTGAGTGTCAAAACCATATCACAGGCAACTGGCATTGACCGTTGGTTCTTATATGAAATCCAGAAGATTTGTACGGCCGAAAAAGAAATTAAAAAGTATAAAATGGAAACACTCCCGGTTGAATTGCTCCGGGAGGCAAAAACGCTTGGATTCAGTGATGCACAAATCGCCCTGATCATGCAGGATGGTGATGAAGAAAAGATTTTTCAGAAAAGAAAAGCCGCAGGTATTAATCGCATTTTTAAAATGGTGGATACCTGTAGTGCCGAATTCGAGGCAAAAACACCTTATTTCTATTCCACATTCGAAAATGAAGGACTGAGTGAAAGTGTGGTTACAGACAAAAAGAAAATCATTATCCTGGGCTCTGGTCCTAACCGGATCGGTCAGGGTATCGAATTCGATTATTGTTGCGTGCACGGTTTACTTGCAGTGAAAGAATGTGGCTACGAATCTATTATGGTGAATTGTAATCCGGAGACTGTTTCTACGGATTTCGACATGGCTGATAAATTATATTTTGAACCTGTGTTCTGGGAACATCTTTGGGACATCATTGAACATGAAAAACCACATGGTGTAATTGTTCAATTAGGTGGTCAGACAGCCCTCAAACTGGCAGAGAAACTGCATAAAAGGGGTATTCGCATTGTCGGAACTTCTTACGATAATATGGATATCGCCGAAGACCGCGGTCGTTTCAGCGATATGCTAAAGGAAATGGATATTCCATATCCATCCTACGGTACAGCAACTACAGTAGATGAAGCAGTGGAAGTAGCAAAAACGGTTGGATATCCGGTATTGGTAAGGCCCAGTTATGTTCTGGGAGGCCAGCGCATGCGAATCGTAATCAATGACCAGGAGCTGGAGAGTGCTGTTATCAGCCTGCTGAAACATCTTCCTGATAATAAAATTCTCATTGATCATTTCCTGGATCGTTGTCAGGAAGCAGAGATCGATGGTATATGCGACGGGGATCAGTTTCACAAGATGGGACTGATGGAACATATTGAACCGGCGGGTATTCACAGTGGTGACTCCAATGCCGTGCTCCCACAGTTTAACCTGACTCCCCTGGTTGTAGAAACGATGGAAGAATATGCCAGAAAAATTGCTTTCCGTTTAAACATCAGGGGATTGATCAATATACAATTTGCCATCAAGGATGGAAAAGTATTTGTGATCGAAGCCAACCCCCGTGCTTCCAGAACAACTCCTTTCATTGCTAAAGCCTATCAGATCCCTTACCTCAATGTGGCTACCAAAGTCATGTTGGGCCATAACAAATTAAAAGACTTCAGCTTCGTAAAAAATCTAAAGGGATACGCGATCAAGGAACCCGTCTTCAGCTTCGACAAATTCCCCGGAGTAAATAAAGAACTGGGGCCGGAAATGAAATCAACCGGGGAAGCAATCCGGTTTATAAAAGATCTGAAAGACCCGTACTTCAGACAATTGTATAAGGATCGGAGTATGTACCTCTCGAAGTAAACTTATCACTCGACTTTAGTATGGGAGTATAGAGAGTATGGGAGTATGGGAGTGTTAGTGGAAAAGTTGCACTCTCATACTCCCATACTCTCATACTCCCATACTTTCCTCAGGCTTCCACCAGCCCGTTCCGGATGGCATACATGACAAGTCCGACACGGGATCTCACTTTTAATTTATCAAAAAGTGAATTTCGGTATTCGTCGACCGTCCTGGGACTGACAAACATTTTTGCAGCGATATCTTTATACGTGATTTCTGAACATATATGACGGAGAAAGTCTTTTTCCCTTTGTGTAAGAGAAGCCGGTTCTTCTGCTTTGTCTACATCTTTGTGCAATCCACTGATGATCTTACCTGAAATTTCCTCCGATAAATAGAAATTTTTCTTCACCACGGAATCCAGCGCCTTTTTCAATTCTTCCGGGTCGATATTTTTCATGATATAACCTCTGGCTCCCTGCCGGAGCATCCGGATAATAGTGCGCTCATCGCTAAACATGGAAAGTGCCAGTACTTTTATTTTCGGATAGTTCTTATTCAGCCAGGAAGCTGTTTCAAATCCGTCCATCTCGGGCATATTAACATCCAGAAGGACCAGATCAGGAACCATGTGTTCGTTGATCCTCTTTTTAATTTCCTTACCGTTATCGGCTTCAAATAAGACGTTATAATCTTCAAAAGAACTAACCAGTTTTGCAAGCGCTTTCCTTAAAAGTGTGTGGTCATCCGCAATTGCAACCTGAATCTGTTTATTTAAAGATGACATGAGCTATATTAAAAAATTAATTTAATGGAACATGTACCGTAATCAATGTTCCTTTTTCCGGTTCACTCTGAATCGACAAATCTGCACCGATCATTTTTGCCCTGTTACGCATGCTTTTTAATCCCAAACCGCTGGACCCACTGGAGGATTCTTTCTTTTGCTTAACGTCAAAACCCACACCATCATCTTCAATGGCCAGTACAAAGTTATCATTGTTGGAATAGATTATAGAAACCCTTACATGTTTGGCCTGCGAATGCTTAATGATGTTATTCATCATCTCCTGGTACATGCGAAAAATAAATATTGATTTTTGATCTGTGAAATGGAATTCATCTCCTTCCTTTTCAAAATGTATTTTCAGAATGCCGGCTCTTCGAATCGAATTCAGGTCGAAATTAATGGCTTCAGACAACCCGATATCCGCAATACGGTCTGTATGGAGGCTTTTTGTCAGATCGGCCATATCTCTGATCACTTTTTGTAACATCTCCTTTGAATTCTGCACTCCCTCATACGCTTCATGATCCTCGCTTATCGGTGCCATCGACATCCATAATTTGATAACCGAAAGACTTTGCCCGATATTGTCGTGCAATTCCTGGGCAATCGTTTTCATGGTTTCTTCCTGTATTTCCAGTTGGGAACGAAGTACTTCCTGTTCATACTCTTCCTTCAACCGGGCCATCTCCCGTTCCTGCTTTTGCCGCCTGCGCTGATAAAAAAACATCATTCCCAGGATAAACCCCACCAGCAGCAGCGCCAGCAGGGTGCCCATAAAGATTACAAAGTAGATTTGCTGGTTCGGATCCTGCATAAGAAACCAATCGAATATAAAATATATGTCAAAACACTGATAATATTGAAAATAGCGACGATATTATTGAATATGATCATCGATGTATTTCGATTCGTTTTATTTAACTGATCCATAAAACTGATGAGCGCCCAATATGGGAAATATAAGTACCACGTTAAAAAGGATGGCCGATACAATCCAAAAACTGGTAACCCTCATCAGTGATTGTGCTTCTGTTTTTTGAAACAATTCAATAAAATAATAAATGCAGAAAATGACCGTAATAACCGTTCCAATAGTAAAGTTGATGGGATTAAAAAGATCATTGTGTTGAATGAGAAATAAATTGACAAGCGCAAAAACGGCATAAACTATCATAACATAGAAAATGCGTTTTTTTATTTTCACGCTTCCAATTATTTCCCGAAGTACAAAAAAATAAAATGAAAATTCTACAATGCCCCATGTATTCAATATGATATTGTTGTGCATTCCAAGATCTGTAGTGTAATCTATTACCTTGTCTACGATCATTAGACAAAAAAAGTATATCGGCAATAATCTTAAATAGCGAGGAGTGGGTTTCTTTGCAAAAACTAATAAGCTGATTAAGAAAATAGATAGTTGGATGAAATCGCTGACATTAAATTTCATATACCCAAATATCGGCAAACTTATACGGCATAAAAAAACCTCCCGAGGGAGGTTTAATTGAGAACTGATAACTTTAAACTATTTCCATACCCTTCGATCCCCTGTCAACGATTGTAATACCAAAATCGCCCATTCCACCATCAGGTGGTGGACAGACCGGCGGACAACCCCTAGGAATACCACCACTTAATATTTCGACCCGACCATTATTTTCCCTATAAATATTTTTATCAATGGTGCATCCATCGTCCGTAGTCCTGGATTTGGTGGCAACCATTACGAGCGTCTGTCTGCCAGCATATTCGGGTTTAGCGGAATAATTTTCCGGAAATGCACCATAAAAAAATCTGACACCGTCTCCGCCATTTGATTTGGCCAGAGCCAGAAAGTTTTCCAACTCTTCAACACTATACCAGGCGCTGAGTGAATCAGCCTTTCCAATTCTTTCAGAATTCTGCACCCATCTTTTTTGTTTGTATTCTCTGATGAAATTTTCAGCATCATCCGTGCGTTCACTTTTTCTGGCTCTTAACTGATTTTTTACTTGCGTGATCATTGGTCTTATTTTTAGGGAAATGAAATAATCGTGATTTACCTAAAACTAAAACCTTAATGCACAGATATGATTTACAAGCATGTGGAATACAAAGAATTATGAATTAACATTATTTGTAAGATTAAGATAATCAAGGAGTACCGTTATTTTTTGCCAATATTAACCGTATTAATCAGGATAAAATACCGTCAAAAAACGGTACAAAAACCCCGTCAAAAAAAGTGAATTGGCTAACAGATCCGGCAATTAAAGCATTTGATTTAGGGGATATTAATGGCCGATGCTGGATTTTGAAAATACCGCAAATCGCAGTCCATGGAAAACAGTCCCTTTTCTGAGGCTGTTTCTTCCCCTGATTTCAGGTCTGCTTTTGGAATATTATCTTCCATTCAGGGCTGTTTTTCTCCTGTCGGGTTTTTTATTTTCTATCATCGTTCTGATTTTTGCCATTGCATTCCTTTTCGAATAAAATTTCGCGCGCCATGGATTTATGGAATCGCCATGCAGGTATCACTTGTTTCTTTAGGAAGTATACTTATGCATCTTCACCAGGATAAACCTCTGACGGAATCGGAATACTATTCTAATAACAGTAAGAATTATTTGCTGATCCATGTTATGAGTGATCCTGTTCAAAGGAGAAATTCTTATAAATGTCTGGCGAGGATTGAGTGCCTTGTTAAAAACCAAACCTGTTATTACCAAAATGAAAAAGTTCTGGTTTATTTTAATAATGACAAACTTTCCCGGCAGTTAACCGGGAATTCATGGATCATTACCGACAAAATCCTACAACCGATTGAAAATTTCAAATCACTTGATTTTGATTATAAGAAATTCTGCCGTCTGAGACATATCTATAGCCAGCTTTTCCTGAAAGAAAATGATTACTCAATTGTTCCGCACGCAGAAACAAAATCTGTTTTATCATGTCTTGATTCTTTCAGAAGAAAAATATTGGTCATTATTAAAAAGCATGTTCCTTCTAAATCAGAAAACAGTTTACTTGAGGCGCTCATGGTTGGTTTTACTGACGACCTGGATCCGGTTTTGCTGAAATCTTATGCTGATACCGGCGTTATACATATCATCGCGATTTCAGGATTACATCTTGCATTGATTTGTCATTTTCTACAGATTGTTCTTTCACAAAAAGGGCAAAACAAATACGCCCGCTGGATAAAACTGTTGGTAATGATCGTCTGCCTGTGGAGTTATAGTTTGCTTTCCGGAGCATCCCCTTCTGTAATTCGTGCGGCCGGGATGTTCAGTATCACACTTTTTGCAAGAAACATTTTCAGGGAAGCAACATTGTATAATATACTGGCAGCGTCCGCATTCCTGTTACTTTGCTTTGATCCTTTCTGGATTTTTGATACCGGCTTTCAACTGAGTTATGCGGCAGTTTTGAGTCTGGGCCTATTTTCAAAACCGATCCGGGATCTTTTACCATTGCAAAACAAAACGCTGCGTGCACTTTGGAATGCAACTTCAGTAAGCATAGCGGCACAAATACTCACCACACCCATTAGCATATATTATTTTAACAGGTTCCCGACCTACTTCCTCGTTGCCAACCTGCTGGCTGTTCCTTTGTCTAGTCTTATTCTGGCAGGTGGGATTCTTCTGTGTGTCTGCTACCCAATTCATCCACTGGCACAGCTCGTCGGATGGATTTTGGGGATTCTGATCAAAGCATTAAATGGCTTCATTGAACATCTTTCCGGATTGCCTGGCGCTGTGGTTCCAAATCTTCGAATTTCTTTTCCGGGCGTGATGTTACTATATGCTATGATTTTTTGTTCCTATCATTTCGTAAAATGCAGAAAAAAACTATGGCTGTTTGCCGGATTGGGGACACTGGCTGTTTTTCTATTCTTTCGCATGATTAAATAGACTGACTTTGTCATGAAAACTGATTGCAGTAAATTTGCGGCTCCTTCATAAACCTTTCGGCTCAAATTTCAGTTATGGTAAAAAAAATACAGTCTGCGCTGATTTCCGTTTTTTATAAAGATGGATTGGAACCCATCGTTACGCAACTTCATAAATTGGGTGTGCGTTTGATTTCCACGGGAGGTACAAAATCATTTATAGAGAGTCTTGGATATCCCTGCACCGGGGCTGAAGAGCTTACCAGTTACCCCTCCATCCTGGGTGGCCGCGTTAAAACCCTTCACCCTTCCATATTCGGTGGTATTCTTGGGAGAAGAGAAGAAGCACAGGATCTGAAAGAAATGAAAGAATATAATATTCCCGAAATTGACCTGGTGATCGTGGATCTCTATCCGTTTGAAGAAACAGTTGCAAACACAAAAGACGAAAAATCAATTATTGAAAAAATAGACATAGGCGGCCCTTCCATGATCCGTGCAGCGGCTAAAAACTTTTCACATGTCGCAGTTATCGCCGATAAAAAAGATTATGGTCTCCTTGAACAATTATTAATCAGTCAGGAGGGAGCGCTCACACGCGAACAAAGAAAGGATCTCGCCGCGAAAGCCTTTGAAGTTGTAGCCGGCTACGATCTTGCTATTCATGAATATTTTAATCCGGGCAAAACAATTTCTATCTCCAAAATTGTAAAACATCTGCGTTATGGAGAAAACCCTCATCAGCAGGCATATTTTGAAGGGGACTGGGAAAAAATATTCAGGCAGCTAAACGGTAAGGAAATTTCGTACAATAACCTGGTGGACATTGATGCAGCCATTCAGCTGATTGGTGAATTTGAAGAGAAAACAGTTTTCGCGATCATCAAACACACAAATGTTTGTG
Organism: uncultured Bacteroidota bacterium; assembly: GCA_963732055.1. GTDB lineage: Bacteria > Bacteroidota > Bacteroidia > Chitinophagales > Chitinophagaceae > Puia. The sequence goes on along the minus strand of CAVSYG010000010.1, from coordinate 179,681 downwards.
GTATCGCTGCCCGCAATACCACACGGAGTGCCTGGGATCATGCATTGGCGGGAGACCCTGAAAGTGCTTTCGGCGGTGTGCTCGTTTGTAATAGTGAAATTGATTTATCAACCGCACAGGCAATTAACGAATTATTTTTTGAAGTTCTGATCGCACCATCTTTCTCGCAGGAGGCGCTGGATTTGCTTAAAACAAAAAAGAATCGCATACTTCTTCAGTTATTTAATCAGCCGGCAGAGGGTCTCGTGAAAAAATCAGTGCTGAATGGGATGCTGATACAGAGTGCTGACAAAGGAAACTTTGAGAAATGGGAAGAAATGGGTGGAAGAGCAAGTACCGATGCTGAAAAACAGGATCTGATATTCGGGAATTTGGTTTGTAAACATCTGAAATCAAATGCCATTGCCATTATAAAAAACAAACAATTGATCGGAAAGGGTTGCGGACAAACAAGTCGAATCGACTCGCTGAGACAGGCAATTGAAAAGGCCAATCAGTTTAAATTCAGTCTGAAGGGAGCAATGCTGGCTTCAGATGCGTTCTTTCCATTCGACGATTGTGTCCGTATTGCGGCAGCAGAGGGAGTTTCAGGATTTATCCAGCCCGGTGGATCTATCCGCGATAAAGACAGCATAGAGTTTTGTAAGAAAGAAGGACTTGTAATGGTAATGACCGGGATGCGTCACTTTAAACATTAGTACGTATTTCTTAATGTGGTAAAAGTAGAATTGTGAAAATGTGGTGATGTGGAGATGAAATGAGAAATGGGGCTGGACGCTTTGTCTAATCAAAAATCGAATTTTAAATTCAAATGAAAATTTCATTCTCTGATTACCAGATTTACACAATTCCACAATCCCAAATTGTTGTCGAGTGAATCAGGTATCCCAGTAGATCTGGTCCTTTAGAAACACCTCATATACTTCTTTCCATCCAGCAAACATGGGGTCGCTGCCGAAAAAATGATTGTGCCAGATCGTTATCATCAGGCCATTTATCTGTTTTATTTTCCTGTAATAGTCCATCAATTCTGACAACGCAGATTTTGGACTGAGCTGGTTCTCATAAAAAGAAGTTGAATCCATAAAACAAAAAGGGAAAAGCATCAATCCTGTTTTTTTCTCAGCCTGCAGGTCGTACCAATAAAATGACGAAGCAATGGATGCCCGAAATCCATTGGCTGCTCCATATCCCATGGAAAAATCTTTATCTATTCCGGCTTTTATGAGTCTGCGGTATGTTTCGGGCAAACTCATACGAATATAGTGTTGCCGGCTATATTTTACCGGGGACCTGATTATTTTTGTCAGTCTGTCTACTTCGTCCATCAATACAGCTTCTTCATCCCCGCTTTGCCAGGATGGATGTAAACCCACGGTGTAACCAGCTGCATGATAAGAAATCAGTGATTTCATTTCGGGCTTATCAGGGGAAATATTCTTATCTACGCCTTTTTGTTTTTCTGCTACAAGAAAAAAATAGTAGGCTCGTGTTCTGCAATAAAGATGCAGGGAATCAAGCCATTCATAAGAATCGAAGGGATCTTGTTTTTTGTTAAATAAAACATCCCAACGATCCAGCAAATAAGCCCACTGCCCCTTCACCAATGACCTGTAAAAGCCACCCATATTACGTTTCAGTCCCTTCAATTTATAAGAATAGGCGATGTCAATGTCATAGCTGGGGATGAACTTAAAATCTTTCATACGGAAAATCAGATCCGGAAATTTCCGGCCCAGCGATTTTTTAAAATCATCCAGCCAATAGTTTATGATCGGAAAATCCAGAAAGTTTTCTCTGAAAGCCAGGGATGCCTGATGGGGAAAACGACCATACTTGTCAGGCTGAAATAAAAGATATTCTTCGTATCGGCTTACAAGGAAAAAAGCGGCTGCAAAAATATCAAATGGGAAATCTCCTTCAGTCCGGAAAAATGCCGGGCGGCCGAAAATATCAAACCGGTCGATTGGCTGTGTTTTTATATCCGTCTCAAAAAGCAGTTTATGCGGAAATAAATAAAATTCATTTTCAGAAATCCGTTCCGGTGAATAATTCAGTTTGGGACCCGTGTATGACAGGTAAACGGATCGGTCACTTGTCTGAATAAAAGGTTCAGTGAGAATTTCGTTGCTGACCAGATCAAGCATATAATCCAGGCGCGGACTCGGATGAACAGTATAAAAAAGCATGCTTAGGATTTATGCTTTTCCACCCATTGCTGGTTGAAGCTTTTATCGGGAAAATACAGGTCAGCTCTTTGCCTGTTCCATCCGCGAAAAACCCGGTTGATGAACCAGTTTTTTATTTTTGAATTACCCATGTTCATCCATTTTCTTTGCAGGCTGGCTTGTTTCCATCCTTTCCAGGCTAATCTTTCCATCCATCCGGATGCTCCCTGCTGAACGGCCTCATGCCTGTTTTCCAATAATATTTCGTGCAAATTAATTTTCACAGCACATACTTCTGTGCAATTGCCGCATAAAGAAGACGCATAACTCAGATGTTTCCAGTCGTTAAGACCCTTTAAATGGGGGGTGATTACGGCGCCGATCGGACCACTATAGGTTGTTCCGTAACTATGACCACCAATATTTTTATACACTGGGCACGCATTTAAACAGGCTCCGCAACGAATACAGTAGAGGCTCTCCCTCAGTTTGGTATTGGCCAGCATATTCGTACGTCCGTTATCAAGGAGGATCACATACATTTCATCGGGTCCGTCATATTCTCCAGCTTGTTTCGGTCCGGATATAATTGAATTATAACTGGTCACGCGCTGACCCGTTCCGAATGTAGCGAGCAGGGGCCAGAATAATGCGAGATCAGTCATAGAGGGAATTACTTTTTCAATGCCCGTAATCACTATATGAGTTTTCGGAAACGAAGCGCAAAGTCTGCCATTGCCTTCATTTTCTGTCAGGGCTATGCTGCCGGTATCGGCAATGATAAAATTAGCACCCGTAATACCAACCTCTGCCTGAAGATATTTTGCCCGCATTTTTTGGCGCGCTATCAAGGTGAGTTCAGCCGGCGACAGATCAGGGGCCGTATTCAATTTTTCATGGAAGAGTTTGGCGATGTCTTCCTTGCTTTTGTGCATAGCCGGAGTAACAATATGATAAGGCGGCTCATTGTCGAGTTGCTGGATATATTCCCCTAAATCAGTTTCCAGGCTTTCAATATTGTTTTCCTCCAGGAATTTATTCAGGTGAATTTCTTCGGTCACCATGCTCTTGCTCTTTACGACTGCCTTGCATTGTTTCGCATTACATATGGCCAGAATTTCCCGCAGGGCGTCGGCACTGTCCTCTGCCCAGATAACTTTTCCGCCGCGCCTGGTGAAAGCCTGTTCAAAACGTTCCAATTGCTGATCGAGCGATTCAAGGGATCTCCACTTAATATTTTTTGCCCGTTCTCTTGCGAGATGGATCTTGTCGAATTGTTGTTTCCCCATTGGAACAACTGCATCATATTTGCCAATATTGAAATTGATTTTACGGCGATGTTCCAGGTCTGCCGCCTTAATACCGCTCTTGTCTAAAAAGGTTGATGCCTGATCCCTTGTCATAGATTGAAGATAATAAATTATCTGGCGTGGTTATTAATGCCTCCGCTTACACGACACCTGAAAATGATCCTGACATTGTATTTTTTCTCATCGTTATCACCGTCATTCATTTTCTGGTAGAATTTCTTGTAGGTAGCCTGATACTCACCGATGATGACATCACCGCCATAGGCCGGATCGCTTCGTAATTTCAGTGATTGGCTTACCGGTTCTACAGTAAGGCTTTTTTTATAATCATTATCATCTTCTGATACTTTAAAAACCTGTTGATTACCCGTGTTGGCATGCAGTGAACTTGTAAATTTCCCATCGAATATTTTTATACCTACACCCACACCTACTTTAAAACCAAGTCCACTGTTTAGTAATAATGTATCATCGGAAATAAAAGCAAGACATCCCGCGGCAAAAAATCCCATTTCTGATTTGGGTGAGCGAACGAGTTCGCCGTTCAGATATAAATAAAAATCAGCTATATTATATTGCAGCGCAGCCTTGCTCTTGGCTTTCAACATTTTTTGTGAATTCAGGTTATAAGAAAGACTGGGCTGAACATCATATTTTTTCCATCCTGCCCAGTGCCGTCGAACAGAATCCGCACTAACAGAATCCGCTATGGCAGTTAAAGCAATATTGACTGCGTTTAATGAATCCCTGACTATGTCCAACGAATCCTTTAAAGTATAGAGATCCCGTACAATATAGTTTGGATCCAACGAGATGATCGTGTCCTGCATAATGGTAGGTCGTGCAATGGAATCCCGTATAGCATCCGCCCGATCTACTGCAGCATACGCGTAACGGACGACAAAGGAGCGTTCCAGCGCAATGACCGTGTCCTGCATTTGGGCAGCTTCCGAAAGTGTGGTTTTTATGGAGTCAACGATCGCATCCGCCTTATCTTTATTCAGGTATGTATTCCTGACCACAAAGACCGGGTCCATCTCAATCACGGTATCCTGCATTTGAGATGCCTGAACCAGTAGAGCTCTTAAAGAATCCCTGATTACCTGTAATGAATCCTTTTTCGCATAAAATTCCCGGATTACGAAGGAAGGATCTAACGCAATCGTCGTATCCTGCATATCGGCAGAACGCATTAAAGCCGTTCCGATAGCATTTAAGGAATCCCTGAATGCAGTTCTTTTAGCAGCGATCCGCTCCGCTATCGCATCCAAAGAATCCCGTTCAGCATATACATTTTCGACGACGAAACTGGTATTTAACACAATGACTGTGTCGTGCATTTTTGCGCTCCAGACCAAAGAAGCCTTGATTGAATCGCTGATTGCATCATATCGGTCCTTCCTCGCGTATACGTTTTTGATTTTGAATGACGGATCGAGGGCGATCGTTGTATCCCGCATTTGTGTCGCCGGCAAAGGTTGAATTTGTGCAGAACTATCCTGGGAGAATGATGACTGACAGGACAGTAAAATAGCCAGGAAGAAAATAAAAGCGGGTAGAATTTTCATAGACGGCCTAAGCTTTACCTTTTTTTTTATGAAGCGCAGTTGCTTCAAGAGTAGAATAAAAATCAGAGCCGTATTTTCTGATCAGGGCCTCTTTCAGGAATACATAAACGGGAACTTTTAACTGCTTTCCCATTTTGCAGGCTGCCTGGCATAAATCTTCGCGGGGTTCGTAGTTAACATATTCCTGATTCTGTCTCTTACTGCGTGTAATTTTTATCGGAAACAAATGACAGCTGAGTGGCTTTTTCCATGTTATTTTCTTATCCAGATATGCTTGTTCAATCCCGCATTTTATTATACCCAATTTGTCCCTGAATCCATAGGCACACATTTTACCGGCGATGGTAGGTGTTACCCATCCGAATTCCTGGTCATATTTGTAAAGCCCTTCTTTTTCAAGCACTTCGATTCCTTCAGATGTGAGATAAGGTTTGACCTCTTCGATAAAATCCCGCAGATATTCAAGTTCTTCATTGGCGAGAGGCGCTCCGGAGTCACCATCTTCGCAACATCCGCCTTTGCACTTATTGAGGTCACAAACAAATTGTTCAGATACCACTTCGTCACTAACCAATATGTTATCAATTGCTATCAAATGTTCGGGTTGAAATTCCGGCTAAGTTAGTATATCAGAAAGGATTCTGTATCAGTTTTTCCACCGGAGGGTATTGATCAGGTGGTACATATCTTCCTGAAGAAATGCATTAACAATACTCAAAGAATCGGAATTCGGGGTCGTATCAAAATACAGAGCTCCGCGAAGGAAATGTTTTGTCGAATCGCTTACAAAAAACTGCTTGGCGGTTGCTGCGTTTCCGCCTACATTAAAAAAAATGCCATGTACACCCAGTGGTGTGCTGATCAGTGAATCTTCGATCGAACTCGCTTTGTAAGTATGTTTATAAGTCATTTTATACGCATCTTCCCGAAGCTTGTCGTAATTGCCTTCTACTTTTTTATAGCTGATATAAATTCTTGCACGGAAACGCGGAAAATCTATATTGATCCAGTAAGGATTCTCCGGCTTGTCTCCGAAGAATGCTGTATCACGGAGGATGTTTGCATATACCGGATATTCAAATGAATAGGGAAATCCCGATGAATTGAACTCCTGGTAAGCATGGGGAGGGAAATCTATCCTGAAATATCCACGAGGCTTTGGTGTGTAATTGCTGTTACAGGCAATCAAAATGGAAATTAAAAAGCAAAATATAAAATAGTGGTGGATTTTGAGACTCAAGAAGATCTGTTTATATTTTAATACGAACTTTTACTTTTTTTATCCTGCTGCTGTCGGCATCCAGTATGCTAAATTCAAAATCGCCGCATACAATAATATCATTTACTTTGGGAATTTCTCCGGCAAGTTCCAGGATAAGTCCGGCAAGTGAGTCCGAATCCCCTTTAACATTATCAAACGTTTCTACCGGAAGATTCATTGCTTTACAAACATCATTGATCATGGTTCGGCCCTCAAATATAAATGACCCGTCATCCTGTCTGGCAGAAGCCCCTTCATCCTCATCAAATTCATCTTTGATATCGCCGATTACTTCTTCCAGTATATCCTCCAGGGTCACGATACCGCTGGTGCCGCCGAATTCATCCACTACTACGGCAAAATGAATGCGTTCTGCCTGGAATTCCTGCAACAGGTCTTTAATCATTTTGTGTTCGTGAACAAAATGAGGAGGACGCAACAGATTGCGCCAGTCAAATTCATCGCCCTCATTCAGGTAAGGAATCAGATCTTTTGTATGAATCATACCACTGATTTCGTCAAGGCTTTTTTTAAAGACCGGCAGGCGGGAATAATGTAGTTCCTCAATTTTCCGTTTCAGTTCTCCAAAATTCAAATCATCTTCGATTCCGCTGACATCCAGGCGGGTTTTCATAATCTGCTTGACCGTGATATTCCCGAATTTAATAATGCCTTTCAGAATATTTTTTTCTTCCTCCGTGGTGTCATTGTCAATGGCATGATCAAGTTCTTCAAGACTATTAGCGGCCGAACGCTGGCTCCCAAAAAGTCTCTCCAGTTTTTCAGATTGATTGGCGAGCAAAATTCCGAGTCTTCTGAAAAGAAGATGAATGATTTCTGTAACACCCGAAGTATAAAATGCAAATTGAAGTGTATTCTGGCTGGCCCACACTTTTGGCATCACTTCGCCGAACAGAATCAATACAAAACTTACAATGACCACTTTCATCATAAATTCGAAAAACCAGTAATCCTGTTTAAATGAAATCACCTGGTCAATCAGAAAATTTGAAAGGATGATAATGGCGATATTAAGCAGGATGTTTGCGATTAATAAAGAGGCTAGCAGTGCTTTTGGTTCTTCCAGCAGGTTTACAATACGGCGCCAGGAGCTATCCTGTTTGGTTTTAAGAATGTTGACCTCCTTATCACTCAATGAGAAGAAAGCAATCCGCGACCCGGAAACAATAAAAGACATGACCAGGAAAAAAAGTATAAGGATTACCAGGATGGTTGTAGCCTGCGCATTGATCAGTAAAAATATATACGGGTGCCTAAGGGCGATTAACATGTCAGCGGGGTGATCCAAAATAGTCAGTTTCGTTAAAAATCCTTTATTCCGGCATAAAAAGCGGTAAACTTTTTATTGCAGGATTGTAAATTTAATAAAACTTGTCTATTTCGCTTTTAAAAAGGCAAATCGGGAGAAGGCTCGCTCATGGTCGCAGTATCAGATCCATTCAAACCTTCTATTCCTTCCGGTGGCGTGTGGGCGTTGGGATGACTATCCATTTTTTTATCCAGCATAATAAGATTATCACCTACGATTTCAGTCGCAAATTTCTTATTCCCGTCCTTATCTTCCCAACTTCGGGTTCGCAGTCTGCCTTCAATATAAACCAGACTGCCTTTATGAAGATATTTCTGCGCCAATTCCGCCAGACCCCTCCATAAAACGACTGTATGCCATTCGGTTTGTGAAATCAGCTTCCCGGTTCTGTCTTTGAAAGTTTCCGTCGTAGCAAGAGAAAACTTTGCCACTCCGATATTTCCTTCCAGATATTGAACATCCGGATCCTTACCCAGGTTACCAATTAACATTACCCTGTTAACGCCCCTCATATTGCTGCTTATTAAAATGTTATGATTCCAGCTCCGAGGGTTCCGTCCCCGGTTCAAAAGCAGGTATACTCCATCAAAACCTTTACCACGATTCAGTAGCCGGTAAGTTTTTGATGTAGTCTGCAATGAGTTTTGGAAATGGGTATTCCTTCAGGTGTTGCCGGTGAACTGACTGGTACCCTTCCAATTTGGGCAGTTGTTTACTGATATGTACGAACAGGCCTGTAATGGACTGATGAGTAAGTATTTGATGGACGGAGGGTGAGATATGTTGAATCCGAAAACCCTGGTTACCGAAATGTTTTTTAAAGAAAGCTGATTGTACGATCTGAGCCTGAGGCATTATTTTCCCAGTTTCCCACAAAATAAATTCATAGAGGTTTTGCCAGATATCTTTATCTGATCTCTTGCGGATCCATATTTTATCAGTTCCGGCAGTCACAATAAAATAATATAAAACCCTTTTTTTCCGGACAGCCGGGGAGGATTTTACAGGAAGCTGATTTATCCAGCCCTGCTGAAATGCCTGGCAATTTTTTGATTGGACGCATTCACCGCACAATGGATTTTGTGGTTTACATATCGTTGCCCCAAAATCCATGATAGCCTGATTATAGATACCCGGATCTTTTTTATCCAGCAAAGATTCTGCAATGCTGACGTAAAGTTTTTTTACTGCCGCTGATCCAACGGCTGCACTAATCCCAAAATATCTGGCCAATATTCTTTCAACATTTCCATCTATTACCGGATAAGGCAATCCGAATGCGAAAGAAGCAATTGCGGCAGCAGTATAAGGACCAATTCCCGGGAGCGCAAGTATTTCATCATATGATGAAGGGAAATGACCCTTATAATCACTTGAAATTATTTTTGCAGTTGCAATCAGGTTTCTGCACCTGTTGTAATAACCCAATCCCTCCCAGTATTTAAAAATTTCTTTATCAGGCGCTTTCGCCAGTTTTTGAACGGTTGGAAAAGCAGAAATGAATTTTTTATAATAGGCAGTGCCCTGCTCTACACGTGTTTGTTGTAATATAATTTCGCTAAGCCAAATCCGGTACGGATTGGTTTCGCCTTTCCAGGGCATGGAGCGTTTGTTGAGTTTCAGGTTCCAGGCGAGTAGTTTTTTTGTAAAATCAATTTGCATGATGGCTCAAAATAAAACATCTAAGTAATTATTTACTGCATTGATAATCAGTATTTTATAATCTACTGAAATGCAATGGATTAGATATCCGATAAAAAATGCTCCTTGCAATTTTTTACAAATTGTTGTGGATTAATTTTTTTGTTATATATTTAAAATCAGAAACTTATAAAACAATCCGCCATGAGAAAGGCAGACCTCGTTAATCAAATTTCGGATAAAACAGGTATACCTAAGGTAGACGTCCTGGTTACGTTGGAGACCATGTTTAAAGAAGTAAAGGATACCCTTGCGAAGGGGGAGAATATTTACATACGTGGTTTCGGCAGTTTTATCACAAAAAAAAGAGCTGCTAAAATCGGGCGAAATATCAAAAAGAATATCGCAGTACATATACCTGAACACTACATTCCTTCCTTCAAGCCGGCAAAAGAATTTGTCGCAGAAGTTAAAAAACTACAGGCAGTTCAGGATAATCAGCCAAACCCTGATGAAGAGATGTAATTTTGCCGGATAAAAGACCGATGTGAAGAAACAGCAAATTATTGTAGCCGTATCCGGAGTAGTTATTCTTGTTATATTTTATTTTTTCGGAAATACAGTTTCTCCCCTCAAAAAATCTACGACTCCCGTTTCAACTGGAAATGTTACTCAATCACTTGATATCAAGACGATTCTCAATGCAGGCAAGTCTAAATTGAGTCCGGAGCAACAGGCTTATGTGAGCAGGCTGGAAAATTCTGTTGTGCGTGGAGATGTTCAGAATCAGCAGATTAAAGCAAACCTTCAATTAGCTGAATTCTGGAGAGACTCGGTAGAAAATGGCTTTTTACCTTACTCTTATTATCTTGGAGAAGCGGCAAAATTGGAAAATTCTGAAAAAAGTCTCACATTTGCAGCCCAATTATTTTTGAACAACTTACGAAGGCAGGATAATCCGGCGATAAAAAACTGGATGGCTTTAGAAAGCCGGGATCTATTTACAAGGGCGAAGACATTGAACCCTGATAATGATTCTACAAAAATCGGATTGGGAGCTACTTATATTTTTGGAAGCACTGGTTCAGAACCGCAGGATGTAATGAAGGGAATTCAGGAAATCCTGGAAGTGGCCCGGAGAGATTCGCTAAACATGTATGCACAACTCATGCTGGGGTTGGGTGGTATTGAATCCGGACAATATGACCGGGCCATTCCGCGCCTTTTGAAAGTCGTGCAATTCGATCCCGGAAATCTGGAAGCCGTTTTGAGTTTAAGTGAAGCATATGAAAGAACAGGTAATACGGCTTCGGCGAAAACCTGGTATGAAACCGCAAAAAAGCTGACCAACAATCCTGAACTGATCCAGGCGATCAATGAAAGATTGAGGTCTTTAAAATAAATGCTCAACCGGAGCAAAGACAGAATTTATTAGTTAACTAAAAAGGAATTATCGATGCCTTGTGGTAAAAAAAGGAAGCGACATAAAATTGCAACCCATAAAAGAAAGAAAAGATTGCGTAAAAATCGTCATAAGAAAAAGAACAAATAACGCACTCCGGCCGGAACACTTTCCGGCCCTGTTCTGCTGAAATCATTTATATGCTAACGCTTACAATGCCGCTTGCTACCGTATGGCTGTTAACCTAAATCTCCTTCAGCATTTCGACTCCTTTTTGTGTGTACCGGACAGGCAGTAAATGTTACATGAACATTGAATAAGGAACTGATCATTAATGCAGCCCCCCAGGGAGTTGAAATAGCTCTGCTGGAAGATAAAAAGCTGGTGGAATTGCACCATGAAAAAACTGATGCCAGTTTTGCTGTGGGAGATTTATATCTGGGCAAGGTTAAAAAGCTGATTCCTGGTTTGAATGCCGCATTTGTAGACGTCGGATTTGAAAAAGATGCCTTTCTCCATTACACCGACCTTAGCCCCTACGCGCGCTCTCTGTTGAAGTTTACCCAGCAAAGTATTCAATCTCCCAAGGACAATGAATTCGATTTCGGCAGTTTTTCTGTAGAACCGGAAATTGTAAAAACCGGGAAGATCAACGAAGTTTTAAGCGGTAAGCCGAACATACTCGTTCAGATATTAAAAGAGCCTATTGCTGCGAAAGGTCCCCGGCTCAGTTGTGAAATTTCTTTACCCGGCCGTTTTGTGGTCATCACACCTTTCAATGATATCGTTGCTGTCTCCCGTAAGATTCACTCTTCGGATGAAAGAAAAAGGCTACAGAAAATTGTAGAAGCCATCAAGCCAAAAAATTTCGGTGTAATTGTACGTACAGCGGCTGAAGGAAAAAACACTGCTGAATTACACGAGGACCTGACTGACCTGGTCGCCACCTGGAAACTGATTCAGCATAATCTGAGCGGGGCCGCAGCTCCTGCCAAAATACTGAGTGAGCAAACCAAGACCACCAGTATGCTACGCGACCTGCTCAATGAGGATTTCAATAAAATCGTTGTCAACGATAAAAACCTCTTCAGCGACACCAGGGCCTATATTCAAAGAATAGCTTCTGACAAAGTAGATATCGTATCCTACTATAATAACGGGTCTCCCATATTTGACCATTTCGGTATCACAAAACAGGTGAAAGCCGCTTTTGGGAAAACGGTCAACCTGCCCAGCGGAGCCTATCTCATCGTTGAACATACCGAAGCTCTTCATGTCATCGATGTGAACAGCGGCTATAAAAGTGTAAGCAATAACCAGGAACAAAATGCCCTTGAAACGAACCTGGAAGCTGCTGAAGAAATAGCCCGTCAGCTCAGGCTGCGGGACCTCGGTGGTATCATTGTGGCTGATTTCATAGATATGAAGCTTCCTGACAATAAAAGGAAGCTCGTAGAGGCTATGGAAGGCTTTATGAGGACGGATCGGGCAAAGCATGCTGTGCTGCCAATATCCAAGTTTGGCCTCATGCAGATCACCCGGCAGCGCATGAAACCAGAGATTACGATCAATACCCAGGAAATCTGCCCGACCTGCAACGGAACGGGAAAAATCTCCTCCGCTTTGATTCTGGAAGACGAAATCGAAAAAAACCTCAGTTACCTGCTGAATCATCAGCACAGGGATCTGATACTCACCGTTCACCCCATCATGTATGCCTACCTCACCAAGGGGGGCTGGTTCTTCTCCAAAAAATGGAAATGGCGCAGAAAATACAAAAAGCCCATCAAGGTCAAGGAAAATAACAATTACCATATGACCGAGTTCCATTTCTTCGACAAACAAGAGGAAGAAATCAAGCTATAAATGATGCTTTTCCCGATTTTTTTGGGGCATTACACATTATTTTTAATTATAATATCATCATTTTCTCTATTACCTTGATTAGAATCCGTCATTGGAAATTTTAGATAGATTTCAGGGGCTCATTTTCAGGTATTTAAGGAAAATCTTCAATTCCAGGATCTCTTACAATATGCTGTAAGTCAATGTTATATGGAGTAATTATGTAATAAATACAAGTTTCATTTTCTTTATTAAAGTTATTCACAGGGAGAAAAATTTATTTTGTTATGTGACCTGATTTTGTAATTTAGTGGAAGAATTTAATGGGTTAGTAAGTAAAAGGTCGGCTCTCGTAGCTGGCCTTTTTACTTTTATGCCATATGAGCTGTTATCTTTAACAATGAGCAAAATTAAAACCGCTTTCTTCTGTAATAATTGCGGCTACGAGAGTGCAAAATGGCTTGGTAAATGTCCCTCCTGCGAACAATGGAATACTTTTTCTGAAGAAGTTGTTACCAAAGATGACAGAATGGGTGAATCCGGTTGGAAAAAAAATTCTGATAAAAAAGAAATCAAAACGATTTCAATTCATGAAGTTATCAGTGGTGAAGAAAAGAGAATCGTTACACCGGATGCAGAACTCAACCGAGTATTAGGCGGAGGAATTGTAACAGGCAGTTTAATTCTGGTAGCGGGTGAACCAGGGATCGGGAAAAGCACATTATTTCTTCAGATCGGATTAATGTTGAAGAATATTATTACCCTTTATATCAGCGGCGAAGAAAGTGAACAACAAATTCGCATGCGGGCCGACAGACTAAAAGTGAGAAAAAATCGTCTGATGGACAATCGTGATAATTTTTATCTCCTCACAGAAACATCCACTCAGGTCATCTTCCAGGAAATAAAAAAACTAAACCCACAGGTTGTTATTGTCGATTCAATTCAGACATTGCAATCGTCTTATATTGAATCCACACCGGGTACCGTTTCACAAATCCGCGAATGCGCCGCAGAATTTCAACGCTATGCTAAAGAATCGGGAACACCTGTTTTTCTGATTGGTCATATTACCAAAGATGGAAATATTGCCGGTCCGAAAATTCTCGAACATATGGTAGATACGGTATTGCAATTTGAAGGTGATCGTCATTATACGTATCGCATTCTGCGAACTTTAAAAAATCGTTTTGGCAGTACCGCAGAGCTCGGCATTTACGAAATGACAGATGAAGGAATGCAGGAAGTAAATAATCCCAGTGAGATCCTGATTACACAAAAAGAAGAACAACTCAGCGGAAGTGCAATCGCCGCAAGTATAGAAGGGCAGCGGCCTCTGTTGATTGAGGTGCAGGCCCTCGTAACCGCTTCCGTTTATGGAACTCCGCAAAGAACAGTGAGTGGTTTCGACCTTCGAAGGTTACAACTTTTGTTGGCAGTACTGGAAAAAAGAGGGGGTTTTCACTTTGGTATAAAAGATGTTTTTTTAAATATTGCAGGCGGTCTGAAAGTGGAAGATCCATCGATTGATCTGGCAGTGCTTTGCGCATTATTGAGCTCATTTGAAGATGTTCCACTGGCTGCTGATGCATGCTTTGCCGGCGAAGTCGGATTGAATGGAGAGATACGTGCAGTCAATCGAATTGGCCAGCGAATAGCGGAAGCAGAGAAACTCGGATTCAGTAAAATACTCGTCTCAAAATATAATCAGAAGGGTTTAAAAAATCATCCCCATCAGATTGAAGTGGTATTGATGGGAAAGGTTGAAGAAGTTTACAAGTATTTATTTTAGAGGTTCGCGATTGGTGCACGACAACAGATGACTTCGTGTAATCTCTTTTTTCAATCAGTCTTACATCTCTTTTTCCCACACACTTGTTGTGGATGTGGCAGCGACCTGCTTACAGAAAAAATATTATTTTGTATCCATTGCCAGTCATCCATGCCGATCACGCGATTCGAATATTTTACAGCAAACCCCATTGAGAAAATTTTTTGGGGTCGTGTGCAAATACATTCGGCGGCGGCTCATTTATACTTCACCAGCGGGTCCCAGGTACAGCATAGTCTTCATCTGCTAAAATATAAGGGACGAAAGGAAATCGGTATATACTTTGGTCAGCAGATGGGCGAATCATTAAAACGCTCATCGCGTTTTAGCGATTGTGAAATCATTATTCCATTACCACTCTTTGCCTCAAGGGAAAAGAAGAGAGGATATAATCAGGCAGCATTGATTGCAAACGGGATATCACAAAAATTAAAAATTCCGGTTATAAATGATGCCATTTCGCGTATAAAGAAAACCGAAACGCAGACACATAAAACCCGTATCCAGCGATGGAAGAACATGGAGTCGACCTTTAAAATCCTGGATTCTCTCAAAATTTCCGGAAAACATGTTTTGCTTGTCGACGACGTCGTTACTACCGGTGCCAGCCTGGAGGCGTGCGCCCAGGTTCTTTTAGACAGTCCGGGGGTAAAAGTCAGTATTGCCTGTTTGGCACATACGGTAGCTTCTTAAGCTTAAAGTCCAAAGCCCAAAGCCTAAAACCAGTTTGTAAATTCGCAAGTGAAAAATTGTAGTTCCTTTTGTTTGACAATCTTGAAGTGAATTCAGACATTAGGCTTAAAAAGAGTTTTGGGCTTTAGGCTTTGGGCTTTGAGCTTTCAACTATTTTTGTTTCAATGCTCAAATTCCTGCTCTTATCGGTTTTGGCCGGCTGTCTGATGATTTCCTGTCAAAAGCAATCAAATCAAAACGGGAACGCCCGTCTTTTTCTTTCCGCCGATACAGTTAGCTTTGACACCGTTTTTGCCGCAACAGCCACTGTAACTCAGCAGGTTAAGTTGATAAATAACAACGACTTCGGTTTGACCATCACATTCTATCAGCCTGGCGGGTGGATCCACGTCTCCGTTTATTTTGAATATTGACGGCAGTCCGGGGCCCGAAGTGACCAACATCGGTATCCCGGCCAACGACAGTCTTATCATTTTCGTTACAGTTTATATCCGGGCCGGATCGGGACCTGTCCCATTCCGTTTGGAAGATAGCATACGTATCAGTTACAATGGCAACGAACAGTTTGTGCAGCTAACTGCCTGGGGCCAAAATGCCCATTTTCTTAAGAACATGGTAATCAAACAGGATACTGTCTGGCCCAACGACCTTCCGTATGTGATTTATGGAAGTTTGACGGTTGACAGTAACGCCACCCTCACCATAAACCCCGGGACACATATATATCTACATGCAGATGCCCCCATTTATGTAGACGGAAGCCTGAAAGTACTGGGTGATTCGCTGAGTAGCCAGCGGGTTTATTTTACCGGTGACAGGCTGGATCTCCCGTACGCCAATTATCCGGGCTCCTGGCCTGGTATTTTTTTCAGGCAAAACAGCAGGGATAATGTATTGAACTATGCTGTGCTTCAGAATGGAAACCAGACCCTTGTTTCAGAAGGCCTCAGTACTGATTTGAATCCTAAACTTTCATTAAATCAATGTATCATCAACAACTCACTGGCGGAAGGCATTCTGGCAGTACAAACCAGCATTCGCGCCATCAATTGCCTGATCAGTAACTGTGGACAAAATATCGTCATTGGATTGGGGGGCGTGTATCAGTTTGAATATTGCACAGTAGCCTCGTATTCAACAATCCTGCTTTCCCATCAACAACCTGTACTGACTGTTTCAAATTCCGGTTTGAATGGCAGCCAGTTAATAACCGGTGATCTGAATGCAGGATTTACAAATTGTATTTTCTGGGGAAGTGAAAGTATTCCGGATGAGGTGATTATACAAAAACAGGGAAGCAACACATTTAATGTCCTGTTCGATCATACTATCCTGAAACAACAAAACTATCCGGCCAATATCGACAGTAGTTCACTATGGCTAAATACAGATCCGTTATTTATATCAACCGGGATCCCGAATAATGAATATAATTTCCAGCTGCAGGCAGGTTCGCCCGCCCTGGACAGAGCTGCCAATTCCGGAATCATCATCGACCTCAATGGCGATCCGAGGCCCGCGAATCTCAGCGACCTGGGTTGTTACGAGCGGCAGTAATTACTCCTCCGATTCTCGTAACTTTGATAGTGAAACATTGATTATAAAATAAAATATATTTTATGTTGAGATTATTGCTCATTCCAATTCTATTTATGATACACTCGAGTGTTAGTGTGTATGATTTTAAAGTGCCGGCGCTGGATGGTGGAACCATTGACCTGTCAACATACAAAGGCAAAAAATTACTGATCGTAAATACGGCTTCCAAATGCGGTTTTACACCGCAGTACGCCGACCTGGAAAAACTGTACGATAAGTATAAAGACAAACTGACAATTGTTGGATTTCCGGCCAATGATTTTGGCGGACAGGAACCTGGTACAAATTCCGAAATCAGTGAGTTTTGCAAGAAGAATTATGGCGTCACATTTCCACTCGCTGCAAAATCTGACGTAGTGGGTGAAAATACATCCCCATTATTCAAATATCTGACGGAAGAAGCTATCAAATTGGGTACACCGGCGCCGGTTATCAAATGGAATTTCACAAAATTCCTGATCGATGAAAACGGGAAACTCATTGGCGTGTATAATAGCAAGATCACTCCTATGAGTGAGGAAATCACGTCTCACCTCAATTAAATTCTGACTAACGGGATGTTATTTAGTCAGGTTATTGGTCAGCAGGAAATCAAGGCAAAGCTTCGCAACCTCGTTGAACATAACAGGTTGAGTCATGCACTTTTGCTGAATGCACCGGAAGGAGCAGGCGGCCTGCCATTGGCATTGGCTTTTTCACAATATATCGTTTGTGAAAGAGTTTCCGGTGTTGAAGCTGGCAAACCATTTCTCCTGGATAGCTGTAATGAATGCCCTTCCTGTCAGAAAGCATCAAGGTTAATTCATCCGGATATACATTATGTATTTCCCGTGGTTTCGCGTAAACCAGGCGACAAACCGGTGAGTGCCGATTATATTTCTGAATGGCGCGAATTCATTTCGCTCTATCCTTACGGAACCATTTTTGACTGGCTGCAACAAATCAATGCAGACAATAAACAGGGTAACATTTCCGCCCAGGAATGCAACGAGATCAACCGCAAACTCAGTTTGAAAAGTTTTGAAAGCGGATACAAGATCCTGATCATGTGGATGCCGGAATACCTCGGCAACGAAGGAAATAAATTGCTGAAGCTGATTGAAGAACCGCCGCCGGATACACTTTTCATACTGGTGACTGAAAATGAAGCCCAGATTCTTCCCACTATTCTTTCGCGGGTGCAGATCATACGGTTGCCAAGACCACAGGTAGCGGAAATCCAGGAGGCATTGGTATCCCGGGCAGGTGTGCAACCCGAACAGGCCAGACAACTGGCTGCAGTGAGCGAACAGAATTACCGGGAAGCACTCAGACAATTGCAACACGGGCAGGACGACTGGCAGTCGTTATTACGGGAATGGTTAAACGCTGTCTTGAGATCAGGACCTGTGGCTCAGGTAAAATGGGTGGAAGAAATCGCTAAAACGGGTCGCGAAAAACAGAAACAGTTTTTGCAGTATTTCAGTCACCTGCTGGAACAGGCCGTCAGGCTGCGCATGTCTGATGCGGCACTGGCAGAGCTGCCGGATTCTGAAAGGGATTTTGCATTGAGACTAAATAAGATCGCCGATCTGTCGGCCCAACGGTCAATAATAGAAGAAGTTAATAAATCGATTTATTACATTGAACGCAATGCACACGCTAAAATGCTTTTTCATGCGTTGACTATTCGTCTCTATCATATCCTGGCAAACCGGGAAGAGACGGTGGTGACCTAGAAAGGAGTATATTTGTCAACTTGCTGGTTAATATATACATATATGGGATGTTCTAATTGTGGCACTGCCGATGGCAAGCCAGGCGGATGCCAAAGCCATGGAAGCTGCGGTTCCGGAAGTTGTAATAGAATGAATGTATATGACTGGCTCTCAAACCTGCCGATTCATGATCCCGCGACAGAATGCCGGGTTATGGAGATAAGTTTTAGTCAGGGAAGCCGTAAAGATTTTTTTCGCAATACAACAACACAGATTTTTGAGAAAGGTGAGATGGTGAGTGTAGAGGGTGTAAGTGGTTTTGATGTTGGCGAAGTAAGCATGACGGGAGAGTTGGTCAGAATACAGATGAAAAAGAAGTCGGTTGAAGAATTTCATCCCGACATGAAAAAAGTGCTTCGTCGTGCTTCGGATCGTGATCTGGACCTGCTCAAGCAAAATAAAGCCCGTGAAAAGGAGGCTGTTATCCGTTCGCGTGCCATTTCGCGCCAGTTAAAACTGGATATGAAAGTGTCGCAGGTGGAAATTCAGGCCGATGGCCGCAAAGCGACCTTCTATTATATTGCCGATGACCGGGTAGATTTCCGGGAACTGATAAAAATTTTCGCCTCAGAATTCCGTGTGAAAGTAGAAATGCGTCAGATCGGTGCAAGACAGGAAGCCGGAAAAGTAGGTGGTATCGGTAGCTGCGGACGTGAACTCTGCTGTTCAACCTGGCTAACTGATTTTAAATCTGTAAATACAACCGCTGCCCGTTACCAGAATCTTTCCATCAATCAAAGTAAACTCAGCGGTCAGTGTGGCAGATTAAAATGCTGCCTGAATTACGAACTGGATACTTATCTCGACGCATTGCAACAGTTTCCTGATAACGCAGACACCTTGCAAGTCGCGAAAGGAACGGCCCTGCTGGTTAAAAAGGATATTTTCAAGTACCTGATGTGGTATGTACTACCTGACAGCAATAAGCAATACCCGCTGCTCATTGAAAGGGTTAAGCAAATTAAAAATCTCAACAAACAGAATATAATTCCGGATGATCTGGGGGCTGTCGAAGCAACCGGTAAACCCAAGGAAGAACTGGTAAACGTTGATCTGACAGGACAATTCAGTTTGAAAACGCTGGATAGTGCCGACAAGAAAAAAAGACATAACAGGCCCGGACCCCCTCAGCAAAGAAGGGATAACAAACCTCCGCAACAACCCAGGGATAACAGGCCACAACAACAACCAAGAGAGAACAGACATCCTCAACAATCAAAAGACAACAGACCACCACAACAAAGAGATAACAGGCCGCCGTCTCCGCCAAGAGAAAACAGACCGCCGCCTCCTATTAAGAAACCATAGAAAATGAAAGGTTTTAAGAAGAAAATGCTACTGCTTTCCGGATTGTTCCTGATAAGCTGGCTTCTCTTCGCCCAAAGCTGTATGAGTTTTCGCAAATCAGATGCAGACGCAAAAACCGAATTTGCAAAAGATCATGTGACGCTGCGCACTTCAACCATTGAAGTGGAGGGAAGGCATATACATTATGCCATGACGGGCAGTGATTCCTTACCCACTCTTTTTTTTATACATGGTTCGCCCGGAAGCTGGGATGCTTTTGCAGCATACATGAAAGATTCTTTATTGCTGCAAAAATTCAGAATGGTATCTGTTGACCGTCCGGGTTTCGGATACAGCGATTATGGTCAGCCACAACATCTGGATGTACAATCCGTTTGGATCAGCAGGCTTTTCTATCTGCTGGCCAATCATAAACCCATGTTCCTGGCAGGGCATTCTTTAGGAGGTCCGATGGTTATAAAACTGGCGGCCGACAATCCGCAGACTTTTTCCGGGATCGTTGTCATTTCCGGATCCATAGATCCCAAAGAAGAAAAACCAGAAAAATGGAGGCCCTGGCTGTATAAAACACCTTTGAATTTGCTGGTTCCCGGCGCGATGCGGCCTTCCAATGAAGAATTGTGGTATCTGAAGAAAGATCTTGTTCAACTTGAAAAAGATTTTCCCAAAATAACCTGTCCGGTATATTTTATTCACGGGTCAAAGGACACCTGGGTACCACCGGGCAATGTAGATTATGGTAAAAAAATGTTGGTGAATGCTCCCTTAGTGGACATAACATTGATCCCGGATGCCAATCACTTTATTCCCTGGTCAAAATTCACGGAAATCAGGAGAGTATTGTTAAAATTGTATTAAGTAGTGAAAGCACAGGGAACCCCTTTACAATACATTTCCTTTTTACTAAATTGCATGTCCTAAACATATAAACTATGGCTATTTTTAAATCTGGTAATCCTGCGATGAATGTTTTCGAGAACACGATTACTATACCCGGCTCAGGTGTCATGACTGAAAGGGGTACGCTGAATAAGTTCTTCATGCTGTTTTTACTCGTCATGGCATCTGCCTCATTAACCTGGAAAGCATTTTATGACGGAGTCGATATTACGCCTTATACCTGGGGTGGCGCTATACTTGGATTTATCACCGCGATGGTCGTCATATTCAAAAAAGAATGGGCCGCTTATCTGACTCCGGTGTATGCTTTATTTGAAGGTGTTTTCCTCGGTGGTATTTCTGCAATCTATAATAATGTATTTGCGAAATCTGCGCCCGGAATTGTAACGCAGGCCGTTCTTTTAACTTTTGGCGCCGTGATTGCGATGTATGCTTTATATCGTTTCAGAATTATTAAAGTAACAGAACAATTCCGATCCATCATTCTGATAGCGACTGCAGGCATCGCGATTTTTTATTTGCTGGCGGTTGTATTACGCTTGTTCCATGTGGATATCGCGTTCATTCATGAAGGATCCACGCTGGGTATTGTATTCTCATTGTTTGTCGTTTGCATTGCCGCATTAAACCTCCTGCTTGATTTTGATATGATCGAAAAAGGTGTTGCTGCAGGTGCACCAAAATATATGGAGTGGTATGGAGCTTTCGGATTATTGGTTACCATTGTATGGCTTTATCTTGAAATTCTCCGCCTGCTGTCCAAGCTCGCAAACAGGAAGTAATTATTCCTGGTGAGCAATAAAAAACTAAGCCCTGAAAGTTATCTGGATTCAAACTTTCGGGGCTTTTTTATTTGCGAGCCTTTTTATCGATGTATCATCTATCGCCGTGCGGATCTATTTATTTTGACGAATTACTCCGAATGAAATTACCTGTCTCCGCCCAACAAACTACCGAGCCCTCCCAGGATACTTCCTTCTTCTCTCCTGTTTCCAAGCTGCGGACTATACTGAATGATCCTGCTGGCTAACCGGCTAATGGGAAGGGATTGTATCCAGACTTTTCCCGGACCACGCATGACTGCAAAGAACAGGCCCTCTCCTCCAAACATCCAGTTGCGGATACCGCGTATAAATTCAATATCAAAATCTATTGTGGGCGTATAGGCAACAACACAACCCGTATCTACTTTCAGAATTTCGCCCGG
The DNA here is from genome assembly GCA_963732055.1 of uncultured Bacteroidota bacterium. GTDB lineage: Bacteria > Bacteroidota > Bacteroidia > Chitinophagales > Chitinophagaceae > Puia. Next base: position 157,861 of record CAVSYG010000010.1, on the reverse strand, counting down.
TTTCAATTCCTTTTCTAAGATATAACCGCCCGCGTGCACAAATGCAAGTCCATCGCCATCCAGTTTTTCCATAATAAATCCTTCGCCGCCGAAAACGCCGGTACCCAGTCTGCGCTGGAAAGCGATACCAATGCTTACTCCTTTGGCAGCGCAAAGAAATGCATCCTTTTGCGCGATGATCGAACCACCCAGTGTCTGCAGATCCAGGCAGATTATTTTCCCGGTATACGGAGCTGCGAAACTGACCTTCTTCTTTCCCTGTCCAACATTTGTAAATGCTGTCATAAATAAATTCTCTCCCACCAGCACTCTTTTACCTGCATTCATCAAACGATCAAGCATACTCGAATTATGTTGCTGGGAACCGTCACCGAAAATGGTTTGCATTTCGATTCCGTCTTCCATCATCATGAATCCACCAGGCTCTCCGATCACAGTTTCCTGCGGATCCAGTTCTACTTCTACGAACTGAAGTTCTTCACCGTATATTTTATAATCAATCTCATGATTGTTTCTCATTTATAAAACTTTTTATTGTCAAAGTTTAAATCTTATGCCTAAAACCACGACCCAATCCATGTTTCACTTGCACCCTGACCAGCCAGATGCCGGCGTCTCCTGGACTTCTCGATGGCATGCCTGATTATAGTATATGGAATCATGATGATCAGGAAAATAAATGTCAAAGGAGGTATGCCCATAATGGAAACCCATCTGCCTCCGAAATAACGACGCATCGGCCTCTTCAATCTTTCCGCAATCAGGTACATGCTCGGCAGAATGAAGAGTGTCATGAAGAATGCAAATGCAAGTCCGAAAATGATGGTCCACGATAACGGTTTCCAGAACACGGCACTATCGCCTCCAAAGAAAATATGCGGATCCAAATCAGCAAACAGAGTAACGAAATTAATATTGAATCCGATCGCCAGCGGAATGAGCGCCAGTATCGCTGCCAGCGCGGTCAGCAACACCGGAATGATTCTCGTTTTACCCGCCTGGATCAAGGCCTCCCTGGTTTTCATTCCACGCTCACGAAGTACATCTGCAAATTCTATCACAAGTATTCCATTCTTCACAACAATACCTGCCAGTCCCACAATACCCAAACCCGTCATGACTGCTGAGATCGTCATTCCTGTGAACGCAAACCCGAGCAGAACACCGATCACACTGAATATGATCTCTGTCAGAATGATGACCGGCTTACTGATCGAATTAAACTGAAGAACCAGGATAAATAATATCAGCATCAGCGCGATCATCAATGCTGAACCCAGGAATGAAACCGTTTCCTGTTGTTGTTTGCCCTCACCGGTCTGAACGATTTCCACACCGTCTGCCTTTCCTTTAAAATTATCTATCGCGTCCTTGAGCTGGGCATTCACCGCAGGAGGTGTAAATCCGGTCAGCACATTGGAATACAACGTGATCACTCTCTTCAGCGCTTTCCGCTTAATACTGCCATAGGTACTCGTGAAATCCATTTTAACAAGGTTTGTAATGGGAATGGACTTGATTGCACCCGTTGGTTCACGGAAAAAAATCTTCATATTCAACAGGTCCGTAAGATTTCTGCGTTGTAATTCTGTATTGCGCAACTGGATTTTATATTCTTCCTTATTATCCTTGATCTTCGAAAGCTCCCTTCCAAAAAGAGCAGTACGAATTTGCTGGCCGATTTGTGCTGTGCTGACGCCTTCAATCATAGCCCTTTGGCGGTCGATGGTCAGTGTTATTTCCGGATTGGTCAGATCCACATCCATTTTCAGTTCTTCAACACCAGGCGTTTGAAGAGAATCCAGGTAATTTTTTAATGCAGAGGCCGTGGCTGTCAGATTTTCAAAATTATCACTGCTGATTTCAATATTGATCGGTGGATCAGTCGGCGGACCGCCCTGTTCCTGGTCCACGGAAATTTCGGCACCGGGAATTCCTTTCAATGCAGTTCTGATCGAATCCATGATGGGCGTAGTCGATCTGCCATGGCGTTTCTCATATTCCACAAAGGAGATCTGTAACCGGCCAAGCTCGGGTCTTGTGCTCCGGTCACCGCTTGCCGGATTACCTGCTCCAATCGCCACATTCGAGATCACACTTTCTACCATAGGATTCATATGGCCATTTTCAGTCCCCAGTATTTTATTTACTCTTTTTTCCAGTACAGATGTAACCGAATCCGTATAGTCAACATTGGTTCCTACCGGTAATTTCAGATATATAAAAATGAAGTTGGGATCACCTTTGGGGAAGAATACAACGGGCACTTTTCGGATTCCAAGAAATACAAAAGAGAATATCAGTAACAGAAAAGTACTGAAGAGCAGCCAGACAGGGCGCCATCCTTTCAGGGCCCATCGCAAACCACTTTCATAGTGACTCATGATCCAGGGCAGGCTACGGTTCTGGAAAGTATGGATCATGCCCGTAAACAAGTAGGCATTCAGGAACATTAGTATACTGAATAATATCAGAATGTTTCCTCCGAAAGTAAAATGCATCACATCCAGCAACACGCCCAGGATCAGAAAGGTCCAGAAGAGGGGATTTCTGAACACCCTTGATTTTCTGCCGGCATGATCATCATCCGCGTGATTCATAAAATCAACCGCGAATATGGGGTTCATCAGAAACGCGACGATCAATGATGCCGAAAGGGTAAAGATCAGCATGACCGGCAGATAGATCATGAATTTACCGATCAGTCCGGGCCAGAATAAGAGAGGAAAGAAGGGAGCCAGTGTCGTAAGCGTACCGGCGAGTACAGGAATAAATATTTCACCGGCAGCTGCCTTGGCAGCAATCACGGATGAAATCTTTCCCTTTCCCTCAGTAAAAATCCGGTGTGTATTCTCAATTACCACAATGGCATCGTCCACGATAATACCCAATCCAAAAAGCAATGCAAAGAGTACGATAAAATTCAGTGTTACATGACTCCCGATGATCAGATCCGCAGCAGGTAAAAACAGAAACGCTACGAACATGCTGAGCGGAACTGAAAGCGCTACGAAAAATGCATTGGTAACGCCCATAAAGAACATCAGAATAATCAGGACCAGTATAAATCCGATCACTATGGAATTGACCAGGTCGTTGAACGACGTGCGCGTTGTCTTGCTCTGGTCACCTGTAATAACTACGGCCAGATCTTCGGGAAACTCTGTGGCTTTCATTTCGGCCACCACGCGCTTCACTTCGTCGGATGTTTCAATCAGATTTTCTCCGCTTCGTTTGATAATATTCAACGTCACCACATTCTTTCCATCCAGCCGCGCATAGCTTTCACTTTGCTTAACAGTGTCTTTGATGGTAGCGATATCTTTCAGGTAAATCGGAGCAGCTGAGGTATTTCGTACGATGATCTGTTCTATATCAGCCGCCGTTTTAAACTGGCCTTTTAGCTGAAGTGTTCTCTTCATATTTCCAACCTCCAGAAGCCCGCCGGAAATATCGAGATTTTCATTGGCGACCGCATTGGCAATATCATTGAAAGTGATATTGGAACTTTGCATCTTGAAATTGTCCACATTGATCTGGAATTCCCGTTCCGGAGCACCCACTTCATCTACGCGATTCAATTGCGAAAGTTCTTCCAGTTTATCTTTCAGATCATCTGCGAATTTTTTCAGATGTTGTCCGTCATAATTACCACTCACATTCACATACATGATCGGCTGATCCGATAAACTGATTTCCATTACATTCGGCTGCGTGGTAAGATCTGTCGGCAGATCCGTTTTCGCTTTGTCAACCGCATCTTTTACTTTCTGCAATGCAACGTCAATCACCACATCCGATTCGAATTCAACTACGATGGCCGAAAAATCCTGCACCGAGGTACTGGTGAGTTTGTTGATCTTAGCCCCGGTTATTCCTTTTATCTGTTTTTCGATCGGGCGCGTTACCAGGTTGTTCAATATCCTTCGGTGAGTTCCCTACATACGTAGTCTGAACATAAATCTGCGAAATCACGATATCCGGGAATTGTTCCTTCGGAGTGGATACAAATTTGCTGACACCCAGGATGGTCACAAATATGATCAGCAGGTAAACAGACGTTTTATTATTGATGGCCCAACTGGTGGGTCCGAATTCTTTGAATTTCCCTTTTAAATTTTCTAGTGCGCTCATAAAAAACAATTCAGATGGTTATGGTTATCTCCGACTCACTGTACTGAAGTAGTAATAGGCTGTTGATCATATAAACCCTGGTATCCGTCTGTAATAATATTATCCCCTGCCTGTATACCGGATAACACCTCCACCCTGTCGCCGTATATCAATCCTATATTAATGGGCTTTTTACGTGCCACCAGCCGGTCACCATCTTTCACTGCAACCATCACATATTTTCCCTTGTCATCATTCTGTAAACTGTTCGCCGGAATCGTGATCGCTTTAGGCGTTGTATAATCCTGAATTTTTATCAGGACAATCTGGTTGGGATAAAATTGCTTATCGTTTGGAAGTTTGGTTTCGATATAAAAACTCCGGGTAGAAGGATCGATTGTTTTACCGGTTACCGAAATCTTCGTATCAATGGTTTTATTGTTGAGTTCCGGGATAACCACTTTTACATTGCTGCCTACTTTTACCTGTCCGAGATAATTTTCCGGCACCTGCGCGATCGCTTTCAGATCAGTCGTATTCACAATCTGCAGTTGATTATTTCCGGTAAAAAGTTCTCCCAGCCGTATATTAACAACATCTGCTACGCCGCTGATGTCTGCATATACCCTCGTAAGTTCAATCTGGCGGTTGATCAGGTCAACGGACATCTGAGCCTGGTCAACCTGATTTTTAGCAGTTACCAACTCAACTTCTGATCCGATTTGCTGGTCCCAGAGATTTTTTCTCCTCTCATACAGATTTTTTGCAAAAGCGAGTTGTTGTTTGGCAGTCGCCAGTTGTTGCTGAAGTACCACGTCATCCAGCTTAAGGAGTAACTGACCTTTCTTCACCATATCTCCCTTCTTCACATAAATTTCCTTCACCTGCCCTCCGGTACCATTCCTGGGAGTTACCAACGCGATATTCAGTGCGTCAATTTTCCCCTGCAATTCGATAAAATGTGTAAAGGCAGTCGGTGCAACCGGTTGGAAAGCGATCAGCTTTGTCTTTTCTTTTTTTACTGAAGACGAATCTACTTTACCCAGCCCTTCTTCGGCTTTTTGAATTTTTGTAGTCAGATCAGCCTGCTGATCTTTTAACTTTTGCAGTTCTGCTTTTTGTTTTGCAACAGGATCGCCTGTTTGTCCGCAGGACATGAAGAAAACAGTTCCGGTGATCAGCGCAGATAAAAATAACTTGTTCATAATTGCGTAGTTTGGCATTTTAAATTCTACCGATAGCTTTCAGGAAATCAACTTTTGATATAACCGCATTGTAAAGTGCATTCACATAACTGGACTGGGCTGTGATCAGGTCAGATTGTGAACTGGACAGATCTGTGTTCGTAGCGAGTCCTGATTCAAATTTCTTTTTCACCTGTCTGTAAACAGATTCAGCACGATCCATATTTATTTTTTGAGCGTCCATGGTTTGAATAGCGTTAATGAAATTGTTCTTGGCAACTGCCACCTGCTGACCGATATTCAGTTTCAGATTTTCCATCTGATCGTTGGTTAATGCAGAAGTCAGTCTTGCTTTTTTGAGCCGGGCATTTTTTGCAAAGCCCTCGAAAATCGGGACTTCCAGGGAAAGGCCTATATAAGAAGTAGTAAACCAGGTACCCGTTGTTGAGAACAAGTCATAGGTATTATTCGCCGCATTTTTCTGAAAAGCACCGTTCAGTTTCAAGTTTGGATAATAGGCCGCCTGATAACGTTTGATATCAAAATCATTGAGTTGTTTCTGAATTTCGAGAGATTGATAGTCAAACCGGTTTTTATAACTGTATTCTATATCCATCGGTACGCCGCCCTTCAGATCCGACTCGCTGAACTGAGATGTAAGTACAATGGAATCTGAAGCCGGAACACCCAGCAGAAATTTCAATAATGTAAACCCGTTTTCGATTGTCGTAGCGGTATTTTGTTTTTGTATCTGGAAATTTGTCAGCTGCACTTCTGCTTTGTCGACATCCAGCTTTTCAACAAATCCGTTTTCGTTCATCACTTTTGTATCGTGCAGCAATTTGGCCGCACGATAAATATTGGAGTCTTCCAGTTGGATCTGTGTATTACTGACGACCAGCTGGTAATATGTTTTATACACCTGAACGGAAAGATCTTCTACTGTCAGATCGATTGCTTTCTTATAATAATCGAGTGCGCTTTGTCTTGCCTTCAATCCAACGAACACAGAACCGTCGAAGAGAGTTTGGGTTAAATTAAAACCTCCGGAGGTTACATATTTCTGCTGGAACTTAACCGGGTAATAACTACCGGCTGGCTGTTGAAAAAATTCTCCCGGAACAAGCGTTACCGGTATATTAAAATAATCGGTTGCAGCCGCGGTTCCCTTCACGTTAGGAAGTGCCAGGGCGGTTACTTCTTTATTGGTTTGTTCCTGTATAGCCAGGTTCGTAATGGCGGCTTTGACAGAAATATTATTCTTCTTCGCCAGCTCGATCGCCTGATCAGCTGTCAGCGAATGTATATTCTGTGCATATAGAGATGCCGAACCCATCACTGCTGTCAGCACGGTCAGGCATGCACGGTTAAGAAATTTTCTGTTCATGTAAAATCGTTTTATTTCTTTCATTCAAATATTTCTCAATGAGTTTCTTTCCTTCCGCGTTACAAATACTGTGCAGGTATAAAATTGCCAGTTCCTGGCAAGTCTGGTTCATCGGGTATTTGTTATGCGGGAAGGCTTCCTGATTGAATGGCATAAAGGCCGTTTCGATCCGGTGGCGCGATGTGATGTCCGTATTCAGATCTGTTCTATACAAATTCTCCCGTATGCCACGCTCCAGGTTTTCTATGATCATGGTATACAGAAACTGGTATTTGTACTGTTTGAGACGTTTGAAGGCGACCGGGTGATGTTTTTCCAGGTCATGAATAAGCTGCGGATTCATCGTTTTCAGCATTTCTTCAATGCCGTCCATTGCCTGGAATATCTCATGAACTGCATTATCGGCCGTCAGGCTGAACTCACGGCAATCCTGCTCATTCCGCTTCATTTCTTCGTCTACAACCGCCTCTACCATAGCGTCTTTGTCGGTAAAAAACTGGTAAATTGTCTTCTTACTGATGCCGAGCTGTGCAGCAATCTCATCCATGGTTATTGAACGGATCCCGTAATGCATGAAGAGCTGTGTGGCTTTTTCTAGTATTCTCTCTTTATTTTCCATTTTATCGAAGCACAAAACTACGGAAACTATTTTTGTTACCAAAGTTTCCACCGAGAATATTAACAGTTTCACCGATAATCCGGGATTTCAGTGATGACGATTGGAGCGTTTAAAACATGGACTCCGGAGAATGTTTGATTATTTTTGGTACCAAACACTGATTATGAAACTCCGGATCATCGCCCGTAAACTGTTCAAATACTTTTTGCAGGGACTGATTATCCTGGCCCCGATTACCATCACTTTCTGGGCTGTCCTTTCCTTATTTAACTGGGTTGACAGCATCCTGCCGGATTTTATTCACAGGCTTTTTCCCCGGCTGGCGCTGGATGAAAATGGAAATCCCAGACATATTCCCGGACTCGGATTTATACTGGTTATTGTAATTGTGTTGGGGTCGGGTATGTTTCTTCCTCCTTCATAGTAAGTAAACTGGTGGATTTGTTTGATAATATCCTGGAGAAGACACCCGGAATAAAAATCATATACAGTACGATTAAGGATTTCTTTGAAGCCTTCGCCGGAAACAGACGAAAATTCGACCGCGCTGTATTGGTAAGTACCGGAGCGCCCGATGTCTGGCGGATCGGTTTTATCACACACGAAGAACTCACAGAATTCGGATTACAGGAATATATCTCGGTTTATATTCCGCAATCCTATGCATTTGCCGGCCATCTGTATTTTGTAAAAAAAGACCGGGTTCGGCTAATCACCGATATCACCTCTACCGATGCCATGAAATTCGCGATATCCGGAGGGGTGACGAATATTGATGAATGAGAATGGTTGATGGTTGATGGTGGACAGTTGACTGGACTGACTAAAGCTCATCAGCTAAGTGGTATAAATGGTCTGTTCGTAGTATGACAATATTATTAATTTGTCAACCTATTACGTTGTCTCTACATAACTATCTTCTGTAAACCATCAACCGTCAACCGTCAACTAATAGATTAGCAGCAAAGAACAATGAAAAAACTCTGCTGCATCATCACTCTGCTACTTATCTCCCATCCGATCCTTCTGCTGGGGTTTTTACATGCATGAAAAAATCAATTACCATGCAGTATTTCTTCTGCCGCCGCAGATGATGATTCTGTTCAAACCCAATATTGGGTTCCTTACCGAACACGCTGTAGACCCCGATAAAAGAAGATATATGGTCAGCCAGTGAAGGCGCACATCATTACCTGGATATCGATCATTATGGCCGCTATCCCTTTCCCGATCTTCCCCGCGACTATAAATCAGCCCAACAAAAATTTTCCGAGGACAGTTTACGGGCCTATGGAATTGTTCCCTGGTGGATACAGATTATGATGGGCCGTCTCACAAAAGCTTTCCGCGAAAAAGACAAACAGGCTATCCTGAAAAATGCAGCAGAATTGGGACATTATTTCGCGGATGCGCATGTTCCTTTGCACGTTTGCTCAAACCACAATGGTCAGCTGACCCACCAGGAAGGCATTCATGCCTTCTGGGAATCCAGGGTACCCGAATTATTTGCCGAAGCGGACTGGGATTTCTTTATTGGTAAGGCGGTTTATATAACTGATCTGCCTGGATTTATATGGGACCGCATCCTGGAAAGTGCCGCAGCGGCAGACACTGTATTACGATGTGAAAAAGAAATCAGCGATCATTTTAGGCCGGATCAGAAATACGCTTTTGAAGAACGAAAAGGCAAACTGGTGAAACAATACTCCACCGCCTTCGCGTCAGCTTACGAAAACCGGCTGGATCATATGATAGAACGCCGTATGCGACAATCCATTTTTGCTGTCGCGTCCTGTTGGTATACCGCCTGGGTAAATGCCGGCCAGCCCCCTCAACAATCTACATACACGACAGCCTTTCTGATTCGGAAATAAAAGAATATGAGAGAATGAATTTGGAGTGGAAAAACAATGCGATTAAAGGCAGAGACTGTTTATGAAACGGATCCGGATCCAAATATGCTGCTCAAAATAGTTGCTTAATTCACCTTCTCGATACTATGATCCTCCGTATATCCTCCGTATATCTTACGTATATTTTCACGTATCAATACGGAAGATATACTGAAAAATATACCTAAGTTTTACCCAATTCTATCTTCGGATAAATAAAATGGCTTAATTTGTCAAACAAATAGGCATTTCAGACCAATATGGCAATAGTAAATGACTTGGATTAAATCTCCAAAATGCTTCCGGTTTCAGTTGGTTAAGAACTCGTCTTCAAGCGGTATTACGATAAAACAGCCAGTGTCTTAGATTCCCGATATGAGCAAACGCATGCTCAACAAAAAACAGATGGAAATGCAAGGAGCGAATGCAGGCTGACTACCGGATCTATGCTAAGTTTATGTACAAAACAGAAGAAGGGAAAATCAAAGCACCACTCTCTCCACTAGTTTTGGGCTTTAGGCTTTGCGCTTTAAGCTTCTAAATTGCGCTCCCAAGTCGAACCACGAATGATACACAATTTCAATGCAGGTCCCAGTATTTTGCCGAAGGAGGTTTTTGATGAGGCTGCCAAAGCCATTTTGAATTTCAGGGATACGGGTCTTTCCATTCTGGAAATCGGACACCGGACTGCCCTGTTTCAATCAGTTTTGGATGAAACGGTGCTATTGGCAAAAGAACTCATGAAGCTGGACACGGATCATGAAGTTTTATTCCTCCATGGCGGCGCCACTACCCAGTTCTTCCAGGTACCGATGAATCTGTTAAACGAAAACCAGACAGCCGCCTACCTCGACTGTGGAATATGGGGGACTAAAGCCATCAAGGAAGCCCGTGTATTTGGCAATGTTGATATTGTCGCCTCCTCAAAAGATAAAAATTATACTTACATACCGAGAGGATATAAAATTCCGGCAGACGCAGCCTATTTTCATTATACTACCAATAATACTATTGAAGGAACGGAGATGTTTTCCATTCCTGAAACGAATATTCCGCTGATAGCAGACATGAGCAGTGATATCCTAAGTTATGAAATGGATTATAACCGTTTCGCCCTGATCTATGCAGGTGCACAAAAGAATATCGGAGCGGCTGGAGTGAATATGGTGGTCCTGCGTAAGGATATACTGGGAAAGGTAGATCGGAAACTGCCGGGTATGATGGATTACCGGAAACATATCGAAGCCGGTTCCATGCTCAATACGCCTCCTGTTTTTGCCATTTATGTATGCCTGCTCACGCTGCGATGGTTAAAGAAAATCGGGGGTGTGGGGGCAATTGAAAAAATCAACAAGGCAAAAGCGGACCTGCTTTATAAAACCCTGGACGAAAAAGAAGGATTTCAGCCGACAGTCGCAAAAGAAGACAGAAGCCGGATGAATGTTGTATTCCTTATCAGTGACCCGGAACTTGAAAAGAAATTTCTCGAAGCCTGTAAGGAACAGCAAATGATCGGCGTAAAAGGCCATCGAAGTGTTGGGGGATACCGGGTTTCACTCTATAATGCCCTTCCGCTTGAAAGTGTAAAAGCACTTGAGCGAACTTATTTATCAACTTTAATCACCAATGGCTATTATTTCTGCTTTTCGCTCCCTCCGACCCTCCAGAGAACTGGCTCCGCGTGTGGCATCACTTCCGTACGATGTTTTAAACAGTGCAGAAGCACGGGTCGTTGCAGATAAAAACCCCTATTCTTTTCTTCATATTACAAAGGCCGAAATCGACCTTCCGGAAAGTACGGATATTCACAGTGACAGAGTATATCATAAGGCCGCCGACAACCTGTTCATCTTTCAGGATAATAAAATTCTTGTCCTGGATGAAAAACCGTGTTATTATATATATGAACTCAGCATGGGCGGGAGGAAACAAACCGGGCTGGTTTGTGTAAGTGCGGTATCAGACTATGAAAATAATATTATCAAAAAGCATGAACTGACACGTCCTGAAAAAGAACTGGACAGGATCAATCATATGCGCATCACGGCGCACAGACAGGCAATGTATTCCTGGCCTATAAATCAAATGTTACTTTAAGTGACCTGATCAGCAGTTGGAAAGAAGCCAACGAAGCCGCCAACGATTTTGTAGCTGAAGATGGAGTGGGCCACCGGGTTTGGGTTATTCACGAACCACAAACGATCTCACGAAATCACGAAAATATTTGAAAAGCAGATCCCGTTTACCTATATCGCAGACGGGCATCATCGTGCCGCTTCGGCGGCAAAAGTAAAAAATGCGATGGGCAAAGATGCAACACCCGAATCCGCCTATTTCTTAACAACCCTTTTCCCGCATGATGAACTGCACATCATGGATTATAATCGCCTGGTTAAAGATCTGAATGGGCTGGATGCAAGTGGTTTTATTGAAAAACTTAACAAAATTTCAGGGTTGAAAAAATCAAATAGCACCGTATTCACCCGACCGCTTCCATAACTTCGGGATGTACCTGGAAGGTAACTGGTACCAGCTTGGAAGCAAAAAAAGATAGTTTTCCAAACGACCCGATCGGCATCCTGGACATGAGTATCCTGCAGAATAATATTCTTTCCCCGCTGCTTGGTATTCAGGATCCACGAACCGATAACCGGATCGATTTTGTGGGCGGTATCAGAGGCTTAAAGGAACTTGAAAAAAGAGTGGACAGCGGGCAGATGAAACTGGCATTCAGCCTTTACCCCGTCAGTATGGAACAACTTTTTGATATTGCTGACAGCGGGCAGATCATGCCACCGAAATCTACCTGGTTTGAACCTAAATTGCGCGACGGTTTGTTTACTCATCTGATCAGATAAGCGGTATTTTTGAGTTACAATTATTCCGGCCCCGGGCCGTTTCATAAAGCAGGCCTATATTCAATACATGAAAAAACTTCTGTTTCTCCATTGGTTTTTTCCTCTCGCTGAATAACTGTTTTGCCCAAAAGGCTGATTCTCTTCATCAGATCGCCAGGAAATTTATGCAGACCGGCGATTATCCCAATGCCATTATCGTTTTGTCAAATGCATTGAAAAAGATCCAGATGATCTCGAAATACAAAAAGACCTCGACGTTTACTTATTATCTGCAAAGAAATTACAGCGCTTCTGTTGAGTCCGGAAGAAAACTAATCGAACGGAATGACGCCGATGAGCAATGTTACCAGATCCTCGGGATGGCATATAAAGCCATCAACGAAAAAAAGCAGGCAGATAAAATGTACAAACAGGGAATCAAGAAATTTCCGGGCAGCGGTGAATTATACAATGAATATGGCGAGATGCTCTGGGTTGAAAAAGACGCAGAAGCCATACAATTCTGGGAAAAAGGAATCGAAGTGGATCCTAATTATTCTTCTAATTATTACAATGCAAGCAGGTTTTATTATTACACCTATGATAAAGTCTGGAGCCTGATTTACGGAGAGATATTTATCAATATGGAGAGTTACAGTAAACGGACTCCCGAGATCAAATCCTTACTGATGGATGGGTATAAGAAATTGTTTATCGATCTGAAATCCCCAAAATCAGTATCCAAAAATCCTTTTGAAACTGCTTTCCTGGCTGTCATGACGAATCAAAGCCAGTCGGTAGCCCTCGGCGTTACTCCGGAGTCGCTGAATATCCTGAGAAGTAAATTTATCCTTGAATGGTTTGAAAAATACGGAGATAAATATCCGTTCAGGCTTTTTGAATACCAGCGACAACTTCTGAAAGAAGGACTCTTTGATGCTTACGATGAATGGGCTTTTGGCACCGCATCGGGTCTGGCGGCTTTTCAAAGCTGGACTGCACAACATGCAGACGATTATAACCGGTTTATAAATTTTCAGAAAGGACGGGTATTTAAACTACCACCCGGACAGAATTATCGAAATCTGAGTACCAAATAATCATCATGAGCAAGCCCGAACGATTGTTTGATTGTATCGCCTATCAACTGGAAAAATTTCCGAAGCCTGATATGCTGGCTGCAAAAGAAAATGGCGTATGGAGAAAATATAGTACAAAGGAAATATCTGAAACCGTAGATGCCCTAGCCTGTGGCCTGATGAAAATCGGTGTTTCGGGAAATGATATGACAGTTGAAAATCAGGATAAAATAGCCATCATTTCAGGTAACAGGCCTGAATGGCTGATAACGGATTTGGCCGTACAGAAATTAGGTGCCGTACTCGTTCCGATTTATCCAACGACCAATAACCATGAACTGGAATTTATATTCAAAGATGCTGCAGTAAAATATGTTTTTGTCAGCAACAAAGAATTGCTGGAAAAAGTCAGGACTGTAAGACCCAATGTTCCCAGCATTCAAAACATTTTTACTTTCGATTCCATTCCGGGTACAGATCATTGGTCATTATTGCATGAGACCGTTACCCAGAAAAAAAAGAAAAGCTGGAAGTGATCAGCCGAACCATTGATAAAGATCAGGTCGCCACGCTGATATACACATCGGGCACAACAGGTACACCCAAGGGTGTGATGCTGTCGCATAATAATATCCTTAGCAACGTGATGCTCTCCAAAGAAAGTTTTCCATTCGAGGACCGCCCTGATTATAAAGTGCTCAGTTTTCTGCCACTGAACCATATCTTCGAAAAGATGGTAAGTTATATTTACCTCTTCAGCGGAAATAGTATTTATTATGCGGAAAGCATGGAAACAATCGGCGCCAACTTACTGGAAGTAAAACCGGATCTGTTTACAACCGTTCCCCGCCTGCTGGAAAAAGTATATGAAAGGATCATGGCAAAGGGCGCAGAACTGAAAGGGATTAAAAGGAAACTGTTTTTCTGGGCCGTGGAAGTCGGTAAAAAATACGATAATAATAAGAATCAGGGACCGTGGTATAATGCACAACTTTCATTGGCGAATAAACTCATTTTTAATAAATGGCGTGAGGCCCTTGGGAATAATATCAAGTATATTATCACGGGGGGCGCTGCTTGTCAGGTAAGACTGTTACGAATTTTCAATGCCGCACGTATTCCAGTTTATGAAGGATATGGTCCGACTGAAAACTCGCCGGTCATATCGGTCAGTCGCCGCGGTCCGGGACTCAACAGGCTTGGAACCGTGGGCCCTATTTTAAATGGCGTAGAATTTAAATTGGAAGCCGATGGAGAAATTTGCGTGGCAGGGCCATCGGTTATGAAAGGTTATTTCAAGCGGCCCGACCTGACTGCAGAAACTATTATTGACGGGTGGCTGCATACCGGCGACATCGGCGTTCTGGAAGATGGAAAATTTTTACGGATCACGGACCGGAAAAAAGAATTGTTCAAAACCAGCGGCGGAAAATATGTGGCGCCATCTGCCATTGAAAACAAACTCAAGGAATCCCGTTTTATAGAACAGGTAGTGGTTGTCGGGGCTGAACAAAAATTCGTGGGAGCCCTGATCGTTCCTGCATATAGAGCGCTGACAGAATGGTGCAATCAACATAATTACGATACATCGTCCCGCGAGGCAATGATCCAAAACCCCGAAGTCAAAAAGTTTTACAGAGACACTGATTGACGAATACAATCAGGAGTTCAATCACGTGGAGCAGATCAAAAAATTTGAATTGCTGCCCGTTGAATGGAGTGTTGAATCCGGCGAACTGACCCCAAAACTGAATTTCAAAAGAAAAGTAGTCCTTGAGAAATTCAAATCCTACATAGAAAAAATCTACTCCTGATCCGTGCGCTTTTCAATGTGCCGTTATGACCGAAGAAAGCAAGAGATTACAAGATCCGGCCTGGAGAAACTGGGGACCTTATCTCAGTGAACGTCAATGGGGAACTGTTCGCGAAGATTATAGCGCCGACGGATCGTCCTGGGAAGCCACTTCCCACGAAATAGCCCGCAGCAAGGCCTGGCGTTGGGGAGAAGACGGACTGGGCGGGCTGGCTGATTCCAAATTACAACTATGCATTGCCGTTAGCTTATGGAACGAACGGGATCCGATTCTGAAGGAAAGATATTTCGGACTGACGGGTAACCAGGGCAATCACGGAGAAGATGTAAAAGAATTATACTATTTCCTGGATGCGACGCCCAGCCACTCCTATCTGAAAATGCTGTATAAATATCCGCAGGCTGCATTCCCCTATGAAGATTTACTGGCTGAAAATGGCCGGCGTGGTAAAAAAGATCCCGAGTATGAAATTCAGGACACGGGTATCTTTAATGAGAACAGATATTTTGATGTTTTTATTGAATACGCAAAATATTCACCGGAAGATATTCTGCTGAAGATTACGGTTTTTAACCGTGGCCCGGAAGCTGCTCCCCTGCGTGTTTTACCCAATATCTGGTTCCGGAATAACTGGAGCCTGGGATATTCACATCCGAAACCGTCGCTGGAAAGAGAAACAGACAACAGTGTCATGATACAGCATGAAATTCTGGGCCGGCGCAGGTTCTATGCTGAAAATCCGGTGGAAGTTCTTTTCTGTGATAATGAAACCAACGATGAAAAATGCTACCTGGTTCCCAACAAAAAAGAATGCTATTTTAAAGATGGTATCAATAATTATATTCTGCATGGCGCAGCCAGTGTAAACCCGGGACAAAGCGGTACAAAAGCTGCTTTTCATTTTAATAAAACCATCGGGGCGGGTGAGTCGGAAATATTTCGGCTACGCATGAGTGTGTCAGAACTTAAAAATCCGTTTGAAGAATTTGATAAAATATTTTCAACACGGATCGAGGAAGCCAATTCCTTCTATGCGGAAAAGCAATCCAATCTGCCCACGGAGGAATTAAAATCCATACAACGCCAGGCATATGCCGGCATGATCTGGTGTAAACAATTGTACTATTACAATGTGCAGAAATGGATTACCGGAGATCCCGCATTTCCGCCACCCCCGCCTCAACGAAAAAATGGGAGAAACCATGAGTGGCGGCACCTGAATAGTTCCGACGTCATGTCGATGCCCGACAGCTGGGAATATCCATGGTTTGCGGCCTGGGACCTGGCATTTCATTGTATATGTTTTGCAGATCTGGACGTTGGTTTTGCAAAACACCAGCTAACCCTGCTCACGCATGAATGGTTTATGCATCCGAACGGACAGCTCCCGGCTTATGAATGGGCTTTTTCGGATGTAAACCCTCCGGTGCATGCCTGGGCAACCTGGAAAGTTTACAGCATTGATAAATTGGCGACTGGTACGGGTGATGTGAAATTCCTGGAGACCATCTTTCTTAAACTACTCATGAATTTTACCTGGTGGGTAAACAGAAAAGATGAACAGGGTAATAATATTTTTGAAGGTGGTTTTCTTGGAATGGATAATATCGGACTCTTCGACCGGAATACGCCACTGCCCGACGGATCCATTCTGGAACAATCTGATTCAACCAGCTGGATGTGCATGTATTCGCTCAACATGATGCGAATCGCATTGGAGCTCGCTAAAACAAATGATGTCTATCAGGACATGGCCACGAAATTCTTCGAACATTTCCTCTATATCGCACATGCCATGTTCGCCGGTGGCGATCAGGACACGGGTCTTTGGGATGACGTAGATGAATTTTATTACGATGCCATCCAGAAAACGGACGGAAAATTCCAGAAATTAAAGATCCGGTCCATGGTCGGACTGATTCCATTGCTGGCCGTGGAAATTCTCGACGATGATCTGCTGAAAGATCAGAAAGAATTTTCTGAACGCTTATACTGGTTCCTGAACAACCGACCGGAACTTGCGAAACTGGTTTCCAAATGGGGTGAAAAAGGAAAAGATGAAAAACATCTTTTATCACTTTTACGTGGACACCGCATGAAACGAATCCTGTACCGAATGCTGGATGAAAGTGAATTTCTGAGCGATCATGGCTTAAGGGCGCTTTCAAAATATCATGAAGCGAATCCGTATGTATTGCAAATTGCTGGTTTGTGGTTCTCTGTTCAATATACGCCCGGTGAATCGGAAACCGGCCTGTTCGGTGGAAATTCCAATTGGCGGGGACCTGTGTGGATGCCGATGAATTATCTGATCATAGATGCCCTTAAAAGGTTTCATGATTATTATGGCGAAGACTTTCGAATTGAATACCCGACCCATTCGGGCAACGTTTTTTCACTTCTGGAAATAGCAAATTTGCTGGCCGAAAGAGTGATCACATTATTTACCCGGGATGCAAATGGCAACCGGCCGGTATATGGTGATCAACCTCTTTTTCAAAAGAATCCTGACTTTAAAGACTATGTCCAGTTTTTTGAGTATTTCCATGGAGATACCGGTAAGGGCCTTGGCGCTTCTCATCAAACAGGCTGGACCGGCCTGGTTGCACGCCTTTTGACAGTCAGATAGCTCTTTTATTAAACTATCTTTGCTGCCCGAATAAAATAAAGTGGAAAAAAGCAATTTCGTAGATCAGATCCGGGTTTTTTGTAAGAGTGGGCATGGCGGAGCCGGCAGTAAGCATTTTATGCGCACGAAATACAATGCCCTGGCAGGACCGGATGGTGGTGATGGCGGACGTGGCGGTCATATTATTCTTCGCGGAAATAAAAATACCTGGACCCTTCTTTCACTCAGATATTATAAAAATGTACTGGCTGAAGACGGGGAAGCCGGAAGCGGTAATAATTCCAGCGGACGATTTGGAAAGGATATTTATATTGATGTTCCCCTTGGTACGATTGCCAGAGATGAGGTTACCGGATCGATTGAAGGAGAAATACTGGAGGACGGTCAGGAGATCATATGGCTGAAAGGTGGTCGCGGGGGATTGGGAAATGCGCGTTTTGCCACACCTACAAACCAGGCTCCCGAACATTCGCAGCCGGGAGAAGACGGAGTAGAAGGATGGAAAGTGCTGGAACTAAAAGTACTCGCTGATGTGGGCCTTGTGGGATTCCCGAATGCCGGAAAATCAACCCTTCTTTCTGTAATGACCGCCGCAACACCTAAAATTGCCGATTATGCATTTACCACACTGACTCCGCAACTTGGCATGGTGGAATACAGGGATGGAAGGAGTTTTTGTATAGCCGATCTGCCCGGAATTATCGAAGGTGCGGCAGAAGGAAAAGGCCTGGGTCACCGGTTTTTACGGCATATCGAAAGAAATGTGGCTCTTTTATTTATGATCCCGGCAGATAGTCCGGATCATCGCAAGGAATTTGAGATCCTCCGAAATGAGCTGGAGCAATATAATCCGGAGCTGCTGGATAAAAGATTTGTGATCGCCATAAGCAAATCCGATCTGCTCGACGAAGAACTGATTGTTGAGATCAGAAAAGAATTGCCCGCCGATATCCCGAATATTTTTATTTCTTCAGCAACACATAAAGGAATTCAGGCATTGAAAGACCTGCTATGGTCCATTATGAATGAAGACGACAAAAAATAAAATTCCATGAATTGTATCGCGATGATTCCCGCGAGATATGCCTCCACACGCTTTCCTGCAAAGCTGATGCAATTGCTGGGAGATAAAACGGTTATCCGCCATACCTATGACAACACGGTAAAAACCGGTCTCTTTGATAAAGTGATTGTGGTAACGGATAGTCCCGTCATTTTTGAAGAAATTAAATCAAACGGCGGCGATGTGATGATGAGTATTAAAGAGCACGAAAGCGGAAGTGACCGGATTGCGGAAGCAGTGGAAAATCTGGATACAGACATTGTCGTAAATGTTCAGGGCGATGAACCCTTTGTTCAAAAGGCACCTTTGGAGAAGTTACTGGAAGTCTTCAGACAGGACGAAAATGTTCAGGTGGCATCCCTGATGCAGGTGATCAAAAACAAAAAAAATGTTGAAGACCCGAATTTTGTGAAAGTTGCTGTGGACCTGCGGATGAATGCACTCTTCTTTAGCCGGAGTGTGATTCCTTATCCACGGGATCAGTCTTTGGCCATCCCATACTATGAACATATTGGCGTTTACGCATTCAGGAAACAGGCTTTGATGAATTTTACAAACTGGCCTGTTACGGCTTTGGAAGCAGCGGAAAAAATCGAATGTCTTCGATATCTTGAGCATGGTATACCTTTAAAAATGGTACTCACTGAATATATGGGTATTGAAATCGACACACCCGAGGACCTGAAGCTGGCGATTCAAAAACTGGGCTGATCAAGTTGAAATACAAAACAATGCTATATGAAACAAACCATGTGGGGCATCGACCTGGGAGGAACCAAGGTTGAAGGAATCATCCTAAGCGGAGACAAAGAGCCTGAAACCCTAATCAGGACCCGGGTGGATACGGAAGCGGCCAAGGGATATGATCATGTGCTCGGACAGATTGAAAAACTGGTCAACAAGATGAAGGCGGAATCAGGTCTTCAGCCTGTGAAAATTGGATTTGGCACGCCCGGAATACTCGATCCCATTTCCTACACATTAAAAAATTCAAATACAACTATATTAAATCATCAACCCTTAAAAAAGGATCTTGAAGAGAAACTGCAGTTGCCCATCATCCTGGCCAATGACGCAAACTGTTTTGCTTTGGCCGAGGCTACCTGGGGCGTTGTGAAAAAAAAGGCACCGCACGCTCGTATTGTATTTGGGATCATTTTGGGTACCGGTGTGGGTGGTGGCCTCGTCATTGATGGAAAAATCTGGGAAGGTCATCATGGAATAGCGGGAGAATGGGGGCATAATTTTCTGGATGAATCGGGTGGGCCCTGCTATTGCGGCAAAGTGGGTTGCGTGGAAAAAATAATATCCGGTCCTTCATTGCAAAAATTTTATGAATCCATTTCCGGAACAAAAAAGACGCTGAAAGAAATCGTCATGCAAAAGGAAACGGATCCTTATGCGCGTCATACACTTGACCGGCTCAATCATTTCTTTGGGAAGGCGGTTTCTTCCATCACGAATATGCTGGATCCGGATATTATTGTAGTAGGCGGTGGTGTTGGTAATATTGATGAAATCTATACGGAAGGAGTTAAATCATTAAAACATTTTATTTTTAATAACTACTGTACCGTGCCGGTGGTCAGACCCGAACTGGGTGACAGTGCGGGAGTGTTTGGTGCGGCGGCTCTTACGCATGAGGCGTGAGGTAAAGGCTAAGGCTTAAGGCTAAGGCCGGGAGACAGTAAGATTGGTAAGTGTAATTTGCTTGTCCATTCAAAAAATTATTTCAAAAGCCTTGGCCTTAGGCCTTGGCCTTAAGCTTAACAATATGAAATTCAGGAATTTCAAAATGGTCAGTTATGTCGTTTATGGGCGGGGAAGTTTTAATCAGCTGGATGAGATACTGGCTCCGCATAGAAAAGACAATGCCCCGATGATTTTTTTACTGGATCATTTTTTCGAGAATAAATCCCTGGCGACAAGGATTCCGGTTCGCGGGAAGGATAAAATCATTTTTGCCGATGTCACTCATGAACCTAAAACCAAACAGGTTGATGCATTATCCAACCAGTTGAAACAGGAGTTCGGTTCCGTCAGCGGTATCATAGGTATTGGGGGTGGTTCTGTGATGGATTTGGCCAAAGCCGTTTCGTTAATGATGAATAATCCGGGATCCTCCGCTGATTACCAGGGATGGGATCTTGTGAAAAATCCGGGTGTTTATAAAGCAGGCATACCTACATTAAGCGGTACCGGAGCCGAAGTTTCCAGGACAACCGTACTCACAGGGCCTACACGAAAACTGGGAATGAATTCGGATTTTACGCCATTCGATCAGATTGTTCTTGACCCCGAACTCACGGCCAATGCGCCGGTTAATCAAAGATTCTACACGGGGATGGACTGTTATATACATTGTATCGAAAGTCTAACAGGCACTTTCCTGAACGAATTCAGCAAGTCCTACGGTGAAAAAGCTTTGAATCTCTGTCAGGAAGTGTTTCTCGGCGACGGCGCATGGGGATCTGATCAGGATGATAAACTGATGATGGCATCCTATGCCGGCGGCATGAGTATCGCCTATTCACAGGTTGGTGTTGCACATGCCGTCAGTTACGGTTTGGGATACCTGTTAGGAACCAAACACGGCGTTGGCAATTGCATTGTATTCGACAAACTGGAGGAATACTATCCCGACGGTGTAAAAGAATTCAAGCAAATGGTAACAAAAAATAAAATCGAAATCCCGCAACATATAACAAAGGGTCTTAGTGACGAGCAGTTTGATACCATGATCAATGTTTCTCTTGGCATGAAACCATTATGGGAAAACGCCCTGGGTGCGGA
The DNA here is from genome assembly GCA_963732055.1 of uncultured Bacteroidota bacterium. GTDB lineage: Bacteria > Bacteroidota > Bacteroidia > Chitinophagales > Chitinophagaceae > Puia. The sequence continues at coordinate 136,451 of CAVSYG010000010.1, read as the reverse complement.
TTGGGAAAGGATTATGACGAGGGATAAGCTGAGATCGTTATATGAGAGACTGTAATTAGGCTAAAGCTCAAGGCTAAGGCTAAGGCTAAACATTTTACTTGGACGGGGCATCTTTTATTTCGGTTGATGTTGTGCGTTAGTTACTTCCAGTCTTCCAGTCTTCCAGTCTTCCACACTTACTTAGGTAGTGTTTTAAACACAGTTTCGTTGACTGTGACGGGATACTTCTTCCTGAGTTCATTGATCCACTGATTTTCCAGTTCAGCCTGATAATCGTTAATTACCAATCCGCGCGCTTCTTCATAAGTTCTTGGGGATGCAACTTTGTATTCACGGATAATATATGCGAACTGAATGGTTTGATCGGAATTGGTTGCCGTCTGCGTAAACCTCCCGGCTGCGACAGACTGTTTGCCGGGTATTTGAGATAATTCAAATCGTCCGGAATCTGCATGAATTTGTCCGGCATATCCATCTACCGTTACTCTCCAGTTAATGAAATTTTTACCCAATTCTTCCTGCAGTTTTTTTGCAACGCTTAAATTGGGGGCATTGAATAAGACGGCTTCCGCACCGGGTTTCCACCAGTATTTCTTGATATTTGTCTCAAAATATTTTTTCAGTCCGTTGGAATCCGCGATCGCATGGTTCCAGATCTGACGTTGCATGACTTCAAACAGAAGATTTCCATCACTGAATTCGTTTACCTGCGCTGCAAAAGCAGCATTATATTTTTCAAGATGCTCCCGGTAATAATCAAACGCGATGGTCTGCCGGTATAAATCCAGTATTTCTGAATTCGTTTTTCCATTGGTTACATTTGGCGATGATCGCAGATTTCTCCGATAGGTTATCCAGTCGCCTATCATATATTTCTTTTCAGGAAATTGAAAAAGCAATGTCTGATCTGTGATGCCTGCATTGGAAGCAGGCGGTTTATTCAGCAGCGCACTATCCGTATAATCCCACAAACGACTTCCCTCAGGGAGATATTCTTTGAATTGAGTCTGTTTTAATATCGTCTGGGTCATTCGTTTTTTGGAAATCGCCACCCGCGGATCAGCCTTGATTTTTTCCTTCATTCTATCAAGTGCTTTCTGATCTGCCTTTGCAGGAATCGGATTTCTTGACAATCTTTTGATAATATGATATCCAAAAGCAGACTGATAAGGCTGACTGATATCCCCGTCTTTTTTCAGATTGAATGCCGCATTTTCAAATCCGGCTTCGTATTTCCCGATTCCGAATTCCGGCAATACTCCTCCCAACATGTATGATAAATTATCTCCGCTGTATTTTTTGGCCATCGTACCAAAATCGGCACCGTTTTTAAGTGCCAGGTAAATGGAATCAGCTCTTTTGCGTGTGCTCAATTTTTCCGGTTCCTTCGCTTCAAATGGGAAAATGATCAAAATCTGTGCAATCTTGATAAGCCCTTCGGCTGGTCTTTGGGCAGTTGTTTTCAGGATGATATAACCGCCGTTCGTACGAAAAACAGAACTGAATTTTCCCGGAGTCGTTTTATATGCGACTGTTTCCATGGCATAGGGCAAATCGAAAACAGTAATATAACCCAGGTCTCCCCGGTTTTCTTTTACATTGGGATCTTCTGAATACTGCAGAGCTGTTTCACCAAAATCCTTTTTGCTATTTAAAGCTTTATAAGCATCCTGAATCTTCTGCCAGGCTTTTGCTGTATCAGCAGGAGATGCATTTTTGGGGGCGGTAACAAATATATATGAAACACGCAGATCGCGCTGGCTTCTGACAAAAGCTTCCTTTGCCATTTGATTCAGACTGATTTCATCATTGATATACTGATCTACAATCTGGCTTTTGAAATTTTTCAACTCCGTAATCTGTCCCGCGAGTGTATCCAGTTTCAGATCCTTTGCTGCCTGCACTTTCAGTTTGTAACGGATATAAAGGTTCAGATAATCACGATAAGCTTTTTCGGTCGCTTTGGCGTGGGTATTATTCTTTCTAAATGCTGTTAGAAATTCCCCGCGTGAGATCGTTTGTTTACCGTAACTGACCAGGGTTTGGCCGTAAAACGTATAGCAACAAAAAGTAAGCAGAAAAATTAAAAAGACATTCTTCATATCAGGGTTTATTGACCTTTTTCAGTTTGAGGCTGATGACTTCATCTACCTGCTGATAAGTAAGTTTTTTCGCTACGATTCGTTTTTCCTTGTCGAGCAAATAAAGTACGGGTGTTTGGTAAACATCATATAGCTGGCGGTAGTCGGGACGGCCGGCTGCTACGGTTGCATCATGCTGGGCCGTTGTTTGATAAACATTTATCCAATCACCCAGATGATGGTCACGAATAAAATTCCGCCAGTTGTCCTGTCCTCCATCTACCATCACCGCAAATACCTGAACGCCCTGATATTTCCATTTTGCCTGGTACATGGAATCCAGCTTCGGGATGGTTTCCTTGCAGTGACTGCAGGTGGGATCCCAGAAACAGACAACCGTAAAATTGGCCGGCACTTCGTAAAGTGACCTGATTTTACCGGACGAATCCGTCATTTCCAGATTCGCTGCCGGCAGACCAATCAGGTTTGCCATGATACTATAAGCGCGGTCATCGACAAACTTGCGGTATTTCTCGGTGAAGAAATCTGCCTGCCCGGTATTGATATATTTATCAAATATGTGAATAAACACAGCATCCTGTCCCATGAATTCAGGATTGATATACTTCTGTGTAAAATAGACCAGCAAAAACTTAAACATGTCTTTATTGGTCCTGGAAAACAGGAGCATATGATCTATTTCACGGTCGATGGAATCAGCTTCCGGTGAAACAAGGTCTTTGTAATAACGGTCCAGTTTAGGCTCAAAAATCGGTGTCCGGATGAGGCGGTCGTCAGTAAATGAAATATTGTCCCAATAATGTTCCTTATAATAACGATAGGCAAATGTGCTGTCGGGTTTTCCGTTGGCGAGAACCGGGGCGGGAGGAACTACCGGATCTTTCAAAGCACTCAGTAGGGTTGCCAGTAAGGAATTAGGCGCTTTAGTCTGAACCTCATCCCTTTCTTTTTTTACCTCTTCGTTGATTTTCCTGATTTCATCCTTTATTGCTGCCGAATCATTCTTTGTTTTTGCCTTTTCCAGGGAAGACTGCAGGGAGCTGAGTTCTTTACCATGGCTATTCATAAAGGCTGTATAGGCCAGAAAGGTTTTGTTTTCGGGTGAACCGGTGAATTCGATACTGGCCGGCAACCGGGCTGAATCAGCAAAAATCGAAAACTGCTGAACCTGATCGATCAGCAATTCGAAAAGTATTTCTTTCCTGGGCGAAACGATAAAATATATCCCACCGCCTAATTTCTCTTTCCCTTTAAAAATACCTTCTGAATTATTATCCAGAATAACGGAATCCGCCACAGCCTTTACTTTCCCATAGTAATAACCCAGGTAAATCTTGGCATTTGTAAATGGCTTTAAAGTGAGATGGATATTGTATCCCTGGGAATATCCGCCGAAGGCTGTCAATAGCAGAATGAAGGCTGAAAAAGTCTTTTTCGATAAAGGGTTGATCATAGGTTTGCTAAATTAGGATAATCCTACATTTGCCGCCGTGGGAAAAAGGAAAAATATTGTTTTGGAAAATCTGCTGGTCACCGGCTATGCAGCAGGAGGTAAATGCCTGGCCAAACATGAGGGCAAAGTTATTTTCATGGAAAACGCAGTTCCGGGTGATATTGTTACAGTCAGGTTAATAAAAAATAAAAAAGACTGGGCCGAAGCCCAGGTAATCCGGTTTGTCAGCTTTTCCTCAGAAAGGATAGAACCTTTCTGCAAGCATTTTGGCGTCTGTGGGGGTTGCCAGTGGCAGATGCTTCCCTATGAGAAACAGCTGGAATACAAACATGACCAGGTATTACAAAGCCTGAAACGTATTGGGAAACTCGAATTACCGGAAATACTCCCGATCCTGGGTTCCGAAAGAACCACCCGTTACCGGAACAAACTGGAATATACCTTTTCGAATCACCGGTATCTGTTAAAAGAAGAACTGGCAGATCCGCAGATTTCAAATTTGCAAAACGCGGCCGGTTTTCATGCCCGGGGTATTTTTGATAAAGTAGTGGACGTGGAGACCTGTTATCTGCAGGATGAGCCGACCAACGCCATACGGCTGGAAGCGAAACGGTGGGCTATAGAAAATGAAGTCAGTTTTTATGATATTCAGCGTCATGAAGGATTTCTGCGCAACCTGCAGATAAGATTGTGCAGAACGGGAGAGATCATGGTAAACATTGTTTTTGGTTACCGGGATGAGCCGTTACAAAATGCCCTTTTGAAGCATCTGCAGAATGAGTTTCCTGAAATTACAACACTGCTTTATACCATTAATCCGAAATGGAATGATAGTCTGAATGACCTTCAGCCCGTTGCATATTCAGGAAATGGTTATGTGATTGAAAAACTCGAAAAGTTTTTATTTAAAATAGGACCCAAGTCCTTTTTTCAGACCAATACGGCACAGGCGGAACGACTGTATCAAACGGTACGTTCATTCGCCGCTTTGAATGGAACGGAAATTGTCTATGACCTCTATTGTGGCACCGGAAGCATCGGCATTTTCCTGAGTGAGGGAGCTAAAAAAGTGATCGGCATCGAATTGATCCCGGAGGCTATTGAAGACGCAAAAGAGAATGCTTTGTTAAATCAGATTCATCATGCAGCGTTTTTTGCCGGTGACGTAACGGAGATTTGTGACGATACATTTTTTGAAACCCATGGACGACCCGATCTGATCGTTTCGGATCCTCCCAGAGCAGGCATGTCGGAAAAACTGATTGCGAAGCTCCTGGAGATAGCTGCTGAAAAGATCATTTATGTAAGTTGTAATCCGGCTACCCAGGCCCGTGATCTCAATCTGCTTTCCGAAAAATATCAAATTTCTGCTGTTCAGCCTGTGGACATGTTCCCGCATACACTTCATATTGAAAATGTGACCGCGCTTTTCTTAAAACATTAACTTGCAGCCAGTAATTTCTGTTGAAATATGACCGATTTCCGTTTGGGGCGTTCGCAGGTAATCCCGCCCGTAATAAAGAACCTGATTATAATCAATGTTGTAGTTTTTCTTGTTCAGTGGACATTTGAGAACCGGGGATCGGACTGGATGAACAACTTTTTCGCCCTTCACGATATCCGGTCGTCGTTCTTTAAGCCCCACCAGATCGTCACTTACATGTTTCTGCACGGAGGTTTTATGCATATATTCTGGAATATGCTGATACTTTGGATGTTTGGAAGTATCCTGGAGAACTATTGGGGACCCAAGAGATTTCTGACTTTTTATATCGTATGTGGCATCGGAGCGGCCCTGCTGCATTTACTGGTTGTTTACCAGGAATTATCTCCCGTATACGATTCACTGAACAATGTGCCGATTCACGAACAATTGGCCATCAGGGCTGATTCGCATATGAATATCAATCAACCAACCCTGGGCGCTTCAGGAGCGATTTTCGGTTGCATGGTTGCCTTCGGACTTCTTTTCCCAAACAGCCTGATATACATTTATGCCCTGATTCCGATTAAAGCAAAATGGGCCGTACTGGCCTATGTGGTTTATGAATTATTTTTGGGTGTTCAAAACAATGCGGGTGATAACGTGGCTCACTGGGCGCATTTGGGCGGAGGCCTGGTTGGCCTTCTATTAGTTTTTTACTGGAGAAAAACAGACCGAAAAAATTTCTACTGAACCACTATCCGATACAAATGTTAATCATTTTATGAATGAACCAATAAAAGGTAGGGCAAGCGTATGGATGTGAAAGAAGAAAATTACAGGAAACGAATGTATTTAGGCCAGGACGGAAACGCCCTTATTCAGCTTCTGGTGCTGAATGCCGTCATTTTTGTCGTCCTGAAATTTGTTTATGTATTCTTTCTCGCGACCGATAATTCCAAACTCTCGTTTTTTGCGCATGTATTCAACTGGTTCACGCTGTCTGCAAATCCGGAGAAAATTGTGTGGCGACCCTGGACACTGATCAGCTTCATGTTTACGGATCAGGAGTTATTTCGTTTTATTTCAAATATGTTCTGGTTATGGAGTTTTGGCTATATCCTGCAGGATCTGACCGGGAACAGCAAATTAATTCCTATTTATCTCTATGGGGGTATTGGCGGCGCGATCATCTACGTAATGGTTCATGTTCTTGCTCCTAATTTTCGGGAACTCGCTGATGTGGATTTACTATATGGCGCGAATTGCTCGATCGGCGCTGTTGCCGTGGCTGTCACCATGATCTCGCCCGGCTATCGTATATTTCCCATGATCAGCGGAGGCATTCCTTTGTGGATTCTGGCGCTCGTGTTCATGCTTCTTAATTTTTCCGGCGTCGCGACCGGTGACCTTCCCACTTATCTGGCATATGCCGGAGGGGCCGGCATGGGCTTTTTATTCATTGATCAGCTTCGTCGGGGGCGCGACGGAAGTCTTTGGATCAACCAGTTTTTTTATTGGTTCGGAAACCTGTTCAACCCTGAAAAAAAGAAAAAACCCAAAAATAAGAGGGACGAATTTTATTATAACGTAACCGGAACACAGCCTTATAAGAAAATTCCGAATATCACGCAGAAAAGAATTGATGAAATACTCGACAAGATCAATCAACAGGGATATCGGTTTCTTACAAACGAAGAAAAAGAAATCCTGAAGCGGGCCGCGGAAGAAGATGATTTGTAACTTCAGGGATTCTTCCTCATGACATCACTGCGGAAATTTACCATACGCTTTCTCACACTGCTGAATATAATTGTAGGAATATTATTTCTCCTAACCTGTTGCAATGCTTTTTTACATCCGGATAAATGGTGGTTTATTTCTCTGTTGGCATTTTTCTTCCCGCTCTTCCTCGTTTTACTATTGGTATTCCTCTTAGTATGGCTTTTCTTTCGAACGCGTTATGTTCTCATTTCTTTGTTATGCCTGCTGATAGGCTGGAAAAACATTCATGCTTTTTTCGGATTCAGTCTGGCAAAGCATGATTTCTCACGCAAAGATTCCTCGAGTTTACGCATACTCACCTGGAATGTACGCAGCTGGGATGAGTTTACAACAAAAAAACTCGATGCTTCAGGCCACCGGTTGCCTATGTTGAAACTGGTTGGAAAACAACACGCTGATGTACTTTGTTTCCAGGAATTCTTTGAACCTGCTGATACCGCAAAATCCAATATCAGGTATATCCAAAGAGAATTACAATTTCCATATTATTATTTCTCCAGAGACTTTCGTTTCCGTATTAGCAAATACGAACTCGGCACCATCATTTTTTCAAAATACCCCATCATCAAAACATACCAGACCCGTTTCAGTGCTGATACCAATATAAGAACTGAAAGTCTGATAGCTACGGATCTTGACGTTAATCATAAAATAATACGCATATATACCACGCACCTTCAATCTGTTTTATTTAAACCGAAAGATTTCAGGAACGTGGAAATTATCCGCAACGCAGAAGATAGTATGCTGCAGGCTTCCCGGTCGCTGGCTAAAAAATTAAAAGGCGCGCTGGGCCTTCGTGGTTATCAGGCAGACACGGTCAGAAGGCAGTTGGATGCCTGCCCCAGTCCCTATATTATTTGCGGTGATTTCAACGATGTGCCAAATTCTTATACCTATTTTCATATCCGGGGTAATCTGCAGGATGCATTTATTGCAAAAAGTTTCGGCATCGGAAGAAGTTATATTCATATTTCCCCGACACTTCGAATCGACTATATACTTCCTTCAAAGGAATTCAAAGTAATACAGACGATGAAACTGGCTTCCCCGTATTCAGATCATCATGCAGTAATCACCGATCTGCAGCTGCAGGAATGAAAGCGATAAATGTTTATATTTGAGCGCAGGCATGAGCAACTTAAAAGTTTATAATTCCTATATAAGACAAAAGGAAGAATTTATTTCCATCACACCTCACCATGTGGGTATGTACGTGTGTGGCCCGACTGTAAGTGGCGAAAGTCATCTCGGACATGCCAGACCTTATATTACGTTTGATGTGATATACCGCTATTTGCTCCATCTCGGTTATAAAGTAAGATACGTAAGGAATATTACCGATGCCGGACATTTTGAAGAAGAGGGACGCGAAGCGGAAGACAAGATTGCAAAAAAAGCTGTGATAGAAAAACTTGAACCAATGGAGTTGGTACAAAAATATACTAACCTCTTCCATTGGGCAATGCATCAGTTCAATAATCTGGATCCAAGTATTGAACCTACGGCAACGGGTCATATCGTCGAACAGATCAATATGATCCAGGAGATTATAAAAGACGGATACGGATATGCTGTAAACGGCTCTGTATATTTTGATGTAAAAAAGTACGCCGAAAAATTCCCATACGGCAAACTCAGTGGCCGAAAATTGGATGAGCTCCTGGAAACTACCCGTGATCTGGACAACCAGGAAGAAAAGCGAAACCGTCAGGACTTTGCTCTCTGGAAATCTGCACCTCCCGGTCATATTATGCGATGGACAAGTCCCTGGGGAGAAGGATTTCCGGGTTGGCATATAGAATGTTCAGCCATGAGCACCAAATACCTCGGGAAGCAATTTGATATACATGGCGGCGGTATGGATCTGATGTTTCCGCACCATGAAAGTGAAATTGCGCAAAGCATGATTTGCAATCATGCATTGGCTGCCCGCTATTGGATCCACAACAATATGATTACGATCAACGGAAGGAAAATGGGTAAGAGTTATAACAATGTGATTAAGCTGACGGAAATGTTTTCCGGAAATAATCCGTTGCTGACTCAGGCATATCATCCGATGACCATCCGGTTTTTTATTCTGCAAACGCATTACAGGAGCACGCTGGATTTCGGAAATGAAGCTTTACAGGCGGCAGAAAAAGGTCTTAAAAGACTTTGGGATGCCTATCAGGAACTGTTGAAGATGAAGTCGGATCCTGCTAAAATAATAAATGACCAGCTCGAAAATCTATTCAAATCGCTTTGCCGCGAAATGGATGATTTTATGAATGATGATTTCAGCACAGCCAAAGTGCTGGCAAATATGTTTCAGCTTGTTAATCATATAAATTCTTTCAGGAGCGGTGATCTCGAAAAAACAACCCTTTCCCCGGAAACACTGTCTTATGTCCAGAACCATTTCAAAACCTTCCTGGAAGATATACTGGGCCTTCGGGATGAAACAAGGTCGGGCTCAGAAAAAATCAATGGCATTATGAGTCTGCTCATCGATATCCGCCACGAGGCAAAAGCTAAAAAAGACTATCAGACTTCAGACCGCATCCGCAAACAGTTAATGGAATTGGGTATTTCGCTCAAGGACGAAAAGGATGGCCGCGTTAGCTTCAGTATGGAATAAATTAGCCTGTTTGCATACCAGAAATGCATTTTAAGCGATATATTAAAGCTTAGAGCGTAAAGCGCAAAGCTTAAGGCACTTTAATTATTTCAGGGAGTGATATGATGATCAAGATGCAAAAAAATACAAAATTATTTTTATCATGCCTCCTGGTGAGCCTCTTGTTATCTTCCGCCTGTAATAAACAGGAAACCAGCAATATTAATCCACAGACATCTTCCCTCACGTATATTCTTGCTAACGGAACCAACACTACCATTTTTAATTCTGCCGTAGTAAAAGCTGGTCTGGATTCTGTATTCGCCGGTCCGGCCATATTCACATTGCTGGTTCCTACTGACCAGGCCTGTAATGAATCGGGATTCTCTCAGTCGGTGATTGATGGCTTCACTTATGATCAGGCAAGACAATGGGTTCTTTATCAAACTTACGCCGGGACTGCACTGGCATTCGAATCTTTTATTGGGAAAACCGAAGAGAAACTGATCATGGCAAACGGCGACTCCGTTTTTGTTACGGGAGATTCTAACAGAACCTATGTAAACGGCTTTCAGTTTTTGAATTCAGAAGCCGCAGGAAACAATGGAACCATGCTTGCACTGCAAAACGTACTGGTTCCTCCTACCATGAACCTGGCTCAAATGCTGAATACTGATACTTCCTTAACTTTCTTCAATCAGGCCGTATCGCTGGCAACACCTGTACCCGACACTTTGAGTAAAACCCTGGCGACGGGGGGACCTTTCACACTGCTTGCGCCAAATAATGATGCTTTCAGAATTCTTGGATATAATTCTCCTGCTGACATCAGCTCGATCAGTCCGGACAGCTTGCGTACCCTGGTATTAACAAGCCTGATTCCCCAAAGACTTTTCAGTTATGATGTGGTGGACAGTATGAAGGTTACTACTGTCAATGACAGCACACTTATATTTAATTTGACTGGTCTCCAGACAACTGTAAAAGTGGTTGGCAGTCCGTATTCTTCAAACTTTGTTTCATATAACACGATGGCGATAAACGGCGTATTATTTAAAACGGATTCATTGCTGATCCATTAAACGCATTAATTTGCGTTTATGGACCATGAACAAACGCCATACCTTTTACATTTAGCGAGAGATAAAAAATTTGCGAAAATAATTGACGGTAAAGAATCTTTTTCCCTTTCCAAAAGGCGCGATGTTTATCTGTATTTATGTTTTTCCATACTCAGCCAACAGCTTTCTACAAAAGTCGCAGATGTAATCCGCAAACGTTTTCTGAATTTATATCCCGCAAAACCCAGTCCTGCGCAGATCCTGGCGACATCACACGAAACATTACGCTCCATCGGTTTATCAGGTGCAAAAGCCAATTATGTTCACAATGTGGCAAGGTTCAGTATTGAATTTGGAATGGATCAAAAGAAGCTGGCCGAAATGAATAATGAAGAAGTAATTAAGTACCTGACTCAAATTAAAGGTGTTGGCAGCTGGACAGTCGAAATGCTGCTCATGTTCACCCTTGGCCGTGAAGATGTATTTGCCGTGGATGATTTGGGGATACAGCAGGCAATGATCTCTATTTACAAGCTCGACAAGTCCGATAAAAAAAAATTACGCGCCGATATGTTGCGGATTTCCGCCAAATGGTCTCCATACCGGAGTTATGCGTGCCTGCATTTGTGGAAGCATAAAGACAAAAAGCCGGATAGTGAATAAAACACATGGGAAGCAACCGGGATCCTTCTTTCCCGTATTGATTTAAAAGGCGGATGACGGAGGGCGGCTGTTGGAAGAAATAAATTATATTCGTGTTTTCCCGTTCATTCATTCATATATTAAATAGTTTAAGATGAAAAATTTCAAAAGCCTACTGGTCGCAGCTGTTATCTTAACAATTGGAATGATCAGTTGCAGTAAAGGAAGTACAGGACCTGCCGGACCTGCAGGACCCGCCGGACCGGATAGTGTGGTATATTCACCATGGACTCCGTTGGCTTTAAAATATGTTCCCGCTGATACATTATTTGAACAAATAATTAGTGCGCCTTCGATAACCAAGGCTATTCTCGACAGCGGAGTCATTCTGAGTTATGTTAATTTTCAAGAGACAAGTGGCGTATATCATGTTGTTCCAACAGCCGGTCTTGCCGGAATCGGAATATTTGAAGACTTCGCCGTGGGTCAAATAAATATCGAGTCAGTACAGGATTACAGCACTTTACCATATAGATATGTAACGATTCCCGGATCGCTGAAAACAGGTAATAGCGCCTCCGCGCAAAAAGTAAAAGGTTACACGATTGAGGAACTGAAGGCGATGCCGTATGAACAGGTTCAACTGATACTCGGAAACTGATCAGGAATTTCCAGCTCGACCCCTGTGCAGCATTTCTATATTAATTTGAGCATCCAGGCTGTTGGGGTTTAGGAAAAACGCCAGTTAGGCTTAAAATTTAATTTTTAATCCCAACTGAGATAACAGATACTCCGGTAAAAGGAGTAACAAACCAATCCAGGATCCTGAACATCGGAACTAATTGATTAAACAAATTCAGTTTGGAAGATGTAATGATTTTGTCATGAAATACGCTTCCGGAAAGCCACCATCCCAATATGCCTGCCGCATTAAAGTAGCGGCAATAACTGATTTCAAAACCAGCAGTTCTCATTACATTTTTCAACCCGGTTTTTGAATACCTTCTATAATGACCCAATTCCCGGTCAAGCGAATTGAATAACGATTGTCCGGCCGGTACTAAAATTACTAGTTTACCATTCCTGCGTAAAAGTGATTTTGCATTTTGGATTGCCAGCGATTCCTGTTCAATATGTTCTATTACATTCAAAGCAAAGACAGTATCAAATTTTTCCAACAAATCAGCGTATCTCACTTTAAAATCTTCCGCAGAAAGGTCCAGTTCATAAACTTGTTTCAGGTGTAAATCTTTCCCGAATTTTCTTTGAAGCAACTGACAATATTCAGGACGAAGATCACTTAGCGATACGTTGTTTTGATCCTTTAACAAATGGGCCGAAATATTTCCGATACCACTTCCGATCTCGAGTATTTGACCTGAAGAGAATGTTTTAATTTTATCATATAACCATTGGTTGATTGCGGATGTTGTGGAAAAGATTTCCAGTGTTTCAAAGCCAATAGGGTCTGAATGTGTTCCGGTATTCATTTGCGGAACAAATTATATTTCAGAATGCAATAGATAGCATGCATACCATCCTTCCACCCGATTTTTTTTCCATCCTGATAGGTTCGTCCGTAATAAGAAATGCCCACTTCATAAATGCGGATCTCTGGTATGCGGGCTATTTTGGCTGTAAATTCGGGCTCAAACCCAAATCGTTTTTCTTTTAATTTAATTTTCCGAATTATTTGGGTCCGGCATAATTTATAACCTGTTTCCATATCAGTCAGGTTCAGGTTTGTAAATAAATTGCTTAACAATGTTAGAACTCTGTTTCCGATTGAATGCCAGTAAAAGAGAATCCGGTGCGGACTACCACCCATAAAACGCGAACCATAGACTACATCGGCAGCTCCTTTCAGAATGGGTTTGAGCATGTCATTATATTCTTCCGGATCATATTCCAGGTCAGCATCCTGAATAATCAGGAATTCACCATTCGCTTTTTCAATTCCGGTATGTATGGCGGCACCCTTGCCCATATTTTTTGCGTTTTTAAAATACTGAAGGGTGAATTCCGGATGCCTGGTTTTGTAATCGTAAACTACTTCTTCCGTTCGATCCGTTGAACAATCATTGACCAGGATTACTTCTTTTTGTAGATTATTGAGCAGTTTTACTGCATAAATCCGATCCAGAATGGCAGTAATTGTTTTCTCCTCATTGTATGCAGGAATGATAATTGTAAGGGTGTTAAAAGAATCCATAGTCTGTCAAGTAGTGTTTTAGTAAGCGATTCAGGGTGCAGATTATAGGACGCCTGCAAAATAAAATTTTTCACCTGAAACCGATGATAATATATTTGTATTCGATGTTTAAACTTTAAAATATAAAAAATGAAAAAGATATTATTCTCCAGTCTGATAGGAATCACTGCAGCACTGTTTGCATTTGTTCCTTCTAATCATTCCACGACTGCTATCTCTTCTTCCAAACCGCAGGCCGGAACCTGGGTAGTAGATAAGCCGCATACCAATGTTAAATTTTCCGTGGCTCATCTGGTTATCTCAGATGTGGACGGCAATTTTAAAATATTTGACGGCACGATGGAATCCTCTAAAGCTGATTTTTCTGACGCAAAAATTACATTCACCGCAGAGGTCAATTCGATCAATACCGATAATGAAATGCGCGACAATCACCTGAAGAGTGATGAATTCTTCAATGCCGCTAAATTTCCCCAAATTAAATTCGTCAGCACTTCCTTTACGCCCCTGGGCGACAATAAGTATAAACTGGTTGGCAACTTAACCATCCGGGATGTGACCAAATCGGTAACCTTCGATGTAAAATATGGCGGAACCGTGGTGGCCATGGGCGGTACCCATGCAGGATTCAAAGCAACTACAACGATTGACCGTTTTGATTATAACCTTAAGTGGAGCAAGACGACGGAAGCAGGCGGGATGGTTGCAGGTAAGGATGTGGAAATTACGATCAACGCAGATTTCAAGAAATCATAATTAAGCTGAAAGCTTAACGCGCAAAGCTTAAAGCTTTAAAAAAAAGAAATCCCTTTTGGAATACCAGAAGGGATTTCTTTTTAATCTATGTTTAATTCTATTTACTGTTTGTTCTTTTCATCATATTTCTTTTGTGCTTCCTGAGCACTCTTGAAATCCAGCACGACACCATTTATGCAATACCTGAGTCCGGTGGGTGGAGGTCCATCGTCGAATACATGTCCCAGATGTGATTTACATCTTCCACATTCCACTTCAGTTCTTTCCATGCCAAATGAATTATCCTTTAAATAAATGATACTTGTCTTGCTGATCGGCTCGTAAAAACTCGGCCAGCCACATCCACTTTCGAACTTTGTATCACTTCTGAATAAAGCATTACCACAAACGGCACAGTAGTAGGTCCCGATTTCTTTGGAATGTTCAAACTTGCTTGTAAAGGGTCTTTCGGTTCCTTTTTGACGTGCAACATTGTACACATCAGCAGGAAGGAGTTTTTTCCATTCATCATCTGTCTTATTTATAAAGGAAGAATCAGAATGAACCGGTGTTTTATCCATAGTTGCATTTTTACTTTTAGCTGATTGGGAATAACACTGCTGAAACAAAAAAGCCAGCATTATAATTCCTGATGTTTTGAATATTCTGATCATTGTATATGATAATAACAAATTTACGTACCCAGTGTTCTCCTGGTTTGTCAGTTCCTTGACATATTACTGATTTTGCATTTCTTTATCACGTATAGGGCTGATTTACCTTTATTTATGCAATGATTGACCTGTTTTGTTAAAGGAATTATAAGAACCGTACACTATATTTGTTCATACCTAAGGCTAGTCATCATGTTTAACTTAATTCTATTCGGTCCACCTGGCAGCGGGAAAGGCACCCAGTCTGAAAAGCTGATTGCCAGTTACGGATTCAAGCATCTCAGTACAGGAGATATCCTTCGTAGTGAGATTAAAAATGGGACTGCCCTGGGACTGGAAGCCAAAAGCCTCATGGACCGTGGTCAGTTGGTACCTGATGCCGTTGTAATCGGCATGATCCGGACAGCGCTGGAACAAAACCCCGGTGTAAATGGCTTTCTGTTTGATGGTTTTCCCAGAACCAATGCACAGGCGGAAGCACTCGATGCACTGCTTGACGAAAATAACACCTCAATAGATGTCGTTCTCGCCCTCCAGGTTTCCAAAACCGAGCTCATCAAAAGACTGTTGAATCGTGGACTCACTTCCGGCCGAACGGATGACGTAAATGAATCCGTAATCGGTTCCCGGATTGAAGAATACGAGCGCAAGACGGCCGCCGTTGCAGACCACTACAAGAAACTTGACAAGGTTGTTTATATACCGGGTGAAGGCAGCGTCGATCAGATTTTTACATCACTTTCAAAGGAAATTGACGAGAGAAGTTAATAGTATGAGAGTATGGGAGTATAAGAGTTTTATATTTCGTTAATAAAAAAAACCGTTGACAGCTTTCACTAGTTAACGGTTTTTTTAGTGCCATAACCTGTACTCTCATACTCCCATACTCCCATACTTGAATTTTAGGCTTCACCTAAAATTCAGCATCCCTCTTCTGAATATTCTTCTCTACACGCACGGAAATCCGGATACTTATTTCGTATAATAGTATCAGGGGAAGAGCAACAATCGTCTGGCTCATCCAATCCGGTGAGGGTGTAATTACAGCAGCTACAAACAGGATTGCCACGTAGGCATATTTCCGATAGGTTCTTAGAAAACCAGGCGTAATCAGACCGATATGGGTCAGGACATAACTGATCAGGGGTAATTGAAAAGCAATACCTGATCCAATCAGAATATCGAGCAGATTATCCAGATAGTCATCTAACGTTGGGCGGGTAATGAGCATACCGCTCATGCCAAGTTTATAGTTTGAAAGAAAACTAAACGTAAAAGGAGCCAGCAGAAAATAACCGAAAGAAATACCGAGCAGGAAAAAAAAGGTGACAAAAAATATTGAACCCCGGGTGCTATTAATTTCTTTTGGTGAAAGGGCAGGCTTTACAAATCGCCAGAATTCCCAGAATATATATGGGAAAGCGATGATAAACCCACAGACAAAGGCGATGGTAATGCTTGAAATAAACTGAGATCCGAAGGCTGTGGTTTGCAGCTGTACATTCGCCGCCGGCAAACAAAGCGTGTCACCAATATGCAGAAAATGGCTCAGTTTACAAAGGCCCACCACTGACAGGAAATCCTGCTTGAGCGGTCCCATTATGATATTCTCAAAAATCCAGTCGATTTTTATGAATGCGAATATGGCCAGAAAAACGATTGCAAGGACGGACCGAACGATATGCCAGCGCAGGGCTTCCAGATGCTCGATAAATGACATTTCCGCCTGGCCCGGTGTTCTTTTAAAAAATTTAAACGCCATATTTCACTAGTTGCCATTTTTCTGGCGTCGCAAAGGTAACGATCAAAGCCTAAAGCTTAAAGCGTAAAGCGTAAAGCTTTTAGTTATTGACATTCATTTAAAATAGATGACTTATCAGACGATTTGCCTTCCTGGAAGACTTAGTGGTGGAAAATTTATGAAATTAGCTGCTTTACGCTTTGGGCTTTAGGCTTTACGCTTATTTGAGTAATTTCATTTTAACCATCTCTATCCTTGTATCGCTTACCCCAAGGATTTCAAATTCATAATCGTCGATAATAATATGTTCTTTAAGACGGGGAATGGCCTCATGACGGTTTATGATAAACCCGGACAGCGTTTCTGATTCATTTTCCGGAAATTCAAATTCATATTTTTCGTTGAGATAATCCAGCTCCAGGCGTCCGGCAAAAATAAATTCGTCGTTCGATAATTTTTTCTCTTCAAATTCTTCTGTATCATATTCATCGCGGATTTCTCCAAAAATCTCCTCCAACAGGTCTTCCATCGTAACAATACCGGCAGTTCCGCCAAATTCATCCACTACCCAGGCAATACTTTTCCTTTCCCGGCTGAATTTACTGATTAAGTCCGTAGCACTCATACTTTCCGGAACGGCCGGAATGGGAAGCAGGATATCTTTCGTCGTAAGAGGTGCCTTAAAAAGATCCAGCTGATGTATGTACCCAAGCACATGATCAATATTTCCATCATAGACAACCAGCTTGCTCAGTTTACTGCTCATAAATCTCTTTCGCGCATCGTCAATACTTATTCTGATATCTATTCCTTCAATTTCCTTTCGCGGAATCAGGCATTCCCTCACTTTTACTTTGGGAAGGGAAAGTGCGGCTTCAAAAAGGTCTGTATTCAATTCCTGCTGCGATTCATCCGCTTCACCTGTCTGTTGGAAAAAATTACTCAGGTCAGCTTTTGCAAATAAATCTTTACGCTCATCGATTCGAACATTAAAAACATATTTGAGAATCCATTCGGAAATGCGCGTAAAGAAAACTGAAATGGGATAAAACAGGTTGTAAAAGAAATTGCTTACTGGCGCAAAGAAATCCAGCAGGCTGTCACTTTTTGCACGAAAAAAAGCCTTAGGCAGGAGTTCCCCGAAAAAAAGTATGAAAATGGCAGAAGTCAGTGTCTCAAACATCAGACGAAAAATATCCACCCACGCCTGTGGCACGACAGTTTTCCTGATAATAAATTCCCATAAAGGGGACAGTGTTTCTCCCACCAGCAGCCCGAAAATAACCAGGAAAAGATTAAACCCTATCAGCAGTGCACTGATAAACCGGCTCGGATTGTCCAGGAAACCGGCCAGCAGTACACTTCTGTGTAGCCCCTGTTTTTTTTTGATTTCAATGGTAAGCCGGTTCGCATTGGCAAATGCGATCTCGATGCCAGCAAAGAAAATGATCATCAACCAGGCGATAATGATCCAGATCAGGGTATTGGTATTGATCATGCAAATACGAATATAGCTTTTAAAGCCTAAAGCTAAAAGTGCAAAGCTTAAGGCTTTTTATAAATCATGTACTCCTCCGATCAACGGCCAACATTCAACAATCCATGCCTTGACAGGAATTCCGAAACAATATGTCTTGCCTCTTCACAGGCATTTTGCAGATTGTCATTTACTATGATATTATTAAAATGATGGCGGAAGGAAATCTCATAAGATGCTTTGCTGAGTCGATCCTGCAATGCCTCAGGAGATTCCGTGTTGCGGAACTCCAGTCGTCGTTTCAATTCTTCGATAGACGGAGGCTGTACAAAAATGGAGAGACTTTGCTCCGGATATTGCTCCTGAACATGTATGGCTCCTTTGACATCAATATCCAGAATCGGGATTTTATTATTATTTCGAAGGCGTTGAAGTTCTGATTTCAAAGTGCCATAGTATCTGCCCTCATATACCATTTCCCATTCTATAAATTCCTGGTTTTGTATTTTATGCTGGAATTCTTCCAGACTCATAAAATAATAATCCACTCCGTTTTCCTCGTCCGGTCGTTGCGGACGTGTGGCTGCAGAAACAGAAAATGCCAGTTGTGGAAAATGCTGTAACAGATAGCGGGTTATGGAAGTTTTTCCGGCGCCCGAGGGAGCAGTTATAATGATCAGCATCGGAAATATTTAAATTCTTTTAATCGAGGCCCCCAGGCGATTGAGACGTTCGTCAATATATTGATAACCACGGTCGATCTGATCAATATTCTGGATAACGCTTTTCCCCTCTGCGCTCATTGCCGCAATCAGAAGTGATACCCCGGCACGTATATCCGGACTGCTCATTGTGATGCCACGCAATTTTTGCACTCGTCCCAAACCGATCACTGCGGCCCGATGCGGGTCACAAAGTATGATTTGTGCCCCCATATCCAAAAGCTTGTCTACAAAAAACAACCGGCTCTCGAACATTTTCTGGTGAATAAGGACACTGCCCCTGGCTTGTGTTGCAACTACCAGCAACACGCTCAGCAGGTCGGGTGTGAGTCCCGGCCATGGATGATCATATAACGTGAGTACCGAACCGTCCAGATAGGTTTGAATTGTGTACAGATCCTGTTGAGGAACGAATATATCATCTCCCTGTATTTCCAGTTGAATTCCCAATTGCCGGAATTTATCCGGTATCTGACCAAGTTCTGAAACACGACAATCCTTTATCAGAAGTTCACTTTGCGTCATCGCTGCCATGCCAATAAAAGAACCGATTTCAATCATATCAGGCAGCATACGGTGTTCAGTTCCTTTCAATTCCATTACCCCTTCAATCACCAGCAGATTACTTCCTATACCGGCAATCCTGGCGCCCATTCGGTTAAGCATTAAGCAAAGTTGCTGGATATAAGGTTCGCAGGCGGCATTATAAATGGTGGTTATGCCAGTCGCAAGACTTGCCGCCATCACAATATTGGCCGTACCGGTTACCGAAGGCTCTTCGAGAAGCAGGTATGTACCTTTTAGTTCAGGTGCCTCCAACCGGAAATAATCATCACCATGATCGTAGGAAAACCGGGCTCCCAATTTTTCAAAACCGGTCATATGCGTATCCAGTCTTCTCCTGCCAATCTTGTCACCTCCGGGTTTCGGGACAAATGCTAATTTGAACCGGGCAAGCAGAGGGCCTGCCAGCATTACAGCACCACGTAAACGTCCGCTTTTTTTTCTGAAGGCTTCGCTGTTCAGGTAATCCACGTTCACATTATCGGCCTGGAAACTGCATTCATGACGTGAAGGACGATTGATTTTTACACCCATTTCCTGCAATACTTCGATCAGCAGGTTTACATCCAGGATGTCGGGAATATTCGAAATGGTGATTTTGCTGTTTGATAAAAGTACAGCACTGATAACCTGGAGCGCTTCATTCTTGGCTCCCTGGGGAATGATTTCTCCTTTTAACCGTTTGCCACCGGTTACTTCAAAGGAATTCACTAGTATCTTTTCTTTTTGAATTTGCTTCCGCCGCGATCGTTGTTATTGCGGTTGTTGTTGTTATTGTTCCGTTGAAATTTCTGATTGCGTTTATTTCGATCATAACCATATCCACCCGATCTTTCGCGGTTATCGCTCGGGCGGAAGCTGCGTACGAAGGGTGTATTGGTAAACTCAAGTTGTCCGTTGGTGATCGCCGTTAGTTCTCCCTGGATGGCATCATCATGTACAGTTTCCTTATGCCAGTTATTATATGCCAGTTTCATATAGTATGCAATGGCATTGGCAAATCCGTTTTTCTTTTCAGGATTTTCTTCCTGCAAAGCTTTATCAATAATCAGTTCCAGATTTTTCCCAAGGTGAGCATGTTTCGGATATCGCTTGGGATAAGGAAGCGGATCTGTTTTAGGCTTCAATGTTTCAGCTGTGGGAATCGGGTAAGGAGATGAAACGTCGAGTTTGAAATCGGATATAAGAAAAAGATGATCCCATAGTTTATGCCGGAAATCTTCCACGTTTTTCAGATGCGGATTCAGAAAGCCCATCAGTTCAATAACAACAGCAGCATTTTTTTCACGAACTTCCGGATCTTCAATCGTCAGAAGGTACTCAATCATCCGCTGGATGTGGCGGCCGTATTCACGCATAATCAGATGATTACGCGTAGTATTGTATTCCATTATGTAGTTTTTATGCCTGACAAACCTACGGAAAAAAATCAGTTCACGATCACCTTGGTCAGGAACTGCCTGTTATTCGCCACATTCGCTGCCCTCAGGAAGTAAATTCCACTGGCTGGTTTAATTGACAGATCCATATTGGTGATGCTTGCCCCCGAAAGCTGGACCTGTTTTCTGGCAATCACCTGTCCTGTAGTTCCAACCAATTCAAGAACATAATTACCGGTTTGTTGTTCGTCAAACTGGATCAATATTTTCTGGTTTACCGGGTTTGGATAAATCTGAATTCCGGGACGTTGATCTTCCAGTTGAAGATTCACTGCCTTGATCACCGAATAAACTACGTTTCCTTCGGCATCTGTACGTTTGATGCGGAAGTATAAGTCGCCCACATCAGCTTTAGTCAGGGTTGTATTGATATTGGTACTGTGCAACAGTACCAGCCGGAGCAGATCCAGCCGGGACGGTTCCTACCGCCAGCCAGTGTTCATTATCGTTACTGTAGTCGATTTCATAAATTATATCCTGTTGATCTGTTGTGCCAAGCCATTGCAATGAGATGTTGCCATTTTTCTTGAATACTGAAAAATTGCTGATTTCTGCGCCCAAAGCCACTGTCGGGCACCAGTAGTAAGTGAGTCTCAGGTGCCCCTCCAATCATGGTGACAATCGACTGGTAAAATTGGAACCGCCGTCCAGCGTTGTCATACCCCCATTGATTGTATATGAGAAACCGACTGTTCCCAGTCCCAAATATGCGGCGTTACCACCCGTGGTATCCGAATCCATTCGGATTGGTAATAATATTATCAGGCCCGTGCGTAATCGTATCTCCAGGTACCCCGCCGTAAGCCAGTGAATCATATCCGTAAACCGTATTGAACGTATGTGTTATGGTTATTCCCGGACCTTGTATTTTGTTTACCAATGACAAATTAAAAAGATAATAGGTCGTGTCTTCCGGAATGGGTGGCCCGGGAACATAAGGTGGATTTGTTGCCGGCCAGTTGCTGGGAACTCCTCTTGCGGCAGTATTACCGACACCGGTTGTAGAAGTCCCGGAAATCGTATCATGCAGGGATACACAACTCAGATTTCCGATTGTCGGATCGAATTGCTGGAAATTAAAAATTCAGCGTACTGGTCTTGGTCGGTGAAATGGTAATAGTCTGGTCAATAGCTGTTGCGGGGATCCCTCCGGTACAGGTACATTGGGCATATGAAGACGGTGTGGAGAAATATAATAACGCACGCGAAAAGCAACAACCCCCTTAAGTAAAGATTTTTCATAGTACGGATTTTGATGACGGATGACGGATGACGGAAAACGAATCTTTGTAAAATTATCTAATAACATACTGGAATGAAAGCGCATAAATACTTGATGCCCCTGATCGTAATTTCCGCAGTTTATGCACCACCCTGAATATGACGGAAATCCCCGGTTTTTCACAGTAACTTCGCCCCTGGCCGGGATATCCATGTTGGTTTTCCTGTCAAAATCTATAAAAAATGAGCGAAAATTCCATTCAAATACAAGTACAACTGGACGAAAATAAAATGCCCGCTGAAATCAGCTGGAGCGCTCCCAATAACATGCCCGAAAATACCCGGAAAGCCAAGGCCTTTCTGCTTTCTCTCTGGGATGGATCTGACAAAGCCGCCCTTCGCATCGACTTATGGACAAAGGACATGATGGTGGATGAAATGGAGGATTTTTTTTACCAGACCCTGATGACCATGGCTGATACCTATAAAAGAGCCACCCTGCATGATGATCTGGCGGTGGAAATGAAGAATTTCGCGAAGACTTTCTTCCAAAAATCAAGAGCTAAACAGTTAAATATTAATAAATTATAATTTATAATATGAGTCTGGAACAAAAAGTAATGACTGACTTAAAAACGGCTATGTTAGCCAAAGATGAAAAAGCTCTCCGATCTCTCCGGGCCATTAAAGCTGCCATACTGCTGGCTAAAACTTCCGAGGGTGCAGGTGGAGATCTGAAAGAAGAAGATGAAGTAAAACTTCTTCAGAAACTGCTCAAATCAAGAAAGGATTCTTTAGAAATATTTACAGCCCAAAACCGAAAGGATCTGGCCGTTAAGGAAGAAGAAGAAATCGCTATAATAGAAAAATTTCTGCCGGCTCAGATGGGTTCGGAAGAACTCAAAACCATTCTTCTGAAAATCATAGCCGATACCGGTGCGAGCTCACCTGCAGATATGGGGAAAGTAATGGGCGTAGCCACCAAACAACTGGCGGGCAAGACAGACGGTAAATCCATTTCTACTATGGTGAAGGAGCTACTTGCCAAGGCTTAACGCTAAACGCTAAACGCCAAAAGCTTAACGTCGAACGCACGAATGATTCATTTGGCAATGCGGAAGCTTCCTGATCGGACAAAGAATATGAACTTAAGATTCATTGCATAACGGGCAGGTCAATTCTTGTGGGATATTTCTCTGAAAAATAAATGGTATGCGTGGCCTTTATAAAATCCGAATCTTTAGCGTCGTATATGTTCGGAATGAAGGTTTGCGGATTCCGGTCGATCATAGGGAACCAGCTGCTCTGAACCTGGATCATTATCCGATGTCCTTTCCTGAACATATGATTAATCTGATGTAGTCCAATTACAAATTCCTCCGGTTTACCCGGTGCCAGGGCTTCGGGGTTTGTGAAACTCTTTCTGAATTTACCACGGAACACTTCCATTGCAACCGGTAACTGGTAGCCACTCAACTTCAAATTCACCGGATCCCATTCCGGGTAGACGTCTATCAGTTTTACAATCCAATCCGCATCCGTCCCGGTGGTTGAAGCAAATAAATGTGCATTCACAGCGCCGGTAACAGTCATATCTTCTTTTAATGTTTCGGTGGCAAAACTGATCACATCAGGCCTTGTATAAACAAATCGCTGATCTTCTACCTGCCAGGGTCTCCAGCGACTGCCAACGCCATAGGTTGCTTCGATCGGCAGCGTTCTGTAGGGAACGGGCTTTTGAGGATCACTGATATAAGAGACTGCACCCTCTTTTAATGGTTTTGTAAATGACGCAGTCCCGTCCGGGCCCGCATACAAAGCCTGAATTGTAGCCTGCCTGGGTGGCCAGCTTGTATATGTTTTCCAGACATTCGATCCGGTTTGAAAAATATACGCCTCTTCAAATTTTCCATCACCGATCCCTTTCAGGTAATAATCAAACCATTTTTTTTGCAGAACCCGGAACTCTTCACCCGTCTCGCTGCCAAAACTAATCAGTCCGATACTGTCTCCTTTTAATCTCCCCCATTGTCCGTGATACCAGGGACCGAGAACAATATGATTCATGTTTTTCTCATCTGTCTTTTCCATCTGTCCGTACATCAACTGCGGACCATTCAGGTCTTCCTGATCAAAAAAGCCGCCCACATGAAGCTGTGGAATTTCAACCTTCGTTACATAAGTAAGCGGTGAATTTTTCTGCCAGAAACTGTCGTAATTGGGATGTGTTACCAGATTATTCCAGGTTGGAATCCTGTTATGAAAATATTCTTCATTTACATTTTTTAAGCTTCCGAGTTTTAAATACCAATTGAATAAATCAAATGCTGGAAATTGGAAATCACTATTGGTGTTATTGTTTTCAAGTTCGTAGGTATATTCAAATCCATAACTTAACCGGAAAGCACCGTTATGATGGAAGTCGTCTCCCAGGAACAAGTCTGACATGCAAGCCTGCTCTGAAGAGGCTTTGAGTGCAGGGTGGTGATCGACTGATCCCACCAGCGCAAGCCAACCCGGATAGGATATACCCGTAATACCAGCTTTGCCATTGTTATTTTTTACATTATGGATGAGCCAGTCAATCGTATCCCATGTATCAGTACTTTCATCAATGGCACCTTTTTGACTTTCATGAATCAGTGGCTGATGAATCTCAAATCTGCCCTGGCTTTTAAATCTCCCGCGTATATCCTGAAGAACAAAAATATATCCTTCTGCTGCCATGGTATAGTAAGGAAATCTGTCTGATAATGAAATAACCTGGCTGCCCTTTGGAAAACTTCCGTCGATACCATAAGGCGTCCGGTTTATAAGAAACGGGTAAGTTGTACGCTGATCAACCGGCGTGAGAACGATAGTATTTAACAAAATGCCATCCCGCATGGGAATCATATAACTCGTTTTCATGTACAACACGGAATCAGCGGGCACCTGACAAAAACCAAATGACGATAATGCCACCATAATGAGCGGCAGGATGAATTTTTTTATCATATCAATAGCTATTCGTAAATGCGGAGTCTGGCTCTTAAGTTATCCGTTTCCTGCTGAAGTTCTTTTAGTTTTTCGAGCAGATGTTTTAGTGCATCTATGCCTGGAACATTTATATTCAGGTCATAATACAACCTGCTGAATTTTTCCAGTTCCACCACTTCTTCCATCAATATAAATCGTTGTTCTTCCCTGGAGCTGATAGAAACCAATCCATATGATTCGAGTGTTTCTATGAAACTCCTTTCAACCTGATAGTAAGTGCAGAAAGTCTCCAGTGGTATCATTTCTTCGTCTGACATCCGGGCGATTTATTTCATTTTAGAAAGTTCGGTAAAAAGTTCGTTTTGTTTTTCCGTCAGATTCGTTGGGATCAGGACATTATACGTAACAAAAAGATCACCAAAGGATCCTTCCTTTTTATAAACCGGGAAGCCCTTGCCTTTTAATCGGGATTTCGTTCCATTCTGCGTTCCGGGTTTTACCTTAAGTTTTATTTTCCCGTCCATCGTGTCCACCATCACTTCCCCTCCTAAAACAGCAGTATACAAGTCCACGATGAGGGTTATATATAAATCATTCCCGACCCGTTTGAAAACCGGATCAGCAGCTATTCTGAATGTAATATATAAATCGCCATTGGGTCCGCCATTGACACCCGGCGCACCATGATTCTTCAAACGGATTACCTGCCCGTCTTCCACCCCTGCCGGGATGGTAATGCGGATATTTTTTTCATTGACAGTTAAAGTTTGTGAGTGCGTCTTTGTCGCATCATGCAGGGAAAGATGTAATTCTGCCTGATAATCCTGTCCACGGAATTTTGTATTACGCGACCCTGAGCCACGGGCGCCGGAACCAAACATCTGTTCAAAAAAATCTGAATATTGACCTTCACCAAAATCGTCGCCGCCACCAAAATCTGAAAATGGATTTGCGGATTGACCAGACTTTCGCTGACCTCCGTAGGCACCGGACTGCCGGGCTTTTTCAAATTGCTCAGCATTTTCCCAATTCTCTCCGTATTGTTCTCCGTACTGATCATATTTTTTTCTTTTCTCCGGATCACTAAGCACTTCGTTGGCCTCATTGATCTGTTGAAATTTTTTATTCGCTTCTTTGTCGTTGGGGTTCAGGTCGGGATGTAATTTCCTGGCCAGTTTTCGGTACGCTTTTTTGACATCCTCTTCAGAGGCCGTTTTTGGTATGCCAAGAATTTTATAATAGTCAGTATATGCCATAAGTTTTGGTTATACCAGTTCTTTCACAACATTCCAGATAACCTTTGGTTTACCAAGCGTATAGTAATGCAAAACAGGGACGCCGGTTTTTTTCAATTCCCGGCTTTGTTGCAATAGCCATTTTGTTCCGATGATTTCTACCTCTTCGTCTGTTTTGCACTTCATGACGGCATCAGAAAGATCCGGTGGGATATCTACATGAAAAACTTTTGGTAAAAGAGTAAGTTGTTTTTTGTTTGTAATCGGTTTCAGCCCTGGTATAATCGGAACGTCAATGCCATTTTCTCTACATGTTTTTACAAAATCGAAAAATTTCTGATTATCAAAAAACATCTGGGTCGTAATATATTCAGCGCCGGAATCAACCTTAGCCTTCAGGAACTTCATGTCTGTTTCCAGGTTCGGTGATTCGAAGTGTTTTTCGGGATATCCGGCAACCCCGATACAAAAATTTGTTTTGCTCCCGTTTTTAATATCCTCCTCCTGGTATAGCCCCTGGTTCAGATTCACAATTTGTTTCAGCAAATCAATTGCATACTGATTTCCACCGGGTTCGGGTGTAAAGGCAGCCTCATTTTTCGGGGCATCTCCTCTTAAAACCAATACGTTATCGATACCCAGAAAATGCAGATCGATCAATGCGTCTTCCGTTTCCCTCTTACCGAAACCCCCACAGATCAGATGGGGGACGGCATCCACCCGGTAATGGTTCATGATGGCGGCACAAATACCAACGGTGCCCGGTCTTTTCCTTACCTCTACCTTTTCAAACGTGCCATCACTTTTTTTCTTGAACATGGTTTCACTGCGGTGATAAGTCACGTTGATAAATGCCGGTTTGAACTCCATAAGAGGGTCCAGATGGTCATAAATCGAGCTAATAGTCTTCCCTTTCAGAGGGGGAAGAATTTCAAAAGAAACAGCGGTGTCTTTGGCCTGGTGGATATGATCTATAACCTTCATCAGTGGGTTCCAGAACGGTTTATTTGTGGATTGCAAACTTAATTCAATAGCACTATAACACAAGCACCTGTTAAACTATTTTAAAATGAATTGATTACGTATTCTTCTGGTATTTTTGTTCAAATTGTCCGGATTTGAGTTTAACCATTCACACAAACGATCTCGTCAAAAGCTATCATAACCGAACCGTGGTTGACCATGTTTCCGTTAATGTAAAACAGGGTGAAATCGTCGGTCTTTTAGGACCCAACGGGGCGGGAAAAACAACCACCTTTTATATGGTGGTTGGACTCATCAAGCCAGACGAAGGCCAGGTTTTCCTGGATGATCGCGATATTACCCGTCTGCCCATGTATAAAAGGGCTCAACTGGGACTTGGTTATCTGCCCCAGGAAGCATCTGTTTTTCGCAAATTGTCAGTTGAAGATAATATCAAGGCTATCCTGGAAATGACGAAGATGCCAAAAAAGGAACAACGTGAAAAGCTGGAGGCCCTTCTGGATGAATTTCGTCTTCATCACGTACGAAAAAACAACGGCGATTCACTGAGCGGAGGAGAAAGAAGACGAACAGAAATTGCACGTGCCCTTGCAGTCGATCCTAATTTTATGCTTTTGGATGAACCATTTGCCGGGGTAGATCCTATTGCTGTGGAAGATATACAGGCGGTTGTTGCCCGTCTGAAATACAAAAACATCGGAATTCTGATCACCGATCACAATGTAAACGAGACACTTTCGATCTGCGACCGCGCATATCTTCTGATTGAAGGAAAAATATTTAAACATGGAACGGCCGAAGAACTTGCTGCTGATGAACATGTACGTCGTTTGTACCTTGGAAGAAACTTCGAATTGAAGCGAAAAGATTATCTTCATGAAGAAGCCTCAAGACCTGTCATATAAAATTTTTCCAGACAGCGGGTTAGGCTATTTTCTATGAATTATACCAACGAAACTTGAAACTATTAAGTCCTGCCATATCACGCCTGGCCAGGATGAGACGCTGGCAGATTGAACAATGGGTACTCGACCCGATTGCCGTCCAACGTGAAGTATTGCAGGATTTGGTTACATCCGCCCAATACACCGAATTCGGTCGTAAGTATAATTTTTCGAAATTGTTCTCCATCAAAGAATTTAAAAAAGCCGTTCCTATTCACGAGTACGACGACATCAAACCGTACATCCAGCGAATTATGCAGGGCGAAGAAAACCTGCTATGGAATACACCGATCAATTGGTTTGCAAAAAGCAGCGGCACCACGAGCGATAAAAGCAAATTCATACCGATCAGTGAAGAAAGTCTGCAGGATAATCATTTTCGCGGGGCCAAAGATGTGCTCACCATGTATTATTATGCTTATCCCGAATCCGATCTGTTAACCGGAAAGGGACTGGTCATTGGCGGTAGTCATACCATTAATCAGGTGAATGCTGATGTACAATATGGTGATCTGAGTGCTGTTTTATTGCAGAATTCTCCATTCTGGGGTCATTGGATCCGAACACCGGAGTTACATATTGCGCTGCTGGATGAATGGGAAAATAAAATTGAACAGTTGGCCGAAACGACGATCAAGGAAAATGTGACTTCCATTTCAGGTGTGCCCACCTGGACCCTGGTCCTGATGAAAAGGATCCTGGACATTACCGGTAAAAATAATATTCTCGAGGTATGGCCTTCTCTGGAGTTATATATTCATGGCGGGGTTTCTTTTACTCCCTATCGCGAGCAGTTTGCAAAAATCATTGGAGGACATATCAATTACCTTGAAATGTATAATGCCAGTGAGGGATTTTTTGCGGCACAGGATTCCCCCGGTGACGAGGGTATGCTGTTATTTACAAACCACGGCATATTTATGGAATTTATGCCCGTTGGAGAATACGGAAAACCGGATCCGCAAACCATTGGTTTGAAAGATGTCGAGCTGGGCATAAACTATGCATTGATTATAAGTACCAATGGCGGACTATGGCGTTATCTTTTAGGGGATACTATACAATTTACACGATTGGGTCCCTATCGTATAAAAGTGAGTGGCAGGCTCAAACATTTTATCAATGCCTTTGGAGAAGAATTGATTGTAGAAAATGCCGATCAGGCGATTGTAGTAGCGGCGAATAAATCCGGTGCAGTAGTAAATGACTATACGGCGGCTCCTGTTTATTTCGGCGACCATTCCAACGGTGCTCATGAATGGCTGATAGAATTTGAAAAAGAGCCGGGGAGTCTGATCACGTTTTCAGAAGAGCTGGATAAAGCATTAAAGGACGTGAATAGTGATTATGAAGCCAAACGTCATAAAGACATTGCTCTGCGACCGCCTCTCGTAAAATCTGTTCCGAAGGGACTATTCATCAACTGGCTACGTAAAAAAGGAAAGCTTGGTGGTCAACATAAAGTTCCCCGTCTTTCCAACGACCGGCAATACATGGATGAATTACTTGAGATGCTAGACAAGTGTGAAAGAATGGAAGTACTGGAAGACTGAAAGTACTTTATGGCACTTCCAGTCTTCCAGACTTCCAGACTTCCAGACTTGGAGTTAATAGTGAGCTGGCAACAATCAAGCTGACAAATGATGAAGTGTAAAAAAGGTAACCATATGGCACATCAATGAGTTGATAAAAAACGACCAGACTAAGTTTAAAGCAGGCAAGATTTATATTCTGAAACTTCCATTTCTTCTGGAACAAACAGAAACACATAAATAAGAGCGGGACGGCAAAACTCATCACCAGTAATGTGATATGCAGTATCCCTATATGATGCGGACCAAAAAATTTTGCGAGTCCCGGATTTAACCAGAATACTTCCGGACTAAATTCCCAAACATGTTTTGCAAAGCCCACATAAAGTGAAGGCAGGGAAATCATTTGTCCAAGTGCTTTATATCCAAAAGGAATTAAAAAAAGCAAAACGAAGCAGGCTACTCCTGTAATCGAAAAGACAATGAGTTTGCGATAATCTCTTTGAAAGACATAAAAAACCAGGCAGGGAGCAAGCCATCCGATCATACTATACCGGCTTAAAATACAACAGGAAGCAACAACTCCCATTAAGAATGCGTTGTCCGAAATGATAGCTACGGTTAGCAATACAAAATAGAAAATGACGACACCTTCTTCGCTCATGCTGATCAGGCTGTGCACATCATTCCTTGCAAAAAGCCACCAGAATAAAAGTGCAGCAATTGCGATCTGACAATATCCAAAATACTGATTTCTTTTTAGCCGGATATTGAATAAAACAATTGAAAAACTCAACAGAATAGCTATCACGGTGATCCAACGTATATCGAGTTTCATGATAACTGCCGGTGCGTAAGGAAACCACATAGCGGGGAGATAAATGGGCCGGGTACCATTCCAGATTTCAGGAATCGGATCATACACATGCTTCCATTCACCGCTCAGAAACCTTTCGTTCATCACTTTTATTATCGGGAGCATGTCCGCAAAATCCGGATCCAATGGAATCTGATCCATCCAATACCGGGATGTGAAGTATGCCAGCACAAACATCAACACGAACAAAGGCCATTTCAGATAAGAATCGTCTCTTACATCCCGGAAAGAAGGAAGTCTCGCCTTTTGCAGCAATAGAATACTTAAAATGAAGCAAAGAGATGCAATCAGATAGAGTATGGAAACGATCGTGGTTTGTTGGCCTAACAGGAGTCCATAGCTGCCAAGAAAGGTTTCTGCAGCCAAAGAAAATAACAATAAATTCTTTCTTGTATTAAAATTCATGGTTTACGGGAAAGGCTTAATTTAATATTTATATTTACCGGCAAGTTTTCGAGTTTATATATTTGAGCTACTTAATGGGATGAAATGAAACTTTTAGAAGGCAAAATAGTCATCATTACCGGTGCTGCCCGTGGAATCGGCGAAGCCATTGCGCTCAGAATGGCAGAGCATGGCGCGCATATTGCGTTTAGTTTTCTTTCCAGTGAAGAGAAGGCCAGGTCGCTTGAAAACAAACTACATTCTTTCGGTGTGAAGGCTAAAGGATATAAAAGTAATGCCGGATCATACGATGACTGCGAAAAATTCGTCAACGAAGTAATCGCGGAACATGGCACGGTAGACGTTTGCATAAATAATGCAGGCATATCCAAAGATAGTTTGTTGATGCGTTTAAATCCCGCTCAGTGGGATGAGGTAATGGAAACCAACCTGAAGAGCGTTTTCAATATGACCAAACAGGTGATTAAACCTATGATGAAGGCTAAAAAAGGATCTATTGTAAACATGAGCTCAATTATAGGTATCCGTGGAAACGCCGGGCAGTCGAGTTACGCGGCTTCGAAGGCTGGTATCATTGGATTTACAAAATCCATAGCACACGAGTTGGGAAGCCGCAATATCCGTTGTAATGCCATCGCTCCCGGATTCGTTGAAACAGATATGACGCACTATTTACAGGATGAAGAAGGCGCCAAGTCTTTTCTGGCCAAAATACCACTTAACCGTTTTGGAAGTGCCGCGGAAGTTGCAGATACCGCTTTGTTTCTGGCTTCGGATATGAGCAGCTATATAACGGGGCAGGTTATCAGCGTTTGTGGCGGTCTGAATATATAGAACAAAAAATTAATCCGATATAAGGTTGTTAAATTTACCAAATCCTATTCCGGTATTTCACTTTCATGACTAATTTGCTCCCCATTCATGAAGTTTAAAAAAATAATTCCCCTGTTTCTTATCCTGGTGCTGAGTATCCAGTTTCTCCCGATACAACGCATTGCCGCCTGGCTTTCGTCGGGACAGGTTACTGAAGAATTAGACCATGGCCTGGACAACTCAAATTCGAAATCTCAACCGCACGAAAAGGATCCGGCCATACTATTATCATTATTAAATACTGGCGACAGCCTCGCTAACATCATCACTTAATAAATTTCATAGTGATGAAACCTTATTGATCAGGGACGCTGATGAAATATTGACTCCTCCTCCGAACGAATAACTTTCCCACGCTATTTTTTCAATTAACTTGTCATCCCATAGGGCTGACTATTGTATATTCTTTAATTGTCAAAGTTTATGAGAAAGCTCTTTAAAAATGCGGCAGCCGATATTCCTGCTTCCGTTGTTGTATTCCTGGTTGCTTTGCCACTATGTTTGGGTATTGCGCTGGGCTCTGGCGCACCATTGTTTTCCGGAATTATTGCCGGTATGGTCGGAGGTATCGTGATTGGTCTACTCAGCGGTTCATCATTAAGTATCAGCGGGCCAGCGGCAGGCCTTACAGCGATTGTGGCAATTGCGATTGGAAAGATGCCAGCCTATGAAGCCTTCCTGATATCCGTCGTGATCGCAGGTGTTCTCCAGCTTATATTAGGCTTTTTACGAGCAGGTATTATCGGGGACTATATTCCTAACAGTGTAATCCGGGGAATGCTGGCATCAATCGGACTCGTGCTGATCCTGAAGCAATTCCCCCATCTGATCGGCTATGAGAACGACTACGTGGGCGATGAAACTTTTATTCAAATTGACAGTAGTAACACATTTTCAGAACTGATCAATTCGATTAACGATATCACTCCCTTTGCATTAGTCATTGGCATAGTTTCTATTTTGATATTGCTCATCTGGGACCGGCCTGTTTTAAAAAAGAAAAAATTCTTCAAAAATTTACCCGGTCCTTTGGTTGTAGTGGTAGCCGGCATTCTAATAAACATATTTTTTTCAGTTCCAGGAACCCGTACATCATTGGATACTTCACAATTAGTTAATCTGCCGATTGCCACAGATTTTGCATCTTTCAGAAGCTTTTTTATGTTTCCTAAATGGGAATATTTAAATAATATAGACGTATGGACGGTTGGTCTCACCATTGCATTGGTTGCCAGCATTGAAACGCTTCTGGGTATTGAAGCAGTTGATAAACTGGATCCGCTTAAAAGAAGGACCCCCGCTAATCAGGAATTGAAAGCACAGGGGATTGGAAATATCGTTTCCGGACTATTGGGCGGTCTGCCTCTTACGTCCGTTATCGTCAGGGGTTCGGCCAATGTGGAAGCCGGTGCGAAAAGTAAATTTTCTGCTATCATGCATGGCCTTCTGATTCTGCTGAGCGTATTGTTTATTCCCGGACTGCTGAATAAAATTCCACTCAGTGCGTTGGCGGCCATTTTGATCATGACAGGATACAAACTTGTTAAACCATCCATTTTTAAAGAAATATATCGGAAAGGCTGGGATCAGTTTGTTCCTTTTACAATAACCTTGTTAGCCATACTCCTGACTGATTTGTTAGTGGGGATTATTATCGGAACACTGATAGCCTTATTCTCCCTGATTAAAAGTAATTTTAAATCGGCCGTGATGGTCGTTCACGATGACAACAAATATCTTGTGAGATTCAGGAAAGATATTTCATTCCTGAATAAGCCCATTGTAAAAGAAAAACTCGAGTCCGTACCGGCCGATGCATATGTGTTGATCGATATGACCCGGGCAGATTTCATCGACAAGGATATCATTGACGTGGTGAATGATTTTCTTCAACATGCTCATCTGAAAAATATCGTTGTGGAAATCAAAAAAAGTCGCTTTAAAGCCGGCCATCAGCTCGTGCATGACCAGTCGACCATTCATGAATACACTGTAGCAAGTATACACTAAAGAAATAAAAAAGTATCTATCATATGCAATCCATACATAAATTATTGCTGGAAAATAAAGCATGGGCAGCCGAAAAAAAAGCGGATGACCCGGAATATTTTAAGGCGCTTGCGGCCATTCAGAAACCCGAATTTTTATGGATCGGATGCAGCGACAGTCGTGTGCCGGCCAATGAAATTACAGGAACTCAGCCTGGTGAAATTTTTGTTCACCGGAACATTGCGAATATGGTTGTCCATACGGACGTAAATCTGCTCAGTGTGCTGGAATACGCTGTCGCCCATCTCCAGGTAAAACAAGTGATCGTGTGTGGACATTATGGGTGTGGTGGAGTTAAAGCCGCCATGACCAACCACGATTTTAAGCAGGTGTTGAATATGTGGTTGCGAAATATCAAGGACGTTTATCGCCTCCACAGGGAGGAGCTGGAAGCCATCCCAGACCAGGAACAAAGAGAAGACCGTCTGGTAGAACTAAACGTTCAGGAACAAGTGTTGCACCTGGCAAAGACCTCCATCATCCAGCGAGCATGGCAGCACCGCAAGGCACCGGATATCCATGGATTGGTGTACGGATTAAAAGACGGATTACTAAATACCGTTTTCACCATGACACCCGAGAGTTCGCTGGATCCGCTATATACCTACAATGACTTGGGAGCGGAGTAATTGTACCATTCTTTATTTTCACAATTTGGGAATGTTGGATTGTGAAAACGTGTACATGAGAGAATGAAACTCAAAATTTAATTATAAATTTCATTCCCTCATGTACATATATTCACATTTTCGTATTTCAACATTATTGATAAAAGCTGTACCCTTTACTTAAGCTTTATTAAATAAAGAAATCGCTTTTTGTGCCATCGGAGTGATGACAAGACTACCGCTGATTTTGGCCCGCTCTGCCAGTAGCTGATCCCAATGAGATGTATCACGCCAAAGTATTTTTTTAATTTCTCTGATGGCTTGTAAACTTGAATGACTCAAATGATTCACTAATCTTTCAAGCGATTCATCCAGATCCTGGATATTGGCATGCACTTCTGAATAAAGCCCGCGCGTCTTCGCCCATTCTGCTGTTCGCCAGGACGAAGCGTCTATGGCCAATTGTGAAAAAGCGGAAAGACCTAATTTTCGTTCAACGGCCGGACCTACAACGAAGGGACCAATGCCGATCTCCAGTTCACTGAGCTTTATATCGGCACCTGTCAGGGCAATTGCATAATCAGCGGCGGCGGCAATGCCTACTCCGCCGCCAACGCATTTTCCCTGGATACGTGCAAGAATAAACTTCGGGCATTTGCGCATACTGTTAATAACATGCGCAAATCCGTTGAAAAAATCTTCTCCCTGACTACTGCTGTTGATCTTTGAAAGTTCTGTAAAGGATGCCCCCGCACAAAAAGCCTTTTCACCTACTGATCTGAGTATAACTACTTTTATTTCGTCATCCATTCCCGCTGCATGAATCTGGGTAGCCAATTCATACAACAAAACCGAAGGAAGCGAATTACTTTGCGGATGATAGAATTCTATTGATATCGTCAATCCATGTTTCTCTGATTTTACATGGCCTGTCGTTTGCTCCTGCATATATTATGATTTTTTTCTGACCATTGTAAGAATCGTTGCAATCATAACTGAATCGCCCGTTTCATCATAAACATCTACCCACCATTTCACGATGCCTTTTGGGATATCGTTTTCATCTTTTAAATCCTGTGCTGTTTTTTCTTTACAAGTAAATCGAACAGCTATCGTCGCACCGGCATACACAGGTTTGAGAAAACGGCATTCATCAATTCCATAATTAAGCAGAACGGGTCCTTTGGCAGCATCTACAAATAAACCGGCTGCCGCACTCAGTATAAAATACCCGTGAGCAACACGTTTTTCAAACATAGTATTTTCAAACGAACCATGCTCATCGTGCGCGTAAAAATGATCCCCGCTGATATCAGCAAATCGGTTGATATCTGCGTCTTGAATAAGCCGGGTCGCAGTATGTACACTATCTCCGATTTCTAATTCCTCAAAATATTTTTTAAACGGATGTTTTGTATCCAGCCTTTGCGCAGCATGAGCCTGGTATATAGAAGTGATTGCTGTGATACTATCTGGCGAACCCTGGATCGCGGCTCTTTGCATATAATGTTTTATACCGCGGGCCCCTCCCATTTCTTCACCGCCACCGGCCCTGCCCGGACCGCCATGCACTAACATGGGAAGTGGCGATCCGTGACCTGTACTTTCCTTTGAGTCATATCTGTTCAATACCAGGATCCTTCCATGATGGGTTGCCGCCCCTACAACATAGTCTTTTGCAATCAGGACCTTCGAAGTTACAATCGTACTGCATAATGAACCCTTTCCCTTTTTTGAAAGCCGAATGGCCTCATCAAGATCTCTGTAGGGCATCAGCGTACTAACGGGTCCGAATGCTTCAATATCGTGCGGGCCTTCATCGGCAAATGGATTTAAATTTTCCAATAATAACGGGCTCATGAAAGCGCCCCTGAGAATATCCGCATCGAGCAGTTCAGCGCTGTCGAGTGAACCATATATGATTTGGGAAGAAGCGAGTAATTTCTGAACCTGTTGTTTTACCTCTTTTCTTTGATCCTGGCCAGCCAGTGAACCCATCCTTACCTTTTCATTCATCGGATTCCCGATCAATGTTTGCGATAACGCCATGGAAATGGATTTACGGATTTCGTCGACCTTATTTTCCGGAACAAATATCCGTCGGATCGCAGTACATTTTTGTCCGGCTTTTACTGTCATTTCCTTTCGCACTTCTTTTACAAAAATTTCCCATTCCGGCATACCGGGTTCAACATCCTCTCCTAATACAATACAATTCAGTGAATCTGCTTCCATTGTAAAAGAAACATTTTCTCTCAGTATGTTTGGATTCGATTTTAATTTCAAACCGGTAGAAGCAGAGCCGGTAAAAGTAACCACATCCTGTGCATTCAACAAGTCAAGCAGATTTCCTGTACTGCCGCAGATCAATTGCAGTGCGCCCGGAGGTAAAATCCCGGAAGCATGGATTTCCCGTACAACCGCTTCAGTTAAAAAGCTTGTACAGGTGGCAGGTTTTACAATAGCGGGCATTCCTGCAAGCAGATTGACAGCAATTTTTTCAAGCATACCCCATACAGGGAAATTATATGCATTAATATGAATGGCCGCGCCTTCTTTTGGTACGAGAATATGCTGCGCCATGAATGTATGGTTCTTACCCAGAGCAACCGGATCTCCATCGATACAAAAAGGTTGGTCAGGAAATTTTCTCCTTAGGGAAGCATAGGAAAACAGATTCCCGATACCTCCTTCCAGATCGATCCACGAATCCGCGCGTGTGGCGCCGGTTTGATAACTGATCTGATAAAATGTTTCGAGATGTTTCTGAAGATGAAATGCCAGTGCTTTCAGCATCCGGCCTCTTTCATGAAAAGTCATTTTACGCAAAGCCGGGTTCCCCACCGTTCTGGCATATTGAAGTATCTCGTGAAAATCAAGTCCCCGGGTTCCAGCCTGATAAACCGGTGTGCCCGTAACTGCGTCAGCAAGAATTTGAAAGTCGCCATCCCCCTCTATCCAGCGACCCATTACATAATTTCCAAGCTTTTTCATATGAAACATTTAAGCTGAAAGCCTAACGCCGAACGCCGAACGCATAGTGAGTTTATTGAGTTACTTCCACACTTCCAGTCTTCCATACTTCCATACTGTGTGGCTACCAACCGAGTAACCAGGCAAAAATGAGTGGCACAACGATGGTCGCATCACTTTCCACAATATATTTTGGTGTATGTATATCCAGCTTCCCCCAGGTAATTTTTTCGTTGGGCACCGCACCGGAATATGAACCGTAAGAAGTAGTAGAATCAGATATCTGGCAGAAATAACTCCAGAATGGCACGTCGTGCCATTCCAGATCCTGATACATCATCGGAACCACGCAAATAGGAAAATCACCCGCAATACCCCCGCCTATCTGGAAAAATCCTACTCCTTTGCCAGTGGAATTCTTCCGATACCAGTCAGAAAGCCAAACCATATATTCAATACCACTCTTCATAGTACTGGCTTTTAATTCCCCTTTTACGATATAAGAAGAAAAAATATTTCCCATCGTAGAATCTTCCCAACCGGGAACCACCATGGGCAGGTTTTTTTCCGCCGCTGCAATCATCCAACTGTCTTTCGGATCAATCTCATAACCATCTTCCATTACTTTACTTAAAAGTAATTTGTACATGTATTCGTGTGGAAAATATCGTTCTCCCTTGGCTTCGGCATCTTTCCATAACTCTACGATATGTTTCTGAATTTTTCTAAACGCTTCTTCTTCCGGGATGCAGGTATCTGTTACACGGTTGAGCCCCTGTTCCAGTAGTTCCCACTCCTGTTGAGGCGTGAGATCCCGGTAATTCGGAACTCTTTTATAATGTGAATGTGCCACCAGATTCATGATGTCTTCTTCCAGGTTTGCGCCGGTGCAGGAAATAATATGCACTTTATTTTGTCGGATCATTTCGGCGAGCGAAACACCTAATTCTGCGGTACTCATGGCTCCTGCGAGGGTTACCATCATCTTCCCGCCTTCTGTTAAATGGGTTTCATAACCTTTAGCAGCGTCTATAAGAGCCGCTGCATTAAAATGTCTGTAGTGATGTGCGATGTACTGAGAGACCGGACCTTTGTTCATGTTTTTTATAATGTGGAAAACAAAAATAATCTATTTGTATCGAACGGTTAGTCTCAATACCACCATCTTAGACTGTTCTTTATTCTGTTCTATCCGAATAGCGTATTTTTATTAAAATCTTCTAAACGATAGTTAATTCAATATGGGAGAGTAATTCCCAGCGGAATTTTCAGGCCTGTCCGGCGCAGTGATAATTAGATAAAAATATAAACGAAGTGAACTACCTGGCGCATGCTTATCTGTCTTTTGGTGATCCGGATATCCTGGCAGGTAATATGATCAGCGATTTTGTCAAAGGCAAAAAAAAATATGATTATTCCATCCGAATCCAAATGGGCATTACACTTCATCGAAAAATAGATGAATACACGGATTCACATCCGGCTACGCGACAAGCCAAAGAATTTCTAAAAAAAACCGCAGGACCTTATTCGGGTGCCTTTGTGGATATCGTATATGATCATTTCCTGGCAAACGATCCATATGAATTTGAAGAAGGTGCACTGGCTGATTTTGCCCACAATACATATTTGCAGTTAGACCCCTTTCAAAGTGAATTTCCGGAAAAATTCCAGCGGTTCTTTTATTATATGCGAACACAAAACTGGCTATTAAATTACGGGTCAACCGGGGGCATTCATAACAGTTTCAGGGGTCTATGCCATCGGGCCAAATATATAGAAGATGCAGAACCGGTATTTGAAGCTTTTTTGACCCATTATGAAGAGTTAAAAATGGCCTATGAATTTTTCTTTCCGCATGTAAAAGCCTTTGCATATCACGAACTGCTCTACCTTCGCGGCAATTAGTATCAATTCCCTGATTAATTTTATTGTTATGAAAATTAGGAAATCCCTTTTACTGGCTGTCTTATTCCTGGCTGCCTCGGTTTACGGTATAGCCCAGTCAACCCTGCCACCACTGGACAAGTCACCCATGGACATGTGTTATTATCCGGTTGACTATCCGGTGCTGAAGATTCAACATAAAGTGGATGCTCCATTGATAGCAAGGATCATTTATGGCCGGCCTCAAAAAAATAACCGAAGTATTTTCGGGGACCTGGTACCCTACGACATGATTTGGAGGATGGGTGCCAACGAGGCCACGGAAATTGAATTTTTTCGTGATACAAAAATAGATGGTAAAAAACTTCCAAAAGGAAGGTATACGCTATATGCAATTCCTTCGATGGATAACTGGATTCTGGTCCTTAATAAAGAAACAGATACCTGGGGTGCTTTTGGATATGATGCCAAAAAAGATGTACTGAGAACAGTGGTTAAAGTAACTACGCGGCCCGATGTAATTGATGTCTTCACTATTTCTTTCGAAGGAAAGGAAAAGAATAAAACCAGCCTTATGATTGCATGGGACAACAAAGAAGTACATATGCCCATCAGCTGGTAGGCTGCCAAACTAAAAAACGATTATGAAATTTGCAACACGTGTAATTCATGCAGGCATGGAACCGGACCCTTCTACAGGTGCCATCATCCCGCCTATTTATCAGACATCCACCTTCGTACAATCCGCCCCCGGCGACAATAAAGGATACGAGTACGCACGCTCGGCAAATCCGACAAGGAAAGCCCTGGAAATTGCATTGGCATCTATTGAAAATGCCCGCTTCGCACTTTCCTTCAGCAGCGGGGTGGCAGCATCCGATGCCGTGATCAGGCTTCTGCTGCCGGGTGATGAAGTGATTGCCGCCAATGATATGTATGGGGGAACATTTCGACTTTTTTCGAAAATATTTGAGAAAACGGGAATCCATTTTCACTATGTGAATATGCAAAATCCGGAAAATATTCGTTCGCTCATCAACGAAAAAACAAAATTAATCTGGGCAGAAACGCCGACCAACCCTTTGATGAATATTGTAGATCTGGCCGCTGTTGCATCTCTGGCGAAGGAAAAAAATATTTTATTCTGTGTAGACAATACGTTTGCCTCTCCTTATTTACAAAATCCGCTTGATCTGGGTGCCGATATTGTGATTCATTCAGCTACCAAATATCTTGGTGGTCACAGCGACGTGATTCATGGATGTCTCATGATGAATGATGCCACGCTGCGCGATCAATTATATTTTATCCAGAAGTCCTGCGGAGCCGTTCCCGGCCCACAAGATTGTTTCCTTGTACTCAGGGGAATAAAAACCCTGGAACTGCGTATGATCAGGCATTGTGATAACGGAATAAAAATTGCACACTGGCTTCGCAACAATAAAAAAATAGATAAAGTCTACTGGTGTGGATTTACCGATCATCCGGGTTATGCTATTGCCAGCAGGCAAATGCGCGGGTTCGGCGGCATGATCAGCTTTGAATTAAAAAATGATTCAGCTGAAGAAACAAGACGTGTCTTGTCGGCTACCCGGTTATTCTCCCTGGCAGAAAGTCTCGGTGGTGTTGAATCCCTGATCAGCCATCCGTCCAGCATGACACATGCATCTATTCCAAGGGAGGAAAGAATCAAAAACGGTCTCAGTGATTCCCTGATCCGAATCAGTGCAGGTATTGAAGATCCTGACGATCTGATAGAAGACCTGGATCAGGCAATTGGTTAACATGAATACTTTCAGGACCAGAGGAGAACTTCAGGATTTTCTTGAAAAGAAAGTGCTTGAATACAATCATCCTTCATTTATTATGAAGGATCCGGTATCCATCCCGCATCGGTATAAAATTAAACAGGATATAGAAATTGCGGGACTGTTTGCTTCCATTTTTGCCTGGGGCAATCGTACAACAATCATTAGTAAATCCCTTGAACTAATGAAAGGAATGGACGATGCGCCATTTGATTTCATCAAAAATCATGGGACCACGGATTTAAAACGATTCCTCCAGTTCAGACACCGCACTTTCAATTCAACCGATCTGTTATACTTTATCCGATTTTTGAAATCACATTACCGCCAGAATAACTCATTGGAATCTGCATTTTTACCAGGCGACGTGACCGGTATTAAAATAAATCGGATCAATACTACTATTTTAAATCCTGCAAAGAGCAAACATGCATCCCCATCGAATGCAGAAATATACGCGGACAATGAATTTGCGAGAAAGGCGCTTTCGATTTTTTACAGACGATTCTTCTCGTTAAAAAATGCCCCGGAGAGAACCCAAAAACATATTGCAAGCCCGGACAAAAATTCCACCTGTAAGAGACTGAATATGTATTTACGCTGGATGGTTCGCCAGGATAATAATGGAGTTGATTTTGGAATTTGGAAGAAAATATCAGCTGCGGACCTGATTTGCCCGGTGGATCTCCATGTAGCCCGGGTAGCCCGCGGTTTTGGACTAATCACCCGGAAACAAACAGATTGGCAAACCGCTATGGAACTCACCGTTGCTCTGAGAGAAATGGATAAGACCGATCCCGTGAAATATGATTTTGCATTATTCGGACTGGGTGTAACGGAGAAGTATTGATGTCAGGGGCTTTGTCCCGATCCTTAATACATCAATTCCCTGACTTTTTCCTTGTCTTCCTTTTCCTTTTTCAAATCGAACATGGTTCCGAAAACGCGATCCCAGAAGGTTGTACTTACACCAAAACCTTTGTGATCATCCTTGTAATGATGAAGATGATGATTCCTCCATAATG
This sequence comes from uncultured Bacteroidota bacterium, assembly GCA_963732055.1. Lineage (GTDB taxonomy): Bacteria > Bacteroidota > Bacteroidia > Chitinophagales > Chitinophagaceae > Puia. Next base: position 94,419 of record CAVSYG010000010.1, on the reverse strand, counting down.
GTTTCATCCATTTGAAAGGAGGATTCCAGGCATGTATGGCATAATGCATGGTGCCATACATGAGATAACCCAATATAAATCCGGAGAAAAAAACGAATGCATATTCCTTCATCGCCAGGTACATAATACCGAATATGGTAGAAGAAATGATAATACTGGGAACCGGAGGCATGAAAAGACGTTCTTTATCCCTGGGAAAATGATGATGATTTCCGTGCAATACATAGATAAATTTCTGGGCCTTTTCACTTTCTGCTATTGCGTGAAATGCAAACCGGTGCATCAAATACTCGAAGAAGGTCCAGAAAAAACCACCAGCCAGAAAGTTGAAAAAAATCTCTATGTAGTTGAAATCCAGCCGAAAATGACTCAGATATATAAAATACGCAATAACCGGTACATACATCCCCCAAATCACCAGAGGGTGGGTTTTGGTCAGCATTTCCATATAACTGTTCTGGAAAAGCTGGGCCTGGCCTTTATTATGAATCTTTTCAAACTTCATTTCACGGATTTATGAAGCGAAAATAAGGCAAAAAGGGCTAAAAACCAGCCCTCCTTTCGTTGACCGTTGGCCGTAGACCGTTGGCCATTGACCGTTAGTAGTTGCCTCTACCGTATAAATCCATTTTCCCAACCGCTTTAAGCTTTACGCTTTGAGCTTAAACAGTACATTTGCGGGAATTTCGAAACGCGTCAACACATGTCTCATCCCATACATTCAGAACAGGAAATTATCCGTCGTGAAAAATTAAAATCTCTTGGCGAACTGGGCATTGATGCTTATCCGGCCGCTGCCTATCCCGTAAATACCTATGCGGCCGATATCAGGTCCGGCTATAGTGAAGAGAATAAATCACAATTCGAATCCGTATGCCTTGCAGGCCGTATTATGAGCATCCGGGACATGGGCAAAGCTTCTTTTGCGGTTATCCAGGATAGCAGCGGCCGTATCCAGTTATATATCAAAAGGGATGATATCGCGCCCGGGGAGGATAAATCTGCTTATGACAGGATGTGGAAACACCTTATTGACCTCGGTGATATTATTGGCGTTAAAGGCTATGTTTTTATTACAAAAACAGGCGAAATTTCGGTTCATGTCAAAGAACTAACCTTGCTATCGAAAGCACTACGCCCGATTCCCATCATAAAAGAAAAAGAAGGGGAAACCTTTGACGCCGTTACTGATCCGGAGTTTCGTTACCGTCAGCGGTATGCTGACCTGATCGTAAATCCTCAAATAAAAGAAGTCTTTATTAAGAGGACAAAGATGATCAACAGTATGCGTGAATTCCTGAATAGCGCAGGGGCCCTGGAAGTGGACACACCCGTATTGCAAACCATTCCGGGTGGTGCTGCTGCAAGACCATTTATTACTCATCATAATGCTCTCGACACTCCCTTTTATTTGCGCATTGCCAATGAATTATATCTGAAACGGCTTATTGTTGGAGGCTTCGACTGGGTTTATGAATTCAGCCGGAATTTCAGGAATGAAGGAATGGACCGGACACATAATCCCGAATTCACCATTCTGGAATTCTATGTTGCCTATAAAGATTATTTCTGGATGATGGAAACTACAGAATCCATGCTGGAAGCTGCTGCCCTGGCTGTTAATAAAACTACGGTTGTGAAATCCGGGGAAAAAGAAATTGACTTTAAAGCTCCCTATAAAAGAATCAGCATTTACGACGCGATCAGCGAATCTACAGGAACTGACGTTTCTGTTTTGGACGAAGACGGATTAAGGGCTCTTTGCAGAAAACTTCATATTCCTGCAGACGATAGCATGGGTAAAGGAAAACTCATTGACGAACTATTCGGGGCGACCAGTGAACACAGGTTCATTCAACCCACTTTTATCATTGACTACCCTGTGGAAATGAGCCCGCTCACAAAAAAACATCGATCAAAAAGCGGATTAGTTGAAAGATTTGAATTGATCATTAATGGAAAAGAAATCGCAAATGCTTATTCTGAGCTCAACGATCCGATAGATCAGCGTGAAAGATTTGAAGAACAGGTAAAGCTTATGGAAAGAGGCGATGAGGAAGCGATGTTCATCGACAACGATTTTTTAAGAGCTCTGGAGTATGGAATGCCGCCAACTGCAGGAATCGGAATAGGAATCGATCGCCTGACGATGTTACTTACCAATCAGCCATCCATTCAGGATGTGCTTCTATTTCCTCAGATGAGACCGGAAAACTAAGTATGAGAGTATGAGAGTATGAGAGTATGGGAGTATGAGAGTGGATAGGGTCATTAGTCCTTTGCTGGTAAACCATCGATCAGATTGGCCAAACCAGACGGGTTAATCTTCGCGAGTTCAAGCATTTTGTTTAAAATCTCAGCCTTTTCCTGTTCAATTTTTAATTCGGCTTTCAATTCCAATATCTTTTTCTCCAGTTCAATATTTTTTTCTGACTCTCTATACATATATCGGTTTTTTGATACCTGTTTGCAAAGATCCCCAATTCTTCGATTAAAACCTTTATTAATCATTAAGATTCAAATGAATGCCTTAAGCTTTGCGCTTTAAGCTTTTTGCTTAAAACGTAGTTTTACGAATTTTAGCAGTAGATCCTGCAAATCCGAGATCGAGCGCAAATCCGCTTGTGCCACCCCGTCCAATTTGTAAGTTTACATCGTCATTGTGATTGACACTCGGTTAAATGGTTCAATAACCAAATCCTTCGAAAAGCTAACTATGAAAACCAAACCAAAACCATTTAGCAGAGTCCGGTCACGGACAGTTAAAATCCAAATTCCACGAGAAGACCAAATCCTACGAAGTGTAAATTTGTACCCTATTGAATGACCAAACTTGGTAACGGTTAGGTTAAGTACAAACACATTTAGGCCCTGGAGTATTCCAGGGCTTTTTTATTGTCAATATTAACGGTTAATTGTTAATTGGGCTTTAAGCTTTGCGCTTTACGCTTTAAGCTTAGTTCCTGGGCATTCCGCCAGCTGGAAAAGCAAATGGCCCCGTGATCTGAAAAATGGTATAGCCGCTGAAATCCTGTGGCGCTTCGAGCCCGGTACCATAAAGAATAGTTCCACCGGACTTATGGATCTGCACGGGTTTATCGGTATAAAATTTTTCTAACTTTTGATCCCACCAAAGTTCTTTACAATAAAGGGTATCTCCTTTTAAGATATTCATGACCACCACGCTGTCCCGTAAGAAGACTTTACCGTCCTGTTGCCGCCATTTCCCATATCGCGCATTCATGATGCTCTCAATTTTCAGAGAGTCGTTGTAAAAATCCACATGTAATGTATTTGGAAATTCAACGTATGGCGTGTCAGCTTCACTTTGACGCATATAGGGAGCAGTTAATTTTGCCTTCACCCTGGCGTTTTCGCTCATATAGGCGGTAATTTTCTTCCCTTCGTCTACGCTGATTTGTTTCTGACGATAGTTAGGCAGATCCTTTACATTATTTTCACAGGCAGTAAAATAAAAACAAAGGAATAAGAAAAATATCCGGCTTCTGTATTTTGGAAAAGATTTCAATTTGAAAAATTGTATTCACTGATTGTGTAAAGTCCTTTGAAAAGCAGATCCGGGTCTTCAGTAATCTTTTTCTTCAGGTATGGCATGAAATAATGAGCATCCCCGCCTGTCATGACTGCATGCAGGTTTTCATAACGATCCTCATAAGCTTCAATCATACCATCGATTTCTTTTGCCATTCCGAATATTACGCCCGATTGAATATTCGTTTTTGTGTCATACCCCAGTAATGGAAAATTCCAATGTGGTTCAATTAAAGGCAGTTTCGATGTAAATAGTTCGAGCGCTTTAAATCGCATTTCCATTCCGGGAGAAATACTGCCTCCTATAAATTGATGAAACCGGTTGATATAATTGTAAGTAACTGCAGAACCCAGACCAATCACGAGATTATTTTTTTCCGGAAAATAATGCGAAGCGCCTACAACAAGGGCAAGCCTGTCGGCTCCAATGGTTTCAGGTTTTCCAACAGGCGTTGTAATGGGAACACGCGAGTGATGATCCAGCTTGTGAAAACGAGTATTAGCTACCAGTATATCTTCCAACGTGGATGAGTGATCCACAACAGAAGAAAGTATACTTCTGTCGGGTTTATAAATTTCAATACATTTTTTCAGATCCGCTACGCCATCCTCCCGCAATACACCACTGTGCCTTATTTCCCCATTGAAAAAAAAGGCCCATTTTAATCTCGTATTTCCTAAATCCAGGCAAAGCGTTGTGGACATGATAAAAATCTGTTCGCTACATGAAGGCAATCTTATTCAAATCTGAAGGAAGATAAATTTTTAAAATGACCATTTAGCATGATCCGTCCTTTTAAAACTTCCATTTCAACTACCACCGGTAATACTTTACCTAAATGTCTTTTCAGATATTCCTGCCGTTGCTCTTCCCGGAAAAGTGCCAACATTTCATATTCCTCTTCAATGGATAAACCTGCATGATGGGCGAGGTCATATGCATTTAATTCTTCATCGGGTTTCCGGAAGTCTTTACTGATATTGAGAATCCTGTGAAGTTCCCGAATCGCCTTTATTACTACCTGCATAAGTTCCTTCCGATGATACACTTCAGCATTTTCCGGATAATTTACAATGGCACCACTATAGAGTTTATCCGGAATTTTTTTAATGATCTCCAGGATTCTGAATACAATCGTACCATTCGTAATAATATCCATCTCACCATTATCGTATTCCTGGGCAATCTCCCGTATGGTGACCAGCGTTCCATATTCTGCCACTTGTCCATTGATCACAGCCGGAACGCCAAATGGTTTTTTATTTTCAAAACACTCTTTGACTAATTCCTTATACCGGGGTTCAAAAATATGAAGGTTGAGTATTTCTCCCGGATAAACAACAACGTTTAACGGGAATATAGGAATGAAATTCGTCATGGGTGATCGGTTTTCAGATACTTCTTTTAATCAGCCGACAAATTTAACCGCAGAATCCACTTTATTTGAAAATTTCTTTTGGAATCCCGGCGAATGAGCATCCTTCATTTTAACTTATTTTTGATGCATGCCAGTCACCCCTGATCAAAGGCTTTCGATTACAGCTGATATTCTTCAGAATGGCGATTTTCATGTGGTTGCGCGGGCGATTTCCCTGATCGAAAATTCTGGTAAAGGCTCAGAGGAATTATTGAAAAGTCTGCCGAACACCCATGTGCCTTTAGTTGGTATTACAGGACCTCCGGGGGTGGGGAAATCAACCCTTACTGATGCGCTAATCAAACAATTCACAGATGACGGGAAGAAGATCGCAATCCTGTGCATTGACCCTTCCTCTTCCTTCCACACGGGCGCAATATTGGGAGACCGAATCCGGATGAACCGTTGGTATAACAGCCCATCGGTATTTATACGGTCGTTGGCAAGTCGTGGCACCATGGGCGGTCTAAATCCCCGTATTTTTCAGATTACGGACCTGCTGGCCCATGCGGGCTTTGACTATATCCTGATTGAAACCGTTGGTGTTGGTCAAACAGAAGTGGATATCAGCCGTCTGGCCGACCAGGTGGTACTCGTGCTCGTTCCTGAATCGGGAGATGATATTCAAACCATGAAATCCGGCATTATGGAGATCGGCGATATTTTTGTCGTTAATAAATCTGACAGGCCGGGTGCAGAACAATTTTTAACCTCGTTAAAATCTTCCATTCATTATCAAACAGCCAAGCAAACGGATGAAATAAAATTTATTCAAACGATTGCAACGGAAGGAAAAGGAATTGCCGAATTGTATAAAGCCATCAGGGAGAATATGGCCAGGATTTCACCCGGCCGCTCACTAAAATTGCTTACCCAAAAAGCCTGGCAGCTCATTTCGAGTTACCGGATGCGGGATCTGGACAACAACAAACTGTACCATTCGCTGGAGCAGGCCGCAAGAGATCCGGATTTCAATATCTATCGTTTTGCTGAGTCTGTATCAGAGGCATCAGGATTTCAGAAAAGCCAGTAATCTTTTGAACCAATTTTTAGCCTTTACAGAAAATGAAAAAACAGGTTCGGTCAGTGTACCATCAAAAGGTTCACCGCTCCGCAGTATTTTTTTTGTAAAAGTTCCGGAGGTCATACCCCATTTGGAAATGAAAGTATAATAACCCTTATTTTTTACGACTCTCTTTGTGGACTTACCGCCGAAGTGATATACCCGGCTGTCACCAATTCCCTTAAAAAGACGAATGCCCGCTTTCCAGAGTTTCATTGAGAAATCCGGATCAGAATAAAGTCCGGGAGAATATTCTATACTATAGCCACCTACCAGATCCCAGACCTTTTTGTGTACCACATTTGGAGGCCACGTAGATCCCTGCCAATCCTTCATCACAGGATCACGAAATCCTTTTAACAAATTCTCCTGCTGAAAAGAATCCGGATCTGATCCGAAATTCAGAACGATTACACAATTATTATCCGTTTTGACTGGCTCAATAGCTGTTGCCGATAAAAAAAAAGCATCGTGGCCGATGGCTTTTTATTTCATTGAATAAATTCTGATCCCATCCCGGACACACATACATGTCATCATTGAGATATAAAAAATAATCTCCTTTGGCGAGCGTTCGGCATTGATTCAATGCATAACAAACGCCAATATTTTCCTGTGAAAAAGTAAAATTCAGATCTGTCTGTGACTTCACCCATGCGGCGGTTCCATCTGTTCCTTCATTAACATGCACAATAATCTGGAGAGGCAGTATGGAATGTTTTCTTAAACTTTCGATGCACAACTTCAAATATGATAAATTGTTCCAGGTTGGAATAAAAACGGAAAAAACGGGCGTATCTACTGTGACAGATCTGGATTCCCGGATCAAAAAATTCTGATCGTGCATGTTTTGTGAATGGAATGATTACCGGTTTTGCCTCCACCACTTATAACCCAAAATACCACCTATGGCGAGCGGCGTGAAAGCAAGATAAAGAATACCGGCATTAAATGCCTTACCCGGCTTCTCACCCATTTGTTGCACAGACCGTGTACAAATAGAACACTGGGAAAAGCTTTTAAGTGAGCTCAGGCTGAAGAATATGATGAGCACCCACAAACCAGCCATTTTTTTCATAAACACTGATTTCAGCAAAAATACACCTCTTAAGCTTAAAGCCCAAAGCGTAAAGCTTAATGCTTTTAAAATTAATGATCCGTACAGGTCAAAAAAAAGCACCTCGAGGGTGCTTTAACAAAGTATAGAGACTAATAGTCGAATGCTTTACGCTTTACGCCTTAAGCTTAAGAAACCTCTTCCGTCTTCAACATCTTCTGGAACTTCTTCCGGGTATCTTCATCCAGAATGGTTTTGCGCAGACGGATAATTTTCGGGGTCACTTCAATACATTCGTCCTGCTGAATGTACTCCATGCATTCTTCGAGTGTCATTTGAATCTTCGGAATGATTCTAACCGAATCATCACTTCCGCTGGCCCGCATGTTGGTCAGCTGCTTGCCTTCCGTTGCATTTACGATCAGATCTCCTGGTTTAATATGTTCAGCGATAATCTGACCGACATACACTTCTTCTCCCGGATCCACAAAAAACGATCCGCGATCCTGAAGCTTATCAATTGAATAGGCTGTTGTTGTTGCCTGGTTTTTTGCTATTAAAACGCCGTTACTTCTGGCGGGAATCGGACCTTTCCATGGTTTATATTCCAGGAAACGATGTGCCATTACTGCTTCACCGGCTGTATTGGTAAGCATACTGGAACGAAGGCCTATCAATCCACGGGAAGGAATCTCAAATTCCAGGTGTTGCATATCACCCTTGGTTTCCATCACTAACAATTCACCTTTGCGACGGGTAACCATATCAATTACTTTTCCACTAAAAGCATCCGGAACATCTACCACGAGTATTTCAAATGGCTCAGATTTTTTCCCGCCGATTTCTTTTACTATAACCTGTGGCTGGCCAACCGTCAACTCATAACCTTCTCTTCTCATGGTTTCTATCAGAATTCCCAGATGGAGGATACCACGACCAAAAACCAGAAAGCTATCTGCACTTCCGGTATCTTCAACACGTAACGCAAGGTTTTTTTCTGTTTCTTTCATCAGACGATCCCGAAGATGACGTGAGGTTACAAACTTGCCATCCTTTCCGAAGAAAGGAGAGTTGTTTATCCCGAACATCATACTCATAGTAGGTTCATCCACACTGATCAGGGGTAATGCTTCCGGTGTTTCAGGATCGCAAATGGTATCTCCGATATTGAAATTATCCAATCCTACAACCGCACATATATCGCCACAAAGTACTTCTGTTGTTTTCTTTTTACCCAGGGATTCGAATACATACAATTCCTTGACCTTGGATTTTTTAATGGAACCATCAGCCTGCATCAGTACAATATTCTGCCCTTCCCTGATCTTTCCGCGCGCAACTTTTCCCACGGCAATTCTTCCCAGAAAAGACGAATAATCAAGAGAAGTGATCTGCATCTGCGTAGGACCGTCGTTTACCACCGGGGCCGGAACATACTTCAGAATTCCATCCAATAATGGAAATATATCTGTTGTCGGCGTGAGAGAATCATTAAACCATCCATTCTTTCCAGAACCATAAAACGTGGGGAAATCAAGCTGTGCCTCAGTTGCATCCAGATTAAAAAACAATTCAAAGACGGCTTCATGAACTTCTTCCGGACGACAATTGGGCTTGTCAACCTTATTGATAATTACCATTGGCCTGAGACCAAGATGAAGTGCCTTCTGTAAAACGAAACGGGTTTGAGGCATGGGCCCTTCAAACGCATCAACGAGTAACAATACACCATCCGCCATTTTAAGCACACGTTCTACTTCACCACCGAAGTCGGAGTGACCCGGTGTATCGATGACATTTATTTTTACACCTTTATACACTACGGATGCATTCTTGCTAAAGATCGTAATTCCCCTCTCTTTTTCAAGATCGTTACTATCCATGATCAGCTCACCAGTTTCCTGGTTATCCCGGAATACTTTCGTGGCATGTAATATCTTATCAACAAGAGTTGTTTTACCATGATCTACGTGCGCAATAATTGCAATGTTCCTGATCTCCATAATATTCCTTTGCTTTTAGCAGGGATGATCCCTGTTTTTGGACGCGCAAAGGTAGTCATTTTTTCCCGTAAAACGAAGGGGAGCCTGCCGGGAAACGAAAGGACTGAAACAATCATCTGTAAATTTGTAAATCAAACCCTGACGTAAATCTTCCTTTTATCCAGATAAAGACCGACAAACCAGCAGAATAACATCCAGGAAACGGCAAAAAGCAAGGAACCAAAATAGAGACCGGCGTGTTGATAAATATTGCGATACAACCAGGTGGGCAGACTTACGCCGGGCTGAGGATGAATCATGTCCATGACAGTGACACCCACTTCAGATACGAGATAAATGAAAAGCGGATTTTTCCCGAAAACAGTAAAAAATTTCGTCCAGTGGGTCCTTCCCAGGAAGTCTATCACATATATGATGGCAGCGATGATCACACAGTCAATTCCAACCGTATAAACTACAAAAGAACTGGTCCATAATTTTTTGTTAATAGGAAAACTGAGATCCCAGAAATAACCAATTACAATCAGCGAGGCACCCAACAGTAACAATTGGGTGAGGCCTTCAAAAGTTTTCCCTTTTTTCTGGATAAATTTCCCGACCATATATCCAAATGTTACATTGACCACTGAAGGCAGGGTAGATAACCAGCCTTCCGGGTCAAAAGCTACGCCCTCCCCATGATACAAATGGTTTGGGCCCATCAGCCACAAATCCAGCTTATAACCCAGGTTTCCGGTCATAGCGAGCGGATCCGGCGCATCGCCGCCCCATAACATCAGGGCCCAGTATAATAAAAGAATGGAAATGGAAATACTGATCACATTCCAGGGTTTGAAATAATAAATCAACAAGGAAGCGATACAATATGCCAGTGCAATTCTTTGTAGTACCCCCAGAACCCGTGTATGCGAAACGGGAGAAAAGACCATATTATGTGTAGTATGATCTATATGATAAAACGGAAACCAATACAAAAGAAATCCGCATAGAAAAATGATCGCTGTTCTTCGAAATATTTTTCCCAGTACTTCAGCCTGGGTCAAAGTGTTCCATTTAGCCATCGCAAAACTCATCGCGTTTCCGACAGCGAAAAGGAATGACGGAAATACGAGATCAGTTGGCGTGAATCCATGCCAGTGTGCGTGCTCGAGCGGAGAATACGTGAATTTACTGCCGGATGTATTTACAATAATCATGAAACAGATCGTCATTCCTCTAAATACATCCAGGGCCAGAAATCTTTGTTTTGCAGCAATCGTCATTATTGAGTATTTAAGTATTGGGTTGGGGACTCCAAGTTCGGAAACTAAAGCCAATGGTTAAAGAAAGAATACTGATTTCTTTTCTGAAATTCGGCATTTAGCTGAACTTGCGTGCATGGTCCGTAAAATTATTTACCTGCTCAATCCTATTTCCGGAACTAAAAAAAAGGAAAAGATAAAAGATTTGATCATCCGCAAGACACGGGCTGAGGGCATCGAATTTAAAATTCTCCCGTCCAGGGCCGACGGCCATTATGATGACCTACGCGGAATGATCAAAAAAGAAATGATTACGGATGTAGTCATTTGTGGGGGAGATGGTACACTAAATGCAGTCGCCAATGCCCTGCAGGGCGTACATGTGAATATAGGTATCATACCGATTGGTTCGGGAAACAGCCTTGCGCTGGCAGCAAAAATTCCAAAACAAACCGGACGTGCGCTTGAGATTATTTTTAAAGGGAATGCATCCCCGGTGGATGCTTTTCACATCAATGAAAAATTTTCCTGCGCTCTTTGTGGTATCGGCTTCGATGCTGAAGTCGCCCACGAATTTGCGAAACAGAAAACGAGGGGACTTCAGACTTATCTGCGCATTTCAACCATGAAGTTCTTTAAGTCCAAACCCTACCCTTTCGAAATCAAACTTGACGACAGGATAATCAATACAGACGCTTATTTTATAAGCATTGCCAATAGCAACCAGTTTGGGAATAATGTAACGATCGCTCCAAGAGCCAGCCTGTCAGATGGATTGCTGGATATCGTGATCGTCAGGAAGATGAATAAAATGATTCTGCCCTTCTCAGTTCTACTCCAGGTGTCCGGCAATAACAGGCTGATGCAGGTAATAGAATATTTTGAAGAAAAAAATATTATCTATGTGCAAACGGATAAGCTCAGCATTCGTAACCCGGCACACGCACCCATGCATATAGATGGCGAACCAACCGATACCAGTGCCAAATTCAAAATCAGCATCATCCCGCATTGTTTCAAATTGATACAACCCCTTTAAGCCGAAAGCGTAAAGCGCAAAGCGTAAGGCTTTCAGATTTTAAGAGTCATTTGAAATATTATTATTATAACACCAGAAGAGATTACAAATTTCCCAGAAATTCAAAGGAATAGCTTTAAGCTTTGCGCTTTAAGCTTATCACGGATTTAGGAGGTCATTCACGTTCTTGAAAATTTGTTGATTCAGCTGGTTGTTTACTGCATTAGCCAGGTCCAGCTTCTCCTGCCTGCTCAGGTGAAAATTGAGCGCAGCGCCCTCGTTGGCTGATTTGGGCTCATATTGGAAAGTCATTTTATAAAAATTATTCCCCATGTAGCCCTCCATCACACTTAGCAGGTCATTTTGATTATACTCCTGCATCTTATACCAGTTATATTGGATTAACAACAGAGGCTTGGTAATAATCTCTGTAATATCAGTCGATTCAAAGGGATAATCCCATCCGCCTGTTTTCCGGTCGCGGATCTGAATCAGCAGAACCCCGCGTGTATTTTCAAGAATCCAGTCGCGGAATACATGTACAAAACGAAGACCCACCTGCTCGCCGAAATTATCCCGAAATCCTGCATCCATTACATCTATCACAGGCTCGGAGGGCAACCAGACATTTGGCAAAATATAAGGAAAAGTTGCATTCATTCGCAATGCTGTCAGCATACGTATGTTCATTGGATCCTGTTTGTAAAAAAAACTGCCGAAGTCTAAGGCATCCGGATCAATGGTCTTAATGCGGGTGCTGTCAAATACAGGACGCATCAAAAAACTAATTGGCTGTGTACTGATCAGCATGGAGCGACTGTCACGGGTAACCACTGAACTAAATAACATGAGCGGTATCTTGGCTGCGGCTTCCTCCGGTGCAAGATCACGCAGCTGCCTGTCCAGTACACCGGCCGTATTCTGATTTAATTTTTGTTCAAATGAATAACCCCTGTCCTTGATATATTCATAGTCTCCCACTTTAAATTTCTGGGCAGGGGCAAAAAGATCCCGTGCTACAAAAGAGGAAAAAAGCGGATTGAGCAGATCGCCCGCAATGGCATCCGTATATCGTCGATCATCCGGGTTAATCGTAGAATCCTTATATTGTTTGAGGCGCGACAACTCACGAAAATATGCAGCACCAAACATTCCGCCGGAGGCACCCGTGATCATGAATGTTTTATCCATCAGATGTCCTCCATTCTCCTGATCCAGTTTCTGCAGAATATTCATAGTAAACGCTGCACTGCGGTTGCCACCGCCACTGGTATTGATGATCAGCAGTAAAGGCTTAGCTTCTTTTTGTTTTTTCTTCCAGTTTTCCAGTATCCGAATCATCTGCTCTTTATCTGCAGCCACTTTATCCAGCGAACACATGGCGAGTAAATGATCCCGGTTGTAGGCAGGTCTTTCCGTGCGGTTCGTATAATTCAGGCCATACGCTTTATTGGTCGGATCAATGATGTCATAGTGGTATAGTATATTCAGCACGAAAAAAAGCAAGACAAGAAAGGGTATGCTCCAACTTTCCAGGAAATAAGAAAAAGCACCGGACACAGCCAGCAGGATGGAAAAAAAAAGAAAAATACTGGCTGCAGCAGGTAATTGGAAAACAGGGTTATCCATAAAAAACCCAACAACCCCTAAAAATAAAAATGCAATGCAAATGGAAAGTATGGCCGCAAAATGATGGCGGCTGAAAATTCTTTCAATAAATTCCTTACTGTAATGGGAAACATCACGCACCTGCTTAACCGAAAATGGTCCGTTCATATACCAGTTCACACGTATCAGACGACTGCTATTGAGCTGAACATCCTTCGATTTGAACTGCGATTTGAAAAGCTTTGGATTTGCAATCAAAGGTGTCATCTGCCTTTTGATGGTGAGATCCGCCCCAAAAAAATAAAGGAGGGATAATCCGATCACCAAAAAAAACCCGGTCAGAAATCCGGCAATCAACCATGCAATTTCACTATTGGTCATCAGTTCCTTCGTACTGTCAAATTCAATGGCTTTGAAGAAATAATAAATCAGGAGACTTCCCGGAAGGATAAAATTATTTGTGCAGTATTTTAAGAAAGGCCTGGTTGTCGTGGCAAGAAACCGGAAGTGCCGGCTATACAAAATAAATGTGGTCACATTCCAGCACATGATAAATGCACCAGCCGCTGCCCCGACAATAGCGCCGCTCAGTGCATTTACATTGTCAAGATATTCGGGCGCCAGGAAAAGTGCATCGGCACCAAAAGAATGCATGAATCCACCATGAATCGTGGAAAAAAGGATGCCCCAAAAAAGCAGAAGCAGCTGATATTTTTTCAAATACAGCAGTACCAGCTGAATGGGAAAAGAATAATAAACTGATATCAGGTATCGCACCATAGAGGCAGGAGCTTACATGTAGTTGAAAAATAAGCCAGTCTTCATTCGCTTATTACCCTAACGGAAAGACGGCCCTAAAATTACTTAATAACAGGTCTTAACACATAGATCGCATAAATCAGACTGAAAAGCAGCAACATTCCATTAAACTGATGCAGTAATGCTATCCAGTCGAAAGCAACCCAGCGATTCGCAACAATTGCCGGACTTGTAATGAGCGCCAGAATGCCGAGTATTATTTGAAGTAATACCAGGATCAGCGGAAATAACAGGCGGCCGCGTTGCGTTCGAATGATACCGGATCTGAAAAGCCGAACTGTCCAAATGCTTATACCAATCAGTATCAGATATGCCAGATTTCTGTGGATGAAATGAATGGTAATCTTATTCCCGATAAAATTGATCAGCATGGGGGACTGGCTAAACATTTTCTCCGGAATCCAGTCCCCATTGATGCGGGGCCAGTTCGGGGCAACAGCAGCCGCTTTGTTCCCGGCCATCAGGGCGCCATATAATAACTGGAGAAAAACAAGTGCCAGCAATCCAATCGAAAAGCCACGAATCCATCGGGCATTCCGGACCCGGGTAACAGGCAATAAAAGTTTTAATAAAAACCAAAATGCATAAGAAATCAATCCGATCGCAAAAATAAAATGTAATGCCAGTTTGGTTGGCTGCACGTACAAAGCATCACCGGTTAATCCACTGGCTACCATAATCCAGCCAATGGCAGCCTGCAGGAGACCAAGAAAAAATAAAATCAGCAGGGGCATGATCATTTCAGCATTCAATTTCCTTTTATAAAGAAGGAAAATAAACCCAATAATAAATACAACGCCTACCAGGCGCGCCCAAAGTCTGTGAAACCACTCCCAGAAGAAAATAAATTTAAAATCAGATAAAGAGAAATCCGCATTCAGGAGATGAAATTGGGGCGTCTGCTTATACTTGGCGAATTCTTCCAGCCATTGTGCATGATTAATCGGTGGAATAACGCCTGTTATCACATTCCATTCAGTGATGGAAAGTCCTGAGCCGGTTAATCTTGTAATGCCTCCCAGCAAAACCTGAATAAATAACATCACGGTGCCTGCCATCACCCAATATGCTACTGAACGATTGGCTGACTGCGTTTTCCAGATAACCATTGGACAAAAATAATTCATTCACAATGTAGATAACTATTTACTAATGACTCTTTGTAAAAGCATGCATTGGTTTATTTTTGGCGAAAGAAATTTCTTTGCTCAAAGCTTTTTATCAGGAACGTCTACTCGAAGCAGGCTGTGATGAAGCAGGAAGGGGATGTTTTGCCGGTCCCGTTTTCGCAGCAGCGGTTGTGCTGCCCACGGATTTTTTTCATCCTTTATTAAATGATTCCAAACAATTGACCGCAGATATAAGATATGAGCTGCGCACATATATTCAAGCCCACGCCATTGACTATGCTGTGGAACAAGTAGGCAATGAAGAAATCGATGAGATCAATATTCTGAAAGCATCTTTTAAAGCAATGCATCTGGCGATTGAAAAATTAAAGAAAAGACCCCAACTCCTGTTGATAGACGGTCATATGTTCTATAAATACAAACGGGTGCCACACCAGTGTGTGATCAAAGGAGATGGTATCTATGCATCTATCGCTGCAGCCAGTATCCTGGCTAAGACTTATCGTGACGATCATATGCGGCAATTACACTACGAATACCCACATTATGGCTGGTTTAATAATAAGGGATACGGAACAGCTGAACACCGAAAAGGTATCGAAACGCATGGACTATGCCCACACCACAGAAAAAGTTTCAATATTACATCCACCCAGATAGAGATTTTTGAAAATGAATTTTGACCGGACTGGTTTGTAATATCGAAATGAATGTAGAAAACAAGATTCGGCGACATGTGCTACCTCCTCTATTACTCTTCCCAAACCCCGGCTCCTTTACGAACGATAACTGATTCACCGGAAGTATAATCGATAATGGTTGAAGGGATCATGTTTCCAGGCCCGCCATCGACCACAATATCCACCTGGTTTTTAAAATGCTCATAAATAATCTCCGGGTCGGTATATTCTTCCACCCATTCGCCCGGTAAAGAAGTGCTTAAAACCGGATGGCCTAGTCTTTGTACAATCGTTCTGGCGATCAGGTTATCCGGAACTCTTAATCCTATGCTATTTTTCCTGCTTTTTAAAATCTTAGGGACCATTTTACTTGCGGGAAGAATAAAAGTATAGGGACCCGGCAAATGATTTTTAAGCACCCGGTATAAAGGTGTTGAAATACTTTTTGTATACATACTCAGATCGCTCAGGTCATAACAAACAAAAGACAGTTGGGCCTTGGCGGGATCGATATTTTTAATCCGGCATATCCTTTCAATAGCTTTATGTTGAAAAATGTCACAACCGAGGCCATAGATGGTATCCGTAGGATAAATGATGATACCACCGGATAAAAGACATTCAGTGATTGTCTGAATATTTCTTTCCTGCGGATTTTGCGGATGTACTGTCAAAAACATGACACAATGTATGAATGCAATCCCGCAACTTTAAATCCTTTACATGTGATTACAGTAATTTTGTAAAAAATCGTATATGCAGTTGAGGTCGGTAGACCGGGTGGAAAGTATTTCTCCGGAGGTTTTCAGGAGGAATTATTATAGACCGCTGAAGCCCCTGGTAATCGCCGGACTGGCAAAAAAATGGCCTGCCTATAATAAATGGAACTGGGATTTTTTTAAAGCTGTAATCGGGGATCAGAAAATAGGCATTTATAATAATTCGAAAAGTGACGCCTATACGCCGGTCAATACTGCTGACGACTACATGAGATTTGGGGAGTACATTGATATGATCCGCAAAGGCCCGGCAGAATGGCGGATTTTTCTTTTTAATATTTTTGAACATGCCCCCTCAATATTGGAAGATTTCTGCTGGCCGGAACAATACAGTAAGGGTTTTGTAAAAAAATATCCCATGTTATTTACGGGGGGGCAGGGATCCGTGACGCATATGCACTTTGATATTGATTTATCACACATTTTCCATACTCAGTTTATCGGTAAAAAGCGGATCCTGCTTTTCCCCTATGAAGAACAACATAAATTGTACAGGAAACCGTGGGAGGTTTTGAGCATGGTAAATTTTGAAAAATTTTACGATGTCAAAAATAATAAAATTGATTACGAACGCTTTCCTGCCCTTCGTCTGGCAAAGGGTTATGAGCTGATTCTGAACCATGGTGAAACGCTTTTCATGCCGGGTGGATACTGGCATCATATGGAGTATATCGATAGTGGATTTGCAATGAGTCTTCGGGCTGTTCAACCCGGAATCCATGGGAAAATCAGAGGGGCCTGGAATCTGTTCGCCATGCGTCACCTTGATACATTGATGAAAAAAACCGCTCCTGCCTGGTGGTACAATTATAAAAAAGAAAAAACCTTTGCCGAAGCAAGGAAAGAATTGACGTTAATGGTTGGCGGTTGATTGAAGAATTGCTCTGCCTTGCGCTTTACGCTTTAATCTTTACGCTTTAATTGTCCATGTTTCACGCCCCATGAGAAGTTTATTGAGATTGCCTTTGCCCTTCGTTTTTATTACTTCATCAATCTGATGATTCAGCATGTCCTCATAACATGGCCGCGTTGTTTCATAGAAAACTCCGAACGGACGCGGAAAATGTGTTTCCTGATTTGGGTCGTCAAACATACGAATGAGTGACTGAGCTTTGTATAGATCCTTTTCATCATGAATCCATAAATCTTCTATAGTATATCCGTTTCCGATTTCCACAACAACAGGTTTCAGACCATCGAACCGAATTCCTTTATTTTGCTGGGCTCCGAAAATCAGTGGTTTACCCTGTTCGAGAAACAAAGTTTCATCCGGCTTTGAATTTTTCTCGGTAAATACTTCAAATGCCCCGTCATTAAAAATGTTACAGTTCTGATAGATTTCAAGGAAGGACGAACCCTTATGCTGATGACTCCGCATCAGCATCTGCTGCAGATGCTTCGGGTCCCTGTCCATAGTACGTGCAATGAAGCTGGCGTCAGCTCCCATGGCAAGTGCTAATGGATTAAAGGGGTGGTCAATGCTGCCCACGGGTGTGGATTTGGTTACTTTATCTGTTTCTGAAGTCGGGGAATATTGTCCTTTTGTGAGCCCGTAAATCTGGTTGTTGAATAACAATATGTTAACATCGAAATTTCTCCGAAGCAGATGGATTGTATGATTTCCGCCGATACTGAGTGAATCACCATCCCCCGTCACGATCCATACACTGAGTTCGGGCCGGGTTGCTTTCAAACCAGAAGCTATAGCTGTAGCCCTTCCGTGAATAGAGTGCATCCCATAAGTATTCATATAATAGGGAAAACGGCTGCTACAGCCGATTCCGGAAATAAACACAATATTCTCCCGGGGAATGCCAATCAAAGGCATTACTCTTTGTACCTGGGCTAATATGATATAGTCCCCGCATCCGGGGCACCAGCGAACTTCCTGGTCGGTTACAAAATCCTTGGCAGTCAGGGGAGCGGAGGAGATGGGAGTTTCGGTTATCATTATTGAAAATAAAGTTCCTGCAAATTACAACATAATAACGGCTCTTTCAATGGAATGGCTTTTGCCATCATATGAAAAAAACAGTTAAAAATGAAAAATTATCTAATGGCGGTAAGCATTTTATCCTGTATGGTCGTGGCAGGATGCTCTGCAGGATATGTTTCGGAAAGGCCGGCCGAAGTCACTTATGTGAGACCCGGTTCACCCGGACCTGGTTATGTCTGGATCGATGGTGAATGGGAATATTCGGGAAACAATTATCACAGGCGGGAGGGATCCTGGCAAAAACCAAGAGAGGGTCAGACCTGGAAATCAGGATATTGGGAAAACAACAAAAAAGGTTACAAATGGCATAAGGGCGGCTGGCAAAAGTAAGATCTAAAGATCCCGGAATAGAAAAGCCCCGCTTTGGGGCGGGGCTTTTTCAATAAAAGGCGATTAATATCTGCTGTTACTGTAGTTATTTCTTTTCTGGAAATTACCACCACCACCGCTTCTGTTTCCACCACCAGCTCCGCCAGTGCGTTCTTCGCGGGGTTTAGCTACTGAAACGTTGATGGTCCTTCCATCAACAGAGGCACCGTCCAATTCTGCGATTGCTTTCTTAGCAGCTTCGTCGTCTGCCATTTCAACAAATGCAAATCCACGTGATTTCTGAGTGAATTTGTCAAGAATAACTTTAGCAGATGAAACTTCACCGTACTCTGCAAAATACTCGTTTAAGTCTTCGTCAGTTACGTTGAAGCTTAAATTTGAAACATAAATGTTCATACTTAAATAAAAAATTAAATGATAAAAATACAAGCTGACTGAAAGCTGAAGTAAAGGCGACTAACTAACCGTACTGAGGATTGCGTAGCAGAATGTTTGTTCACTTACTAAATGCTGATCAACTTAAGACTCCGCAAAGATACAGTAAAATATCCAATTATCAACTTTGCTTTAAAGATTTATAGGCTACAATACTGGCAGACAACATGAGAATTCCTCCCAATATAAAGGGCGCCCCCGGAAAGATGACCGGTGCTTTTATGGAAGTGAAATAAGCGAAAAGATTTAACATGATCAGTGGGCCAAATATAGAAGAAACACTCAGGAGACTGGTAAGTGACCCCTGTAATTCACCCTGAGCATTAGGAGGAACATGACCGGAAATGGTAGCCTGCAATGCGGGCCCTGCAATGCCACCGAGACAATAAGGAACCAGGAAAACAAACATCATCCAGCTTTGGCTTGCGAAGGCAAATAAGAACATGCCTGCAGCATATAGAAGCAAGCCAATATAGATGCATCGTTCATTACCGATTTTTGGAGCGATCACACGAATCAGTCCGGCCTGAACGAATGCTACCAGTGCACCTACGACTGCGAGCGAGATGCCGATGGTCCTGGGTGTCCATTGAAACCTGTAAGCCGTAAAATAACTCCAGTTGCTCTGCACTGCATGGGAACCCAGGTATACCAGCGTCAGTGCAAGAATCAATCCCGCAACTGCGGGATATTTTTTCAGGTTCAATAGCGATCCCACAGGATTAGCTCTTTTCCAGTCAAATTTCCTGCGATTTTCTACAGAGAGTGATTCAGGTAAAACAAAATATCCATAAAGCCAATTTAGCAGAGTAAGTATGGCGGCTGCGTAAAAAGGCGCGCGTATACCCCATCCCGTGAGCAAACCCCCTATGGCAGGACCTATGATAAATCCAAGACCGAATGCTGCGCCGATCATTCCGAAATTTTTTGCCCGGGTCTCCGCTGTACTGATATCGGCAATATATGCGGAAGCAGCCGTAAAACTGGCTCCCGTAATTCCGGAAATTGTTCTTCCGATAAAAAGCCACCCAAAGCTGGGTGCAAAACCAAGGAAAATATAATCGATCCCAAATCCAAACAAAGAAAAAAGAATGACGGGCCTCCTTCCATACTGATCGCTGAGATTACCCAGTATAGGTGCAAAAATGAATTGCATAAAGGCATACACGAATAATAACCAGGCCCCATCCTTACTCGCTTCATTGATGGAAATATGTTTCAGTCCTGCAATCAGCTGAGGCATGACCGGAATAATAAGGCCCCAGCCGATTACATCAATCAGCAAAGTGATAAAGATAAATCCGATGGCTGCCTGTTTCTTCATATAGGGGGTGCAAAATAAACCAAAAAGAATCCGCATTTCAGAGATTTTTATTAGCTTGTATTCAAAATCAGGAATATGTTATTCGGCAAAAAAACCCTTGTGGCAATCGTAGCAGGTCTATTTATGATCGCAGGTATCGCAGCAACCAAACCGCCTGAAGCCCCGAAATATAAAAACCTGAAAATACTTCCAAAAAAAATCAGCAAGGAAGATCTGGATAAAGTGATGGATCACTTCAAAACAGCACTGGGAGTGAAGTGCAGTTTTTGCCATGCTCCATCTAAGGATACCGCGCAAAAATGGCCGGATTTTGCAAGTGACGAAAAACCCGAAAAACTGATCGCCCGCAAGATGATGAAGATGACTTCAAAAATTAATAGTAAATTTTTCAGCGATAACAAAAATGAACAAGGCGTTGCCGTACCTGCCGTAGAATGCATGACCTGCCATCGTGGCTCACCGCATCCTGGCGAACATAAATAATCCTCCCTTCGCTTATTTACCCCAAGGGCCGAACTCATTTCGAATAAATCCTGTCTCGGGTATACAGAGATTCGGTATCAGTATATTTCAAAATCCCTAATTTTAGGCTCATTTTGAATTCATGGAAAATAACTTATACGATTTTGGGATGATCGGCCTCGGAACAATGGGCAGAAACCTGCTGCTCAATATGGCGGATCATGGATTTAAAGCCATCGGTTTTGACCTTGATCCGGCAAAGGGCAAACTACTTGAGACGTCTGCGACTAAGGGAACAGTAGTGAAAGGTGTAAACACCCTCGCCGAAATGGTGCAGAAACTTCAGGTCCCACGAAAAATAATGATGCTCGTACCTGCCGGTAAGCCGGTGGATGACGTCATCAATTCTCTTCTTCCCCTCGTTTCACCTGGAGACATTATTATAGATGGCGGTAATTCTCATTATATAGATACCCTTACCCGTGTGAATTATGTACGCGAAAAAGGATTTCATTTTATGGGCATTGGAATCTCCGGTGGAGAACATGGTGCCCGCACAGGCCCCAGTATTATGCCAGGCGGTGATACTGAAGCATATGAGAAAGTAAAACCCATATTGGAAGCAGTTGCCGCCAAAGTGGACGGAAGTGCCTGCGTGGCATATCTGGGAAAGGGAGCCGCTGGTCACTATGTAAAAATGGTGCATAATGGAATCGAATATGCAATTATGCAGCTGATCAGCGAAACCTATCAGCTACTTCATAAGGGTAAGGGTCTTTCCAACGATGAATTACACAAAGTTTATAAGAACTGGAACGAAGGTGACCTGCAATCCTTCCTGGTTGAAATAACCAGGGATATATTTATGCAACCCGATGATAAAACACCCAATCGTCTGGTAGATATGATTCTTGATAAGGCAGGCGCCAAGGGAACTGGGAAATGGACCTCCCAGGATTCCATGGATCTGGGTGTTCCTGTACCGGTCATTGACATTGCGGTATCATTAAGGGATCTTTCAGCCGTAAAAGAAGAACGCGTTCAGGCTTCGACCCTGTACAAGTCAGGAACTCATGAAATAGCGGTTCCGAATGAAGTATTTATCAGCCAGATGGCAGATTCACTTTATTTCTCAATGATCATTTGTTATGCCCAGGGTATGGCACTTCTATATAAAGCGTCAACTGAATTGAAGATGGATATCCCGCTTCCGGAAGTGGTACGTATATGGCGTGGCGGATGTATTATCCGTTCTTCGATGCTGGAAATTTTTTACAAAGCATTTTCAGAAAACCCCAAGCTTCCAAATCTTTTACTTGATAAGAATATAGCGGGTATACTTCAGACGAAGAAACATAATATCGTTTCAGTAATCATGCATGCCACACAAACAGGCTATCCGGTGGCGGCTCTTATGACTTCGCTTTGTTATCTGGAAGCTTATCGCAGCGAATTCCTGCCAACGAACCTCATTCAGGCTCAAAGAGATTATTTCGGTGCACACACTTATCAAAGAGTGGATATGCCGGGCATTTTTCACACCGAGTGGGGATCCTTCGAAAATTAAATACTTGTATGGAAAATCATAAAAGACCCGCTGCTACCCTCCTCTTCATTTTCGGGGGCAGTGGTGACCTGAATTTCAGAAAATTATGTCCCGCCCTTTATAATCTCTTTATTGATCAGTGGATGCCGGAGAAATTCAGCATCGTGGGCATCGGAAGAACTGAATATACGGATGAAAATTACAGGGGCCGCCTGCTGGAAGGAATCAAAGAATTCAGCAGAAGGAAGGAAGTCGCCGGCGATCAATGGAAGGATTTTTCGCAGCATGTTTCATATTTGAAAATGGATGCAGAGAAGGATGAAAAATATACCGGCATCGAACAAACGATTAAGAAAAAAGAAGCTGAGTTTGGAGAGCATCCGAATATTATTTTTTACATGGCCGTGGCGCCGCAACTGGTGCCCGATATCGCAAAAAAGCTCGGCCAGGGAAATATTTGCAGAGACAAGGCTTTCACACGTATCGTGATCGAAAAACCATTTGGACATGATCTGGCAAGTGCACACGAGCTAAATGAACTGCTGATGAGCATGTTCGATGAAAAACAGATTTATCGCATCGATCATTATCTCGGAAAAGAAACTGTGCAAAATATCCTGGCGCTTCGTTTTGCCAATGCGCTCTTTGAACCCATTTGGAACCGGAATTATATTGATCATGTACAAATCACGGCGGCGGAAACTGTAGGCTCTGAAGGCCGGGGTGCTTATTATGAGGGAGCGGGAACTTTACGGGATATGGTACAAAATCATATCCTTCAGCTCATTTGTATGGTTGCCATGGAAGCACCTGTTTCTTTCGATGCTGATGAAATAAGAAATAAAAAAGTAGATGTCCTCAACGCGATCCGGAAGATAAGTCGCGAAGAAGTCGGGAAATATGCTGTACGCGGTCAATATGAAGCGGGATGGATGGAAGGCGAAAAAGTGTCTGCCTATCGGGAAGAAAAAAACGTAGATCCGAAATCAAATGTAGATACGTTTGCTGCCGTAAAATTTTATATTGATAACTGGCGCTGGCAGGATGTTCCCTTTTATATCCGCACAGGAAAAAGGCTTCATGAAAAAACGACCGTGATCAATATTCAGTTTCGACCGGCTCCCAATTTTGCATTTCCGCCTGAAGCGGCGGAAACCTGGAGGGCAAACAGGCTTACGATCAGCATTGCACCGGAAATGGACATCCGCCTGCGGTTTCAATCGAAACGACCAGGGCAGTCTGTATCATTGAATCCCGTAGATATGAAGTTTAGTTACAAAGATGAATATGACGGAAATGAACCAGAAGCCTACGAAACGCTACTGCTGGATGTGATGGAAGGAAATGCCACACTCTTTATGCGTAAGGATCAGGTGGAAGCTGCCTGGAAAATTGTCACGCCTATTCTGGAAGCCTGGCAAAACAGACCCCCATTGAATTTTCCAAACTACGCACCCGGTTCCTGGGGACCTGAAGATGCGGAAGCATTGATTGCCAGAGATGGTCACCAATGGATCGTTATGTAGAAAGCTAAAAGCGCAAAGCGTAAAGCCTAAAACTGGTTATTGTAAATTGATCCAATATTGTCAAAAACGATTTTCGAAATGAAACGAACATCCTGATGAATATTGAAATTTATAAAGACAGCGATCACCTGGCACGGGAACTGGCAGAATGGATCACCAGTCTCATAGAGGAAACCCTCAGGCACAAAGAACAATTTTCCCTGGTGCTCTCCGGCGGTAGTACGCCAAAAAAACTAAATCATATCCTCGCCGCCTCGCCTTATAAAGAACGAATCGACTGGAAAAAAATACATGTGTTTTGGGGTGATGAACGTGCGGTTCCCCTGGAAGATGAAAGAAATAATGCGCGGATGGCTTTTGACACATTGCTGGATAAGGTACCGATACCAAAATACCAGATTTATATCATGGACACGGCCCTGACGCCGGATGCCGCCGCCATGCAATATGAAGAAATACTGTACGAATATTTTGGAACCGATATTTTACCTGCGAAAACTTTTGATCTGGTATTACTCGGCATGGGAGATGACGGACATACACTTTCTCTTTTCCCGGGAATGCCCGTGATCCATGAAGAAAAATCATGGGTTGTCGGATACTTTCTGAAAGCACAGGATATGTCGCGTATTACGCTGACAAAAAAAATAGTGAATCATGCTGATCATATCGTTTTCATGATCAGCGGGAAAGACAAAGCACACGCATTGTACGAAGTGATCGAAGGAAAACGAAATCCCGATCTCTACCCTTCACAGGCGATCATACCCACGACAGGGAGAACTGCATTTTTTCGTTGATGAAGCAGCTGCTTCTGAGCTTAAGGCTCAAAGCTGAAGGCTTAAGGCCTAAGGCAGGATACGTTTTGCCCTTTCGATATGATATAATCTATATTCATTAATAAAGTCATGCCCTCAAGACTCAGGCCTTACGCTCTACGCTTTACGCGTTACGCTTTAAGCTTTAAGCGTCAATGGTATCATACACCTGAACACGTTTCCATAAGTGTTTGCATTCATCCACAAAACGTAAATGAATGGGATCTACCTGATAACTGTCCTGGTCTGCGGCATTATTAAAGATTAAAATCCAGGAAATGGAATAGGATGAATCGATCACTTCCCGCGACGTGTTAGCCGGTTCTCCGATATGAAATCGCTGGATGGTTTGAACATTTGAAAGTTTCTTCAACCCATCAATTAATAATTTTTTATGGTTTGTATTCCCTGGTTCTGCCAACCAGAAATAAACATGATGAATAAATATTCCTTTAATTTCTTCGGCCATTTAATCTTAGTTTTAAATCGTTTCTAATTATGGTTGACGGTTGACGGTTGACGGTTGACGGTTGACGGTTGACGGTTGACGGTTGACAGTTGACAGTTGACAGTTACTTGACAATTAACAATTAACAATTGACAATTGCCTTACGTTTTGCGCCTTAAGCCTAAAGAGGGTATTTCCCCGATGCGATCAATTTATCCGCAATACGCCTTTTGGATTCCTTACTATTAAATGGATTTGTTTTTGTAAAGCGTTTTAATCCCATTAACAACATCCTCTGTTCATCTCCATCTGCAAAAGCATTGACAGCATCTTTTCCGCTCTTGTCTATTTTATCAGCTGAATCATATAAAAATGTACGTAAAATATCTGTTTCAAAAGAAACAGCTTGGTCACCCCTGGAGGAAGAAAGTTTCATTACTCTCAACAGAGCTGATTCAGCATGGAAAGTAATCATGACCATATCGGCAATATGCATCAGTATTTCCTGTTCAGTTTCCAGGTTCATCATTAACTTTTGCACCGCCGCACCAGCAGTTAACAGGATGGCCTTCTTGAACTGGATAATAAGTTTTTTTTCTGCTGCAAAGGGTCCGTCATCCGAAGCACCAAAATCCGGAATGCTGACCAACTCCCTGGCGACATTTTTTGCCGGTGTCAGGATATCCAGCCTGCCTTTCAATCCCCTTTTCAATATCATGTCGACACTTAGTAAACGATTGATTTCATTGGTTCCCTCAAAAATCCGGTTGATGCGGCTGTCGCGATAAGCCCGGGAAACCATGTATTCATCACTGAATCCATTGCCTCCATGAATTTGCACACCTTCATCTACCACATAGTTCAGCATCTCACTTCCAAAAACTTTTAACATCGCGCATTCAATGGCATATTCCTCTGCAGCACCCAGAGCAGCTTCGTTAAACGGCTTTCCTTCCGCCAATAACTCCTGTTCTTTGTCTTCTATCCATTTTGAAACTCGGTACAGGGCCGACTCTGCGACCCAGATTTCTATCCCCATCTCGGCGATCTTATTCTTTATAGCACCGAATTGTGAGATCATCGTTTTGAATTGTTCACGGGTATTCGCATAACCAATAGAAATTCCGGCAATCCGCTTTGCGGCTCCGAGTGCCGCTGCGCACAATTTCAGACGACCAATATTGAGAATATTGAATGCGATGATATGACCTTTGCCTACTTCACCGAGTACATTTTCTACCGGCACTTTACAATCCTGAAAATAAAGTTGCACGGTTGATGAGCCCTTGATGCCCATTTTGTGTTCTTCCGGACCTCGTGTGAAACCTTCAAAGTTTTTTTCCACAATGAAAGCGGTAAATTTCTCACCATCCACTTTTGCAAAAACTGTAAAAACATCAGCAAATCCTCCATTGGTAATCCAGCATTTCTGTCCGTTTAGCAGATAATATTTTCCATCCCCGCTTAACACAGCAGTTGTCTTGGCACTCAGCGCATCACTGCCGCTATTCGGTTCCGTCAACCCGTATGATCCTTTCCATTCGCCACTGGCCAGTTTAGGAATATATTTGGTCTTCTGGGCCTCTGTGCCAAAATATAAAATCGGAAGGGTTCCGATACCCGTGTGAGCGGCCATAGCAACAGAAAATGAATATCCTCCACCCAATCCCTCGTTCACCAGGGTCGACGTGATAAAATCCTTTCCTAATCCGCCAAGGATTTCCGGAATAGCCGTTCCTAACAAACCCATTTGGCCGGCTTTATCAATCAATGAAGGCATCAGCCCGGGTTCCATCTTATCAATCCGGTCAATCAACGGAAGAATTTCCGTATCCAGAAAGGAAGCGCACATATCTTTCACCATTAATTGCTCCTCCTGAAAATCTTCCGGAATAAAGCAATCCGCAGCATCCGATTCACGAATAAGCCATTCTCCCCCTTTTATATTTGTCTGATTGCCGGTTATTGTACTCATTGCCTGTATTTTTTCTGTTATTTTAAATTATCGTAAACTAATTGAAGAACACCTTTACAAATATCGATCTGGTCCGGAGCGACGCCTTCCAATGCTTCGTTCAATGTATTTTCGGCAAGTGTCATGGACTGCTCCTGGAGTTTCAAACCTGTCTTCGTTAAACAAATCCGGTTGATTCTCCTGTCATCCGAAGAAGCGACTCTTTTTACCAATTGTAATTTCTCCAGATTATCCACCAGGCGTGTAATACTGGGCTTGTCGCGGAATGTTGCATTGCAAAGTTCCTGCTGACTCTGCCCATCCTGTTTCCATAAATGATACAGCACACTCCATTGTTCAATCGTGATGGGAAGGCTCGCACTATTAAATTTTTTTTGAAGACGGCGCGAAATGGCAATGGATGCTTTGCCCGTTACAAAACTGTATAATTCGCCCTTTTTAAATTGGTTGTTTGGCATATAGTTAGTTAAACAACTATATAAATCTACTCATTTCCCACGAAAGAACAAATTTTTCAAGCCTTTTTAACGCAGTCAGCAAAGATGGACCCGTCTGCGTATATTTCCGGATGAACGGGCATACAGTGATTCATTTCCTGATTGCAGCAGCAGGCATACTCCTGCTGGTATATGCCCTGTTGATATTTTATTATCACAGATCCTGGGACCAGATTCCCTATCCACCCGAATCCTTGCAGGATCCAACGCCGAATATAAAAGTTACGGTCATTATTCCTGCGAGGAATGAGGCCTTACACATTGGAAACTGTCTCGATTCATTATTGGCCCAAACTTATCCAAAAGAATTTACGGAGATTGTTGTCGTGAATGATTTCTCGACGGACAATACATCGCTTCTCGTGGCGGAGCACTCTTTATCTTGTAAGCTCGTTAATCTCTCAGACCATATTTCGGGCTTCATCAATTCATATAAAAAGAAAGCGATAGAAACAGGCATTGCTTATTCCTCCGGAGAATTAATTATATGTACGGATGCGGATTGCACCATGGGAAAGGACTGGATCCGCGTTCTTGTAAATGCATATCAAAAGGAAAATCTCCAGTTCATTGCCGCACCTGTAAAAATCATTTCTAATGGCAGCTGGCTTTCCATTTTTCAGATACTGGATTTTATTTCTTTACAAG
The DNA here is from genome assembly GCA_963732055.1 of uncultured Bacteroidota bacterium. Lineage (GTDB taxonomy): Bacteria > Bacteroidota > Bacteroidia > Chitinophagales > Chitinophagaceae > Puia. The sequence goes on along the minus strand of CAVSYG010000010.1, from coordinate 66,046 downwards.
GTATCACAGGGGCTGCCGTTTACAAAAATCTCTACCCCATGTGCAATGGAGCAAACCTCGCCTATACAAGAAAAGCCTACAACGCAGTGGGTGGTTTTTTAGAAATTAATCACATCGCATCCGGAGACGACATGCTGCTAATGAAAAAGATTCAATCAAAATATCCGGATAAAATTCGGTATCTCAAAGATCCGGCGGCCATTGTAAGCACGGTTCCCGCAGAAAATATAAAAGCATTTTTAAACCAGCGCATACGATGGGCGAGTAAAATTTCACATTATAAACATCCCGCTACTTTTATAACGCTGGCACTGGTATACCTGGTGAACCTGTCTCTGCTGCTATTATTTGCCGATTGCTTTTTTAATGGTCACTGGCGCTGGCTCCTGTTACTGATTGCATTCAAAACCATTTCAGAATATTTTTTTGTATCGGGAGTCGCCGGCTTTTTTCAGCAACAATCACTGATGAAATATTTTCCACTCTGTCAGCCATTTCACATTCTATACACCGTGATAGCGGGCAGTTTCGGTAGTTTTGGAAAATATGAATGGAAAAACCGCAAAGTGAAATAATTATTTTGAAAGAATCTACATCCATACAATCTGATACCTGGCGGCGGTTAAAAAAAAACCGGGGCGCTGTTTTTGGAATGATCATCATTGCTCTATCCCTTATTACGGCCTCATTCGCATATTTTCTGGCTCCTGATCATAGTCCGTATGCCAATCGTATGGTTTTGGAAATCGGCGGACAAAAGCCTGGCTACCACCAAAGCTTTCTGCTAATCAAAAAACAACAGGAGATCAAACACGCTTCCTTATTGCAACGTCTGATTTCTGGTAGAGATGACCGTTATGAATGGATACCCATTGTTTCATGGAACCAACAGGGCGATAGTTTAATTGTCGGGAAATTAATTGATGAATCCATCACTGAAAGACAGTCTTTTTTAAGTCTTCCTAAAAACACTAACCTGAAAATCAGAACTAAAACATTTTGGCTCGGCACAGATCGTTATGGGCGTGATATTCTGAGCAGACTCATCATCGGAGTAAGAGTAAGTCTGGCTGTCGGATTGATTACAGTCATTTTATCGCTGAGCATTGGGATCTTCCTGGGTGCACTGGCTGGATATTATGGCGGGAAAACGGATCAGATGATCATGTGGTTACTCAACGTAATATGGAGCATCCCGACTTTACTTTTAGTTTTTGCTCTCACTTTACTTTTAGGAAAAGGGTTCTGGCAGGTATTTATAGCGATCGGTTTAACCATGTGGGTGAACGTGGCACGTATCGTGCGCGGACAAGTACTGGCGGTAAAACAATTGGAATATGTGGAGGCAGCCAGAGCATTAGGTTACCGGGATACCCGAATCATTATCCGGCATATTCTGCCGAATATTCTGGGACCGGTTATGGTAATAGCCGCTGCCAATTTTGCTTCTGCCATTGTAATTGAAGCAGGATTGAGTTTCCTGGGTATTGGTGTTCAGCCACCGCAACCCAGCTGGGGATTGATGATAAAAGAGAATTATAATTTTATCATCACACATAATCCCATGCTGGCTCTCGCTCCGGGAATCGCCATCATGCTATTGGTCCTGGCATTTAACCTATTAGGTAATGGCCTGAGGGATGCTTTGAATGTAAAGGTCTGATCACGTTCCGTACGGGCCATTATTTGTTACCAGACTTTAAAGCGGCCTTTACTAGCCCCTTAAAACATTGAGATCAGAACAACCGCAATCAGGAATTTCATAACAATGAAGCTTTAAGCTTTGCGCTTTACGCCTTAAGCTTCCTTGTAAACGGGCACATTCCTGTTAAAACTTTCATCGAGAGATATGAAGGTCTCCGTTCTTTCGATTCCTTTTATTTTTTGTAATTCATCATGTAATACAAAACGCAATTGATTAATATCCTTACAGACGATTTCTGCGAACATACTGTAATTGCCCGTTGTATAATTCAGCCGTACGATTTCCGGGACACGGCGAAGTTCCTTGGCTACAGAATCATACAATGAGCTTTTTTCCAGATAAATTCCAATGAAAGCGATGACGTCGAATCCGAGGTGTTTTAAGTTTACATTGAGCTTGGTACCTTTTACAATTCCGAACTCCTGGAGTTTTTTTATACGTACATGAATAGTGCCACCGGAAACAAATAGCTTTTTCCCGAGATCAGCATATGAAATCTCGGCATTTTCCATCATTTCGTGAATTATTTGCAAATCCAGCTTATCTAAGTTAAATTTACCGCTCATTTTGAATGATTATTTTTATAATATTTAATAAATATACCATTTATTTAAATATTATCAAATATTTCAAAATATTTATTAGTAGATATGCAATGGTTTGGCCTTTTTGCCATAATATTGCAATGTCAATGGCTGAGAAGCCTTGACAATACTGTGGAGTGATGAAATTTGGCAGACATGCCCTCTTGTCTCGGGGGTGGGGATCACAGGATAAACATCGCATAATGCCGGTCTCGCTGCAAGGCGTGGCCGACTGGGGTTGACCACCACTAACATTGTGCCTTGGCTAACTGCCCCGTGGAGGTTCGAGTCCTCCCTCTACAGCCACTATACCAGGATGCCTTCGCGAATGCGAAGGCATTTTTCATTTTCGGAAGCAGGTGAAGATGCCGGCTTTACGATATGGCTGGCCATTCACTGTGATTATTTTACATTCGAATCCTATTTTAATTGTCTGATTAGAGCCATGACTTTAAAAACTCTGCTGAGTGGGGATTACATTTCAATAAACTTTATCAGCGGTTTCTCCCCCAGCAGAATCTTTGATTTCCTTGGCACCAGATCAGGATGAAAAAACACGATCAGAAAAATCAGCAGGGGGCCGAATTCATAAGCCATAGTGTCTCCCCAGATACAGGAAAACGTATTCACTTTGGCATCTGAAGGATCATCTTTTTGATATCGAACAGAAACCTTTTCATCTGGCTTTAAGGGTATGTTAACATTCCCGTTGAAATAAACGGTGTCCTTTCCAGACAGAAACCAAATCACCGGATAAGTTGATATTCCCAAAACAGAACCCAGGTTACCATGTCCTATAAAATATAAAGCTCCGGTCGTCTCTTTTGATTTGACCAGCCAGAAAAGTTTGTAAATCGGAAGAGGTAAAAGAAAAATACAAAACAGGATGAGGAAAAATGAATTACGACTTAAAATCATATATAATTATTCTCCTGTTCAACGATTGATAACCCGGATACCAAAGAATGTTTTTACAAAACTATAACTATTGACCTTGTTCCAATAACATGTCTTTGCTAATCTTCTCTAAAAGAGATCTTTTTGGCACGGATTTCGACTAATACCAAACAGGATAATTACTAGAAAAAATGAATAATGAATATACTGTTAAAGATAAACTAACACTTTTCCTGTTGGCAACCGGTGTTTTTTGTTTTGGTGTGATCTTACCTGACTCTCTCTCCACCCACGTTAAGATGGTCCATTATGCAGCACATTTCGGAATGAGCTTCTTACTAGCCCTTTGCTTTTATATGATCTGCACCGTCAGAATGAAGATTTCAAAAGCTATTTCATACACGGTACTTGTATCAGCCACCCTGCTGATCGGTGTGGTGTATAAATATTGGGAAATTGCCACGCAGGGAATGATTGGAAATTATTCTTTTCATGCAATTATTGACTTAACGGGTGCCATGACTTCGATGTCACAGAATCTCTCCGGTCTACTTGGTGCCATGTTATTGATAGAAGGTATGTTGGACAGAAACCTGGCATACACTGCTCTTAAATCCGGCAAACTGCATGTGAATAACAGAGGAAATATGCATGTCACAACCCATATGCAAAACAAAATGCCATTGAGCAAAATTCCAGCCGCAAACCATTTTTCTGCTGTAACAGAAAACTAATTATCCTTAGTCTTATTTTTACCGGGCCATGGGCCAAAAAAAACTTCTGCGTTTTGAAGCAATCGGAAATTTTGCAAACGTATTGCAATACCCGAATGATATGCCTGGCAAGTGGAATGATTTCTTTAAGAATGGAAATCCGATCACACTTGAACTTGCCTGCGGCAAAGGAGAATACACAGTAGGTCTGGCAGCTCTTTATCCGGATAGAAATTTTATCGGTGTTGATCTAAAAGGTAACCGGATATATGCAGGGGCACTCGAAGGTCTTAAGAACAATCTCCACAACGCTGCTTTCCTGCGAACCCATATTGATAAAATAGACGGGTATTTTTTATCTGATGAAGTAAGTGAAATCTGGATCACTTTCCCCGATCCACAGCTTCGGACCTCCAGGGCAAAAAAAAGACTAACCCATCCACGTTATCTTAGACTATATCAAAATATTTTAAAACCAGGAGGTTTTGTACATCTGAAAACAGATTCTCCCGCTTTGTATTACTTCACAAAACTGGTCGCCGATCTTTATGATATAAATATTCTGGATTCATCCGAGGATATCTATGGACGCCCGGAAAATCCGGCGGAGATGCATATTAAAACGCATTATGAAAAACTGGATATTGCTGCAAGTAATAAAATTTTTTATATAAAATTGAGCCTGCCGGAAAAACAAATTCCAATACCGGATCTGAAATTTCAGCAACTTCTGAAACAAATCGAAAACACCGAAACAATATAATATATCGAAAAATAAATTCTCCGGATATGTCTTCGAGTAAAAATCAGATTCAAAAAAAGAATCAAATTTTAAAGGGCCAGTCGACAAAAATAAAACCGGCTTCAATAAAGGCTGGGAAAAATACAAAAGGAACGACGTCGGCTGATCCCGAAAAGATGCTCAATAAAATTCAACCCTCCGGAAAAAGAGAAGAATCTTTTTTCGAACTGGTATATGAAGTTGCGCGGCAAATTCCTTACGGGCGCGTGACATCATACGGTGCGATCGCAGCCTGCCTCGGCACCAAACTTTCCGCCCGAATGGTGGGCTGGGCCATGAATGGTGCAGATAAAATAAATCCGACAGTGCCGGCACATCGTGTCGTAAATCGTGTCGGTTTGCTTTCAGGAAAACATCATTTCAGACCGCCCGGGAAAATGGAAAAATTATTGAAGAAAGAAGGCATCAGGGTAAAGGATGATGTCATCGTTGATTTCAAAGAAAAATTCTGGGATCCGTCTAAGTTGGAGGCATGAGGCGGGAGGCAGGGAGGCAGGAAGCGTGGGCGTTAAGCGTTAGGCGTTAAGCGTTTGGCGTTAAGCGTTAAGCGTTAAGCGTAATAAGGACTTATCATCACATAAACGATCACACCGGTAACAGCTACATAAAGCCACAGGGGCCAGGTGATACGCGCCAGTTTTTTATGTTTGTCAAATCGTTCCTGAAAAGCCCTTTGCAAAGTGAAGAGTACAAAAGGAATGATCACACCACTCAGAATAATATGGCTGCTCAAAATAAAATAATACAGATATCTGAGATTGCCTGCCTGCATTTTTTCGGAGATGCTTAAAATGCCGTCATGGTTCAGATCGCCATATTTCACAGAAGGATTGGAACTATGATAGATTACATAAGAAATTAAAAATATTGCGCTCAGCACAACCGCCGTCAGATTTGCTGCCCGGTGTGCACGGATCCGCCTGTTTTTGATGAAGTATAGACTGGCAAGTAATAGAATGGCTGTTGTCGAATTCAGGATGGCGTGAAATAAAGGAAGGTTCTTTGTATTAAAACCAACATCCACCTTTGTGTGAAGTCCGAGAATAAGAAACGTCACAGCCATCGGGATGGCGATGGAAATGGTTATGATGGGAAGCGTATATGTTTTCTCTTTCATTCAGAATAAAATTTACTTTCGGCTTTCAGAGATTTTGGCTTTAGGCTTTACGCATTCAGCTTTACGCTTTCAAAAGGCTTTCATGGATTTTTAGCTTTACGCGTTCAGCTTTACGCTTTCAGAAGGCTTCTTAGACAAATAAATCACAACTCCGGCCGTTGCCAACAAGAATAAAAATAACAAGGGGAAGAATAGGTCTTATCTCCAGCAAGGGCGATACATAGTGTTTATCTTTTTCCAGCATGATGAAAACCAGGTCTTTTGCAAGTTTATTCAGATCCGCGCTGTCCAGCCCGTTATAATAAGCTCTCACTACATGTTCTTTATCCAGCAGAACTAATTTTTGGGTATGAATGAAATTGGAATCCACGCCTTCACCATCTGCAAGGCCCAGTTTCAACTCATTGATAGAGAAATCATATATCTGTTTCTTTGGACCGGTCAGCAGCCACCACAGATCCGGATTGATGCCGAATTTGTCGCCGTAGGATTTTAATACAGGTACTGAATCACGTTCGGGATCCACACTGAAAGATAGAAACTGGATAAAGGAAGGATTCAGTTGTTTGAATTGATCTTTCGAAGAAAGTGCATCCTGCAGCTTTCTGATATTGGCTGTCAGTTTAGGGCAGATCGAAGGGCAACGGGTAAAGAAGAAATCAGCAACAATCACTTTATTCGGGAGATCTGCCAGTGAAACCGTATTGCCTAACTGATTTTGGAATTTGAAATCGTCTACTGAATGCCAGGCCGTATCCGTATTCGTTTTCCCATCTTTAATAACGGTAATAACGCTGTCATAATAATACCTGCCCGGCATGCCCATCGCATGTTCACTGGCTTTTTTGACCAACAGGTAGCTGATAACGGGAAGCATAACCACCAAAATCACAGCTGTCAAAGCTTTCTTGCTCACATATTTTGATTAAGATAAAAAAACCATTGCTACGCAATGGTTAATTGTCAATTGTCAATTGTTAATTGTTGTGTCCAAACTTTAAAGTGTAATTGACAATTATCAATTGACAATTAACAATTATTCTTTCCCTGGTTTCTTTCCCTCCTCGTGTTTTTCTGGCTGCACTACTTTGGTCTTACTCTGCTGTAATTGATAACTATCGTAGCGCATGCGTAAATCATGATAAGAACTGCCATCCCACATAAATGCGATGAGAAACCAGATAAACAGGCAGGCCGGAATGGCTATTGTCATTACGAGATTCTTGAGTTCATGGCCCAGATGCATAAATTCAGCAACAATAAAAAATGCTTTCGCCAAAGTCATAATAATGAAAACACCGTTCAACATGTGTTTCGGCAAAAAAGAGGTTTCATAATATATGATAGCAATAATCAGTTCAAACACGGTAATGCAAAGCAGTATCCAGAATGTTCTCCAGACCGCCTTTGTATTAAACTCGCTTTTCTCTTTTTCAAAGTGCGTATGCGTACCAGCTCCTTGGGAAGAATCCATATTCAGACATTTAAATATTTTCACGCGTCTTGAGCGTTAAGCTTTACGCTTTACGCTTCACGCTTATAACAGGTAAAAACAGGTGAACACAAATACCCATACCAGGTCCACAAAATGCCAGTATAGTCCGGCCTTTTCTATCATCAGGTAATGACCCTTTCTTTCAAAATCACCGCGCCAGGTTTTAATCAGCATGATAATATTGATAATGACACCAGAGAAAACATGAAAGCCATGGAAACCTGTGATCGTAAAAAAATAGTTTGTGAAGTTGGTTGTTGACTGGGTTCCGTCAATATTCATAAAAGGATTTCTTCCCCACCAGGCGCCTTCTTCATGTAAATGAGTCCATTCCCAGGCCTGGCAGCCAAGAAAGGCCAGTCCACCCAGAATAGTCAGGAACATCCATTTCATAACTGCCTTGCGGTCATGTACCTGACCCGCCCCAACAGCCATAACCATGGTGACGGAACTCATAATCAATATAAAAGTCATCAGACTCACAAAAGCCAGGGGCACGGACATTTCACCGATGATCGGAAAACTCCGGAATACCTCATTCGGATTAGGCCAGGAAGTCGAGGAAAAACGTATGGTTCCGTAGGAAATCAGGAAAGCTCCGAAAGTAAAAGCATCACTCATGAGGAAATACCACATCATGAGTTTACCATATTCAACATTGAAGGGGCTTCTACCTCCACTCCACCATTTTTGACCTACGGGAACAGTATGTGCCATGAGATTGTTTTGAACAGGTTCACAAATTTATCTAAGAATAAGCATACTTTATTGCACCATTAAAAAGAAAATAAACAGGTAAATCCAAAGCAGATCCACGAAATGCCAATATGTACTCACCACATCCACCGGCACCATATTATAACTCCGGATCCGTGTATTTCTTGCTCTGAGCCACAATACAAAAAGGGCAATGACACCGCCAAATACATGCAGCGCGTGCAATCCGGCAATGATATACAAAAACTGACCTGCACCGGATCCACGTAAAGTAGTGCCCGTCGCCCACAGGTGCCTGAATCCCAGCCATTGTAATAATATAAAAACCAATCCCAAAATCAGGGTTGCCGCCACCATTTTTCTATAACGGATCATTCTCCTTTCAGTAAATGATTTGCCGGCTAAAAAAATCGTCAGACTGCTGATCAGTATCACAGCTGTTGAATAATAAAAAGCAAGGGGCGTTGTGTATGTTGTCCAACCCGGCTGTTCTCTTTTTACAATATAGGCACTGGTCAGACCGGCGAACATCATAATGATGCTGCCGATGGCTACCCACAAAATAAACTTGTGGGGATGTATTTTTTTATTCTGGTCAACCACACTTTTAAATTCTAAACTCGGAATCATTTGATATATTTCAATTAGCCACTTTATCAATCAGCAAAGCCAGCAATACAACCGGCAGATAAATATAACTGCCGAACATTACCCTTCTCGCCGCCTGGATGGTCATCTCCCTGTATAAACGAACGCACTGACCGATCATGAAAAAATTGGCAACCAATACAATCAATAGGCTTATGCTGCCGCTCATGCCGTTAAAATACGGCAAGATACCTACCGGTAAAAGCAGTAATGAATAAATAACCGCCTGAAGGGCTGAATATTTTGTTTGTCCTTCTCCGGATGGCAATAACTTAAATCCCGCGGCAGTATAGTCCTTGTGTGCAATCCAGGCAATGGCCCAGAAATGTGGAAATTGCCAGAAGAACTGCAAGGCAAATAGTATCCAACCCCCGGCACTCAAACTATCATTGCCTGCGGCCCATCCGATTAAACAAGGCATTGCCCCCGGCACGGCTCCTACCAGCACAGCTACGGAGCTGACTTTCTTCAGAGGCGTATATATAAACGCGTAAAAGAATAAACTGATAACCGACAGTAAAGCTGTCAAAAAATTAAAATGCCAGAGTAACATCGTTCCTGCCAGTCCGCAGATTACAGCGAATGAAGTGGCTTCGGCGGGAGACATTCTTCCGGATGCAACCGGCCTTCCCGCAGTCCTCTTCATCATCGCGTCTGTCTGTTTTTCCATGGCCTGGTTGATCGCATTCGCACTTCCGGTAACCAGCATACCGCCGACAAATAAAAGGATGATGGATTTCCAGTCATACTCTTTTACCCTCGGTGCGAGCAGGTAACTGATCACAGCCGAAAAAACGACCATGAAGCTGAGGTTGAATTTAACCAGCAGCATATAGTCTTTCAACTTTTCCGCAATCTTAAAAGAACCGGATTGTTTGATAGTTTCGGGCGACATCAGGCGATAGGGTTTATCCCCGGAACTAATGGTGCTGTTCATCGGCTCCAAGTGGTTCTGTTTGAAGGATGAAATCCTGTCCGTCCTTACTTCCGTCTTTCCCATAATCATAAGCCCAGCGGTGAACTTCCGGAATCTCTCCCGGCCAGTTACCATGACCTGGATGGATCGGTGTTGTCCATTCCAGGGTATTTGCCTGCCATGGATTTTGTGTTGTTACTTTCCTTCCTTTGAAAATGGAATAGAAAAAGTTAAATACAAACATCAGTTGCACGGCGAATACCACCATGGCAACGGTTGATATGAATCTGTTGAGATCTCCAAACTGATTAAATGACGCCCATCCCTGGTACTCTACATAACGGCGTGGCATACCCGCTAATCCCTCATAATGCATTGGCCAGAAAATCAGGTAGGCGCCGGCAAATGTTACCCAGAAATGAATATACGCCATCGTGTTGTTCATATAACGGCCATACATTTTGGGGAACCAGTGATAAACACCGCAGAACATGCCAAGAAATGCAGACACACCCATCACGATATGAAAATGAGCGATAATAAAATAGGTATCATGCAAATGAATATCCAGAGTTGAATTACCCAGGAACACACCGGTCAGACCACCAGAAATAAACGTACTGACAAAAGCAATCGCAAATAACATGGCAGGTGTAAACCGGATATTGCCTCGCCATAATGTGGTGAGCCAATTGAAAACTTTAATGGCGGATGGTACAGCAATCAATAATGTCAGAAGCACAAATACCGACCCGAGGAAAGGATTTAGTCCTGTTACAAACATATGATGTGCCCATACAAGAAAAGCCAGAACTGTAATGGCGAACAAAGAACCAATCATCGCCATATAACCGAAAATCGGTTTACGCGAGTTGATCGCCATAACTTCTGATACAAGTCCCATCGCCGGAAGGATAATAATGTACACTTCCGGATGACCCAGGAACCAGAATAAATGCTGGAATAGAATCGGCGAACCACCTTCATTGGGAAGTGCCTTATTGGTCGAGGCAAGAAAAATATCAGATAGATAAAAGCTCGTACCGGCATGCCGGTCGAACAGCAATAATATTAAACCGGAAAGAAGTACAGGGAAGGAAAGTACGCCCAGGATCGCGGTAAAGAATAACGCCCAGATCGTAAGAGGTAGTCTGGTCATACTCATTCCCTTCGTCCGCATATTGAGTATCGTCGTGATATAATTCAATCCACCTAACAGGGCTGATACCACGAATAATGCCATAGACGTGATCCAATAATCCATGCCACCTTTGGATCCAAGATTCGCGTCACCCAGAGCACTTAATGGCGGATAAATCGTCCATCCCCCGCTGGCCGGACCGGTTTCAATAAATAATGAGGTAAGCATCACCACACTTGCCAACCAGAAAAACCAGTAAGATAACATATTCAGAAAGGGCGAAGCCATATCGCGTGCGCCTATTTGCAGCGGAATCAAAAAGTTTGCAAAAGTTCCGCTGAGACCACCTGTCAATACAAAAAATACAAGCACGGTACCATGCATCGTAACAAGCGCATAATAAGCTTCCGGTTGAATTTTTCCGCCCTTGGCCCATTTACCCAGCACATCCTCAAGCCAGGGAAAAGTTGAATCCGGATACCCCAGTTGCAATCTGAAGAGCACCGACATCAAACCACCCAGAATCGCCCAGATCATTCCCGTTATCAGGAATTGCTTGCAGATCATTTTGTGATCCTGACTAAAAACATATTTGGTTATAAAAGTCTCTTTGTGATGATGGGCTTCATGTTCGCCACCGTGGGTATCGTGCGAAACGACTGCCTCACCGTGTCCGTGTATCGTCAAATCAGTACTCATCAGGTAAAAATTTAATCTTTGTTTATTTTTTTTCGCGTAACGCTCAACGCTTTTTACTGTCAACCGCTCCCGCACGTGCGGGATCAACTTTATTTAGATGCAATCAACTTGGCCGGCGTCGTCACTGTAGTCGTCTTAGCAGAATCCGCACTTGCCGCCGGTAATTTATCCTTCATCACGAGCGTATAGTTCGAAACCTGTTTTGCTTTCCACAGTATAAATTCTTCCGCCGTCACTACCTTGATAATTCCCTTCATGGTATAATGTCCACGGCCGCACATCTGGTCGCAGGAAATTTCATAATCGAAATCGGGATTTCCGGTTGATTTCTTCATCTCTTCTGTCGTATATAACGGCGTAAACCACATCGTAGTGGGGGTTCCGGGCACTGCATCAAGTTTCATTCTGAAATGGGCCAGACCCACATCGTGAATTACATCGCGGGAATTGATGATCAGTTTCAGAGGCTGATTTACCACGGCATACATGGTGGAGTTTACGACTATATCATCATGTGTTCTCGGATCGTCCCATAATAACCCGAGCGAATTATTTTCGGCGTCGCTGATGTTCTTATAATATTTATTTCCGAAAACATTATCCTTCCCTGGATAACGGAAGATCCAGCTGAATTGCTTACCGGTAATTTCAACCTGGAGTGCATTCTTTGGCGCTTCGCCGGTGATCTGGAACCAGTACATCAATCCAAATCCAACCAGTACGGTCAGTGCAATTGCCGGAACAACGGTCCAGATAACCTCCAGTTTATTATTATGCGGGAAATAAAATCCTTTCCTTTTTTCAGAATACTGGTATTTGAAAGAAAACCAGAACAGAAGGATTTGTGTGATAAAAAATACGACACCGGTGATAGCAATCGTGATGTAAAGCATCTGGTCGATTTTCTGCCCGTGATCTGATGCGGCTTTTCCCAGGATTTTACCTCTGAACAATTCATTACACCAATAAACACCAATCAGACCCAGCACCAGGAAAACGATCATCAGAAATCCGTTGATCCTGTTATTCGATTCATTATTTTTCTTCTCCCCTTTCAGAATGCCTACATACTCACTGGCTTTCGCAATCTGAAACGTGATCACAAATCCCAACAATAAAATCGCAAACAGAAAATAACTAGACATAATGCTTAAAAAATTTAATCGTTTTAAATCCTTACCGAAAACGGAACGACTAAGTATGATGAATAATACTCTCTTTAAAGAACGGATGGTTTTTCGATACCAATGGGAATTTCGCCAAAACATTACCGGTCTGGTAAATGATCAGTCCAACGAAACCTGCCGCAAGACCGATATCAAAAAGATTCATCGGCACATGATCCGGCACCAGACTTCCAAAAACCATCTGGTAGAAATCCACCCAGTGGCCAACCAGCAAAGCTACAGACATAAAGGTTACAGTAGTGTAGTTGCGTTTCGAACTGGCCCGCATATAAATTAACAGGGGAGCCAGGAAGTTGATACAAAGATTCAGGTAAAAAAGACCGGTATATGCACCCTCAAACCGGGGTCTGAAATAAGTCGTTTCTTCCGGAATATTCGCGTACCAGATCAGCATGAACTGGGAGAACCAGAGATAGGTCCAGAAAACAGAAAACGCAAACTGGAATTTACCCAGATCATGCAGATGTTCCCTATTTACATATTCGAGATAACCCTTGTTTTTTAGATAAATAACAAACAGGGAGATTAAAGCAATACCTGCAACAAAAGTACTTGCGAATGTATACCAGCTGTACATGGTACTGAACCAGTGTGCATTGATACTCATCAGCCATAACCAGGGTACAGTCGAAGCCACTGTCAGGGCAAACCAGACTATAAAAACGGCGGCCCAAACCGTATTCTTCCAGATATATTTTTTGCCCTCTTCAATGGTCAGCGGGTGATCATCTATTTCCCGGCTCAACTGACGCATTTTATATCCCAACACAGTCCATAAACCGATCGTCAGTGTTGTCCAAATGATAAAGAATGTTGGATTCAGAAATCCCTTCTTTCCATTGAGGATGGGATCTTTTTCAACCGCTGCTTTATCAAGCCATTCATAGATAAATGATTTATGTCCCATTACCAGACTCAAAAGGATTATAAAAGTAATCAGGCCGATTATCGGAACGCATGCTGAAATGGCCTCGGTTACCCGCCGGAAAGTCATACTGAAACCCGCCCATGCAAGAGTAGTAGCGCAGAAAAAGAACATAGCGGCATTTACAACCAGCAGAAAATATACGCTGTTTTGTAAAAGGGCAGCCCAGAACCTGATCTGATGTGCCTCGTCACCCGTGCCATACATAAAATATCCAACGATCAGGGAAAGAAGTCCCGCACCCATCAGCCCCATCGACCACATCCTGAAACCAGAAGGAATTTCAAAACGTTCTTTAATTGACATTCTTAATAGTTTTATACTGCTCCGCTAATTTTTCTTACCAGTTGAATCCGCCGCCGGGGCCGGATGCGCAGCTGCCTGCTTTGCCTTGATATAGGCAATTACCATCCATCGCTGCCGCGTATCTAATTGAGAAGCATAACTCCCCATTTTATTTTTACCATAGGTAACAGAATAATACATCTGTCCTTCGGGCATCCCCTCATATTTTGCATCCCCGACCAGTGTGGCTGGTTTTGCAGGGAAAGGGCCGTCCCCACCCCTGTAAAGAGGTCCGTTCCCGTCCAGTTTTGTTCCATGGCAAATACCACAATTCACCAGGTAAAGACGATTTGCTTCGGTCATTGTTACATCATCCAATCCGCTCAGCGGACTTTTAACTGCCTTTGAAGCCACATAATTAGCGGTATCACCCGCAGCATCTTTTGGAATATCAAAAGGAAATATCGCCCCCCGTTTTATAGTACCTGCCACCGGCATATTGCTATAGTGTATGCCTTTCTTTAACAACATTTCCCTTTCTTCGGGGGTAACCGAATATGTTTCGTAAGCCCGGCTATAGGTCATATCCGGCATATATATTCTCCCCGTATCGCGTCTGGGCCCATCACTACAGGATGCCAGCATCGCCATGGATAAACAGAAAGGAATTATTTTTTTAGAGATCTGCATTGCAACATTCATTTCGTTATACCAGAATAGTTTTTGCATTATCCACCGACGGAATATTCTTACTGTATGTCCCGAGCCACCAGCCTGTTTCTGCATCCTGCACGTGTACGTCAAATGCGCCGGTCGATTTTAGAAATTCCTGCAGGTCCCCCACATTGGTTTTGTCTGTACATTCAATCACCATGCAAAACTGATCGTCGGTTGAGCGCAGGTTAAAATGATGCTTCCGCACAAAGGGCGCCATCTGGCATAAATAACAAAATGTAAGTACCATACCCACCGCAGAGAAAAGAACCGTCAGCTCGAAAATGATCGGTATCCAGGCCGGTAAGGCAAAATGAGGTTTACCACCGAAATTCAGCGGCCAGTCATAAACCAGCGCGTAGCCGATTCCGCTCAATGCCGTAGCGGTTCCCGTAATTCCATAAATAAAACCGGCAGTATGCAGACTGGTATCTCTCAGACCCATCGCGACATCCAGTCCATGTATCGGCATGGGTGTAAACACATCATACATTTTATACCCGGCCATGCGCACTTTCTTAACAGCCGGAAACAAGACCGCTTCATCATCAAAACTTCCTACAACAAATCTTTTAATAGCCATATAATCGCTTTAGAAGATATTTAATGAGCATGTTCAAATTCATGCGCAAATGCTTCCACTGATTCTTTTTCTTCAGGTCCCATCTTCTCCTTATAATTTTCTCCGGATCTCTTCAGTATATGTTTGATTTCAGCCACAGCAATCACCGGGAAGAATTTGGAAAACAGGAAATAACAGGTGAAAAACAAACCAAAAGTCCCCAGATAAAATCCAACCTCCCAGATCGTGGGTGTATAATACGTGCTCCAGCCACTGGGAAGATATTCCCGGTAGATGGATGTAACAATGATCACAAATCGTTCGAACCACATCCCGATATTGATGATCACCGACATAAAGAAAGTGAGTACAATATTCCTTCTGAATTTACGGAACCAGAATATCTGAGGGGAAAGAACATTACAGCCCATCATAATATAATAGGACCAGCCGAGGGGTGATAATATATTCGCCCGGTTCTGGAAGAAAGCAAATTGTTCATACGGGTTCTGTCCATACCAGGCAATGAATAATTCCGTCAGGTATGCGACGCCTACGATGGAACCCGTGAGCAAAATGATTTTATTCATTACATCAATATGCTCTATGGTAATATAATCTTCCAGCCCCAGCACTTTACGTGATATAATTAATAAGGATTGCACCATGGCAAAGCCGGAGAATACGGCACCCGCAACAAAATAAGGAGGAAAGATAGTCGTATGCCATCCCGGAACAACGGATGTGGCAAAGTCAAAAGATACAATGGTGTGTACAGAAAGAACAAGAGGTGTAGCTAATCCGGCCAGTACCAGAGACAATGCTTCATGTCTCTGCCAGTGTTTGGTTGATCCGCTCCATCCAAAGGCAGCCGTCCCATAAAAAAACTTTCTCCATTTTAGTTTTGCCCGGTCACGTACGGTAGCCAGGTCGGGTAACAAACCACAATACCAAAATAATAAAGAAACAGTGAAATAGGTTGATATCGCAAATACATCCCAGAGTAATGGTGAATTGAAATTAGGCCACACGGGACCCCTTGTATTAGGATAAGGCAATATAAAAAAGAACATCCATACCCTGCCCATATGCCAGATCGGAAATTGTCCGGCGCACATGACCGCAAAAATCGTCATCGCTTCCGCCGCACGGTTTACACCCGTTCTCCAACCCTGCCGGAATAATAAAAGGATGGCGGAAATCAGTGTTCCCGCATGCCCGATACCTACCCACCATACGAAATTGGTAATATCCCAACCCCAACCGACGGTTTTATTCAGATTCCACTGACCTACTCCATAAATCACCTGACGGGTAACGGAGAAAATCCCGAAACACAGTAGCAGTACCGCTGTCAGAAATCCGACCCACCATAGTTTGGACGGACGGTTCTCGATTGGCCGGACAATATCTACCGTGATCTGATGATATGATTTATCACCTGATACCAGTGGCGGTCTTACCTGTGATTCGTATCTAAATGCAGACATATTGTTGATGGCTTTTTCCACCCGCACCTGCGGGGATTAAAAAATCATTACACTTTTTCCTTCGCTTCAGTTTCCTGGTTACGGACCTTGGCGAGATAAGTAATATTCGGCATCACATGCAACTCCTCGAGCACATGATACAAACGGTGTTCGTTTTCCTGTCTTGATTTTACAATCGCACTCTTGCTGTTATTGATATTTCCAAATACGATGGCTTCAGTCGGACATGCCTGCTGGCAGGCCGTGGTCACATCAGCATCAACCAGCGTACGGTTTTCTTTTTTGGCTTTTAGTTTACCATCCTGTAAACGTTGTACGCAGAAACTGCATTTTTCCATTACACCCCTGGAGCGTACAGTCACATCCGGATTCAGCACCATGCGTGTCAGGTCATCATTCATCATCAAAACAGCATCGTTTAGTCTGCCCACACCATGTTGATCCTGGTTATTCGGGAAACTGTCAGCACCTGAGTAATCTTCCCAGTTGAAGCGGCGAACTTTGAAAGGGCAATTGTTCGCGCAATACCGGGTACCGATACAACGATTATAGGCCATCTGGTTCAAACCTTCGGTACTATGATTGGTAGCGGAAACCGGACAAACATTTTCGCAGGGCGCATTATCGCAATGCTGGCAAAGCATGGGTTGGAAAACAGTCTCAATGCTATCCGGATCTGACAGGTTTCCGGTGAAATACCGGTCGATACGCATCCAGTGCATATCATGGAAACGTAACACTTCGTTCTTACCTACTATGCTCACATTATTTTCTGCAATGCAGGCCACAACACAGGCCCCGCATCCAACACAGGAGTTCAGATCGATCGACATACCCCAGTGCAATCCGGGTTTGTCATAATAAGGATACAATGTTCCTTCTTTTTCGAATCCTTCCAGACCACCGAACTTGGCGGCTTCTTTTTTCCTGTCATCAAGAATTTCTTCAGGTTCTTTTATAAAATCTGCCAGCGTCAATTCCTTTATGACTGATGTACGGCCTTCGTAGGAACCATGAATCTGGACCTGCGCTACCTGATATTCTTCTGTCGTCTTTTCAAAACTTACATCGGGTGCCGTCCATTCAACGGTTGTTCCGTTATTTACTGCAAAAGGAAATGCATTTTTCCCGGCACCGACTGCAGCACGACCGATATAATCACCTGTGTTTTTTGGATCCGCACTCTCGCGGCCATAACCCAGGGCGATGGCAAATACACCATCGGGAACTCCCGGGACTGCAATGACCGGAATGGTTATCTCCGCTCCGTTTGCTTTTATTTTTATCACCTTACGTTCAGGATGTGACTCGTATTTATCAGATTGATTCTGGTTTTCCAGATCAATGCCGTACTGCTCCTTTATAAAATTGGGAGAAACCTGTGCAAAATTATCCCAGGTTGCTCTGGTAATCGGATCAGGTAATTCCAGCAGCCAGGGGTTATTTGACTGTGCACCTGTTCCCATACCCACCTGCTGGTATAAAACAAGTTCATGCGTCCCGCCTTTCTTCATCGAAGAAATGGCTGAAGCCGCAGCTGGTACATTCGTCGCAGCATTTAAATAAGCAGTTGTAGCAGCCGGGATCGGAGCCGTCGTCGATACGCGGTCTGTTACACCGTCCTGCAGGGCTTTTTCATAACCGTTATAACCCCCTAATTTGGAAGTCCAGTATTGTTTAAAGAAATCGTCGTAAGAAGTTTTATTGCCGGACCATATCAGAAGCGAATCTTCAAATGGTCTTGTTCTGAACAACGGTGCAACCACCGGCTGCATCATCGAAATAGATCCGAGTCTGCGGTTGTGCATCTCCCCAGCGTTCGAGGAAATGGGGTGAAGGCAAAACGAATTTGCACAGTTCAGTAGTTTCATCGAGCCTTCCGGAAAAGGAAACAGTCGTTTTGACTTTCGCCAGTCCCGTTTTAAAACTTTTCGATAGCGGGCTATCATATACGGGATTCACATCGTAAATCAGCAGTGCGCTAATCGTACCCTGATTCATTTCAGAAACCAGCGTCGCGAACTCGCTGTCAATACCCTGACGGGTCAGATTGGTTGCATCCCAGCTGATGGTAGTCCCATTGGAACCGAGCGCTTCATTGATAGCGTTGACAATAATTTGTACCTGTATATTATTGGAGCCGGAAACGACCAGTGCCTGTCCTTTATTTGCCAGGAGATCCTTCGCAGCTGCATTGATTCCGGCTTTTAATTTTTCCGGAAGAGCAGGAGCAGTGACCGTTCCACCGACTGCGGCAAGAAGGGCCAGGGCCACAGCTGCACTTTCGGAAGGCATATGAGCAAAACGTTGATCGGCATTGGCTCCTGTCATACTGAGCATGGATTCGAACTGGTAATGCCGGTTCATCGCTGGTGCTTTCTCATCAATCTTTCTTCCCTTGGCATATTGCCGGGCAAATTCAATCGGGGCAAGCCAGGTTCCAAGAAAATCGGCACCCAGACTGACGATCACTTTCGCATGATCGAAATGATAAGCAGGAATTGTACGACGGCCATACGATGCTTCATTAGCCAGCAACATTCCACTGAAAGAATCTGCGTCGTATTGTATATGACGGCTTCCCTGGTATTTTGAAAGGCAATCTGCAATTACCTGATTTGTAGTAACAGATGTAATGGTCGGTGTAAGCAGAACGACAGTTCCTTTTTGACCCGCCATAGATTCAGTAACCAGTTTATCAAAGACTTCAAAGCTGGTGACTTCCTGCGGAACGCCACTCACCATCTGTACAGGATACCGCAATCTGGCCGTATCATAAAGATCCAGAATCGAAGCCTGCACGCGGGCTGAAGTTCCTCCATTCGTAACCACCGGATAATTCGTTTCCTTCCAATTTAATCGGACGGCCATCTCTTACTTTGGCTACCACGGAAACAGCATCGCCGCCGGAAATAAAAGTAGTTGCATAATAATCTGCCACACCGGGAATCATATTCTCCGGTCTGTTTATATAAGGAATGACATGCCTGACGGGCATTTCGCAGCTGGCGGCCAGGGTGGCGGCGGCAGTACTGAAACCGAGATATTTCAGGAAATCACGGCGCGGATGTTTTGAATCCAGGATCCCTTTACCATCATCCATGATAGCCGGGAGATCTTCCTGGAACTCATTCTCCTGTATCCTTTATATAGGATTCAGTCAGATTGAGTTCCCCAAAACTTTTCCAGTACTTTTTTTCGCTCATTTAGATTCAAATTTGAAAATCCAAAACTTAACTATAGAATTGGGCACTTTCACTCCCATACTCCCATACTCTCATACTCCCACACTTGTTAGTAGTGACATTTCTGACACTCCGTTCCCCCGATATTTTCCACCGTAACACTGTCCATTGCTCCGGTTGACAGGTTCTGATGGAATCTTTCGTAAATGCTATAGAATTTATTCCCGTTTCCGGCTGAATCCGGAAAATTGACTTTTGTAGTACGGTGACAGTTAATACACCAGCCCATGCTGAGTTCGGCGAACTGTTTCACTTCGTTCATCTGGGTGATGCTTCCGTGGCAGGTCTGACATTGGACTTTACCTGCGCGGATATGCTGGGAATGATTGAAATAAACATGATCGGGCAGATTGTGGATCTTAATCCATTCGATCTGTTTACCGGGCTCTGTGTATTTGCCGGATTTCGGATCATAGCCGGTATATGAATATAGTTTCTGGATTTCCGCTGTGGCATCCACTTCTTTACCGTCTGCACGATAAAGCGGTTCCCCTTTGTAATCATTGATGGCTGCATGACAGTTCATACAAACATTCAGGGAAGGAACCCCGGCCATTTTTGAATCCCAGGCACCACCATGACAATACAGGCAACTGATCTGGTTGGTTCCCGGATGCACTTTATGTGAGAAGAAGATCGGTTGTTCCGGTTGATAATTTTTTTGACGGCCCAGCCCGATGGCGGCTTGCACCATATAATATCCTCCAACTACAAAAAGAACAAGTCCCAGGAATGTGAGATAAACTTTATTGCGATAAAAAGGGATGGGATCATGGGATGGAACGCCGGATTTATCGTCGGAAAGTTTTCTCAGATTGCTGTTCACCTGAAGCAGAACCAGCATGATGACGGCCAGTATCAGGGTAAGAATTCCGTACAGAAGACTGTTATCGGATTCCAGCGTTTGTGTAGCCGGACCTTCATTTGGATTTTTAGCACCACCGGCTCCGGGTTCGGGATAGGTTTCAACATATTTCAGGATGGCATCAATTTCCGCATCTGTAAGTTGCGGAAATGTGTTCATGGGCGTTTTGCCGAACTGGATATAGAGGTCATTAAAATATTTATTACCGGAAGCCAGAACGGCTGAGTTATTCCGGATCCAGGCATGAAGTAATTTCTGATCGGGAACACGGGCAGTGACTCCTTTTAAGGCAGGACCGGTTACTTGTTTGATTGGATTATGGCAGGATGCGCAATCACTTTGAAATAAAGCTTTACCATCCTGAGCCATCGATAAATTTCCGGAAAACAGGAAAAATGCAGTGAGAAAAAAAATGAAGGATATTCGGAAAGCACTTGGTCTGTAATGATGCATATATACATTCAGTGTATAAATGTGAAAAATCATCTCGGTTGGCTGCAAAAGTAAGTCAGGAAATTAACAATATACCAACATGCTGAAATTTTTTTTTGCCTTATCTGGCCTGCATTTCAGCCGATTATGCAATTTTTTTTAAAACTGAATGTCATTGCTTTGTCATCGGATTTCTGCGCTGATTTCAGATGGGAAAAAGCCCGTTATTGAAACCATTTTTTTACTACATCTTTACAGCCTTTTTAAATCAGACTGATCCATTTTTGATATGAATGAAGAATTGATACCAATCCGTCTGGCCATTTTTGCTTCCGGGCAGGGCACCAATGCCCGGGAGATCATCCAATATTTTCATGAAGAAGGACATTTGGTGTTTGGACGAGCCGGTTCAAATTTGCCCTGATCATTTGCAATAAAACCGGTGCGGGTATTCTGATATTGCCGCCGCAGCTGGCATTCCGTTATTCTGATTGAGAAGGAAAAATTTTTTCGCGGATCTCATTACCTGGAAGAATTTGCAGGCCAGGAATATTTCGTTTATCGTCCTGGCGGGATTTTTATGGAAGATTCCACCGGAACTGATCGGGGCTTATCCTGACCGGATCCTGAATATCCATCCGGCCCTTCTTCCGGCTTTTGGGGGTAAGGGTATGTATGGCAATGCTGTGCATGAAGCGATGATGGCGGCAAGGAACAGCAAAGTGGCATTACTATTCACTATGTGGATGAATTATATGATCATGGGAGAATCTTTTTTCAGGCCAGCTTCAACCTGTCTCCGGAAGAAACGGCAGAAACTCTGGCGGAAAAAATTCACGCTCTGGAACATAAACATTATCCCGAACAAATTGCCCGCTGGGTGGAATACAAATTATCGTTAAACCAGTTAACAGTTGGCATGCTTGGTAGTTGGCACTTTTGCTACGTTATTAAGTACTTCCAGTCTTCAGACTTCCAGACTTCCACACTTGCATAAAGCTTTCCTTAAGTTTGAGTAAAACATAATTGTTAGAACCCTTCGTCCTATTTTGGCGTTCCTATTTCTTAAATTATACCTGTTTGGTTCTTTTCTACGCATATTTCAGAAAAACGATTTTTCTTGTCTCTTCTGGCTTTTTGTTCATTAAAAGCCAATGCACAGCAGGTAACCATTCACGGGACTGTATTTAATATGTATAAAACAAGTCCGCTGGATGGCGTGAGTGTGCTCTGCAGTTGCGGAAGTGGAACCACCACCGATTCAAATGGAAACTATATGATCCGCGTAAACGCAGTCGATTCCCTTCGTTTTTCATATCTCGGCCGGGCTACACAGTTTTTCCCGTAAATATGATGAATCCAACCAGGGGATTCGATATCGCCCTTCATGTGAATCCAACCGAACTGAGCTGAAGTGCGCGTGGCACCCAAGAATTACTATCTGGATTCCCTGCAGAACCGTAAAGATTATGAGAAGATCTTTAATTTAAAAAACCGGGTCTGGAAATAACAGAAGGAGCGAATGGCAATGCCGGACTTGATCTCGATGCACTCATCAATATGTTCCGGTTTAAGAAGAACCGGCGCCTGTTGGCTTTCCAGGAAAGGCTTATCTAAGATGAAGAGGATAAATTCATCGATCATCGGTTCACGCGTTATATCGTGAAAAAAATCACCGGACTCGACGGTGATGCCGCGGACATTCATGTTTCGTTTCCGTCCTTCATACGAATTTACCAATATCGCCACCGATTACGAATTCTATGACTATATCAAACTCGCCTATCAGGATTATAAAAGACAGCGTTCTTATCCAAGGCAGCCAGCCAGAAAAGAAGAACCTGACTCCGAATGCTTTGCATTAGGCTAAGGCTTAAGGCCAGGGCTAAGGTCGAAATTTATGTGCTTCGAATTTCAGATGAAAATATTTATCATTTTCACTTATTAAATTTAAAAAATTTCCAATTTATTTTAAACCCTAGCCTTCGCTTTAGCTTGCTTTACGCCTTTGCATTTGCCTTTTGAATATTACGCTTTACGCTTTGAGCTTTAAGCTTCCCTTAAATTGTACTCTCATGCATTTATTGCGGCATATCCCATTTTTAAAAGCAGTTTTCTTACACAGCATCTCCGCTTTCGGCGGACCACAGGGACATCTCGGGATGATGATGAAAACCTTTGTGCAACCGGCGCCATGATATCACGCAAGAAGAACTGATGGACTATAATGCATTCTGCCAGTTACTACCGGGTGCTTCTTCCACACAAACGCTTACACTGATTGGATATAAACGGGGCGGCATTCCACTGGCTGTACTCACGCTGATCATCTGGATCCTACCCGCCTGCGTCATCATGGGGATTTTTCTTTCTTTGTTGAATATATCAATCATAAAAATGGACAGCGCCGATCTTTTTCGTTTTGTTGAACCCATGACGGTCGGATTCCTGGCCTATGCGGCATGGAAGGCTTTTCGGATTTCAGTACATAACACCATCACCCATTTCATCATGGCGATTTCGGCAATCGCCACTTTCCTGTTGTTTAAGACACCCTGGATTTTCCCGATCGTTATTGTACTCGGTGGTTTAATCACCAATATCAGCAGCAAACGTATTCCGCAAACAGAAATTATTACAAGGAAAATCAAATGGGCCAATATCTGGCTCTTCGCATTTATTTTTATTCTGGCTGGTATATCGAGTGAATTCGCCAGGAAAAATAACTGGCCTAACCGCCGGCCCATTAATCTTTTTGAAAATACATACCGGTTTGGAAGCCTGGTTTTTGGAGGTGGTCAGGTGCTGATCCCTTTGATGTATGAACAATTTGTAGCGAGGCCCGAATCACAAAAACTAATGCAGCGAAATCCGAATATCGTAAAGATCAATAAAGAAGATTTTTATACGGGCGCCGGTTTTGTACGCGCCATTCCCGGACCCGTTTTTTCTGTTTCATCCTATATGGGAGGCATCGCCATGAAAGATCTCGGGTTTTCCATGCAGGTTATTGGTTGTTTTGTCGGATCCATCGCCATATTTTTACCCAGTGCGCTGCTGGTGCTTTTCTTTTTTCCGATCTGGTCCAATCTGAAGAAATATGCGACGGTCTACCGGGCCCTGGAAGGAATTAATGCCGTAGTGGTGGGTATCATGATCGCGAGTTGTTTTTATATGGTGAAAGACTTTACACCCTCTTCGAACCTGATGTTATGGCTTGATATCGGAGTAGGGATCTTAACCTTTATACTCTTGCTTTACAGCAAGTTACCTTCTCCTGTGATTGTGATGATCTGTTTATTGCTGGGATGGATTATTTAGAAGTTGACGGTTGATCCTGCACGTGCGGGAATGGTTGACGGTTTTGTGTTTTAGTACTTCCAGACTTCCAGTCTTCCACACTTGTGTTTCGGTATTATCGCAATTCGTAAAGGAATAAGAGAATGAAGAATTAAATTTGCCTCCCCTTCATACTGAGCCTTATTGAATAAACGACAAATACATATTGGCCTCGTTGGCAATCCGAATAGTGGGAAAAGCTCTCTTTTTAACGCCCTGACCGGCCTTCACCAGAAAGTTGGGAATTTTCCGGGTGTTACGATTGATAAGAAAACCGGTTCCAGTGACCTGGGTTCCGGCAGACTGGCGCAGATTGTTGATCTCCCCGGCACCTATAGTCTGTATCCCAAACGATCTGACGAGTGGGTGACATATAAAATACTGCTTCACCAGGACGAAGACGTGAAAGTGGATATGGTGATCCTGCTCGTGGATGCCAGCAATCTTCGTAGAAATCTTCTGTTTTGTTCCCAGATCATCGATTTAAAAATTCCGGTGGTTGTAGCCCTGACCATGATGGACCTGGCAGGAAAAAAAGGGATTGAGATCGACGTACCCGGACTGGAAAGAGAACTGGGAGTACCTGTCGTTCCGGTAAATCCCCGCAAGAACAAAGGCATGGTCCAGTTGAAAAGAATTCTCGCGCAACGTGCCCAGCATTTGCACCAGGCTCCCGTCCGCGACTTTATTCCTAACCGGGCCCTGGCCGAGGATGCAGTCTCTCAGATGAGACAGATGATGCCGGAGATCAGTGATTACAGCGCATTGCATTACCTGATTAACCATGAGTCCTTCCACTTCTCGAAAGATCAGCATCACCACATTGAAAATATTGAGGAGGTCAACCAGTTTAATCATACCCGGGTGCAGGCAGAAGAAATACTGCAGCGTTATAACCGCATCCGCCAGGTGATGCAGCAAACCATTTCGGAGCCGGATCCCCTTCAAAGAACTCTTTTTACCGAAAGACTCGATAATATCCTGATGAACCGCGTCTGGGGGTATGTGATCTTACTGGCCGTGCTGTTTCTGCTTTTTCAATGCGTGTTCTGGCTTGCCCAGTTCCCCATGGATGGTTTGGATTGGGCTTTTACGAAAATGAGTACCTGGGTTTCCGCGCAATTGCCGGACGGATGGTTCAGGGACCTGATGGTAAATGGGCTGCTTGCCGGGCTGAGTGGAATATTAGTTTTTATTCCCCAGATCATGATTCTCTTCGGTCTGATTACCGTCCTCGAGGATACAGGTTATATGGCACGCATCAGCTTTCTAACGGATAAGCTTATGCGTAAAGTAGGATTGAATGGAAAATCGGTGATGCCCATGATCAGCGGATTTGCCTGCGCCGTTCCTGCCATTATGAGCAGCCGGAATATTGAAAATAAAAAAGAAAGGTTGCTGACGATTTTAGTAACGCCCCTGATGAGTTGCAGTGCCAGGTTGCCGGTGTACACGATGCTGATTGCCCTTGTAATTCCCAATCATAAAGTATGGGGGTTTTTCAACAGCCAGGGAATGGTCATGATGGGATTGTATCTGATGGGGATCGTAGCGGCCCTGATCGTATCATATGTTGCCAAGAAATTTATCCATTCCACCGAAAAAAGTTTTTTCATATTAGAATTGCCAACCTACCGTGCGCCACGTTGGAAAAATGTAGCCATCACGATGGTCAGCAAAGCAAAAATATTTGTCCGGGATGCGGGTAAAGTAATTATTGTGATCAGTATGATTCTTTGGGGACTGAGTACCTACGGACCTGCAAACCGCATGCGCGCAGTGGCAGAAAAATATAAAAACGCGCCGCCTTCAGAGATGAAAGCAAAAAATGCGGCCTTGCTTGAAAATTCTTATGCCGGTATTTTAGGAAGGACCATCGAACCCGTCATCAAACCATTGGGTTATGATTGGAAAATCGGTATCGCATTGATAACTTCTTTTGCCGCACGCGAAGTATTTATCGGAACCATGGCCACATTATACAGCGTGGAAGGCGGCAAGAATGCCAATCCCCAAACGCTGAGAGAAAGAATGGATTCTGCCAGGACCGACGACGGGGCTAAAGTGTATACCCTCGCGACCGGTGTTTCACTGATGATTTTCTACGCCTTTGCCATGCAATGCATGAGTACGCTCGCTGTTGTAAAACGCGAAACCCGTGGTTGGAAATGGCCCATCATTCAACTCGTATACATGACGGGTCTTGCTTACGTGATGAGTTTTATAGCTTACCAAATCCTGAAATAAGTGGGAATCCGGAAGCACGAAGCATGATGTTCCAGACTTCCAGTCTTCCAGACTTCCAGCCTTTCCTCCCGCCTCCCGCCTCCAGCCTCCCGCCTCAAGCATCACGCTCAAAGGGTGATGTTCAAAAACGGACAACCCCTGTATCATTATTGGTTCTTCTTTCATCCCGAAATATCAAATGATATTGATTATCAGTACTTCTTTTAAACGGCATGTGTTTAGTGCATAATCACGGTAATCAATTTAAGAAGCCGTATGGAAATATACAGGCCTGATGATCTTAAATCAAAACCACCATGATCAGAAACTACCTCACGATTATTTTCAGGAATCTCTGGAAGAATAAATTATATACATTCATCAACGTCATCAGCCTGGCGGTGGGGATCGCCTCAGTCGTTTGGGGTATTCAGGATTATAGATACAGCTTCAGCTATGATCAGTTTCATAAAGACGGAAAAAATATATTCCGTGTGCTTACTAAAACGGCCGGCAGTGATAACCGGAAAGGATACTGTCCGGAATTACTGGCAGCAACTGCTAAAAATGATCTCCCGTCGATAACGCAGGCTGTGAGATGGGACAGCCGCGGGTTGAACGTCAAAGCGCCACAGAATGATCCGTTTGAGACCGGTGCTCATTTTACCGATGCATCATTTTTTGATATGTTTAATTTCCCCTTGTTACGGGGAACCAATAAAATACAGGACAGATCCACGGTATTGCTCACAGAAAGTTCCGCGAAAAAATTTTTTGGAGATAGTGACCCATTGGGTAAAACCCTCATCCTGTATTCTGATGAGCCCTTTAAAATGCCCTTAACGGTTACCGGTATATTGAAAGACCCACCCCCAAATTCCTCCATTCAGTTTGATCTGATTACCAATACGGAAAATCAGTTGAAAGCTGACGGATCAATTATTAAAAATGACGAATGGGAATGGCTATCTGACGCGGTATTTGTAAAATTGAAAAATCCGGGCGATGCTGCCACGGTGAGTAAAGGACTGAGCAGATATATTCCGCTCCAGCAATCGGCAAGAAAGGATATCAAAATTCTTTCCTTTTCACTCCAACCCTTAGCCGAGGTTTCCGATGCATTTAATATCGAAAACGATGGGTTAAGGGGCAGGCCTACGGATGCCGCGGCGTACGGTCCGATCGTCCTGGCCATCCTCATATTATTGTCAGCCTGTCTGAATTTTGCCAATACTTCCGTCGCACAAAGCAATCGCCGTCTCAAGGAAATGGGTGTGCGAAAAGTAATGGGAAGTTCTTACGGACAGATTATGCTGCAACAATTACTGGAGTGCGCCATGATCGTTTTTTTTGCCACAGCCTTATCTGTTCTCCTCAATAATTTCTGGCTGCCTACATTCAATGGCATGTTCAGGAATGTAAAACTGGAAGCACATTATTTTAGCGATTATAATCTGATGATTATTATCGGTACCATTTTCCTGGTGGTCACATTGCTGGCAGGGGCTTATCCTGCTTTATATATCAGCCGGTTTAATGCAACCAGTATTTTCAGGGGTTCGGTAAAATTTGGCGGCAGTAATCTTTTTTCGAGGGTCTTACTTGGTTTGCAGGTTGCCATTTCTTTCATCACAGTGATTGCCGGCGTGGCATTCTCCCGCAATTCTACTTTCCAGAGCAAATTTGATTACGGCTACGAAAAGGTAAATGTGATCGGAGTGGATTTACAAAATGAATCTGCCTTCCCGGCTGTACGTGATGAATTCAGCAAAATCCCCGGTATTGATGAAATGGCAGGTACGCTGAATAATATCGGGTTCTCGTATTATACTATTCCCCTTCAGGCAAAAGGTGAAAAGATTCAGAGCATTTTTCTGCAAACAGGTGCTCATTATATGGAATTGATGAAGCTGAAACTGGTAGCCGGTCGCTACTTTAATGCAGAGGGCAAGGGTGATTATGAAAAATCGATGATCATCAATGAAAAACTTGCATTTCAGTTTGGCTGGAAACCTGTGGACGCCATCGGCCAACAGATCAGAAACAGTGATACCTCTGTATGTACGGTGGTTGGCGTAATGAAAGACTTTATACCGAATACACTTTTTGATCCCATTCAGCCTGTTGCCATGATCCTGACTTCGCCGGATAAATATGCCCGGATTATTGTCCGCGCAAAACCCGGGTCACTTAATACAGTATTTGCGGGAATCAAAAAATCATGGGCAAAACTCTATCCTATGAAACCATTCAGAGGATATTATCAGGACGAAGTCGCTTCCGAAGCCGCCAGTGTGAATGAAAGTATCGCCACGATATTCAGATGGTTCGCTATCATTTCGGTATTGATGGCGGCAACCAGCATGTTTGCTTTGGTTTCATTAAATGTTTTAAAAAGATCGAAAGAAATAGCCATCAGAAAAGTGGTGGGTGCGGAAGACAAACATATTTTCCAACTCGTACTAAGGGGTTATTCATGGATCATTTTGTTATCTGCCATCATTGGCTGTTACGGCGGTTACATGCTATCCAAACTTTTGATGGATTTGATTTTCCGCATCAACGCGGGCGTCAGTTCATCTTCACTGGCCATTTCATTCGCCGGCGTTCTGATAATATGTGCATGCACCATCTTTGCGAGAGTATGGATGGTTCTGCGATCAAAAACAACCGACGCGTTGAAAGCTCAAAGCTGAAAGCGTAAAGCGTAAGGCAGCAGCTTTACGCTTTGTGCTTTACGCTTTACGCTACCACAAACGCAGTCTGGTAAAAATTGTTAACTGCGCCGACCGGTCGCAATTTCACGTAAAACGATTCGGTGAATATTTTAAAGGCAAGGAATTCATGATTCGCGACATTGAATTCATCAAAGAAAATAATATCACCTTTTTTGAGATAAGGATAAAGTTGGGAGAGTACAAAAATGGTCGAAGAAAAAAGATCCGCATCCATATGTATAACCTTGGGCTTTGTACTTAGAAGACTTTTATTTGATTCAATAAACGGAAAAAGTGATTCCTGGAAAATGCCTTTTATGAATTCTGCCCGGCCATCGTTAACCTGCGCCTGGTCAAAAGCCATGGCTCCCTTTTTAAAGCCACCCCAGTCCTCGGGTAATCCTTCAAATGTGTCAAATCCCCGGAATAAAGAATCGGGGTTTGTATTCTTTTTCATCCACCAGAAAAAGGAACTACCCGATGCCACCCCGAACTCCAGGTAAAGAATCTCTTTCGTCCCGAGCTCAAAATGGGCAGCTACCGCATCATATAATGTATAGCGCTTGGGATAGTCACGTTTCCACGAATAGAAGTCATTGATTAACAGATCAGTACGATTAGCCTGGCCAATCCAGGACCTCAGTACATTAAAGTTTCGAAGGAAGAAAAACAGGTGGTTAAAGGGAGACAACAGACGTAAAATGCCACTCCATAAAAGAAAATCCTTGAAAAATTTGATGATTTTAAGCTTCATTCTATGCAATATTCCTGTTTAGAAGGAGCGCAAAAATAAGCTTAAAGCGCAAAGCGTAAAGCGTAAAGCAGGTTTCGATAACTTATAATGAAATCTATAGAACTATCTGAAAGCCATATGGTTTGAACTTAATTTCAGAATAGCTTTAAGCCTTAGCCTTAGCCTTAAGCCTAAAACACATTAAAATAAAATATAATGCGGTGTAAATGAGAGAGTTAAAGAAGAAAACTTGTCAATAAATCAAAAAATCCTTAGCTTTGCCGAGCCGAAAAAAAATAAGGTCGGCTGTAGAAACAGCTGACCTCTAACGATTGCTTGCCATATGAAAAAAGGTAGTATTCGACTTTAACTGAATGCTGCAGTTCGTTTCTCTTGACCTCTAACGATTTACTTCCTAACGATTGCCTGCTTTATTCTATTTCTTAATTGCTGATACAAAATTAAGGGGGTATGGGATTCATTTCAAACCATCTTATAGGTGTTTTAATCATGTCAAAACTGTGTATCTTTTCGTGGAAGTCTTGCCTGGAAAGAGTTTCAGCAAAATTTATCAATGATGGCCAACCGTTCAACCGATATATTATTTCAATTAATTTGTTCACTGGAAAAGTCCGAAAAAAGGCATTTCAAACTCTATATCAAGAGGAGTTCCAGCAATGAGGACCTGAAAATCGTCCAACTTTTTGATGCGCTGGATAAGATGCAGGACTACGATGAAAAACTCCTGCTAAAAAAACTTCCTTTCACCAAGTCGCAGTTATCAAATCTAAAAACGCATCTCTATAAGCAGTTACTGGCAAGTCTTCGGTTGCTAAAAACAACTGAAAATACAGATCTGCAATTGAGTGAGCATATGGATAATGCGCGGCTGCTGTACAATAAAGGATTGAAACACCAGGCTCTGAAGATTCTTGAAAGAGCAAAAGAAATCGCCAAAGCAAATAATAAACTGAATTTTCTTGCGCAGCTGATTTCACTTGAAAAGAAAATCGAGACACTGCATATCACGAGAACCTCGCTGGAAAAAACGGAACAGCTTACGCGTGAAGCAAGGGAAATCAGTGATCATATTGATCGCGTGACGCGCCTTTCCAACCTGGCTTTATTACTCTATCGCTGGTATGTGGAGAATGGACACGCCCGCAATGAAGCGGATGAAAAAAGACTACGGGATTTTTTCAGACAGAATACGCTCCCCGATACTTCACAGCTGGACGATTTTTACGAGAAACTTTATCTCTATCAGAGTTACAGCTGGTTTGCATTTATACGCCAGGACTTCCTGATGTATTATCGGTATGGACAGAAATGGATCGATCTTTTCGAACAGGAACCGCTGATGATTACGGTTGAAACGGGTCACTATGTAAAGGGCATGCACAATATGCTGAATGCTCTTTTTGATCTGCGGCATTTCAGCAAATTCGAAGTGATCCTGAAGAAATTTGAAGCATACTATAATACGCCTGAGGGGCAACATCACGATAATTTCAGGATACATACCTGGGTATATATTAACCTGGCGAAAATCAACTGGCACCTGATGACCGGTACGTTCAAAGAAGGTTTGGACCTGGTTCCGGAGATTTCACAAAAGCTGATTGAATATAACATCTATATTGATCATCATCGTACACTGGTATTCAATTATAAAATTGCCACTTTATATTTTGGCAGTGGTGATTATAGCAGGTCAATCGACTTCTTACAGTCAATTATAAATGACCATATTGATCTCCGGTACGATCTTCAATGTTATGCACGACTGGTGCATCTGCTCGCGCACTATGAACTGGGGAATTATGAACTCATGGAATCGCTGACAAAATCTGTTTACCGGTTCATGGCGAAAATGAAAAATCTGACAGTCGTTGAAGAAGAGATGTTTAAATTTTTAAGAAAAAGCTTCCAGATTTCAAGAAAGGAAATCAAGTCTGAACTGGAAAAATTGCTTAGTAAAATCAAACATCTGGAATATAATCATATCGAAACCCGCTCCTTCGCTTATCTGGACATCATTTCCTGGCTCGAAAGCAAACTGCAGGATAAGACCATGAGCGAAATCATTCATACCAAGTATCTGAGACGCAAGGCCAGGAGGGTTCGGACAGAACGACCGTCTTCGACGGTTAAGGCCTTGGCGTGAGGAGTTGATGGTTGACGGTTGATGGTTGACTCGATGTATTGGCGGTTGATCGATGACTGTTGGGCGTTAAGCCTTACGCGTTAGGCGTTAGACGTACACCTGTTGTCCGATTCCGAACAGCTTCATCTCATGCTTTACATACAATGCATTCATAAATAAGCCTTTACAGGCCGGCATTTTTATTGACTCTTTTAAGCTTGAATCTTAAAAGCCACCGTCAACTGTCAACTATCAACCGTCAACCAAAAACGGATGCTCAAAACCTACATCACCATCGCCTATCGGAATTTCTTCCGGAATAAAATTTTTTCGTTTATCAATGTACTGGGACTTGCCATCGGTATCAGTGCGTCCCTTGTAATTTTCCTGATCGTTCATTATGATTTCACCTTCGACAAATTCGAAAAGGACAGACCGCATATTTACCATGTTGTAACAGAGATGAATTTTTTTGGTTCACCGATTCACAATCCCGGTGTTCCTTCGCCCCTTCCGGATGCGGTCGCAAAAGAAATTGGCGGCATCAAAGACATCATCAGTTTTCATAAGTTTAACGGCGATCCAAAAGTAGCAGCACCCCGCAGGAATGAAAAACCTTTCACGATCAGGCATCAGAAAAATATCATTTTTACAAGCGAATCATATTTCAAACTGGTTCCTTATCAATGGCTGGCAGGTTCAATGCATAGCGCTCTCAACGAACCTTATAAAGTAGTACTGACCGCCGAAAGGGCAAGAGCCTATTTCCCGGGAAGTTCTTTTCAGGAAATGATTGGCAGGCAACTTACCTACGATGATTCGATTGTAGTGACAGTCTCAGGAATTGTAAGTGATCTGAATCAAAACACAGATTTCATATTTAAAGAATTCTTATCCCAATCAACCATACCAACTTCAGCAGGTCTGAAAGGAAATTACAGTTGGGAAAGATGGGGAAGCGTAAACGGAGGTTCACAATTGTTGATTAGACTATCAGAACAGCTTCTCCAAAAAACATAGAATCAGGACTTCAATCGCTGGAAAAAAAATATGATAAGGAAAATACAAATCCTAATTCTAAAAGATATTTCCGTCTTCAACCCTTTGACGACATTCATTTCAATCCGATATATGCAACATTTGGCGATCGTTCGGCCAGTAAACCCGTACTCTATGGACTTTTGGCCGTCGGGATTTTTCTTCTTATTCTGGCCTGTATAAATTTCATAAATCTTACAACAGCTCAATCCATCTATCGTGCAAAAGAAATTGGCGTACGTAAAACACTGGGCAGTTCCGGCAGCCAGCTTATTTTTCAATTCCTCACAGAGACATTTTTCATTTCCTTTATTTCGCTGATCATTTCCATAGCCATTACTCCGGTGCTGCTGAAAATATTCTCGGATTTCATTCCGCCTGATTTGCATTTTGATCTTTTACACCAGCCATATATTATTACTTTTGGATTACTCTTAACAGTCGTCGTCGCCTTGCTCGCAGGGCTTTATCCTGCATTTGTTCTTTCAGGATTTAAGGCAGTGCAGGTTTTAAAAAATCAGGCTTATACTGGTATAGGCGGAAGCCGTAAGGCTATATTGAGAAAGAGCCTTACCATATCACAGTTCATGATCGCCCAGGTATTTACGATGGCTACATTTATTGCCGTCAAGCAGATCCATTTTGTAATGAACCGGGATATGGGATTTAAGAAAGACGCCATCGTAAACATTGAAACCCCTTTTCTTTGGAAACGTACCGGACCACAGGATACAAAACGGATATCTCTTTTGGAGAAAATAAAAAATTTACCGGGGGTACAATTGGCCAGTCTGGGTGAAGACCCTCCGGCGTCAGATGGGTGGTCGTCCAGCAGCATGAAATACAAGGATGGAAAAAAAGAAATAGAGACCGATGTCAGACAAAAGTATGGCGACACGAATTATCTGAAAGTCTATCATATCAAACTGCTGGCAGGCAGAAATATCAGGGCAAGTGATACGGCCAATGAAGTGGTGATCAACGAAACCTATATGCATATACTGGGGTTTCAAAATCCTGAACAGGTTTTGAACCGACAGGTCGACAATATTCCCATTGTGGGCGTCATGGCCGATTTTAACCAGGAATCCCTTCATTCACCTGTGAAGCCACTTGCATTTTCTTCTGAAATAGGAAATAGCTGGATTTTTCATATCGCATTAAAAACAGGAGAAACTCAGGCACAGACATGGAAAACCACACTTGCCTCCATTGAGAAATCCTATAAAGAATTTTTTCCCGAAGAAGATTTTTCTTACAACTTCCTGGATGAAAGTATCGCCCAATTTTATACTTCCGAACAAAACTTGTCCAGCCTTCTAAAATGGGCAGCGGGGCTCGCTGTTTTTATAAGCTGCATGGGACTTCTCGGATTGGTAATATATACGACGAATCAAAGAACCAAGGAGATCGGTGTGAGAAAAGTCCTGGGTGCTTCCGTTTCAAATATCGTTTCCATTTTATCAAGGGACTTTGTACTTCTTGTGCTGATCGCATCCGTGATTGCCATACCGCTCACCTGGTGGGGAATGCATAAATGGCTGGAGAATTTTGCATATCAAACACCCGTCAGCTGGTGGGTGTTTGCACTGAGCATATTATTGATGATGGTGATCGCCCTGCTTACATTGAGTATTCAAACCATCCGCGCGGCAAATGCCAATCCGGTCGATAGCTTGAGAACTGAATAGCAAAACAAGTATGGAAGTATGAAAGACTGGAAGTACTGGAAGTGATTTAACATACAACGTTAATAACTAATAATTAATAACTAATAACTAATACTGTCGTGTTCAAAAACTACCTGAAAACTTCGCTGCGGTTCCTGTTGAAAAATAAAACCTATAGTTTCATCAATATTTTCGGACTGGCATTGGGCACACTTTGTTGTGTGTACATCATTCTGTATGTCGCGGATCAGTACAGCTATGATCAACATCACCGGGACGCAAAAAATATTTACAGGATTACGAGCGATCTGGAACTCGCTGGCGACAAACACCACAACGCAACCTGTTCCCCTCCTGTTGCGCCTGCAATGAAAAAAGATTTCGGCGAAATAATTCAGTTTGCCCGTGTAGTACCCACATTGGGCGTGGTAAAACACCTGATGACCTACAAGGAAAAATCCTTTTATGAGGACCAGGCATTTTTTGTTGACTCCACTTTCTTCGAAATATTTAATTACCATTTTGTTTATGGCAATCCGGCGACAGCCCTGAAAGAGCCTTATTCAATCGTACTTCAACAATCCGTCGCGAATAAATTTTTCGGAAATGATGATCCGGTTGGGAAAACGATTACACTACATAACGGTTATGGCAAAACGGATTTTAAAGTAACCGGTGTAGTGAATGAAAGTCTGGGCAGAACGCAGATTGAGGCCAACATGTTTATCACCATGAACAGCGGGGGTATCGGTGGTTACGTGATCGATAATCATTTATTTGCGGGGAATAATTTTACATATAGCTATATTAAAATCCGTCCCGATGCAAAAGTTGCGGACCTGGAAAAAAAATTACCAGCCTTTCTGCTTAAATATGGCGGCGACCAGATGCGTGAAATGGGAATGAAGAAATCTTTACATCTCCAGCCATTACGCTCTGTACACACGACCGGAGGTTATGAAATAGAGATCAGCAAAACGACCAGCAGCTCCTTTTTATATATTCTGATTCTCATCGCCGTGATGATACAGGTGATTGCCTGTATCAATTTTATGAATCTTTCCACCGCCCGTGCATCCAAACGCGCCAAGGAAGTGGGCGTGCGTAAAGTGATTGGTGCCGGAAAGCCGGCATTGATCAGGCAATTCCTCACAGAATCCATCATCCTGTCCCTGATCGGAATTCTGATTGCCGTGCCACTGCTGGTGCTGGCCATGCCCCTGCTGAATCAGATCACGCAGGCAGATATTCAGCTTTCTCTTTTTTCCGATTTCCGTCTCTGGCTTTTCCTCTTCGGACTGGTTATCGTAACCGGACTGCTCGCCGGCAGTTATCCCGCATTTTATCTTTCTGCTTTCCAGGCGGTGAAAGTAATCAAGGGAAATTTCACCAACCAGATTTCGGCTACTGCGATCCGCCGTTCACTGGTGGTATTCCAGTTTGTGCTTTCCATCGTTCTGATCACGAGCATCATTATCATTTACAGCCAGCTCAATTATATCAAAAACAAGGATCTCGGATTTGACAAAAATCAGAAACTCATTTTTGATTTTTATACGGAAGAAACGCAAAGTAAGATGGCGTCACTGAAAGATGATTTGCTGAAGCTCCCTGAAGTAAAAGACGCAAGCATTGCCAATCTTTATCTGGGCATTCAGGTAATGCGGGACCATGGCGTATATCCGCCCGGAGGCAATATGGCCACATCCATCGATGCACAGAATATCTCAACCGACGAACATTATCCTGCATACCAATGGCATTCAAATTGTTTCCGGTCGGGATTTTCGACGGAATGATACGGGTCGCGTACTCATCAATGAGACGCTCTGTCGCAGGCTGGGACTAAAACCTGAAACCGCACCGGGCACCCGTCTCTATACACAGTACACACCTGACCCGGTATTTTTTGTAGAAGTGGTTGGCGTGATGAAAGACTTCAACTACAGTTCACTGCACACCGAAATCAAACCCTTCTTCTTTGCAATATGAAAACGACTGGAAGAAAATGGATATCCTGGTCGTTGCCGCAAACAGCAATAACTATTCTTCCCTTTTATCTAAAATGAAATCCATCTGGAACCAGCATTTGCCGGGCATTCCGTTTGAATTCATGTTTCATGGATGAAGTGGTGCAAAAACAATATGAAGCGGAAGTCACGCTGGGAAATATCATCAATTCCTTTACGCTGATGGCGATCCTGATTTCCTGTCTGGGTTTATTCGGACTCGCTTCATTCAGTGCCGAACAACGCAGTAAGGAAATAGGAATCCGGAAAGTGCTGGGAGCAAGTGTTTCAGGAATCGTAACGCTTTTGTCGAAAGATTTCCTGAAACTCGTTTTTGTATCCATTGTGATCGCCACACCACTCGCCTGGTGGGCCATGAGTAAATGGCTGCAGGGATTCAGTTACAAGGTACCGATCACCTGGTGGATGTTCGCTCTTGCCGGTCTTGTCGCCATATTGATCGCATTCTTTACCGTAAGTTTTCAGGCAATCAAGGCAGCGGTTGCAAATCCTACGAAAAGTTTGAAGACGGAATAGAGGCAACAAGTATGGAAGTATGGAAGACTGGAAGTATGGAAGTACTGAATCACTGACACTAAATCTCAAACCGTCAACCGTTTTACCCACCGAATACCGCATCTCGCGGGAGAAGGTGGGCCAATCCAACTGCCAACTGCCAACTGCCAACTGCCAACAAAAAAATATATGATCAAAAACTACATCATAACCGCCCTTCGAAACTTGCGAAAAAACAAAGCGCATTCCTTTATCAATATCTCGGGACTTTCAGTAGGTATGGCTGTGGCGATGCTGATTGGCTTGTGGATCTGGAATGAACTTTCCTTCAACAAATATCATCAGAACTATGACCGGGTGGCCCAGATGATGCTGCGTCAGGATTTCAACGGCACGATAGCAACCGGTGTAGCAGTTCCCATCGCACTCGATGCTGCGATCAGGAAAAGTTATGGCAGTGATTTCAAACACATCGCCATGGTATCCTGGACAGATGCGCATATCCTGACAGCTGATGAAAAAAAATTACCCTTTAAGGGCACTTTCATGGATAAAGAAGGCCCGGAAATATTTTCTCTTCAGATGCTAAAGGGAAGTCGCAGTGGACTAAAAGATCCGGCATCGATTCTGATATCTCAGTCCGTTGGAAAAGCTCTGTTTGGAGATGCCGATCCTATGGGAAGAATAATAACGCTCGATAATAAAAGCAATTTCAAAGTGTCCGGAGTCTACAAAGACATCCCATCTAATTCGAGCCTCCATGATCTTAGTTTCCTGGCGCCCTGGGATTATTATCTGGCAACATACCTACCCCCGCGTGTTCTTTCGGACTGGGGCGATAACAGCTGGCAGATGTATGTTCAGATCGCCGATCACGCGGATATAAACCGGATTTCGGAAAAAATAAAAAATACCGTTCTCGATCGTGCCGGAAAAGAGGATGCTCGTTTTAAACCCGCGATTTTCCTGCAGCCGATGAGTAAGTGGAGATTGTACAGCGAATTTAAAAATGGTGTGAATACCGGCGGCGCCATTCAATACGTCTGGATGTTCGGAATCATCGGAATATTCGTGTTATTGCTGGCCTGTATAAATTTTATGAACCTGAGCACGGCACGCAGCGAGAAACGTGCAAGAGAAGTGGGCATACGCAAAGCTGTTGGTTCTCTCCGGTCGCAACTGATCACTCGGTTTTACTGTGAGTCCCTTTTAACAACAGTATTCTCCTTTATATTTTCTCTGATTTTGGTCTGGCTGATATTGCCATTATTCAATCAGCTGGCCGATAAACAGATGACCATTCTCTGGAACAATGGTTTGTTCTGGGTCCTGTGCGCGGGGTTCACTTTGTTTACAGCACTGATCGCAGGAAGTTATCCGGCATTATACCTTTCTTCTTTCAGACCGGTGAAAGTATTGAAGGGTGTTTTTAAAGCAGGAAGACTTGCTGCTATACCGAGAAAGGCATTGGTTGTTTTGCAATTCACGGTCTCGGTCGTTTTGATCGTTGGTACCATCATTGTTTTCAATCAGATTCAGTTCGCCAAGAACCGTCCTGTGGGATATAACAGAAACGGATTGCTTTATATCGGAATGCAGACAGACGATCTGCACAATCATTTCGATGCCTTGAGTAAGGATCTGAAAAGCTCCGGAGCAGTCACCTGGATGGCCCAGTCTTCCAGTCCGACGAGCGGCGTAGAAAACAACAGAAGCGGATTACACTGGAAGGGAAAGGATCCTGCGATGACGGATGACTTCGGCAATATCCGCGTAACGACTGATTATGGAAAAACAGTCGGCTGGCAATTTATCGATGGCAGGGATTTTTCAAATCAGTATCTGACAGATTCTTCCGCATTGATCATCAATGAAGCCGCGGTTAAATATATGGGTCTTAAAAATCCGGTGGGAGAAAATATCCGGGTTGGAAGAAAGGACTATCACGTCATTGGCGTCGTTAAAGATATGGTGATGAATTCGCCCTATGAACCGGCAAAACAGACAATATATTATATAACCCACGAAGATTTTTCCTATGTGATCATCAGAATCAATCCCAATATAAGCGTGCATGATGCCATCCAAAAAATTGAGGCAGTATGTAAAACCTATAGTCCTTCAGTGCCCTTTTCTTTTGAGTTTGCAGACGAAGCATACGCAAAAAAATTCAGTGATGATGAACGCATCGGCAAACTCGCCAGCCTGTTTGCAATACTGGCGATCTTTATCAGTTGTCTTGGCTTATTCGGAATGGCCACATTCACTGCTGAACAACGCATAAAGGAAATCGGCGTTCGCAAAGTACTCGGTGCATCCGTGTTTAGTCTCTGGCGATTACTGAGCAAAGATTTTATAATCCTGGTAACAATATCGCTATTGATCGCTACACCGGTTGCTTACTATTTTATGGGACAATGGTTACAGCAATATGAATATCGTACTGCGATGCCCTGGTGGGTATTCGGAGCGGCAGGCGCAGGCGCAATTGTAATAACCCTTTTAACGGTAAGCTATCAGAGTATTAAGGCAGCACTGATGAATCCCACGAAAAGTTTGAAAACGGAATAGCAAGTATGGATTTGAACACGACTCAGGTATTAGTTGTTAATTATTAGTTATTAACGGCATTGTCCAAGCACTTCCAGACTTCCATGCTTCCATTCTTCCA
This sequence comes from uncultured Bacteroidota bacterium, assembly GCA_963732055.1. Classification (GTDB taxonomy): domain Bacteria; phylum Bacteroidota; class Bacteroidia; order Chitinophagales; family Chitinophagaceae; genus Puia. The sequence goes on along the minus strand of CAVSYG010000010.1, from coordinate 25,842 downwards.
TACTTATTCCGACCGTAAACTAGTAACCGGATTCGCAATCGCCGCTTTGATCGCCTGGAAGCTGATCGTGAAAAATGCGATTACGATTGAACTTGCACCTGCAACTGCAAAAACCCACCAGGAGATATGAATATGATAAGCAAAATCCTGCAACCATTTATTCATGGCAAATAATCCGATGGGCGCGGCTATCACAAAAGCAATCAATACTAATTTGATAAATTCAACCGACAACAGGTTAACGATATTCGAAACGCTTGCGCCGAGCACTTTCCTTACACCGATTTCTCTTGTACGCTGAATCGTACTGTATGAAGCAAGCCCCAGCAGGCCAAGACACGAAATGAAGATGGCCAATACGGCAAAGTTGAAGAAAAGATTTCCGAATTTATCTTCTGCCCTGTATTTCTGATCAAATTGCTGATCCAGAAAATTATATTCAAATGGACGATTGGGTATGATTTGCGACCAACGATCGCCAATGGCTTTGATTGTTTCCGGCAGCTTCGCGGATGATACCTTTATTGAAATGGTACCGAATCCATAGTTTTCGAACCGCATCGTGAAAGGTTTGATAGTCTGTTGCAGTGATTCGTAATTAAAATCCTTCAGCACACCAATGATCTTTCCCTGCCTGCCCCATTGATCAAAATTACGGCCGACAGCTTCCTGCGGTGTTTGATAACCCAGCATTTTTGCAGCCGTTTCATTGATGAGCATCGCTTTCGAACTATCCGTTCCGAATTCTTTTGATAAAGAACGACCCGCCACAATTTTAAATCCATATTGTTTTATAAAATCAAAGTCCACAAAGTACCCGTCCAGATTTGTCTTTTGCATTTCACCTTTCTTATTCTCAATCTGTGTATAAGCAGAATTGTGGTCACCACCCGGAACACCGGAAGAAAAAGTACTCGACAACACACCGGGAATGGTGGAAAGCGATTGTTTGAAAGCATCCTTGTTTTTATCAAAATTTGTAAAGATCACCATCGTCTGGTTCTTCGAGAACCCAAGGTCCTGCCTCCGCATATAACTCAATTGCGCGTAAACAACCAGGGTTCCAACGATCAGGATGATTGAAATGGCAAATTGAAAAACCACTAATCCCTTTCTCAAAATCATACCTTTTGTACCTGATGAAAACCGCCCCTTCAATACAACCACAGGTTTGAACGACGACAGTACAAGGGACGGATACGTGCCGGCTAAAAGTCCGGCTAATACAGACAGAAAGAAAAGTCCAATAACATCAGAAGGATTTCCGAATATGCTGTTACTGATCTCATTGCCTGCTACCTGATTAAAAAAAGGCAAGAGGGAAGAACTTAATAATACGGCCAGTATAAATGCCAGCACACTGATGATGATCGATTCGCCGATAAATTGACCAACGAGCTGGTACCTGATCGCGCCAACCACTTTCCGGATACCCACTTCCTTTGCCCGCTCCACGCTCCTGGCCGTTGTTAGGTTGATAAAGTTGATACAGGCAATGCAAAGAATAAATATCGCGATGATGGAAAATATATACACATTCGTGATGCTGCCCGTCACAAATCCATCGTTTTTGGATCTCAGATATACATCCCGTAATTTTTCCAGGCTCAGATAATCCTGCATCTGCAATTTTTTCGCCTCTGCCCCATGATGCAATTCCTGAAATGCAGGAAGTTTGGCTTCCAGCGCTTTTGCATCGGCATGCGGCGCGAGTAAAATATATGTGTAATAATTATGGTTGGTCCATTCACTATCAGAAATCGGACGACCATAAACAGCCTGGAAGGAAGAGAGTGAAACAATCATATCCGCCTGGATCTGGGAATTCCGGGGAATATCTTTCATGATTCCAGTCACCGTCGAATTGATAGCGGCGCCGGTAAGTAAAAGATGTTGTCCATAGGCCTTACCGTTCCCAAAATATTTTTTTGCTGCCGTCTGTGACAGGATAACACTCATGGGTTCTTTCAGTGCAGTGTTCTTGTCGCCTTCTATAAGCGGGAAATCAAAAATCTTAAACAGGCCGGAATCCGCGAACACAGTATTGATTTCCTGAAATTTGACATCTCCTTTCCGAACCAGGATTCCATCTCTTCCCAACCGCACGGCTTCTTCCACTTCCGGAAAGTCCCTTTTCATATTGATGGCAACCGGCGTTGTTGTCAGGCCGGTATGAAGCGTTTCAGTTGGCGTTCTGACCTCAGACACCACGCGATAGATGCGGTTCGCTTTTGAATGAAAATTATCAAAACTCGTTTCAAAACGAACATATAAAAATATCAGAAAACAGGCCGTCATGCCCACCGCGAGGCCCAGGATATTAATAAATGAAAACGCTTTATGCTTCCAGAGACTTCGAACGGCAATCTTGAGGTAGTTTTTAAACACAACTTTAATGGTTAATTGTCAATGGTCAATGGTTAATTAAATTGACAATTAACCATTGACAATTAACAATTAAAAAGAGTGCCGGATTTGGACTTCCTTGTAAATCAACAATCTGCCTTACAGATAAGAAGACAGGACTCGCAAAATCGTACGGTTTTTGTTTCAAAACCGGACAGTTCCGTTTGATGCCCGGCGTATTTAGTGTTCTGATTTGTATGTAGTTATTAAGATGGCATCCTGTTTAGGCTTCTTGCGCAATTGAGTTAATAACTAACAACTAATAACTAATAACTAAATACGCTCGTGTTTAAAAGTTATCTGAAGGTCGCCTGGAGAAATCTGCTGAGAAACAGAACTTCCTCGTTCATCAATATCAGCGGACTGGCGATTGGTATGGCCATCACCATGCTGATCGGTTTATGGATATGGGATGAACTATCGTATAATAAAAGTTTCGAAAACTATGACCGTATTGGCCTGCTGATGCAGCATCAGACGTCTAACGGCAAAATAAATACGTTTAATGCCCTGCCATTTCCCCTCGGTGAAGAACTGAAAACCCATTACGGAAATAATTTCAAACATGTTATCATGTCGTCCTGGACGGATGAACATATTATTTCGGCCGGGCAGAAGAATCTGGCCAGAAAAGGAATCTATATGCAGTCCGGGGCGCCGCATATGTTTTCGTTGCAGATGATTGAAGGAACCCGGGACGCACTAAAAGATCCACATTCGGTTTTGCTTTCCGAATCAACGGCCAAAGCTTTATTCGGAGAAGAAGATCCCCTGAATAAACAAATGCGGATCGACAACAAACTGGATGTAAAGGTTTCCGGAGTTTATAAGGACATACCACGCAATACACAGTTAAATGATCTCGAATTTATTGCTCCCTGGGATCTTTATATTACTTCAGAAAAATGGATACTGGCTGACTACGACCGCTGGGACAATGGCTCATTCCAGATTTTTGCACAGATCGCTGACCATACCGATTTCAAAACCGTGAACAGAAATATCGCGGATTCCAAATTCAACAGGGACCGGCCGGAGGACAAACAATACAAGACGAAGGTGTTTGTACAACCGATGAAGGACTGGCATTTGAAATCGCAATGGGATAACGGAATAAATACCGGGGGACTGATAGAATATGTGAGACTCTTCAGCATCATCGGCATTTTCGTGCTGCTACTGGCCTGCATTAATTTTATGAATCTGAGCACCGCGCGGTCCGAAAAACGTGCCAGGGAAGTGGGTGTTCGCAAAGCGATCGGTTCACTCCGAAAAAACCTGGTGAGCCAGTTCTATGTCGAATCGCTGCTGGTGGTCGTTTTTTCGTTTGCTCTTTCGCTGCTGCTCGCTGAATTGTTCCTGCCCTGGTTCAATAAGATATCCGATAAACAAATGATCATCCCCTGGGCAAATCCGGTCTTCTGGATTTTCTGTCTGGGTTTTTCCTTTCTGACCTCTCTGATTGCCGGAAGTTATCCTGCACTTTATTTATCTTCCTTCCAGCCGGTTAAAGTATTGAAGGGCGCATTCAGAACGGGCAGATTCGCAGCCATTCCCCGCAAGGCGCTGGTTGTTCTTCAGTTTACGATTTCCATTGCACTGATCATCGGGACCGTCGTTGTATATAATCAGATCCAATATACCAGGAACAGACCCATTGGTTATGACAGAAACGGTCTTATGATGATTCGTATGAAGTCACCCGACTTCTACGGAAAATTTGATCTGCTAAAGAATGAATTAACCAACGCCGGGGCCATCGCCCAATTTGCGGAATCATCCGGACCGGTAACAGATGTGACATCCACTGGTGACGGATTCAGCTGGCCGGGAAAGGATCCCAGCCTGAATGGTGAATTCGCTACCATCTGGGTAACGCATGACTATGGAAAAACAGTGGGCTGGCAATTCACCGGAGGAAGAGATTTCTCCCGCGCATTTAAAACCGACTCCTCGGCCGTTGTGGTGAATGAGGCTACTGCAAAGTTTATGGGAGTCGGCGATCCGATAGGCAAAAGAATCAGCTGGGCTGGCGGAGATCAGCGGCTAACTTTTACCGTTATCGGAGTGATTAAAAATATGGTCATGGAATCTCCTTATGATCCGGTGAAGCCTACCCTTTATTTCATGGACTATAATAATGTGAACTGGATCGATATCAAACTGAATCCAAATAAAAGTGCCGCGGAATCCATTCCAAAAGTGGAAGCCGTATTTAAAAAGCTGATACCATCGGCTCCGTTTGACTATAAATTCGCCGACAAAGAATTCGCAGCCAAGTTCGCCTCCGAAACACGGGTCGGACAACTCTCGGGCGTCTTTGCGGTACTCGCTATTTTCATCAGCTGCCTGGGACTCTTTGGTCTTGCGTCCTATATGGCTGAACAGCGTACAAAAGAAATCGGCGTGCGAAAAGTGTTGGGCGCTTCCGTATTTTCTCTCTGGAAAATGCTCTCAAAAGATTTTGTCGTACTGGTTCTCATATCTCTGGCTATCGTAACACCAACCACTTATTATTTCATGCGTAGTTGGTTACAGAATTATCAATACCGGACAGAAATTTCCTGGTGGGTTTTTGCACTCGCCGGAATTTCCGCGATTCTTATAACGATCATTACGGTCAGCTATCAGAGTATTAACGCCGCGTTGATGAACCCGACGAAAAGTCTGAAAACGGAATAAGAATCCAAGTGTGGAAGACTGGAAGTATGGAAGAATGGAAGTAGAAATACACTTGCTTAACACTTAGCCTTACGCCTTAGCCTTAGCCTTAGCCTTAGCCTTAAATAAATTGTATGATAAAAAATTATCTCTCCCTCGCATTCAAAATCCTGAAAAAACAAAAGGTATTTTCCCTGATAAATGTTTTTGGCCTGACCGTAGGAATTACCTGCTGCCTGATGATTTTCCTTTTCATCCGGCACGAAACGAGCTACGATAATTTTCATAAAAACGGCAAAGACATTTACCGTGTGGTCAGGCAGGCCGATCTGAACGGCAGCGGAAGCGTGGATGATATTGCATACCTCGCCGGCGCTTATTCAATCGCCCTGCGCAATGAATATCCCGACATGATCAAAAAAGCCGTGCGTGTAATGCCGGACAATGATCTGTTCACTTACAACCATATCGGTTACAACGAAAGAAATGTGCTGATCACCGACAGCGATTTTTTTGAGCTCTTCGATTTCCCCCTGATCAAAGGTGATCGTCAGACGGTTCTGAGCGAACCACGCAGCATCGTTCTCACCGCCACATCCGCAAAAAAATATTTCGGCAACGAAGATCCCATTGGCAAGACCGTCCAGATGAATAAAGATCGTCTTTTAAAAGTAACCGGCATCGCCAAAGACCCGCCATCCAATTCGCACCTGTATTTTGATATGATCGTTCCGATATCAAACTTCAAGTATTACGATTCGATCCAGAATTTCCCAAACAACAGTCTGTTCGTTTACCTGCAGTTAAATCCAAATGTGAAACCGGAACAGCTTACCAGCCGCTTTCCCAAATTCATGGATAAATACATGGGAAAATATTTTGCTGAAAGCGGGTTTAAATTAGGCCTGGGGCTGGAACCGCTGAAGGATATTTATTTTAAACCCCTTCAGTTTGACAATGTAAAACACGGCAATAAAAAAGTGATTTATATTTTTATGTCCATCGCCGTGCTGATCCTCGTAATCGCCTGCATGAATTTCATGAACCTGGCCACCGCGCGGGCGACAGACCGGAGTAAAGAGGTCGGTCTGAGAAAAGTACTCGGCGCCCTGCGTGCGCAACTGACCTTGCAATTTTTACTCGAGGCTTTTTTCTATGCTACACTTTCCGCGTTCTTGGCGCTTGGTCTTCTTCAATTATTGATGCCTGCCTACACCCGTTTGCTGGGATATGCGTTGCCATCATTCTGGAAAGATCCCATGCTCTATGCTTTTCTTTTATCCATCATCATCGTGATCGGCTTTCTGGCAGGTGCTTATCCTGCTTTACTGCTTTCATCCTTTTCACCCATTCAATCCCTGAAAGGCAAAATGAATATAGGCAATCAGGGAGCTTTCTTTCGCAAGGCCCTGGTGGTATTTCAATTCGTGATCTCCGTTTTACTCATCATCAGTATAACGATCATCAGTACGCAAATGAGTTATGTGCGGAACACCGATCTTGGTTTCAATAAAGAGCGAAGCATGCTGGTCAGGATCGATAATAATGATATCGGAAAAACAAGAGTGCAATTTAAAAACAGCCTTGAAAACGATCCTTCTGTGATAAGCGTTTCACTAATGTCGGGTGAACCGGGCGGCTTTCACGATATGTATATGTTCCAGACCGAAGCAAAACCAGCTCAGAAAATATTGATGAACACAGAATTTGCCGATTTTGAATTTGTAAAAGCCCTGGGCATTAAGATGCTGGCCGGAAGAGAACTTTCTGCATCGTTTCCCACAGATTCTGCCGGCTCCGTACTGATCAATCACACAGCGGCCACTTTTTTAGGATACAGTCCCGAACAGGCTCTGGGCAAATGGGTAAAAAATATCCAGGGCGACGGTCTTCAGCGCAGGATCGTGGGTGTGGTGGAAGATTTCCATTTCTCCTCCCTCAAAGAGAAAATCGGGCCGATGATCATTGCTCCAAATCCAGACTGGCGGGTTGCTGTGATCCGTCTCAGGCCGGGCAATCATCTGCAATCGGCGATCAACAATATAAAAACCCAATACGCAAGTGCCGCACCCGGCTATCCATTTGAATATAATTTTCTGGATGAACAATTCAATCAGTTATATAAGGACGATATGAAACAGGATAATATACTCAGTATTTTTTCCGGCATTGCGATCCTGATTGCCTGTGTCGGTTTATTTGGTCTCGCTTCTTATACTGCTGTAAAAAGAACAAAGGAAATCGGAGTGAGAAAAGTGCTGGGTTCTTCTGTTCAAAATATCGTTGTACTGCTCTCGAAAGATTTACTGAAACCGGTTCTGCTGGGTACCCTGATCGCCGTTCCGATTGGTTATTACGCGATGAACGTATGGCTGCAGGGTTTTATTTATCGCATAACACCCCAATGGTGGATGTTTGCAGGAGCCGCGCTGGCAGCGATTCTTATTGCATTAATCACGGTGAGTTTTCAGGCCGTTAAAGCAGCTCTGGCCAATCCGGTAAAAAGTATTCGGACGGAGTAGGGCTAAGGCGGAAGAAGAAGATCGAAGTATAGGATGGAAGGTGAAGATGGAAAGCGAAGCATCAATTCCTCAGCATTCGCCTGGGCCTTGGCCTTCGCCTTAGCCTTCAAGGCTAAGCTTAAGTTAAAATTCAAATTCCCATGCGGAAAATCTGATTTTTTACTACCCGGATAAGGGTCATTTCCCCATGATAGCAGGTATAGATATATTACCTTATCATTGCGAAATACAATGAACTTCTGCTAATATTAACCGAACCAGGCTGCACCGTTGTCATGCAGACAGGCACTCACATGTATCTGATGCATCCGGACAAAAGCCGTCATAAAGGCCCATAGCGCTAATATTTTGCTTGAATATCGTCTGATGGCTCGAGTCTATCGATTTTGCTGATGGTCCCATCATTGTAATTCGAATAATTAGACATTACTGCTGTCGTGCATAGCCATATACCAGGACTTTTGATATCGCCGGCGATGACAGTACTAATGAGTGGTGTCGTCGGAAAAGTATCCGGCATGCGAGCTTGCCTTATCGGCATACTGCGTTTCCGCTATCCGGCTATAGTTGTAACCGCTGGCTGCTGATCCATGCATCGTTCACACTGATCTAATCGGCCATTGTGACGCATTGAATCTAAAGCTGTCGATTAGCTGCAATCGTACCAAGATCCTTTCGCTTCAGAAGTTCATCAGTGTTGTACTCGTCCTGCTGCATTTTATCTCTAATTTAACTGACCGGCAATCACTTTAACGGAATCAATGATCATCTCCGGATTCAGAACATTTCCGTTATTACTTATAAAATAATAGACTTTGCCCGTTCTGGACTTTTCATTTTTTGAAATCGTATAGGAATACTGCGCCAGAACGCCATATTTTTTAACCGTATCCGCTTTAGTAATCAGATTTTCAATGGAATCCATTTCCTTTTTCATGTAGTTTATTTCTTCCCGCCGTAACCCGTATCAGCTGCCTGGTTCCGTCTTGCCGCAATGAATTCCGTATCCAGTCTTGCTTCCTCTCTGCATATACATGGAATCATATACGATTTGTCCGATCTTTTCCGTCAGCGAATCCATTCTGATCAATTGAAAAGAATCGACCCGGATGGAACTGTCGATTTTCAGCACACGATTTGTAAAATCCTGTCTTACCTGTTCAGTAAATGAAGGCTTGCTTTTGCAATGAACAAAAATCAGGGGCAGCAAAACGAAAATGAGTATTCTTCTGTTCATGCCTTCATCAGTTTTTCAACAGCAGCATCAATCGTTTCCTTCTTTTTTGCAAAGCAGAACCGAACCACGTGATCATCCTTTCCTGACTGATAAAAAGCGGAGACAGGAATAGCCGCAACTCCATGATTTGCTACTAACTCTTTTGCAAATTCTGCATCCGGTTTGTCGGAGATTTCATCATATTGATAAATCTGAAAATAGCTGCCATGCGTCGGCAGCGCTTTAAACCGCGTGGCCTTCATCGCATCCTGAAAATAATCTCTTTTCTTCTGCATAAAATCGGGGAGACTCATATAATGCTCCGGTTTTTTCAGAAATTCCGCCAGTGCCACCTGCGTAGGTGTGAAACAGCTAAAGGCATTAAACTGATGGAATTTCCGGAATTCTGCTGTCAGCCATTCCGGAGCCACGCAATATCCCTGCTTCCATCCGGTACAATGAAATACTTTCCCGAAGGAGAAACATACGAAGCTTCTTTCGAACAGATCCGGATAACGAAGCATGGAGCAGTGAGGCAGACCGTCCAGGATGAGGTGTTCATATACTTCGTCCGAAATAATAAAAATATTAGTATCCTTCACGAATTCGCGCAATGATAGAATGTCCTCCGGAGTCAGTACAGAACCCGTCGGATTATGCGGCGAATTCAAAACGATGGCTTTTGTCTTCGCTGTTTTTGCAGCGCGCACTTTTTCCCAGTCGATCCGATACGATGGAAATTCCAGCGCAACGGATATGGGGATCGCGCCATTCATTTCAATATTCGGAATATAACTATCGTAACAGGGAGCAAAAACAATTACTTCATCGCCGGGCTGGAGGATGGTGCTGAGTGCCGTGTAAATGGCATACGTACCACCAGCAGTGATCGTGATTTCGGTATGCGGATGTACGTTACGGGAATATAAAATGTCAATCTTTTCTGCAAGCGTTTCCAACAGTGGCGGATGACCCTGCATGGGTGCATACTGGTTAAAGCCATCACGCATCGCTTTCGCCACGAGTTCTACCAATTCAGCATCCATCGGAAAATCAGGAAATCCCTGTCCCAGGTTGATGGCCTTCGCCTTGGTTGCCAGCGCACTCATCACGGTAAAGATCGTGGTGCCTACATTCGGGAGTTTACTTTGGAAGTTCATGCTCGTTTATCGTATATCGTGGATCGTGGATCGATTAAGGTTGACGGTTGACGGTGGCTTAAGCCTTAGCCTTGGCCTTAGCCTTAGCCTTAGCCCTATAAATATTCGTCTCCTATATTTCGTCTGACTTCTGCAACGTAGTCCTTAATTTCCTGTTCCTTGTCCCGTTTGCAAATCAGCAGCACATCAGGAGAATCCACCACAATAAAATCTTCCAGTCCCTGGAGTACAAGTAATTTTTTGTTACCGGAATGCACTACGCATTTTGCAGCGTCGATGACCAGGACCTTCCTGCCGGCAATGGCATTTCCCAGATCATCCTTTTCCAGGTTCTCATACACGCTGTTCCAGGTTCCCAGATCGCTCCAGCCAAAAGAAGAAGGAATCACATACACGTTGTGCGCTTTTTCCATAATGCCGAAATCAATGGAAATCGTTGTGCAGAGAGGATAAATATGTTCGAGTGCTTTTTTCTCTTCCGCGGTGTTAAAAGCATCTTTCTCAGCTACAAATACATCATACATTTCCGGCAGATATGTTTCAAAGGCCTTGATGATATTCTTTACCTGCCACACGAAGATGCCAGCGTTCCATAAAAAATCACCACTCGCCAGAAATGTTTTTGCAAGTTCGAGATTGGGTTTTTCCGTAAATGTCTTGACCTTATATACATTGTCGGTCACAGATTGCAACTCTCTTTGTATATAACCGTATCCCGTATTGGGTTTTAAAGGAGTAATGCCCAGGGTGATCAGCGCATTGTGTTTGTTGACAAAGCTGAATGCTTCAAGACAAACTTTTTTAAAGGCAATCCGGTCAAGTACCAGATGATCTGCAGGTGCTACGATCAACGAAGCTTTGGGATCTTTCTGCATCAGCTTAAAAGAAATGTAAGCAATACAGGGCGCCGTATTTTTGCGGGATGGTTCGCCGAGAATATTTTCCTTGCGGATCATGGGCAACTGATCCCGCACAATCTGCATGTATTCACCGGACGTAACGACGTAAATATTTTCAGGAAGTATAAAATCAGTCAGGCGTTGAAAGGTTGCCTGCACCAGCGTTTGACCCGTATTTAATATATCCAGAAACTGTTTCGGAAAATTTTGGCGGCTCATCGGCCAGAACCGGCTTCCGATTCCTCCCGCCATGATGACCGCGTACTGGTGCTCATTCATAATTCAAATTTAAGTGATCCTATCCACTTCCATACTTCCATTCTTCCATTCTTCCATATCTTCAAATAATGCCTTCCCGAATCAAATCGTGAAGATGAACAAATCCAACGTACCCGTTCCCATCCATCACCGGCAACTGGCTGATGTCTTTTGATCTCAATACTTCCAGCGCTTCCACTGCCAGTGCATCTTTCTGTATGGTGGTCGGTTTTGAGCTCATGATATCACGTGCCCGCACGCCGGATGCATCCGCATTTTTCTCCAGCATTCTTCTCAAATCGCCGTCTGTAATGATACCCAGCAATTGCTGGTCCTCCACAACGGCCGTTGCCCCTAACCGTTTTGAAGTCATCTCCATGATCACTTCTTTAAGAACCGCATCCGGTGCGACCTGTGGTTTTGCATTATGAATATAAATATCATTCACGCGGAGGTAGAGTTTTTTTCCCAGCGTACCTCCGGGATGAAACCGCGCAAAGTCCTCCGTACCAAATCCCTTTAGTTCCATAAGCGTAACAGCCAGCGCATCACCCATGACAAGCTGCGCAGTCGTACTGCTCGTGGGAGCCAGATTATGCATACAGGCTTCTTCTGATACGGTTGTATTTAAAAATATATCCGCCTTTTTTGCAAGGATGGAATTCTCATTTCCGACAATGCCGATGAGTTTATTTTTTTCACGAGCGAGCAATGGAAGAAGCACTTTGATCTCGGGCGATTCACCACTTTTACTGATCACTATCAGGATATCATCTTCGCCTACCATACCCAGGTCGCCATGTATGGCATCAGCTGCATGCATGAAAGCGGCTGAAGTTCCGGTTGAATTAAAAGTGGCCACGATTTTTTGTGCAATGATGGCACTCTTTCCAACGCCGCTGATCACAATCCGACCCTTACATGCAGCAATCAATTCCACCGCACGCACAAATGCGTCGTTGATATAAGTTTCCATCGCTGCGATGGCTGCGGATTCCTTTCGAATAATGTTCAGGCCGGATGCCTGTATATTTCCTTTCGTCATGGATTTGGCAAATTTATGCCTTTTGAAAGGCTTCAGGTCTTCGGGGATAGGGAATTTTTAACAAATTCAGCTTTAATCCACCCTTTAAATTTTGTAACTTCGCCAACCCCCACATGGGGCTTAAAGCGGAACGCCTAAAGCCTAACGCTTTGAAATAAGAAAATACTAAATAACGATTAATTGCTTGGCTTCACGCCTCGAGCTTCCAGCCTCCTGCCTATATGAAGAAAATGAATTAACTTAAGTGTGAAAGAAAAGAGTATGGCAACAACCGCTAAGAGAAAACCCGTAACGAAAAAAACTACCCTATTTGACAAAGACGCCCCTCCCGGCATTGTAGATCCAAAATTATTACGCGAACTGCAGAAGAATTTTGGCTTTGACGGATTCAAACAGAACCAGGGCGCTATTATAAATTCCGTTTTAAGTGGTAAGGACACATTTGTGATCATGCCAACAGGTGGCGGCAAATCCCTTTGCTATCAGCTGCCGGCTATGATGAGTGAAGGTGTGGCTATCATTGTGAGTCCACTGATCGCCCTGATGAAGAATCAGGTTGACCTCATGCGTGGTTATAGTGAGCAGGATAATGTGGCGCATTTTCTGAATTCCACTCTTACAAAAAAACAAATCAAAGTCGTTCATGCAGACCTGCTCAGCGGCGTAACCAAGATGCTCTATGTGGCACCGGAAACGCTGACCAAGCAGGAAAACCTCGATTTCTTCAACGACCTGAAAATATCATTTTTTGCAGTAGATGAAGCCCATTGTATTTCAGAATGGGGTCATGACTTCCGCCCGGAATATCGCCGCCTGCGTGAAATCATGGACCTGGTGAATCCAAATGTTCCCGTGATCGCTCTAACGGCCACGGCTACTCCAAAAGTACAGAGTGATATCATTAAGAATCTTTCTCTCCGTGATCCCGAGATATTTATTTCATCGTTTAACCGGCCGAATCTGTATTATGAGATCCAGCCCAAGGTGAAGAAAGATCAGACGATCCGGAGTATTGTAAAATTTATTGTCGGACATAAGGGCAAGAGTGGTATTATTTATACACTCAACCGCAAAACGACAGAAGAGCTGAGTGATATGCTCGTAGCCAATGGTATTAAGTCCGTCGCATATCATGCGGGACTTGACAGCAAACTGCGTGCAGAGCGCCAGGATCTTTTTATGAATGAAGACGTGCAGGTGATCGTCGCCACCATTGCCTTCGGTATGGGGATCGACAAACCGGATATCCGTTTCGTTATTCATTATAATATTCCGAAGTCCATCGAAAACTATTACCAGGAAACCGGCCGCGCGGGTCGCGACGGACTGGAAGGTATTTGTGTTTTATATTATTCACATAAGGATGTTCAGAAGCTGGAACATTTCATGAAAGACAAGCCACTGAGCGAACGCGAAGTAGGTGCCCAGCTGATCAATGAAACCGTAGGATACGCCGAGACCGGTGTTTGCCGGAGAAAAGTACTCATGAGTTATTTCGGTGAAGAATATGACGAACCGAATTGCGGCGAATGTGATAACTGCCGTCATCCAAAGGAAAGAGTCGAAGCGAAGGATAATGCGCTCAAAGCATTGAAAGCGATCAAAGCACTTGACGAACGGTTTGCTTCAGACTATACGGTGAATGTGATAACAGGCAAACTCACTCCACAGCTGATGATGTTCAGGCATGAAGGCCTGGCTGAATTCGGCATCGGCAATGATGAAACAGAATATTACTGGAATTCACTGCTCCGCCAGTTGCTGCTCGCGGATCTGTTGAAAAAAGATATTGAGGAATATGGCGTATTAAAGATCACAAAGAAGGGTCAGGAATTTTTAAAGAAGCCAAGATCATTTGAGATCGTTTTGAATAATGCATTTGAAGAAGCCAATGCGGAAGATGATGAAGAAGCCGCTGAACCGGTGACTGCAACATCCGCCAGCGACGAGAAGCTCTTCGAAATGCTCAAGGATCTGCGGCAGAAGGAATCAAAGAAAAAAGGACTTCCTCCTTTTGTTCTGTTCCTTGAAAATTCATTGCAGGATATGGCCACTTTTTTCCCGACTACGATCCTGGAACTGGAAAGATGCCAGGGCGTGAGCAAGGGAAAAGCCATACGCTATGGTAAACCCTTTATTGAACTCATCGCGAAATATGTTGACGAAAACGACATTGAAAAACCGGATGATTTCCAGATGAAGACAGTGGCGAATAAAAGTATCAACAAAGTATATATCATCCAGCAGATGGATAAAAAGATTCCTCTGGAAACAATCGCGAAGAACAAGGACATGCGCCTGGATGCCCTTCTTGAGAATATGGAAACTATTGCCGCCAGCGGCACCAAACTGCACCTGGATTATGTGATTGATGAGATGCTGGACGAATCCGAACAGGACGAAATTCTGGACTATTTCAAAGGCTGCGAAACCAGCAGCCTTCAGTTGGCCCAACAGGAATTGGCCGACGGAAATTACAGCTGGGAGCAATTGAAGCTGATGCGCATCAAGTTCCTGAACACTTATGGGATGTAGTCATCCCCCCTTTTGAATAGTGAGATCCGCTGAAACACAACCATTCAGCGGATTTTCAATTTATTATAGGGCCTGAATCCTTTGGGATAATATAGAAATTCCCTTATTTTTGCTGCCCGTCTGTAAGGCGGAAAGGCGGTGCGGTAGCTCAGTTGGTAGAGCAAAGGACTGAAAATCCTTGTGTCGGCGGTTCAATCCCGCCCCACACCACGAAATGAAACCTCAACACAAGTTGAGGTTTTTTCTTTGTAACTCTCTTCCAATTTATGTGGGTAACGTGATGAAATAGTGGCGTTTGTAATTTGCTTACTTCGGTAACCCATCGACGACGACAACTAAAAGTATTTTCATACGGAATTCTGCTGGGCTTTTAGTTTTTAACTTGTACTTTAAATCTTTAATGGGCGGCGGTTCCGGGCTGGACATTCAATGAATTCCACACCTGCTGCAATTCCTGTTCGTTAGCGGTAATTGTACGGACTCAGCTGAAAAAAACAAACAGACGACAAAATATGATAAGAAAAATTTTAAGTATAATTATAGGTTATGGAATTTTTGTAGTGACATCGCTTGCTCTTTTTAAAATTTCAGGACAAGACCCCCATTCCGATCCGTCAACCTCCTTTGTTATTTTGACAATAATTTATGGAGCTTTATTTTCATTTGTTGCCGGGTTTGTTACGCAACTTATAGCCAGGACGGCAGACCTAAAAATAAATTATATACTAGCTTTTATCATTGCAGGTTTTGCGACATTTTCATTTTTTAAATCAGATGGCAATCATTGGACACAATTACTTGCTATTTTCATCTTTGCACCAATGTCAATTTTGGGTGGACTATTTTATAACAAACGATACAAAAAATAATACTTCTTACAGTTGTGCCGCGCCTGTCTCCATTATGCGCAAAAACAATAACTCATACGCAATACCGCGGGTCACCTTCGAGGATTTCCTGTTCAAGCTTAGGCGACTCACCTGCCTTCCATAAATGTGTGCGATGCACCACACGGTAAGTCAAAGGACCGCCATCAGGCCGGTCACTGCGTTCAAGCGGCCGCGGTATACATACAAATTCAGTTGAAAGTTGATCGGAAGTGACAGTCACCAGGCCATAGCCGTGTCCACCATAGTCGACCAATGACAAATGCGGCGCCACGTCCGGATTGCGCACTGCACGGGCCTGTTCCATGTCTCCGGTCTCTTTTAACTTTAACGTCGAAAGCACACCATGCAAAGCGGTAACGTTCATCGAAGGGATCACTGTGCCATCGGGCAGATCGATCAGGTGCAGCACACGTTTCGGATGATCTTTCTTCATGGTTACTTCCAATACTTCGAACAGCGTCTGCTGCGATATGGATCCGACAATGAATTCTACGCCCAGTGGTTCGAATTTCTTAGGGGGCAACGCCTTGGAGGCTAAGCCGGCATGAAACGCATGACGGTCGCCTCCAACAACACAAAAACCTGTGATTTTCTGATCACGTATGAAATCAAATATGATGTCTTTATCACGAAGGAAGCGGTTGTCTATGACCGCATACCCGACATCTTTGGGCCACTTACTTCCTAATTCTCCAGGCAGGTTTTGATAGTCACTTCGCACTTCCATCGTGCCAAAACCATGTCCCCATATTTTCCAACGCGCAGTAGAGGCTCCGAGTTGTTCTAAGAACCAGCGTCTTTGCTCGCTGCCAAGGTAAGTCTGGGCATGAACATTTTTGGTCGGATTCGGAATGTCCTTGCCATTGAAACGTATGGTATCCGGTGGATTGTCATTATTATAATGACGACCATAATTCATAATTTCAAAAGGAATTTGCGGGTCGACGCGGGGAAACTCCTTAACAACAAAGTCATCAGTCGACATATCAGGCGAACGGAATGACCAATTATCGGTTAGCAGCAAATCGACATTTTTACCCCAGCGCAACACGCGCTGGATTTTAAGGCTGTGAATGGCCAACAGATTATTAGGCTCTTCTGAAAGTCCATCGTCGTTAAATGTATTCATGGGTGTATCCACCACTACAGGAGCCCTGAAATGTTCAAGTGTAGGATTACCGGGTTGTTGGACCATGGCAGGGATGAACTCCCACCAGGCCTGGTTGGCGAAGACTTTCTGGTTTTGTGCAGGAGCGTTGTAACCGCCGCCTGCTACATATTGACTTTGGTAACCTGCCCAGGAAAATTCGTGATTATCCCAGATACCGATAAATGGCCAGCGTGCCCGGGCATCCTGCAAATCGGGATCTTCCAGATATGCGCGGTAGAGTGTGCGATAATCCTCCAGCGTAACGGGCAGATGAAAATTGCCCACCTTTCTGCCTTGTGGAAACTTATACAGATTTCTGATTCGACGGCCACGGTTTCCGTCGGGATTATCTTCTGCATACCAGGTGACTTCGTAAATAAAATCGCCGAGGTGCAACACAAAATTGAGTTGTTGATCTTTCGGACGTTTCTCGTCTTCAAAAATCATTTTTCGGTAAGCATTCAGGGCACCTTCGTTAGGGCACTGACAGCTTACAAAGGTAAAACGAACGGGTGCATCCGAATCGTCGCGTGGCGCGGTCACTGTACGACCGATCCGGCTGGCAAAGCCATACTCATCAATAAAACGGTACCAATACTCATTGTCCGGTTTGAGACCGGTGGTCATAAAACGACATGTCCAATCCGAATCAGCACTGATATCAGCCGTACCGCCTGCCAGGATTTTTTTGAATTCAGGTGTCGTAGAAATTTCAACAACCAACTTTTTAGCAGCGCTATCATTTACGGGCGGACGTCTCGTCCATAAGATTACACTGTTGGCTGTAGGGTCACCCGATGCTACACCCTGGGGAAAAAGATCACGACGTTCGATAGCCACTGTGGGAGGCTTGTTTGCCCAGCCTTTTTTTGTCGTCATAGCGAAGCCGACTGAGAAGACTTGTAAGAACTTACGACGGGTGAAGTTCATGGGTTTCTATTTAAATTGTTGTTGATCTATTTGGAATGAAGCGTATGTTTTATTCTTATCGTTATGTTTAAAATAGACTGAAGTATTTTACAATATATTTATTTGCCGCCGTATGGCAAGACCGTTCGTCATTTCGGACAATTTCCTGAGAAGAATATAATTTATCGGAACTGAATTTGGGGGATTTTTGCATGCTCCATAGCTTTATTGTCAGGTTGTGTAAGCGATCGTCAATCACTTCCTATCCTCGGGTAGGCAATCGGTATTGCTGCCTGCCTGATCATTGGTCCGTTGATAATTTTACCGACATTTTATTAAATTCGATAGTTGGGCGCATGATGGAGGTTGTGCTGATCACGGAAACAAGACATCAAAAATCGTAATTAAAAGAAAGCTATGGGTTTGCATATTGCTTCCCGCATGAAATATCTGGCAATCGTAGCTTATATATTCCCACTGGGGATTTTTGGACAAAAATTTTCCGAATTAGAAATTAATCGCTGGAAAAAACAGGCGCAACAGGCAATTATCATTCGTGATAACTGGGGCGTGCCGCATGTTTACGGAAACACAGATGCCGATGCAGTATTTGGTTTTGCCTATGCGCAGGCGGAAGATGCATTTGACCATATGGAAGATAATTACATACGTGCTCTTGGCAGGGCCTCAGAGATTTATGGCGAAAAAGAATTTAAAACAGATGTAGAAGCACACGCATTTGAAATTGGCAAAATTGCTAAAAACGAATTCAGCCAATCTTCCGGGCAAATGAAAAACATGTATGTTTCTTTTGCCGATGGCGTGAATTATTACTTATATAAACATCCATCAAAAAAAACGGCTTTGCTGAAGAAAATAGAACCCTGGTATCCGCTCGCATTCCTGCGTTTTAAATATTATATAGGCGAATATCTTGGCGATATAGGATTTGACAATAAGAACTTCAAAGTTGATTACAGTAGAATTCAAACGGGTTCCAATGCCTGGGCTATTGCTCCTTCAAAAACGGTTTCAGGCAATGCCATGCTATTCATCAATCCCCATACCAATTATTATGGATTCGGCTCATTTTACGAAGGACATGTGTATAGCGGGGAGGGATGGAATTTTTCGGGTGCTACCCGTCTGGGGCTGCCATTTCTCTATATAGGGCATAATGAATATTTGGGATGGGCGCTTACAGATAACCATTTTGATAAAGGTGATCTGTATGTAGAAAACTTCAATAATCCCGAAGACAGTCTTGCCTACAAATACGGCGCCTCCCACAAACATGCTATTGCATGGATTGACACGGTCGTAGTAAATAATTCCGGCAAAAGGGAATCAAGAATTGTGCATCTTCGAAAAACTCAT
This sequence comes from uncultured Bacteroidota bacterium, assembly GCA_963732055.1. Lineage (GTDB taxonomy): Bacteria > Bacteroidota > Bacteroidia > Chitinophagales > Chitinophagaceae > Puia. Next base: position 6,814 of record CAVSYG010000010.1, on the reverse strand, counting down.
CATGGCCCCATATTACCATTTGTTGATCATAAACAGCTGGCCGTTCGTTTAGTGAATTTTGAGCAGAGCGGATGGCTTGATGAATATTATACGATGACAAAGGCCAGGTCATTTGCAGAATTTAAAAATGCACTTGAAAAAATCAGAATGCCATATAACAATATTGTCTATGCGGACAAGAGCGGAAATATATTTTATGTCTATAACGCCGCCATTCCAATCCGGAATAAAGAGTTCGACTGGTCAAAACCGGTAGATGGAAGTGACCCTGGAACGGAATGGCATGGATACTATCCATTTTCAGAATTGCCACAAGTGCTAAACCCCAAAGATGGTTTTGTACAAAACTGTAATTCTTCTCCTTTTATAACTACTGCCACTGAAAATTTGAAGAAGGAAGATTTTCCGTTTTTTGTAAATAGCTGGGAAAAAGATACTCGTCGTGCAATGCGGTCACGTGAACTGTTGTCAACTACTGACAAGTTTAGTTTTGAAAAATTTACACAAAACGCAACTGATACTAAGGTGCAGATTGCAAAAGATTTTATTACGGCACTCGGCAGGGCTTACGATACATTAAAAACAACTGATGCGAAACGTGCATTGCCATTAGAACCTATGATGAATGAGCTGAATAATTGGGATTATATCAGCACTAAAGAATCGGTTGCGATGACACTTCTTAGTTCAAGTATAGAACAATTTTCTTTTGAGGAAAACATTGATATGATATCAGCATTGGAAAAAGCAGTGGCAAGCCTTGAAATAAAATGGGATACCTGGAAAGTCCCTTATGGTAAAACCAACCGGTTACAAAGAGTAGTCTGGAATCAAAAGGAATCATTCAGCGATGATAGACCAGGCTTGTTGTCTGCTGCAGGTCCGGGAAGTTTAGGTATCATCTTCTGCATGTACACAAACTTCGGTGATACTGCTCATAATACGAAAGCCAACTATGGCGTTGGTGGTAACAATTATGTAAGTGTGCTAGAGTTTGGCAAAAAAATCAATGCGAGTTCAATTCTTGTTTATGGTGAAAGTGAAGATCCGAACTCAGTACATTTTTTTGATCAGGCGCCGTTATATGCAGAAGGCCAATTCAAGAAAGCTTATTTCGACAAAAAAGATGTGGAAGCGCATGCTGAGCGAACTTATCATCCGGGAGAAAATTAAAACAGTGTAACGATAAGTGTGAATTTTTTTAGTGCTTAAAAAGAAGGAATTAAATCTATTCAAATGATCATGTACTAATTCAATTCTTCAGGTCGATAAAAGGAGTATATAAATGTTTCCAAAAAAATATGCTCAAATGGCTTTGGTTTTTTTATTTGCAACCGGAATCAAAACACAGGCGCAATTAAATAAAACGCTGGTCTCGCCGCTGCAAACAGGACATTATTCGCCAGGTTTAATGAACATACTTGATGATGCAGATCCTGCACCGGTCAGTGGATTGATGATTCTCGACTACAATACCTTTCAGTATGGTAACCAGTTTTATGGAAAAAATGGTAACCGGATAACCCAGATCATAGGTCCATCCGGAAACCTGGTGAATCTGAATGCAGATGTCAGCGGCTACAACAACTCGCTAATGATTCAATGGGCATCAAAAGGAAAGGTTCTGGGAGCCACTTATTTCTGCGCTGCATCGATTCCTTTAGAAACGGTGAATCCGAACCTGGCCTATGCACAAATCGGAAATATAGATTCGATTCATCAGAATGGAAACATTAATGGAAAAGTATCCGGATTTTCTGACCCGAATCTGACACCTATTGCGCTCAGCTGGGGATTAAAGAACATGGACATTACCCTGGGATGGATGATCTATGCACCCTCAGGCCATTATACTGAAGGAGGAAGTAATAATACAGGACTTGGTTTCTGGAGTAATATTTTCCAGGCATTTGGCTACTGGTATCCGGAAAGATTGAAAAGACAACCTTCCAGGGCGCTGGCAGTCATGCTTGGCGCATCATTTGAAGTTACAGGCAAAATCAAAGGTTCGGATGTAAAACCCGGAAATCGTTTTTCGCTTGATTATGGAATTGAACAATATCTGTCCGACAATTTTTCGGTGGGAATTTATGGCGGTAATAATTGGCAGGTGTTGGAAGATATGGGCAGCCAGGTGTACTGGGATGCTTCTGTAAAAGACCAGCTCGGGACATTCGGGTTCCAGCTGGGATACTGGTTATGGGTCAACCGTTTGCAAGCCTTAGGCAAATATGGGTTTAGCTATGGTGCAGTGCAACGATTCAAACTAAATACGATTGAAATCAATCTGATTTTTATATCCAACGTACTTACCGGAGAAAGAAAAAGCAAAACCAAAAGTTGAGTTACATTAGACTTACTAATGGGCCCGCCTTCACGTCATCTCTTCGGGCGGGTAGTAGCAGCTCAGTTTGTAGAAAAGAGACCACTGAAGGTGAGGGACTGAATTCATCATACTTTTACCTGCTGGTTGACAACTATTCTAAAAACACTAAATAAATCAGCATATGAAATCAGTCATCATCACAGGCGCAAATCGTGGCATTGGCCTCGAAACTGCGATCGCATTTGCCAGAGCCGGCTATCAGGTATTTGCAACCATGCGCAATCCCGATAAGGCCATTGAATTAAAAAATAAAATTGCGTCGGAGTCCCTGACCATTGCTATTTCAGTTATGGACGTGGATTCGGATGAGTCGGTGAATCGCGCCATGGATACAATATTGGAATTAAACGGTCCGGTGGATGTGTTAGTAAACAACGCGGGTATCGAAAGACAGGGATCCGTGGAAGAAATGGAACTGGCAGATTTTAAATCGGTGATGGAGACGAACTATTTTGGCGTATTGCGTTGCACAAAGAAAGTTTTACCATCCATGCGTGAACGACGCAGTGGTTGTATTATAAATATCAGTTCAGTTGCCGGCCGGGTAGCCAACTCGCCATTGGGTGCATATATGGCGACCAAATTTGCTTTGGAAGCAATCAGTGAATCACTGGCAGGAGAAGTAAAGCCTTATAATATACATGTAGCCATCGTTGAGCCGGGGATTATCAGTACCGATATGGCCAGGAGTGTGAAGCATCGCAAAGATTCCCTCTATCCCCAGGTCAACCGATTCGGTGGTATATTCGAAGAGTCACTAAAAACTCCCAGACCTTCAACGCTTGTCGCCGACAAAATTTTGGAAATTGCCGAGAGCGGTACCTGGATACTCCGTCATCCGATAGGCCACGATGCCCAACCACTTATTAACTGGCGCGCTTCCATGACCGACGAACAATGGGTCGATCATAATGCAGCCACCGATGAAGAATGGTACGCGGCGACAGAGAGGGATTTCGGGATGGACCTGCGGAAAGTTAATAGTTAAGATTTAAATGTGAAGTTTTGCCAGGTCCTGAGCAAGAAAATAGTAGTCATCGGTGTCCTGTTCACTTTTAAATATTTTTTAGTTTGCCTATTGAATACTTTTGTAGTCTTAAGATGCCCTGGAATCCCGAAACATATAACAAGTTTAAAGAAGAACGATATCAGCCATTTTATGACCTGATCAGTCATATTCATCACAAGCCGGGCATGAAGATCATTGACCTGGGTTGTGGCACGGGCGAACTCACAAAGATTCTTGCCGATAAGTTTAAAGAAAGCACCGTACTTGGTATTGACACATCAGCAGAAATGCTCTTGAAAGCACCACAACAAAAAAACCTTACATTTTTACAAAGTTCAATAGAAAAGGAAGTAGAGAAAAGTGATACAATGGGATTTAATTGTGGCCAATGCATCGCTTCAGTGGGTCGAAAATCATCATCAACTTTTCCCGGAAATTTTTGCGAAGCTCTCCGGAAATGGTCAGGTCGCCATTCAAATGCCATCGCAAAAAGAAAATAAACTCAATCAAATTCTAAATGAGCTTGCACATGAAAATCCCTTCTACAATATTTTAAAAGATGCGATACCACAATCGCCGCTTTTGTCACTGGATGATTATACATCCTTATTTTTCAACCATGGCGCTAAAGAGGCCATTATTTATCAAAAAGTCTATCCTTTGATCGTTCAATCAACCAACGCATTATACGAATTCATTTCAGGTACGGCCCTTATTCCTTATATGGAAAAGCTCTCCGATGATTTGAAGTCAAAGTTCAAAGCAGAATTCAAAAACAGGATTGATAAATCATTTACATCATCTCCCATAGTATACGCTTTCAAAAGGATCATTTTGGTCGGACAATTCTAAGTATCCGCCCGGACGTTAAAATCTTTTAGGACAACATCATGCGGTCCGCCTGCCCCGCTAAATGCGGGAGCCTGCCCCGCTCAATGCGGGAGCCTGCCCCGCTGAATGCGGGGCCTGCCCCGCCGAATGCGGGGGTCATCTTACAATGGCAAATTAATCCTAACTTATCCTGATTTCCTTCCCCCTGGGACCCTCATCAATAATCAACCTGCATGGCAAAGTCATTCGCGAAATTCATTTCGTTTTTCTTTTTCATTTTTCTGCTCTTGTTTCAGCATGTCCTAGCACAAACAAAGGCCCTTACGCCCGACCAAACCCTGGCGCGCAGTATTTTTAAAGAACTGATTGAGATCCCTACGGTACATTCCACGGGCAACACTACAATAGCCTGCGAAGCCATGGCCAAAAGACTGATCGACGCAGGTTATGCAGAAAAAGATATTCAGATTGTAGGGCCCGAAGCCGTGAATAAAAACCTCGTGGTGCGCCTGCACGGTTCGGGCAAACGTCCCCCGCTGCTGATGCTGAGTCATCTCGATGTGGTAGAGGCCCGCCGTAGCGATTGGTCAATGGATCCTTTCAAACTAACAGAACAGGATGGCTGGTTTTATGGTCGCGGCACCTTAGATATCAAAGATGGCTCAGCAATTCTCGTTGCCAATTTTATCAGGATGAAAGAGGCAGGTTATGTGCCGGACCGGACTATTCTTGCACTGACCGCTGAAGAAGAGGGTCGTGGAGAATACAATGGTGTGGAATGGCTGGTCAAAAATCAACGCGCCCTGATTGACGCAGAATATTGCATCAATATGGATGCAGGTGATCCCCAGGAAAAAAATGGGAAGCGGATCAATCGCACGGTGCAACTCGCTGAGAAAGGAGTGCTGAACCTGATGCTGGAAGTAAAAAATCCCGGTGGACATGGCTCCCTTCCCGGAAAAGAAAATGCCATTTACAGGCTGGCTGCCGGTCTTATCAAAATGCAGGCATATGAATTTCCTATTCAGTTCAGCGATCACAGATCGTATTTTAGTAAAATGTCTTCTTTCGCCAGTGGGCAGCTGGCCGAAGACATGAAATCGGTTTCACAAATTCCTCCCAACCTGAAGCTGTCAGGAGACTAAGCCAACAGCCTTATTATAATGCGCTGATGAGAAGTACCTGTGTCGCGACCATGCTGGAAGCAGGTCATGCAGTGAATGCACTTCCGCAATCAGCAAAAGCCATTTGCAACTGTCGCATTTTGCCGGGTGTTCCGCAGTCTGTAGTGTTGAAAGAGATTAACGATATGCTCGCAGACAGCCAGATTGTTGTGCATGTGATGGATAGCGCTGAAGAATCCACCCTCACCTTACAACGCAGCTTTTATGCAAACCGTTGAACGGGTTACTGAAAAACTATGGCCGGGAATACCGGTGATCACCGTGATGGATGTTGGCGCGTCAGATGGCATTTTCCTGCGTGGCGGCGGTATTCCTACCTACGGCATTTCCGGAGTTTTCGTCGATATGGATGATAACCGCGCCCACGGAAAAGATGAGAGGATCGGCGTAAAGGAATTTTATGACGGACTGGAATATATCTACGCTATCATGAAGGCATTCACTTCTGCTCAATAAAATCCTTTTCGCTTTAATATATCATGTCTAAAAAGAAACTCATTCAGCTCGAAAAAAAGAATGCAAAGCTTACAAAAGAGCTGCTCCAAAAAGAACGTGAACTTAAAATAGAATCATCACTCGAAAAAGTGCGCATCATGGCTATGGCGATGACACAGCGTGATGACATGCTAAGGATATGCAAGGCCATTTCCAATCAGTTGAAATTATTCGGTGTAAAAGAAATCCGGAATGTGCAAACCGCGATTTTTTACAAAGAGAAAAGCATTTATGTGAACTATGAATATTATACAAAGCACAGAAAAACATTAATAACGAGACAAGCTATGGAACTAATAAACTCGACAGGGACTTCGCAAAAAAAATGCTAAAGGGTAAGGGCGAATTTTTTTTCACACATCTCAAAGGGAAAAAAGTTACAGAATGGCTGAATTTTCAGAAAAAGACAAATGTATTCATAGACAAATTTCTGGAAACTGCTACTTCGCTCAACTATTACTGGTACTCGCTCGGCCCGGTTGCACTGGGCATCTCTACCTATCATCCGCTGGCAAAAAATGAGCAGGGATTATTTCATCGTTTCGTGAATGTATTTGAGCTCGCTTACCGAAAATATTTTGACATTGAAAACGCGGAAGCGCAGGTAAAGGAAGCACTATCCAGGCGTCGCTGGAAAAAGTACGTGCAGGATCTTTGGCTATGCACAAAAGCGATGAATTGATAGAAGCGGGTGAATTACTATGGCATGAATTGCGCAAGCTGGGTATACAAAGCCTTTCCAGCGGTTATGTAGTCATGGACAAGGAAGAAAAAATTGGCTGGACATATGCCCCGAACCCTGCAACCGGTAAGATTCATGAACCTCTGGGGCTTGTGCATACTGAAACGAGCGAGATGCGTAAAGTTCTTTCAAGCTGTTTCAAAAAGGAACCGCTGAGTATTGTTGAG
>CAVSYG010000009.1:0-321398 GCA_963732055.1 uncultured Bacteroidota bacterium | reverse complement strand
GGGATAGAGCGAATGGTTAAGCGCAAAGCCTGCAAAGTGAAAACCCAGCCAGCCTCCGCCATTTTTCATATATTCTTCAAATGCTTTTCTTTGATCCGGATCTTCCGGACGTGTATCCAGAAAAATCACAACCTGGTACCTGGAAAGAAAGGCGGCATTTAAATTACTCCAGTTATTTGTTGAATCGTAAGTAAAATGATTTGCAGCCGCTTTTACAGGAAACCATCTGTTCGCTTCGTGTACAAAACTAATGTGGGCCGAGTCTTGCTTTGCTGTATAAAAGGCAATTACTTTAATTGGCTGGTTATTATCCTGGGCAATGGACACAACCGGATGAAGGCAGACACTGAGGAGACTGGCAATTACGAATAGTGATTTTCTGTTTTTCATGTACTCAGGGTTTGTGAGAATGTACCTGAAAGTTAACAACAGTTTTTAAGCAGTCATTCGTTTTCTTCCACCAATATTGGGAAGAAATCCAGTAAGCAATCCAATCAAAGGCAGAAAGGCACAAACCTGGTAAACATAAATAATTCCTCTGTGGTCTGCCAGTATACCGAGCAATGCGGATCCCAGTCCGCCCATGCCAAACGCAAATCCGAAAAAGAGTCCCGAGATCATACCGACTTTACCCGGTAATAATTCCTGGGCGTATACGAGAATGGCGGAAAATGCCGAAGCGAGAATGACACCGATGGGAACGGTCAAAACAGCTGTCCAGAAAAGATTTGCATGTGGCAGTAATAATGTAAATGGCGCTACACCCAGAATTGAAAACCAAATCACGTACTTCCTTCCGAAACGATCGCCCAGCGGACCGCCCAGTAGAGTGCCTGCTGCAACAGAAAATGTAAATATGAAGAGGAAAATCTGCGCATGCTGTACGGAGACTTTAAATTTCTCGATCATATAAAATGTGAGGTAGCTGACCATGGAAGCCAGGTAGAAATACTTTGAAAAAATCAGGACGATTAAAATCAGGATAGACCAGAATATTTTAGTTTTTGAAAAGACAGGCTGATTCGAATCCCTGATTTTTGATTTTAGTTTTAAAGAATTGAGGTGTGACTTGTACCAGCGTCCAACATAAATCAAAACGCCCAGAGCGATTAAAGGCAGTATAGCAAACAAGCCGATGCTGCTTTGACCCAACGGAACAATCACCAGGGCTGCCATTAAAGGACCCAATGAGGAGCCGGCATTTCCGCCGACCTGGAAAATAGATTGAGCCAATCCTCTTTTTCCTCCGGAAGCCATATAAGCAACTTTGGATGCTTCCGGATGAAATATCGAAGAACCAATGCCTATCAGCGCAACAGAAAAAAGCAGAAAGTGGAAATTGCCAGCCTGAGACATGGCTATGAGTCCGATCAAAGAGATTCCCATAGCAGTAACCAGCGAAAAAGGCTTGGGCCGGTGATCGGTGTACAGGCCCACCAACGGTTGAAGCAGAGAGGCAGCCAACTGGAAAGTAAGGGTGATCAATCCGATCTGTGAAAAATTCAAATGATAATTCACCTTTACAATCGGATAAATGGAAGGGATGAGAGATTGAATGGAATCATTCAACAGGTGCGAAATACTGATCATTATCAGGATCGGGTACACCGTTCCCGTGATCACAGGATTCGCACTGGCCTGTTTGATTTGTTTTTCCATTACCTTATGCATTCCGCTTCGGATTTTCCGACATGCAAGTTAATTGAGTTGAAGGATTTTCGAGTTGAAGGATTTTCCATCGGTCGAAAATCAGGCCTGAATGAACAAATACTATTTTTGCTCTCACTAAATACAAACGATGAAGAACTTTATAACCCTGCTTTTGATCTTCTTTTCTCTTTTTGCGACTGCACAGAAAACAGATAAGACGCTTGAGAAACAGATCGGAGAACTGATCCAGGGATTTCATGGAACCGTCGGAATATATGTTCATGAATTGAAAAAGGACCGTATCGCTTCATTCAATGCCGATACCGTTTTTCCAACCGCCAGCATAGTTAAGATTCCGATTATGATTGGCATTATGGACAGGATTCAAAATAAAGAACTGGAATTTCATCAGGTGATGATTTATAAGGATACGATGAAATATGATCCGGGTGAAGATGTACTGGCATCATTCAAGCCGGATGAGAAAATTCTTTTAAGCAAACTGATGTTACTTTCCATCTCACTCAGTGACAATCATGCCAGCCTGATGTTGCAGGGTATTGCCGGCGGCGGTGAACGTATCAATTACCTGATGGATAGTCTGGGATATTTGTATACCCGGGTAAACAGCCGGACGCCGGGCAGAGAAAAAGACCGCGAAATATATGGATGGGGGCAGACGACACCGCGGGAGATCGCAAGAATCATGGAGCAGATTGAAAAGGGAGAAGTATTAAGTAAGACCAGCAGTGATCGCATGCTGAGAATCCTGGGCAGGCAGTATTGGGATGAGGTTGCCATTTCCCAAATTCCTCCGAATATTTTTGTGGCTTCCAAACATGGTTCTTTGGATCAAAACCGGAATGAAATTCTTTACGTAAATGCGCCGAACCCTTATATCTTCAGCATATTTACAAAAAACAATATCGATCAGAGCTGGGAGTACAATAATGAAGCATGGGTGCTGACGAGAAAACTATCAGCACTTCTCTTTGGATACTTTAACCCGGAGATTCATTATGATGCAGCACCGATTAGTCGTTAGTTGTTAGTTGTTAGTTGTTAATTGTCAATGATCAATTAACAATTAACAACTAACAACTAACAATTAAAGAGTGATTTCTCTTTTTCTGGCAATCACTTCCCAGGAATCAACTATTGTGTTGCTTTCTACAACGAGGACCTTGTCATACAGTGCGACGGTGGGGCAGATATGCCAGGGTACGCCATACAAAGTATCACCCGGACTAAATTTAGACGAATCAGGAACTTTTAGCACCAGGTGTTCTTCACTTTGTGCTGTCGGAATGGCTTCCGGCGCATTTATAAAATAAACTCTTGGCAGAGGATTTTCGCAAGCGACTGATTTATAACCCAGATCCACACAAATCATATCAGGAGCTGGAATGGAGATAATGCGACTGACGAGTATGGCTGCCCATTCGAATGGTTGTTCTGGTAAATTTTCTGTATAGCCCTTATCCCAGAAAACAAAAGTGCCCGGACTGCATTCTCTGCCACCGGCTTCTGCATGGATAAAGCAGGTTGGGGAACCTCCTGCTATCAGTGTTGTTGAATGTCCCACGATTCCCTCCAATGCTTGTTTTAATTTTGACACAGGTTCAAAAGCATGGAGACAATCTTTAGTTCGGATATTTATATCACGGTCCTTGATATGCCCATCGTAAGCATGCAGACCTAATATATTTAATGCGGGAAGTGAATGTAATTTTTCAAATAATGAAATCGCATTCTCCGGACGTACACCGGTCCGGTTCATACCGAGATTCAGATCGATAAAAATTCCGGCAGCCATATTTGCCAATGTAAACAAATCAGAAATGGCGATCGCGGTTTTTGCGTTATCTACGAGGCAGGAAAATTGTGTGTCCGGATATTTTTGTATCAGCCTGATCAGTCTCTTGATTTTTGGAATGGTGGGCGGATAAGCGAGCAGCACATCCGGTGCTTTGATCATAGCCAGCATTTCTGCTTCAGCAATGGTGGCGGCTTTGAATTTTTTGATTCCGGCCTCTATCATCAGGGCGGAAACCTCAGCGGTTTTATTTGTTTTCACATGTGGACGTAATAAACGGACATCCACTCTTTCTATGAGTTTGACGATATTCTCTTCTATTCTTGACGGATAAAGAAGCAATGCCGGCGAATCGTATTCGTTTACATTGACTGCTTCGTACCAGGGCATTTCGTTCATCGTTCATCGTTTATCGTCTATCGTTGTTGGTTGATGGTTGACGGTTGACGGATAGTCATCATTAGTTGTACTTTGCTACTAAAGAACTTCACTTCCAGACTTCCAGTCTTCCATACTTCCATACTTGCTAAGCTAGTTCAAAGAGAGCTTCAATTTCCACCGGAATATTATCCGGCAGGGTGCCCATGCCCACGGCGGAGCGAACACCAATTCCATTTTCGGTTCCCCATACCTGAGCGAATAATTCACTGCATCCATTTATTACGTAAGGATGTTTCTCGAATGTATCAATTGCGTTTACCATGCCCAGTACTTTGATCACGCGTTTGATTTTGTCAAAGCTACCCAGGTTTTTTTTTAATGTTGCCAGAATAGCAAGCCCTACCTGGCGTGCAGCGAGTTTTGCTTCTTCCATATTCATATCACGTCCGACACGTCCAATGATCAACGACTTATCCGGCAGAAGCGGGCCATGACCGGATACGTAACAATGCTTACCATCTATGAGAAGGGGTTTATAAACTCCAATCGGTGTGGGTGCAGGGGGTAATTCCAGGCCAAGGGATTTAAAGTTTTCGTCTGCTGACATACATTAATTTTTAATGACGGGTGATTAAATAAATAAGACCAACCATAAGTAAACCAACGATTGACACAATCGTCTCCATCACGCTCCATGTTTTAAGGGTTTCCTTGACTGTTAAATTAAAATATTCTTTAAATAACCAGAATCCTGAGTCATTCACATGAGAAAACATCAAGCTGCCGGCACCGGTGGCTAACACAATCAGGCTTGGATTAATATTTGAACCAACAATCAGCGGTGCGACCATACCCGCGGCTGTCAGACCCGCTACTGTAGCCGAGCCCAGACACACACGTATAAATGCAGCAATAAACCATGCCGCCAGAATTGGATGAAGGTTTAATCCCTTCATGACCTGCGTCAGCTGGGCAGCCGTGCCACTTTCGGTAAGTACCTGCTTGAGTGCACCCGCACCTGCTATGATTAGTAAAATCAATGAAATATCTTTTGCGGCTTCCCCCATTGATATCATACAGGGCTCCAGTTTTTTCCTCTTTTCAAAACAAGCGCATATACAGCATAAGCCAATGTTATCAGGAGTGCCACGGAAGGATCGCCGAGGACAGCGAAGATTTTTACAGGCATGGAATTTACCGGCATCGTCATTTTCAAGACCGTTTCAGTACCGATCAGTACTACCGGTAGTAATGCAGTAATAAAACTATCTGCGATGCCCGGTAATTCCTCATCCGGAATGGTTTTTCCGGCGAATGTCGCCAGTGGTTTTCTGTTATATTTTTTTAGTGTGGTCGCAAACAGGGGCCCTGCTATAATTACTGAAGGAACGGCGACCACAAATCCATACAGAAGAGTCAGTCCCAGGTCAGCATGGTATTGTTGTATCAGGGCAACCGGTGACGGATGCGGGGGGAGGTAACCGTGAGTAACAGAAAGGGAGGCCAGCATGGGCAGACCGATATATACGGCCGGGATATCATATTTATAAGAAAGCGTGATGATCAGTGGCACCAGCAGTACAAATCCGATTCCATAGAATAAGGGAATTCCCACAATGAATGCCGTGATGACCAGCGCCCATACAAGATATTTTCTTCCGAACCATGACATAAAAGATGAAACGATTCGCTGGGCTGCACCATATTCGGCAATTAACTTACCGATCATAGCACCTACGACAATAATGACGATCAGGGACCCGAGCATATCGCCCATGCCAGTTTGTACGGCGTGGGTGACGGAATCGATCGACATTCCATTGGCGAGGCCAATGCCCATCGAAACGAGTAAAAAAGAAAGGAACGCGTTTAATTTTGCCCAGGTTGTTAATAAAATCAGCAGCAGGATCCCTATTAGCAAAATCAAATAAGACATGGCATGCGTTTACAGATGAAGATACTAATTTGCACACATGTTTATAATGGATGCCCACCTCGACCTCGCCATGAACGCCATGGAATGGAACCGCGATCTGAAACAAACAGTCGCCCAATTACGTGACAGGGAAAAAGGATTGACCGATAAGCCTGACCGGGAAAGAAATGTGGTTTCCCTTCCGGCCCTTCGTGAAGGTAAAATTGGCCTGGTGGTTGCAACTCAAATCGCACGCTTCGTACGAAAAGGAAGTCCGCTTCCGGGCTGGCATTCTCCTGAACAGGCCTGGGCGCAAAGTCAGGCCCAGCTTGCGTGGTACGGAGCCATGGTGGAAGAGGGTGAAATGTTACAGATCACGGACAGGGCTTCGCTTGAAAAACAAGTACTTCTCTGGACAAACAATTCAGATACCGATAATGACAAACCAATCGGTTTTATATTAAGTCTTGAAGGCGCAGATTCTCTGGTGAAGATTTCTTATCTCGAAAAAGCATACGGATATGGATTGAGGGCACTCGGTCCGGCGCACTATGGAGAGGGTCGCTATGCAGGAGGAACCGGAACTGAAGATGGATTCAGCGAAGCAGGAAAAACTTTATTGAAGGAAATGGATTCCCTGAAGATGATTTTGGATGTGACTCATTTAACGGATCTGGGATTTAATCAGGCGATGGAAATTTATAAAGGCCCGGTTTGGGCGAGTCATCATAATTGCCGCGTATTAGTTAAAAATCAACGTCAGCTGACCGATGATCAGATCAAAATATTGATTGACAGGGGAGCGGTGATCGGAGGAGTTATGGATGCCTGGATGCTGGCCGACGGGTGGATCCGTGGTGTTTCTCTTCCCAGGGCCATGGGAGTGAATCTTGACCGGTTGATTGATCACTATGATCATATTTGCCAGATAGCCGGCAATGCCGATCATATTGCCATCGGCAGCGATCTGGATGGCGCCTTTGGTACGGAGCAGTCTCCCTATGATCTGAACAGTATTGCCGACTTACAAAAACTACCGGCCCTGCTTACACTAAGAGGATATTCCGATACGGATATTCAAAAAATTCTGCATGGTAACTGGCTTCGATTTTTAAGAAATGCCTGGAAATGACCGCTAAAAATATATTTGCAAACAATTGGTTTCCTAAATATATTTGCAACCGAAAGGTTGCGTAATTAATTTGACGGTAACAGGGAATTAATACCGAATTACATAATCGGTAGTTTGTAAATCTTTGTACATCATTACATTTGCAATTCTTGCCTGTTAACCGGAAGTTAACACTTCTATCAAAAAACTGTTATGCGAAAATACCTGTATACAGGGATTCCGATTTTATCGGCACTTATTGTTTTTCAATCCTGTCATAGCAACCAGGCTGGTGCAGGATATGCCGCACCGCCGCCACCCAACCTGCCGGTCATTACCATTACGGACCGGCCTTTTACTACATATCGTGAATATACTGCGTCCCTGGAAGGCAGTAATGATATCGAGATCAGACCCCAGGTAAACGGTTATATTGAAAAGATTTTTGTAGATGAAGGCGCTTTTGTAAAAAAAGGTCAGCCCTTATTTAAGGTAAACGACCAGCCCTACCAGGAAGCTTTGAATAATGCCATGGCTGCTCTGGCAGTGGCCAGGGCCAACCAGTCAGCAGCCGAAATTGAAGTGAATAAATTAGAACCTCTTGTCCAGAATAATGTGATTTCCCCCATACAGCTTAAAACAGCTAAGGCATCTTACGATGCGTCCACGGCCTATGTGGCACAGGCGAATGCTACGGTAGGAAATGCAAAAATCAACATCGGTTATTCACTGATCAAAGCACCGGTGGACGGATATATTGGAAGAGTTCATATCAAAATAGGAAGCCTGGTTGGAACCACTAATCAGGACCCGCTCACCAATATTTCGGAAGTGAAAGACGTTCGTGCTTATTTTTCAGTAAGTGAAACGGCATTCCTGCGCTTCAAAGATGAATATCCGGGCAAGACCTTAGAAGAAAAAATTAAAAATCTGCCACCGGTTGAGCTTATTCTTTCTGACAACTCAGTATATGCATTGAAGGGCAGGGTGGAAATTGTTGCCGGTCAGTTCACGACGGGTTCAGGCGCCATTCCCTTTCGTGCCAGTTTTCCAAATCCAAATGGTGTATTGCGATCGGGTAATACAGGACGTGTGAGAATTTCCGTCACTCTTCCTGCCGGTCCTGTCATTCCGCAGGAAGCAACCTATGAATTACAGGATAAAATGTTTGTTTTTGTTTTGGGAGACAGCAACAAAGTTGTCAATACTTCGGTGCAGGTAGGAGCAAGAGCGGGCAATTACTACCTGGTGGACAATGGAATTAAAGCCGGCGATAAAATCGTTTTTTCCGGTGTGGATAAACTGAGTGATGGGGCAAAAATTAATCCCGAACCCATGTCGCTGGACAGCCTGCTGAAAGTGCGTCCGATGAAATGACATCACAAGAATAAAAATTTAAAATGTTAAGAAGATTTATAGAAAGGCCGGTTTTGTCGACGGTGATTTCCATCATCCTGCTCCTTTTGGGATTGATTTCGATGAGATCCCTGCCCATCACTCAATTCCCGGATATTGCGCCGCCTACCGTAAGCGTAAATGCATTTTATCCCGGAGCTAATGCTGAAGTGGTAGCCCGGGCCGTAGCGACTCCTTTGGAGGAAGCCATCAACGGGGTGGAAAACATGACTTATATGACTTCCACTTCCGGCAATGACGGAAGTATGTCAATCAACGTATTTTTTAAACAGGGAACCAATCCCGATCTCGCGTCTGTCAACGTGCAGAATCGGGTGTCCAAGGCCGTTAGTCAGATTCCGGCTGAAGTTGTACAAGCCGGAATATCCACACAGAAGCAGCAGAATAGTATGATCAATGTAACCCTGCTGTACAGCACGGATACGGCCTATGATGAAAAGTTTCTGCAGAATTACGCCAAGATCAATGTAATCCCGGAAATCCAGCGTGTTCCGGGCGTAGGACAAGCACAGGTTTTTGGTGCCAAGGATTATTCAATGCGTATCTGGTTGAAACCGGACAGGCTGACATCCAATAATATTTCTGTACAGGAGGTATTGGCGGCGATTCAGGATCAGAACGTGGAAGCAGCACCCGGTAGATTTGGAGAGGGTAGCAGTGCTTCATTCGAATATATTCTAAAATACAAAGGCAAGCTTTCGCAGAACAAAGATTACGAAGATATAATTATCAAAACCGGTGCGGATGGCTCTGTCATCAAGCTAAATGATATTGCCCGTGTGGAATTCGGGGCCTTTACATACGGCTCCAATTCACTCATTCAGGGATATCGGGGAACGGGTTTGGGTATATTCCAGACTGCGGGATCCAATGCCAACGATATCCTCATTGCTATTGACGAAGTAATGAAAAGTGCGGAGGCTAAATTTCCAAAGGGTATACATGCATTCAAAATTTACAGCGCGAAGGATTTTCTCGACGCCTCCATCAAACAGGTTGAGGAAACGTTGCTGGAAGCTTTTATACTGGTGTTCCTGGTTGTTTTTATTTTCCTGCAGGATTTCAGGTCGACGCTTATCCCCGCGATCGCAGTACCTGTAGCTATTGTGGGAACTTTTTTCTTTATGCAGATCTTTGGGTTTACCATTAACCTGCTTACTCTTTTTGCTTTGGTACTTGCGATTGGTATCGTGGTGGATGATGCGATTGTAGTGGTGGAAGCAGTGCATTCAAAAATGGAGCGAACGGGTTTGAATGCAAGGGAGGCCACTGTTCAGTCGATGAGTGAAATTTCGGGAGCCATTATTTCCATTACATTGGTAATGGCAGCGGTATTTGTCCCGGTCGGATTCATGCAGGGACCTGCAGGAATATTTTACAGGCAGTTTGCATTTACACTCGCCATTGCAATTTTAATATCGGCGCTGAATGCATTGACGCTAAGTCCCGCACTCTGTGCTTTATTCCTTCGGAATCCACATGAAGAGGTTCCGGGCGAAGAAAAAAAGAAAGTCGGATTTGCGAAGAGATTTGGAAATGCATTCAACGCAGGCTTCAGGGCAACTACACAGCGTTATGTTGGATCGGTCCGTTTTCTAATCCGGCATAAATGGGTTGGACTGCTGGGACTGGCGATTGTGTTTACTGCTACCATTATATTTTTCCGTACAACCCCGACCGGCTTTATCCCGGCAGAAGATCAGAATTTTGTTATCCTTTCATTTAATCTGCCGCCGTCATCTTCACTGGACAGAACGGATGTGGTGTTAAGAAAAATTGACAGCGTATTAGGAACTGTTCAGGCGATTGACAGCCGCGGGGCCATCAGCGGGCTGAATATTCTATCGGGTGCAAGCAGTTCGGCTTATGGGGTCGGTTTTATAAAACTGAAAGACCAAACGGCCAGAGTTCCCAGAAAATCAATTGAACAGGTGATAGCCGAGATTACAGGAAAAACAAATACCATTAAAGAGGCGAGTGTTTTTCTTTTTCAGCCTCCAACCGTACAGGGGTTCGGAAACACCAGCGGGTTTGAAGTTATTATACAAGACAGAAATGGCGGACCATTGACCAGTCTGGGTAAAGTAACAAACGAGTTTATCGGGGAACTATACAGGCGGCCGGAAATTGCATTTGCGTTTACTTCATTCAATACGAATAATCCGCAATATCTTCTGAATATTGACAATGCAAAAGCGAAACAATTAAATGTATCTGTGGCCAATATACTGGGAACAATGCAGGTATATTTTGGAAGCAGTTTTGTTTCGGATTTCAACCGGTTTGGAAAATATTACCGGGTAATTGTAGAGGCGGATATTCCTTATCGTATGGACCCGACTGCCATGGATGGCATATTTGTCAAGAATACCGGAGGGCAAATGATACCATTAAATGAATTGGTTTCACTGGAAAGGGTATATGGTCCCGAAACCGTAAACCGGACCAATCTCTTCAATTCCACAACGATCAACGGCAGTGTAAAGCCCGGTTATAGTTCGGGTGATGCCATTAAAGCAATCAAGGAAGTCGCTGCCACTCATTTGCCCCGCGGATATTCTTATGAGTGGTCGGGTATTACGCGTGAAGAAAGTAATGCAGGCTCTCAGACACAGCTCATCTTTATTTTGAGTATTGTATTTGTTTATTTTCTGCTGGCCGCGCAATATGAAAGTTATATTCTGCCACTCGCCGTTTTGCTTTCTATACCCACAGGACTTTTGGGTGTATTTCTTTTTATCAATCTCGCAGGAATAGAAAATAATATTTATGTCCAGGTGGGTATCATCATGCTCATCGGACTGCTGGCAAAAAATGCCATCCTGATAATTCAATACGCGGTACAGCGCAGACGCTCGGGTATGGATCTGATTGCTTCAGCACTTGAAGCGAGCCAGCTGCGTCTGCGACCGATCCTGATGACCTCCTTTGCATTTATTGTCGGGCTGCTACCGCTTATCTGGGCCACTGGCGGATCCGCATTGGGCGACCGTTCTATTGGTACCGGCGCTGTTGGTGGAATGCTTACGGGTGTGTTGCTGGGTGTATTCATTATTCCCGTGCTTTTTGTAATCTTCCAGGCCCTCCAGGAAAGAATGACAGGAAAACCAAAAGCCATCCGTGAGAAAAAATATGAACTCAGATCTGAATAAGCAGTGATATCAATCTATGAAAATGAAAAAGGTTTTTAGATACGGATTTATAATTTTTTTAATGCTGGGTACCGCCTGCCGAACGGGAAAGAATTATCAACGTCCAGCTGTGCTGCTTCCCGAAAGATTCAGAACAGATTCTGTTATTCAGGATACAAACAGCATTGCGGATATCTCCTGGAGAAATTATTTTTCGGATACCGTTTTGCGACATTTGATTGATACCGGGCTTGCTCTCAATTTTGACCTGCAATTTGCACTGCGAAATATCAGTATCGCGCAGTCGCAGGTGAAGCAATCAGACTGGTTATGGGTTCCACAGGTAAACGGCAGAGTATCCGGCTACGGCTACCGCAATTCTGATAATGGTCCTGCAGGTGTAAATAACGGCGCTATCAGTAACAACAACAATGATTTCCTGGCTTCTTTAAATATGAGTTGGGAAATTGATATCTGGGGAAAGTTTAGCCGTCAACAGGAGTCAGCCAGGGCAAACTATCTTCAGACATATGAAGCCGCCAAAGCGGTGCAAACTAGTTTGGTTGCAAATATTGCTCAGGGGTATTTTAATCTGCTCATGCTTGATCAGCAATTACTCGAAACAAAAAAAACACTTGATCTCACCAATGATTTTGTGAAACTTACCCGCCTTCTATATGATGCAGGGGAAGTTACCTATCTAGGAGTGCAGCAGGCGGAATCACAAAGAGACAATACGGCCCAGCTTGTTCCGCAAATAGAGCAAGGTATTCAGATTCAGGAAAACAGTTTGCAATTGCTTGCCGGTAGTCTGCCGGGTGCTGTACACAGAGAAGGAAGTTTAACGGATATACATTTTAGTGATTCATTGGAAACCGGTTTGCCTGTTGCCCTTTTGAACAGAAGGCCGGATGTAAAAGCCAGCGAACTGGCACTGGTTCAGGCAAACGCACAGGTCGGGATCAGTCAGGCTAATATGTATCCTGCTATTAATCTCACCGCCGGAGCAGGTTTTGAATCTTTAAAAGCCAGTAACTGGTTTAATATTCCGGGTTCATTGTTCGGCCTTGCCGGTGCTACGCTGCTACAGCCAATTTTACAGGGCAGGCAATTGAAAACGCAATTGGAAATTTCAAAACAACAGAGGGAACAGGCTGTCATCCGATTCAGGCAATCGGTACTTACCGCAGCCATTGAGGTAACCAACGCCCTGGTGCGGGTGCAAAAGTTAAAGGAGCAGGAAAAATATGCACGACAAAGGGCTGAAACGCTTACGGGAGCGGTGAACAATTCGCAACTTTTATTTAAGAACGATCTGGCCAATTATCTGGAAGTGATCACGGCCCAACAAACGGCTCTGGATGCAGAACTGAGTCTGGCATTTATCCAGAATCAGGAATTGGATGCCCGTGTAGAATTATACAGATCACTGGGAGGAGGGTGGCGATAACAGTGTGGGAGTATGGGAGTATGGGAGTATGGGAGTATGGGAGTAGAGGTGGTATAATGCAACTGACTCACTTCACTTATTTCACTTCAATATAGAAATTTTATGGACAGAAGGAAGTTCATCCGCAATGGATCCCTGACCGGTATTGGTCTTACAACAGTTGGCGGTTGGTCCCGCACGTTCGGGACAGTTGGCAGTGATTCCCCAGAAAGAGCCACTGCGCTGAATTTGGAAGAAATAACTGTTCAGGAACTTCAAAAGAAAATGCAAAGTGGAGAAGAAAGTTCTGTATCCATCACAAAAGCATATCTCGAAAGAATTAAAGAAATAGATAAGGCCGGGCCGATGCTGAATTCAATTATTGAATTGAATCCGGATTCAATCACGATTGCTGAAGGCCTTGATTTGGAAAGAAAGAACGGAAAAATACGTGGACCATTACACGGTATTCCGATCCTTGTAAAAGATAATATCAATACAGGAGACCAGATGCTGACCACCGCCGGTTCACTCGCTCTGGCTGATAACCGCGCCAAAGAAGATGCATTTGTGATGAAACGCCTGAGAGATGCAGGCGTGGTATTATTAGGCAAAACGAATCTGAGCGAGTGGGCGAATTTTCGTTCATCACATTCATGCAGTGGATGGAGCAGTCGGGGAGGACAAACAAAATCACCTTATATACTTGACAGAAACCCATCAGGATCCAGCGCGGGTTCCGGATCAGCCGGTGCCGCTAATCTCAGTACTATATGTGTAGGAACCGAAACTGATGGCTCGGTGGTTTCTCCTGCCAGTGTAAATGCCCTGGTGGGTATCAAGCCCACCGTGGGACTATGGAGTCGTACGGGTATCATACCTATTTCAGCAACACAGGACACTGCGGGACCCATGACACGTTCAGTACAGGATGCGGCGATATTATTAGGCGCGGGAACCGGTGTTGATGAAAAAGATCCGATCACCAAAGAGAGTATTGGAAAATCAATGAAGGACTATACTGTTTTTTTAAAAAAGGACGGTCTGAAGGGCAAACGAATCGGCATTGAAAAATCACACTTAACAGGTAACCCCGATCTCGTTTCTTTGCTTCGCGCAGCGATGGCGGTCATGGAAACGCAGGGAGCCACCATGGTGGAGGTAGATATAATGACCCCATTGAAACTTTTAGGAACCGCCGAATATCAGGTTCTGTTATATGAATTTAAAGACGGGCTGAATAAATATCTTGGCTCTGCAAACGGAAAAGTTAAATCCCTGAAAGAACTCATTGCTTTTGATCTGGAAAATGAAAAAAAAGTGATGCCTTTTTTCAAGCAGGAAATCCTTATAGAAAGTGAAGCGAAAGGCGGACTCGATAGCAAGGAATATCTTGATGCCTTGTCAAAAACGTATGGATTCCGGAAAACAATCCTCGATCTGATGACAGCCAGTAAACTCGATGCACTGTCGGGAATTACCAACGGTCCGGCTTGTTGTATTGATCCGGTGAACGGAGATTATGATAACGGTCCTTCATTGTCCACACCCGCAGCCATTACGGGTTTCCCACATATAACGGTTCCCATGGGATTATTTCACGGGTTACCGATCGGGCTTTCATTCTATGCCGGGTTATATTCAGAACCTCTGTTGATTTCGCTTGCTTATTCTTATGAACAGGCAAGTATGAAAAGACAACACCCAGTATTTCAAAAGGATCTGATTTCATAATGTGGTAAATGTGGAATTGTGAGAAATGAGAGAATGTGAAAATGAAATGTGAAAATTGATATGTCAGTTTACGGAATTAAAATAATTTAAATGACGACAGTAACATTAGAAGCATTTCATGTAATCGGGATTTTTGTAAGAACAACCAATGTAAATAATAAAGCATTAAAAGATATTGGTGATTTATTTGGAAATTTTGTCGGGCAAAATATTATGGAAAAGATTCCGAATAAAATGACGGAAGATATCTATTGTGTATACACCGATTATGAAACAGACTTTAACGGACCTTACACAACGATCATTGGTTGTAAAGTCAGTTCATTAAATGATATTCCAGCCGGACTCATCGGCAAAACGATTCCTGATTCAAAATATGAGGTATACAAATCAACAGGAAAATTGAGTATCAGTCTGGCTAAAACCTGGGAAGGAATCTGGAATGCTGATATTAACAGGAGATATTCGGCCGACTTTGATATTTATGGTGAGAAGGCCAGAGATTATGAAAATGCCGAGGTGGAAACTTATGTCGCTGTAAACTGACCTTGACATTTCATTTTGACAACGAAAATAATAGAAGATTTACAGGCACAAAAAAACCTGCTTTTTCGTAGATCAGTGATCAGGCGAAAAAGCAGGTAGTAGCATGATGGAACTTAACAACTGGATTCAAAAGGTTTGGATCATGTGTCAAAATCAGAATCGGATGGTTTTTCATAGGCCGTTTTACGTATAAAACCGGGTCTTGGCGGAACACAGGTATATCGGACAAAACGGGCTATTCAGAAAAAAAAGAAGTTGATTGACATTGGACTTCGCGCGGCTTTCGGTGGATATTGGAAACTCTTTATGGACGGTAATTCTCTGGATATTGGATTCTCAGGTTGCTTATTCCTGTCAATCAACTTGTATCAAATGTATAATCTTCATATTCCCAGACCAATAGCATGTTTTCTCGTTTTTCACTATGCGGCTTTTACGGCTCAGGACGTAGCTTTCCGATGGTCATTCAGGCATTTCCCTGATGAGCGCCGTATTTTAACTAAGTATAAATTGACTGTCCGTATAATCCGAAATCGTTTAATTTCGTAGTTTCCCTATAGTAACTGTCACAAATATTTATCATTTTGAGAACGGTATGCCCAAGAGCTACCTTAAATTCACCTCATGAAAAAACCAGAATTAAACGGAACCATTAAAGTAATCATCGCTGATGACCATGCCTTGTTCCGGGCTGGTGTAAAAACGGCCCTTTCTGTAAAGAAAGACGTGGAGCTGATTGCCGAGGCAGACAACGGTATGCAGCTGTTGAACCTGCTGAAACATATGGAACCCGATGTGATCCTGCTTGATATCCAGATGCCTATTATGGATGGTATTGCCACCCTTCCCGAAATACGTAAAATGTATCCGCATGTTAAAGTGATTATACTTTCCATGCATAATGATCATTCGATGATTTCCAAACTCATGGAAATTGGGGCCAATTCTTACCTGACCAAAAACACCGATTCTGAAAATATTTACAACGCCATCAAGACCTGCTATGAACAGGAATTTTATTTCAATGAACTTACAAACAAGGCGTTACTAACGGGCCTGCGCACACGCCGCACGGAACCCAACCTTCCCCAGGAGGCCAATCTTACGGAAAAAGAGACGACCATTCTAAAGATGATGTGCGAGGAAAAAACCACCAAGGAAATTGCAGACCTGGTCGATATTAGTCCGCGTACGGTAGAAGCTATTCGCGACAAACTTAAAACCAAAACCGGCGCCAAATCAATGGCCGGCCTCGTAATGTATGCTGTGAAGAATGGGATCATTCAACAGCCCTGAAAATAATCCTGTCCGGCTCTTTTGCCATGCAAAAGATTGTCCATTTAACCTTCAAATATGAGGGAGAAGACAATCATACGCGACTTGAGTTTATCAATCGTGTTTGAGTAAATCAGATTAGGATCCCGATGGTGAACATTCATGATCCCATTGCTGATTTTTAGTTCCGGGGAAAGAATAAAAACGGGGAAAAAGAATTGAAACCCGACACCTGCTTCGATAGAGAAATCATAAGGATTTAGTTTTACCAAATCATCGGCTTTTCGGGCTGTGGCGTTTGAAGAAAGGTCATATTGATAGTTCGCGCCACCTAACACATAAAATCTGAAATTATTCATTCGGTCCGACAGAAATTTTACCTGTAGCGGAAAGCCAAGCAAGATGGATTCAATTTGTTTGGTTGCTGTCGTTTTCTGACCATTCGGGAACGTTGTACTATACGTAAGATTTTTATAGGAAAACATAAGCTGGGGAAACACAATCCTGAATTCGAGGTGCGGATTTATATTGAAAGTATGCATCCCTGCTAATCCAAATCCACCGGTATTTTCCGGGTTCACTGATAATATACTATCGCTCCCCAGCAAATTCGGATGAGGCGTTACCTGGAAATGGGAAGTATTCACTATCAGGGCAATCCCCAGATGATAAAACTTATCGTCATGGTCAGGCAGGTTAATATTATCCCGCAATTGGGCCCTGAGTTGTATTGAAAATGTGAGGATGATAATAACGGATAGGATCCGGATATACCCTTTTTTGCCTGGCCGTAAAGATTTAGAACTCATAAGTAACAATCAGTCAATAACTTATAGTTTTAATACATGTGCAAGCCGCAAATGGATGAATAAATATCCGACATCGATCCGGTTTGAATCAAAATAACGACCAAAAACCTGAATAATTGCTGTTTAATCAAGGGAATAACAAAGTCTTGATAAATCATATATTACTTATTTCCACAATATATTGTACAGATACCCAGACTCAGCTTCCTGAAGTATGTTCCTGTAAATCCTGATTTATTCAGGATCTCCAGAAACGCATTGCCTTCCGGGAAAGCATTTACCGAATCGTTTAGGTACTTATAAGCGTCCAGACTACCGGATATCATTTTTCCAATACGGGGTGCAATCACCCTCAGATAAAGCTTATAGAAAGGAAGAAAATAACCATTATCCGGTTTTGAAAATTCCAGGATTACCAGTTTACCTCCGGGTTTTAAGATCCGGTATATTTCCGAAAGTCCTTTTTCCAGGTTCTGAAAATTGCGAACACCGAAAGCAACAGTTGCTGCAAAAAAGGAAGCATTGGAAAAATGGATATTTTCAGCATCGCCGGTTTGCAGGCTAATTTTACCTTTGAGATTATTTTTTTCAACCTTTTTACGGCCCAGGTCCAGCATTGCTTCTGAAATATCGATGCCGATTACTTTGTCGGGTGATAATAATTTTATGAGCATAATCGGCATATCTGCCGTACCGGTAGCCAGATCCAAAACGGTTTTTGGATGGATACTTTTCAGCTCGTTTATTGCTTTTTTACGCCATCCCCTGTCGATTCCGCCACTCAGAAAACGATTGAGGAAATCGTAACGAAACGCAATCCTGTTGAACATCTCAGCCACCTGCTCTTTTTTGGAAACAGTAGACTCTTTGAATGGTACGATTTTATCGTGCTGGTATTCCGGCATGGGTTGCAAAATTAACCGGTTCATTGTTAGTTTACTATAAATATTATGACTGCATAAACCGTTCCGAAGGGAATCATACCTTGCAGTATGGAGATACGTTCGGCAAAATATGTGATCAGCAGTCCGTCCTACCAGACCTGTCCGGTCACTGACCTTCCGGAATATGCGTTTATCGGAAGAAGTAATGTTGGCAAATCATCGCTGATCAATATGATCACAGACATCGACAAATTAGCCAAGACGTCCGCCGCACCGGGCAAAACTCAGCTCATCAATCATTTTGCTATAGAAAGCATCGATGAAAAACGAAACGTCTCCAAATGGTGGCTGGTCGATTTACCCGGATATGGTTTCGCCAAAGTTTCGATATCGCAACGGAAGAAATGGGAAACGATGATTGAAGATTTTCTAAAAAAAAGAGAAACCCTGGCACATGTCTTTTTATTGATTGACAGTCGCCATGAGCCACAGAAACTGGATTTGGATTTTGTAAATAAAATGGGAAGCTGGGAAATACCTTTCACTCTGATATTTACAAAGTCGGACAAGGAAAACCAACGCACTGTCGCTGCAAACGTAAAAGGATTTTTGCAGAAAATGCGGGCAACATGGCAATTCCTGCCTCGTCATTTTGTAACCAGTGCAGAAAAGAAATTAGGCAGGGTTGACATACTCCGACTAATCGGAGAAATGAATGAAGACTGGAAGAAGACAGCCGGAACAGGTTAATTCACTACTTTATTTGCGCAACTGCTACTGGCAAATGCTTCGGGTTTTGCTTTAAATGCAAAGCCCATTCCCAGAATATAACCCATGGCCTCTTTCAATGCATCGTTACTCTTGAAATGTGGATTGGTATTAATATCAGCATGAACTTCCATATCAACATTATACAAAGTGAACAATGGACATAGTTCATAGGCAATTTCAATACTCTTTGCCACTTCAACCAGCATACGCTCCTTGATGCTGTAACGCGTTTTTGTTTTTTCGTTGTGTATAAACATGAACCCGCCATGTCCTTCACGTAAAAAAACAATCACGGTTGCAAATTCTGTTTCTGCTCCCTTAACCTGAGAGTCAGTTCCGATACAAACTTTTAGATGATAGCCATTTTTTGTTTCACGCCGGATGGCGTTTTCTACTTCGCGGGCAATCGGTAATTCAATAAGGTCGCCATTAAATTTTCGCCATAGCATATGGAAATAGGTTTTTCGAATTTAGCGAAAAAACATGTCAGTGAAAAAAATATATGTTATTAATGGATGATCTTTTGTGATGCAGATCCGAAACCACCCGACCACTGCAGAACATAAACCCCTGAAGAAGCAGTACTGGCACGGATTTCATTAAAGCCGGGTTTAAGCATACCCTGCGTGAGTAAACGCCCACTGATATCAAACAGTCGAAAGCTGTAATCTCCGGAACTGATGAGAGATAAGTAATTTGGGTCCTGCCTTTCTATTTTTACGGTATTTTCACCTGAAAATGCATCTTCACTGGTTTTCCGGTATCCGATATAGTTAGGAGCACCTGCAATAGAAGCAGTATCACTTTGTACATTTTGAGCACCAGTAGAAGGTTGCCCGTTTTTCCAGTCCGCCTGTTTATAAAATGGAATACCCATCAGGGGTGCCTGGTTTGAAAATATATTGCTTTCTCCACCGCTCAATTCGGTGATCATACTACCGTAAGAATCATAAACACTTTGATGCTGCAAACCCAACGTATGACCGATTTGGTGCGTGGCAGCCGCCGCAATAAAAGATGCGTTATTGGAAAGAGGATCCATGAATACCCAGGCCGGTGTATCGTCCCCCCAAACAAATGAACCGATTGCCGATACGCCCGTGGCAGGCCCATACCAGTTCCCGTTCGCAGTGAATATGACCCGGGTACGTTGATGTACAGGAGCCCTTTCATACACTGCAGGATCGGTGGTAATATTCAGGTTAAATAATTTGAAATGCTCCGATATCATTTTATGAATCCAGGTTATGGAAGCAGGAGTCAGTCCGGAAGGTGCTGCAACAATTTTCCCCTGTTCATTCCAGATGGTTCCATCTACTTCGGCACCGTCAAAAACCAGGTAAACGGTCGCCGTAGCAGGCGAATAACTGTTGAGCAGAGGTGTTTGTGCAAATACATCTGCCTGCATAAACAGTAGCAACCACACGATATGGATATAATTTTTTTTCATTCAGCTACGAGAAATCTTTGTTGGGTTTCAATAAAATAATAATGCTGATCCTTTTCCACCAGCATCAGGCCCTCCGGCTCGTGCAACTTCAGCAGGTGACCGGCATAATAAATATTTCCTTTTGGATCCGTATAACGTGAAATGCTCAACATACCACCCGGGCGGCTTTCAACCTTAATCAATAAAGAAGTTACAGAACTGCCGTGATCAGATTTATTTTTAATTTTTCCTTCTAACCGGAAACCCGGCGCAAGATCAAGAGAGATTATTTCAGGAGAAAGGAATAAAGATTCCAACACCTGGCTGCTTACTTCGATTTTTTTTGAATAAGGAAGATCGGTTGGACCGTCACTTTTTTGTGCTGATGATATCAGGCTGAACAATAAGCCAAGACCGGTTAAGATCGTTTTCAGGGTATTCATCGGATTGGGGGAGCAACATTCAGGATGTTACCATATTAAAAACGAATATATCGCATGGGAATTGTTCCTAAATTGGGAATTTCAGGACCGGGAAACGCAATATAAAGAGTTGAAAAGTCGAATTATATGATCATTCGGGAGAGAACCAGGAAAGCTGTGCGAAACAGCCTTTAATCATGTCAATATTGCCCTGTGGTTAAAAGTACCAGTGTACAAGCTTCTACGGTTTGAATTCCTTTTTCCTCAAGAATTTTTTCAAATTCCGGATTTTCTGCACCGGGATTAAATATGACGCGTTTTGGATGTTGCTCCAGGATATAATTGTAATAATTTTTCTGATTTACAGGATTCAGATACATCGTAACAGTATCCAGATCCGGTATAGGCTCTGTTTCTGATTGAACCGGTATATCAGAGACGATGGCAGTTGTCCTGCCAATGGCGACGACTGGATGTTTATGCTCCCGTAGTTTATTGACCGCAAGGTAGCTATACCGTGAAGGATTGGCGGAGGCGCCCAGGACCAGCGTTTTTTTTGATATGGAAGGCATAATAAATTAACAAAGCGCTGGATGAAAAGTTTAGTTATTGAGATTCAAGCTTGTAATTCATTGGCTGAATTTTATAAGAATTAACCGGAATACCATTTTTTGTTGCCGGATCCCATTTACCTGATTGAATAATAAGACGCAGCGTTTCCTGATCCAGCGAATATTCGAGGGATTTTTGGATATATGGGTCCGTTATATTGCCTTCTTTATCTACCATAAAAAATACCCGCACCTGGCCCTGTATTTTCTTTTTTTGGGCCCTTTCCGGATACCGGAGATTTTTCACCACATACTCCTGCCACTGGCTTACACCGCCGGGATATTCAGGTTTCTTTTCATTTGCCGAGTCGGTATTTTGATTTTTCTGACTTTCTGCTGTCAGATTAATTGATTTGACGAGACTATCTTCTATATAGTCATTTTGCCGGATGGCCACGATACTATCCCCGGGATACGTTTTAAATTTAAAGAAACTACCGTTTTTTTTGCCATGATCGAAAACACCCGTGGAATCAAGGTCACCCATTGAATTATATCGGGTGAATCTGCCATCGGCAATGGTGCCATCATGGTCTGCATATCGGGTGGATTTTACAAGGGAACCCCAGGTATAATAATAGTCCCATTGCCATCTGGCACTATCCGTCTCATGTACCCATAAAATATATTTGGATGAATCCAGTACCGTTTGGTTCATTTTCGCATCCAGGGCGAAGAACGAATTTTTATCCTGTCCAAGGGCTGCAAGGGAACTGAACGTTAAACAAAGAATCAGGAGGTTTTTCATACGACAATATAAAAAATTTCAGTAAAGAATATGGTGAACGGTTCAATATTTCAATTCACGTGCCATCGGTCAGTTCAGAATTTGTCACCATGAGTCTGACGGATGAGTGCACGAACTATGAAGGGGAATGGTTTCATGATGCGGATCAGCCAGGTTGACCAAAATGGATTTCCGAAAAAACGCTGGATGATTCGTCCGGTTCTTAACCTTGAAGAAAATTGCCGGTTCCAGTTTCTCTGGTAGCTTCTTTCCATTTCATCCCGCATTATTTGCTTATTCAAAAAAGAAGAAATGGAGTCGGATGCGATTTTCGACGCATGAAGGGCCATACTCATACCGTTTCCGCAAAGCGGAGTAATCATACCCGCTGCGTCGCCGATACATAATACATGATTTTCTGTCTGGGTTTTCTTTGCAAAACTGATTTGGGCAATGGTTACCGGTTCTTCAAACAAAACAACCACTTCATCCAAAAGCTTCCGTAACACGGGATTCCGTTTCAGGATTTTTTCCTCCATCATTGAAATAGACTGACCATTCCTTCTCAAATTATCGGAATTCGTAAGATAACAAAGACAAAAACGCCCGTCTTCAATTTTTGATATTCCACAGTAACCGCCCGGGAAATTATGCAGAGCGATTTGCTTATCGGGCAATGAAGCTTTTACATGATATTTTACTCCGACATAATTTTGATTGTGATGTTTCAGGAATGATCTTTTCCATTTTACATCCAGATTGGCTTTCTTTCCATAACATGCGCAGGCAACCGAAGATAAGAATAGACCGGTACTGGTTTCTATCCGATGATATTCATTGTCAAAATGAATGTTATTTACTTTTGTATTTTCAAAGAGGTCGACATTTTCCTTTCTGGCCATGGCTGCCAGAGCGGCATCCAGTTTGAACCTGCTGATTCCAAATCCGCCCAATGGAAGTAATTCTGTTATGGATTCTCCATTGGGAGCTGTTATAATGAGTTGCTGAATTTTCGGAAGATCCCAGTCTGCCAGTGGAAGTCCCAGGCTGACCAGAAAATCCCAGCTTTCCATGCTGATATATTCACCACATACTTTATGAAAAGGATAAGATTCTTTTTCGAAAAGGCATATCCGATATCCTTTTCTGGCAAGTAATATAGATAGCGAAAGGCCAGCGAGACCGCCTCCGACAATGGCGACATCATATTTTCGGTCTGCATTCATGAACGAACGATTACGAGCCAGCGAAAGGCCCATCTCCACCTGATCGTATAATTCGAAATTCCGGCTTTATCCAATAAGGCGGATAGCTCCTTTTTCTTAAAGCCACGCCGAACAGATAAAGGCGCATCATTTTTTACGAGATAAGATTTTGAAAAAAGTGAAGTTAACATACGAATAGAGTAATAAGCAAAGGAATGCCGATGCAAATCATTGATAAAAAAACCCAGGACTGAGTTTCCGGACATCCAACCGAACATTTCGACGAGCTCATCTTCTTTGAAGTGGTGACAAAATAAGGAACAAAATATGATATCGGGTTTTGATTCGAAATGAACTTTTTTGTAATCACTCACCAGAAAACGGGCGGGCTTTTCCCACCTGGCATTTTTGGCAACCTGTATGCAATCTGCGTTAATGTCTATTCCGGTAAATGAAAGGCCGGAATATTTCCTTTTTGCTTTCTTTTCAATGGCCTTCAGGTTGTCTCCACCACCGCAACCAATTTCGCAAACATGTAATAACGTCTGTTTTTCTGCCAGCTGAAAAAATCCTTCTATCGTGATGGCGTGTCCGCCCAATTTTTGATTAATAACAGATAGTTCATACAGATTCCGTTGAATGTCCGTTGCCGGTATGCCTGGCTGGTCAAGCAATTCAAGTAAGTCTGCACGTGTAGAAAAATCCATAGATTAAAGTAAGAAATTCAAACCCTGTTTCCGGAACATAATAACTTGGGAATATAACTTCATTCAGGAGGGAGATCCGACGATAAATGTTTCCATTGTCAGCCCCGGGCCAAAAGCGGCACCGAATACTTTTTGATTTTGTGTGTTTTTCAAATCAGATAATATTTCCTTGAGTACAAATAAAATAGTTGGAGAAGACATGTTACCATATTCTCTGAGAATCTGGTAACTTGTTTCCAGTTTTTCTTTCGGCAGGGAAAGACTTTTTTCAATTGCTTCCAATATCTTTCTGCCTCCCGGATGAATTGCCCATTGGGTAATCTGATCGCGTGAAAAGCCCTGCCTGGCCAGAGCCTGATTGACCAGTTTTCCAAAATCTTCTTCTATCAATGAAGGCACATAACTGGTCAGTGTCATCGCAAACCCTGTAGAAGATAGTGCCCATGACATGTCCTGTTTTCCTCTGGGTATCACTTCTCCGTAAAATCCAATCAGAGGAAAGCCTTCGGATTGGTCTCCGGCGCCGGTAACGAGTACAGCAGCCGATCCGTCTCCGAACAATAAACTGGAAGTGATATTATCAGTTGTGGCTTTTTGCTGAAAATGTAAAGTGCATAATTCGGTACAAACAATCAGTATCCTGGCATCCGGATCTGTTCTGGCTAACGTATCTGCAAGTTTAAGTGCATGAATTGCAGCATAACACCCCATGAAATTAACGGAGGTCCGAAAAATATTTTTAGGCAGGTTTAGTAATTCCACCAGCTGTAAGTCAAGGCCTGGTGCACTTAATCCGGTACACGTGACCGTGATGAGATGCGTTATTTCCTGAATGTCCATTTTGTTTTCAAGGCAGTTTAGAATCGCATCTGCTGACAGATTTACTGCATGACGGTTAAAAATTTTCATTCTTTCCTCAAGGGAAGGAAAGGGTTCCAGATTTTCAGCTGGCGGATAAAAAGTCCAGCCTGAAGGCTCTTCACTATAATCAGACAAGACAGAGTATCGACTTTGGATGCCGCTCTGATGATATAAATATTTTAGTGTTCTTCTTTCCTTCTCATTGAAGGCATAGATACGGCTCATGAACCGCAGGATATCGTCCTGCTGATGTTTGAACTCCGGAACGGCAGTACCTATTGATTTAATCTGGCTCAATCTGGTCATTTAATAATTTTTACAGGTACCGCATCAGAAATACAAGAATAAAACCAACGCTGGAACATAGGGATGCAACGCTGTTCATCCGCATTGTATGCCTGAAATCTGCCCTGGAGGGATTTTGCCAAACCTGCGCTGCCCATACTATAAAGTATACGAGAACCGGAAGCATGGAGGTTGTAAAAACTAAAAATTCTTTTATTTCCAGGGAAATCAAAAAGAAAAAAGCTAATGTGATAAAAGCAATTCCGTAAATGATTCCGCAAAAAATAAAAGTACCCCGCAGGCCTAATTGCGCACTGATGGTCCTGACACCATCCTTAGCGTCCGCCTCGTGCTGATAGATTTGCGTCAGAGGATAAAACCCTCCGATCAGGAGAGATGCAGAAATCATTCCCAGGGTTGGCACATGAAGCGACAATATATGCATGTGAACCGTGATAGACCATAAAAAAAACCAAGGCTCCCTGACAGATAATAACGGTCAGAAAACCTGCAATAGGATATTTTTTTAGTCTGACCGACCGTGCACTATACGCCCGGGACGCAAGAATATAAATGAACGATGCCAGTACAAAATATACACTTATAAAAAACCCCAAGATCAATGCCAAACCGTCCATAAACAGGCTCACATAAAGCAGTTGACGGGTTGGTTGCATGGGCGATTTCAGTCCGCCGATACTACCCTCATCGCGATCCATATAACTGTTGAATCCATTGCTGGATGGATATATCAGGATATGTAGTATTATAAAAATCAGCAGTGCCCTGCCCGCATTGGGTCGAACAACCTGGCTAAGGGCAAACCAATAAACCGGCATGAGAAAAAGAGAGAAATGAAAACGAAGTAACTGGATCGTGGAACGCTGAATCATAATCTCAGAAAATTGGCCTTATCATACAGAAGATAATGAACTTGACTGAAACGGGAGCTTCCAGGTACTTTTTAACTAAGTGTTTTCTCTTAGTGGTGGAATAAACGTCCCGTTTAGGGAAGTTTATTAATATTTAATATGTTGAAATACAGCAATGTACGTATTGGTACACTATTCGTACCCCTATATATGAAATGAATGATAAGAAGGTGAATAATCACACAATCAATAAGACATCAAATAATTTGTAAAAATATTGTCTTGGACGGTTATTAAATAAGCATTCTAAGGGGCTCCTCCAGGAGCCCTTTTAGCGTTTGCAAAAATGCTGCACCTGTAGCCCCATCTACCACCCGGTGGTCGCAGGTCATTGTAAGTTTCATCACGTTACCCGGAACGATGGCCCCATTTTTAACAACGGGAATCTGCTGAATAGAGCTGATTGCAAGAATACAGGAGTCTGGTGGGTTAATGATGGCTGTAAATTCGTCCATCCCAAACATACCCAGATTAGAAATGGTAAATGTACTTCCTTCCCAATCGGCCGGCTGTAACTTTTTATTCTTTGCCCTCGCAGCAAATTCCTTTACTTCCTGTGAAATTTGTGAGAGCGATTTTGTATCTGCGAAACGTACAACGGGAACGAGCAGGCCATCTTCCACAGCAACTGCCACTCCAATATTGACGTGATGGTTTACCCGAATTTTATCACCCATCCAGCTACTGTTAACGGCCGGATGTTTTTTTAATGCAAGCGCCGTGGCTTTCAAAACGAAATCGTTAAAGGAAATTTTAACCGGCGCATTTTCGTTTATTCTCGTACGACTACTGACAGCCTGATCCATATCTACTGTGATTGTCAAATAGAATTCCGGTGCAGAGAACTTAGCTTCCGAAAGACGTTTTGCAATTACCTTTCTCATTTGAGAAACAGGAATATCATCAAAACTTACCTGACCGGTTGGTGCTGTTGATACCGCTGCAGCTTTTTGTGCTGCGGCAGGAGCGGATGCAGCCGGAGTATATTCCGCTACATCTTTTTTTATTATTCTGCCAAAATCTCCGCTGCCATGCAATTGAGAAAGATCTATGCCCTTTTCAGAGGCCATTTTTTTTGCAAGGGGCGAAGCTTTGATCCTGCCGTCACCATTTAATGAATTAGTTTCTTTTGCGACGGGTTGAGGTGCTGATTTTAATTCAGCAGTTTGAGCAGCTGGTTCTTTAGCGGCTGCGGGAGATGCTCCTTTATTTTTTGATGCGTCCACAATTTGCTGCACATTTACTTTTCCTTCCTCGCCGATGATAGCAAGCAAGTCGTTTACTGCTACTTTCTGACCTTTTTCCGCCCCTGTGTATAATAATTTTCCTTCTTTATAACTTTCCAATTCCATGGTCGCTTTGTCTGTTTCAATATCCGCCAGTACGTCTCCCTTTTTTACCTGATCGCCCACTTTTTTGTGCCAGGCTGCAATTACTCCCTCTGTCATGGTATCACTCAGTCTCGGCATAAGGATAACTTCCTGCATGGCAGTAAGATCTATTGCGGGTGTCGCGGGTTTTTTTGTTTCTGCCGGTGCAGGAGCGGGTGTTGGTGCAGGTGAAGTGGTATCCGCTTTTGCTGCAGGGGAGGGAGCTGTTGCTGTTCCCCCGGATTTTACCAGGGAGCTTATATCTTCCCCCGGTTTTCCGATGATAGCCAGTAAATCATTTACCTGTACCTTACCACCCTTATCTGTACCTGTAAACAACAGGGTTCCGTCTTTATAACTTTCCAGATCCATTGTTGCTTTATCGGTTTCTACTTCAGCAAGCAGGTCACCTTTCTTCACGTTGTCGCCGACTTTTTTATGCCAGGCAGCGATCACACCTTCCGTCATTGTATCACTAAGTCTCGGCATTAAAATAACTTCAGCCATATAACTGGATAATTTTAGATTTTGGAACCTCGAAATTAAGGCAAAAACGTGAATGACGGGGTCGGACAATGGTTCAAACCTGTTGCAGCGACGGAATTTCTTTTACATTTCCCGTACGTTTGAGTACTCCCCAGTGTTGTAATTCACCTTTTATAGCCCTTCTGAAGGATTTAAACAGAACGTACCACATCAGCCATCGCCAAACCAACCGCTGTGGGATAAGCCAGATCAATTTGGCCGGATTTTCCTTTTCGAAACTAAAAGCAAGGATCGCCACGGCCAGATCAACGACCATAAAAACCAGATAATATGTTCCAATACGGGCAGCATTGCCCGTAAGCAGTCCGACCAGCATAAAAAAATCTGCCAGCGGAATAACCGATGGTATAATATATTGGAAGATGAGGATATTGGGCAATGCAATCCATCCAAGAGATTTATTTTGCATGCTGAATAGCATATCCCTGTTTTTCCAAAAAGTCTGCATAACGCCGAAACTCCAACGGAATCTTTGTTTAACAAACATTTTAACCGTTTCCGGTGCTTCCGTCATCGCAATGGCATTGTTTTCATTTTCTATGATGTAATTACAACGAAGCATCCGGATTGTCAGATCACAATCTTCTGCCAGGGTGTCGGTAGCAAAACCACCCGCTTCTTCAATGGCCTTTTTACGAAAAGCGCCGATGGCACCGGGAACTACTGTTATAGCATTCACATAGGCAAAGGCCTTCCGGTCAAAATTCTGGCTGCTGATATATTCAATGGATTGCCAGCGGGTGAGCAGGTTTACCGTATTGCCCACTTTAACATTGCCGGCGACGGCTCCAACTTTTTTTCCATTATGATATTGTACCTCACCAAAATGCATCATGAGTTTCGTGGCAGCATCAGGAAGTAATTTTGTATCCGCATCGATGCAAATCACATACTCAGCCTCTGATCGCTGAATTCCAAAGTTCAGCGCTGAGGCCTTACCCCCATTCGTTTTTGTGAAAACACGAATTTTTTTATTTCCTTCAAACGCATGCTGCACTTTTTTAAAAGTATCATCCTTACTTCCATCATCCACAAAAATGATTTCGAAATTGGGATAGTCTGTCCTCATCAGATTTTCCAGTGAGCTGACGGCATTTATTTCTTCATTATAAGCGGGCACAATAATACTCACCAGAGGAGCATCGGTTCCATCAGGTTTCCAAAATGGCTTCAAACCATATTTCTTTTCCCACCGATGCTGTTTACTGGCCATAACAGCCATAGAGAGTATGCGGAATAACGATAGTATAATAAACACAATGAAAACAGAAGTCAGCAGATGGCTGCCCAGGTAGGCAGACATGGCAAGAAAATAATTTAGTTGCAATAAATAATACCCGCTTCCTTTAGGAACCGAAGGCATCAGGTCTTCTTTTTTCTTGCTCAGCAAATCTGCTATCGTCGTAAATGTGTAACCTCTTTCTTTAAAATAATGTATAATCCGCGGCAAAGCTTCAACGGTCGCTGCCCTGCTATCCCCACCGGCATCGTGTAACAGAATAATATTTCCACTGAGATTCTGATCTGTCATACTCTGTTTACGTGCTATCACCCTGGCAACAATTGAATCCGCAGGTGTTCCCGGCTCCCAATCCAGAGGGTCAATCGACTCTCCGATATCCAGATAGTTTTTTTCCCTGGCAATAGCCACCGGAATAAGCTCTTCCGCTTTCTGAGGCTCGAAATCAGCATTATAAGGCGCGCGAAAAAGAACGGTTGAATGACCCGTGATAGCTTCTATCAAAAGCCGTGTGGCATCCATTTCAATGATTGCCCGTTTCCTGCTCACCATCGCAATATTTGGATGCGTGAAAGTGTGGTTACCTATTTCATGCCCTTCACGATAAATTCTTTTTACAATGGGAATATTATTTTCCGCATTGATACCAACCACAAAAAAAGCAGCCGGTACA
Source organism: uncultured Bacteroidota bacterium (assembly GCA_963732055.1). Lineage (GTDB taxonomy): Bacteria > Bacteroidota > Bacteroidia > Chitinophagales > Chitinophagaceae > Puia. The sequence goes on along the minus strand of CAVSYG010000009.1, from coordinate 291,522 downwards.
TTTTCTCTGCTCAGAATATCCAGAATTTGCGGTGTATAAAGGGGGTCGGGTCCATCGTCAAAAGTGAGCACCAGTTTCTTCTTATCCTTCGTCCCATATTTTTTCGCAACCCATTTGGATGGAAGGCTATCATACCTTTCTTCAGAAATCAGTAATTCGGTTGTGTCCAGTTCGGGGGTGATTTTTCCACTTGTCGGACCTCCGATTACATCCAGCACCTCACCCTCGCCGGAATAAGCTGGTGTTTCATCCAAACTCAATGTTTTCACTGTAGAGAATAAATGGAAATCAAAATTGCGCAGACTGTCTTTGCTCATATCCCTGTCATAAAAATCCCACATCCGGGGATCTTCATTACCGAGACGCCAGAGTGCGACCCCGCCCAATCCGGTCTCTTCTGCGAACCGCATCGTATTGAATGTTGTTGCGGCGTCAGTGAATTGTACTTTATGCGGCGCGCCATCATCCCCGTCGTAAGTAAAATGAAGGTTATAGGAGTCGTTGTCAAATACAATTTTGCCATCATAGCTGAGCGCCGTAGTCAGGGCTTCCTGATAACTGATCGGAATAACAGAAATAACCTTATCATTTTCATCCACTTTCCAGTCATATCCAAAACCCGCAACGGCCAGGATCAGCTTATTGCCGGGGATTTTTTTAATGGCATCGTCAACTGCCCCTTCAATCCATTTCTGATGGCAGATCGGACCAGGTCCGGTACCATCTGAGAATTGGTCATAGGCCATCAGAATAACATAATCATTATATTCAGAAAGTTCTTTAAAATTATAATCCTGGTTAAATGGTTGTACATCCTGGGAAACCAGTAATCCCCTTTGGTGCATTTTATCGTAGAGTGATTTCTGGAATTGAACAAGCACTTCGTTTTTGTTTTCCAGCAGATCTTCAAAGTCAATATTAATCCCGTCCAGTTTATATTTTTCAAGATATTTAATAATGTCAGCAACAAGACGTTCTCTTTTTTCCGGGTCGTTGAGAATACGGTGAATTACATCACCCCGGAAAACGCCGGCAATATTATTTGTAAGTAGCGGAAGTACCTTAACACCCGATTTGTTCATTACATTTAATGCAGCCGTATCGATTTTGGTCCACAACGTATCGGTATTCGGGTCAAGGAAAAACCATTCCGGCAAAACCATATTTAATCTGGAGATATTATGTACAAGAGAAACCAATGAAGATGGAGACCAGTTTACATAAAATCCTGCTCTGATTCCAATAGAGAATTTCTTAAAAGAATAGAAACTGGAGTCAGCCTGCACCACAACGCCATTTTTTTTCCTGAAACGTTTGCCCAGGGGATATCCTCCGGCTTTATAAGCCACTTTTTCATTTATGAATTTCCGGAAGCCGCCATACTGCTTTCCGATTTTACTTTGATTGAAAAGCCAGCTTGAGCTATCAAGAAGGGCTTCTTTTTCCTGAGCACCAAAATTTGGCAGTGAAGGAGTATATACGCGCGTCAGGGTTATAATTATAGTGACAACGGCCAGCACTACAAAAAGGGCAATCAACCGACTGCTCCAAATAAAACGCGACCAACGGGATGAAGAGCTCGTTTGAAATATCTGATTCGTAGAATTTCCTGGCATAAGAATTTGTAAAGATCTTTCGATTCAATGGCTAAGCAAAATCAAGGCTTCCAAATTAGAGGATTTTTAGCATTTGCCCTCAAATGAATGGAATTACGTAAAGCCTCAATAATCCAGTTCCAGTTTTAATTTATCCTTTAATTCTTTTACAAGCGGATACATTTCTGAGATTTGCTGAAATTGTTCTCGTTTGCTCAAGGTTTTTTCTAAATAAATATGATCAGCAGTCTGCTGACGGATGATAACAGAGAATGAAATGTTTTTGTTCCGGAATTTTTCCTGGAGTAAGTCAGATAGTTTTCTTTTTTCCTGTTCCACAAATCGTTGTTCCAGGTTGTTATTGGTAAGTATTTCAAATCGTTGTTCATCCAGTATTCGGAGTTCGGCAGATTCGAAACTCTGTGCGGCAGAATTTTTATTTTTTTTCAAATCGGAAGTAAACAGATTCCAGACTTCCATCAACGGGATTTCTTCCAGCGGTTTAAGTTCAGAATATAGAGCAGCAGGTTTTCTGTTTACTACTTCCTGACGGATTTTCGAAAGTGCACCAAAGCTGGTTACAGGAGTCGTTATGGGTATCTTCAATCACCAGTTTGGGTGCAGGTTTGACTGAAGAGACAGGAACCGGGTCCTTATAATCGGGCTCAGGAGTGAATTGGCACTTGTTTTTTTTCTTTTATTTCCAATGGCGCAATAATCCGGTAAGCCACTGGTTTTACCGACTCTGTTCCCTTTTTTTTATCCGCCTGTCCGACTGACAAATGAAGCGCCTGGTTTAAATAGGACAATTTTATGAGTGCCAGTTCAACATGCAATCTCTTATTTCTCGCGGCTTTATAGTGCAGTTCGGATTCACTTAACAAATTTAACGCACTGATCAGATATGAGCTTTCAACATCCTGGGACACTAGTCTGTATTTTTCCTTGAAATCTTCCACTACATCCAGCAGGCGCGATGCTTTTTCGTCTTTGCATATCAGCAGATTCCTGATAAATTCTGCGAAACCACTCAATAATAAATCACCTTCGAATCCTTTACGGTTTATTTCATCATAAATCAGGAGCGATTCAGCCAATTGCTGATTGCGGACAGTTTCCAGCAACTTGAAATAATATCCGGCGTCGAGAATATTTAAATTCTCCAATGTATCAGCGTATGTTAATTTGCCGTCAGAAAAACTTACCATCTTATCCATCAGGCTCAGTGCATCGCGCATACAGCCTTCGCTTTTCTGAGCGATCATTTCAAGCGCCGATTTTTCAGAAGGAATATTTTCTTTATCACAAATCTCCAGCAAATGATCCATGATATCCTGATTGGTGATTCTTTTGAAATCGAAAACCTGGCAGCGACTCAGGATCGTCGGCAGGATTTTATGTTTCTCAGTGGTTGCGAGTATAAAAATTGCATAGGGGGGTGGCTCTTCGAGGGTTTTCAAAAAGGCGTTAAACGCCGAAGAACTGAGCATGTGTACTTCATCTATTATATAGACTTTATATTTTCCGGGTTGAGGTGCAAAACGTACCTGGTCAACCAGACTCCGGATATCATCTACCGAATTATTGCTGGCAGCATCCAGTTCATGGATATTCAATGAACTGCCCTCATTGAACGAAACACAGGAATGGCAAACATTACAGGCTTCTCCGTCTGCAGCGGGATTTTCGCAATTAATGGCTTTGGCTAATATTCGCGCGCACGTTGTTTTTCCTACCCCCCTCGGGCCACAAAACAAAAAAGCATGCGCAAGTTGTTTATTTCGAATGGCATTTTTCAGTGTTGTGGTTATATGTGATTGCCCTACAACGGTTGAAAAAAGTTGTGGCCTGTACTTTCTTGCAGAAACAATGAATTTGTTCATAATCCTTACCTCCGGAATCTATCCTGTTTGCAATGATAATAAAGATTTAGAAAATGGGATGTCTTTTAAATTCAACCGTCCGGTCGAAAATATATCGATAAGTCTTTAGTTTTCTACTGGGGTAGGTGTCAGCCATCGTCCTGATCATATTAATCATTTTTGGATTGAAATCACCCACCCACTGCATCTCGTATTCAGTATACGGAAGAATAAGTACCATTTTACCTGTTTCAGCTATCATAAATGCATCAATCCCCATACCCTGGTATTCGGGGACAACTCCGAACACGAGACCCGTAAATTTTTTATTTTTTTTAGTTTTCACCATCCATAAAAATTTCAGTTTCTGCAGAATCCCAAATTTCCCGTTCAGGAATTTGAACCATTGATTCAGATCAGGAATATTTGCAAACATCGCGATGGGCTTGTCGTTGTGATAAGTAAACCAGATCAGTCTTTCTTCCATAAACGGCTTCATCTGACTGAAGAGATGTTTTACCTGTTCAAGCTTTAATTGTTTCATCCCGCCGTGACCGGCCCAGGCTTTATTATATACTTCAGTGAAATATCCGGCATACAGATCCAGTTTTTTTTTGCTGATATGTGCCGCCCGGAAAGAAGGATCGGCAGCTATTACCGCATGCCGGTCCATCAGCTTTTTGCTAAACGGTTTTTTGGGATCCATTCCAAAACAGATCTGTTCAAAAAATACTTTAAAGCCGTAGTTCTCAAAAAGGTTCTGATAATAAGGGGCATTAAAATTCATTCTGTACAAGGGTTCATGAAAACCTTCGGTAACAAGTCCCCACCAGGTATCCCGTTCGCCGAAATTAATCGGCCCATCCATGGCTGCCATACCCCGTTGCATCAGCCAATGTTTGGCTACATCGAATAGCTGGTCAGCCGCTTCCTGATTATTGATACAGTCAAAAAAGCCTATTCCGCCCACGGGAAATGTATCTCCGACGGTTTTATACCTTTTATTTGTAAAAGCGGCAATCCGGCCGAGTAAAAGGCCATTTTCATCTCTGAGAATCCAACGCGCAGCCTCGCCATGCCTGAAGGCTTTGTTTTTTTTGGAGTCGAAAACTTCTTCAATATCCTTGTCCAGGGGCCGGATATATCCCGCCACACCACCCAGGATGTCTACATTTGCCTGGATAAATGCCCGGCTGTCGGATGGGTCACGCACCTGAATTAATTGCATGTATAAAGCATTAATATTCGTAAAAATACTTGGTTTTTCATTTCGGAATTCCGGCTCCGTACACTTACCTTTGCAGCCGATTTTAAAGTAACCTTTAATTATAAGCCTTATGCCAAATGCAGGCAAGATTAAACAAATTATCGGTGCGGTTGTAGACGTTCAGTTTAAGGGTAAACTCCCCGAAATATACAATGCTCTTGAGTTACAGAGGCCAGATGGTGGAACACTGGTCATGGAAGTACAACAACATCTGGGAGAAGACAGTGTTCGCTGCATTGCCATGGATGGTACTGAAGGTCTATCGCGTGGCCTTGAGGTGTTAGACACCGGCATTGCGATTTCTATGCCTGTAGGTGACGCCATCAAAGGCAGGTTGTTTAATGTTACAGGTGATCCGATTGATGGACTGCCGCCGGTTTCTAAGGTTGGCGCAAGACCCATTCACAGCAAACCCCCTGCTTTTGAAAATCTGAGTGTAAGTACTGAAGTCTTATTTACCGGAATTAAGGTCATTGATCTGATAGAACCTTATGCTAAAGGTGGAAAAATCGGACTTTTCGGTGGTGCAGGTGTGGGAAAGACGGTTTTGATCCAGGAGCTTATCAATAATATCGCCAAGGCTTATGCGGGTGTTTCTGTATTTGCCGGTGTAGGAGAACGTACTCGTGAAGGAAATGATCTCATGCGCGAAATGATTGAAGCAGGGATTATGAAATATGGCGACAATTTCAAACATAGCATGGAACATGGCGGATGGGATCTTTCTAAAGTCGATATGAAGGAACTGTCTGAATCAAAAGCAACTTTTGTTTTCGGACAAATGAACGAACCTCCCGGAGCGCGCGCCCGCGTGGCCCTCAGTGGTTTGACGATCGCAGAATACTATCGCGACGGAGATGGCAAGGGACAGGGTCGTGATATTCTTTTTTTCGTTGATAATATCTTCCGTTTTACACAGGCAGGTTCTGAAGTATCTGCGTTATTAGGTCGTATGCCTTCAGCCGTAGGGTACCAGCCAACCCTGGCAACCGAAATGGGTTTGATGCAGGAAAGAATTACATCTACCAAAAACGGTTCCATTACCTCGGTTCAGGCGGTTTATGTACCAGCGGATGACCTGACTGATCCGGCGCCCGCAACAACTTTTGCGCATTTGGATGCCACGACGGTATTGGATCGCAAGATAGCGGATCTGGGAATTTATCCGGCCGTGAATCCCCTGGATTCTACCAGTCGAATTCTCCAGCCCAAAATCGTAGGCGATGCGCATTATGATTGTGCTAATCGTGTGAAACTTGTTTTACAGCGCTATAAAGAATTGCAGGATATTATCGCGATCCTTGGACTGGATGAATTAAGTGACGAGGACAAATTAATTGTTGCCCGCGCCCGAAAAGTTCAGCGTTTCCTTTCACAACCCTTCCATGTGGCGGAGGCCTTTACCGGACTGAAAGGTGTTTTGGTGCCGATCGAAGAAACCATCCGCGGATTTAATATGATCATGGACGGTGAAGTGGATGATTATCCGGAAGCCGCATTCAATCTGGTAGGGACGATTGACGACGCGATGGAAAAGGGTAAGAAGCTGATGGCTCAGGCGCAGGGATAAAAGTATGGGTATAAGAGTATATGAGTGGATCTCACTTGATACTTCCCCTTATACCCTTTACTCTACTCTTATACTAAATGTGTATGAATCTAGAAATACTGACTCCCGAAAAGAAACTTTTCAGCGATGAAGTGTACGGTGTGCAATTGCCAGGCGTAACCGGATCTTTTGAGTTATTGAATAAACATGCGCCTATGATCAGTGCGCTGAAAACGGGAAGGATCAAAGTTTTGAACGATAAAACCCACACAACATTTTTTGAAATCCGAAGTGGATTTGTGGAAGTACTAAATAACCGTGTAACGGTTTTGGTAGAAGGCGCAAAAGCCGTCTGATTTAATTTAGTTGCGGATCGATCGGGAAATTGAGCATCATCAGGTAATTACCTCCCAGGTGGCGGATAGCATCATTCCAGATTTCCTCTGTTTTTTTATGGAAAATGAGTTTTCGGTCTGCTGATGCGGGTAGCCAGGATTTTTCTTTGAGTTCGTCTTCCAATTGACCGCCTGCCCATCCTGAATAACCAATATAAAACCGAATTTTTGAAGTTTGAATTTTCCCGGCCCTGATGAGATCCAGCGCTTCTTCAAAATTGCCACCCCAGTAAATGCCATCAATTACCTGGTAGCCTCCCTGGATCAGGTCGGGATACTGGTGAAGAAAATGAATGGTATCTGTTTGAACGGGCCCGCCAAAATAGACCGGAATTTCCAGGTCATCGGCATTGTTTACCAGATCTTTTAAGCTGTATTCGTATGTTTTATTGAGCAAAAAGCCGAAACTTCCCTCGCTTTGGTGTTCACAAAGGAAAATGACCGATCTTTTAAAATTGGGATCTTTTAGAAACGGGTCAGCGATCAGCAAGATACCAGCCGCGGGACTGTCCATATTGTAATTTAACGAATCTGAAGATAATAGTTTAATAAATTTGACCGCTGTTTAAGTCAGATAATGTTTTCCATTTAGTTTAAATAGGGACCTTTTGAAGAAAAATTTTACTATCATTTTTATCCTGATCAGTCTTTCTCTCGTAGGTATCATTTATATCCAGTGGAACTGGATTACCACCATGGTGGAAAACAAAGAGGAAGAGCTGCATCATAAGCTGGTCGACGTAACAACCGATGTTGCACGCGTTCTCATCGACTATAAAAAGACGGCTCTTTCCGGCAGTCAGTTGCTTCGCTCTCCACAGGGTTTTGGGTTTCGGCCTTCTGAGCAATTTATGCAGGAACTTATGCGCCCCCCGCTGATCTCCCAACGGCTTAGTTTTCAGGAGATGTCGGAATTATTGCGCAATGCTTTTAATTACCGTGGTCTGAAAGACACAAAATTTGAGTTCTGCATATTTTCAGGTGGAATCAATCCGTCTATTTTTTCTAATACAAATGAATTAAAATCAGGCAATTATTATCTGGCACTTAAAGATACCATCCATAATCTGCAAACCATTTATCCCCTTGTGGATAATCCTATGGAGCTGAGCGGTCCGGAACCCCTGGAAACTATCAGTATCGTAATACCGGATTATAAATCGGTGGTTATGAAACAAATGAGGTGGATGATTTTCGGCGTCATATTTTTTACACTGGTTATTATCAGCGCGTTTTATGTTACGGTCAGAACGCTGTTGATGCAAAAGAAGCTTAGCGAAATCAAAAATGATTTTATAAATAATATGACGCATGAATTTAAAACACCATTGGCTACGATATCGCTGGCCGTTGATGCTATGCGTAATGAGAAAGTTGTAGATGACCGGGAAAAATCTGCTTATTTCAGTGGTATTATAAAGGAAGAAAATAAGCGCATGAATAAACAGGTTGAGACTATACTTCAGGCAGCGCTCATTGACCGCCAGGAATTACAGCTTAAACTACAGCCTCTGCATGTAAATGAAGTTATCAGGCGGGTAATGGATAATTTCAAATTACAGCTGGAAGAAATACATGCCGACGTGGTTCTTCAACTGGAAGACGGATATGATATGGCACAGGCAGACGAAGTGCATTTTACTAACCTGATCTCAAACCTGATCGATAACGCAATCAAATATTCCCGTGAAAAACTGATGATACGCATTGGTACCCACCGGAACGGAAAAAATATGATCATCCGTATTGAGGACAATGGAATTGGTATGACCAAGGAGACGCAACGAAGGATATTTGAAAAATTCTATCGGGCGCATACAGGCAATGTACATAACGTCAAAGGATTCGGACTGGGACTTAGTTATGTGAAATCCGTTGTTGATGCACATAACGGACGTATAAAAGTGGACAGCACAATGGGGAAGGGTACAACTTTTACTTTGGAAATTCCACTGATCCGCCAGGAAAAAAGTATTCCTCAGGGCGCCTGATATGGCCAGTTATTCATGAGGTTTTTACAGGAAATGCATTTAGTTGAATGTCCTGGGTAAAAAAAGACATCCATCGCCATAACTTAAAAATCGGTATCCATGCTCTAACGCAAATGTGTATGCGCTTTTCCATTTGGAGCCGATAAAAGCTGCCACCAGCAGTAATAAAGTAGAATGCGGCTGATGAAAATTGGTGATCAGTCCATGCACCATTTTAAATTGGTAGCCAGGCACAATAAATAATTGCGTTTTAGTGATTAGTTTTTCTCCCGGTTCTTTTTTTAACCAGTCAAGTAAGTAACCTAATGCATCTGCTGTGGATATATCAGCTGTTTCCAGGTAAGGATATTCCTGATTCAGAAATAATTCCCCGGCTGAAATATTTTTACGTTTACTTATTTTCAAACCAAGCCAGTAAAGCGTTTCAAGGGTTCTCAATGACGTTGTGCCAACGGCTATTACCGGCTCATGTAGTTTCGAAATCAATTTTTCAATATTGACCGCGCGCACTTCAATAAACTCTTCATGCATATGGTGTTCGGAAAGTTTATCTGTTTTTACCGGCATGAATGTACCTGCGCCAACATGCAGGGTCAGGTATAATGGTTCAATACCTTTTCCTGATAAGTTTTGAATCAGTTTTTCATTAAAATGCAATCCGGCAGTCGGAGCCGCTACAGATCCTGATTCTTTTGCATACACAGTTTGATATCTTTCTGCATCCGAAATTTCCGCAGATCTTTTCAGATAAGGCGGAAGTGGAATGGTTCCCAACTGATGCAATATGGATGCAAATGATAATTCATGTGGTACCCAGGAAAATTCTATAACAAAGTCATCCTTTCTTTTTTCGACATAACGCGCTTCCAGTCTGACTTGTGCGAATTCTTTGATTAGTACCTGATGTCTTTTCCATTTGGATGCACCGCCGATCAAACAGATCCATAATACGGATCTTGTTTGCTTCATACCATCTGAAATGGATTGTCCTGAATGCGGTTCCAGACAAAAAATTTCTATCTGCCCACCCGTTGGTTTTTGAAATAGTATCCTCGCTTCCAGTACCCGGCTATTATTAAATACCAACAGGCAGGGGCTGGGAAGAAAATTTCCAATTTCGTCATAATGTCCCTCCCGGATTTTACCGGATTGCCAAACCAGGAGTTTAGAAGCATCCCTCTGCTCTAAAGGGAATCGTGCGATCTTTTCCTCCGGTAATTCATAACCGAACGCAGACATATAAAGTTCGTCGGGGAAGGGAGTAGGTTGGGTCATCGAATCGAGTTATACACAGATATTCACACTGATTAACATCTTATACACAGGATATTTGTCAGTTCATGCTGACTAAATGGATTCAAATCCTTGTCCAGTGGGCTTCGGGGTGTAGTAAATTTCTGTGGAAAAATTAAAATCTTCCAAATTGTTTTGTAAAGTGGGAAAAAGTGTTATTTTGTGTCAATTATTAATAACATTGCTTCAAGTCCTTATAAATGAATGGTTTTCTAGGGGAATACGAGGTAACGCTCGATGCAAAAGGGCGGTTTCTCCTGCCGGCTTCGCTCAAAAAGCAGACCGGCGAGGAAGCGGGTTCTTTTGTCATAAACAGGGGATTTGAAAAATGTCTGGGTCTATATCCCATGAAAAGCTGGGAGCCCATTTTTGAGCAGATTAGCAAGTTGAATGATTTTGACCCGAAGGTAAGGTCATTCAGGAGATATTTTCTGAACGGTGCGACGATGATGGAACTGGATTCGGCGAGCAGGTTATTGATACCGCAGAACCTGAAAGATTACGCCGGCCTTGAAAAGGATATCGTGCTGGTTACGGCAGTTAACAAGATAGAAATCTGGGATAAAGTTAAGTACCAACAGTTCTTTGAAAGCTTTTCACCGGATGACTTCAGTGGTCTGGCCAATGAGGTGATGAATGGCAAACCTGATAAATGAACTATATGAGGGATTCTAATCCCGCATATCATATACCCGTATTGCTTTCAGAAGCGATGGACGGTTTGAAACTCAGGGCAAGCGGGGTCTTTGTTGATTGCACTTTTGGCGGAGGTGGACATTCAACAGAGATCCTGGCTCACCTGAACTCCGAAGGGCGGGTATACGGTTTTGATCAGGATGCGGACGCAAAGAGAAATGTTTTGCAGGACGAACGATTCGTATTCATCCCGCACAACTTTCGACATATAAGAAGATTTCTTCGACTTCACGGAGTTACAGCTGTAGATGGCATATTGGCTGATCTGGGCGTGAGTAGTCACCAGTTTGATGAACCGACCCGTGGTTTTTCCACCCGATCCGAAGATGCAGACCTGGACATGCGAATGGACAAGCGGCAGGCACTCACAGCAGAAACTATTCTGAATACGTATGGAGAACAAAAGCTCCAGGAAATATTCAGCATGTATGGGGAAGTGACGAATGCAAAAACACTGGCCAAAGCCATAGCGGCCCTTAGAAACAAAACACCGTTTCGCACGGTCAAAGGATTTAAACAGACCATTGCTGATCTGGTAAAAGGCAACCCAAACAGGTACTTCGCACAGGTATTCCAGGCATTGCGGATAGAAGTAAATGATGAAACAGGCGCACTGCGTGAAATGCTCACACAGGTTCCGGACTTACTAAAACCAGGTGGCCGTATCGCGATCATCAGTTTTCATTCACTTGAAGACCGGATTGTGAAACAGTTTTTCAGGTATGGCCATTTCGAAGCAAAAGATGAACAGGATCCTTTCGGTTCCTCTCCATCCACAACCCCCTTCCGAACGATCACAAAAAAACCCATAACCCCTTCCGATAAAGAGCTTAGCCGGAATCCGCGTGCAAGAAGTGCAAAACTAAGAATCGCAGAAAAAATATAAAAGATACAATCCCCTACCTAAGAAAATTCAGTATGATAATCGTACCCTACTTTTTTTATTCAGCACACTGCCATTATGAAGACGTTCAAAAGCAAAAAAAATAAGGTAAAAGGTCTCATCCGCTATCAGTGGATGGTTCGCAACCTTCCTTTTTTTCTCTTCCTCGCTTTACTCGCAGTGATCTACATATATAACGGACATTATGCCGACCATGTGGTGCGTGACATCGGAAAAACAGGCAGGGAATTGCAGGAATTACAATATGAATTCAAAAGCCTGAAAAGCGAAGTCATGTTTCGCAGTAAGCAGAGTGAATTGGCCAAAGCGGTTGAACCATTTGGGTTAAAACCCCTGTCTTCACCCCCCCTGGTCCTGACCGACAGTTTAAATAAATGAAATAATTTTTATCACCCCATATCCCCGATACCCGGTGGAACTAAGGAGAGATATACTTTGGAGAGTTTACCTGTGTTTCATCGGAATGGTGCTGATATGTGCTGCTGTATTGGGGAGAGTATTCTTCATCCAGCAGGTACAGGGAAAATATTGGAGAGCACTGAGTGATAGTCTGCATCAGAAATATGTTGACCTCAGCGCTGAAAGAGGAACGATTTATAGTGAAGATGGAAATATGTTAAGTACCTCTGTTCCTTTTTTTAATATTTACATCGACTTTGATGCCGATGGCCTTCGGGAAAAAAACGGAAAACGTTTCAAGGAAAACCTCGACTCTCTTTCTCTTTGTCTCGCAAATCTATTTAAAGACCAATCCGCGGCTTCCTATAAGAAACAATTACTCCAGGGATATAAATCGGACGACCGCTATTATCTCCTGCAGCGTAATTTAAATTTTGATCAATATAAGCGTCTCCGGGATTTTCCTCTTGTTCGTTTGGGAAGAAATAAAAGCGGTTTTATTACAGACGCTTCCAGCAAACGACTCAATCCATTCGGATTACTGGCGAACCGAACGATCGGTTTATCGCGTGATAACGCCCAGAACGTTGGATTGGAAAGAACCTACGACAGCCTCCTGCGTGGTGAAAATGGCAGACGACTGGTTCGATATCTGAATGCAGGCACATATATTCCGGTTGAAGGGTATGAGATCGATCCTGAAAACGGAAAAGATATTATAACCACCATTGATGTTAACACCCAGGATATTGCCGAAAATGCACTGCTTTCCATGATGGTTGAAAACGAATGTGAGCACGGAACCTGCATTGTGATGGAAACAGCCACTGGTAAAATCAGAGCCATGGCAAATCTGGGAAGGCAGTCAGACGGCAGCTATTGGGAGGACTTAAATTATGCAATCAGAGCATCGGAGCCCGGGTCTACATTTAAATTAGCCACACTGATGTCTTTGCTGGAGGATCACGAGGTGCACCTGACTGATCATCTGAATATTGAAGGTGGAACCTGGAAAATCGGGACCCGTACTGTCCATGATGCAGAAAGACAGGAAATCAGTGATGTAACCGTAGAACAGGCTTTTGAACATAGCTCAAATGTGGGTATGGCAAAACTTGTTGTGGCGCACTACTCCCAGCATCCCCAGCAATTCGTGGATCATCTCAAAAAATTAAAGCTAAACCAGATAACAGGTATCGACCTCGCCGGTGAAACATCTCCTATTATAAAATCTCCCAAGTCGCGAACCTGGAGTGCTAGTACACTTCCCTGGATGGCTTTTGGTTATGAAGTACTGATTAGTCCTTTGCAAACCCTCACCTTATATAATGCAGTCGCCAATAATGGCAAAATGATGAAGCCCTATCTCGTGAATGGTGTACAGTACGCGGGAGGCCCGGACCGGGAAAATCAGCCTGTGGTGATGATAGATAAAATCTGCAGTGATGAAACATTGGCAGAACTCAGAACCTGTCTGGAAGGAGTTTGTATTAAAGGCACGGCTAAATCGGCCTTTAAAAATACTTTTTACTCTGTGGCCGGTAAAACAGGCACGGCTCTGGTGGCCAATGGCAACCGCGGATATGCGGATCATATCTATCAGTCATCTTTTGCAGGTTATTTTCCCGCAAACCATCCCCGGTATACCTGCATCGTTGTCATAAAAAATAAACCTTTTGCAAAAAAATACCTGGGTGCTGCAGTAGCCGGACCTGTTTTCAGAGAAGTGGCGGACAAGCTGATGAGTATGGAGGCATTGACACCCGACAGTTTACAACTTGCATCTTATACGGATTTGCTAAAAAAAGACAGCACGGCCTACTATTATGCTGGTTCCACCGACGAAATAAAAAATATTTTTTATACACTGAAAATGCCATACGCGGACTCATCCCGCGATAATAAATGGTCTGGTGTCTACCGTCAAAATAACCAACCGGTTGTAAAAGCAAAAACGGAGGAAATGAAAAAAGTACCTGATGTAAAAGGTATGGGACTGAAAGATGCGCTGTATTTACTCGAATCAAGGGATCTGAAAGTGATTGCCCGGGGAACAGGAAAAGTAAAACAACAAAGTATATCAGCAGGAACCATCGTGTCAAAAAATCAAAAACTCATCCTGGATCTTAACTAATGAATCTACAGGAAATATTATATAAAGTACGTATTCGGTCGGTCCACGGAAAATTGGATGTCGAAGTCAGGGATCTTCAGTTGGATTCACGCAAAGTGGGAAAGGCTTCAGCATTTATTGCTGTGAAGGGTACTCATACTGACGGACATCAGTTTATTGATTCGGTCTCAGAAGCTCACCCGGCTGCGATCATCTGCGAAATCATGCCCGTCAGTCTGAAAGATGGGATTACGTATATACAGGTAGAAAACAGCGCGGCAGCTTCCGGTTTGATGGCGCATAATTTTTTTGGTCAGCCTTCTGAAAAACTGAAACTGGTAGGTGTTACCGGAACCAACGGGAAGACGACTATCGTGACCCTGCTCTATAAATTATTCAGTTCCCTTGGTTATACATGTGGTATGCTGAGTACGGTTCAGAATCATATAGGAAAAACGGTCCTGGCTGCTACCCATACAACACCGGATCCGATTTCATTAAATCAGCTCCTGCACGATATGCTGAAAGCGGGTTGTACCCATGTGTTTATGGAAACCAGTTCGCATGCGATCCACCAGCACCGGATCGATGGATTATATTATACTGGTGGAATTTTTAGCAATATCACACATGACCATCTGGATTATCATAAAACATTTGACGAATATATCCGTGTCAAAAAGCTTTTTTTTGATGGACTGTCATCAGCGGCGTTCGCAATAACCAATGCCGATGATAAAAGAGGGGAAGTGATGTTGCAGAATACGTCGGCATCAAAATATTCATACAGCCTGAAAACAACGGCTGACTTCAAAGGAAAGATCCTTGAAAATAACCTGACCGGTCTCGTAATGCTGGTCAATGACCAGGAAGTTCATTTCCGGTTAATCGGGGAATTCAACGCGTATAACCTGTTGGCGGTTTTTGGTGCGGCTATTTGCCTGGGTGAAGAAAAAGCCGAGATCCTTCGAAACCTCAGTGTACTGAGCGGAGCAGAAGGAAGGTTCGATTATATGATTTCTCCCAAAGTAAAAATTGTAGGTATCGTGGATTATGCCCATACCCCCGATGCGCTGGAAAATGTTCTCAGCACTATTCACAAACTGCGTAAAAATGATGAACGAATCATCACAGTGGTTGGATGCGGTGGGGACCGGGATAAAAAGAAGCGACCCATCATGGGTGAAGTGGCCTGTCAGCTCAGTGACAGGGTTGTATTCACCTCCGATAATCCCAGATCTGAAGAACCGGAGGCCATCCTGCAAGACATGGAAGAAGGATTGAACACAGCCGCCCGGAAAAAATTTATTTCCGTCACAGACCGGCGGGAAGCAATCAAAACAGCTGTGAATCTTTCCCAGCCATCAGATATTGTACTGGTGGCCGGAAAGGGACATGAAAAATATCAGGAGATCAAGGGAGTTAAATACCCGTTCGATGATAAAGTGGTCTTAAGAGAAATTTTTGACTTATTAGACAAATAAAATTGGGACAGATCCCATAATCAGCATTAAACAGCCGGATCAACTACATGTTGTATCATCTATTCGATTGGCTTAGACAGACAGGTGTTAAAGTGCCCGGTGGTGCTCTTTTCCAATTCATCACTTTTCGTGTGCTGCTGGCCGTTATACTGTCCCTGGTAATCACCATGTTGTTCGGACGACGATTAATTAATTACCTGCGTACCCTGCAGGTAGGTGAAAGTGTGCGTGAACTGGGTTTGGAAGGAGAACAACAGAAAAAAGGAACACCCACCATGGGAGGTATCATCATCATTCTTGCCATCCTGATACCTACCCTTCTCCTTGCCAATCTGAACAAGGCATATATCCGTCTGATGATATTCAGCACGCTCTGGATGGGTATGATCGGTTTTATTGATGACTACCTGAAACTACGTGCCAAGAGAATAGCACAAAAACAGGGAATCCATTACAAAAAAGGAGATAAGGATGGATTAGCGGGTTGGTTCAAAGTGCTCGGTCAGGTTGTACTTGGCTTCGTGGTAGCTGCCACGCTTTATTTTAACAGCAATACCAAAGTATGGCGGGAATTTGTTGGTGATAACAAACCGACCGATACCATTGGTTTGAAAAAGGTGATCCTCGATGGGAAAGTAAAACTTTTTGTGGAAGCCAGGGAGCCCATTACGACCATACCATTTGTAAAGAATCATGAATTCAATTATTCCAAATTATTGCCGACTGCATTGCGCGGTGCGACATGGATATTATATATCGTAATCGTCATTTTTATTATAACGGCGGTATCAAATGGTGCCAATATCACGGATGGTATTGACGGACTGGCGACAGGGGTGAGTGCGGTGATCGGTACCTGTTTGGGAGTTTTTGCGTACGCCAGTGGTAATCTGCGTTTTGCAGAATATCTGAATATCATGTATATCCCCAATCTTGGTGAGCTATCCATTTTTATCGGTGCATTGATAGGTGCCTGCATAGGATTTCTTTGGTACAATTCATATCCGGCAACCGTATTCATGGGGGATACAGGCAGTTTAACACTGGGTGGGATTATTGCAGCCCTCGCCGTAATCGTACGTAAGGAATTACTGATTCCAATTTTTTGTGGTGTCTTTCTGGTAGAAAATATCAGTGTAGTACTACAGGTAAGTTATTTCAAATACACCAGGCGAAAATATGGCGAGGGGAAAAGGATATTCCTGATGAGTCCCCTGCATCATCATTACCAGAAATTAGGTTATAACGAAAGTAAAATTGTAACGCGGTTCTGGATTGTAACGATACTATGTGTTGTATTTGCGATCGTGACTTTGAAAATAAGGTAGTTTTTGAATTTAGAGAAATCCGTCCCTGAAAACGAATAGATTATTGTGGTGCAGTATTTATCTATGCTTTTGAAAAACCAAATCCCCCCTACCTGAACAGTGATGTTGATGGTTGTCGATTACGATGGCAATTGACAGAACACCGTGGTAAAAAAATGTCAGGCCCTGGCCTTAAGTATCGAGCGTTAAGCTTGAAATGTGTATGACAAAACTGATTATTCTGGGTGCCGGTGAAAGCGGCGTGGGCGCAGCCATTCTGGCTGCCAAGGAAGGTTATATGGTATTTGTTTCCGATGCCGGAAAAATCGCGGAGAAATATAAATCCGTATTGGTTGAGAAAGGAATAGAATTCGAAGAAGGTAAACATAGTGAGGAGAAGAATCCTGGTTGCAGACGAGGTCATGAAGAGTCCCGGCATACCGGATAAAAGTTCTTTGATAATTCAGATACGGAGCAAAGGTATTCCGGTGATCAGTGAAATCGAATTAGCCTATCGCCACAAGGGTAGACAGCAGGATTCTGGGTGTAACAGGAAGTAACGGGAAAACAACTACTACCTCACTGGCTTACCATATCTGTCGACATGGAGGTTTGGACTGTGCACTGGTCGGGAATATCGGAGTTTCCATTGCCAGGCAGGTGGCAGAAGACCCGAAGGAATGGTATATCGTTGAAATCAGCAGTTTTCAGCTGGACGATATCCAGGCATTCCGACCCGATATCGCCATACTAACAAATATTACGGAGGACCATTTAGACAGATACGAATACAAATTTGAGAATTATATAAAAAGCAAATTCAGTATAGTTAAAAACCAAATGAAAACGGATTTTTTTATCTATTGCGCAGACGATCCGGTTATAAAGCAACATATAGAAGAATTTCCATTTCAATCTAACCCATTACCATATACCATGCAACAGGAACCAAATCAGGGAGGCTTTATCAGGAACGGGCAAATGAATTTGCAGGCGGGGAGTGAAACCCTGAGAATGAGCATTTATGATTTTGCGCTGAAGGGAATACATAATCAGTATAATACTATGGCTGCAGGGCTCGCTGCCGTCACGATTGGTATTCGCAAGGATAAGATTCGCGAAGCAGTGCAAAGTTTTGAATCACTGGAACACAGAATGGAATATGTGAGCACGGTACGGGGTGTGGAATTTATCAATGACAGTAAGGCTACGAATGTAAATTCTACCTGGTTTGCCCTGGAAAGTATGCAGAAACCAGTCGTGCTGATTTTGGGCGGAGTGGACAAGGGAAATGATTATTCATTGATGCGCAGCCTGGTAAAAGAAAAAGTAAAGGCTATTGTGTGCATGGGCATCGATAACCGGAAGATTCATGAAGCATTTCAAAATGACGTTCCGGTAATAGTAAATACCATTTCAGCAAAGGAAGCTGTTAAAAGTAGTTTTCACCTGGCAGACAAAGGCGACGTTGTTTTACTGAGTCCGGCTTGTGCCAGTTTTGATTTGTTTAAAAATTATGAAGACAGAGGGAAGCAATTTAAAGAAGCTGTAAGAGACTTGTAGATCAACCAGGCATCCATAAAAAAATGCAAGACAATAGTACGATAGAAATGAGAGCGTTTAAACACCTGGGTTCAAGAACCAAGGGGGACAAGGTAATATGGGCAGTTGTCGTATTGCTTGCATTAATGTCATTGCTCGCCGTATACAGCTCAACCGGGTTGCTGGCTTATAAAATGTATAAGGGGAATACTGAAATCTATCTTTTCAAACAATTTGCATTTATCATCGCCGGTGTGATGATCATCTATTTTGCGCACATGGTCAATTATGTTATTTATGCACGGGTGGCAAAGATTCTTTTCCTGATTTCCATTCCATTATTATTCTATACTTTATTTTTTGGTGTGAAACTGAATGAAGGTAGCCGCTGGATCAGGCTGCCGATCGTGAACATGACCTTTCAAACCTCTGACCTGGCCAAGCTGGCGCTGATTATGTATATCAGTCGGTTGTTGAGCAGGAAACAGGATCAGATAAAAAATTTTAAAAATGGATTTTTGCCCGTGATCCTTCCGGTGGCGGTGGTTTGTCTGTTGATCGCACCTGCCAATCTTTCCACTGCACTGCTCATAGGGGCGACCTCTATGATGCTGATGTTCATCGGAAGGGTCAGTGGCAAACATCTCTTATTAACCATGGGAATCGTAATGATTCCGGTTCTGATTCTTATAATGGCAGCCGTTGTACGGCATAAATCAGCGGCACCCTCAGTGGTCAAATCGAAAACGGAATCTCATTCAGGATTATTCGTCCGGGTGGACACCTGGATCAATCGGGTGGAGAACTTTATGTATGGCACGAAGACCGACAAGACGGATGATAACTATCAGGTAAACCAGGCGAAAATTGCGGTTGCCAATGGTGGATGGATCGGGCTTGGACCGGGAAACAGCCGGCAACGGAATTTTCTGCCGCATCCCTATTCCGATTTTATTTATGCGATCATTATTGAAGAATATGGTTTGATTGGCGGAGCCATCATCATGTTTATCTACCTGGTATTTCTGTTCAGGAGTATACGCATTTTTAAGAAATGTCCCTTTGCATTTGGAGCCTTTCTTGCCCTCGGACTGAGTTTTACATTGATGATTCAGGCTATTGCAAATATGGCCGTAAACGTTAACCTGTTTCCTGTTACAGGTGTAACGCTTCCACTGATTAGTATGGGTGGCAGTTCCTTTTTATTTACCTGTCTTGCTATCGGAATTATATTAAGCGTGGCACGTAATGCTGAAAGAATTGAAGGAGAGGCAAAAGCGAAAAATGAGGAAGCAAAGGACATTGAAGAGGAAGAAATTGAAGAGCAGGAAAATAATGAGCCGGCGTTTGTATAAAAAAGCACTTTTGGGAAAAAAAATTATTATAGCAGGTGGTGGAACGGGAGGGCATATTTTTCCCGCCCTTGCGATCGCAAATGCATTGAGAAAAAAAGAACCGGATATGGATATCCTTTTTGTGGGCGCAAATGGTAAAATGGAAATGGAGAAAATTCCGGAAGCGGGATATCCCATTAAAGGAATCGATATAGCCGGATATAATAGAAGTTCATTTATAAAAAATGTAGCCCTGCCTTATAAATTAATTAAAAGTTTTCTTCAGGTGAAAGAAATTTTTAAAGTGTTTAAACCCCAGGCTGCCATAGGGGTGGGCGGATACAGTACTTTTCCCGTGCTTCGCTATGCGCAGGCCAGGGGAATCCCCACTTTTATACATGAGTCTAATTCCATTGCCGGCAGGGCGAACAGAATGCTTGGGAAAAAAGCAACCCGGATTTTTACTGCAAGCGACGGTATGGAAAAGTTCTTTCCTTACACAAAACTCATGCACACCGGAAATCCTGTGCGTTTGAACGTTGTATCAAACCAGATTACAAGGGAAAACGGAATTGCTTTTTTTGGCCTGGATCCTTCTCTTACGACCGTTCTTATAACGGGAGGCAGTCTCGGAGCCCGGTCCATGAATGAGGCGATTGATGCCGGTATTCCCCTGCTGATAAAAAATAGGATTCAACTGATCTGGCAAACGGGAAAATCGTTTTCCAGACAGGCGGCTGCTCACGCCACAGAATCGAAATTAATCTGGACGGGCGAATTCATATCTAAAATGGAATATGCATATGCTGCAGCTGATATAGTGGTTTCGAGATCCGGTTCGGTATTGTATGAATTATGTGTAGTAAAAAAACCGGTAATCTTTGTTCCGTTTCCTTACGCAGCAGAAGACCATCAAACGGCGAATGCTGAAAATCTGGTAAATAAAAACGCGGCTATCATGATCTCCGATAAAAACGCACCGGAGCAACTGGTACCTGAAATCATCCGGCTGGCTAATAATAAAGCTGAACAGGAAATGCTGAAGGAAAATATAGGTAAAATGGCAATCACTGATGCAGACGACAAAATCTCGAATGAAATTCTGAAAATTCTGAATGACTGATCTGAAAAATATAAAGAACATTTATTTCATCGGTATCGGAGGTATCGGCATGAGTGCGCTGGCGCGCTATTTCCGTCTTCAGGGAAAAGAGGTGTCCGGATACGATAAAACAGAAACCCAACTTACAAAGGCATTAACGGAAGAAGGGATTCCTGTTTCATATATCGACGATCCAACGACGATTCCAAAGGATGTCCAGCTGGTAGTTTTTACGCCAGCCATTCCGAAAGATAATCAGGGGCTGAATTATTACCGGGATCATGGCTATGAATTAATGAAGCGAAGTGAAGTATTAGGATTGATCACCGCAGATTCTTTAAATGTCTGTGTGGCCGGCACGCATGGTAAAACAACAATCAGTACCATGATTGCACATATACTGCGCGACAGTGGCATGGGGTCCAACGCCTTTTTGGGTGGAATATCTGTAAACTACAACACCAATTTCTGGAGTGATAAAAATAACATCTGTGTGGTGGAGGCCGATGAATATGACCGGAGTTTCCTGAAGCTTCATCCGGATATCGCGGTCATCAGTTCCATGGATGCCGATCACCTCGATATATATGGAACGAAGCAAGCATTGGAGGAAGCTTTCATTGCTTTTAGCAAAAAAATAAAATCAGGTGGAACACTGGTTAAGAAACACGGATTGCCGATTCCCCAGCCGGCGGAGAATATCCAGCATCTCAGCTATCATCTGACTGATCATAACGCCGACGTTTATACAAAGAACCTGCGTATCCTGGCCGGACATTATTTATTTGACGTGGAAGGCAAAGAAGGAAAAATGAAGGATGTGCGGCTCAATGTAGGCGGATGGCATAATGTGGAAAATGCATTGGCCGCCATTTCAGCCTGTCGCATATTGGGCTTATCGGAAAAGAAAATCATGCCGGCCCTCCTTTCATACCGGGGCGTCAGAAGGAGGTTTGAATATCACATGCAAACCGAATCGATCGTCTACATAGATGATTATGCCCACCATCCCAGGGAGCTTGAAGCGCTGATCAGCAGTGCGAGACAACTTTTCCCCGACAGAAAAATGGTCATTGTTTTTCAGCCACATTTATATAGCAGAACCCGTGATTTTGCCAATGAATTTGCGAAAGTACTCGACAAAGCGGACGAAGTGATCCTGTTGCCGGTTTATCCTGCCCGGGAATTGCCCATGGATGGAGTCAATAGTGAGCTCATTTTAGGTAATATGGATGTGCCAAACAAACGGATTCTGAATAAAGCAGAAGTGCTTGCCTGGGCTGCGAAGATCAGGCCGGAAGAAAAAATATTATTGATTACGGCGGGTGCCGGAGATATAGACGAGCTGGTTTATCCACTGGAAACTTTACTGAAAACAAAATGAATATAAAGAGCCCACTGAAAAAATTTTTTATGATCGTTCTCTGGTGCCTGTTGGGCGGCTCCGGACTGGCACTCCTGATTGCAGCCATCAATACTAAAAACAGTAGTCTTTGCAATGGTATGGAGATCGAGATCAATGATGGGGGTAAAGCTTTATTTCTGACTAAAAAAGATGTGTCCAATATGCTGGAATCAGAAGGCATCAGGGACTTACACAATAAAAAAGTTGTCTCCTTCGACCTCTTGAAAATGGAGGGTATTCTTCGCAGAAATAGCTGGATTAAGGATGCGCAACTTTATTTTGACAATAATCAAACACTAAGGCTCCGGATTCAGGAACGGCAACCAATTGCGAGATTGTTCACAACGAATGGCAGTAGCTATATGATAGACAGTGCCGGAAAACAGATGGCACTGGGTGAAAGAAATGCATTCAGATTGCCGGTATTTACCGGCTACCCTTCCGAAAAATTCGGTTCGAAACATGACAGCGTATTGTGCCGTCAAATAAGGGACATGGCCATTTTTCTGAATAATAACCCATTCTGGTCAAATCAGGTGCAGGAGATAAATATCAGTTCCTCTAAAACTTTCCGGTTGACGCCATTGATCGGCAACCAGATAATTGAATTCGGTGATGGAAGCCAATATGAGAATAAATTTCAAAAGCTTTTTACTTTTTATAAAGAAGTGATGGCGCAAACGGGCTTTGAATATTATACCAATATTAATATCGCTTTTCAGGACCAGGTCGTCGCTACCCGCAAGCAGGGATCCATATCGCGGGCAGATTCAATACAAGCCAGGAAAAATGTAATGGATTTTATACGCCTCGCACAGAAAATGGAATCGGACACTGTAAAAATCAGGGAAGTAAAACCACTGGAAAAAAATACTATGACGGAACAAAATCTCCGGAGTTATGATCTTCCGGAAGAAAACGATAACAACAATAATCAACCAGGCATTAAACATCAACAACAACAGTAAAACAAACTAAACCATGAACCAGGAACAACCCATTATTGTAGGACTCGACATAGGCACAACAAAAATTGCAGCCATCGCAGGCCGTAAAAACGAATATGGTAAATTGGAAATACTTGGCTTCGGCCGGGCGAACTCTAATGGTGTCAAACACGGACAGGTATTAAATATTGACGAAACGATTAAGGCCATCCGGATGGCGCTGGATAACTGTTATGCGTCTAATCCCAACCTGAGTATATCAGAAGTATATGTAGGAATTGCGGGTCATCATATCAAAAGTTTGCAAACCCGCGGTGATATTGTGAGACAGAGTACCGAAAATGAGATTACGCAGAAAGAGATCGATCAGCTGGTTGCGGATCAGTATAAAACTTATATTCCCGCCGGCGACCAGATCATTGATGTGATACCACAGGAATTTGCGGTAGATAATTTCCAGAATATCATCAGCCCGATTGGATATGGGGGCGTGAAAGTGGGGGCAAATTTCCATATTATAACGGGTGATAAGAATGCGATAAAAAATATCAGCCGCGCAGTTGAAAAAAGCGGATTGCAAACAAAAGATCTGGTATTGCAACCACTGGCATCTGCGGCAGCGGTGATGGGTCAGGAAGACCTTGAAGCAGGCGTAGCCATTGTAGATATTGGTGGCGGAACAACCGACCTGGCGGTATTTTATGAAGGAATACTCAAGCATACTGCAGTGATTCCCTTTGGCGGAGAAAATATTACAAATGACATTAAAACAGGTCTGGGTGTTTTGAAAACCCAGGCTGAACAAATGAAGGTTCAGTTTGGGTCGGCTCTTTCTAACGAAGCCAAAGGAAATGCCTTCATTACCATTCCCGGTTTGCGTGGAATGCCTGCAAAAGAAATCAGTGTGAAAAACCTGGCTAATATCATTCAGGCGCGCATGAGTGAAATCATGGATTTTGTTTCATATCACCTGAAACAGGTGGGTCTGGATAACAAAATGCTGAATGGCGGTATTGTCCTAACGGGTGGCGGTGCCCAGTTGAAACATCTGATTCAGCTGACAGAATACGTAACAGGATTAAACGCAAGAATCGGTTATCCAAACGAGCATCTGGCATCGGGACAAATCGAAGAACTTTCCCGACCAACTTATTCCACATGTATCGGGTTAATATTGAAAGGATATAGTGATTACGAACATAATCGAAAGCAATTTGAAAAAACTCATATACAGGTAGATATTCCAACAGCATTAAAAACACCTGAAATGATGAAAGAGCCTGTCGTCGTCTCTGAAGAAACCAAGCAATTGCAAAGGATTATACACAGACGTGGAATAAAAGATTTCTGGGGTAAGTTCAAAGACGGTATCATTGATCTGTTCAAGGAAGAAGAAGATCATGCACTTTAATTCTATACTAACCAATAATTCTATTTTATGATCCAGTTTGATTTACCTAAAGAAAGATCGTCCATTATAAAAGTGATTGGTGTGGGAGGTGGCGGAAGCAATGCAGTCAACCACATGTTTGGACAAAACATCGAAGGAGTTAATTTTATTATTTGTAATACAGATGCCCAGGCGCTTGCACAGAGTCGTGTTGCCAATAGAATACAGCTTGGACCTCTGTTAACTCAGGGTCTTGGAGCCGGGGCAAATCCGGATATTGGACGTCAGGCCACAGAAGAAAGCCTGGAGGAAATTAAATCCATTCTGGAAGTAAATACCAAAATGGCATTTATTACAGCTGGCATGGGAGGTGGAACCGGAACAGGCGGTGCGCCGATACTTGCAAAAATCTGCAAGGACCTGGGTATACTTACAGTGGGCATTGTAACGACACCGTTTTCTTATGAAGGCAGAAAAAGACAGTTGCAGGCCGAAGAAGGAATTTCCTTACTGAAGGATTATGTTGACACCCTCCTGGTAATTAGTAATGATAAACTACGTCACCAGTTTGGGAATCTGAAAATGAAAGAGGCATTTTCGAGAGCGGATAATGTATTGGCAACAGCAGCAAAATGCATAACAGATGTTATCAATAGTACCGGTCAGATCAATGTGGATTTTGCAGATGTATGTACCGTAATGCGAAACGGTGGAGTGGCAATTCTGGGAAGCTCTGCTGCCTCAGGCAATAACCGTGCACAACAAGCCATCGAAGAAGCATTGAATTCGCCATTGCTCAACGATAATGAAATTCGCGGTGCAAAATGGATTCTGATCAATATCAATTCCTCAGAGGGAGACCATGAATTTACAATGGATGAAGTGGAAATTATACAACATCATCTGATTGGACAGGCAGGAGAAGACACAGATGTGATCCTCGGATTGGGATACGACGCATCCCTGGGTGACAAGATTGGTATAACGATTATCGCTACAGGTTTTGAATATAAGGACCCCTTCAAACGCGCGGAAAAACCAGCCGCACCGAAGAAGGAAGAAAAGATTGTGATGCCACTGCAGATGCCTGTAACTGAAATGATAAAAGCAAAGGAAACATCTGCAGCAGAGTTGCCTAATGAAAAACACTTAGTTGAAGCCGTTACAGCGCAAAAAGTTTCCGTGTCAGCACCTACCCGTTCGCAGGAGCTGGAACCCAGGCTGGTTGAGGCTCCGGAGCCTGTTGCACAAATCAGGAAATCGGGTCCGGCGGTGATGATGCCGGCTAAAACCGACAACAGGGTACAACCGGAGCAACCGGTGGAAAAAAAGATTATTGAAGAACCAATAGAATGGATATTTTCGCAGGACTCCGTTACCGCATTTAAAGAAAAAGATCAGGAGAAAAAACCAGCCACATATATTCCTCCGGCAGTATCGGGCGGATATCTAACCAGGCCAGCCAATATCTACGACGAAGAACCATCAGAATCCCTGTCAGAAGAAACAAGTTTGAAAGATCATAAAATCTTAACTGCGACTGCCAAACATCCGGTTCAGGATGAAAATCCATCTAGTGATATGCAGCTCGTTTTTAAGGATGAAATTCCAGCGGCGGATGTGCCTCGGGCCCATCAAACACAACCGGTATCTATGGCGGATCAGCCTGCAGAGGAGCCTGCCGTGCAGGACGAAGCAGAAGGTCTGAAACGCCGTGCAGCAGAGCGGATCAACAAATTGCGCAACTTGTCGTTCAACATGAATGCTGCGGATCCGAACAATGAGTTTGAAATTGTGCCGGCCTACATCCGCCGAAATCTGGAACTGTATAATACAGTAACCAGTGTGGAAAGTTTTTACAGCCAGTATGAAGTTAAATCAGAGAATAATAATCAGGGAGAAATCAGTACCATCAATAGCTTTCTGGATGGTAGAAAACCAGATTAACCGCCTCCAATTCGTTTGTTTTTAGTTGTTTAATCCCTTCCCGCAGTGAGCGGGAGGGGATTTTTTTTATCGCGTTTGTCAATGAACATTCTATGGATACAGTGACCATCACGGGAGGTACCGGGTTGATAGGAACTGCCCTATCAAAATTCCTCCTGTCCCGGGGTTATCAGGTAATTATATTAACCAGAAATCCGAAACCGCAAAAGAATACTACACCCGGTATTTCATACATAGTCTGGGATGTTAAGGAACAAAAAGTGCATGAAGATGCTTTCAAAAAAGCGAATTATATTATCCACCTGGCAGGAGCAGGCGTAGCAGATAAACCCTGGACGGAAAAAAGAAAAAGAGAAATAGTAGAAAGCCGCACAAGAAGCAGTGAACTACTGATAAAAGCCCTGACCAATATTCCGAATAACATTATCTCAGTGGTAAGTGCTTCTGCCATCGGTTGGTATCAACAAAATAAAAGTTACCAGTCGGTTGAAACAGATCCTCCGGCCACTGATTTTCTTGGTGAAACCTGTGTATCATGGGAAAATGCCATTAAACCTGTTGAAGAATTAGGGAAGAGACTTGTTATTCTTCGTACCGGTATCGTGTTAAGCAATGAGGGTGGGGCATTTCCTGCATTCAAAAGGCCCATTCAGTATGGTATCGCAGGAATATTAGGGACTGGCAAACAACTGATCAGTTGGATCCACATCGAGGATCTCTGCCGGTTGTATTTAGAAGCCATGGTGAATAACAGCTGGTCTGGTGTTTACAATGCCGTTTCTCCCAACCCTATAAATAACCGGAAATTTACAATAGAACTGGCAAAAAAAATGAAAGGCAGTTTTTTTATTCCCATACCGGTGCCAAATTTTATACTTCGGATGATGTTGGGTGATCGCAGTGAAGAGGTCCTTAAAAGCAGCAATATCAGTGCGAACAAAGTAAAACAACAGGGATTCCAATTCATTTACCCGACGATTGATACGGCATTCACGGATCTAACCGGACGTTAATTAGTTTTTATTTCCGCCCGAAACTTTGCTGTTTGCTATTCAGAATACAGATAAGCTTTTCATTAATTGAAATTTTTAATTTCCCTGCAAAGGGATTTAATGTCTCAGAGATCTGATTTCCGAAACCGCCAGCTTATAATCAATATATAAAGGATAATATATAAAACAGCTATTGAAAGATATAAAGGAATATGTTTTTCCCAAAGGGCATTATTGCCAGGTGCTAAAATTCTGCGGGCAAACGGTTGAGGGATCAGACGGTCGGAAACTTCTTCGGGTAAATAATCCACCCAGCCCTGTTTATATTTGTTCCTTCCCAGCGAGACAACAAATTGTTCAACGATCAGATAAAGAAAGAAAATACCCATTGCAAGTCCGGCCCGCTTGATTAGCATGGCGATAAGTACGGCGATCAGAGAATAATCGAGCATTTCCACGAAAAAGAACAAAATAAAACGATATTGTTCCCATCCGGGTTTTGGCTGGAGTGCTGTTCGCGTAATGAATCCGAAATATAAACAGGTTAATATAACGACGATCGTGACAAACAGGTTTAATAAGAATACTTCAATTATTTTAATCCGGATAAATCTCCATCTGCTCCAACCGTCAATTACATTTTGCCGGTGTGTCCGGTAGGAATATTCATTTGTAAACAAAGTGATAATTAAAATGGCAGGAATGAATATCAGAATACCGGCATTATAAGGGACGGTGATCCATGCATTGGGAAAAGAAAATGGGTTACCCAATATATTCTGCCCGTTTATTTTCGGAAAACTATTGTCTGTGACATCGTAGATCACATAATTAAAAGCGGGTATACATACAGCAATAACAATTAGTAAAATCCAGAATGTTCTGTAATATTTGAGTTTCAGCCATTCAACACGAAGCGTATTAAGAAAATCACTCATGATTAATTACTTACGTTATCGGTGAGCTCAATAAATGCAGATTCCAGGCTTTTTTTCACGACCTGAAGAAAATTCAAAACAATATTGTTTTCAAAGCAATGGAGATTGACCCATTCGGAGTCAGGTATTGTATTAAAAAAATAAACCTGGAAATGATTACCCTGTCTGACAATTTTTTTCACACCGGGCAAACGATCCAAAATCTCTTTCAATCCCGTCATATCTGTTGAACCCAGCTCAAGCCATACTTCCTGGCTTAATGCTGACAATACATCGCCGGATTTTATCAATACACCCTGTTGTAAAATAGCTACATGGGTACAAACTTTTTCCACTTCTGCAAGCAAATGACTCGCCAGGATGATGGTTTTCCCCGCTGCAGCCAGATCAATTATCAATTGCCGGATTTCTGCAATACCTGAAGGATCCAATCCGTTGGTTGGTTCATCAAAAACTAAAACAGAAGGATTTCCGAGCAGGCAGGCGGCGATGGCCAGCCGCTGTTTCATTCCGAGGGAATACGTTTGAAATTTAGAATCCCGTCTTTCATAAAGCCTTACCAGTTTGAGTACCCGTTCAATATCATCAGCCGGTTTATGCTTAATAAGAGCCGCAATCTCGAGATTATGCTGTGCAGATAAATAGTGGTAAAAATTTGGTGTTTCCAGCAGGGTTCCGATTTCTCTTCTTTGTTTTTCGGATGGGGGATTTCCGAACCAGGTATAAGTTCCCGCACTCGCTTTCAGAACATCCATTACAATGCCAAGTAAGGTGGTCTTTCCACTTCCGTTTGGACCGAGAATGCCAAATACGGCGCCCCCCGGAACATCAAATGAAACGTTCTGCAACGCTTTTATCCGGTGATAAGTTTTACTGATATTTTTTAGAGATAGAATCGGCGCCATAGAGAGTGACTAAATTAGCGATTATTGTGTGGCACTGCTGATCTCTTGGGGAGGGTGTTGTTTATCATGATAGATGCTGGAAAAATCTCCAAGAACGGCAAATCCCTGATTGTTCCAGCTTAATTTATGCAGGCGCAGATGATCAACGTCTGTCTGTAAAACTTTTCTTGTGTATGGATTGATGGTTCCCCCTGCTTTTAATGGCTCTGCTGTCGGATCATATTGATACGGAGGATCGCATATCGTTCCTCTTGGATACATGATACCTGGCTGACCCATTCCACGGATATCCAGTTGTTCCGGATGATCAAGGCCGATCGTGTGTCCGTACTCATGCGCCGCAGTAGTGGAATTATTTATAAGATTGTCCAATTTGAAATATCCGGTATTGCACTGAATGCCATCCACGAATGATACGTGTACGGGAGAAACTTCCTCTATGCGAAAATAATTATTCCTTGGATTGGTATTGTACCAGACGGTTTCAGGAACCAGATCTTTTTCATAAAATCCGCGGATAACAAATTCAATACTATATAATGAATTTTTTAATACCACGGTCGCAGCAGGCTCGTTCCAATGATCAGCAATATCTTTTGCAATTGATTCAGCCAATAGAGCGGAAGCCGCTTCTCCATAAAAATAAAAATCCGAATGTATTCGGATGACTGAGTCAGTTTTCAACCATTCGGCTTCTCCCATTTTGATAACGGTGAATTAAAAGGTTAATGCAAAATTTCAAGTAATTTATTTTCAAGTTCTTTACCACGCAATGCCTTTGGCTATTATAGTTCCATTTTTATCGATCAGGTAGTTCATTGGGATGCCCTTTATACCATAAAGTGCTGCTGCGTCAGATTTCCATCCCTTCAAATCAGAAACCTGCGTCCAGTTCAGTCCGTCTTTTTTAATCGCCTGTAACCAGTCATCCCGGGAGTCATCAAGTGAAACACCAAAAATTTCAAATCCCTTGTTATGAAATGTATGATAAGCCTTTACAATATTTGGATTTTCCAGGCGGCAGGGACCGCACCAGCTTGCCCAGAAATCCAATAGTACATAATTTCCTTTTAATGAAGATAAGGATATCGGTTTCCCGTTTGTATCATTGGCAGAAAAATCGGGTGCATTTTTGCCGATGGCTGTTTGTTTTGCTTTTTCAATAATCACTGCCAGCTGCTTTCCAAAATAGGTTTTCCTTGCCGCTGTATCCAGTTGCTGATACAGGCTGTCGAGTTGACCCAGCCGGGGATTATAGGAGAAATTCGCATAAATTTCATAAGCAGAAACAACGGAAGATGGATGAGATTTGGTAAAGTCCATAACCAGTTGTTTTAATTCCAGGTCCAGGGCAGTATATCGTATATCAAGGCTGTCCATGACTCTCTGATTCTTTTTACTTTGGGCGGCGTCATAGGCTTTATCTGTTTCATCCATTCGATCGGTTACCGGTTTGCTAAGTTGGTCCTTAAAATAGTTAAACTCATCCTGAGATTTCGTTCCGGTAATCTGCGCGTAACGAAGAGAATCTTTTTTTATAAGCATTGATATTTTTCCGTTTTCCAGGAAAAATTGTTTGGTATGCCCATCCAAATCGATGGTACATAGTTCAGGAATATCTGCCTTGCCATTAAATTTAAAAAAGCCATGATCCAACGCGAACGAATCTGTGTCTCCCGATTCTCTGTGGTGGAGATAAATCATCCCGGTATCTTGTCCTGTCACCTTCCCTATGATCGCAAAGGCCGTATCTGATTTTTCCTGATTCACGTAGGAAGATTCATTTCCATGACAAGCCGCAAGAAATAGCAGGGCTGCAGAAACGGCAGCAAAAAATATTCTTTTCATAATGAATCAATTTCTAACCGGTTTGCCGGACTTTATAACGCTTTGTAATCTTTCGAGCGTTTTCTTTTCACCACAAAGAGAAAGGAAGGCCTGCCTTTCCAGATCCAGAAGATATTGCTCCGAAACCTGCGCCGGTTCACTCAGATCGCCACCGCACATGACATAAGCAAGTTTTCTGGCAACCAGGACATCATGATCCGTTGCATAGTTTCCCCGCCACATGCCGTGTATTCCTGCGTACAATGCGCCCAATGCAGAACGACCCAGCACTTTAATATCTGTTCTTTGGGTTGGTGCCGTATATCCATCCTGATACAATTCTATCACTGCATTTTTCGCGTCGGCAATCCTCCGGTCGGGATTAATGGAAATATAATCCCTCCCCGTTTTCAGAATACCAAGATCAAAGGCTTCCAGCGCGGATGTCGAAACTTTTGCAGTTGCAATTGTAAAGAACCGGTTTTTCAATGTGATGGTCTCCGGTTCATCCGCGTGTAGCTCGTCAGATGCCCGCAACGTAAATTCCTTAGTTCCCCCGCCGCCGGGAATCAGGCCGACTCCCAGTTCTACTAAACCAATATAGGATTCAGCAGCCGGTACCACTTTGTCTGCATGTAAACTTAATTCACAGGCTCCGCCCAGCGTAAGTCCCTGTGGAGCTACGACGACCGGAATGGCAGAATACCTGGCCCGCATCATGGTGTTCTGAAATAAACGAACAGCCATGTCCAGTTCTTCAAATTCCTGGTCAACAGCCAGCATAAAAATCATACCCACATTCGCACCTGCAGAAAAGTTGGCAGACTCATTGGCTATCACGAGACCTTTGTATTTTTCTTCTGCAATGCCGATGGACCTTTGTATTCCTTCCAGCACTTCGCCCCCAATCGTTCCGAATTTGGTATACCATTCCAGACCCAGCACTTCATCTCCAATATGATATAGATGTGCGGCAGAATTTTTCCAGATCGTCTGATTTTCAAAATTCCGCATAACGATAAATGCACGCGGGTCACCGGTCACAGCGGAGATATATTTCTTTTTTCCTGGAGAATATACCAGCTTCTCTCCATTCTCCACTTTATAAAAGTTTCCAAAACCGGCTGCTATCATTTCTTTTACCCAGCCGGCCACAGTATATCCTGCAGCTTCCATTTTATTGGTCGTCTCTGAAACGCCAAAGAGGTCCCAGGTTTCAAAAGCGCCAATCTCCCATCCAAAACCAGCCCGCATTGCATCATCAACCCGGTATAATTCGTCACTGATTTCAGGAATCCTGTGAGATGTATAAGAGAAAAGCTGATAGTGAAACTGCCGGTAAAATTCAGCGGATATATCTGTGCCCCGTATCAATATTTTTAATCTTTCTTTCAAATCATCGATGGGTTTGGCTGTCTCCACGCCGGGGAACGAAACCCGCTGCCTGGGTTTGTATTCAAACGTCTTCAGGTCGATCGTGAATATTTCACGTTCACCCGTTGCCGACTTCTTTTTAGAAAAAAACCCCTGCCCGGTTTTATCACCCAGCCAGTTATTGGATATCATTTTATCCAGCCATCCGGGTATTTGAAAAATATCCCTTGCCTCATCTTCCGGACAATTTTCATAAACGCCATTCGCAACTTTCACGAGTGTATCCAGTCCGACAACATCTGCAGTACGGAATGTAGCCGATTTGGGACGACCAATAATGGGACCGGTCAGCGTTTCTATCTGGTCGATGTTCAGACCCAGTTTATCCATGAGTTTAAAAATGGCCATGATGCTGAATACGCCCACCCGGTTGGCGATAAAAGCCGGACTGTCTTTGCATAGAACGGTCGTCTTGCCTAAATGGAGGTCACCATATTCCAGCAGAAATTGAGTCACTGCCGGATCTGTATAAGGAGTCGGAATAATTTCAAGCAGGCGGAGATACCGTGGAGGGTTAAAAAAATGAGTTCCGCAAAAATGTTTTTTAAAGTCTTCTGACCTTCCTTCGTTCATCAGATGGATCGGTATGCCAGAAGTGTTCGAGCTGATCAGGGTTCCGGGTTTGCGGAATTTTTCAACTTCGCTGAAAATGTTCAATTTGATATCCAGCCGTTCCACCACTACTTCAATGATCCAGTCGCAGGAGGAAATATCTTTCATATTATCTATGAAATTGCCCGTCTGGATTCTTTTCACAACGGTTGAATTATAAACCGGCGAGGGATTTGATTTAATGGCAGCGGCCAGCGCCTCATTTACAATACGATTCTTAACCGCTGGATGATCCAGAACCATTTTTTTTGCCTTTTCCGTTTCAGTCAATTCAGCAGGTACGCGGTCCAATAGTAATACCTGAACCCCTGTGCCTGCGAAATGACAGGCGATGCGGGAGCCCATTACACCGCTTCCCAACACAGCCACTTTTCGTATGATTCTTTTCATAAAGGATTCGTTAATTATTCAAATTCCACCCGAAGGTAATGCGAAAAAAACAGAGCATATTTCCGTCTGAATGGTCATGTCTGCCACGATCACTTCACCGTTGAATAAAAATCCGGCCAAAAACTTTTTTGCATTGCTGATACGTTCCCAATTGTTTCAGATTCGTTCAGGCAGGGAATAACAATGGAAAGAGATTGAATAAGCATATACTGAATATTGCTGTCAGATTTCACGGTCATATCCAGTCCTATGGCGGGTGATTAACTTACGCTGGAGCCGGCTTCAATTTTTTCCGCCGGACTTACAAAGTGTAGTTTCCCCGATTTGTCTTCAGCCATCAGGATCATGCCATTGCTTTCAATACCCTTCATTTTTCGGGGAGCCAGGTTGACAACCACCACCACCTGCCTGCCAACAATATCTTCAGGTTTAAAATGCAACGCGATGCCTGACACAATAGTCCTTTTTTCATAACCCAGGTCCACCTGTAGTTTCAGTAACTTATCTGCTTTGGCAACTTTTTCGGCTTCCAGTATAATACCTGTGCGAAGGTCCAGCTTATCAAAATCCGGAAATTGTATTTCTGATTTATTCGTGGATGTTTGAGTAACAGGTTCTGATGAGTTTGGTCTCAAAGCGTTTTTATGCAACTTTTCCATTTGCTTTACGATTTCTTCATCTTCAATTTTCCTGAACAATAATTCCGGAGCGCGCAGGCTGTAGCCGGTTTTCAATAAATCAATTTTACCTGCGTTCTCCCATTCGAGCATTCTATCCACCACTTTCAACATGTTTAATAATTTTTTTGCCGTGGCGGGTAGAAATGGATTGATCAGGATCGTCAAATTAGCGGTTAGTTGCAGACAGAGAAACAGGCAGTTATCAATTTTTTCCTGATCCTCTGTTGAAGGTGTTTCTTTACCTGCTTTTTTCCAGGGTTCTTTTTCCTGCAGATATTTGTTTCCCTTTCTGGCCAGGTCTATCACTGCATATAACGCATCTCTGAATTTATAAGTCTCTAATAACTCAGTAACCGTAATTCTTGTTTGATCTATCTGGCGGATCAGTTCTGTATCTGCTTCATCTTTTATTTTCTCATGCCAGATGGGAACTTTTCCTTTGCACAGTTTATGCATCAGGACAAGGGTTCTGTTTACAAAGTTCCCGAAGACGGAAACAAGTTCTGAATTATTCCTGTCCTGGAAATCTTTCCAGGTAAAATCATTGTCCTTTGTTTCCGGAGCATTGGCGCAAAGCACATATCGGAGAACATCTTCGCAACCAGGAAAATCTTCCAGGTACTCATGCACCCATACCGCCCAGTTACGGCTGGTGGATACTTTCTCTCCTTCAATATTCAGGAATTCATTGGCGGGTACATTATCAGGCAAAACATAATGACCATGCGCTTTTAACATGGCAGGGAAAATGATACAATGGAAAACGATATTATCCTTTCCGATAAAATGAACCAGCTTGGTGTCGGCTTGTTGCCAGTAATCCGCCCATTTGGGTGTAAGCTCCTTCGTAGCGGAAATATATCCAATCGGTGCATCGAACCATACATATAACACTTTTCCCTCCGCATCCGGCAGGGGTACTTTGATTCCCCAGTTGCTGTCACGCGTCATGGCGCGGGGTTGCAAGCCATTGTCGAGCCAGCTCTTGCATTGACCATATACATTATTCTTCCACTCGGTATGGCCGTTTAATATCCATTCTTTCAGAAAAAGTTCATAATGCTGCAATGGAAAATACCAGTGTTTGGTTTTTCTTTTCACGGGCACTGCGTCGCTGAGTGTGCTTCGGGGATTGATGAGCATGTCAGGACTCAGTGAAGAACCGCAACGTTCACACTGATCTCCGAATGCATTGGGATTACCACAAATCGGACAGGTTCCCGTGATATACCGGTCGGCAAGAAACGTCTTTGCTGCCTCATCATAGTATTGTTCGGTTTCTTTTTCCTCAAAAATATTTTCGTCATATAATTTTTTGAAAAATCCGGCAGCCGTTTCGTGATGCACCTGACTGCTTGTTCTTGAATAGATGTCAAATGATATAAACATCTGCTCAAAACTTTTTTTAATCTGGGCATGGTATTTATCTACCACCTGTTGTGGTGTAATGCCTTCTTTCATTGCCCGGATGGTAATCGGAACACCATGTTCATCACTACCGCCTACAAAAAGGATGTCTTTTTTTCTGGCTCTTTCAAAACGTACATAAATATCTGCCGGAATATAACAGCCTGCCAGGTGACCGATATGAACAGGGCCATTGGCATAGGGAAGAGCTGCGGTAACCAGGATGCGATTGTATTCTTTCATAGATTGATAGCGGATCTGACTCCGCAAGGAATGCAAAAATACGATTTACAACCCTAAAGCTCAAAGCGTAAAGCGCAAAGCCAGTAATACAATTTCCAAAACTATCCGCTATTTAAATCCGGTTCATCCTTTAACTTTAATTGATGAAGCGAAAGCGTTTTTTAGGATCTCTGATGGCCAGCCCTTTACTGGTAACAAATCCCTGGCAACTGGCGCCGGAGTCAAATACAGGGAATCCGGATGACTTACCCTGGCGCATTCCACCATACCTGAAACCCGGAAATACGATTGGCATTACCTGTCCGGCTGGTTTTATGACACCGGCGGAACTACAACCCGCCATAGAAACCATCCGGGGCTGGGGTTTCAATATTCGTTTAGGCAAGACCGTGGGAGAACGGGATTTTATTTTTGGTGGAACCGACGCAGAAAGGCTTTCAGATATGCAACAAATGCTGGACGATCCATCTATCCACGCCATAATGTGTGCCAGGGGTGGATACGGCAGTGTGCGAATCATCGATCAGCTGGACTTCCGGAAATTTACAGAAAGTCCAAAATGGATCATCGGATTTAGCGATATAACTGTTTTTCATGCAGAACTGAACCATCATTTTCATATTGCTTCTATTCACTCAAAAATGTGTAATAGTTTTCCGGATCATCCGGAACAGGCGGAAAAGGAACAATGGCAAAGCATTCTATCCATTCAACTGGCGCTGACCGGTAAGCCAATTGAATATCCTGTTATTTACGATCCGGCAAATCGTCCGGGATCAGGCACAGGTATTCTGGCGGGCGGAAATCTTAAAACGATTGAAACCCTGGCGGGTTCTGCGTCTGATTTGCGAACAGACGGCATGATCCTTTTCCTGGAGGACACGGGCGAATATCTATATAGTGTTGACAGAATGTTCTATAACCTGAAGCGCACGGGCAAACTGGATCGGCTGAATGGACTACTGATCGGTGCATTCCGGGTGAAGCCGGATGATCCAGGGGATGAATTTGGAAGAAGTATCTACAATATCGTACTCGATCAGGTAAGTGCTTACAAATATCCCGTTTGTTTTAATTTTCCTGTGGGTCATGTAAAAACGAACTATGCTTTAAAATGTGGTGTGAAGCATGAGTTGAACATCAGTAACGGGCAGGTTATTTTTAAAGAAAGTTCTTAAGCCCAAAGCCTAAAGCCCAAAGCCTAAAACTTTTATGAAATTGCAGGTATAAAAATCTAACATTGGATAAAAAGACAGCATATACTTATAACCAACTTTGATAATCAGTTTTAGGCTTTGAGTCTTTAAGCTTTTAATATAAACTATAAATGGCAAATTTGTTTCCTCCATATTTGAAAACCGGTGATACGATTGGTATTGTTTGTCCATCTGGCTATATGGCTGCAGAACGGATCCTGAGTTGTGTACACACTTTAAAATCATGGGGATTTCGCGTAAAAATTGGAAGAACCGTAGGAGGAGATTCTTTGAATTATTTTTCCGGTACGGACGCCGAACGCCTGGATGATTTGCAGGCAATGTTGGATGATGATGAAATTTCTGCAATTTTATTTGGCAGGGGTGGTTATGGTTTGAGCCGGATAATCGACCATATAAGTTTTAAGAAATTCAAAAAGTCCCCAAAGTGGGTCCTCGGATACAGCGACATAACCCTGTTGCATGCTCATATCTATGCAAACTATGAAATTGCTACTGCGCATTCGCCCATGGCAGGCGCCTTTGCAGATGCTGCAATGGAAGACGTGTACTTAAAC
Organism: uncultured Bacteroidota bacterium; assembly: GCA_963732055.1. Classification (GTDB taxonomy): domain Bacteria; phylum Bacteroidota; class Bacteroidia; order Chitinophagales; family Chitinophagaceae; genus Puia. The sequence continues at coordinate 253,798 of CAVSYG010000009.1, read as the reverse complement.
TCGGTCAGGGATCTTTTAACCGGTGAGAAATTAAATTACACTTGTGACCCCCATCCATTCAACCGTAGAGGTGAAGCAGAGGGTAGGCTAATGGGTGGAAATCTCACATTGCTTGCTCATGCTGTTGGGGGCCCTTCAGATTTTAAAACAAAAGGATTGATTTTGTTTATTGAGGATATCGGGGAGTACCTGTATAATATGGACAGAATGTTGCATCAGTTGAAAGAGGCCGGGAAATTTCAAAAGCCCGCTGCACTCATCATTGGAAGTTTTATCGATATGAAGGACACTGAAAGACCCTTCGGTCAAAATGCTTATGAAATCATCCGGGATCTTTTGGACGAATTCGGATATCCTGTCTGTTATGGATTTCCGGTGGGTCATGTGAAGGAAAACTATGCATTGAAATGCGGTGCTGATTATAAGTTGAAGATCAGCAGGGAAAGAGTTTTTCTCGAAGAAATTTAAGGACCAGTTTAAAATCGGAACCGGACATCAATCGTATCGAAAACGTACAATTCAATCCATTCGATATTAAATCAATTAATTGAATGATAGCGGCTTAACAATTTGGCATTCCATTGGCCTCCTCTAATTGAAAATACGGACCTGCGGATACCGCTACTCACGAGATCAATTTCAAAGCCCGATAAACCATCACGATGTTCAAAAATTATTTTAAGATTGCTTACCGGAACCTTTCGAGAAATAAGGTTTTCTCCTTCATTAATATTTTTGGATTAGCCGTAGGCCTGGCTACGTGTATTCTGATGATTTCCTATATCCTGGGTGAACTTGGATATGATAAGCAAAATGTGAACGCGGACCGCATTTACCGGATTGCGTATAAGGCGGTAAAAAAAATAAATCCGAAGGACAAGTCATGGGCCTCCACATCCGCACCCATTGCCTGGGGATTAAAGACAGACATTCCTGAAGTAGAACAGTCCACAAGACTTCTCAAATTTCCATCACTCGACAAAATGTTGTTGAAATATGAACATGCAGGAAAGCTAAATTCGTTTTATGAAACCAATGGCTATTATGTTGACTCCAATTTTTTTCAGATTTTCACTTATGATTTCATAGTTGGAAATGCATCGTCGGCCCTTAAAGAGCCAAACAGTCTGGTTATTTCAAACGAGATAGCAAGGAAATTATTCGGCAATGAAAATCCTTTAAATAAAACAATTGTCATCGGTCTGCCATATGGCAACTTTAATTATACTGTTAGAGGCGTTTTTAATGACTTACACATCAAATCCCATATTCCTGCTCATTTCTTCCTTTCCATGCGCAATAGCGATGTAGGAACCTGGGTAGTAAATCAAACCAACTGGGCTACCAACAATATATTTTATACTTACGTGAAACTAAAAGAGGGATCCAACCCGCTGGCATTTGAAAAAAAATTGCAGCCTTTTATCGATCACAGGGCTGGCAGTGATTTGAAAGCAATGGGTATAATCAGACAGCTGTTTATTCAACCCGTACGGGATATTTATTTGTACTCTGACCTGGACAATGAAATTGCCACCAATGGTAGTATTACTTACCTCTACGTTCTGGGCAGTATCGTTTTCTTTGTGCTGATCATTGCCTGCATCAATTTTATGAATCTTTCAACTGCCCGCTCAATGAAAAGAGCGAAAGAGGTAGGCATTAGAAAAGTACTGGGAGCTGAAAGGAAATTATTGATCTGGCAATTCCTCGGAGAATCTGTCATTATGAGTTGTCTAGCCCTGTTATTGGCCATAATCATCGCTTCTCTTCTTCAGCCATTGTTCAGTAATTATACACAAAAAAATGACCCGCTGTTTAACCAGCACACATTATGGATTTGCATCGCAGTACTCACTTTGGGAACAGGGATTTTTTCGGGTATCTATCCGGCCATTTATCTGTCATCATTTAAACCAATCTCGGTGCTCAAGGGAAAATTATTAAATAATTTCTCGGGAGCCATGATTCGAAAGGCGCTTGTAGTATTTCAATTTGTTATCTCCATTTGCCTTATTTTAAGTGTTGTTGTCATTGAACAGCAATTGCGTTTTATGGACAACCAGCAACTTGGATTTAATAAAAATCAGCAAATCATTTTGCCTCTGCAAAGTCAGGATGTTGTTAAAAATTATCAGGTACTTAAAACGGAATTATTGAAGAATCACGGAATAAAAAGTGTTACGGGCGGTTCCACTTATCCGGGAATTGCCAATATAGAAGATATGCCTTTTTATTCCGAAGGCAAATCAGTCAACGATGTGGTGGATATCGCATTAGGCAATATTGATAATGATTATTTTGAAACGCTGGGTTTAAAGCTGGCAGCCGGCAGAGGATTCTCCCGGGAATTTACTGCTGATTCCGGGAGTATTATTCTGAATGAAGTGGCGGTTAAAGCTCTGGGTTACGATGTTCATTCCGCCGTAGGTAAAAATATATACTTCGATTTTCAGGGCTCGCACAATACGATGCGGATAGTAGGAGTAGTCAGCAATTTCAATTTCGAGGGTCTGTATAATGCGATAAAGCCATTTGCATTTAATAAAGTCCTGGGGAACAGATATAGCTACTTAATTGCCAACCTGAGAACAAATGATTACAAAACCATTCTGAAGGAAACAGAACAATCCTGGAATCAAATCAATCCGGGCATTCCTTTTACGTATTCTTTCATGGACAAGGATTTCCAGAAGAACTATGAAAAGGATCAGCGCATGTCCGGAATGGTGGGCTATTTTACCCTGATTGCCATTATGATTGCCTGTTTGGGATTGTTTGGACTATCGGCTTTCGCTGCAGAGCAACGGATAAAGGAAATAGGCATCCGAAAAGTTCTCGGTGCCTCGGTGATTAGTATCGTAACATTGTTATCCAGAGATTTCATACGGATTGTATTCATTGCAATATGCGTGGCCCTTCCACTGGGATGGTATTTTCTGGACAAATGGTTAGCCGGTTTTGACTACAGGATTCATATCAATTGGTGGATGATCTCGCTAACTTGCCTGCTGGCAATTCTTATTGCTCTGTTTACCGTCAGCTTCCAGGCTATCAAAGCGGCGGTTGCGAATCAGGTTAAGAATTTACGCTCTGAATAAGCTTTAAAGCCCAAAGCCTAAAACTAATTCCTTTTCGTAGCGTGGTATCATAAAAAATGGTTTAAGAATCAAAGGCAGGAGAAGATTCCTGTCAATTTTTTTAAACCATTTACAAAAAATACTACCCAACACTAATTTTCACATCCCAGGTTTTAGGCTTTAGTCTTTGAGCTTTAAGCTTTTCAGAAGAAGCCTATATTGTACCTTTGAGAATAATTATTCTTCATGAGCCGTATCAGGAAAATGCTGCTGAATTCTCTCGGTGAAAAACGTTACCTCCACCTGCTCGCCTCCTCATTTCAAACCCTGTACAAAACCGGACAATTGGGGATCGATTATCAGGATATTTATTTTCTAAAAAACCTGATTAAACCCGGGGACAATTGTATCGATATCGGGGCTCATCTGGGATATTTTACTTTTGAATTAAGTCGGCTGGCCGGAGCCACAGGACATGTGTACGCGATTGAACCCATGTCTAAATTCTTCAATACTATAAAAAATATTGCCACGCATAAAAAACTGAAAAATATTACCTTGTTTCAGAATGCGATGGGTGCCGGGGCGGAATGGGTCGAGATGGGCATTCCACAATTGAACAATGTAAAAAAATTCGCCTATGCCCGCGTGAAAAGCACACATTCCTACCTTGATTATGTTGAATCCGAAAAAGTGAAAAATGTGCGTGGGGATGATTTGTTCCTCTCCTTGACAAGACTGGATTTTATTAAATGCGATGTGGAAGGTCTTGAATTGTCAGTATTTGAATCATTTTTAGGCAGCATTGGAAAATTCAAGCCGGTTATTTTATGCGAACTGGAAGAAGCAAAAAAAAGACAAACCCTCCTGGATTTGTTTTCTACGTTCGATTATGCGCTTTTTTACCTGGAGAATAAAAAGTTAAAAGCAATTTCACCCGAAAGCACCATCGATCCGGTATCGCATAACTATTACTTTATTCCTGAGAATCGATTACGAAACTTAGCACATCTTATTTCATAATTAGGGAGTGTGGAATTGTGAATAATTGCATTGCAATTATTCTATGGAAATGAGGGAATGAAATTTATAATTAAATTTTGAATTTCATTCTCTCATTCTTTACATCTCTCACAATTCCACGTTTCCCAATTGTGAAAGTCAGTATCATCCGATTCGTTTGAGGCTTAAGTCGGGCAATGGTGACACGATAAGCGGGAATTTCTCTATGAGTACATTCGAAGGATCCAGTCCGAAGCCTCTTTCTTCTGACAAGCTGGCTTCCTTCAGCCAGAAATATAACTTCATGATCACACGTTCGAAGAATGAAAGTTCATTATCCTGGCTCAAATATTTTTCCATCACGACTACCTGGAAATCGCCGACCACATTATTTCTTTCCAGGGATTCGTAGCGGCTCGTAATATTCACTTCCCGGTTTTTTACCAGGTCCTCCACCACCTTCCGAATCATCAGATTGATCCGCGGCTCAATTCTGAATCCCAGCCTGAATTCAACACGGATGATATCGTTGGGTATGATATGTTCGACGGAATATTCAGAGATGTACGGTTCATCCAATGTGTCGATATGGACAAACCAATAGATATCTGCGCGTTTTGGTTTTTTATTGAGAATGGAATAGATGATCTTATGTTCAATTTCCTTGGGGTTGTTCGCACTCGTCATATACATCAGGTGCGTTGCGAACTTGGGCACCGTACGGTCCGTACTGAGTTCCTGTATCTGCGGAATATAATTTTCGAGTCGTACAAATTCAACATAGCGGTTCTTGATTTTACGCGAACGGTACCATACATACATGATGGCAAACAAGCCACCCCCTACGATCAGGGTAACAAAACCACCGTGTGGAAATTTATCCAGGTTGGCAAAAAGAAAACTGAATTCTATGATCAGATAAACAGAGAGATACAGATAAATCAACATGGATGGTGCACGCCGCGAGATCAGGTAGTTGGCAAACAGGATTGAAGTAGCCAGCATACATAATGTAATCGCCAATCCATAGGCGGCTTCCATATGGGAAGATGATCTGAAGTAAAGTGTAATACTGCAACATCCGATAAATAAAAGGAAATTGATGGCCGGAATGTATAGTTGCCCTTTCTGCTCGGTTGGATAACTGATTCTGAATTTGGGCCAGAGGTTTAGCCGCATACTTTCGCTGATCAGGGTAAATGATCCGCTGATCAGGGCCTGGCTCGCAATGATGGCGGCAGCGGTAGCGATCAGAATGCCCGGAATCAGAAACCACTCCGGCATAATACTGTAAAACACATTGTTATGCGCCGTATCGAACACCTTGCCTGCCTGATTATGCAATAGCCAGGCGCCTTGTCCGAGATAATTCAGGATGAGGCAGGTTTTTACATATATCCAGGAAATTCGGATATTACTTTTTCCACAATGGCCCAGATCCGAATAAAGGGCTTCTGCACCGGTGGTGCAAAGAAAAACGGCTCCAAGAAGCCAAAAGCCCTTTGGATACATGGTCAATAACTCAATTGCATATACAGGATTCAGTGCTTTAAATATGTGAAGGTCATCGAGCAAATGATTTGAACCGAGAACCGCCATCATTCCAAACCAGATAAACATAATGGGGCCGAAAAGCTTTCCGATGTAGTCGCTGCCAAATTGCTGCAAAAAAAACAGCACGACCATGATACCTAGCACAATGATCACGATGGTATCCTGGGGTATATAGTTCAGGCTGGGGAGTTGTCTTAAACCTTCAATGGCTGAGGTTACTGAAATCGGTGGTGTGATCATACCATCTGCCAGCAATGCCGCTCCACCGATCATGGCAGGGAGAACCAGCCAGCGTCGCTGACGGCGGACAAGAGCGTAGAGTGAGAATATACCGCCTTCCCCTTTATTATCTGCATTCAGGGTCAGCCAAACGTATTTTATGGTCGTTTGAAGTGTTAAGGTCCAGATAATACAGGAAAGACTTCCAATAATTAACAATTCGCTGATAGCGCGACCGTTGATGATGGCATTCAGCACGTACAGCGGAGAAGTTCCGATGTCTCCGTAAATAATACCTAAAGCAATAACCAGGTTGCCGAGTGTAACCTTGTCAATTTGTTTGCTCACTACTGTGCAAGTTATATTGGTTTTTTAGCAGATCGGATTTTTATATGGCAACCAATGATATTGATGAAAAAGCAATCGTCACAAAGATATAGGGAATAGGATGAAATTAACAGATTCTAACAGGAGATTTGAGTAACTTGGCTTTTGAACCAATCCCTATAAGCGCTTTTTGTATGAATTTAAGATTACTTGCCCTGCTCTTCTTTCTACCCATCTTCATCCAGGCCCAGCATATTCTTTATTCAGATCCGGAACAGGATGATTCCCGAAAAACTGATTTTGAAATTATTGGCCGTGTGTCAGGAAATGTATTGGTTTTTAAGAATAACCGGTCTGAAAATGCCATTTCAATTTATAATCCGGAAATGAAATTGGTTCAACGCGTTGTCCTGTCTTTTTTACCTGACCGGTTTACAAATGTGGATTTTGTACAGTACCCGGATTTTTTTTATCTCTTATGCGAATCCCAGCGGAAGAATATTGTCCACCTGACTGCTTACAAAATGGATGGGATGGCACAGGAGATCGGTCAGCCGGTGGAATTGGATACAACCCTGGTAAGCGGGTCCAATAACGGTAAAATTTATACCAATATCCTCAGCGAAGATAAACAGCGGATAATGGCTATAAAGATTAATACTAAAAATCCCAAAACATACAACTTCACCACTTATCTATTTGATAAAAACCTGGAGTTACTGGACCGTCACCAGATTCCCATGCTTGTGCAGGATCACGCAGATTTGTTTACAAATTTTGAATTGGACAATGAAGGACAACTGGTATTTACCCGTTTCGCCAGAACCGGTAATGGTGATTATCTGACTCATGTTTCATTCGTGAGCAAGGGTCCGCAATCGGATACCTTCGCCATTCGGGATATCGGTGCGGGTGACCACATTCTGGATGAATTGAAATTAAAAGTAGATAACTACAACCATCGTTACCTTCTTTCCGCTTTTTATTATAAACAACGCAGAGGTAATATTGAAGGACTTTATACTGTGATCTGGGATAAAACCTCCGATACAAAATTCAGAGAGGCTGTAACTGTATTCGGAGACGATCTGAGAACGCAGGCAAAAAGCTCGGAGTCCAATGCTAAAATGGCTTTTAATGATTATTTTATCAAAAGAATCATAACCAAAAAAGATGGCGGTTACCTGTTAATCAGTGAAGCGGAATTTACTACGACTCGAGGAACTGCATTTAACCGGATGGATTATATGTATGGGCCTATGAATCCCATTGATTACTACAATTCTCCTTATTCTCCCTATTCTCCTTATTCACCATACAACCGCTACGGAAATACGGGTATCAACCGGTATAATGCAGAAAATATCCTGGTACTTTCTTTTGACAAGGATAATAATATGGAATGGAGCAATGTCATACCTAAAAGCCAGTTTGACGATGAAGGAACCAATCAGCTTTCTTATCAAACCGTGAATACAGGAGGCGAGCTTCATTTTCTTTATAACCAATTTGAAAAAAGAACCCTGTTGCTGATGGATCAAAGTATATCGGCTGATGGCAAAATCACCAGGCTGCCAACATTTCACAATCTGGACAAGGGATATACTTTTATGCCCAGGATTGGGAAACAAGTTGCCAGTAATCAAATAATAATACCTTGCCAGTTCAAGAATTATCTTTGCTTTGCAAAAATAGATTTTTAAAACAACCCCGCAGGTGATCGGTATCTTCAAACAAAAAGCATCTACTAATGCTTTGATTCTTTTTATCTATGCTTTGTTTCTGAAGTTCCCCCTTTTTCTGCATCCGTTCCTGCCCGTATTACATGCCGAAGACAATTATCTATACCGGTTTATTTTAACGGGGCTCAATTCCCTTTTTGGTCATACCGCAGAACCTTATGCTGTACTGAGTTTTACCATAATTTTTACTCAGGCCACCCTGCTTAACAGCATATGTAATTATCATAAAATGTTGCCCCGGGCCAATTACCTGCCGGCGATGTGCTATATCCTGATAACCTCCCTGCTTCCTGACTGGGGACATTTTTCCGCGCCACTGCTTATCAATTCAATCATGATCTGGTGTTGGTATCGGATGGTCGCTCTATACAATAGTCCGGCACCGGTGATAGCGATCTTCAATATTGGTCTTTTCCTTGGATTCGCAACCCTGCTTTATGTGCCGGCCATGGTATTCCTCATTTTACTATTTTTTGCGCTGCTGATCATGCGACCCTTCCGGATCCAGGAGTGGCTCGTTGGATTTATAGGATTTACTTCTCCTTATTATTTCCTTACACTTTTTTTATATTTTACCCATCAGCTCAACTGGAGAAACCTGGTACCGCATATTCGTTTTACATTTCCAGCCATACCCGAATCCATCTGGATCATTGTTGCGATCAGCCTGCTGGTTATTCCGTTTATTATCGGCGGACTTTTTGTTCAGAATAATCTGAACAAAATGCTGATTCATGTTAGAAAAAGTTGGAGCCTGCTACTGGCCTTCCTGGTGGCTGCAGTATTTGTAATCATCATCAACAAAGCGGGAACGTATGAAAACTGGATTGTAACGGTGATGCCGTTTGCCGTTTTTCATTCAGCCGCTTATTACTACCCTACAAACAAAGTTTTAGTGAATGTGCTTCACTGGGTTTCTTTTAGTGTAGCAATTGTAATGAACTACTTCATATAATTGTCAATGGTTAATTGTCAATTGTTAATTTGAATTGACAATTAATCATTAACCATTAAAGAATTATCTTTGCAAAGTAAATCTGATCAGAATGAAATTTGGCGTCATAGTCTTTCCGGGATCCAATTGTGACAGAGATATGCAATTTGCTCTTCAGGAAGAACTGGGTTATGAAGTATTCATGTTATGGCATAAGGATTCAGACCTGAGTATGTTTTCTACGGACGATTGTATCGTGTTACCAGGAGGTTTTTCCTATGGCGATTATCTGCGATGCGGAGCCATTGCCAGGTTTAGCCCAATAATGCACCCCCTTGTGCGATTTGCAGAAAAAGGAGGCAAAGTGCTTGGTGTTTGTAACGGATTCCAGATTTTATGTGAGTCCCACCTGTTGCCCGGTGTCCTGCTAAGAAATGCTAACCGGCAGTTTCTTGGAAAGAATATTCATATGAAAGGCGAGAACGGACAGGTGTTGAAAATTCCGATTGCCCATGGTGAGGGAAGATATTATGCAGATGAAAAATTGCTGGATGAAATGGAATCCGGCGGCCAGATGCTTTGGAAATACTGTGATGAAGAAGGCAATATAACCGCCGAATCCAATCCGAATGGATCCACCCGTAATATCGTGGGTATTTGTAACAAAAACCGTAATGTAATAGGATTGATGCCGCATCCTGAAAGAGCAGTTTCTGAAAATCTTGGCAATACCGATGGCCGTAAGTTGTTTCAACAAATATTAAGCAGTGTAAATCAACAGTCACCTGTACGACAAACTGCAATGGCAATTCATTAGTACCTTCATCGGCCTATGTATAAGAAATCCGGCTTAATATTTATCCTTTTAAGTTTCATATTATTTAAAGGTAACAGCCAGGATAGCACTGCTGTCACATGGGAAGCCGGTTCTTCCAAATCTATTAATGGAGAATATCAACTGATTTTTAAAGCAAATGTGAAACCAGGCTGGGAATTATATGCACCCAACCAGGACCTGAGTGGAACTCCCTCGGTGGAATTATATTTCGCCGATAGTTCTTTTTCCGCCAAGTCCGCTTTCATAGTGGAGGGAAAAACCGAAAAACGGTCCATTTCCCTGTTTGATAACGCTTCATTCAATTTGTATCCAGCAGGTGCAAAATTTTCCATTCCGATAATCATCAAAGGTGTTGTGCCCTCTCATGTTTTTGGAACACTTAATTATTTCTATGGAAAGGAAGATTCATTTTATTCCGGCAGTTATGCATTTAATATTACGCTGGAAGGTGGTGTGAGCAATGCCTCCCGTATCCGTATAACAAGTATAGATCTGAAACATCCGGTCAGTCCTTGTGGCGATACAGGTACTGCCGGAAAAGGGCTGGCAAGTATTTTTTTATTGGGGTTGCTGGGAGGATTTATCGCCCTGCTGACACCCTGTGTTTTTCCATTGATTCCATTAACAGTATCTTTTTTCACAAAAAGCAGTGGGAAAGGGAAAGCGCATGCTTTTTTATATGGGTTTTTTATTTTCCTGATTTATGTTTTACTCAGTCTGCCTTTTCATCTGCTCGATCATACCGATCCGGAAATTTTGAATAATATTTCTACGAACGTGTGGCTGAATCTGCTCTTCTTCGTGATATTCGTGGTTTTTGCCATTTCATTTTTTGGATATTTTGAAATCACCCTTCCGGGCAGCATGGCAAATTCAGTAGGCAATAAGTCGGGTGGAAGCAGTATTGCGGGAATATTTTTTATGGCACTGACCCTGGCCATCGTTTCTTTTTCCTGCACAGGACCCATTCTGGGTTCACTGCTTGCCGGGGCACTGTCAAATCACGGGGGAGCTATTCAGCTCAGTTTTGGAATGGGTGGATTTGGACTTGGGCTTGCCTTACCATTTGCATTGTTTGCCTTGTTCCCCGGCTGGCTGGGATCCTTACCCAAGTCTGGCGGCTGGCTGGGCACTGTAAAAGTGGTTCTGGGCTTTCTGGAGCTGGCTATGGCCATTAAGTTCCTTTCAAATGCCGATTTAGTGGAACAATGGGGACTCGTAAAGCGGGAAATTTTTATCGGATTCTGGGTAATCATTGGAGTATTGATTACACTATACCTAATGGGTAAAATCCGTTTTCCACATGATAGTCCGGTAAAAAAGTTTACTGTTACCCGCTTAGGTTTTCTGCTTTTCTTTGGATTGGCGACCATATACCTGGTGCCGGGCTTAACCAATACTTCTGCAGCGAATCTGACCCTGATCAGCGGTTTTCCACCGCCTCTTTGTTATTCGGTTTATAAAGCTCCCGTAAATTGTACCCATGGTGTTGAGCCGCTCAGGGATTATGAAGAAGCCCTGACGCTTGCAAAAAAATTGCACAAACCCATCCTGATAGATTTTACCGGCTGGGCTTGTGTGAATTGCCGGCGTATGGAGGAAAACGTTTGGACCAGATCCGGAGGTGAGGAAAAGGATGCTGGATTCTTTTGTGGTGGTTTCCCTTTATGTGGATGAACGCAGACTTTTACCAGCAGCCGCTCAGATGGTTTATCCTACCAAGGATGGTGCTCAGAAAAATATTATTACGGTAGGTGATAAATGGGCTACTTTCCAGTCTGAAAATTTCAATGCAGTATCTCAGCCTCAATATGCCCTGATCAGCCCTGAGGAGAAAATCCTCACGTTTACAAAGGGTTACACGCCCCAGGCATCCGAATTTGCAGCCTGGATGGATTGCGGTTTGGCTGCATTCAGGAGATAATTTCGTTTATATATCCGGTTATCAGGATTGTATTGAATATCCCATGTATTATTTCAATTATATACGCGGAAGGTAACGAGGATAAAACAAGGCCAAAGGCCCTGTTATCCCCCTGTTAGCTCCCTGATATATGGCTGTTATTTAAGAATAGATCAGGGGTTAAATCAGCACAGCCTGGCACTCGCACCGGCAAAAAGGACATTTCGAAGGAATAGGGTCTCATTTCGTCAAATGAAATAAGAAAGGCCGCCTGTTCAGACGACCTTTTCTTTGAACGGTGTAAAAAATTTCTTAGAGGGCAATTCTTTTTTCCACCATCATTTTACGCAGGTTGATCAAACCATAGCGCATCCGGCCAAGAGCCGTGTTGATGCTGCAGTTTGTCAGCGAAGCGATCTCCTTAAAGCTGAGATCGGCATAGTGCCGGAGGATGATAACCTCGCGCTGATCTTCAGGAAGCAGGTCCAGCATCCGTCGTACACGGTCGTGGCTTTGCCTCTTCATGATTTTTACATCAGCACCATCTTCGGTAAAATTGATGACTTCAAAAATGTCCCGGTCATCGCTGGTTTTAATGGCGGGCGTTCTTTTCACTTTGCGGAAATGATCAACGCAAAGGTTGTGAGCAATGCGCATTGCCCAGGGAAGGAATTTACCTTCTTCTGTATACCGCCCGCCACGAATGGTGTCGATAATTTTAATCAGAACATCCTGGAAAATGTCCTCAGCCAGATACTTGTCTTTGACGAGGAAGAGAATGGAAGTGTACAACTTGTCCTTGTGGCGAATTACGAGAGCCTCTAAGGCCTGTAAGTCACCGTCGCGAAACGAATGGATTAACTCATGGTCGGTTTTCGTGCGTAGCGAATTCATAAACTTCTACGGTTTTTAAAGGTGATAGGATATGTATGTTGGATTTATAAAAAAAAATGCTTGGCTTTTCGGTGTAGAAGTTCTTACTCTATAAAATTATTTTATTGTGTTCCTGAATGTTAATCTGCATTTAAAGATATACAATTTTTGGAAAAAACAACATTTTGGGAAAATAATTTGTTGTAGAGGTTCCTATGCTCCTTTCCCCGTATGGGAAACCGCAGTCTAATTGTTTCACTTCCAATATATTTGTTTTCCCAATCATGTCAATTACCACAAAGGTTAAAAAGCCTGCAACCTTATCCGGACCCCTTTCGACCCGAAATTCCATCGAAATAAAAGGGGCGAGGGTACATAATCTGAAGAATATTTCAGTCGACTTTCCACGCAATAAATTTATTGTGGTGACCGGTGTATCAGGTTCAGGTAAATCTTCGTTGACGATCGATACACTTTTTGCAGAGGGACAAAGACGTTATGCTGAAAGTCTGAGCTCCTATGCACGCCAGTTTATGGCAAGAATGGATAAGCCTGATGTGGATTATATAAAAGGACTTTGCCCTGCCATCGCCATCGAACAAAAAGTAACAACGCGCACGCCGCGTTCTACGGTGGGTTCCATGACAGAGCTCTATGATTACCTGCGTTTGCTATTTGCCCGGGTTGGAATTACATATTCTCCGGTTTCAGGCAGAGTGGTAAAGAAGAATGATGTAAAGGATGTGATTACTGCCATGCAGGCAAGACCTGCAGGCGACAAGGTCCTGATTCTTGTTCCTTTTAAACAGCATACTAACCGGAATGCAACCGAAGAACTAAACATCTTGTTGCAGAAAGGATTCAGCAGACTCTATATTAATAAGGAAACAGTCCGTATCGAGGACCTTCTGGCAATTCCTGCCGATGGATCAAAGACAAAGAAACAGGAACCAAAAATTCCCAGGAACGATTCATTTCTACTGATTGATCGCATTGTAGTAAAAGAGTTTGATGAAGATGACCATCACCGGCTGGCTGATTCTATCGGAACAGCATTTTATGAAGGGGAGGGCCAGATGTTACTGGAGATCAACGGAGCCGAAAAGCTGGCATTTACAAACCGGTTTGAAATGGACGGAATCAAATTTGAAGAGCCGGTACCTAACCTGTTTTCTTTCAATAATCCGTATGGTGCCTGTCCGACTTGTGAAGGTTTCGGTCAGGTTCTAGGAATTGACGCCGATCTGGTGATCCCGGATAAAAGACTGAGTCTGTTTGAAGGTGCCGTAGCGCCCTGGAAAGGGGAGAAACTGAGTGCCTGGAAAGATCATTTTATCAGAGTTTCAAAAAAGTACGATTTTCCAATACATAAGCCCATTATCGATCTGACAAAAGCCCAATACCAGTTATTATGGGAAGGAAACAAAGAGGTCAACGGGATCAATGATTTTTTTAAAGAGGTCGAAAGGAACCTGTACAAGGTCCAGTACAGGGTTTTGCTTTCCCGGTACAGGGGACGCACCAGCTGTCCCGACTGTAAGGGCTACCGGTTGAGGCCGGAAGCTTTGTATGTCAGGATTGGGGACCTTCATATTGGCGAAATATGTGAAATGCCTGTGGGTAAATTGTTTGCCTGGTTCGAAAATCTTTCTCTCAGCAAATTTCAGCTGCAGGTGGCCAAACGTATCCTGATTGAAATCAATAACAGGCTGAAAACCTTGCTGGACGTGGGTTTGGGGTATTTAACCCTGAATCGGCTGGCCAATTCGCTCAGTGGAGGTGAAAGTCAGCGCATTCAGCTCACCAGATCTCTGGGCAGCAACCTGACCAACTCATTATATATACTGGATGAACCCTCTATTGGTCTTCATTCGCGCGATACAAAACGACTGATTACAGTGTTAAAAGAATTGCGTGACCTGGGAAATACTGTAGTTGTAGTTGAACATGATGAGATGATGATGCGTGAAGCGGATTATATTATTGACATGGGTCCGCTTGCGAGTCATCTGGGTGGTGAAGTAGTTGCCGCAGGAAATTATGATGCAATTATAAATAGTGAAAATAGTTTAACAGGAAAATATTTACGTGGTGATTTAAAAATTGAACCTCCTGCTAAAATCAGGAAACCCGGAAAATTTATTGTTGTCAACGGTGCGAGGCAAAATAATTTAAAAAACATAACGGTGTCATTTCCACTCAATGTACTTTGCGTAGTGAGTGGTGTAAGTGGCAGCGGTAAAACTACTTTGGTAAAACAAATTCTTTATCCGGCACTGCAAAAAATAAAAGGTGAGTTCGCCGATAAAGTGGGTATGCATGCATCTATTACAGGGGATGTGGATGCGATCAGTCAGATAGAACTCGTAGATCAAAATCCGATCGGGAAATCTTCACGCAGCAATCCGGTAACTTATGTGAAGGCGTACGATGAAATCAGGGAATTATTTTCGAAACAACCACTAAGTAAGTTACGCGGCTTTCAGCCAAAACATTTTTCCTTTAATGTTGACGGCGGGCGATGTGATACCTGTAAGGGCGAAGGTGAACAGGTGGTTGAAATGCAATTTCTTGCCGACGTTCATCTGACTTGCGAAGTGTGCGGGGGAAAACGATTTAAAGATGAAGTGCTGGAAGTGCATTATCATAATAAAAGCATCCACGATGTTTTGGAAATGAGTGTGGATGACGCGCTGGATTTTTTTAAGGACGAAAAAGAAATTCTCCAAAAATTAAAACCACTCAGTAGTGTAGGTCTTGGATATGTTAAACTGGGCCAGTCATCCGATACATTGTCCGGTGGTGAAGCGCAACGTGTGAAGCTGGCGTCTTTTCTCGGTAAAGGGAAAAGCCTGGGCCACATACTTTTTATTTTTGATGAGCCGACCACGGGTCTTCATTTTCACGACATAAAAAAATTGCTGACATCCTTTAGTGCCCTGATCGATCAGGGACATTCTGTTCTGGTGGTGGAGCATAATACCGATGTGATCCGTTCATCAGACTGGGTTATCGACCTTGGTCCGGAAGCAGGCGAAGATGGCGGAAACCTTGTCTACGAGGGCATTCCAGCGGGATTGAGGAAAGTGAAGGAGAGTTACACTGGGAAATATCTTTGACACAAGCAAGTATGGAAGAATGGAAGTATGGAAGACTGGAAGTGTAGTTTAGAAGTTGGAAGAGTTTTCGGTAACCTTCAATTATTTATACCACAGAGCAGATACGCCAACAATCCGGATAATTAAATCCCTTTTACTATAATTATTCTGTCGATCAATTCAACTTTGACAGAATCCATTTTATCAATCCGAGTTGCTTTTGTAATATCAATCCTGTTGATCAGTCAGATCTTTTATCCTTCGGCAAGAAATCATTTGCTTTTATATTCTGGATTTACTTCTACGCCCCACGTGAGCTGCAACGTCTGATGAATAAAATCTATCTGTTGCACGGATTCCCACCCAACCAGTTTAAAACGAAGATGATGTTGCAAAGTAAAATCCGGGTTTTCATCTTTATCAAAGTTAAAAACACGGTATTTATTTTAAATACCGCGATCAGGGGGATTCGTAGGCTTAATTAATCAGAAAATAATTTTCTTTTGGACCGGTCATTTTATTCCACCATGCCTGGATGGTTTCAATAAATATATTTATCCAATCTGTACCGGGAGTTTGAAATGTGATTGCGTATTCCATGATTCTTTTTTGATGATCAAAAATAGAATCATGTGAGTGGGTTGACAAAGTGTCTTAGGTGACCATCCGGAATAAACCGGTAAATAGTTGTTTTACGGCGGTAAAAATCTTACCGCCGTAACAACTATAAACGAAATGATAAACTAATAAGGGGAATGAATTATTTCACATGTTTGTTCAGAGCGCCTGCCATTTCAAACATGGATATCTGATCCTTAACAAAAATAGGTTTCAGATTCGCATCTGCATTGATCATGCGTTTGTTTTGCTTATCCTGCAGGTCGTTTTTCTTGATATAAACCCAGATTTTTTTCACGATTTCAGTTCTGGGCAGCGGTTTGTTTCCAACTACTTTTGCCAGCGCATCGCTGACAGAAAGTGGTGTCATGAATGCGGCATTTGGTTTCCGGGCTGATTTTTTCTTAGCCGCTTTTTTTGGTGCTGCTTTTTTTACTGCTTTCTTTGCAACTTTTTTAGCTGCTTTTTTTGGTGCTGCTTTTTTCTTTGCTGCTTTTTTTGGTGCTGCTTTTTTCTTTGCTGCTTTTTTAGCTGACTTTGCCATAATGAGAATATTTAATGGGTTATCAAAAAGTTAGTAATTCAAATTTAAGTTTTTTTATATAAGCAAAAATGTATTCGTCCTTATTTTGACTGATACCAGACTGGCAAATGCCACTTGTATCGCATGCCGAGCATCCGGGTAGCAAATATCAAAACGATACAAATGGTAGCAGCAGCTGCGTCGGGGACAGCCATATGGATAAGCAAAAAATAAGCGATACCACCCAAAATGGAGGCTGACGCATAAATATCCTTCTGAAAAATGAGGGGAACTTTATTCAGCACTATATCGCGTATAACACCCCCGAAACAGCCGGTCATAGTGCCCAGGGCGACGCAAACGCCTGGGGTCAGGTGATGTAAAAGCCCTTTGTGAATGCCGATCATTGTAAAAAGACCCAGTCCCAGGGCATCGAATGAGGTCAGCAGGGATTGCATCTTTTTCAGCCGACCGCCAAAAAAAAGCGCACCGGCTGTACCTGTTAAAATGACCCACCCAATAGACGGATACTGAAGCCAGGCAACGGGTGTATCTCCTATGAGAAGATCACGGACCGTACCGCCACCAATGGAAGTAATAAATGCAAGAATTAACACACCGAAGGGGTCCAATCTCTTTTCCATCGCAGCAAAGGCACCCGACACTGCAAAACTGAAAGTACCCAGTATATCGATGAAATCCGCGAAGGGAATGGACATACAATTTTATTTGGAGGGCCTACCTCAGCCTGTCAAGGCTTTTTACCAATTTTTGGTCCCTGTAAATGCCCCTCCAGGCAAGAAAAAAGAGAATGGGAATTACAAATACGAAAACGGATGTTATGGTGTGGCTACCCTGGTTTTCGACGAACCGGTGGATTTCCTTTAAATAAAGAAAGATATTCAGAAATGAAAGAAGTATACCCAGGATGGCGAGCCGGCCCTGGAGTTTCCTGTTTTTATATAAAAAAATATCTATTGCTGCGATGCAGGTTATAGCGATCGTCACGATCAGGATCCAGATGCTGAATGTAGCAGTCAGGTACTGAAAGGTTACCGGTTGACCCGGAACTTCAATATTCCCGCTGTAGAAGGAAAACTTAATCGTCGCGACCGCACAAGCGGCGGCCAGCAGTAGCCAGACGGATTGCATTCTTTGCAGCATAAAACTGAATTTATTCAGATCCAAGTTATTTAAAATTATTCATTCTGATTATCCGATGTAGAAAGATCAATTGAGCTCGATTAAAAGGCCGGGCCCGTGATATTGTAAATCACCTCACTACGCGTATATGCGACCATGCGATAGAATCGTCAATTATTACCTGTAGTATTCTTGATGCATTTTACTTTTTCGAAAAAAGCCAGGCTGTGTAGCTCAACGGCCAGCTCTGTCAACTTAGTAAAATCAGTAATGGAGAAATATTAAATCAGGCCAGCGCAATAAAGAAAATTCTTCATTACATCCCGTTACCCCAGCTCCGGATACAAGGGAAACTGCTTCATGTGCGCATTGATTTTTTTCCGGATACCGGCGAGAACGACGTCGTCTTCCGCATGTATAATCGCGTCATCAATAAAATCGACGATCGCGCTCATATGTTCCGCCATCATACCCCGGGTGGTAACAGCAGGAACACCGATGCGGATACCGGATGTGATAAATGCACTTTTATCATCAAAAGGAACCATGTTTTTATTAACGGTGATATCTGCCTTGCCCAAAGCGATCTCTGCTTTTTTCCCGCTGATATTTTTGTTTCTCAGGTCGATCAGCATCAAATGATTATCCGTTCCGCCGGAAACAATATCGTACCCTTTTTTGGTGAAACAGGCGCTCATGGCCTGTGCATTCACGATGATCTGTTTGGCGTATACGGTAAATTCATCGGATAATATTTCTCCGAACGAAATGGCTTTTGCGGCAATCACGTGTTCCAGTGGTCCTCCCTGAGTGCCGGGGAATACACCCATATCCAGCAGGTTACTCATGGGCCGGATATTTCCTTTATTGTCTTTTAACCCAAAGGGATTATCGAAATCCTTTTTCATCATGATGATACCCCCCCGCGGACCACGAAGGGTTTTATGAGTTGTCGACGTTACAATATGACAATTTTCGAAAGGGGAGTTCAACAGTTGTTTTGCGATAAGACCCGCAGGATGAGCCATATCACACATCACCAGAGCACCTACCTGATCTGCAATCTGGCGTATCCGGGGATAATCCCAGTCACGGCTGTACGCAGATGCGCCACAGATAATAAGTTTGGGTTTCTCCTGCCTGGCTACTCTTTCCATGCTTTCATAATCTACCAGGCCATCTTCTTTTTTAACTCCATAAAAATGTGGCTGATAGAGTTTGCCCGAGAAATTCACCGCAGATCCGTGTGTCAGATGCCCTCCCATGCTCAGGTCGAGACCCAGTATCTTATCTCCGGGCTGTAAAACAGCCAGACAGACTGATGCGTTGGCTTGTGCACCACTATGTGGCTGCACATTGGCATAATCACAATTAAATATCTGTTTTAGCCGGTCAATTGCCAATTGTTCTGTCTGGTCAACGATTTCGCAACCTCCATAATAACGGCGTCCGGGGTACCCTTCAGCGTATTTGTTGGTCATCACGTTGCCCATGGCTTGCATGACCTGAAGAGAAGTAAAATTTTCGGAGGCAATCAGTTCAATACCATGCCTTTGCCGTTCAAGTTCCTGATGAATGAGGTCGAAAACAAGCTTGTCTCTTTGCATGGCGCAAAAATAGGCCAACTATGAATAAAAGATTCAAGGGGTCCGGATTTGATGAAAGAATTGTCAGGTACACCAAGTATTTGATTGATTCTGAGAATCAGTTCCTCGAGGTCAATATCTCCGCGGTTGGAGAAAATACTGATACAATAATCAGCGGAAGGGTTCATGTAAACGACTGTTCGGAATCCACCGTTAAATCCCGTATGAAAAACAACTTTTTTTGAGCCATTCAGTAACCGTATAAACCAGCCGTTCCCGTACCATAGTTCCTTCAGGGTGTCGACAAGCGTCTGTCCCTGCCAGGCATTCCGGATCATCGGGGTATTTGAAAATTTACCGGATTCAATCGCCCGGCACCATTTCATATAGTTATTCATTGAAATGTACAGACCTCCGTCGGCTTCTGTAGAATAGAAGATAGATTCGGCTGCGTCTGATCGAACGAATTTTCCTCCGGGAGAAAGATCATAACCAGTCACACGTTTTGAAATGGGATGATTGAATTGAAATACCACGGCATCATGTATGCCAATCGGCAAGAATATATTTTTCTGAAGATATTCGCCATAAGACATGCCACTTAATTTTTCGATCAGCATACCGAGCAGGCAATAAGCTGTATTACTATAACGGTAATGTGTCCCCGGTGGGAAATATAGCGTGTCTGCTTTTTGCAAAGCCGCCAGCACATCTTTGTCTGTTGCATGTTTCACTTTATTGGTATCTACAAACCCATAATGATCCGGAATTCCGGAACAATGGCTGAGCATCTGGAATATACTAACAGAAGAGACCGGGTGGGGAAGTTTCAGATACTTCCCAATGGAATCGTTCCTGGAAAATTTCCCCTTATAAAATAAATCCAAAACCGCAAAAGCAGTAAACTGCTTGGTGAGTGATCCAATGTTGAAATTGTCTTCCGCTGTGATGGATGATCCGGAAACCAAATCGGATTTTCCATAACCTTTCCTGAATAACGTTTTATTATTTTGTTCTATGGCAATCACTGCACCGGGCTGATCCGGCTGATAATAAGCATTCATCAAAGAATCAATCTGTTTCTCTGCCGACTGACAAAATCCGGGAATAAAGGAAACATTGAATACAAAAATCAGCCAGCCATTTCTCATAATTAAAATTGACTTAGGACATTTAAATTATGGTGTAAAATAGAATTTTCGTTCATTTGATAGTTTTTTCCTGAACTTTACCTGTACAGGATCAGCCATATAAGAGAACAAAATATTTGTTTAGCTGGTGGCATTTACTGAATATGAAAGCAATCATTCCCGTAGCAGGTGCCGGTACAAAACTAAGGCCCCATACTTATACCCAACCAAAGGCTCTGATTCCGCTCGCCGGAAAAACGATTTTAAGTATTATCGTTGACCAGTTATTAGAGGGCGGGATATCAGAATTCATTTTTATTGTAGGTTATCTCGGCACAAAAATTCAGGATTATGTAAAGGATAAGTATCCTCAGCTGAAAACAAGTTTTGTTTTTCAGAATGAAAGGCATGGCATTGGTCAGGCTGTTTTATTAACGAAGGAGTTGGTGGACCAGGATGAAATTTTCATCGTTCTGGGAGATACGATTTGTGAATATGATATCAAGGCAATCCTGGAGAACCCGGCCTCTCAGTTGGGCATTAAAAGGGTAGATGATCCGCGCGACTTCGGTGTGGCTGAAATCGAAGATGACGGTTTTATAAGCCGTGTAGTGGAAAAGCCACAGATACCAAAATCAAATATGGCACTGGTCGGCATTTACAAGATCCGTGAAACAGCCGCACTTTTTTCATGCCTGGAAAATAATATTCGCAATCAGCTCACGAGTTATGGTGAATACAATTTGACGGATGCCATTGAATGTATGATCGGCGAAGGTGTGAAATTTGAACCCTTTAAGGTCCAGAACTGGTTTGACTGCGGGAAAAAAGAAACCCTGTTGGAATCAAATGCCAAGCTGCTGAAAAAATTCGGAAGTAATATGGCGCCTGATCATCATCTGGAAAATACGATCGTGATCCATCCGGTGAATATCGCATCAGGCTGTACCATCAAAAATTCTATCATAGGACCCAATGTAGCGATCGGGGAAAAAACCAATATCAATTATTCAATATTGAAAGACTCCATCATCGGGTCATTCGCCAACTTATTTGATATTGTACTCACCCATTCGCTGATCGGAAGTGATACAGAAGTGAAGGGTGAGAGCCGGAGCCTAAATATCGGGGATAATACTGAGATTGATTTGGGAGAATCTTGATCACAAGTATGGAAGAATGGAAGTACTGGAAGAATGGAAGTGGAAGTTAATTGCTTTAGCGTTAGGCGTTAGGCGTTAAGCTTGAATCATTTCATTCCCAATATACGCAAGAGTGGATATTCGGAATCATCGGGGAGTAAATCAGAACCTGCATCCGGTGAAACTTCAACATTCACTTTGACAGTTTTCTTTTCCTGAATATCTATTACGTCCTGGTATTTGAATTTCTGATAACCCTTTTTCTCAAACCGAAGGTTCACATGACAGGCGGGAAGTTGTTTAAAATAATAATAACCATCTACATCCGTAACCACTTCTTTGTAAGAAGGATCACCCGGAACAACGGCTGAAACAATTACTCCTGAAACAGGTTTCTTTGTAACGGCATCCAGAACCTGGCCCTTAATTAAACAAGGATCTGTTGTACCATCACTGGCGTACAGCCCGCATGAAACCACACAGGTGAACGCGAAAAAAAGAAGGTAAAAAGAGATTTTCATGTTATTGCAATTTACAAGGTAAAGGATCGGCCCAGCTTTTCCTAAATTCAAACCATAAATTTTCTATAATGTCAGCTGCCGGCAGGATGTCCCGGATCAGAGCACTTACCTGGCCAATTTCCAATTCGCCATCTTTCAAATCTCCTTCCAGCATACCCTTTTTTGCCCTTCCTTTTCCCAGCAGTATTTGGAGACTTTCTTTTGAGGCACCGGCCTGTTCAGCAGCTTCCACCTCATCGAAAAACGGGTTCTTCAATAGCCTTACCGGCATTAACGATTTCAACGTCAGCTTCGTATCACCCTCTCCGGCTTTCAGAATATAATTTTTAAAATCCGGATGCGAAGAGGCCTCCTGACTCATAACAAAACGGGTTCCGATCTGAACAGCCGAGGCACCGAGAGCCATGGCAGCAAACATTTGCCGGCCGGTTGCAATACCACCTGCTGCAATCACCGGAATCTGAACGGCATCCACCACCGCCGGGATGAGTACCATCGACGTGGTTTCTTCCCGTCCGTTGTGGCCACCTGCTTCGAATCCTTCAGCAACCACCGCATCGCAACCAGCTTTGGCAGCCTTGCGGGCAAAACGACTACTGCTTACGACATGAACCACTTTGATACCCTTTTCTTTTAAGACGCCGGTCCAGGTATCAGGGTTACCGGCCGATGTAAAAACTATGGGAATATTTTCTTCCATTACAATATCGATATGCTTTTGAACATCCGGATACATCAGCGGAATATTCACCCCTAAAGGGTGAGTCGTAGCCTTCCTGCATTTCCTGATTTGTTCCCTGAGCAGATCGGGGGACATGCTGCCGCTTCCGATCAGACCAAGACCTCCTGCATTACTGACAGCCGATGCCAGTCGCCAGCCGCTGGTCCAGACCATTCCAGCCTGTATAATGGGATAGTGTATTCCGAACAAACTGGTTATTGCATTGCTGAATTCCATCTGGCTAAAGGTAAGGAGGGGGGATAGTTTGTTTTTTTTAATTCTTCATAAAAAACTATATTTAGGGTACATCTACAAGCTTAAGGCATGCACAAACCTTTGTTGCTTCTTTTTGGTGCAGGATGTTTGTTTTCCTGCCATAAAGACGCTTCAAATCCGGTTAATCAATGGACCTGGTTCGGTACGCGGAACAGTGCTGTTTACAATTATGTTTTGATTAATGCCAGCCAGGTACTCAGCAAAAGCGACAGCGAAGAATTACACGTTGGCGTCAGTGCTGCTTTTATCGATAGTAATGATAACCAAATAACATTTGTTCGGACACTGTCTGTAAATGACCAGATTATTCAGCCGGGTCAGGACTCGATGTATAATTATAACTACGCATCAGATCAGATCGGCAAGAGTAGTCAGTTGTTCGGAACGCAGATTTTGGTTGCCATTCATGGCATGGATGAAGCAGATACCGTCAGCAGTTCCGTCTATCTGCCAAAACAACTTTCGCCCAGCCTGGAAAATTATCCCGACACCGTTTCAGCGAGTCTTGGTCTTCCATTACAATGGTTACCCGATGCAGATAATGCCTGGGGGAATGTTTTGGTGCAGTTGTTTTATTATAGTGCGCTTAGCAGAAAGTCAGATTCGACGATGCCCGATAAAATTTCAACGGTAAATATTACTGTACCGGATAACGGCAGATATTATCTTTCCAGCGCTGACCTGAGTTCATTTCCAAAAAATGCGTATATCGGAATTACGATTGCGCGCGGTACACAAACGCAGGCTATCCTTCCATTGTCCCGTAAAAGAGTTTATTATTTTTCCAGCGCATCTGTCAGCACACCGCCTGTCAGAATAAAACCGTAAAGCCTCAATTGCTCAAAGTTAAAGTCAAAACTTTTTAATTGACAGATTAATTGATCGGATAATCCCCAATTTTATATGTGACAAGTTTTGACTTTATGCAATTTAGCATTATGATTTAACGCCCACTTCCACATCGTCTTCCATGTAGGTTTTTTTCCGTAGAGCAGAATGCCGGTTCTGTAAATCCTGCCGGCCATCCATGTCGTAAATAAAAACCCGCCTGCCAGCAACGCCATACTTAACAATAATTGCCAGTACGGAACGGTGGTCGGTACACCATAAGGAATGCGGGCCATCATCACGATCGGTGAACTGAAAGGTATCAGACTTGCCCACACAGCCAGCGAGCCACCGGGATCCTGTACTGCAATGGACATGATGATGAATGAAAAAATGATTGGCATACTAATGGGTAAGAGCAGGGACTGTGCTTCCTGCGGATCTTCATTGACTACGGAACCAACGGCAGCAAATAAGGATGAATAGAATAAATACCCCCCTATAAAGTAGAATACAAAACTTCCAATGATGAGCGTCCAGTTCGCAGTCTGCAGAGATTGCTTAAAAGCAAATATTTGTTTCGCAGCCTCCGTGCCCTGAGCCATTTGCGCGCTGCCCATGGCATTTACCTTTTGCATATTATTCACTTCCTGCATTAATTCATGCGGAATAAAAGCCTGGGCTACCAGGGTCAGAATGGCAATCAGTCCGACCCACAAAAGGAACTGTGTTAATCCGACGGCCCCGATGCCGATAATTTTTCCAAGCATCAGCGGAAAGGGCTTCACCGAACTTACAATCACTTCTGCCACGCGGCTGGTTTTTTCTTCCATTACGCCACGCATCACCATCGCACCATAAATAAATGTAAGCAGGTAAATCAAAAAGCCGCATGCCCAGCCGATGGCATAGGAAAGACCCTGACTGGAGGCCTGGGATTTTTTTCCTTCGTCAGAAAAGGTTTGGAGTTCGGCAATATCAGAAGCAGCGCGAATGGAATCGAGATGACTGCGTGTAATATTTGTTTTTGTGAAGATGAGATGATCCGTAATCGCTGAATTTACCCTTTTTTCCAGGTCGTCGATATTGGCAAGACCCAGTTGTTTTTTATATTTCAAACGGTAAATGGTCTTATCTCCTTCTTTCAAAACCGGGATGATTAATACAGCACTGCAATTGTGTTCAGCATAGTTGAGGGTATCAATAGATGCCGAAAAATCAAAGAAAATCGCCGAATCACTTTTCAGATAATCCTTGAAATATCCATTCTGATCTGCCACCGCGATCCGGTGGTTGGTTCTGCCTTTTATACCCAGATAAACGGTACCGGCAATGACCATCACAATCAGGACGGGCAATAAGAAAGTGGATAGCAGAAAAGTCTTGTTCCTGATTCGGGTAAAATATTCGCGGCGGATAATCAGACCGATCTTATTCATATACTACGCTTGAGCAGGTTGAAACTGGCGGGATAACGAAGTACCTTCTACCAGTTTGATAAAGATTTCATTTAAGGATGGGAGCAGTTCAGTGAAAGAGGAGATATTCGAGTGCTGATCGATAAAATATCTCAATACATCATTGGGCGAATGACCCTCTTTGATGCGCATCGTAAGGCTGTCTTCATTTTTTACAAGCACATCAAAAAGTGCATCTGGTAAAAATGTCGGTAACGGGCTGGCCGAAATCCGGAAAAGATTTTCCTTAAATTCCTGTTTCACATGGTTGACCGTTCCGTCCAGAATTTTCTTTCCTTTATTGATCAGGATAATATGATCGCAGATCTCCTCCACCTGTTCCATGCGATGAGTACTGAAAATAATGGATGCTCCGGTTGAAGCGAGGCGGAATATTTCATCTTTGATCAGATTGGCATTTACCGGATCCAGACCACTGAAAGGTTCATCCAGAATAATCAATTCGGGCCGATGTAAAACCGTGGTGACAAACTGAAGTTTTTGTGCCATTCCTTTACTCAGATCTTCAATCTTTTTATTCCACCAGGACTGCATTTCAAAACGGGTGAACCAGTCTTTTGCCTGACTGAGCGCATCGGACGACGAAAGGCCTTTCAATCGGGCAAGGTACAGCGCCTGTTCGCCTATTTTCATTTTCTTATACAGACCCCTTTCTTCGGGCATATAACCGATCAAGGCAGAATCATCGTCTGCATTAAATTTTTTTCCATTGAAAGTAATGTGGCCCTCATCGGGAAAAAAAATACCCGTGATCATTCGGATCAGGGTTGTTTTACCGGCACCGTTGGGTCCCAGGAGGCCGAAAATGGATCCTTTTTCAACTGAAAAGCTGATATCGTCCACCGCTTTCTGTGTAGTGAAATATTTCTTCAGACCGGCCACTTCAAGCATTGACATGCATCAACTTTTTAGATGAAAAAAATTCAGCGATTTTTTCGGCAACACGTTCCCCATCCATTGCTGCGCTCATGATACCCCCGGCGTAACCGGCACCTTCTCCACAGGGATAAAGATTTTGAATCTGCGGATGTGCCAGGGTTTCTTCATCACGCGGTATTCGAACGGGTGACGAAGTTCTGGATTCTGTCGCAACTACAATGGCTTCCTCAGTAAAATATCCTTTCATTTTTTTTTCGAAAGCGGCGAAAGAACGCTGAAGACTTTTGGCAATATCATTTGGAAAAGTTTCCGGAACATTTACAGAGGTAAGTCCGGGTGTATAGGAACAGGCTGGCAGGGATCGGGAAATAGTGCCAGTCGTAAAATCAGTTAATCTTTGTGCCGGCGCCTTAAATGAACCTCCGCCCAGCGCAAAGGCTTTTTGTTCGATAGCCGATTGGAAATACATGGCTGCGAGCGGCCCTTGTTTTTTATAAGTCTGCCAGTCTTTTTCCTGAATGTTTACAACGATGCCGGAATTCGCATATGGATTATTTCGTTTTGATGGCGACCACCCATTGACGACCAGTTCCCCATCCTGCGTAGATGCGGGCGCAATAATTCCGCCCGGGCACATGCAAAAGGAAAATACAGACCGGTTATGATCTGTGTGGACAAGCTGATAGGAAGCTGGTGGCAATCCGGCAACCCGTGGACCTTCTTGCCTGATATAATGATATTGAATTGAATTGATGAGTTCCTGTGGATGCTCCACGCGAAGACCAAGGGCAAACGGCTTAGCATGAATTTCTTTTTTTTTATCATGCAGTAATTGAAAAATATCCCTGGCCGAGTGGCCGGTGGCCAATACGACCGCATTGGCATGGAATAGTTCTCCGTCCGTCGTTTTAATTTCCGTGATTTTATTATCAGACTCTGTCCAGTCGCAGAGTTTTCTGTTGAAATGAATCTCACCTCCGCATTCAATGATATAATTTCGCATACCATTGATAATAGCCGGTAACTTATTGGTCCCGATATGCGGATGGGCTTCAAACAGAATTTGTTCATCGGCTCCAAACTGAACGAATAGATCAAGGATGCGTTGGATATTGCCTCTTTTGTTGCTTCTTGTATATAATTTCCCGTCACTGTAAGTGCCTGCGCCGCCTTCTCCAAAACAATAATTGCTTTCAGGGTTGATGATACCTTCTTTATTGAGGCGGGCCAGGTCGCGTCGTCGTGACCGGATATCTTTTCCCCTTTCGATAATAATGGGTTTGATTCCGGAATGAATCAGGCTGAGTGCTGCAAATAATCCGGCCGGCCCTGAACCTATAATGAGTACTGATTTGGAAGCTGATTTTACATCCCGCGGATCCTGTTGCAGCAGTTTACGCGATTGATAAGGCTCATCAATAAAAACGGACGCGGTGAGCAGGATATGCGGATACCTCGATCTTGCATCCAGCGATCTTTTCAGCAGATGAAATCCTGTAATTTTTTTTTCAGAATAACCAGATTCCTTTGCCAACAGGCTTCTGATCAATTGTTCATTTGTCGCTTCGATGATCGGAACCTTTATCTGAATTTTTTTTTGCATCCGGAAAGGAAAGAGTAGCAGAAAGTACTAAATTTTTTTGTGGTTGGTAAAACTAGGGTAAGTATATTTCAAAAAAAAACTATCAGTGTAATTTTTAATCAGGTAGTTTCCCTGAACTAACTGGTACCCCGTACTTTACTTGACGGTCTCTAAGAGGCTTTTCATCAGGCTGAATTTTTTTTTTAAAAAAACTTTGGTTAAAACAAAATGCTGTCAAAATATCTGTATCTTCAATCGCGCCTCAACCAAATCATATGGAGAAATTTCCTAAATCATCATTACTCATTTTTCGCCTCTCCATTTTCAATCTTCCTAAACCTTCATCCTTATTGAGTTTTGTTGATCCTTCTCTATTTATCTGTAACCGGATGAAGGCGGTTTATCGATGTCCGCCTCGAAGTACAGACGGTCGAAGTACAGGTTAATAAGACTACTTCTTTTTATCAGACATTTTATTTATTTTGAATTACTGAAGAAATGTTTTTTATGTCTTTCTGTGCTTCTGAAGGCAACCTGAAATTACCAATTAATAAAAAATTTTTTATTCCCGAATTAATATTGATATTCGTCCCCCTGCAAAAATCCCACCTTCGAAAATCCATTGAAAAACTTAACCTAAAACAATTTTTTTACCAGCTTTAAACTGTTTTTTTTGTAATGCCGAAAACCTTTGAAAAAGTCTGGGCCAATTGTCTTGAGATCATAAAAGATATCGTTGAATGGCAGCATTATAAAACATGGTTTGAGCCCATTCATCCGGTTGAGCTGAAGGTGAACGTTTTGGTTATCCAGGTGCCGAGTCAGTTTTTTTATGAATATCTGGAAGAGCACTATGTGAATTTATTGGCAAAAACTTTGCGTAGAATATTGGGAAAAGATGCGCGACTTGAATACCGGATTATGGTAGACAGTGGCAATCAGCAAAACAAACCGTTAACCATGGATGTTCCCGCACATAGTTATAAGACGATCTCCAATAACGAAATGGATTTTCCCCTGATCATCAATAATCCGGTAAAGAATCCTTTTGTAATTCCGGGATTAAAGAAGATGCAGATCGATTCCCAGTTGAATCCGGTTTATACATTCGAAGTGTTTATTGAAGGTGATTGTAACCGGGTAGCGAGGCGGGCTGGAAAGACGGTTGCGGAAAAACCGGGAGCCAATTCCTTCAACCCGCTGGTGATTTATGGAGGGGTAGGGCTTGGAAAAACTCATCTTGCCCAGGCAATTGGCAATGAAGTCAGGCGCACCCACCATAATAAAGTGGTTCTGTATGTCAGCTCCGAGAAATTCATCAACCAGTTTATCGATCATAGCCGTAATAATGCCATAAACGATTTCATTCACTTTTACCAGCTGGTGGATGTGCTGATTATTGATGATGTACAGTTTTTCAACCGGGCTGAAAAATCGCAGGATGCCTTCTTCGCCATCTTCAACCACCTGCATCAAAGTGGCAAACAATTGATTCTCACTTCCGACAAGCCTCCGAAGGACCTGGAAGGTGTTCAGGAGCGTTTACTAAGCCGTTTCCGCTGGGGTCTCAGCGCGGATCTGACTATACCGGATTATGAAACAAGAATTGAAATTCTTGAGCGTAAAATGAAGAACGATGGTCTGGAAATGCCTAAAGAAGTTGTAAAATATCTCGCTTATAACATTAACAGCAATGTCCGCGAACTGGAAGGAGCATTGATTTCCCTTCTGGCACAGTCTTCGCTTAACAAGAGGGAAATTGACCTGGAATTGTCGAAGAAAGTATTGAGAAATTTTGTCAAAACGAGCAGTAAGGAAATCACGATAGAAACCATCCAGCGGATGGTTTGCGAGTACTTTGATCTCCCCTACGATAAACTCCTCCAAAAAACGAGGAAGCGCGAAATTGTGCAGGCCCGGCAGATTACTATGTTTCTTGCAAAAGCCTTCACCAAAAATTCATTAAAAACAATCGGAGAGCATTTTGGTGGCAGGGATCATACTACGGTGATTCATTCCTGCCAAACAGTAAAGGATCTGATGGATACGGATAGTTTGTTCCGTGAAAATGTGACAGAATTACAGCAGAAAGTGCAACTCGCAGCAATGTAAAGAAAGTTAATAGTTAAGAGTTAAGAGTGAAAGTCCATTTTTTAAATGGGCTTTTTCTTTTAAAGAAGATGGCGTTACGCGTTAAGCTCTTGGCTTTAAGCTTGCCAAATGGTTTGGATGCGGCTTTTTATGAGAAATTTTCCGTCTCAACATAAACAATGCTGTAGATCTCTTCCTGTCTTTTTGGATAAGATTATTGATAGCATGCAATATATTCATAAGCCCTCTAACATTTTATTGAGGAAAAGATGAACCTGGGGACCGAAAAAACCGAAGAAAACGATGGCTGTTATATAACCTGAAATAAAACAAGTAAATAAGAGCTTATAGGATAACGGTTGGGTATTTTCAATCACCGATGATATGAAACGCTTCATAGGGTTATTATTGGATTATTGGTCTTTGTTAAACTCTGTTGAGCCTCAGTTTATTGTGTCGAAATAAGAGTTTTTGTATTACCTCCCGAAAATGCGGAAGGTTTATAATTAATCTTTATTTTTGCATCCCCTTAAAGTGGTGGGCGGTTTACGGTTGACGGTTGACGGTTTTGCGTTAAGCGTTGCGCGTTAAGCGTTCAGCTTAGATTGGAGAGGTGCCTGAGTGGCCGAAAGGGCCGGTTTGCTAAACCGTTATACGAGCTTAAACTTGTATCGAGGGTTCGAATCCCTCCCTCTCCGCAAAAGAAAAATGATGCCCCGCAAGGGGCATTTTTGTTTTCCGAGCGTGAAAAGCTTGCTTTTCAAAGCGAGGAGAATAAAAATGCAGTGGCGCGAAGCGCAGCATCATTTTTCTTTTAGCTTCCCCCACTCAGGGATCACGAGGAGCGAAGCGACGAGCAATCCCTAAGAACAAGGACGAGCAATCCCTATTTGAACAAAGCCATAAAAAAACCGTTTTTGCGGAAGGGCGGGAATTCAATGCGCTGATAAAAATCCGGCAGCTTCTTCAGCTGAATATTTGGTTTTAAAACCGAATGCGTAAGGGGAGTCGCCGTTTGATCTTAAATATTGCAACCTTTCAATGGCTTCGGAACTATTTGGAATATGTGTTTCGGGAATATACCAAAGCGCCATATACATTTCCGGCATTTTCTCAAACCACTCCTTTCGGCGTTTTAGATAATCTGCATGGGCAGACTGATAGACATATTTGTACAAATAATCAATATTTTTCCAAACAGACATATTAATGAGCATGAAGTCGTCTTCGAATACTTTGATAGATGTTGCATTGTTGCTATCGTCTTTTAACCTCCAGATGAAACCCTCGCTATTTTCAGCCAGCGCATTGATTTTATCCAGATTGCCGGCGAATCCGGCCATCTGCGGACTATTCATGGGAGCAACAATCTTACCGATATTTACCTGGGCCAAATGAAAGTGCATACTCTTGGATCTTCAAAGATAAACTTCAGGTGAACTTTCTCAAATATTTTGAATCTGGGGTTCATAAGATTTCTTTCAGTATCCCAACCATTTTTGGCCGGGTATTTCAAATTGTTTTAACTTCAATCAATCGTTTTAACCGCTATAATCCTCTTACATGTTCGATCAAATATTGCAGCTGGTAAAGGAACAGTTGAATGCCCATCCACAAATAGCCGGCAACATTCCTCCTGAACAGGCTGACCAGATTCACCATGAGATTGCGACACATATAACAAATGGTCTGCAGAATGCACAGCCTGCCCAGTCTGATTCCGGAAACATATTGTCGCAATTGGAAAACAGTCTGGCCTCAGGCGGTCTGGCCACCAGTGCAATTACAGGCGGATTGGTCGGCACCCTGGCGGGTAAGTTTGGATTATCTCCCATGATTACCGGCGCCATTGCTGCTGCCATACCTGGCCTTATCAAAAAGTACGAGAATAGAAATAATACTCCCCCGGTCAATGCGTAATTCAGGTATTTTATATTTTTTACTTGGAATTTATTCCATGATGATCAGTTGGTACTATAACCACTCGATTTTCTGGCTGATCGTACATTGGATATTCTGGCCCATTTACCTGGTGTATGAGCTACTGACGGGTCATCTTTCGCATAACATGTGGAGAGAGATTCCCATGTCCTATTTCAAATAATTGCACATATTCTGCAATACAACATTGGCTAATGCCAGAAATCAGGCTTTACAGTTGTGCCGCCTCTAACCCGGCAGTCCACACATCCCGCCGAGGATCCGAGTATAAAAGCAGACTGTTCATAGGGCATTATCGGAACGCCGTAACTGCCAAAATAATAAACCAGCGGCTTTGGTATATTTGGAACGGTGTCTATTGAGCAAATTTCATATCCGCTATAAATCTGCACTGGTGGAAGTTCTGTGCGGTCGATAAATATCCTCTTTTCAGAAACTGAACTACATCCCACAAAACCGATAACCTGTTCTGATGGATTCGTTATACAATGGAAATTGCCTCCGGTTTCCGAAGGCTGCGCGTCAAATATAGAACCCAGTTCTTCGGTATTTTTCTTTAGCATTTGTTTCCATTCATACCATTCCTTTGTTAATACCATTTGCGTTACCAGTATACTATACCTGTTCACCAGCCGGTTTGAAGCATAATATGAAATATTTAATACCGGAAATTGAAATACCAGGTCTGAACTCAGGCTGGTTGTAGATCCCAGAGTGATTTCTGTAGACTGATTCATCTCCCAGCAGGTATGGATTAAATCCTCATTGGGCCTGTTAAAGATCATACTGTCTTTTGGATTGAATTCAATTTTAGAATCATAGGCAGAGTTGTATATCCAGGTTTCTTCATAGTTCCATTGGTAGTATAAACTTTTATTCTGATCATCGTGGGTCGAAACATAAATCATGAGATGGTCGGATCCTGCTTTCCATCCAACTGAATCGATCGATTTTGAAATCTTCACTTCGGAAAAATCGGACAGATATTCTTTCCCATCAGAGGTTTTAATATGTAACCTGTATTTCTGTGATGAGTCCGTTGACAACTGGTTAATCGAATATAATCCAATCGTGTCTTCTGTTAGGGGATAGCTGATGCCTGTTTCCGATTGAATTTCCATTTGGGCTGCCGGTTCGGGAATGTCTGCTATATGATCGATGGATGCCGTTCGGGATAACGAAATCCTGGTTGGCCCTGTACCCGAATTAATAAAACCTTCTACAACCAATAATCCGGCAGATGGCAGATGAATATCAGGGTTGTATTTATCCTTGCAAGCTGCAAAAGAAATCGAAAATAAAAGCCATGGATATAATTTCATTCGGTTTTATAATAACATTCCATAATTGTAAATGGATGAACAGAGAATTATCCGGCAAATAAGTAGTCCGTTCAATAATAATGGATCTCTGCGGAAATTCTCAATATCATGACATAATTACCCCTTCAGAGGGGAAATGAAAGCGTTAAATTAAATCGCGCTCATATCTAAAGATTAAGTTCAGTTAAGTTTCGGAACAGTTGCACTCTCAATTTATATTGCTGCATTAAATAAGGTGAGATAAAATTCTGTGTAATTCCAATGACCGGAAAAGCATAAACCGGTTGAATATTCCTAATTTTATATTCCCCCCAAATCTTAATGACTTCTCCCTGCCCTATGTATTATTTCCTAAAAAATAAAACAAGGCGTTATGCAAAAACAAACTTCCACCGAAATGCAATCAGAACCTTTATTATTAGTAAAGGATTATGCCACTGACCCAAATATTGACAGGCGAATAAAATCTTTTTTAAAAGTTCTGAACAGCGGGGACGGTCCGCCGATGGAGCAAACGAAACCTGCTGATGCAAGGAAAGTTTTAGAAGGAGCGCAAAATTCCGTTAAGACTGATACATCGGGAATTGATATAACGGAAAAGACGATTACTCAAAACGGCGTTTCAGTAAAACTTTTTATTGTTCGTCCTTCAGGCCAATCCGGAGTCTTACCGGTATTCATGTTTTTCCATGGCGGCGGATGGGTGTTGGGGGATTTCCCGACACATAAGAGATTAGTCAGGGATCTGGTGGTTTATTCCGGACTTGCCTGTGTGTTTGTTGAATATACCAGATCGCCCGAAGCAAAATATCCGGTTGCATTGAATGAATGTTTTGCCGGAACAAAATGGGTTGCCGAACATGGAGCTGAAATAAATGTCGATGGAAAGAGAATGGCGGTTGCAGGCAATAGTGTGGGAGGCAATCTGACTGCAGCCGTGGCTTTGATGGCTAAAGTTAATAACCTGGATTTAAAATTTCAGTTACTATTCTGGCCGGTAACCAATGCGTATTTTGAAACGGAGTCATATAATAAATACGCGACTTCCCGTTTCCTGACCAAAAACATGATGATATGGTTTTGGGATAATTATATCTCTAAACCGGAACATCGAAATGAAATTTACGCTTCCCCTTTAAAAGCATCTGTTGAAAGATTAAATGGATTACCACCGGCCCTGGTTCAGGTTGCAGAGAATGATGTTTTACGAGACGAAGGAGAAGCATATGCGAGAAAGATGGATGAAGCCGGCGTGGATGTTACTCTGGTCCGCATAGATGGAATGATTCACGATTATGGCTTATTGAATCCAATTGCAACGGTTCCTGCTGTTCAGTCAGCACTGCGTGCCGCAGCTACCGAATTGAAAAAAGCGCTTCAGTAATTTCGCAGGAACTCCGATCCATTGTTTATAATAAAAAACAGGTGTTTCCATGTAAACGCCTGTTTTTTTTAAGGCCGTATTCTGCAAAAAGGCATAACGGAATCTATTGGAGAGACACGGAAAGAATCTATTCAAATATCAAATAAGCCAGATGATCATGATTTAATTTATCGAACAGGGGGATGGTGTTATCTGATAAAGTCAGACTAAAAATATCATCATTTTCGGTCGGTGTGTAGCATTTGCCATCCTTCATTTCCCTTAAAAATTTTACACTGTTATAAAATATTTTGAGGCCACAACTTTCATAAAATGCGCTGTTTTTATTTTTGCAAAACCCGATCGCTTCAATATTCCTGTTTTTTAAATTATCACCCACACGTTCCAGCAGTATTTTCCCATAGCCCTTCAGTATTTCAACAGTTACAAATCCTACCAGTTCTGCAATCTGGTATTCCGATTCATCGATTTTTACTTTGAAATTAAAATTGATCCTGCCAATGCTCAGCAAATTAGAAACCGGATCGGTTAATAAATGAAATTCAGATTTTCTAAAGCGGTTTCTGAATTCTCCCGGATTCATGTCATTCCAGTCCGGTACGTCCCAGTTATCAAGTATTGTTTTTATTTCGGCATCAGAAAGTTGCCCGGGATTCTTAACCGTATGAGCCATATCTTTTGTTGATAACATTGGCGTAAATTAGTTTTTATTTTAAAAATAATATAATCATATGTTACCTGAGATTACCGACGAATTCATGCAGCAAATGAGAGCGACGACGAAGAATTACTCGCTGATGATTCTGAAACGGGGTCCGGAATTTGTGTTGCCGGGAGTCGAAAAAATTATATGGGAACATGGGCGCAGGAATTTTAGTTTAAGAGCCGCCGGCTTGTTATCGATCGTCTGCCCTGTGAACGACGGAACGGACGTTTGCGGAATCGGCATATTTAATACTGATATTCAGGAGGCAAAAAAAATCATGGACGAAGATCCGGGAGTAGAGAAGCGAATATTTGATTATGAGTTGCATCCCTGCCGGAGTTTCCCGGGTGATCAATTGCCCTGAGGGAAGTATGAGAGTATGGGAGTATGGGAGTATGGGAGTGGTAGTTAATTAATTTCCAATAACTCCTATCGTTCTTTCTACTTCGATATTTGCAGATAAGTAATCATAAACCGCTTCCAGGTAATTCGACTGCGCCTGGGTATAGGCCAGTTCCGCATCAGTCAGTTCCAGGCGGGATGCTACTGCTTTGGCATACCGGTACTGGGTGATCTCATAACTTAGTTTGGCCGTTTTTTGCACATTATCACTGGTTTGTATTCGGGCGGCCGTTTCACGAACTTTTGCCACAGCCTGTTTCACGGTGCTGCGTAATTCCTCATATGCTTGTTGGGAACGAATAACGGACTGGTCCTTTTCTATCTGGGCTTTTTTTACTTTGGCCTTATTGCTGTTGCCATTGAAGATAGGTACCGAAAACTGAGCACCGACAAAAGGCGTGGAGGGATAAAAGGCATTGAAGTAATCGAATTTGTTCGTTTGCGTCTGAATCAGGTATTGCGCGGTCAAAGAAACGGAAGGTTTCATCGCAGCCGCCGCAATCTTAATTTGCTGGTCCGACTGCTGTTGCTGCAGATCGAGGGACTGCAGATCTGCCCTGTGTAACCTGGCTTCATTATACACTTCTTCTTCTTTGAAGAATACCGGCACGGTTTCAGGCAGGACCAGTGAATCTGTCAATACAATTTCCTGCAGGCTATCCAGACCCGTTAGTGTTCTGAGCTGTTGCTTGCCTACCTCGATCATCAGCGATAATTTCAACAGATCAGGTTCCAGATTTTTAACAGAAGTATATGCCCGTAAGGTATCTACACGCAAAGCCCTTCCCTGGGCCAATAAGGATTTTGCATCCTGTAATGCTTTTTCATTTCTCGCGAGACTTTCATTTTGCAATTTGATTCGCTCGTGCAGAACCAGGATTTGGATATAGGTTTGTTTAAGTAAGGCTGCGATATCAGCTTGTTTATCCAGTACAGATAAACGACTCTGGCGTTCCTGCAGTTTAGCCTGAATGATTCCGGGCCTCGTAGCAGCGTTGTATACGGGTTGTGTAATCCAGGCCGTCGCACCCGCCTGGTCCTTTCCTCCAAAACGGTCATATGATATTTTATCGCTGCTGCCCGCATTATTGCCGATTCCAAAAAAAGGTGCTTCATAAAAATAATGGTATACCTGGGCACTGATACCGGCCGAAGGAAGCGAGGCGCTTTTTGCAACCTGAATTAATTGTTCCGACCGGTCCACGTCCAAAGAGCTGATTCTGATTTCGCGGTTGTTCGTTAACGTCAGACTGAGTGCTTCTTTAAGTGATAACTGCCTGGGTTGTGCGCTGGCCATATAGGATATCAGCATGATGAGTCCAAAAACAAGTGATGTATATATGAAAGCTTTCTTGAGTGTCATATAATATTAGTTTATGCGGGAACTATCGTTCCTGGTATGGTTAATATGTTGGCCTTTGATTCGGCTTTTGCTTTGTATGGTCTGGAGAAATACGAATACACTGCGGGGATCACATACAGGGTCAGGATACCCGCAAATAATAATCCGCCCACCACTACAATACCCAATGATGTCCGGCTTCCGGAAGAAGTACCGAGGGACAGGGCGATGGGTAATGTTCCGAAAATCATGGCAAGGGTTGTCATCAGGATGGGCCGGAAGCGGGATGCGGCCGCAGCTAAAACAGCATCGCGCACATTCATCCCCTCAGCTTTCCGCTGGTTGGCGAATTCAACAATCAGGATGCCATTCTTGGTGATCAGCCCGATAAGCATAATGATGCCAATCTCACTGAATACATTGATCGACTGATGCGTGATCCAGAGGCTGAGCAGGGCTCCTGTTACAGCCATGGGAACGGTGAGCAGTATGATGAAAGGATCAATCAGGCTTTCAAATTGTGCAGCCAGCACCAGATAGATTAACAGGATCGCAAAAACAAAAGCAAAAATGAGACTGGAACTGCTTTCAGCAAAATCACGACTCTGTCCTGCCAGTGCCGTTCTGAAACCCGGTGGCAACACTTTTTTTGTAATGCTGTTCATCTCCTGAATCGCATCTCCCAGACTGACACCCGGCGCCGGTGTAGCCGAGATCGTCGCACTGTATGACTGGTTATAACGGTATAAAGCAGGTGGACTTACCGTTTCATTCATTTTTACCAGATTGTCCAGAGAAATCATTTCACCGTTACCTGACTTCAGGAAAAGAGAACGCAGGGCATCGGGGGAGGAGCGTTCCTGCCTGTCCAGTTGTCCGATTACTTCATACTGGCGATCGTTATAGATAAAATATCCGTATCGTCTTCCGCTTAAAGCCAGTTGTAAAGTTCGACCGATCTCCTGTGTTGAAATACCCAATTGGGCGGCGCGCTGCCTGTCAATGCTGATACCAATTTCAGGGCGGTCAATTTTAAAATCAGGATTTTGGAATACGAGCTTCCTGGATTTATATACCTCACCCATCAGGTTCGGAATAACGGCTTCCAGGCTTTTGAGATCCGGAGCCTGTACAACATATTCCAGGGGTTGTTCACTGGAGAAACCACCGATGGTCGGAATCTGAATCGGGATTACGATCACATTCCGGAATTTTTGGGATGCGGCAATCAGTTTCTGATATACCTGGTTTTGTGTTAGTCCGCTTTTTCGATCCTTTGGTTCCTTCAGGAAGATCCATTGGAATCCGCCGTTTACAGGTTGCAC
The DNA here is from genome assembly GCA_963732055.1 of uncultured Bacteroidota bacterium. Lineage (GTDB taxonomy): Bacteria > Bacteroidota > Bacteroidia > Chitinophagales > Chitinophagaceae > Puia. Next base: position 215,288 of record CAVSYG010000009.1, on the reverse strand, counting down.
CAATGTTCCAACGGATGCAGCAATCCCGGCATAGGTTCTGTTTTCATTCAGGTCGGGTATGGAATCCGAAACATAATTGCTGATCGCCTTCATGGTTTCTTCCATGCTTTCGTATGAAGTCCCTTCTGGCGCGATCACAGCCAGACCCACCATGGAACGATCTTCCAGCGGTGCGAGTTCAGATGGCAACTTGGGAGCGAGCAACCAGGCTATTGCAAATGAACCAATCAGCAGGCCAAATGCCACCCATCTTGCTTTGAAAAAGAATCTCAGTGATTTTTCATAACCATCATTCAGCTTTATAAAAAATGGTTCTGTTTTTTTATAGAGCCAGTTATGATGCGAACCTGCTTTTAAAAGATAGGCGCTCATCATCGGAGAAAGGGTCAGGGCCACGAAGGCTGAAATTAAAACGGACCCGGAAACCACGATCGCAAACTCACGGAATAATCTTCCGGTAATTCCTCCGAGGAAAAGAATCGGCAGGAAAACGGCTGCAAGTGTTATGGTGGTGGAAATAACCGCAAAATAAATTTCATCAGATCCTTTTCTTGCAGCCTGTATCGGAGTCATGCCCTGTTCTACTTTACTGTAGATATTTTCCAATACTACGATGGCATCATCCACGACCAGACCGATTGCCAACACCAGACCCAATAAGGTTAAAACGTTGATGGAGAAATTTCCAATATACATGATGAAAAAGGCAGAGATGATCGACACCGGAATTGCCACCAAAGGAATTATGGTACTTCTCCAGTCACGTAAAAAGATAAAGATGATCAATGCCACCAGCACAAAGGCCAGCAATAAAGTTTCTCCCACTTCAGATAAAGAATTACGTACAGGAACGGTAAAATCTTTTCCCAGTGAAATAATGAAATCTTTGGGCGCAGATTTCTGGATATCGGCAAAGCGTTTTTTAAATTCATCTACAATCGCAAGGGAATTGGCTCCCCGTTGTGGCTGAACACCCGTACCAACGCCGTAACGCGCGGTATTGCCTTCACTAACGATCATGGCTGTACGTTCGTTTTGAGAGCTCATGATGGCCGTGCCAATGTCTTTGAAGCGTATGATGGCTCCGTCCTGCTGACGCAGGATCATATTGTTGAAATCGTCTTCGGTAACGAGTCTGCCTTCCGTACGAAGGGTAACTTCGGTATTCTGGCCCTCAATCCGTCCGCTCGGCAAATCCACATTTTCTTTTTGCAGGGCTGCCTGCACATCGGCGGGTGTCAGCTGATAGGCGGCAAGCTTTACAGGGTCCATACGTAACCGCATGGACCGTTTGCGACCGGCATATGAATCCACGAGCCGTACACCCGGTATGGATTGCAGTCTTTCCTTTATATTGATGTTGACAAAATCGGTAATGTCTTCCAGGCTTTTTGTATCACTTTGTACTGTTAGAAAAACCAGGAAATCAGGAGGTCCGGATTTTTCAACAATAGTGGGTTCAATATCTGTCGGCAGCTGCTGACGGGATTTTGAAACCTTATCGCGGACATCATTCGCAGCAGCTTCCAGATCAGCGTTCAGGTTGAATTCTACGGTGATCACACTGACCTGTTCGCGGGACACCGAGCTCATGGCCCGGATCCCATTGGCTTCAGCCACGGCTTCCTCCAGTGGTTTGGTAACCTGCGATGCAATGATATCTGCACTGGCTCCCGGATATACCGTCGTGATCGTCACGATGGGTGAATCGGTAACCGGGTACTCACGGGTTCCCAGAAATGTGTAACCTACGATGCCGAAGAGAATCAGCAGAACAGACATTACGCCAGCCAGTACGGGCCGGGAAATACTTGTTTGGGATATAGCGCTCATACAATTATTAGTTATTAATTATTAGTTATTAACGGGCGTTGGTTGTTGGAGGTTTGGCCTCCTGCGTCCAGCGTCCTGCCTCTGGCTTATTTCAGACTCGCAATCTGCACAGCGGAGCCGGGTATCAACCGTAATAAATTGCTGGTCACAACCGTATCTCCTTTATTCAAGCCGTGTAAAACCTCTACAGTATAAGGTCCGCGTTGCCCGATTTCGATGGCAGCCAGTTGAACCTGGTTACTTTTTACAGTGTACACGCTGTATCCCTGAGAAGAAGGGATTAATGCCTGGGATGAAACCATCAATGCGTCGGCGGTTGAGTGCAGGGATAATTGCATTCTGGCGCTTTGCCCGGCCAGCAGAACCTTTCCGGGATTCTGGCTTACTGCCCTGATCAAAAGGGTTCTGGTGCTTTGGTCCACCCCTGCCTCCCGCGCAATCACTTTGGCACTGTATTGTCTTGTGTCGGAAGCCACCGTGAATTTCTGCTGGCTTCCTATTGTAATGGTCCGGGCATATTTTTCAGGCACGTGGAAATCCAGTTTGACCTGGCTATTATCCTGAATATGTGTGAGCACTGTATTGGCTGACACCACAGCACCGGGGTACACATGAACGATGCCCAGCTGACCGCTGAATGGTGCCCTGATCCTGGTCTTATTTATCAGGACCTGTAATTCGGCGATCTGTGCTTCCAGTACCTTCAGGTTTGTAAAAGACTGGTCATAGTCCTGCTGCACTACTGCTTCGTGCTGGATAAGATCGTGAAGCCGTTCTTCATTTAATCTGGCCAATTTTTCCTGCTGATGCAGTTTTTCCAACTGAGCCAGCAGATCTGCATTGTCCATTTCAAAGAGCAACTGTCCGGTTGTAACCGATGCTCCGTCTTTTACGTTGATCCGGATAATCTTCCGGGGCAGTTCGCTGACGATATCCACTTCCTGGTTAGGTTGCAGTGTCCCGGTGATTTCCAGTTCATCTTTTAAAATGGCTGGTTTTACAATATATCCGTCCACCGGCACACCCGGGGTGACCGGGGTAACCGGGGAAGCGGCATGAACGGTTTTAGCCTTTTCTTCAGCCTTGGCATAACAGCCGCCAATAAACATGATGCTGAAATATGCAAGCGCGGCCAACAGGGGGCTGCTGATTAGGTTTTTTGTGATGGTTTGTGTTGACATGGTGTTGAGTATTAATAGATATATTCAAATATTTCAATATAATTAAGCGTAGATTTCCGTACTATGTAACAAAAAAGAAAGAATAAAGTTATAGAATTATTTAAGTATTTCGATAAATGGGATAAAAATTTTTTTTAAATCTTCAGTCCTTCAATAAATCGAATATACTCGTCCATCAGTTTATTGTTCAGATAATAACGCACATTCCGGCCCTCTTTATCAGATGTAACCAGTTCACTTTCAATTAATAGTTTCAGGTGGTGGGCAATCGAAGGCTGGGCGAGGTTTAGGGTATTATTCAAATCCACACAATAGAGACATTGTCTGCTCTTTTTGATTTCCTTCAGGATGGTCAGCCGGTTGGGGTCGGCCAGCGCTTTGGAGATCTTTTCTGCTTTTTTCGCATCCATATAAAATGAATTACAATGCAAATATATAATTTATTTATCGAAATACTTCAATAAATGAAAAAGCCTAACATTTTCTTATGGATTAAAGAGTGAACCGGTTTTGATTGTCCGTTATCCGGCAAAAACCATTCATAGCGGGTAGCCTGAAAAAAACGTATTTTTAATAGAAGGTTATATTTTCTTCTTCCGGCAAATTCCCATCATGAAGAAATGGTTGTCCATATGTTTTTCCCAGTTATTCATGATCGTTTGTTCCGGTCAGGCACTAAATCAGTGTGAGGGGCCTTATCTGGAATACCGGAAAAATGATATCCTTGTCCGGGCCATCGCGGCGGATGGCAAGATCCTTTTAGATTCCTTTCCGGTCGCCGACAAAGACAAACATCCCATAGAAGTCCATTTTTCCAATCACAACGGCTGGGACTTTTCCTTCCTTCTTCAGAAGAAATTAAAAACAGAACCCTACAATTGGGGTAAGGCAGACAGGATCATTGCTTTTTCTGATATAGAAGGGGAATTCGACTCATTCAGAGGGCTTTTAATTGCCAACCAGGTGATGGATGAAAAATATCAGTGGACTTTTGGTAAGGGACATCTGGTTATCTGCGGGGATCTTTTTGACCGTGGAAATGATGTCGCCGCGGAACTCTGGCTGTTGTATAAACTGGAAGGAGAGGCAAAGGAGCAGGGCGGATATGTACACACCATTCTGGGCAACCATGACATTATGAATCTGAGTGGCGATTTCCGATATGTTCAACCGAAATATTTTGAACGGGCTAAAAAGATGGGAACGGAATATCCGCTCTTGTATACTTCCAGGACCGAGTTAGGCCGGTGGCTATTGACCAAGAACCTGATGGAGAAGATCAGTAATGGATTATATCTGCATGCCGGCATTTCCAGGGAAGTACTGGATCTTCAATGGCCCCTGTATAAAATAAATTCAGATTGCCGCGAATATTATGACCAGCCAATGCAAGCGGATAAATATCCGGATAAGAATATGTGGAGGCTTTTTGACGGCGAATACTCGCCTTTTTGGTATCGTGGATATTTCCTCGAACCGCGTGCCAGTCAGGGGTTGGTTGATAGTACGCTATCATTTTATCAGGTTGGGAAAATAGTTGTCGGTCACGACATCATCAACTCGGTTTCTTCATTCTATCAGGGCAAAGTGATCGGTATAGATGTAAACGAACATGAAGGGAACTCGCAGGGGTTACTGATTGAAAACGATACCTATTATAAAATTGACCTGACGGGCAAAAAATACCCGCTTCCATAGGCAGCAGAAGCCCTTCATCGACGCAAATGCCTTCGACTGAAGCATATCTTATTGAACTAATTCTTGAAAACAACCTAATTTTAATACAACATGAAAATCCTGGTAGTGGACGATGAAAGGGATGTCAAAGCCCTGTTTGAACAGCGTTTCCGTAGAGAGATACGGGATGGGGAAATGAGTTTTGCCTTTGCTTATTCAGGTGAAGAAGCATTAGGATATCTCAATTCGCTGAACCATGAAGCCGTGCTGATATTATCGGATATAAACATGCCGGGTATGAGCGGGCTGGAATTGCTGAAACAGATCAAGACGCATTTTGAAAAACCGCCACCGACCGTTATGATGATTACTGCCTTTGGTGATGATGAAAATTATCAACAGGCCATGAAACTGGGTGCAGATGATTTTTTAACGAAGCCACTGAATTTTACTCACTTAAGAGAGAAACTTAAATCAGTAAAATGAGTACAAAGATTTTAGTGGTGGATGACGAAGCTGATTTGGAAGTTCTTATCAAACAAAAATTTCGCAGGCAGATCAGAAATAAGGATTTTGAATTTGTCTTCGCTATGAATGGAGTGGAAGCACTTACAGAGTTAAAACAGCATGAAGACATTGATATCGTTCTGAGTGATATCAATATGCCTGAAATGGATGGCCTCACATTGCTATCCAAAATACCGGATATCAGTCCGCTTGTCAAAACGGTTATCATTTCCGCTTACGGGGATATGGAAAATATCCGGTCTGCCATGAATAAAGGAGCCTACGATTTTATTTGCAAACCGGTGAATTTCGAAGACCTCGAGACAACCATTCTGAAAACGATCCGGCAGGTTTCGCAGATAAAAGAAACTGTCAGGGCAATTAAGGAGAACAATATCCTGCGGATGTACGTGGACGAAACGGTTTTAAAGTATATGAACCGGAAGGAGTTTGAAAAATCACTCGTTCTAAGCGATACGGTGGAAGCCACGGTTGTATTCATAGATATTTGCCGGTTTACAACAATTACAGAAAATGAAAGCCCGGATTTTGTGGTATCGCTGCTGAACAGATATTTTGACGTCATGGTAAAGGAAATTTTGGCTCAAAATGGATTTATTGATAAATTCATCGGAGACGCGATCATGGCCGTATTTCGCGGGGAATTTCATCTCGACAGGGCCATTGATTCCTGTCTGGCAGTCAGGAGGCAGATCGAGGGGCTTTCCAGGGTAAATGAAAATGCGTCTTTTTCTCCGAAGGTTTCCATCGGTATTAACAGCGGGGAAATGATTTCCGGCAATATCGGTTCTGAAAGTCTTCGCCGCTTTGATTTTACAGTAATTGGTGAAGCGGTGAACCTGGCGCAGGCATTGCAAACCGCGGCGGACGAGGGGCAAATTATGATTACCGAATCGTCTTATAAGAATGTACAGGAATCTTTCAGTTGCAGAAAAGTGGGCGAAATAAATTTAAAGAATAAGAAAGATCAGGTGACTGTTTATGAGGTTTTGGGATAGAGTTAGCTATTTTTAACAGATGCGCGCAACCAATATTGACCCTGAACGGCAGCATTCTTTCATCAGTTTGATGATGTGGGCGATCAGCCTGTCCCGCCCTTATTTAAAATGGGTCGTCATTATTCTTTTGGCCATGCTGCTGGAAGCTGTGATGAGTGTTGCCACGCCCTGGCCCCTAAAAATCATTATTGATGATGTGGTTGCCCATGGTACGCTGCCCCATTGGCTTCAATGGTTGCATATTATTATCCCTTCACAGAGCAAAGTGTCAATGGCTGCCATCGTGGCCCTGTCATTTGTTCTCATCAACGCCATCGGATCACTGGCGGGTTATATCAATAGCTACTATAATGAAAATGTTGCACAGCACATTGCGAATGATCTTCGCAGGCGAATATATCATCACCTGCAGCATCTTTCTCTTTCTTATTACGATACACACCAGACGGGTAAATTGCTTAGTACAATCACCGCTGATGTTTCAACCATCCAGGATTTTGCTTCGTCCACTTTGTTAACCATTCTCGTGGATGCCATGACCATTTGCGGAATGCTCGTCCTGATGTTTTATCTGGATACGGGTTTTACACTGGCAGCACTGGCTGTTACTCCTTTTTTGCTTCTTTTCGTATCCCGCTTTAAAAGGGTTATGAAGAAGGCAACAAGGGAGGTCCGGAAAGATCAGAGTAATATGCTGGTTGTTTTACAACAGGGCCTTGAATCTATTCGGGCAGTAAATGCTTTCGGGCGACATGATTTGGAAGAGGATAAGCTGAAACAGGTCAGCAAGGAAACGATGGATGCAGCACTCAAGGCCAGGAGAGTAAAATCCGCACTTTCTCCGGTGGTAACGATTGTCGTTTCTCTTTGTATTGGTCTGGTGCTCTGGCGCGGAACGGATCTTATTTTTGCAAAAACGATGACGGTTGGGGCGTTGACGGTTTTTATATGGTACATGACCAGATTTTTTAGTCCTGTACAGGACCTTGCTAAAATGACCAGCACCATTGCGCAGGCGACAGTTGCGCTGGAAAGAATACAGTCAATCCTGGATACCAAACCGCTCATTCTTTATTCAAAAGGCAAGGAACCCGGCAAACTAAGGGGGGACATTGTTTTTGACAGTGTCTTTTTTTCATATAATCCAAAATCTCCTGTTCTGAATAACATTAATATGAAAATAAATTGTGGCCAGCGGATCGGAATTGTCGGACCGACCGGCGGAGGAAAATCAACGATCGTAAGTCTGATCGCTCGATTTTATGATCCGACCGGTGGACGGGTTCTTATAGATGGGACGGATATTACTGATTTCCGGCTGGACAGTTTACGTGGACAAATAGGATTTGTATTACAGGATACAGCTCTTTTTTACGGATCTGTCAGAGAGAATATTGCTTATGGAAGGCCAAATGCAACGGAAGAAGAAATAATCAGCGCTGCAAAACTTGCCAATGCACATGATTTTATTTTGGACATGCCTTTTGGTTATGATTCCATAGTAGGGGAAAGGGGCATTACACTTTCGGGTGGTCAACGTCAGCGGATCGGTATAGCGAGAGCCGTCGTGCGGAATTCACCCATTCTTATTCTGGATGAACCAACAGCCGCGCTGGATACAGAGTCTGAAAAAGTGGTCATGGAAGCTTTGGAAAACCTGATGCAGGGAAGGACCGTTATCATTATTGCACACCGCCTGTCCACGATTCGGGACGCGGACAAGATCATCGTTTTAAATAAAGGTATGATCATGGAAGAAGGCACCCATGATGAGCTGATTGCGAAAGGTAAAATGTATTCCGACCTTTGCAAAGTACAGGCATGGTCCGACCATTCCGTAAGCCAGGCAGATATTCGGTTCAATTAAAGAAAAAGGATATAATATAGGCAACGACAACACTGGCCGTTCCATACATGAATATATTGTAAGACGATCGTAACAGTCGAAACTTGCGACCCAGAATTTGCCCCTGTGCGTAAATGTCCCGGATCAGGTTATCATAAAGGAAATCACTGTCATCCATCATTTGTTTCATACCATATTCAAAATCGACCAATGGCATTTTGAAGAAATTTCCGAAAAATAACAGATCCACTTTTTTCTTTTGAACATCTTCCATCGTAAATTTTCCTTTCATCAGTCCCGGTCTGGTAGCCAGAACAGAATAAATAATAGTAAAGACGTTTACGAAAAGCAATAATACGGTTGGAACAAACAGTTTTGGGATCAGTACAAACTTACCTATGATTAATCCGATGCCAAGGGAAATCAATATGGAATTTACGGAAATCATAATGAAGGCCTTGTTATCAGCCATTACGCTTAAATTCAGGTGATTTGAAGACGAGTTTCTGAAAACGGTTTCCACCCCGCTAAGATGATGTTTGGATTTATATTTCCAGCCTGGCGGATGTACAGTATGCTGGCTGTGCTTGTTCTCTGACGGGTAATTTATATTATTCGTCTGATGGTGAGTTTCAACATTTGGATGCTTATTTAGGTGTTTTTCCCCATGCAGTATGGTCAGTGCTTTCAGGTTTTCTTCCTTGGTTTTATTCAGGAGATCCTGGCAAAATGATGTCTGAAACTGATGGTTTTGAAGTAAAGAAACAGTCCTGGATCTCCATACACCGCCCTTGATTTTTTCGCTTGTCATGGCTTCTGCTTCCTTACGTCTGAGTTTATTATACTCGGAAAAATAAGGAGAGCCCAGATCAAAAGAAACCGCGTCACAAACTATTTTTTCATTCAGAGTCTGTGGTTGCCGTAAACCTTTTGTTGCCAAAATACAATTTTTGATCTCTTCCCTTTCAGGATCGTTCATTTCCAGGCTATCCAGCAAGCCTTCAGAGAGGGTTGTTGTTTTTATTTCGCCGTTATCAGAAGAGATTTGTTCGAGATCGTATAACCACAGGGTCGCACAAACGATAAAATAATTTTTATCATCCAGCTTAAAGTGCCCGTTCATCCTGTTTACCGACTCAAGTAAACGGCCGGTATGCGCCAGATTATGATAAAATAACCTGTCATCGGCTTTGTCCACATATAGCTGTATGGCCCGGGCAGCTAATTTTGTTAAGGATTCAGGATAAGACATATGTCGGATTTCTGTATTAAGCGGTGTCAGTACATTTAATACAAAAGTGATTTTCAATCATTTGACAGCCGATCAGGAATAATTTGAAATGTAGGATATTTCTCTTTCTTTTCCAATACTTAGAATATTTGGTGTAACTTAATTACAAGATTCCCATTTTTATTTCTTTCACGATAACCCTCATTCCTAACCTACAAACCCAAAAAATGAAGCCTTTTTTATTTGCAGTCTGTCTGTTCTGCACAACCATCATTCAGATTGTAAATGGTCAGTCTGCGGCCATAGACAGAAATGCTTTTTTTAAAGATACTTCATTGCTCAATGCGACCCTTGTGGTGAATATGACAAAAATTCTCAACCACAACAATAAAAAGGGATTTGACATGACCGGCACCTTTATTACCACGTTGCCCGACGGAACGAAAGTGAATGACCAGATACTGGTGGAAAAAAGGGGTCATTTCAGAAGTGATTTTTGTTATGTTCCCCCGGTAAAACTCATTTTCAATTACAGGGATTCTGCAAAATTGTATTCCCTGAAATCAATGAAACTGGTCAGCGAATGTAAAGTGTCGCAGGACCATGAGCAATTTTTATTTAAAGAGTATCTGTGCTATAAGATTTACAATTTATTATGCAGTAAGAGTTTTCAGGTCAGATTGCTGAATATAAAATGGGAGGACACGATCGGCAAGAAGAAAACGATTAACGAATATGGATTTCTGATGGAAGACCTGAAGGATGTGGCCACCCGTAATAATTGTACGGAATGGAAAAGAAACAAACTCAATACCGAACAGACCAACAGGAATCAAATGACTATGGTAGCCATTTTCCAATATATGATTGGAAATACCGACTGGGCCGTAACGGTGGATCACAATACCAGGCTGATTCTGTCGAAAGATGATACTTTATCAAAACCATATGTCGTGCCTTATGATTTTGATTATTCGGGACTTGTAAACACATACTATTCGATTCCGGATGAGAAACTTGAAATCGAATCCGTGACGCAAAGGGTATACCGCGGATTTCCCCGTACGATGCCCGAGTTGCAAACTGTGCTGGATACTTTCAGGATGCGGAAGAAAGACATCTATGATCTGATCAATAATTTCAACTACCTGACGCAGAGAAGCAAAAAGGAAATGATCGGCTTCCTGTCGGATTTCTATGATATGATAGAAAACCAGAAGCTGGTAAAGATTGCTTTTATTGACAATGCAAGATTGGAATAATAAGCGATTTTGTAAAATTGTTGCCGCAATGAAAGCCGTTATTTTTTACAGTATTTCTTTTTTATTGCAGAGTATTAGTATCCATTCCATCGCACAAACAGAGGGACTTATTCAGAATAAGAACGCCCGCATTTATTATCGTGTGTATGGAAAAGGTAATCCATTGCTAATAATCAACGGTGGCCCGGGATTAAATAGTGATGGATTTGTGGGATTAGCGAAGGATTTATCGGCCGGGAATCAAACCATCATTTATGATCAGCGGGGTACAGGGAAATCAACAGTCATTCCCGTCGATTCGTCTACGATTACCATGCAACTGATGATTGAAGATATGGAAGTACTGAGAAAGCATTTGGGCATAGATCAATGGTCCATTCTCGGACATTCTTTTGGAGGGATGCTCGCATCCTACTATGCGTCTGTTTATCCGGAACATGTCCGTTTCATGATTCTATCTTCTTCCGGAGGTATTGATCTTGGATTGCAATCGTATGTGGGTCATCGTATAAATGAAAAATTAAGTAAACAGGAAAATGATTCCCTGAAATATTGGAACGATCGGATTGAGAGTGGAGACAGCAGTTATTTCGCCCGGTATCGAAGAGGAATGGCAATGGCTTCCGCTTATGTGTACAATAAAAATAATATTCCTATTATTGCTGAACGACTGACCCAGGGCAATTCATTTGTTACCGGGCTAGTCTGGCAGGACCTGAATAAAATAAAATTTAATTGTGCCCCGAAACTTAAAAATTTCAACAAGCCTGTCCTGATCATCCAGGGTAAGGAAGATATCATCATGCTACAGACAGCAGAATATGCACATAAGATATTGAAGAATTCGAAAATTGTCATAGTTGATCATTCTGCACATTACGGTTGGCTGGATAATCCTCAGGAGTATTTCAAAGAGGTCAATCTTTTTCTGTTATCAGGCTTAAAGGCATAATTAGCTGAACATTTATCAGAGTTATGAAATGAGAACCCCCGACGAGATTAAAAAAATCATACTTGATAAGGCAACGGCGGATAACAGGATCAGGGCCGTTCTTTTGAATGGCTCCAGGGCTAATCAGAGAATATCACCTGATAGCTCTCCAGGATTTTGACGTTTTATTTATCGTCGAGCAGATGGATTCTTTCATAACCGACCATGACTGGACATCCGTTTTTGGAGAGAAACTTATTTGGCAGTTACCTGATGAAATGGAGTTCTCCAACTACGGGGAAAAAACATCTTGTTCTTTTCATTATTTAATGTTGTATAAAGATGGACACCGGATCGACCTGACTCTTTTTCCAAGAGAAAAAATTGAAACAGATTTTACGCCTGATAGCCTGACGGTAGTCTGGCTTGACAAAGACAACTTGTTTGAAAATATTAAACCGGCAACTGATGGGGACTACCGGGTTCGAATGCCCGCGGAGAAGGAATTCAGAGATGCCTGTAATGAATTCTGGTGGGTGTCTACCTACATAGCCAAGGGTCTGATGAGACAGGAAATTTCTTATGCAAAAGCAATGATGGAGGGCCCTGTCAGGAAAATGTTTTTAAAAATAACAGAGTGGTATATCGGTATAAAAACTGACTTCTCTGTTTCCTCTGGTTTGCATGGTAAATATATAAATCAATATTTAACGGATGATGAGTATATCATGTGGTTAAAAACATTCCCTGATTCAAAAATTAAAAATATTTGGAATGCACTGTTCCTGATGACCAGTATGTTTAAAACATTCGCCCGGCAGCATCTCGGAAAAATTACATTTCAATTAAATTTCAGTGAGCAGGATAATGTGATATCGTATTTGCAGGAACAGCACGGAAAATCAGAAAGCAATGTTATTCTTAAAGGAAAATCGCTTGCACTGATACCTTTGGAAGAAAGATATCTGGATGAACTGTTATCATTTTCTGCCAACCCGCTGATATGGGAACATTTACCAAAGGAAATATACAGCCGGGAAGAATTATTGCAATGGTATCTGCAAACAAAGGAAGATGAAGCCTCCGGTAAAGTAATTCCTTTTCTGATCCAGGATATTCAATCCCTGGAAATTATGGGTAGTACCCGGATTCTTGATCTGGATACCAGTAACCGTAAAGCCGAAATTGGATGGACCTGGATCAATCCGAAATACTTCGGTACCAAAATAAATGCTGAAGCGAAACTCCTGTTGATGAATTACGCATTTACAGTCCTCGGGTTAAACCGTATTCAATTCAGAGCCGACGAAAGAAATATGCGTTCCCGCCGGGCCATTTTGAAGCTGGGGGCAACATTTGAAGCGATATTGCGAAATTTCAAGCAACGAAGGGATGGTTCTGTCGGAAATGCTTATTTATACAGTATTATTTCCTCTGAATGGGAACAGATTGAAAAAAAGATCAGGGAACAGATTGAATGACTATTTATTTATTTCTCTTACAAGATTTGCCAGACCTGATTCTGTGATCTCGTCATCCCGGTGATCTTTAAAATACTTATTTACTGTGTCATTCTGCGAGCTCAATGTTTTTTTGATTGATTTCCTGGTTAACTCGAAAATAGACCACTCTCCCTTTCTCTCATCCACCATATAGTATGTTTCAATATCCTGGTATTCATCATAGTCCTTTCCATCCGTTACATATCCGTTTGTCTTTTGATTTGCGTTTATAAAAATATTTTTAAATAATTTATAGCATGAATATTTTGGTCCCTTATGGATGACCTGAAAAAATTCGTTTGAGTTTATCAGAGGCACCCGCATGAAAATATAACCACCTTTGTCCAATTTAAGACAGAAGGAATTGACCAGTTCCCTGTCTACTGCGATGGGTGATTCTTTGTCTCTTATTAATAAAAGATTCCCCGTTACCTTGTCATAATTATACCGGTACTCGTTTTTATTGACTATTCCATAAGAATGAGTGATTACGAAGCCGGGCACATATATAGGAATCAAAAAAGGGGAACCCTGTGTAACTTCTTTGTGATAAACGGAAGGAAGGAATTTATCATAACTGCTATTGTCCTGTTCATAAACGCCCGGATTTGCCAGAATGGGTACAACGAGCCGGTGCTCTTCACCAAAATGGGGAATGGTATTTTTTTCATACTCCGCTATATTCAATACCAGGGTATCTGCAGAAACATAGTCAACCATTAATTTGAATATAAGAGCGTTCAGGCTGGCGGAACTATTTTTTGTCGTATCATTATTTATCTGAGCGCGGGATGGTGCGATTAGAAACAGCGTAACTGAAATCGAAAGGAGTAGTTTAGATTTCATAAGCAAGCAGTTATCTAAAGTTAATCAATTTGCCCGGATTGGCCCATATTTGTAATATCAAAAACAAAGCCATGAAATGCCTGCTATTTGGACTTTTATTATGCGGTTTTTATTTCATTTGCGCAGGTTAATATAATACCGCAGCCCGTGTCGGTTAAATTTTCCGGATTAAATGGGAAATTTTCGTTGGGACTTTTTTTTAAGACTCCGCTTTTGATTTCTCTTTAAAAAGGGTAAATGAATATTTTTTGCCAGTCGTTGCCGCAGCCAGTGAGACAAGAGTTGTAGTGTCGACAAGGCTTTTATTGCTGTTTGTATTAAAAACAAAAGTTGAGTCCGAACCGCCGGCCATATTCTTTTTGCTTTCAGGAACAGGATTGAAAGAATTTTTTTTCATCTCCCGGGAAAGAACCGCATAATCTTTTTCATTGGCTCCCTGCAGACGAATGGATGTGATGAATTTTGGCATATGAAAGGTTTTATATGATAAGTAGGGGGTACAAATGTAGCGAGTAGTTATTATCTCAAAATGAACTGAATGCAAATTTTTCGTGAAGATGATGGGCGGATAGCGTGAATTAGGGTTATTTTGGCACCACGAAATACGTCCTGACATGAAAAAGATATTTCTCGTTCTGATCATCTCATTTCTCGCAATAGAAGGATCTGCACAGGTATCCGTAATAAATCTTCGCCTGGAAAACCGCATCAATCCGGTCGGTATGGATGTTCCAACACCAAGATTCAGCTGGCAGCTGATTTCCGGCAAAAAAAACCTGATGCAAACAGCCTATGAGATCCGCGTGACAAATAAGTCCGGTAAATCGCTTGTTTGGAATAGTGGTAAACAGGCAACTGATCAATCTGTATACGTTCCGTATTCCGGCCAGCCATTGCAGTCGGCTATGACATATTATTGGCAGGTAAGAATTTGGGACAATAAAGGAAATACTTCCGTCTGGAGCGACCAGGCTTTCTGGCAAATGGGATTATTGCAAAAGGAAGACTGGAAAGCAAAATGGATAGAATCCGGGTCTCCTGCTGATAGTGTAAACGGACCGGCCCTGCTTTTCAGAAAACCTTTCCTGATTAAAAAGAAAATAATTTCAGCTACCGCATTTATTACGGCACATGGCATGTATGAGGCCTCGGTAAATGGGAAAAAAATCGGGGACGCTTTCTTAACGCCCGGCTGGACAAGTTATAGTAAGCGGCTTCAATACCAGGCTTATGATATCACTGATCTGATCGCAAAGGGTGAAAACGTGATTGGAATGAATATAGGCAGCGGATGGTACAGAACACCGCTCGCATGGAATGATAATAAGAATCTCTACGGAAAAAAACTGGGCTTACTTCTCCAGGTAAATATTACTTATTCGGATGGCAGTCAGGAAACAGTTATATCCGATAACAGCTGGAAAACAACTGACAAGGGCCCGATCCGGTTTTCGGAGATTTATAATGGGGAAACATTGGATGCGCGTCAGGAACTTCCGGACTGGAATAAGGCGGGCTTCGATGACCAGGCCTGGCAGCCGGTTACTGAAAAAGAGTATACAAAATCAAATCTGATCGGTACCTATAATGAATCTGTCTCAAAGCATGAATCATTTCATCCTGTGAGAATTTTTAAAACGGCAAAGGGTGAACAGATCATAGATTTTGGTCAAAATCTGGTGGGATGGGCACAATTCCGGGTTCAGGGTAGGTCAGGAGATGAAATAGTCGTTGAACACGCAGAGGTATTGGATAAGAACGGGAATTTTTACACCGAAAATTTACGTGCTGCTAAAGCCACGGATAAATATATATTAAACGGGAAAGGCGAAGAATTTTTTGAACCTCATTTTACTTTTCATGGGTTTCGGTATTTAAGGGTGAAAGGGTTCCCGGGTGAGATGAAACCTGAAAATATATCAGCAGTTACCCTGTATTCCAACATGAAACCATCCGGACAATTTAAATGCTCGAATCCGATGCTGAACCAGTTACAGCATAATATTCAATGGGGACAAAGAGGAAATTTTCTGGATGTACCCACCGATTGTCCGCAACGGGACGAAAGATTGGGATGGACGGGCGACGCACAGGCTTTTTCGAGAACGGCCAGTTTCAATATGGATGTACATAATTTTTTCTCCAAATGGATGAAGGACGTTGCTGCTGATCAGTCAGAAGACGGAAAGGTTCCTTTTGTGGTTCCGAATGTGTTGGGTCCGACGGCGGGCGGCTCGGCCGGTTGGGCGGACGTATCTACGATTATTCCATGGAATATGTGGCTTGCTTACGGAGATCCTAAAATACTGGAAGACCAATATGGAAGCATGAAGGGTTGGGTGGGTTATATGCAAAACCACAGCACGGATTATTTATGGAACACCGGCTTTCATTTTGGGGACTGGCTGTTTTATCGTCCCGCGGATGATAATGACGGACGGTCTGCCGTAACGGATAAATATTTAATTGCCCAATGCTTTTTTGCGCATTCAATCCAGCTGCTTGTAAATGCAGCGAAAGTTTTAAATAATCAAAACGATGTACAAAAATATTCGGAGCTGCTGATTCATGTGAAAGATGCATTTCTGAAGGAATACATGACATCTTCCGGCCGTCTGGTATCCGGCACGCAAACTGCTTATGTGTTGGCGCTGCAATTTGATATGTTACCGGATTCCTTAAGGGCACAGGCTGCAAAGCGACTGGTGAATAATATTCAGGACTACGACAATCATCTGACAACAGGATTTCTCGGTACGCCCTATTTATGCGGTGTGCTGACACGTTATGGATATGATACCGTGGCATATAAACTGTTATTGCAGGAAACCTATCCTTCCTGGTTATATCCGGTTAAAATGGGCGCTACTACGATTTGGGAAAGATGGGACGGACAAAAGCCTGACAGTAGTTTTCAAACGCCCGGAATGAATTCATTCAATCACTATGCGTATGGTGCGATTGGCGACTGGATGTACCGGAATATTACAGGACTCGATACCTATGAAGACGGAGCAGGATATAAAAAAATCAGGATCCTTCCGCATACAGGCGGAAATCTGAGTTATGCCAGTGCAGAATTGGAAACTGGGTATGGTAAAGTAAGTGTATCCTGGAAACTGAATAACGGAAACTTCTCGATGGACGTTGAAATACCTTCCAATACCACAGCTGCCATCTTTATTCCGACCTCAGCTGCGGCCTCTATTTCTGAAAATGGGAAACCCTTATCAGACGAAAAAGAAATTGTAGTAAGGGGGAAGGAAGGTAATTATATTGAACTGCAAACCGGTTCGGGTACCTACCATTTCACGACTGCGGCTGCAAATTAAATGGCGGATAGAATATCTGAAGGGGTTCAGGAGGACCACTCCCTGATCCCGGCTTATGTATTCGGATGCCGGCATATTTTCCAATATTCAAAAATAATTCTCAGCTGGTTCTTTATTTCTTTGATACTATTACCCTTCAGGAAAAATCCCTGAACCGTTAAATGTAAATAGGCCTCATTAACATATTTTTTTTCAGCAGAAGTGCTGTAAAATACAAATGGAATAGATTTCTTCTTCAATTGCACGTTGTGATCCAATTTGTTTTTAAATTCAAGACCACTCATACCGGGCAGATTCACATCACTGATGATGATGAAAGGCTGCTCGTCATTATTATCCAAAAAATGATAGGCATCATCAGGCTTATTAAATGAAATCAATCGATTGGGAATATCGAGATCGTTCAAAACTTCGCTGAATATCGCTACATCATCCTCGTCGTCTTCTACCAGTACAATCGGACCTGTAATCATTATGAATCTGATTTTAGAAATTGAAGATAAAGCTTTAAACGCGGAACGCTTAACGCAGAACGCGTAACGCCTTATGGCTTGTGCGTCAAGCGTTGAGCGTTGAGCGTTTCTAAGTTCTGTAACAAACAGCATTAATATTCATACCCGCGCCGACAGAAGCGAAGAGAATAATGTCACCCGTTGATAATGTGTGCTCCGGGAAACGGTGTTTTCGTACCAGGTCAAGTAAGGTCGGAATGGTCGCCACAGAACTATTGCCGAGCCAGCTGATGCTCATCGGTGTGATATGAGGTGGCGGATTGTCGATTCCGTAAAGTAGAAATAATTTCTTTATGATGGCATCATCCATTTTTTCATTTGCCTGGTGGATGAATATTTTTCTGATATCACGGATGGATATACCGGATTTATCAATACATGCTTTCATAGCTTCGGGCACATGCTTTAATGCATATTCATAAACCTTTCTGCCCTTCATTTTCAGATACCGGATGCGCGGGTTACTGTCCGGGAAAAAAGATTTACCCATATTGATATAATCGAATTCTTCCACGCTATGCGTCTGGGCGGTAAACGCCATGATGCCGGAAGAATTATTATCGCCTTCCTTTTTTTCCAGAACGACAGCCCCGGCACCATCACTGAAAATCATGCTATCCCGGTCAAACATATCAATCACCCGGCTCAATGTTTCAGTACCGACGATCAGTGCCTTATTCGCCATGCCTGACTTAAAAAAGGAATCTGCCTGAATCAGACCCTGCAGCCATCCGGGACATCCGAATAGGATATCATATGCAATACAATCCGGATTTCTGATACCCAATGCATGTTTCAACTGGCTGGCCAGCGAAGGAACAGCAGCAGTTTGAATGGTATCCTTTATTACATTTCCGAAATTATGTGCAACGATCAGTTGATCCAGTGTTTCAGGATCCACGCCGGCATCTTCGATTGCTTTTTTTGCAGCTTCATATCCGATATTGGACGCATTCAGGTCGTCTGTTGTATATCGTCTTTCTTCGATGCCTGTAATCTTTTTAAATTTATTGACGACCTCAGAGGGATCAACCGGTAACGGCAATCCTTCCGCTGTAAAAAATTCATGTTGCGCAAAATCCTGATTGGTTTGTACAAAAGGAGGAATATAGGATCCAGAACCCGTAATAACAGAACGAATCATACGAAAGAACATTATTTGAAAGTGGCCAATCCGTCGTCACACGATACCAGAAATGCTGACGCCCTTAAATTTAGTTCGTATTGCAATAAAAATAAAATCTTCATTTGGAAATCGCCACGCCAACAAAGGAATCGGCTGTACCATAATACAGAAACCATTTTCCTTTATAGAAGACCAGACCCTCAGCGAAGGTTGTACCCGCTGCATATTGGCCACTGACTTCATAAGGCAGCGTGGGTTTCAGGAAAGGGCCGTCTGAACGGATCAGAACGGTTTGCAAATCTTTTGGATCGAAAAAAACCCTTCCGGTGGAATAGGTTCCCTGTGGCAAAGATGGATCAGCATCTTTTGCATTATTCGCATTTTTCCCATTATAAATCAGCATGACGCCACGGTCGGTAATCAATGCCGGAGGACCACATTCATCCAGGTCGCTGTCAAAATAGTGTGGCCTTGTTTCTAATACTTTCTTAAGAAATCCTGCCTTATCCAGCACCGGAAACCAGTCGTAAAGATTTTCAGACCATGCCAGGTTTACAAAATGTTCTCCCCAATACATCCAGTATTTGCCGGCAATTTTGGCCAGCACGATTTTATTATCAACCATTTTTGTGATCATGGAAGCCGACTTGCTGGCCGTGTCCAGGAACTTATGGTTATATGCTGTGGCGAAAGCAGGCCCTTTTTTCTCCCAATGGAAAAGATCTTTTGAGAACGCGATCGATAATCGCGGTATTTTATAATTCCAGGAAGTATAAGCAAGTACATACAAGCCTTCTTCTGTCTGAACGATGCGTGGATCTTCACAGCCTCCGGGATAATCGTATTGCTGAAAACTGTCCTTTGCCGGATATAGAACGGGTTCCTTAAAAGAAATGAAATTAATGCCATCGAGGCTGGCAGAGATACCGATGCGTGAAGTACGGGCGCCCAGTTTCGCAGCCGGATTATCTTCACAACGTGATAAAACATAAATCGTATCGTTTCGAACTATGGCAGCAGGATTAAACACATCGGCTTTTTTCCAATGAACGGTCTCATTTTTCAGGGAATCAAAAAAAACAGCCGTTGAGTCATGGCTCAGAACGGGCTCAGTGACCGGCTTATAAAACGTGGAGAGAGAATCAAAAACATTCGGCTTTTCTTTACACGCGGCCAAAAAAATAAGCAAGGCCAGGTAAATCGTTTTTTTCATTTTGGCAGATTGGTGCTGAAAAATTGAGCATATCCCGGTCAGGCTAACCAATTACCTTTGTTTCAAAATGAACAGGTCAGCATGGTAAGGATGGGTGAATATAATCTGCTTAAAGTTATTAAAGTAAAGGATATGGGCGTTTTCATGGATAATGGGGAAGAAGGAATCCTGATGCCCAAACGATTTGTTCCTCCGGGAACCCGGATAGGCGATCAGTTGAATGTGTTTTTATACCATGATGGAGAAGGCAGACCCATCGCAACAACACAAAAACCGTTGGGCGTATTGGGTGATATTGTAAAACTGAGAGCTGTCAGTATTACACCGCAGGGTGCATTTCTGGACTGGGGACTGATGAAAGACCTTTTTATTCCGAAATCCGGTATGATTAGTTTTATGCGACCCATGGGGGAGTACCTCGTAAAAATTGTGATGGATGAACAAACCGGCAGGGTAGCCGCAACCGAAAAACTGGAAAGGTTCCTGTCGAATGAAACCCTTACGGTCACCGAAAAAGAAGAGGTCGATCTCCTGGTATATCGTCAAACGGAAATTGGTTTTGAAATGATCATCAATAACCGTTCATAAAGGGATGTTGCATGCAAATGAGATATACCGGCCGATAGAAATAGGTGACCGGTTTCCAGGATTCATAAAAAAAATTCTTCCTGAAAACAAAATAGATGTGGCAGCCGGAAAGCCGGGATATCAGCGCGTAGAAAATGAAGCTGAAAAGATTCTGCGGTTGTTAGCTGAAAACAACGGATATCTTCCATATCATGACAAATCCTCTCCGGAAGAAATTTATGAGTTCTTCCATATCAGCAAAAAGACTTTTAAAATGACTACTGGTAATTTGTACAAGCAAAAGAAAATCCTGTTTACAGAAACAGGTATTAAGCTTTTATGAGCCTAACGCCCAACGCTCAAAGCCTAACGCAAATTTTTATTTTCATTTTCTCAATTGACTAATCTTAGGCGTATTAAGCTTTAGGCTTTAGGCGTTAGGCGTTAAGCTTGTGTAAGGTACTGCGTATAAACATACCCTTCCTTTCCGCTGTCGGTACGTATCAGGCTCCATTGTTCGTTTGCCTTGCTGACCACAGTAACAATCTCATTGTGTGCTGCTTTCCCGACAATTTGCTGATCCGTGCCCGGTCCTTTTCTGATATTCAGATTGGAAGATTGCGTGGTTACTTTGGCTTTTGTTCCTGCCGCAGCCGATGCATCGATATTTAAGATCAAATCTCCTGCACGGAAATCCGGGTCAATTTTATTATAGATATTCCAGAGGTTATCCTTCACCTTTCCATCGGGTGTACTCCCGTCAATATATAAAACATTATCCTGTTCCCTCACTTTCAGATCGCTGATGCCCGCACTGGTTGCTGCATCAATCAGCTCTTTGTATTTATCTTTTAGTGCCATGAGTTTTTATTTATTGATAGTGAGATTATTATTAATTTTTTTTGGATGAAGCGCATTTATTGCCATCATCAGTTTAGGCAGCCGATCCCTGTCGATCGTTCCTGTAAGGGTAATGACTCCCTGATCGACCGAAGCGGTAACGCCCGGGAAATCCTTGGTCGCATCCGGGATCATTCTTTTTAAGGAATCGTCAGCAGAGATAACCACCGTCGTGTCCGGCATTTTCGTCGTCGTATTGTCTGCCGGTGCAACCGTCGCTGTATCAGTCGTAGATGTTTGTGAAGCTTTTCCCTTGCAGGAACCCATTATCATAGCAAGCATTCCAAAAGCCAGGAAATAACCTGCGAAGAAGTTTTTTTTCATAAATAAGTTGTTTCATTAGCAGTGTAAAAACCATGCCATTCTAAGCTTAAAGCGCAAAGCGTAAGGCGTAAGGCTTTTAGATTCAGTTTGAAGTATTTTTTGCAACATTCAAAATAAATTGAAATCCAGAAGTTAACCCGAATAATAATGCTTTACGCCTTACGCTTTCCGCCTTAAGCTTAATAGATTGTTCCGTTTAAGAAATCATTCCTGAATTTTCCTTTTGGATCATAAGTCTCTGCCATTTTTTTGAACTCCGTCAATTTCTCATAGCGGGATTCTAATGTGGATGCGGACATGGTAAATAGTTTACCCCAATGCGGTCTTGCATTAAAAGGAGCGAGTTCTTTTTCTATCAGGGGTAATAATTTTTTAACCTCTTCCCATTCCTGTTTCCAGGTGAAATGTATGGTAACCGAATCCTGGTTTCTGCAGGGACTCAGCCAGAGATTGTCTGCTGCGATCGTCCTGATTTCTGTAATAAATAAATGCGGTCCGATTTGCTTGCCCATTTTTTGAATGGCAAGTATGGCTTCGACGGCATTTTTTTGCGGTATAAAATATTCTGATTGTAATTCCTTGCCACTGCTTGGTGTGAATCCCATTTTGAAATGGGGAAGTCTTTCATACCAGGGCCCGGGTTTACCCATCTGTTCAGTGCAGTTTTCAGCCGATAGTTCGATGATGGGATGAAGATCCTTAATAGCCGCTTTGGCACCGTAGAATTCCGACATGCCTCTATAGGATATTTCAGGATTTACTTTATCTTTTATCCAGACTTCATTGATAGAATCTGCCTGCCAGTCTGTAAACAAACTCACACTGTAACCGGCAGAAACAATTTCTAAAAAATGATCTTTCAGTTGATCCAGCGGAAGTTTTACAAAAACCTGCTGCCGCATGGAATAGGTGGGCTCTATGGATAAAGTTAACTGGGTAATGAATCCCAGCGCTCCAAGGCCAACAACGGCGCCGTTAAAATGATCTCCATCTTTTTCTCTGGTCAGTTTTATAATGGATCCGTCCGCAATAATAATTTCCAACCCGCGAACCTGTGTGGACAGATTACCGTTCTTCACACCGGATCCGTGAGTTGCTGTAGTAATGCTGCCTGCAACAGAGATATGCGGGAGGGATGCCAGATTATGCAGCGCAAATCCTTTTTTGTCCAGGTAGGGAGCCAGTTCTCCATATTTTATTCCGGCTTCTACTGTAACTGTATTATTGACTGCATCGAGAGACAGAATATTATTCAGGCTATTGGATGAAATCAGATTGTATTTGCTGTCAGCAATGTCGTTAAAGCAATGTCTTGTGCCCAGGCCGCGAAGTTTGTCTGACTTTTTTACGAGTTCCTGAACTTCTGAAACTGTTTTGGGGTAAAAAACATTACTGGTACTGAACGTCAGGTTTCCTGCCCAGTTTTGCAGTCTGGCTTGTTGGGCAAGACCGGAAAGCGGAGAAAGTAATGGAGCGGCAGCGAACGAGGAACTCAATTTGATAAACGTTTTTCTATGCATGATGAGAAAATATTCAATCGTTTTTCCTGGCAGATTTACCCGAAGCCGACAGGAGTCAGGGAGCGCGCTGAACTTCCACCCGCCACTCATTTCCACTGGCCACTGAATATGTCCTGGCAAAGTCTCCCTGATTCAGTGCAAAGGATAATTGCAGTAAACTGTTCAGATAAGCCAGCGGTTTACCTTTATCCACCGCACCAAAGGTCTGGCAATAAGGCATATCGCCGGAATAAACTTTTTCGTCTTTGTGAAAAATCTCTACATGCAAAAGATCTCCATATTTCAAGCCGAGTTGGTTAAATAATGGTCCGCCGATATTTGTCCAGATATTTCCATATTGTACATCCAGGATCGAAATGGTTCCTTTCAATTTATTTCCTTCTTTCACGGCCTGTTGGAAAGGTATTTCGACCACTTCATTCGGAAGTTTCATGCCGACCTGTTCGTAGCTGATGACTCCTGCGGCCAGTCTTGCAGCCGTATAAGCATACACATCTCTTCCATGGAAAGTGTATGATTCCTGTGAATTCTTTCGTCTGTTCAGCACCTCATCTATTTGCCTTATTTCGGCGATGCCCTGGGAAGAAGCGATCAATGTCAATGTGCCGTTGTCCGGTGTTACAATATATTGTCCTGTTTTAGTTTTTAGTACGACTGATTTACGGGTTGTACCCACTCCGGGATCTACGACGGATACGAACACAGTGCCGGTGGGCCAGTAAGGGACTGTTTGTTCAAGCCGGTAAGCGGCTTCCCAGATATTATAGGCCGGTATTTCATGGGTAAGATCAAATAATTTCAGATCGGTTGAAACGCCCATGGCCACACCTTTCATGGCTGATACGGCACCATCCTTCAGACCGAAATCAGACTGAAATACGACCATTTTATTTTGTCCGGAAACAAATGAGCTGATTAAAAACAATATCAGAAAAGTTGAAAGTATTTTGCGCATGCGGAACTGTTTTCAAGTCAATTTACGCTAAGAAACTTGCTATTCGCTTTCAACGCAACGAATCTTTTAAATTTTATCAGCCAGCGATTCCGGGCCCGGATATTGACGTGAATGAATGAATTTTATTTATTTTGAATGGACGTTTTGAAATAATTATGATTTCCCAACAAATGAAATTAAACAACCTTTCTTTTGGCATATATCCGGGAGGTCAATTGGGAACTCCAAACGGCATGACCGACGGTCCGCCTGACAATCCGGCCCAGATACTCAAGGCATTGGATATTTTACAAGGTGAACATAATACATTGATGGTAAGGTCTTATATCATTTATAAAGGGAAAGGCATTCCACCCACATTGTCCAATGATAAACCGGAGCAATTCGCCATTCACGGGCGACAACTAGATCTGGTCCTATGCTTTCAAAGTTTTGAAGAAGATCTAAGCGGATGGATAAACTTCATTCGGGACATGATCGGGATATATCATCCTTATTTAGGTAAGTTACAAATTACTGAAGAAGCAAATGTTAATCTGCCTGTGCTGGATGGACATTATCAGGCATCCAGAGCCGCTTTAGTTGCAGGAATTGTTGCGGCTCATCAGGTGCTTAAGAAAATGAACCTGCCAATTCCTGTAGGATTCAATGCCACTCCGGATTTTAACCCAAACCGGCAATTTTGGAAAGAAATAGGTTCTTTAGCAAATCAGTCGTTCTATGAGGCGCTCGGTTTTGTCGGACTGGACTTTTTCCCCGATGTATTCAGACCGATACCCGGTGCAGATGATGCACTTGTTTTGGAAAACTCCATCAGATATATTATTTCGTTATACAGGGATGATATGAAACAGGCGGGTATACTGCATACTATTCCAATACATATCACGGAAAACGGTTGGCCAACCGGCGAAGGCAGATCGGAGGAACAACAGGTTGAGCGGATAGAAAAAATTATTCAGGCCATTTTTAAATTGAGAAATGAACTGAATATTACTTACTATGAATTTTTTGCTCTTCGGGATGCTGATAGTAGTATGACCGATATTTTTTACCGGTTTGGAATAATGAAAGATGATTATACGCCAAAAAAAGCTTTTTTTACTTTTAAGAAAATAATCAGCGAACTGGGAACCTCAGCAGAGAAATAATGATTATGGAATGGCGGAGTGGCTAGCCGCAACAATGTAACCTGTTTTCGGATTTTGCAGGAACGCAATCACTGAACAATCTGAGGTTTGCAGACCGGCAGGAATATCTAAATAGGCTGTATTTGAACCGCCATTGACAGGCAGGGTTTGGAAATCCCTGACGGTAAAATAATGATTGAGAGTCTGTCCTTTATTTTCTCCTCTTTGTATATGATCTTTTGTAAAATTTTGTACAAGGGCAAGATTCACGTTTAGTTCGTGATCGGGATTTGTTATCCAGGACACAGCGACCTGATTTTTGTTTACTGATTGGATCTTTATTTGAAATGCTGTTTTTGGAATTTCTTTCAGATCATCTTCAATAGTTGTTCTAAGCGTGGCTTCATCACTGCCGACAAATTGAATCCTGCCGTTTACTACTATTTGTGGTGTGTAAATGCTGTTTAAATGAAATAAATTTCCGTAATTCTGCTGGCGGCTGGAATATGCTGAATTAGAAAACACATCTTTCCATCCCAGGTAATTCCAGTAGTCTACATGAAAACTTAAAATATATACGTTTTTCTTCCATCCATTTAACCTGCCGACTGCTTCATCCGCCGGGGGACAACTCGAACATCCTTCGGAAGTAAATAATTCCACCAGGGCGAATCCTTCGGGAGCAGGAATATCTTTATTGATGGAGGACTGTTTTTTAAATGAGGAAAAAAGAACCTGAGATATCAGGAATGTAATAAGAAAAATATTTTTTTTAATTGTACGAAACATACATTCTTATGCATTTTCACTATACAAAAATACCAAAGAAAAATCCTTCTGTTTGTCAGTTTTATGACACACAGAAGGATCATTCTGAAAGTTAAACCAGACTTACATGAAAAACTGTTCGGAGATGATTTTGCCATCTTTAACATGGTAAACACAAAGCTCGGTCATGTCTGAACGTTTCTTGTCCTTCATGGTCATGTCCATGCGCATGGTAACAGCAAAAGTATTTCCGGCTACCATCGGTTCGGAAACTTCAATCTCATGAACTTCAGAAACCATGCTTTCCCATTTTTTGCCTTTTTCAATAATAGCATCTAATCCATGAGATTCCTTTTCAAAACCTCCGGAAGCTTCCGGTTCAATACTCACCGCATCCTTTGCATATAACTCTCTGTGTGCTCCTTCCCAATCCCCCTTATCGCAAAGTTTTTTAAGTCTCTTAGCGATCTCTTTCGTTGTCATTTTTGCCGTTGCAGTTGTAGACATAGTTGTAGATTTTTAAAATGAAATAATACGATTTACCTGCAAAAATCGTACTATACCTAAGGCTCAAAGCGTAAAGCTTAAAGCCAATTTATTGAGTGATAATTGGTAATGAAAAACGTTAAACTTCCACGTCTAATTGAATTAAATATTGAGAAGTTAGGCGTTACGCGTTACGCGTTAGGCGTTAAGCTTATTTTTTAGGAACCAGAAGAGCGTAAATAACATAAATCCATCCGAGAAATCCATGTACGATAGCCCACAATATGGACTTGTTTCTACTCCAGGAAACAACCACGGCTATGATAGTACCCAGTCCGATACCCGGACCTACATAAACAGGAACGCCATATCCGCTATCTCCCTGTCCATAATAACAGGAAGTCAGTAGTAGCAGCGGAACAAATAAGAAGAGATAAAATGTACGCAATACTATTATTTGTCGGCGATTTCAGCTATTCTGAAAGGAAATCTATGAAGCAACCTCTTTTTCAGCTACCTTTTTTTCCTTTTTCGGTGCTTTTGATTTTTCCTTATGAACCACTTTTATGTGTTCTTTAGTGGTCAGGGATTTTGAAAGAAGTTTGCCTGCCCTGCGGATCTGTCTTGCTAATTTTTTTTCACTGGTCTTCTTGTGAAATCCTTTTACTGTCTCTGCAATTTTAGATTCAATCTCTTTGAGCAATGTCTTTTTGGACGATTTTGCAGACTGATCTTTATTTTTCTTTCCCATAAAATTCGATAACAATTTGATAATATGAAGTTAGCAGGTTTTTCAATATTGTCAATGTTAAGGTTTCCTGAGGCAATTATAAATCGGAATGTTAATAGTTGTGTTATGGAAATTGTTTCTCATACTTCATGGAATAATGTTCCACAACCGGGAAAGGTGAATAATAATGATGGAGCAATTTTTTCCACTCCAGATATTCGTTCGATTCCCTGAATCCGATGATATGATCTTCTACATGCTTCCATCGGACGAGTAAAATATAGCGGTTTGGAACCTCCAGACACTGTTGTAACTGATGTCCCAGCCAGCCGTTCATAGAAGATATAATCTCCTGCGCTTTTTGGAAACTAGCCTCAAATTCTGCTGTTTTATCAGGAATTACATCCAAAATGGCGACCTCCAGTATCATCAATAATAATTTATTTTTCGTCCGAAACCTTTACTCCTGCTGCATTTGCCGGATTTGATAGCAAGGTAACACAATAAAATTAACAGCCCTATTTGTACATATTAGAATCCATACTGGGATAATAAGCGTACATTGGCCGCAGTCTGCACAGACAGGCGACCGTGGTATCCTGATTATTCAATTAACCGTTCTTTTTTTATGGCTTTTATCGATGAAATCCTCCAGACGCCTTCGTATGGATGGATGGATGCTAAAGGGTTGTTTCTTAAGCCCACGACTCGTCAATTATTCAAAGAAGCTTTTTCCCGAATCAATATATTCAAATCAAGGAAAAACTGGATAGCTCTCATAAGCTGGTTTATGGCAACCTGTATGTTTCCGCTATTTGTAGTTTTCGTGATGTATTATTTATCGTGGAAATCGATCATTGTGGTGGTTGTATATGCCATGGTTATCATGAGTACGCATGGAACGATTTGGTTTCACCGTTACTGCACGCATAAATCTTATAAGTTTAGCCATCCGATATTCAGATTGATAACCCAGAATCTCGTAATAAAAACTTTTCCCGAAGAAATTTATGTGGTTTCACATCATGTTCATCATGTAAAATCTGATGAACCGGGCGATCCGTACAATCCGATGGGTGGATTTATGTATTGCATGCTTTCTGATGTGAATCATCAGAGCATCGCAAAGGGTTTGAACCGGGATCAGTATCATCGTGTAAGAAATTTTCTCAGTCATACAGGTGTTGGTCTGAATTCTTATGAGCAATATCAATCCTGGGGTTCAGTATCCAAGCCGGCATATGTAGTTGCCCTGTGGTTATTAAATTGGAGTTTTTGGTATGGAGCACTTTGGCTGATCGGTGGCCATGCATTGGCATTGGCCTGTTTCAGCGGGGCTTTTTTCTGGTTTGTACTGGTCAGGGCATTTAATTATACGGGTCACGGCAAGGGTGAAAATAAACATGTTGACGGAATTGATTTTGACCGGTCGAACCTTTCTATTAACCAGACCAGACCCGGTATGCTGTCCGGCGAATGGCATAATAATCATCATCTTTTCCCCGGAAGTGCGCGGGCTGGATTTCTTCCCTACCAGCTTGACCTTGCCTGGATTTATATCTATAGTCTCTTCAAACTGGGTATGGTCTCCAACTATAAGGATTCCAAAAAGGAATTTATGAGCCGTTATTATTCTGTGGAGATGGCAACAAAAAATAAAGCTGCCTTTAAAATTTGATGTAGTCTTGCATATTAAACTATGCTTCACAGACGCGGTTTTTTAATTTTTATTTTCATTTGTATTTACTGTTTTGCACGGTCGCAATCTGAATTCCCGGCTCCTCAGCATCCTATGCACGTTATATTCGATACTGATTTCGGTCCGGATTATGACGATGTAGGCGCGATTACTTTATTGCATGGTTTTGCCGATAGCGGTTATATCAAAATACTGGCAACTGTGGCCAGTTCAAAACATAAAAATGCGGCTGCCGCGATCGATGTTTTCAATACGTATTTTAACCGTCCGGACATCCCGATTGGCGTGGTGCGGGGTAACGCGGTTGTATTGGGAGACAAACAACATTGGACGGATTCTGTCATCAGCCGGTATCCCCATAAGATCCGGAATAACGAGGACGCAGAAGATGCTCTCGAACTGTATAGAAAAATACTCGCATCTCAGCCGGATCATTCCGTCACGATTATCACTGTCGGGTTCCTGACTAATCTATCCAATTTGCTGGAATCCGTTCCCGATAAATACTCAAAACTAAATGGTACCGAACTGATAAGACAAAAAGTAGTCGCCCTGGTTTCCATGGCCGGTCGCTTCCCCTCCGGTAAGGAATTTAATCTGGATCAGGATGCAGGTTCATCAGAAAAAGTGCTGAAGGCCTGGCCGGGGCCCATACTTTTTAGTGGATTTGAAATCGGACAAAAAATTAAAACCGGTCTTCCCCTTATTCATAACGACAAGATTCAACACAGCCCGGTGAAAGATGTATTTGCCATTTGTATTCCCCTGGCTGCTGAAGACAGCGTCGGAAGAATGAGTTGGGATGAAACGGCGGTTTTTGTAGCTGTTAAGGGATGGCGGAATTACTATGATCTGCAAACAGGAGACTGCCTGATACATTCCGATGGTTCCGATGAGTGGATCAATGGTGGTGGAATGAAAGCACGCCTGATCGAAAAAAAATCCCCGCAGGAGATGGCGACCATCATTAACCAATTGATCATGCACCAGCCTGTGGGGAACCCGATGAACAAATAAATTACTTCAGCTGGCTTTCTTTGCAGCTGTTTTTTTCCCGGGGGCCTTGGGAACTTTGCTTCCTTGTTTTCTGGCTTCTGACAATCCAATAGCAATTGCCTGTTTCCGACTGGTTACCTTCTTTCCGCTCCGCCCGCTTTTTAACTTGCCTTCTTTCATTTCATCCATCACTTTTTTTACTTTTTCCTGACTCCCTTTTGAATATCTGGCCATAATATTTCATTTTAGTTATGATTCATGGATCAATTTTTTTGCCAGCTGCATGAATGTATTATTTAATGATTTATAAACCATATGACGGGTAGACTTTTCTACAGAACCGGAGACGTTAATGCGTGGTACGTGACAGTGATAAGCAGTGCGTTCGCCGCAGCTCCAGCGTTACGCTTTACGCCTTAAGCCTTAAGCCTTCAGCTTTCTTCAGTTCTTTCAGGAAAAACGAATAACACTTACTTAACAACTGGCTGTAAGAGCTGTGTTCAAAACTGGTGAAGCTTCCTGTATTTTTATCCACCAGGGTTAGCTTCAGCAGATTTTCTTCTTCCATGGAAAGCGCCAGATCGTATTTCAATAAAATCTGCTTTAGTTTGGTGGTGTTTCGCATACCGAATAAAGATCAGTAATTCAGTCGAATTTGGGATATTTAAAGGATATTACCGCTCATGGATAATTGCTTTAAGAGAATAGAATTATTTAATCAGGGTCGCATTCCGGATATGTTGCGGGTGAAATATAAGCTGATGGAGGGGGATGCCTTCCGTTTCTTCAGAGGGACCAATCATTTATTTTTTGAAGATCTTGCCGCTAATAACCCCTTACCGCCCTCACCGATTTCCTGGCTTTGCGGGGACCTCCACCTGGAAAATTTTGGCAGTTTCAAAGGCGACAACAGACTGGTTTATTTTGATATGAACGATTTTGATGATGCCCTGCTCGGCCCGGCGGTTTATGATGTGGCAAGACTGGTTTGCAGCATATTTATTGCATTTGAATCCCTGAAAATTGAAGAGGATAAAGCCATCAATATGGGAAAACTGTTTCTGAAGATTTATTCAGAAACCCTGGAAAAAGGGAAAGCGCGTTATATTGAGCCACAAACCGCCAAAGGCATTGTCTACAAGTTTCTTTCCGTTGTGAGTAAGAGAAAAGACAAACAGATTCTCAGGAAAAGAACAGTTAGAAAAAAAGACAGCCTGTCGATTTTGCTCGCACATCCCCGACATTTCGCACTTAGATGCCGGATTAAAAAAAGAATTAATTATTTATCTGAACGACTGGTTGCAAAATAACAGTTATACCCCTTATAATTTTGAAGTTCAGGACGTCGCTTTTCGCATGGCCGGTACCGGTAGTCTCGGTTTGAAAAGATATCTTTTTCTGCTAAAAAGCAAAAACCGGGAAGGTAAACACATGCTGATGGAGATGAAACAATCTGTTGAGCCGGGCCCAAAGAAATATATAAAAATGCAGCAACCGCAATGGGTGTCAGAGTCAGAACGTGTGGTAAACATTCAGCAGCGGATGCAAAACATACCACCGGCTTTACTGAGTTTCAGCCATTTCAGGAACGAGTCCTATATGATCCAGGAAATGCAACCTACAAAGGACAGTTTTGATTTTAAACTTGTCAGGGACGCTTACCGGGATCTATACCAGGTTATCCACGACATGGGCCTGTTAACAGCCTCCGCGCAGATGAGAAGTTCGGGCTGGAAGGGGGCTTCTGTAGTAGATGAGCTGAGTGCTTTTGGTGGAAATAAACAATGGCAGGAATCAGTCCTTGATTTTGGCAGGATGTATAGCCAGACCGTAAAGAAAGACTATTTAGAATTTTGCCAGACAATGAAAGACTTAAAAGCGCAAAGCGCAAAGCCTAAGGCATAAAGCTAGACCTTACGCTTTAAAGTGCCACATTCGCTTTAACGCTTTAAGCCTTACGCTTTACGCTTAAATGAACAGTCATTGCATCGGAAACGAACAGTATCTTTCCTGACTTTTTTTTAAAATATTGATTTATAGAGCTGTAATTAATGGCATTTGATTGGCGGGAAAGCATGGACTCAACCATCAAACCCACCGATATGATAAAGAATTATATGCTGATTGCTTTCAGGCAGTTTACAAGACACAAAATGTTTTCTGCGCTCAATGTATTTTGTCTGGCAATCGGTATCAGCTTTTGCATGCTGATCGGTCAGTATATTGTTCACGAAGCCTCGGTCAATTCGATTTATAAGGATGTACATCAGCAATATTTCCTGAACAGCGAATGGAAATCTAAGAACACGGGCCCTGAAATGACGACGGTGGGCGCATTGGTCAAATCATTGAAAAGAAATTATTCGAACCTGGTTGCTGATTATTACCGGTTTAATCCGGTAGTAAATGTCGTTTCAGCTGGCGACAAACATTTCAGGGAAGACGTTTCCATCGGAGATACCAACCTGGTCTCCATGTATGGCCTGCCGCTCCTGTATGGAAATCCCAATAAGGCATTTGCAGATATCCATTCTGCGGTGATCACGGAGCCATTTGCCATGAAGT
Organism: uncultured Bacteroidota bacterium; assembly: GCA_963732055.1. Classification (GTDB taxonomy): domain Bacteria; phylum Bacteroidota; class Bacteroidia; order Chitinophagales; family Chitinophagaceae; genus Puia. Next base: position 182,630 of record CAVSYG010000009.1, on the reverse strand, counting down.
TGTTTGGTGAAAAAAACGTCATTAATAAAGTCATTACGTTTACCAATTTATCGGGCAAAACGACTGATTACAAAGTCTCTGCCGTACTAAAAGCCCTTCCATATAATACGATCAGCAATGCATATGCAGATGCACATTATGGTTATGCCATGTATATTCCTTTCGAGGGCAATCAATATTATCCCTCTGGTACCGGTGAAGATTTATGGAGTGCCATTTATACGGTGAGCTTTGTAAAACTACAACCAGGTATCCGTTCCGGACAATTGGACGCACCGATTAAAAAATTGTTGGTACAAAATGCTCCGGAGAATATCAGCAAGAACTTGTCGATTCATCTCAAACCGCTGGATACTTATTACCTGGATTCAAATGGTGGAACCGTCTCTAAAACATTATCCATTTTAACATGGGTAGCGCTTGGCATATTATTGCTGGCGGTGATCAATTTTGTAAATATCCTGATAGGCACTTCTTCCTACCGCATCAAAGAAATCGGGTTGAGGAAAGTCTTTGGAGGCCGACGGAAAGAATTGATTATTCAGTACATCGTGGAATCGATTATGCTCACTCTTTTTGCCGCTCTGTTATCCCTGATATTTTATTCAATTTTCCGTCCGCTTTTTAATGAAATTTTAAATACTACACTTGCAGCTTTGGGTAATTTTCATTTCAGGGAATGGATAGCGATTGCAGCTATTGTTTTTGTTGTCGGAATTCTGGCGGGAATATATCCTGCTTTTATACTGAGTGGTTCGGAAATGGTTAGTTCTGTGAAAGGTAAGCTGGAGGGAACAGAAAGGGGTATGTGGCTTCGGAAATCACTTCTGACAGCACAATTTACCATTGCCATCGGGGTTTTCATTTTTTCTATGATATTGTCAAGGCAGGTCGACTATTTCTTCAATAATGACCTCGGTTATGACAAGGACAGGCTGATGATTATCACAGCATTTCCAAAACAGTGGGACTCCGCCGGCGTAGCAAAGATGGAATCCATACGCAATGGCCTGCTTAGCGAAAGCGTAATAAAAGATGCCTCTGTTTCATTCGATATTCCTGAAAGAACCCCGCCAAACCGGTTAGCGGTAAATCCGGAAGGCAGAAAGAATAATGATCTCCTCAGTGTTGAAGCCATCAACGTGGACGAAAAATATGCATCTACCTATGGTATTCAATTAAGGGAGGGAAAATTTTTCAGCAACCAGACTGGTGCGTTTGTAGCTGACGAAGCGGTTATCAATGAATCCGCATTAAAAAGTTTTGGCTGGAAAACAGCAATCGGGAAAAAGATCCGGTTTAACGATGGTGGCCCGGATGCTGTTGTTACCGGCGTGGTAAAAGATTTTCATCTGACCTCTATGCAGGAAGCCATAGCGCCACTGGTATTTTTCCAGGTAAAAGCCAGCAGGGCCTTCAGGTTCATAACGGTTAAGCTGGGACCTGGTAATCTGGCAAATTCTATCGAGCGTGTAAAAACCCGCTGGAAAGAACTATCGCCTACGGCTCCCTTTGAATTTACGTTTATGGATGAGAAACTTCAGTCCATGTATCGTTCAGAACTTCAACTCAAAAAAGCCTCAGGCATAGCAACCGGACTGATGATATTAATTATTCTATTTGGCATTTTTGGTGTACTGGCCCTCGCACTTACCAAGCGGACAAAAGAAATTGCTGTCAGAAAAGTACTGGGCGCCGAGATTCATCATATCATTACGCTCTTTATAAAACAATATGCGGCACTTCTGCTGATTTCAAATCTGATAGCCTGGCCGTTGACTTTTTATTTTTGTAACAGGTGGTTGCAGCAGTATGCGTACCGGGTGAGCCAGCCGATGAGTATGTATCTGATGGCGGGATTTTTTATCGCTATCATTGCCTTTACACTGATTACATTGCAATGCCTGAAGGTTGCATTGTCAAATCCGGTTAGGAGTCTGAAAACGGAATAATTTACGTGTAAGCTTAACGCGTAACGCGTAACGCGCTAACGCTGCGTCAGGCCTCCAGCTTCCCGCGTCCTTAGCCTTCCGCCTTACGCCTTAAGCCTTAGCCTTTGAAACAGGTATTCTCCGAAATGGCCTGATCAATCGCCCGGGTCAATGATTCATGATCGTACGAATCATTATACTTTATGCCGTTAATATAGAAAGAAGGTGTTCCATTCACACCACTCAGTATGCCGCTTTCAAAATTGTCTTCCACTTTCTTAAACAGCTTTGGATCTTTGAAATCGTGACTGAAAATTTTCATATCCAGTTTCAGCGACTCGGCCAGCTGAAGCAACATCTCCAAACCCAGTAAATGCTGGTTCTCATAAATCAGGGCATGCATTTGCCAGAACTTTCCCTGGTTGGCAGCTGCTTCTGAAGCAACTGCCGCTGCCTGCGCAAAGGGATGAATTTCTGCGAGCGGAAAATGCCGGAATACAAAAGCCATCTTTTCTTTATAATCTTTTTCGATCTGTTTGACAATCGGATAGGCGGCACCGCAATACGGACATTGAAAATCGCCGTATTCAACTAATACCACAGGAGCATGAAGGTCTCCCTTCACATGATCCTGTTCACTGACAGGAGGTTTTAATTTTGCCATGATAATTATTTTTTTGAACTGATCATTTCAAGAGCTTCTAATATTCCGTCCGCACCCGGATTGATGCCTACGGGTGAAAGATAATTCCAGCGAATAATTCCTTCAGCATCGAGCACAAAAAGCGCTCTTTCACTTTGGCCCTTTTTTTCATTATAAACACCGTAAAGTTTTGATACCGCACCCTTGGGTTCGAAATCTGCAAGCAGGGTAAAGTGTAATTTTCTCGCTTCACGGAATGCCGCATGACACCACTTGCCATCCACCGAAATACCCAGTATCTCCGCATTATACTTACCGAAATAATGGAGCATCTCATTGTATAATGACATCTGGTCCCCGCAAACCGGGCTCCAGTCAGCCGGATAAAACGTGAGAATTACATTTTTACCTCTCAACTCACTAAGCGAAAATTTTTGATCGGGCGTCGCATTTAATTTAAAATCCGGCGCGGCAGTATTGACATCCAGCATCTGTAAATGATTTGCGTTTCTAAATGCAAAGATAATTTATCACATCAAACCACCAGAATCTTCTATCCGCTAAGCAAAAAGCCAACGCCCAACGCCTAACGCCTAACGCCCAATGCCTTAGGCAGCGTTAAGCGTTAGGCGTTAAGCGTTAAGCGTTAGCGTAATCATTCTGTTTTCAAGCTTACAACCGGATTTGCCACAGAAGCTTTGATTGCCCGAAAACTGATCGTAAGGAGCGCGATCAATACGGCCGTCATTCCGGCAATAGGGAATACCCACATAGTTTATTTTTATCCGGTAAGCAAAATCCTGCAACCAGTCGTTCATCACCCACCAGCTGAGAGGAATGGATAAAATAAAAGCCGCGCCCACCAGATACAGGAAATCTTTTGTGACCAGTATTAACAACTGCTTTACAGAGGCACCCAAAACTTTTCGTATCCCAATTTCCTTTGTTCTTTGTTCGGTAACGAATGCGGCCAGGCCGAATAAGCCCAGGCTGGCAATCAGAATGGCAATGATTGTAAAGGACGTAAATATTCGGCCCGTACTTTGTTCAGCAGCATATAAAGAAGCGAAATTTTCATCGAGGAATTGATAGGTAAAAGCGCCATCCGGATGAAATGAATTCCATTTCTTTTTTAAATCATCGATATACAATTTTATATCACCTGTTTTTAATTTGATAATCAGGCCACCATAATTTTTGCCAAGCAACATCATCAGCGGGGCGATTTTTTGTTTTAACGAAGCATAATGAAAATCAGCCACCACACCCACCACTTTATATTCGTTTTGTCCGGAACGGACGATTGACCTGCCCAGGGGATTTAAACCGGACCAACCCAATTGCCTGACCGCCGATTCATTAATCAGAACGCCCGAAGAATCTGTTGGAAATTCCCTGGAAAAGTTCCTTCCCTGCGCAACCGGTATACTCAGGGTATGCAGAAAATCATAGTCTATATGATAAATATTTGAGTGAATGGTTGCTCCGTTACCGTTTTCATTTTTAGGAAATATTTCGGTTCCATCCATATTAGCCGAACCGGGAACAGTTCTTACGATACTCGCAGATATGACCCTTGTGTCCCGCATCAAATCATTTTTAAATGCGTCCTGGGTATTTCCCAATAGATAAGCATCCGGCAAGTACAGCACCTGCTCTTTGTCATAGCCCAGCTTTTTATTCTGCATATAATGCAGTTGCTGATATACAATGATCGTTGCAATGATTAAAGTGATAGAAACGAAAAACTGAAATATCACCAGTCCGTTACGCAAAATATTCTTTCCGGACCCGGTGGAAGCATGATCCTTTTAATACTTTAATCGTGTTGAAGGAGGAAAGAAAAAAGGAAGGATAAATACCCGCCAGTACACCAACCAGAATACTAAGTAACGCGACGACTATAACGGAGCTAAAATCTAAAAAAAATGAAAATGAAATTTTTTACCAGATACATGATTGAAATAGGGTAATAGCAGGAAGACGAAAATATAGGCGCAAATCATAGCAAGAAATGTCAGCAGAACGGATTCTGTCAGGAATTGAAATATCAATTGTTTTTTCAACGAGCCCATCACTTTACGTATGCCAACTTCCCTCGATCTTTTCGCTGCACTGGCGGTGGAGAGATTTGTGAAATTTATACAGGCCAGCAATAAAATGAATACAGCGAGGGCAGCAAAAATATACACATAGTGTATATCGCCGTTGGGCTCCAATTCATATTTGGTATTGGAATGCAGGTGAATGTCTCTGAGAGGTTCGAGGGAAAAAAGGAAAGTGCCGACCGATTTTTGTGCTTCAACCAGGCTGACACCCATATCATGCTGAATTTCGGGAACGACATATTTTGCCACCAGCTGTGGAAATTTTGCTTCCAGTTTTTTGGGATCGGCATGATCGTTCAATTGTATATAAGTATAGTAGCCAATATTACTCCAGGTTAAATGGTTGGCATGAAGCGTAGAAAAACTGAGAAATGCATCAAAATGAAAATGAGAGTTATCAGGAATTTTATCAAAGACACCTGTTATTTTAAACACACTATTTTTCCCGACCAACAGCGATTTACCCAGAGCCTGATCTTTTCCGAAATATTTGTTCGCAAAAGACTTTGAAACAACCAGGCTGTTCGGATCTGTTAAAGCATTTGACAGATCTCCCTCAATAAGCGGAATAGAAAATACCCGCAGGAAGTTTGAATCTGTATAGGCCAGATGTTCTTCTTTGAATTGTCGTTCATCATTTTTAACGAAGACCGGTCCGCTCTGAGAGAGCCTGGTAAAAGATAAAACTTCCGGAAATGCTTTTTTTATACCTGGTCCTACACCTAAGTCGACATTAGGATATACAGCCACATCACCATTTCCAACGGCAGAAAGTTTGATCCTGTAAATATTTTTTGCTTCGGCGGGATAATTATCATAGTTCAGCTCATTGTATACAAAGGACGCGATCAGCATAAAGCTGGTAAGTCCGACCGCCAGACCGAAGATGTTGATAAATGAAAAGGCTTTATTTTTTCTGAGATTCCGGATGGCGATTTTGACAAAATTCTTTATCATAACCCAATTCGTACAAGACTGGTGCCGATAGTATATTTAAATGATATTCAACTAAATAAAAAACAATTATCACTTGCAATTGTCCGGATCCGATACAGGGATCGCACGATTATATGGCATCCAGTTTATCCCCCGGATTTTACCATTGATCAGTTTTCGGAAAGGTCGTTCGATATATTGATAAGACAGTGCGGAAATCCCAATCAGCACGGCAAGGAAAAGAATGCAACTGAGTGCTGCCTGCCAATAAGGAAGGTGAAGGGAATAGGGTCCGTTCCAGGATATTCCCAAGTGGGGTAAAGAGACAATAACCAAAAGCATCAGGGGAAACTGCATCAGATAAACAGAATATGAAATATCACCCAGCCATTGCAAAAAGCGGTTGCCGAGAAATCTTTTTACGCGTCCTGTATTATAAGCGGCACTTAATACCAATAAAAGAAATACCGGAATGAAAACCAGGTCGGTGACCCCGAAATGCAGGCAGGCAAAAAGAAGAGCAGATAGAATGACCAGGATGGCATCAGCTTTTAAGAAGTAGAATATTTTTTTAAGGTATAATTGGTAAATCATTCCACCCGCTAAAAATCCCGCGATCCCCCGCAGGTATCCATAATCATATGTCAGATCCAGGTTGTATTGGCCGGTATTGCCGTTTGACTTGCTGAATTTAAATGCCAGAAGCCAATAGATGAAAATGATCAAAGCGGAAATAACGAGGGGAGTAATCATTTTAAATCTATATCGTCACGAATGCAAAAACAGGAAAGATGATATAAGCCGCGAATTCAGCACTGATACTCCAGGCGGGAACGTTCCATGTGTAGATTGAATGAATTCCAAATGACTGAAGCATCAACATATGCGTCGGAATCGCATGCAGATTAAAGAACTCATCCCATTTAAAATGCTGGCTTGCTACCAGAACGATTGTAAGAATCAGGGTAAATATATGCAGCGGATACACCCGTGCCAGCCTGGCGCGCATATATTTATTGAAAGTGGCTATGTAGATATTCTGTTTGAAAAACTCACCATATACATGATAGATAATAAATCCGCTCATTATAAAAAACAGGTCTACCATCAAATAGCATTTGCTGAAAAACCTGCTTATATCACGGGGGAGAAATAAAACCAGCACTATTTCAAAATGAAAGATCACTACCAATAACGCCGCAATACCCCGCATGGGGGTCAGATTGGTTATAAATTGATCATCTCCGGAAAGGGATTCTTTCTTACCCGACAGGCCGGTATCCGGCCGGCCTTTTATTGCAATCATTTCCTGTATTTTAGGAAGCAAAAGTATCCCTGTATTACAGAAATGACTTGACTGTCAGGTTCAGATTGTATACTGAAAAGCCCAGATGGATTTATTATTTTTTTGTTTCCCTGTGGCCGTTCGCAATAACATGTGAGTTTGTCTGGAGCAGCCTGTTTACGTTTTGTTTGAATAAACGGCCGATGGGCAGGCTCTTATTTCCTATATATATAATGTCCGCGTTATAAGATTCGATCTTATGAATGGAAACGATGAATGATCGGTGAATACGAATAAAACCATCCTTGGGCAATGTCTCCTCCAGTGAGGAAATGAGGTGTTTTGTAATAATGGTCTTTGTGTTTGTAATGATCTTTATATAATCGCTAAATCCTTCTATGTAGAGAATGTCATTCAAAAGAACTTTTACCATTTTACGATCGACCCTGAAATATAAACAGGAGGGTGAAGATTCTGATATCGCGTCATTCAGGTGGTTGACCGATTCAGGGGCATTGAAATTTGTCTGAAGAACTTTATTCACCGCTTTTAAAAACCTCTCAAAGGAAATGGGTTTTAATAAATAGTCGACTGCATCCAGTTCAAAACCTTCAATGGCATATTTTCTGAAAGCGGTGGTGAAAATGATTTTTGGCGCTTTTTTCAAAGTGCGTATAAAATCAGTTCCCATGATCTGCGGCATCTGGATATCCAGGAAAATGAGATCCACCGGATATTTCTGCAGGAGTTGCAATGCCTGTACAGCATTTTCGCAACTACCCACGAGCTCCAGGCTATCCACCGAACCAATATATTTCTTTAATATCGATAATGCCAGGGGTTCATCGTCTACGGCAAGGCAGACTATTTTTTTGCTAAGCATACGCGGGGATAATTTTATTGGTTAAAGTGGAATTCGCCTTCGGTTCTGGTTTTTGTTTTCCCAGGAAGATTTTCATGGAGACTGTAAATATTTCATTGATCGAATGGAATTGGATCAGATGTTTATCAGGATAAAGAATTTGTAATCTTTTCCGGACATTCTTCAATCCTATTTTTACCCGTCCTGCATCGGATTCCAGGAAAGGGTAGATATTATTAGTCAGTTTGAAATCCAGCCATTCATTCTCCGTTGATATATACAAATGGATTCTGGCTTTGTCCAGGGTCTTGCTGGCACCATGTTTAAAGCTATTTTCAACAAATGGTATCATCAGAAGTGGAGCGATGAACAGATTGCTTTCCGGATTGTGATGTATATCGACGGTCATTTCCAGCCTGTCTCCATACCTGATTTTCTCAAGCCCGATATAATCCAGGAGCATTTTAATTTCATCACTTAAGGGAACGATAGGCCTGTTTCCTTCATTCGTCATATATAATACCATTCCGGACAGTTCATTCAAAACAGTGATTGCTTTCGGAGAGTCATCAAGCATCAGGGAATAAATATTATTGAGTGTGTTAAAAAGGAAATGGGGGTGTACCTGTGCTTTTAAAAGTTGCAACTCGGCTTGTGAGTTCTGGTAAATCAGAATTTCATTTTCACGTTCTTTTTTGAACCAGCTCTTATAATATTTCACCGCCAGGATCAGGCTCAGTGAAACAAAAGTGCCGGTGCAATGAAGATTGCTGTATATGGAGAAATATTCAGTTTGGAACAGGCTCAATGGCACGACATTCGGGATGTCAAAGAAAATGGGTGAACTGCGGTCGGACCAGATATATAAATAATCGTAGTACGTTACCCAGTACATGGCTACAATGAATATGACTGTTACAATAGCAAACTCTTTAAACCTTCTTTTTTTAAAGAAGGCTGGCATGATCAGGTAAATAAAAGGATAACAAAAAAGCATTTGCAGTAAAACCCGGTTTGCGGAAACGCCCAGTTGATAAATAATAAAATGGTTCATGCCTATTTCATCGGGACTCTGGTTTCTCAATTGCGTGCAGGATAAATATAAGAACCAGCATGACCAGAAGATGAAGTGCCGGCTCCATCGGGCGTTACGTTTACTGGAAAATATGAAATCGTGCATCGTCATATGAATACAGGCATTTCGTTTGGTTTCTTTGTAATCGAAGAGTATCCATTCAGTTTTAAGACCATCATCAGATAAGTTGTTCCATTTTCAGAAAAAAGATCCAGGTTGCTCTTTCCTTCATATAATAATTCTATCCTTCTGATCGAACTCGTCAGTTTCATATCAAAAATATCTTTCTCCAAACCGGCGATCCATGTTTCTCACGCACTCCAATTGAAAATGCAACTCCTGATCGACCGTCTTGATATTGAGTTTCAAAAGAATGATTTGATTTTCATTTTGCTCCAGTGTATCGAGACAGTTTTCCATCAGGGACAAAAGCAAAAGAGGAGGAATGAATAACTCGCTGGTTTCAATCTGTTGATGATACTGAACTTTTAATGCTTTCGGGTAGAAAGTTTTTTTCAGTATCAGAAAAGTTTTGACAATTTCAAGTTCTTTTTCGAGAGGCACCCTTTCCTTTTCGCTTTCATATAAGACATAACTCAACAATTCGGATAATTTCATCAGTGTGGATGGGGAATCAGCCGACTGATTACGAATGAGAAATAAAATGTGTTGTAATGCATCGTATAAGAACCTTGGCTGGAACCTTGTTTTGAGTAATTGAAGCTCAGTATTAATCTTCTCCCGCAACAATAGTTCATTTGCTTTTTGTTCCAGGTGGAAGTCTTTAAATAATTTAATGATACAGACGATAACAGTGGATGTCAGTGGAAAACCGACACCGTACCGAACCGGCAGGAACCATCTGAAACTTACCGGCAGGGATTGATAGGGAACATGTCTTGTTAAGCGGGCAAATAATATGGTAATTCCAAAGGCCAGCGAAAAATAGAGGATCGTTAGGAGGGTTAGTACCAGGAAAAATGAAAGGTACCTGCCATTATAAATGTAACGTGGTAATAAAATACGGAGTGCTATGTATACCGCAAGGATATTTACCGGGAAATAGATCATTAATTGAAGTGAATTCAGGTAGGTTTTTTCATGGAACAGATCCTGTGTACTTCCGGGTAGAAGATTAACGTAAAAAAAATAAATTAAGAAGGAGGACCAGAAAATGACATGTCTGGTCAGGCGGTGAGATGCCCGGTTTGAGAATATGAAGTCATACGATTTCATATAAAAATTTCTCCATTAAAGATAGACGAATCCAGCCCCGGAAAGAAGATACAGGCCATTTAATATGGAGGGGGGTATTTGGGACAAAACGCAGTTTTTTATTGCCAGATTCATGGCTATAAAAATATTATTAGATTTATATCACAGATTCCGGTAACCATCAAGTTATGCCCGATTTTAAACAGGTGTTATATTCAATTGAAGTACATTCTGTAGAAGGAATTCAAAATTATTTCAGGGAGGGTGGAGATCCGAATGAAGTGCACGATGGCGTTCCCTTATTTACGACCCTGGTTGAAATGTATACGCGGACACCCAGGTTTAAAGAATGCGTAAAAGCTTTTGTCCAGGCCGGACTTGTTTTTGAAAATCAATCCCTGCTGGCTGTTTTGTTGGATGACGCGAAGAAATTAGAGGAGATGATCACCGCATCGTCGACTGTTGCATTTGAAACGTTTTCATTATTTAAAAATACTTATACCCCTTTATTGGGCGCGTCCCTGCTTCATTTTTGTGCTGAGTATAATGCTGTTGAATGCGGAAGATTGCTTATTCAGACCGGGTCTGACGTGAATGTGAAAGCCGGATTCGATGAACATGGCTTCGGTGGACATACGCCGATATTTCATACAGTCAACCAGAATAGTAATAATTCTATGGACATGTTGAATCTGCTCCTGGAGCATTCAGCCGATCTGACCATAACGGTAAAGGGACTGATCTGGGGCAAGGGTTATGAATGGGAGACATGGATACCATCTGTGAATCCGATCAGTTATGCCATGATGGGTTTGTTGCCACAGATGCATCGTAAAGAAACTACTATTGCCTCCGTCGTTTCGCTTCTGACTAAAAAGGCTTATGGTATTGACTATAAACCGGCGAATGTGCCATGTGCGTATCTGGCACATTGATCATGGGTATCTTACTAAACATTTGCCAACCCGGTATACAGGCTGTCACTTGCATCTTTTCCATCGGCAGAAATGAAACCGATAAAGGTCTGTACCGGCTTACTTGGGAAGTTCTTCATTTCCATCTCGCATTTTCCCTGGCTCCTCGTTGTAATGTCCACCCTATATTCCCAGGAGCCTGATTCTTCCTGAAAGACTGCTACAAATGCCTTGTCTGTTCCCTTTGCTTTTCCCTTACCGCTGTTATCGGTCCATGTGAATTGCAGCAAGCCGGCTGATAGTGATGTGACGGCTGGCGAATCTGCATTGGGCAGGTCGCCACGGCTTATCAGCGCCATGGTATAGTCGATTGCCAGATTCGGTGCAACACCCGTGATCGCATTTTTTATATTATACGAGAATGCCTTATTAAAAGCACTCATCCGGACGGCTAAATGTGCGAAAGTTACATTGAGCAAGCTGTTCGCAGGCCTGAGAAACCTGTTCATAATCCGGAATTTCGCCTGCTGATTTAACTCCTTGGGAGTGAACGGTTTTGTTCTGGCCGAAGGCCGGCCCCGCATAACCGGAATACCCTTCCAGGTATACCCAACCACCGCACCGACTTTTCCGGAGAAAGCGCCATTGATTCCCTGTGACAGTTTTGCCATAAGTCTGTTTTTTACTATGTCAGGACCATATTGGATCCTATATTGATCGGTAAATAATAAGAAAATAAATAATAGATTAAATATAAATAAAAAGTAAATAACGTAGAAATATAACAGTAAAAACCCTGTTATATCCCTGTTATGTACCTGTTATATACTTTTAAATTATGAAAGAATACTGGCTTCGATATGGGATTAATAGCCTGGATTAGTGTGAAGACTTTTGAATTTCGGTTCTAAATGCAGAAACCTGGGCAAGTGTCGGTGAGAGAAAGAAAGTGACACCACACGTATCCGGACGAGTTTCGATGCGCTTCGCTCTAAAATAACAAAACCCCCGCAGGCGGGGGGTTTATATCTCTTATGTCGGGGCGGCAAGATTCGAACTTGCGACCTCCTGGTCCCAAACCAGGCGCGATGACCGGGCTACGCTACGCCCCGAACTTCGGTTACCGGGTTGCAAAAGTAAGGGTTCGGGGTCAATATAAGAAGCGGAGTGTATAAATTCGGAACTGTTTTTAATAAAGCATGAATCTGGAAGCCGAAGCCAGTCCCGGCTTCCCGCTTTAGGCCTCAAGCTTGTTCAAGCCATGAAACCCTTTGCTCTGCATGATGTGCTTTTCCAATTATATTCTTATAAAGTTCCGGCCTCCGGGCCTTCATATAACGGTATCCCCCCGCAAGTTTTAGCTTTTCCGGATTTAGGGTTGCCATCACAAATTCATCCGAAAAACTCCGGCATTCAGCCAGTATATCTCCATAAGGATCCAAAATCATGGAACAGCCGTTTTTTAACTGATCGTCATCCATGCCGATCGGATTGGAAAATATGGCGTATAACGCATTGTCGTAAGCACGGGCGGGAAGCCATTTCATCAGCCAGGCCCTGCCTTTGAGACCGTCAAATTCCATTCGCAAAGACGTCGGATCTGTCTCCCGGTTTTTCCATAATACAGGATCAACAAATCCCGCACCTGGCCTGGTCGATGGCGTGCACATCGTAACATGGGGCATGAATATAATATCCGCACCCAGGAGCTTTGTTGCCCGCACATTCTCGATGATATTATTATCGTAGCAAATCAGGATTCCGGCTTTCCATCCCTTCAGATCGAATACGGTATATTCATTTCCCGGAAGAATATGTTTATTTACGAAGGGGTGCAATTTGCGGTGTTTGGCTATCAGCCCGGTTTTGTCAACGCACACATAGGCTTTATATATATCACCTTTTTCGTCTTTTTCAAAGAGGCCGGCAAGGACGATGATGTTGTTTTTCTCTGCAATGGTTCGCAATCGATGAATACTCCCGCCATCCGGAATGAATTCGCACAGGTCAAACATTTGTTCGCGGGATAATTTTCTTGCGAAACTGTATCCGGTTATCGAGCACTCATGAAAGGCAATCGCGTCGGCACCTGCTTCAGCGGCTTTTTTAGAAAGCCGGTCGATCACACCCAAATTATATTCCTTATCGCCTGATTTATTTTCAAATTGTGCTGTGGCAATTTTTATATTTTGCATATTTCTGAGTTGATATATACAGATTTATCTTCCGCCGCTCACTCTGATTGACACCCAGGCACAACGAAAAATGGATAGGGCCAATTTCTGTATTCACCTTATGGTTATTCCCGTCTATTTATGGTGGGGATGATCGTATAAAAAGAGAGGCTATGATAACATAAACCAGTGGTGAATTCGAATTACACGGCTTATACAAAGATAGTTTTTAAAAATGATGCGTTCGCTTTCGTAAATTTGAAGTGAGTCAAAGTACAAATTCAACAATGAAGAATAGCATCTTGCAGATTCATCCCGCGGATTCCATCCTGGTTGCCTTAAAAAATCTGCAGGCAGGTGAAACGGTTGAATATAACGGCCATCATTATACGTTAAAAGAAAATATACCGGCCAAGCATAAATTTTATATGGAAGATGCCGAAGCTGGTACGGAAGTAACTATGTACGGTGTGCTGGTTGGAAAAACGGAAAAGGCTGTTTCAGCCGGAAGCCGTGTGTCAACCGAAAATCTGAAACATGCTTCAGGTGCTTATGACTATCGGAATGCCAGTTATAAATGGTCCCCGCCCGATATTTCAAAATTCAGGAATCTGGGTTTTATGGGATATCACCGCCACGACGGAAGGGTGGGCACGGCAAACTATTGGTTATTTATTCCAACGGTATTTTGCGAAAACAGAAATCTCGACGTTATTCGGGAAGTGTTGCAGGATGAATTGGGTTATTCCGTAACGGAAAAATATAAATCATTTACCAGGGAACTCATCCTGGCCAGGCAAGAGGGAAGAAAGATTTCTGATATGGATGTTCCGTCTTTCGCAGCGACGCGTAACAGGTCGAGGGTCTTTAAAAATGTGGACGGTATTCGCTTTCTTACGCATGAAGGGGGCTGTGGAGGTATCCGCCAGGATTCTGTTGTACTTGGTAAATTATTGGCCGCCTATGCGAATCATCCCAATGTAGGTGGTATTACGATTCTGAGTCTGGGTTGCCAGCATTTGCAATCGCCGGAATTGCTGGAAGATATAAAAAAATCAAGCCCGGGATTTGATAAGCCCATTTATGTATTTGAACAACAGCAATCACAAAGCGAGGAACAGTTGATCCAGGAAGCGATCCGGAAAACATTTGAGGGCCTTGTTCAGATCAATGAACTGCAGAGAAAACCGGCGTCGCTGGATAAGCTGTGTATTGGCGTAAAATGCGGGGGCAGCGATGGATTCAGCGGCATTACTGCTAACCCGGCTGTTGGCTATTGTGCCGACCTATTGGTGGCACTCGGAGGAAAAGTATTACTTGCAGAATTTCCCGAGCTCTGTGGGGTAGAGCAGGAGTTGGTAGATCGCTCCGTGAATGAAACAGTCGCCAGAAAATTCATACGTCTGATGAGGGACTATGAGGCCTCTGCGGCCCGTTCCGGCTCAGGCTTTCACATGAATCCTTCACCGGGAAATATCAGGGACGGTTTGATTACCGATGCCATGAAATCAGCGGGCGCGGCGAAGAAGGGAGGCAATGCGCCGGTTGCCGACGTGCTCGACTATACGGAACAGGCTTCCAAACCGGGTCTCAGTCTGGTTTGTACGCCGGGCAACGATGTAGAAGCAACCACAGGACAGGCCGCATCCGGTGCAACATTGATTTTATTTACAACCGGACTGGGTACGCCCACAGGAAATCCGGTTTGTCCCACAATCAAAATTTCAACCAACACTTCACTTGCGCGGCGCATGCCCGATATCATTGATATAGATACCGGTTCAATCATTGAAGGAGAAAAATCCATCCGGGAAATGGGCGAAGAAATATTAGCATATTGCATCCGGGCCGCCAGTGGAGAGATAACACCTAAAGCCGTACTTCTGAACCAGGACGATTTTATTCCCTGGAAGAGGGGTGTTTCGTTATAAAATTTAATATGGAATGAAGAAATTTCTTTCTCCCGATTTTTTATTGAATACGGAAACCGGCAGGCAGTTGTACCATAACTATGCGGCCGACCTGCCGATCATCGACTATCATTGCCATCTTCCACCGAAGGAAATTGCGGAAAATCATTCATTTCAAAATATAACAGAGATCTGGCTACGGGGCGATCATTATAAATGGCGCGCCATGCGCATGAATGGTATCGATGAGTCTTTTATAACCGGAGCAAAATCTGATTGGGAAAAATTTTTGAAGTGGGCTGAAACAGTACCCTATACATTACGCAATCCACTGTATCACTGGACGCATCTCGAATTACAGAGATATTTTGGAATTGACAAAATACTGAACGAAGGATCAGCCAAAGGAATTTACGAAACCTGTAATCAGAAATTGCAAACGCCTGAGTTTCGTGTGCATGGCTTACTAAAAAAAATGAAGGTGGAAGTGATCGGCACGACGGACGATCCTTCCGATTCCCTCGAATACCATCGGGCTATTGGTAAATCGGATTTACAGATCAAAGTGCTGCCTTCATTCCGCCCGGATCAGTCAATGGCTATTGCTGATCCCATCCGGTTCAAAGATTATGTCGGAAAATTGGGCAAATCGGTTAATATTTCCATCAGTGGTTTTGTACAGTTTATGGATGTATTAAAAAACCGGCATGACTTTTTTCATTCTATGGGATGTCGCGTGTCTGATCATGGACTGGAACAATTCTATGAAGTTGAATGGACGGAATCTGAACTGAAGAATATTTTTGATAAAGTAGTTTCAGGAAAAATCCCGGAACGCCTCGAAATCCAAAAATTTCAATCAGCACTGCTCCTTCAATTTGCCGAATGGGATTTTGAAAAAAACTGGGTTCAGCAATACCATCTCGGTGCATTGCGTAATAATAACAGCCGTATGCTCGGTCTGCTCGGTCCGGATACCGGATGGGATTCCATCGGTGATTTTTCGCAGGCAGCCGCATTGTCTTCTTTTTTGAATTCCCTCGACAAAAATAACCGGCTGGCAAAGACCATATTATATAATAATAACCCGACAGACAATGAAGTGATGGCCACCATGATCGGTAACTTTAATGACGGGACAATGGCCGGGAAAGTGCAATGGGGTTCAGCCTGGTGGTTTCTGGATCAGAAAGAAGGCATGACCAGGCAGTTAAATGCACTTTCAAATATGGGACTGATCAGCCGCTTCGTTGGTATGATCACCGATTCCCGCAGTTTTCTCTCTTTTCCCAGGCACGAATATTTCCGGCGTATTTTATGTGGATTATTTGGTGAAGAAATCGAAAAAGGAGAATTGCCAGGCGATATCGAGTGGACCGGCAAGCTAATACAGGATATTTGTTATTTTAATGCAAGGAGCTATTTTAACTGGGACGAAAAGTAAAGAAGTCTAAATAAAAAGCCATGGGAAAAATTCTATGTTTTGGTGAATTCCTGCTGAGGTTTTCGCCGGCTGCGGATGGCCAATGGTTGAAAACGCATGATCTGCCTGTTTATATGGGCGGAGCAGAATTAAACGTGGCCACCGCACTGGCCAGATGGAATATACCTGTTTCTTATTGCACCGCCCTGCCGGAAAATTATTTATCAAAGGATATTCTGGGTGCGCTGAAGGAAAGAAATATCATCACCGATACAATCTTGTATTCCGGCAACCGGTTCGGCAGCTATTATCTTGCACAGGGAACGGATTTGAAAAATAATGCCGTGGTCTACGATCGTGCCCATTCTTCTTTTGGAGAATTGAAAAAAGGAATGATCAACTGGGATCATGTACTGCATGATATTTCCTGGTTTCATTTTAGTGCTATTAGTCCGGCTTTGAATGAATCCGTCGCTGCCGTTTGTCTGGAAGCTTTGCAGGCCGCGTCCAAAAGAAATATCATTATTTCAATCGACCTGAACCACCGTGCGAAATTATGGGGTCATAGAAATCCACACAATTTAATGGCGGAGTTGCTTCCATATTGTGACGTTGTGATGGGCAATATCTGGTCGGCGCACGATTTGCTGGGAATTCCGTTGGATCCACATTTGACAGAGCTGAAAAATAAAACGGCTTATCTTCAGCATGCGCATCAGACTTCCATCAAAATAATGAAGAGGTTTGCGCGTGTTAAACATGTCGCCTGTACATTTCGTTTTGAAGAAGGTGAACACGGAATATCTTATTTTGCCTCTCTGTATTCAGCGCATCATTGGACAGATTCAACCGTTTATCGCAGTGAGCATATTTTTGATAAAGTGGGAACGGGAGATTGCTTTATGGCCGGTTTGATTTATGGATTGTATAAACAGGTGCCTGAAAATGAGATTATTCAGTTTGCTACTGCGGCAGCTTTTGGAAAATTTTTTGAAAAAGGAGATGCCACCAGTCAGGATCTGAATATGATATTAGAAAGAATTAAGCAATATGAATAGAGAAAAAATCATTCAGGCAATCATTCAGCAGGGGGTCCTTCCTTTATATTTCCATCCGGATGAAGAGATGAGTATTAAAATCCTTCGGGCTTTGTATGAATCGGGAATTCGTGTGGTAGAATATACAAATCGCGGTAAACAGGCCCTTAAAAATTTCAGAAGTATAAAAAAGGAAACGTATAAACAGTTTCCGGATCTGATTCTGGGACTCGGAACAGTCATGGACCCAAAAACTGCCGGCAAGGGAATTCAGAACGGGGCTGATTTCCTCGTGAGTCCGGGTTATACCCGCGAGTTGTCGAAATTTGCCGGCGATGAAAACATGCTTTGGATTCCCGGATGCATTACACCAACCGAATTATTCCTTGCACAGGACGATGGCTTGCAACTTGTAAAAATATTTCCTGCCAATGCCGTCGGTCCCGGGTTTGTGAAATCGGTAAAGGAAGTTTTCCCGGATCTTTTATACATGGCCACGGGTGGTGTCAATAGTGAAAACATGGAGTCCTGGTTCAAGGCAGGCGTTTCTGTGGTGGGCATTGGCAGCGGTTTGATCACCAATGAAATGGTGGAACAGGAAAATTTCGATCTTTTAAAAATGGATACCGGCGCGCTCTTAAAAAGAATTGCCGCTATCAGGTCCACACCGGCATAAATGAAATCTACGACGATACGGCAACCCATGGGCAGATACCGGTGGGTGGTGGTTAGTCTGCTCTTTTTTGCAACAACGATCAATTACCTGGACAGGCAGGTGATTGGGTTGCTGAAAGATAATCTGGCAAAGGACTTCAGCTGGTCTGAAAAAGATTACAGCCGGATCGTGATGGCATTTTCAACTGCGTATGCCATTGCATTAATGTTGTTCGGACGCCTGATTGATAAAATCGGCACCCGTCTCGGATACGCTATTTCTATTATTATCTGGAGCGTGGCGGCTATGTTTCATGCAATGGCGACCGGAACCCTCGGCTTCGGTATTGCGAGAACTGCTCTCGGTCTTGGGGAGGCAGGCAATTTTCCTGCTGCTATCAAGGCGGTTGCCGAATGGTTTCCAAAAAAAGACAGGGCGCTGGCGACCGGGATTTTCAATAGCGGAACCAATGTGGCAGCGATCATCGGTCCGCCGCTGATTGCATGGATTTTTTCCAATTATGGATGGCAGGAAGCGTTTATCTGGACCGGTTCCCTTGGTTTTATCTGGTTGATTTTCTGGTGGTGGTTGTACAGGATTCCTTCCAGGCAAAAAAAAATTACTAAAGAAGAATTCGAATACATCCATAGCGATCAGGACGAAGATGTAAATGATCAGTCTCCAAAGCCGCGATGGTCGGGATTATTCCGCAAGAGACAAACCTGGGCCATCATATTTGGAAAATTTCTGACGGATCCTGTCTGGTGGTTTTATCTTTTCTGGATCCCATCCTATTTTAACAGCACTTATCATCTGAATCTGACGAGCTCGGCCATTCATGTTTCCACTGTTTACATCATAGCGAGTTTTGGAAGTATACTCGGCGGATATTTATCCGGATGGCTGATCAGAAGAGGAATCCCGATCTATAAGGCAAGAAAATATTCCATGTTTATTTTTGCCTGTTGTGTGGTGCCCATTTTTTTTGTCAGATATACGAACGGGATATGGCCTGCTGTCTGGCTGATCAGTCTCGCAGCAGCTGCGCATCAGGCGTGGAGTGCGACGATTTATACAGTGGCCGGAGATATGTTTCCGAAAAAAATTTTAAGCTCAGTGATCGGTATCGGCGGCATGGCCGGTTCTGCGGGAGGCATTCTGTTTCCATTTTTGATTGGGATCATACTTGACCATTTCAAATTATTGGGACAGCTGGGCACGGGGTACAATATTATTTTTGGCATCTGCGCAATGGCGTACCTGGTAGCCTGGATTATAATGCAATTACTTTATAAACCGGAGATTAGTGTGATGAATGTGGAAGGGTAGAAAATGTAGGAATTCAAAATGAAGTATGCAAATGACAGTGTGATGATGTGAGATTTTCTCTCCACTGACCGAAACTCGTCTCAGATTTTAATTTTGGCATATAGTTGATTTTATTCAAAACAAATCGGGAAAAAAAAGTCATATCATCACACTGTCATTTGCAAATTTAATTTTCCCATCCCTACATTTTCTACGCTCCCACGTTCGCCACACTAAAACGTGTTTACCGTAACTTCGTTCTTAATGAATGATTTTATCGCGGCTCGTTCCCAAATGGCCCTGTCGCTGGCATTTCATATTATTTTTTCCTGTATCGGAATGGTCATGCCTTTTTTTATGGCCGTTTCACATTATTATTATTTGAAAACAGGGAAACCCGTTTTTCGTAATATCACCAAGGCCTGGAGCAAGGGGGTAGCTATTTTTTTTGCAACCGGCGCGGTTTCAGGTACCGTGCTTTCTTTTGAGCTCGGTTTGCTGTGGCCGGTTTTTATGAAAAATGCGGGCCCTATATTCGGATTGCCGTTTTCACTCGAAGGGACTGCATTCTTTATTGAAGCCATCGCACTTGGTTTTTATTTGTATGGATGGGGAAAATTCAACAAATGGTTTCATTGGTTCACAGGTGTTGTAGTTGGAATCAGTGGACTGATTTCGGGCATTTTGGTGGTTGCAGCGAATGCCTGGATGAACAGTCCGGCAGGTTTTGAATTTGCGGATGGAAAATATTTTAACATCGATCCGGTGAAAGCAATGTTCAATGATGCATGGTTTTCGCAGGCTCTGCATATGTGCCTGGCGGCTTTTGCAGCTACAGGATTTGCCGTAGCTGGTGTGCATGCACTGATGGTAGTAAGAAGAAAAAATATCGAATTCCATACCAAAGCATTTCGGATTGCGGCGCTGTTTGCCTGTATTGCTGCGATCCTGCAACCCATCAGCGGCGATCACTCCGCCAAAGATGTTGCACATCGTCAGCCCGCCAAACTGGCGGCTATGGAAGCTGTTTATGAAACAGGCACCCATGTTCCATTGTTGATCGGCGGAATTCCGGATGAAAAAACGGGCCAGGTAAAATATGGATTTGAAATACCCGGCATGCTCAGTTTCATGATCAGTGGTCATACAAACACAGAGGTGAAGGGACTCGATCAGTTCCCGGTAGCTGACCGGCCACCGGTGCTCATTACGCATATCGCATTTCAGATCATGATTGGTTTGGGGATGTTCATGTTCGCAGTAAGTATTTTATATTTTTTTGTTTTATGGAAGAAAAGAATCTTCGAAAAAAATCTTTGGCTTCTGAAATTATTCGCGCTGACTACGCCACTGGGTTTTATGGCCGTGGAAGCCGGATGGGTCGTTACTGAAGTCGGCCGTCAGCCCTGGATCCTGCATGGCATTATGCGAACAAGCGATGCCGTTACGCCGATGCCGGGCATTCAATATACATTTTATCTTTTTACGCTTATATATATTTCCCTTGCCATCTTTGTCACATTGCTTTTGTACAGACAGATAAAAATGGTTCCGGTGAAATACGATGTTAATGCGTAAAGCGTAAAGCGCAAAGCGTTAGGCGTTGGACGTTGGGCGTTGGGCGTTGGGCGTAAATAGAGAATGTAAATTATGTATTGCTTTAAGCTTTACGCCTGCCTGCCGGCAGGCAGGCTTTCAGCCTTAAGCTCAAATGATGGTTTATATAGTCATTGCTTATTTATGGACGGCCATTTTACTTTATCTGCTTCTGGGCGGAGCTGATTTTGGTGCGGGCATTATCGAGCTGTTTACCTCTGATAATAATAAGGACAAAACATCTGTGAAGATGTCACGCACGATCGGACCGATCTGGGAGGCTAACCATATGTGGCTGATCATCGTGATCGTTATTTTATTTACCGGCTTTCCGGATATTTATGCATCGGTATCAACATACCTGCATATTCCTTTATTGATCATGCTCATGGGTATTATTGCAAGAGGTACTGCTTTTGCATTCCGTCATTATGATGCCGTAGAAGATTTTATGCAGAATGTGTATAATAAAATATTCCGTTATTCCAGTTTTATAACTCCGTTTTTTCTTGGCATCATTGCGGCCAGCACGGTTTCAGGTACTATCAATCCGGATGCAAAGGGTTTTGCAGATGCATATATTTTTTCATGGCTGCATTTTTTTTCCATTTCGGTTGGATTGTTTACGGTCAGTATCTGTGGATATCTGGCAGCGATTTTTTTGATCGGTGAAACCGAAACGACTGAAGAGCGGGGGCGATATATTATTAAAGCGCGGTCCATGAATATGGCAGCGGTGATTTCAGGTGTGTTTGTTTTTCTCGCTGCTGCCTATGATCATGTGCCATTGGCCGAATGGTTGTTTGGAAATCCCGTTGGTATTGCGTCTATCGCGGCTGCCATCGCTTCTCTGATTTGCCAATGGATTCTGATACGGCATGGACAGAAAATAATTATTCGTATGCTGGCCGGTTTCCAGATTACCATGCTGCTGGTAGCAACCACATTCTATCACTACCCAAAGATTATTTTGTTTTCGGGAGGAAGATATCTGTCATTAATGGAACACCATGGGGATGATAAGGCCATTGAATCCCTGGCCCTGGCTTTATTGATTGGAAGTTTGTTTATTTTGCCCGCCCTATTTTATCTTATCTACAGCTTTCAGAAAAAACAGCCAAGCGAAATATGATCTACGCTTAACGCCTAACGCCTAACGAACTTAACGCTAAGCTTAGCCTTACGCTTTAGCCTTACGCCTTAGCCTCAAGCTTTTATTGTTCCTCAGCAACTTTCTTCTTTTTCTTGTCCTTATGATAGATTTTCTTTGCTTTTTCTATCAGCTGGATGTATTCAGTTTGTGAAACGTCACTGGAATCATAGCTGGCTTTGGCTATCAGAGAAAGTTCATCCCAGCTGGTTTTTGCGGTATAAGATGATTTTTTCAACAGTCCCCCGAACAACGCAACCGAAGCTGAAAAACGGTAGTAATTCGGAAGATCTGCAAAGGGCACAAATTGATAAGCCACATCAAATTCCTCCAGATGGTTGATATTTTCAACGGGTAACTCGTAATGCATCCTCATTTTTGCGAAAGGAACTGAGTGAAATGTTTTAACTGTTTCCAACTCTACAGGATCTATTTCGATCAGGGCCATCAGTGAATGTCCGGATCCGATTTCACCTCCCTGTAATACATTCAACGTATCCTCCAGTGCACTTGCCTTGTTATCAAAACCGATCAGGCGATAATTTTTAACGACAGCCGGATCAAAACGGATGTCGATATATGCTTCCTTGGCAACTGCGTAAATCGTTTGTGAAAATTCCTGCATCAGCACTTTTTCAGCTTCCTTTTCATTGTCCAGGTATGCAAAATTTCCTTTGCCCTGGTTAGCCAGCACTTCCAGTTTTGAATCCTTGTAGTTTCCCATGCCCACACCCAGACATGTGAGATATATTTCAGAAGAACGGTAGCCATTGATGAGTTGATTAAGCTCTTCCTCTGATTGCTGGCCCACATTGAAATCGCCGTCGGTTGCGAGGATTACACGGTTGGTGCCGCCCTTGATAAAAGTGCTTTTTGCCAGTCGGTAAGCTGCACGTATGCCGCCTTCACCCGGTGTGGAACCTCCGGCTTCCAGCTGCGCAATGGATTCAAGAATTTTCTTTTTTTCGGCGCCGCTGGTTGGCGTAAGCCAAACTCCATTCACCCCGCCATAGACTACAATCGATACCGTATCCATCTGACGAAGGTTATTGATCATCAGACTGAAGGCTGATTTCAACAGTGGCAAACGGTTTGGCAGGTCCATCGATCCGGAAACATCGATCAGGAAAACCAGGTTGGCCGGCGGGATACTATCCAGTCTGGCTTTTTTTGCGCAAACGTTTAAGAATAGTAACTCGTGTGCGGTATTCCAGGGGCAGGAAGAAATAATTGATTGATAGTTAAAAACACTATCATGGCCCGGCTCAGTATAATGAATGTTGAAGTAGTTCATCATTTCTTCCAGGCGTATGGCATCCGGAGGAACGATGTTATCCAGATTGATAAAACGCCGGATATTACTGTATGATGCTTTATTGATATTTATGGCAAAGCCGGTCTCCGGATACTCATCAGCCGGTATGAATGGGTTTTCGAGCAGGGAGCTATAGGTCTCGGCGCCAACGGTCCAGCGGTTTCTCATCTCTGACGACAGGTTCTTTGTTAGGGACAATAACCGGTTGGAGGGTTTTGGAGTGGGAGCAAAACGGGCTTTAAGAGTGATTGTCTGATATTTGTCCGCATTGACAGCGACGACATTGCTATAAAATCCGTCAGCTACAATGGTCATGGTATCCACCAAACGTGGAATTGTGATACCAAAGCCGCCCATGGATCCGGAATAATATAAATATTCACTGGATTGGAGCCTGATCTTTACATTACTGATGGGATTTTTCTGTTCATCCCTGATTTCGCCCCGAAGATAGTATTGTCCATTGCCCTGCAGGCAGGCGCATAAAGCAATACATATGGTAAGCACGGTTTTCAAGTAGAATATATTGGTTACGAATCGATCTGTTAATATAAACGGTCTTTACTCAAATAGCTGATAAATCGCCGCAGTATTCCTGCCAAGCCCGTTATAGTCCAGACCATATCCTACCACAAATTTATCAGGAATTTCGAATCCTTTATAATCTACTTTAAGCGGATATACCGTTGCCGCCGGTTTATGCAAGAGCGCAACAATTTTCAGCGAGGCCGGCTGCTGATGCATCAATTGAGGAAGAAATTCGTGCAGGGTCTTTCCTGTATCAACAATGTCTTCGAGGATTACCACGTGTCGGTCATATAATTCAATATCCAGCCCGATCGCAGTAATGACCTGGCCGGAGGATTTCATTCCTTTATAAGAGGCCAGTTTAATAAAAGAAATCTCCGCATCGATGGTGAGGGATTTAAAAAGGTCAGCGGCAAAAATGAAAGCGCCGTTCAGAACGGCGATGAAGATGGGTTTTTTATCCTGGTAGTCCCTGTTCAGGCCCTCAGCCAATTCGGCTACTTTTTTTTGTATGTCTTCTTTGGAAATATAAGGGGTAAAAATTTTGTCATGTATTTTAATCCTGGTCATATGATATTTTAGGAAGAAGGGATCGTCGATTTTATACTGGCTGAATTTTTCAGGTTTGGTTTGTTTCCGGCCATCGTTTGAAGGTAGAGCTTTTCACCGGGCGCCGGTTCTTCACCGGGTTTCAACCGGTTGAGTTCCAGAATGCTTTCATAACGTATGCCTTCTGACTGACAGATAGAGTATATGGATTCTCCGGACTGAACAATGTGAAATGCCGTAAACCCGACTTTTCTCTTACGCTGCAGAAAAATCAGCTGATCATTGCCGAGGATGTCCTCCTGGTTCATATCATTAAACTCAAGCAGGTGAGCCAGGGGAATTTCATATTGGTTTGACAGGGATAGCAGCGAAACGCCTGCCTTGGCATAGATACATTTTGCAGCGTTGATGGTAAATGCGCCATCCGGATATAAAGCGGGCGTGGCAGCCCTTTGTGTGGACGAATCTGTGAAACCCGGCAGGGAAGCACGCATCATATCGCTGGCAAGACTGCCTTCCACCGGCTGTTCAGCCGGAAGTTTACCCATCGCAATCAGGCTGTATTTTTCGAGGTCATAATCTTCAATCAGTTTTATCAGGATCTGTGAATATTTAATATTCGTCGCGTAACCTGCTTTTTTCAAACCATAGGCCCATCCTTCATAATCTTCCGGATTTAATTTAAAAAGAAAGCCATAGCGGGGCGTCTGTTTTAAATAATCCGAATGATCCTTATAAGAATCTGCGGCGATCGCATAACTGCGGAAACATTCTCCTTTTGCATCATCATCATGATAAACGGTCTGACCCGTCCAATTTGCCTTACATTTTATTCCAAAATGATTATTGGAAGCAATCACCAGTTCGCTGGTGCCCGCACTTGTTTCATGTATGCCCTGTGCCAGAATAATGGAAGCGGGAACACCGGATCGCTGCATTTCGGCGATCGCCAGAAATTTATATGTATTGATATAGGCATTTACCTGCTCAGGACTTTGCGCAGATACCCAACCGGAGAGAGAAATGGTAATAAGCAGTATCTGAAGTTTTAAACGCATCAGCCTATTTTATTTTTTGCGGATCAGATAAACGCCATCCCGCAGGGTCAGCATTATTTTTTCGACCCGGTCATCAGAATTTATCATTTCATTGAAAGCCTGGATGGCTTTTGCACTCTTTCCCTTTACTTCTTTTTCCAACACCTGTCCGTGAAACAAAACGTTATCTGCCATGATCAGACCGCCGGATTTAAGTTTTGGAACCAGGGCCTGATAATAATCTGCATATCCCGTTTTATCGGCATCGATAAAAATCAGATCCCAGTCGTAATCAAGTGTATTGAGCAACTCTAACGCGTTACCCGTGTGCAAAATTATTTTATTAGCTGTTTTAGATTTCTTAAAGTTTTCCCTTGCAACGGCAGCTGTTTCTTCGTCAATCTCGATGGTATGCAGCTCCCCGCCGGGTTTCAGACCTTTTTCCAGGCATAATGCGCTGTAACCCAGGAATGTACCTATTTCAAGGATATACATAGGATTTAGTAAACGGCTGATCATTTCCAGGAATTTTCCCTGCAGGGCACCACTCAGCATATGTGCCTCCGGATGATCCCGAATCGTTTGGGCCTCGATTTCATTCAAAAGGCTATCCTCCTGCCTGGAGTACTTTTCGGCATACAACTGCGCCTTTGGGTTGATCAGGTCCATTTTGCAAATTTAAGGCTCATATAACGCATAACGTGGTAAGCGTGGAAGGGTAGAAAGTAATAATTCAAAATGAAAGGTGGAAACGCCAGTGTAACGATGTGTAATGTTGGTAGTGGAATTGGATATATTGGTTTTACGCCATAATCTTTTAAACTAATTATTTCCGAGCTTTCATTTTTATATTCGCTACATTTGTATTCTTCGACGTCCGCCACATTAATTGTTGCAGCGTTGGGTTTACTGATGAAAAATAACCCAATAAAAGTCAAAATGCCATTTATAAGCAACAGTTCCAGCCCGATGTGAAAATTTCCGAAGATATATTGCTGGTATTTATCCAGGAAAAAACAGCAGATGGGTGATAAAATACAAACCAGGGGCACCCATTTATTATTCAGACTGCGACGTGTTAAGATGGAGAAAGAAAATAAGCCGAGTAATGGTCCGTAAGTATAAGTAGCTACTTTAAGGATGATTCCTATCATGCTATCGCTGGAAATCCATTTATAGATCAGCACAAAAATCAGAAAAACAAAAATAAAGACGAGGTGTACCCGCTGACGGATTTTTTTTCTTCGGGCCTCATCCAGATGCTCGTTACGGTTGATACCGAGGATATCAATACAAAAAGATGCTGTCAGGGCCGTGATCGCACCGTCAGAACTGGGGAACAGAGCAGAAATGAGGGCAATGATAAAAATAACAGAAACAATATGCGGCATATGGTGCAGGGCCAGTTCCGGAAAAAGACGATCACCAGTTAAGGGAACATTTTCTGCCGATCCGAATAAGTGTAAAAGGCCGCCGAGAAATAAGAAAAGAAAAATGACGACCAGCATGATGAACCCCAGCACGACCATATTCTTCTGCGAATCCTTTAATGTTTTTACCGAAATACTTTTCTGCATCATTTCCTGGTCCATACCCGTCATGGTTACCGTTATAAATATCCCCGCAATGATTTGTTTCAGGAAGAACATCTTGCTGTCGGGGTCGGTAAAGAAAATTTTTGAATAGCCTTTTGCGTCCATGGCCTGTAATGCGCCGGAGAGGTTCAGGTTGAGATGATGTAAAATATAAATGACACAAATCAGCATGCCACCCAGCATACAGGTCGTTTGGAGGGTATCCGTCCAAACAATGGTCTTTACGCCTCCTTCATAAGTATACAATAGGATCATCAGCAGAATGATCAGGGTGGTGAGCCAAAAGGGAACATGAAATCCTGATAGAATGGCGTCCTGTAAAATGTTTACAACCAGGTAAAGTCTTGCTGTAGCGCCCAACACCCTCGAAAGAATAAAAAAAGCAGCCCCCGTTTTATAGGAACTCATGCCCAGTCTCTCATTCAGATAATTGTAGATGGAGGTGAGGTGAAGGCGGTAATATAGCGGAAGTAACACATACGCGATCAGGATATAGCCCAGAAAATAACCCAGCGTAATTTGAAAATAGGAAAAGGAGTCGCGGGCAACAGCACCCGGCACACTGACAAAAGTTACACCAGACAGGGAAGTGCCGATCATTCCAAAAGCCACCAGCATCCAGTTGGAATTCCGGTTACCGATAAAAAAGGATTCATTATTGGAACCCCTCGAAGTGCGGTAGGCAACAACAAGCAGTAAAACGAAATAAGCCACCACAAAGGAGAACAGTAAAAGAGGAGACATGCCTGGATGTGAAATTAGTGATTGAAAATTAGGAAATACAATATTAAAATTTCAATTTTAATAGTACTCACAACGCCTACATTCTATGAATATTGAATCCGTAGCTGTTTTTTGCGGTTCCCACAGTGGAAAAAATCCTTTATTTACTGAACATGTCAAAGAGCTTGGCAAACTGCTGGCCATGCTGAAAGTCAAACTGGTTTATGGTGGCGGGCATAAAGGACTGATGGGCACATTGGCTGATTCAGTGCTTGCGCATGAAGGCCGGATCATGGGAATCATTCCTGAATTACTGATCGAATGGGAGGTTCAGCACAAGGGGCTTACCGAACTCGCTGTCGTTCCGGATATGCATACCCGTAAGAAGATGATCTATGATCATTGTGACGCCGTGATTGTTCTGCCCGGTGGTTTTGGAACCATGGATGAATTATTTGAAATCCTTGCATGGAATCAGCTTAAGATTCATCATAAGAAAATTTATATTCTCAATTCAGATGGATTTTACAACCATCTTCAGAAACATATCAACCAAATGAAGAAGGAGGGTTTCCTGCAGGATGAATTATTGGGGTTGATTTATTTTTGTCATACTCCAATCGAGCTCTTCAATAAAATCAGCTGATTTCATAAACAGCTGATTTTATTGAAGAGCGTTAAAGCGCAAAGCTTAAGGCTAAATACTAATTTGTAAATTGCGTAATATGGAAATAAGATTGGATGAATGCTTTTAAATGCTTCACACCTGTATAGTATTAAACATTGGGCTTTACGCTTTAAGCACATATTGGATGTTAATACGTCAAAGCTTTTAAAACCCAATATTGTATCCGAACCCATAAACCGCCTGGTGATAATAAGGCGACCAGACATTCTGAAGCACATCGTACATGACGCTGATCGTAATAGCTCCATTCGCACCCGTTGGAATGGCAGCACCACCACCCATTAAAAGAGTAGGTACAAACTGATTGACTTTAAGTTCCGGAAGATTCTGGCCGGCATCGGGAACCTGGCTTGCCCACATGTAGTTCAATTCCGGTTGCACCTGAATGAATAGTTGTTGAATAGGATATACCCTTCCAAAAATACTCATCCCGACATAGGATTGTTTGGAAGTATATAATCCGTCATCATAACCATAATAAGAATAGTTCACTCCGACTCCTGCCGCTAAAACATCTGTAAAGCGATAGCCTACCAGCGGGGAAACATTAATGATTGTATACGTTCCAAAAGCCAGACCCAGACTTCCACCTACAAATAATTTCGATTTATCAAATCCCTTTCCATCAGAATCCTGGGCTATCGTACACTGCATGATACTAATTGTGATTATCAGCAGACCAAAAAATTTCTTCATAGAATTTGTATGAATAAACAGGATGATTAGTTTTTAAAGTTCGGGCAAAGAGACTCGTTCCTGGTTCCGTTATATTCTGAATAATAACCGTTGCGTATAACAGAAAATTCCCACGCGCCGTTTCCGTTATTGTATTGTTTCAGCGAAGAAGTGGTCACATCGTAAGAAAACATCAGGCGTATACTCTTGTAGACAAAACCAATCATCGGTATGATGGCATCGTTCGGTCGGTAATATAAGCCACCCACTAATTGCTGGTCTCCATCACCCGACAGATTATACTGGATATTGAATCCCCCTACCAGTTCATGTGCATCAGCCTGAATGGTATAGTAAGCCATCGGGTTGATGATCACCATATCACTTGTTTTAAAGCTGCCATTGATGAATCCGATAAAACGGGGTGCGATTGTATTATTATATCCTACAGGATCCGTACTGAAAAAAGTTTCCTTCGGTCCGTTTATATGCTGAACAGAAAAACCGGCGTTTACATATGTGTTTTTATCCGGGAAATAAGCATAGTTCAGGCCAACCTGCATATCAAAATAGTTGATGTTTGGTTTGTCAATAACTACTGAGGTGGGGACATTACTGTCGAAGAACTTTCCATCAAACTGATCCGGAAACTTCAGGTTGGAATTATTAATCTGCTTGTTTACCCAACCCGTATTAAATCCTAAGGATAACAAACTGGATAAGCCAAGCATTTGATGGTAGGCCACCGAACCGTAGATCTCAGTAGTACTCAGACTACTGGCACCAGCCACGTCATGCAAGATAGCTCCGCCGAGGCCAAGCCATCCGGACTGGATACGGCTGCGCATTACCTGTGCATCCCCCCAAATACTCATCGTTTTATAAGGCTCTGACATCACGGAGGACCATTGATTCCGGTAATTGGCTCCCAGCCGGTAATCCGCATCGGGAATGAATCCTGTGTTTGCCGGATTCGTCAGGAGAGGCTCGTTAAACCATTGTGAAAAATGAAGATCCTGGGCTTCCAGGATATAACTACCTGCAACCTGGAAGAAGAAAGCCAACAAAACAATTCGAATCCGCATGATCATTGGTACAGAGTTTCCGGCCTGTCTATAAAGATACATTTTACCTTATTAACGTTATATCTCCCTTCTTGGTTGTTTTGGTGCCATTGTCGAAAGTTGCATCTAATGTATACGCATACACACCTACAGGCTGTGCAGTGCCATTAAAAGTACCGTCCCAGCCCTGGGAAGGAGAATTTGATTGAAACACCAGTTGTCCCCAACGGTTATAAATCCTCCAGTTCATGCTGACGATCCCAAAACCTTTTACCATAATTATGCTGTTTTCTCCAAAGCGGCCCGGTGTAAAAGCATTTGGAACGTCCAGCAGGGGGTTGATCAGCGACTGTACATCGTGGCAGGACGTATCTGCACATTGGTATTGGTTATAGGCCACCAAACAGGCAGTGAACGTGCCGGTATACTGGTATTGATGAATAACCGTATCAATGTTTTGTTTATCTGTGGAATCGTTATCCCCAAAGAACCATGTGTAGTGACTGGCACCCAAAGAATTGTTGTGAAATACAGTGGGTATGTTATAATCAGCCGGCTGGGGGGTCGTGTTAAAGGCTGAGGACGGCTTAGGATGTACCTGTACCGTTTGGGTGGTAGAATCCCTGAGGTTACAAGTGCCGCTGTCCAGGACCAGTAAGTGTACAACAAAACTTCCTGTATCAGCATATAAATGAGTGGGATTTACTTCAGTGGAGGTGGTTCCGTCGCCAAAATCCCAGATAAATTGCTGACCAGCCAATGAGGTATTATTGAAAAAAGCTTCATAAGGTGCGCAGCCATTACTTACTTCAAACTGTGCTTTCACCAGGGGAGATACCCTTAACGTGTCTGTTAAACTGTCCGGGAAATTGCAATAGCTCGTATCGTTTAGTATCAGCCTGGCCATATATGTTCCGGTGCTTGCATAAGCATGTGTAACAGTACCCGGCGGGTTTCCGGCAGGAATCCGAACTCCGTCCCCGAAATCCCAGGTGAAATCTCCCGGCTGAAAGGGCTTTGCCGGAGGTGAAGTAGACGTATTGGTAAACATATAATTGAGGGACTCGCAGGGGGCTTGTTTGGTAACATCAAAATCTACAATGGCACGGTCCGCTCTTACACGTATATTCAGATATCCTGTGTCCGCCACATTACAACTATTAGAATCTATCGCAATCAGTCTCACGTGAAAAGTGCCAATTGTAGTATATGTATGCCAGACCTGGAAGCCGGTAATCGAGGTATCCGGCGAGCCATCACCAAAACTCCAGATATATTGTTTTGCATTATGTGCCGTATCGGTAAAGAGAACCTGCAGCGGAACACAGCCGGAACTATCGTAACGACCATTTATGAGTGAGCGGGGATCGGCAGAAACACCTGCGAAATTGAATGCAATTTTTATCGCTGCCAGATTACATCCCGATCCGCCGGTTCCATTTCTGGGCGACCACACACCGGGAGAAGTGGGGAAGGGAGTAACACTGTGATCAGAACAATTGGCACAGATGGCCTGGTAAATGATCCCATTCCGATCGTAACGACTGGTACCTCCGTCCACATGTTCGCTGATACTCTGGGGACCATCGTTCTGCCCGAAATATGTTGCATATAAAAGAGCGGAAGCATTTTTCTGAATAACGATAAAATAAAAATCCCTGTTATCAGTAATCTTTTTGATAGCATTGGAAGAAACAGGCATACCGGAGGTTCCGGCTAAACCGTAGGGATCTGCGTCGGCAAATAACCAACCACCCCATCCGGAAACATAAACATTTTCGCAACGGTCAACCAGGAAGGCAACCGGAGAAATATTCGGATTGGGGGCGGCAGAACCAAAAGTTGTCGAGTATACATAATCAGAAAGATCAGGTTTTAGTTTCGCCACAAATTGTTTCGCCCCGACATTGATAAAACCAACATTGGCAGTTGTTTTCCAGTTTCCCGTCGTGGAACCCATGACATATGGAAATCCATTCTTGTCAAATTCAATTCCGTAGATGGCGTCGAATCCCGCCGTGCCCAAAAAGGTTGTCTTCTTCAATGTGCTTCCGTCATTACTGATGATGGAAATATATCCGTCACAAACACCACCGGCAAAAGCAGGCTGAATAACACCGGTGTTATTACCATTCATAACAGTACTGGTGGTAGCACCCGCCACATAAATATCACCAGTCAGAGGATTCAGTTTTAATACGAAGCAGGCATCTTCCCCTGTGCCACCCAGAAAGCTGGCAAAGATCAGCGACTTACAATCGGGAGATAATTTTACGATTACGCCGTCCTGGTTTCCACCTCCAAATGTTGTTTGAAAAGCACCCGGTGTTACCGGAAAATCATCTTTTGAACGTGTGCAGGACGCCACGTAAATATTATTGGCGGCGTCGAGGATCACTTCGCTCCGGGAATCATCTCCATAGTTTTTTATCAGCAGATTGGCTTGTTCGTGCGCACCATTTTCCTGGTTTAACTGATCTTCCACGTTTACGGCGTCGTACTTGGATCCGGCAATACAGGCAGAGCCTATCAAATCAGTGCCGGTCGCATTCAGTTTTACTACAAACATGTCACACCCGCCACGGGTGCCGAATATATTCAAAAAAGGAAAATCAGGCGAGTATGTGCGGCCCATAACAACCAAATTTCCCTGTGGGTCGCTAAACATACTGTGCGGGCATTCCACACTATTGCCACCGATATAGGTTGCAAACATTCTCGTACGACCGTTGCTGTTGAATTTCATGATACCCACGTCGTTGGTACCACCCTGGAAGTTTGCCTGATAGGCGCCGTTCAACACCGGAAAGCCGTCTCCAAACACAATACCACCGGCAAAAAAAGTTCCGTCAGGCCCCGGGGTTGCAGTAAAACCCCAATTGGATGCTTTGCTGCCTGTGAAAGTGGAAAACACGAGTGTCGGATCGATCACCAGAACACGGTTGCTGTTGTAGTGCCTGACGTCGAACCGGACTATCCTGTCTTTCGAAACACGATAACGAACCGGAATGGATTCTCTGCCGTTATCACCTGCCTGATAAGAATAGGGTTCCATCTCTTTGACATCTCCTACCGATGTGTTTAATACTAATCGGTTGTTTGTAACCGTTAGATCGTTCAGCCCTTCATACTGCATCGCAATATTTTCGGGATTGGCACCCGGATGAACGATCAGGTCATATTTCAGTTTTCCGTTATCGGTATAATACCGCAGATCTATACCCGGGTAAATATTTTTATAGGTGACACCCTGAAAAACCCGGCAATGCCGGGCCCATTTGGTGGAATCATTTCCGATGAAATAATTATTATAGGTATCGAGCGGTTTATCCGGTATAATTTCAGTAGCCTCATTCATATTCAGAAAGTTGACGGAATAAGCGTGAGACCGCAGTGCAACAGGTCTGCCGGTGAAACTTCTTTGAGCGGATTTTGAATTTGAGGAATCGGACCGGATCACTCCGCCGTGTGTTGAAACTAAAACAGCCATTTCCTTTTCATCGTGTAATACGACGCGGATGCCTTTTTTATGAAAAAATAAACTCCCGTTGCCGATATCCGCTTTCAATATCGCCCGCGCATCCCACTGTCCCTTGTTTTCTATAAACTCCAGGTTGGGAGATTCTGTTTGGGCTGAAACATGCAGATATAAGCTTAATGCGTAAAGCGTAAAGCATAAGGCTTTGAGTTTATAAAAACGCCGACTGTACA
Source organism: uncultured Bacteroidota bacterium (assembly GCA_963732055.1). Classification (GTDB taxonomy): domain Bacteria; phylum Bacteroidota; class Bacteroidia; order Chitinophagales; family Chitinophagaceae; genus Puia. The sequence continues at coordinate 148,523 of CAVSYG010000009.1, read as the reverse complement.
AACTGATTCTTTTAAAATTTTTTTAGAAATGCAAAGATGCTTTTATACGCCTAAAGCCCAAAGCCTAAAGCCTAAAGCTTTAGTTTATTAGTGTTAAAGTTTTCCTGCTTTTTGCTCTGCGCTTTGAACGTTTTTGACATTCATCAATTGATTTTTCTTTAACAAATTAAATGTTCTATCTACCGCTCATGCCTAACCGACACACTAAAAAAACTTTACGCTTTGTGCTTTGGGCTTTAAGTTTGTATTGGTTTTAGGCTTTAGGCTTTAGCTTTAGGCCTTGCCTAACGAATTAATGTGATGTCTCCCTTTTTCCTTGTCTTCGTGCCGTCCGAAAATATTGCTTCGAGCGTATACGCATATACACCAATGGGTTGGGTAGCGCCATTGAATGTTCCATCCCAACCAATAAATGGATTATTTGATTCGAAAACAATCTGTCCCCAGCGATTATAAATTTTCCAGTCCATGGAGGCAATTCCAAATCCTTTAACCATAATGATACTATTCTGGCCAAACCTGCCAGGAGTAAATGCATTGGGGACATCCAGGAGCGGATTGATCAGGCTTTCCACCGGATGACAGATGGTGTCGGCGCATCCAAACTGATTAATGGCAACGAGACAGGCATTAAATGTATTGGTCTGCTCATATTGGTGAATAACGGTATCAGCTGAATTTTTTTGTGTTGAATCACCATCTCCAAAAAACCAGACATAGTGTGTTGCCCCGCTGGAACCATTGGCGAAAATAGTAGGCGTATTATATTGGGCCGGTATCGGCTGTGTTGAAAAATCAGCAGTCGGTTTTGGAAAAACATGAATGGTCCGGGAAGTTGAATCCACAATATTACAGGTACTCGAATCCGTCGCAACCAGTGTAATGATATATGTTCCTGTATCTGTATAAGTATACACAGGATTGATATCAGTCGATGAATTTCCATCACCGAAACTCCAGAAAAAAGTTCTTCCTGCGAGGGAAGTATTATTAAACATCGCATTATACGGAGCACAGCCGTCCGATATTTGAAATTGTGCTTTTACCACCGGTGATACACGCAAAGTCTGGGTGGTCGTGTCGGGATAATTACAATAATTGGTATCAGATAAAATCAGTTGTACCAGATAGGCTCCCGACGCAGCATACGTATGTGTGACCGGACTGTTGTCGGGTGACGTGCTACCGTCTCCGAAATTCCAGGTAAATGAGCCGGGCTGGAATGGTTTACCTGCCGGAGGTGTTGACGTGTTCGTAAACATATAATTGAGTGACTGACAGGGTGGGAGTTTGCTGATATCAAAATTAAGTATCGCCTTATCCGTACGTACCCGGATCGTCAGGTAGGCAGTGTCTGCAATATTGCAGGTAGTGGAATCGATGGCAATCAAACGAACGGTATAAGTGCCTATATTGGTATATGTATGTACCACCTGGAATGCTGTCGTGGTCGAATCCGGAGTCCCATCGCCAAATGTCCAGACATATAATTTTGCATTGTGTACGGTATCTTTAAATAATACATCCAGTGGCACACAACCTGTGCTGTCAAGGCGACCATTGATAAATGGTCGGGGATCTGCAGCCACACCGGCAAAGTTGAATGAAATTTTTACGGCGGCAAGATTGCATCCGTTTGCGCCGGCCCCGTTTTTGGGAGCCCACACATTCAGTGTTGTCGGGAAAGTTCCCATGCCATAACAATTCGCACAAATGGCTTCATATATAACGCCCTGTTTGTCGAACCGGCTGGTTCCGCCGTCCACATGATTGCCGAGCCCTCCCGTTTGGCCAAAGAAACTTCCATACAACTGACTGACTGCATTTTTTTGCATTACAAAAAAGTAAAAATCATTCCCGTCGGTGGTCTTTTTAAGCGCATTGTTTGTAACGGTCAGTCCGGTTGTTTTCGAATTGTTGTAAACAGCTTTTCCGCCTCCTTCCACTTCAATGCCTCCGCCCCAGCCGGCAACATATACATTTTCGCAACGGTCAACGAGAAAAGCGGTTGGCGAAATATCAGGGAAGGAGGAACCTTTTCCGAACGTGGTTGAATAGATATAACCAGAAATATCCGGTTTCAGTTTGGCAATAAATTGTTTGCCCTTTGCCTGACTAAAGGTCGCATTGATCACCGGCCATAAACCTGTGGTGGTTCCCATGATATATGGATAACCCAGGTTGTCAAACTGAACACCATACAAAACCTCTGTGCCGTTGGTTCCGAAATAAGAAGTTTTTACCAGTGTGCCGCCATCATTACTTACTATGGACAGAAACCCGTCAATGCCACCCTGATTGGCCGAGTTCACAACGGGTCCGTTGGAAGTGCCCTGCAGATTGGCGCTGGATGTTCCTCCGACAATATAAATATTGTTATTGCTTGGATTCAATGCCAGTGCAAAAGCAGCATCGTCATTACTTCCTCCCAGATAAGAACTGGCGAGTATCGCACTGAGATCCGGACTGGTTTTTATAAAAACGCCATCCTGTTTGCCACCATTGGTTTTTTGAAATGCATTGCCTGTAACCGGAAAATCTGTAGAAGAAGTGCATGATGCCAGGTATACATTACCTGTTTTATCCAGGATCACTTCACTGCGTCCATCATCTCCATAATTTAAACGAAGGGAGCTCTGACCCATTGGAACAATATTGTCTGAATATTTTGGTGCGATATTCACTCCGTCATTGGCGGTCCCGCCGATGATCCGGGATCCTATCAAACCTGTTCCGGAAGCGTTTAATTTTGTCAGGATTATATCATAACCACCTTTCAGAACGTCTTTGGCACCTGTGCTGTTGACATTTGGAAAATCGGGGGAACTGGTCCTGCCTGCAATTACCAGATTACCTGCCTGGTCCACGACAAGACTATGGGGTTGTTCATTCCCCTTGCCGCCCAGATACGTGGCATATAAACGATTGACGCCGTTGCTGCTGAATTTCATGATGGTAATATCATAATGATAAGTACCATCTGTGGCGTCTCCTCCCTTGAAGGTTGATTGATATGCACCAGGAGTAACCGGAAACAAATTTCCATTACTGATCGGTTCGGAGTCTAATGTTATACTCCCGGAATAAAAACTTCCACTTTCATCATAAGTGGCCGTATAACCCCAGTTGTCGGAATGTGATCCGGTAAAAGTTGAAAATATAAGCGTGGGATCAATAATAAGTGTAGCAGAAGGAGCATAGTTGCTGACATGAAAAAGCACCGTATTATCAGGTCCCGCCTTGTAACTGCACTCAACATCCTTATTTCCGTCTTTTGAAAACTGGTATGAGTGCGGAATCATTTCTTTTACGTCACCGACCGAGGTATGAATGGTGATCTGACCGGATTTAACCATCAGCTTGTCGGCACCTCTGTATTTCATCACGATATTATCCGGATTGCCACCCGGGTGTACAACCAGATCGTATTTCAACTGGTTGTTTTCGGTATAATACCGAAGATCGATATTGGGATAAATATTTTTGTAGATGATCGCCTGGTAAATTTTACAATTGGATTTCCAACGGGAAGGATCGTTGCCGATAAAATAATTATTATATGTATCCAGACTTTTATCTCCCTGGATTTCCACCTGTTCGGAACTGTTCATGAACTCCACCTGGTATACATGAGAATGCATGGTAAGACTGATCGATGAACGATTCATATTTGAAGACCCTCCTCCGGGATTGGATTGAACCGGTGGAAGGGAAGCGGCCAGATCGGACTTATCAGTTGCTTTATTTGTTGAAGGAGGTGTTGAGGAAGGAGGTGTTGCAGATTGATTGGAAGACTTATTTCCGTTCGGTATGCCATGCATGGCATTCCTTAAAGCCTCCATATCTGACGAACTTTGCATTAAAACTGAAAATCCATGTTTTTGAAGGTAGAAAGTAGTATTGGGCATATTGGCCCTGAACCGGATGGTATTATCCCATTGACCTTTATTTTCTATAAACTCCAGATTGCCGATCTCTGATTGAGCAAAGAGTCCGGATAAGCAAGTGTTCAGAAACGCAAAAAATAAGAATAACTTCTTTTTCAATAGCTGGAATTTGAATTCATTATTAAGAAATCCGGCTCCAGGGTGTTTTACCTTTTTCCTGTTTCAATTGTTCGCGCAAAAGGTTATTTTCAGGGAGATCGAGTTCAGGGTCCATGTTCAAAATCTCCTGTGCCTCCTGCACGGCCAACAGCAGTATTTCACGGTCACGTACGATGTCGGCCAGTTTAAAATCCAATAAACCACTTTGACGGGTGCCTGCGATATCTCCCGGACCTCTAATCTCCATATCTTTTTCCGCAATTTTGAATCCATCGGAGGTTTCACACATTATCTTTAATCTTTCCCTGGCTTCGCCACCCAGTTTGTTACCGGCTAAAAGAATGCAGTAACTCTGGTCAGCGCCCCTACCGACACGTCCGCGTAACTGGTGAAGCTGGGACAGACCGAATTTTTCAGCACTTTCAATTAACATAACGGTTGCGTTGGAAACATGAACGCCCACTTCTATAACGGTCGTTGCTACCATAATCTGAGTGTCGCCCGAAACAAATCTTTTCATATTGGTTTCCCTGATCCCCGTTTTTTGCCTTCCATGTACCATACTGATATAGTACGCAGGTTCTGGAAAATAGGCTTTTACATTTTCGTACCCTTTCATCAGGTTTTCGTAATCGAGCTTTTCGGACTCTTCGATCAGGGGGAAGATGATATAGGCCTGCCTCCCTTTTTTTATCTCAACCTTAATGAAATCCATCACTTTAGGCCTGTCATATTCATAACGCTTCACGGTTCTGACGGGTTGCCTTCCGGGCGGTAACTCGTCAATAACGCTATAGTCCAGATCGTTATAGGCCGTCATTGCCAGGGTTCGGGGAATGGGTGTGGCGGTCATCACGAGTACGTGGGGAGGCAAAAAGGCTTTTTTCCAGATCCTGGCCCTCTGCGCTACGCCAAACCGATGTTGTTCATCTATGATGGCTAATCCGAGATTTTTAAATAATACAGGGTCTTCCAGGATGGCATGGGTTCCGATCAGAATATGTACAGAACCATCGGCCAGTTCTTCGAGGATCTTTCTCCGGGCAGCTGATTTAACCGATCCGGTAAGTAGTTTCACCGATACGGGCAGGTCCTTCAATAATTCCTGAAAGTTGATGAAATGCTGATTACTAAGTATTTCAGTAGGCGCTATCAGGCAACTCTGGTAGCCGTTATCGGCTGCCAGGAGCATGGTCAGGAGGGCCACCATGGTTTTCCCGCTGCCCACATCACCCTGCAGGAGCCGGTTCATCTGATGCCCTGTAGCCGTATCCTGACGAATCTCCCGTATGACTCGTTTTTGGGCACCCGTGAGTTCAAAAGGAAGGGATTTTGTATAAAAATCATTGAAAAGGCGTCCAACCTGGCTGAAAATAACACCACGCGATTGTTTTTGGCGTTGCGTTTTTATCATACGTGTTCGCACCTGGTTGAAAAATAACTCTTCAAATTTCAAACGAAACAAGGCACACTGATAGTCCCGGGGCGAAGCTGGGAAATGTATGGATTGAAAGGCCTCGAAACGGGATATCAATCCGGATTTACGAAGAGTAACCGTGGGTATAAATTCCGGAATATCCTTCTCCCTTAACTGGGAAAGCAATTGCTGTGTCAGTTTGGCTATCTGCCGTCCACCCAGGGATCTTGCTTTGAGTTTTTCCGTACTCGGATAGATGGGCTGTAAGGGTAAACCACTTTTCACATCATCATAGGCTTCCATTTCAGGGTGTGTCAATTGCATCAACCCGTTAAAAAAACCAACCCGCCCATACACCCTGTATCTGAATCCGGGGTTTAAATTTTTCTCCATCCAGGAAATTCCCTGAAACCAGATCAATTGCAGAACACCCGTTGCATCTTTGATCGTGGAAACGAGCCTTTTTGATTTTCCTGTTCCTAAAATCTGAAGTGATCCGAGGAAACCTGCTACCTGAACAAATTCGGTGTCAGCAGAAATATCTGCTACAGATGTTATTTGGGATTTATCCAGGTGTCGGTATGGATACAATTCGAGCAGATCCCGGAAGGTATCGATTCCGAGTTCTTTGCGTAATAAAATCGCCCGCTGCGGACCTACACCTTTCAGGTACTCTATCGGGCTTGATAATATCTCCGTGGAATTCCTGTTCATGTAGGAGAACAAATTTAATTCAATTCTGGTTTCCGCTATCATACTCATATTGCAGAAAACAGATTATGGTTGTATATTGAAGTCAGTTTTCCATGAATGAAATATTACTTACAGTTGCTAAGGCCCAAAGACTGGGCGAAAAACCTTTTTTTAGTTGTTCCCTCCTTTTTTGCAGGTCAGTTTTTTGTTCGGGCCCGTTTTCTTCATTTAATGGAAGGAATTGTTTCGTTTTGTTTTATTGCATCAGCTATTTATATCATCAATGATTACCGGGATATTGAAGATGACAGAAAACACCCCGTAAAAAGCAATCGCCCGCTGGCGTCGGGAAAAGTGAAAAAACCGGTGGCTGTTGGTATCTGTATCGGATTGCTTTTATTGGGTACCATGCTGGGCCTGCTCGCGGACCCGCATTACCAATTTCTGTTTATACTTGTCCTGTATTTTTTTATTAACCTGTTTTATTCCTTCGGTCTTAAAAATTTTGCCATACTTGATATCCTGATGCTTTCCTCAGGTTTTGTACTGCGGGTAAAAGGAGGGGCGATTGTATCCGGCGTGGAAGCCACGGAATGGCTGATTATCATGACATTTCTGTTATCTCTTTTTATGGCCATTGCCAAACGGCGGGATGACCTTTTGCTGAAAGTGACAACAGGAACGGATATGCGAAAGTCGATGAGCGGTTATAATCTTGACTTTCTGAATACGATGCTCGGATTATCCAGTGCCATCGTGATTGTCGCGTATATAAACTATACCGTTTCACCGGTGACGGTGGCCCGGCTGGGCACACACAGCCTGTATTATTCAAGCCTTTTTGTTATCGCGGGTCTGATGCGTTATCTGCAGATCACATTTGTACTGAAGGAATCGGGATCGCCTACGGAGATCCTGTATAAAGATCACTTTATACAGATTACCCTGGTTTTATGGGTTTTAAGCATTTACGCCATTTTATATTTAAAGGATATCATCATCTTTAAAGCGTAAAGCTTAAAGCGTAAGGCTGAAAGCTTATTGGAATTTTAAAAGGCATAAAACAATCGTTCTGTTAAAATGGGATGTAAATCCCTGACAAATAACTTCGACATGTGCATAAATTATAAAAAGTGAATGGAAAGAAGATTGCCTTTTTTGATTTTGATGGCACCATCACAACAAAAGACAGTTTGCTGGAAATAATAAAATTTCTGAAGGGCAGGACCGCATATTATGCCGGGATCTTATTGAATATGCATTGGTTCATGGCATATCAGATAAAACTTATATCGGCTGGACTGTTAAAGGAAAAAGTACTTTCCTATTTTTTTTCCGGGACGCCGGAAAACTTTTTTCAGGAGCAATGTGACCTGTTTGCAGAACGCGACCTTCCTGGTTTCATCAGAAAGGGAGCGATCGCTGAAATGGATCGGCTTCGGAAAGAAGGTTTTGAGTTGGTGATTGTTTCGGCCTCTGCGGAAAATTGGATCAGGGGTTTTGCGAAAAGGCTGTCCCTGGAATTAATTGCCACTATACTGGAAGTGAAGAACGGACTGATCACGGGGAAACTTGAAGGAAAGAATTGCAGTGGTGAGCAGAAAGTAATTCGCATACAGGAGAGATGGGATCTGACGGGGTATGAAGAAATTTATGTTTATGGCGATACACCTGCCGACAAACCCATGATGGCATTGGCAACACGATCATTTTATAAGCCATTCAGAAAAGCATGATTTTTTTTTATCTGATATGTCATATCATCTCCTGGGCGGTATTTATTTATTTCGCTGCAAACACGCTGTACCTTTTCGTTATGGCGCTGTTTGGCCGACTGACCAGGGGCAGGAAATATATAATACAAAACGAAAAACACCGCATTGCCGTCCTTATTCCCAGTTTCAGGGAAGATCAGATTATCGTTGATACGGCGTTTCAAATAAGGGAACATGATTATCCCCGATCCCGGTTCACGGTAACAGTTATAGCAGATAAGCTAAAACCGGAAACCATGCAGAAACTGATGCAGATACCGGTGAATGTTTTGGAAGTAAATCTGGGTATGAAGTCGCGTTCACTCCACGCGGCACTTGAATCACCCGGTATCAGGGATTCCGAAATCGTCATGATTCTCGATGCAGATAATATTATGGCTCCCGGTTGTCTTGAAAAAGTAAATGCGGCGTTCCATGCAGGTGTTAGGGCTATGCAATGTCACCGCACGGCAAAAAATAAAAATTCCGAAGTAGCCCTGCTGGATGCGATGAGTGAAGAAATCAATACAAACCTGTTCCGGAGGGGTCCCGCTTTTGCGGGATTATCGGCCACACCGAATGGTTCCGGGATGGCTTTCGATACGACGCTTATACGGGACATATTTTCATCAAGGGAAATTCTCGAAAATCCGGGAGAGGACCGGGAGATTGACATGCAACTGATACAACGCAAAATAAAAATGGAATTTCTGGATGACGCATTCATATACGACGAAAAAGTGGCAACCGCAGGAGTATTTGAAAAACAGCGCATACGCTGGATGGAGGCACAGGTAAATCATGTGCGGCGTTTTTTTGATGACGATATGAAGACAGCACAGAAAACTATTTTTTTCGTCAATAAGTTTTTTCAAAATTTATTACTACCCCGTGTGCTGACCCTGGTGGTTTTTTCCATTATCATTACCATACTGCTGATTCAGCATTATTTTCAACTGCCTTTGATCAGGCCGTCATTCGTCGTGTGGGCGTCCATGATGGGTCTTTATTTATTGACACTGCTGATTTCCATACCGCGCATATTTTATAGTACCAAAACTTTATGGGCTATGAGCCGGCTTCCTTTGCTTATGTATGCGATGATGCGTGCGGTTGTTCAAATGAAAAAAAAACGAAGGGAGTTTATTCATACGCCGAAAACGTTCATGTCAGATGATAAGCCCAACGCCTAACGCCAACGCTTAAGCCTAACGCCTAACGCTTAACGCCTAACGCCGAACGCTGTAGTGTGGTGAATGTGTAAGACTAATAATGTGGGAATTCAAAATGATCCTGCACGTGCGGGATGGAAATGACAATGAACCAGTGTATTTTTTCACACTATCATTTCCAAATTTAACTCCAAATTTCCTGCGCTTCTCACCAAAGCGTTAAGCGTTAGGCGTTAAGCGTTAAGCGTTGGGCGTTAGGCGTTGGACGTTACGCGTTAAGCTTAAACAGGTGACTTACTGGAGTGTGACAAATTATATCCGATTCCTTTCAGGAACCATTTTAGTTTTATGAAATGACCGCTGATCAGACAGGTAATAATTGTTTTTGGAATAGTAAACAGTATAAAAAAAAGGCCGAATACCAGTAAATTAAATGGATTACTATTTCTGCGCATGTACAAAATGCGGTTTCTCGTGAGATAATATGTTTTCATTGGGTTTTCCTTGCCCACCGTCATGGATTCTTTATGCAAAATGGTGGCTTCAGACTGATACCAGATCAGGTATCCTGCCTTTTGTACACGCACTGACCAATCCCATTCCTCGTAATAAAGAAAAAAATTCTCGGGGAAAAGTCCGGTTTTTTCAATCACTTCTTTTTTTACCATCATCGCACAGCCATGCGCACCATTCGTTACACCTGAGACATTATATTGGCCGTTATCTGTTTCATGATCACCGATGGAGGACGTTCTTCCGGTAAACGGATTCATTGGCCGGAAGCCCGCGTACTGAATTATGCGTGGGTCGTCGAAATATTTTATTTTAGGACAGACAATTCCGATAGACGGGTTTTGGAAAAATGGCTGGATAAGGCGTTGAATGATATCCGGTGTGAGATCTGTATCATTATTTACTATAAAAATAAATTCGCCCCGCGCTTGTCGTATTCCCCAGTTATTTCCCCCGGCGAATCCCAGGTTCGTTGTACTTCGCAGAAGTCTTGTATTCGGATATTCGGCGCCGTTGAATATGTTCTTCGGATCCTCACTGGAAGCCATATCACAGATCAGTATCTCGAAAGAGGGATAAAGCAGTTTCCTGCTGGATTCCAAAAATTTCGCCGTAACGGCCGCCTGATTATAATTCAGCGTTATGATGGAAACAAGGGGTTGGTAACCTGCTTCGGATAAATTCATCCCGGGAAGATAATGCGGAATGCCGATCTGTAAATCTTAAGCACTTGACTTTTGAATAATCGCAGAAGGTGTATTGGCCATGATCCAGAGATCGTACATGAAATTGTATTTGTTGGCATAATCAATATCCAGACTGATTCTTTCTTCCACAGACATATCATCGCGACCTCTTTTTTTGATCTGCCACAGTCCGGTCATTCCGGCTGGTGCGAGGAAACGCTGGGCGCATTGGTCTGTTGTCAGCGTGGCTGCTTCGTAAAGTGGAAGAGGACGGTTGCCAACCAGTGACATATCTCCCATTAATACATTCAGCAACTGGGGTAATTCGTCCAGACTGGTATTTCTAAGAAATTCTCCTACTTTGGTTACGCGCGGATCGTTGTTGAATTTGAAGAAGGTCGGTTCCTTTTTTTTCTCTTCGCTGTACTGATTCAGATGTGAAAGCTCCTGCACACGGCTCTCCGCACCGGTGAACATCGTTCTGAACTTGAAGAAGTCGAATATTCTGTAACCGCGACCCGCTCTTTTTGAAATATAAAAAGTGGGTCCCTTGGACTCAATCCGGATGGCCAATGCAATCAGAAAAAACAGCGGACTTAAAAGAAACAAGGCAGTCAGTGAAACCAGTATATCAAAACTGCGCTTTAATATACTATGCAAATTAGTTGTGGAAACAACCCTGGCCTCGTCTTCTTTGAGGCTGGCATTCTTTTCAATGGCTTTCGATTTCACTTTATTCAAAAAACGCACTTTGCCCAATAGTGAATTTGGTTCAGATGCTTCAATAAGCATAATATCATCGGCCAGCATATGCTTTTTATACTGAGTCATATCCGCTTCGCCGAGATGTGCTGAATCTATTATGAAAGGGATCCTGCTGAACAGCGGGTTGCTGTTAAGGAAATGAACGAAATTTTTTACAGCTGAAAAATCAAAACTCGATTCACAAAAAATAACTTCGGGCAATGTATTTTTTTCCTGCTCTATAGAACGTTTTAATTCTGCACGTGCGTTATCAATGCTATCGGATGCATAACCACGTTTGAAAAGTTTGACTAATTTTTCAATATTGGCAGGATTTTTGCCAATATAATAAAATCCACTGTGAATGATACTTGTGCTCGCGATGACCTCTTTTGCGGGCACTTGATACCTTACAAAAGCTTTTCCTTTGTAAGCAGATTTGGGTAGAATTGTATAATCCATATTCAGGTAAGGTTAATTTTCACGAATACTAATCAGCGATTAAACTGCTTTCATCGGGTAATAGGTATCCAGAGACTTATTCTCTATCAATTGTTGTACCGCGTTAACCAGGTTTACCGGGTTAAACGGTTTCAGAAAATATTTTTGAACAGAATAAGCTTCACATTTTTCTTCCGTTTCCTCCGCATTCAAACCAGACAAAACCATTACCGGAATATTTTTATAAATTCCACTGGAAGATAACTGTTGTATCAGTTCCCAGTTTTCCAGGTCTGGCAATTGCGGATCAGCAATAATCAGATGTGGAAAGTTTCTCTTCGACAACCAGTGCATTGCTGAACAACCATCTGGTACTGTTATTACCTGATAAGATTTTCCTAATACTGTTTGAAGCAAAAACCGAATCGCCTTACTGTCATCTACTGCTAAAATTTGCTTTTTCATGTGCAGAAGTCCTTGATTAAAATTTGATACTATTCCTCAGTAGGCTGGAATTTTTTTCACACGGCTCACAAACGGAATTGGCATCTAAGGTCAGACTTTAGATATGGATGAACGTTAGGTATTTTTAGTCAATGAATCAGCAATCTTTGGGGGATTTCAAGGATGGATGGCTGATTATACCCGAGATTTGGGAATGCAGGGCTTCAGAGGAATTGAACGGATTGTAGAAATTCTACGATAAAAGTAGGTATTTTTTCCTAAGATCCAAATAATGCCAAACCTTTTTTTGAATCAGCCAGATAACACAATCAAAAAATCGTGCCGGGTTATGTATTCATATTCCTCGATGATTTATCCCATGTTACATGTTGTTTGCCGTTTATAAACCGGAAGAAACCAAGGAACATCGATAAATTCATAAAAAAGAAGTAATAAGGTATGTAGAAAGCCTTGATTCTCATATTTCGGCGGGCGAATAACCATCCCGCAACAACGAATGCGTAAAATACGAGCTGAGCCAGTAAAAAGATCGCGTAAAAACCCCTTTGGCCATGAACGACCAATAAGGCGTTTGTAAAAAAACAGACGAGCAGGCATACAGGGCATAGTGTCCATCGCAGGATTCTGTGTGAAATAAATTGAAAGGATAAAAGCGGATATCTGTAGACGTTAAAAAGTTTTTTAAGTATGATCATGGCCTGGAAGGCGCCCGCTGCAATTCGTACTTTTCGCTTTTGTTCTTCCCGGATTGAAACGGAAGCATATTCTGTAGCATAAGCTTTTGGTTCGTACCGTACAATATATCCGTCCATACATATTTTCAGCGACTGAACAAAGTCTTCAATGATGATGTCTTCGGCTACCTGATGAAAATGGGAGGTCTTTACAGAAAATAATTCTCCGGCTGCACCCACTACAGAATACAATTCCGAATCCAGTTTTTTGAGAAGGGATTCATATTTCCAATAAACACTCTCTCCGGATTCCACTGCGTTGTTTCTCCGGTCAGAAATAATTTTTTTTTCGCCGGCCACAGCGGCTACCAACGGGTCGGCATAGTGTTTCAGGATTTCCCGCACGGCGGATTGATTAATCAGGGTATTCGCGTCAGAAAATATTACATAGGGAGTCTCTACATATTTCATCGCACGATTGATCGCCGCTACTTTTCCTTTTCTTTCCGTCTGGTGCAATAATAACACAGCGGTATATCTGCGAACGATATCAGCCGTGGCATCGGTTGAACCGTCTGTTATGAAGATCCATCTGAGTTTACCTGCAGGATAATCCAGACCCAGACTGTTTTTCAATTTACTTTCTATGCAATCAGCTTCATTATAGGCAGCTACTACGAGTGTTACTTCGGGTTCGAATACGGTTGACGGTTGACGGTTGACGGTTGACGGAAGTGCTTTAGGCTTAAACAGTCTTTTTACTTTTACAATCAGATAAATGATTAAGCCGTATCCGATGTAGCTATAAAGAATAATAAATAAGCTGAAAAAAAACAGGAACTTAACCATTGTAACCATTGGTGGCCGCTAATTTATAAAAACGTGGAGTCATGGCTGTCATTTAATTTTGCCTTCTGGATTTTATTATTATTTTTGAAACGATTAGATCTTCTAATCAGTTGATTGCCCGTTTATAATCTTATTTTCAACGCTTTCCGGGCCGAAGAATCATATTATCCGCAAAAATTTACGGTTGCGAAGGTGATGACCGGTAGTGAAAGAATTGACTTCTTCTGATTCCTTCCTGAAAATAACCTGTTCGAATATCTGAAAAACTTTCACGCGCAGAACATTAATCTCAGATCGGTTTATATCAAAAATGGAGCATCAATTCATAAAAAACAGGGATATTGTCCTATTCAGTTTGCAGCCATGGAATTCCGGGATTGCCTTCAATTTTAAGGATATGGCGTTTGAACTTGCCCGTTATAACCGGGTATTGTTCATAGATCGGGCCCGGGACAGGCGTTCAATCCTGAAAAGAATCTTCTCGTCGAAAGAACAGGATACAGAAAACAGGGGAACTCCCGAGCTAATCAGGGAAAATTTATGGATACTGCATCCGCAGTCCATGCTGGAATCAGGCAATTGGTCACCTACTTATAAAATCTTTGACTTTTTCAACAGAACGAATAACCAAAGACTGGCAACTGAGATCAAAAAGGTGATTCGTCATTTGAATTTCAATGACTGCATTATGATCAATGATAACGATTTCTTCAGGGGCCTATATCAGAAATCCCTTCTGCCGGTCCGCGATTACATTTTTTATATCCGGGATGCACTGACCAGTCAGCCCTATTTTAAAAAATATGGCCCCCGCTGTGAAATGGAAATGATCCAAAAATCGGATCTCGTAGTGGCTAATTCCGGCTGGCTTGCGGAATACGCCGGACAATGGAACCCAAACAGCGTCGATATTGGTCAGGGTTGTAACCTGGGATCTTTTATAAAAGACGATCTGCGTGAACCCCTGGATATGAAATCGATTCCAAGGCCCATTGCAGGCTATTGTGGCGCGGTGAATGGCATGAGGCTGGATGAGGAGATCCTGGTTCATATTGCGCTCTCGCTGCCTGAGATAAGCCTGGTATTGGTTGGGCCTGCAGACAGCCAGTTCGCCGGGAGTCAACTCAGACAACTTCCCAATGTCTATTTTCTCGGATTAATTCCACCGGATCAGGCTGCTGCTTATGTACATCAATTCACCATTTGCATAAACCCCCAATTCGTAAATCCATTGACAATCGGCAATTACCCCAGAAAAATAGATGAATATCTGGCTGCTGGCAAACCCGTGGTTGCTACAGCAACAGCAGCGATGGAAATGTTCCGAAATTTCACCGAATTATGTGATTCAAAAGAGCAGTTTGTGGAAGCAATCCGAAAAATACTGAGTCAGCCTGACCACGAGAGGGAAGAATCGGGGAGGAGGGGAATGGATTTTGCTTTAAACCATACCTGGGAGAATTCAGTCGGCGCTCTTGGAGATGCCTATTATTTTACCGGAAAAAAACAAAAATGAGCAGTAAATACCAATCGGACCATATTGTCCGTTATGCTAAATTGGAGAGACAGAACCGATTAGGAGAGTTTTTGTATTTTTGGCAAACTTTGGGTATATTGTATCCCTGAACCTTATCCGGTAAGCTATGAGGATTTTTTACTTTGTTCTCCTTATGTTGCTTTTTTCTGCGGCCGGTGCCCGTGCCCAGAACCGCCCGATTGGCTTTGCCGATAACGCAAATCCGGCGACCGTTCACTTTTATCCAAACCCCGCAACTTCAATTATTACCTTCGAAGATTTTGCAAAAAAATACGATAAGAACTATACCATCCAGCTTTTTAATTTCCTCGGTAAAAAAGTATATGAATTCAATCTGGCTGACCAGAAGAATATCGTAAACCTCTCCGATTTTTTCAGGGGCATTTATATCTATCAGCTCCGGGACCCCACTGGAAAAATTGTTGAAAGCGGCAAATTTCAGGTTAACAAATAATGCCTCTGTTTAGTGCTGATTAATCAGATACCTCGACAATCAGGAATTTCAGATAATGTGTATTTTCCAACCCCCAGGCAATCGGATGGTCCGGTGATTGCGCCTGGAAAGTGACCTGTCTTATTTTTTTGCCAGCGTCTTTTGCTGCAGACCGGATGGTTTCCAGGAACAGTTGTGGCGATACGAGGTTCGTACAGGAGGAAGTAACAAGGAATCCGCCTGAACGCAACAATTTCATTCCCCTTAGATTGATTTCTTTATAACCGCTGATAGCTTTTCCGATATTTTCCCGGCTCTTTGTAAAAGCGGGCGGATCCAGCATAACAACATCGAATTTCCTGTTCTCTCTGGTCCATTTTTTTAAAACGTCGAAAGCATTCACTGCTTCAAAACGCACATTGTTTTCAAGCCCGTTTAAATATGCATTTTTACGGGCAGCCGCAACCGCATTTTCCGAAATATCCAGTCCCAGTACAGATTTTGCTCCATAATGCCCGGCATGAACCTCAAAACTCCCTGTATAGCAAAAGGCACCCAAAACATCGGCATTTTTTACAATGTGTTGAATGGCGCGACGGTTATCCTGCTGATCCAGAAAGTATCCGGTTTTTTGTCCGTTTTCCAAATCAACTTCCATTTTGATACCGTTTTCCTGAATTATAATTTTTGTATCAAATGGTGTAGATAAAAATCCCTTTTGCTGGTTCATTCCTTCCAGTTCCCTGACCGGCACGTCATTTCGTTCATAAATTTTCTCAGTAAGAAATATTTGCTCCAAAGCGGAAACAATGGCGGGTTTCCAAACATCCATTCCCAGTGCAAGTGTCTGAATTACAAAGTGTTCACTGAATTTGTCGATGATCAGGGCAGGTAATCCGTCCGCTTCACCGAAAACCAGTCTGCAATTTTCCGTGTAGCCTATTTTTTTTCGGTAATTCCAGGCGGCTTCAATGCGACTATGGATAAAACGGGCATCCACCGTTTCATTTTCATTCCGGGTTAGTAAACGGATGGCAATCTGTGACTGGGGATTAAAAAAGCCTTTTCCGATAAATTTTTTGTCTCCATTGAAAACGGTTACAATATCTCCGGGTTTTACGGCCTCGTCGGTTTCGGCAATTTCATTGCCGAATATCCATGGATGCCCATTTTCAATACGCAGGCCGATTTTCTTCTTTAGAATGACTGGAATCATGGCGCAAAATTACCGGAGAGGGATCAGTTCAAAGAAGACAATTTGTCTCAAATAAGCAGTTGGCAAAATAATTGACAATCTTACCTTTGCCAGAATTTCCTATAAATGCAAATGAATATTGAAAATATGTCGGAAGAAAGGGATTTTGAAACTGTAAATGGCAGAGAATCAACGGTTGACATAAATACCGATGAAAATGTTGCGGGCACCCATCACCTGAACCAGGACCTGGAAGAAGATGATCCGCTGGAAAAGGCAAATATCGAGCTGCAGGAGCAAAAGGATAAATATCTGCGCCTGCTGGCCGAATTTGACAACTATAAACGGCGCAGCGCCCGTGAAAGGGTTGAATTGAGCCAGACTGCGGGAAAGGAAATCATCATTTCGCTGCTTGATGTACTGGATGACTGCGACAGGGCAGAGAAGCAATTACAGCAGGAAAACAACACAAAGGATCTGAGTGGCGTTTTCCTGGTGTTCAGTAAACTGCGTAATCTGCTGCAAAACCGGGGACTAAAAGCCATGGAAAGTCTCCATACTGAATTTGATGTGGAAAAGCAGGAAGCCATCAGTGAAGTACCGGCGCCTTCTCCGGAACTCAGGGGGAAGGTGATCGCGGAAGTGATGAAGGGTTATTATTTAAATGATAAAATTATCCGGTTCGCAAAAGTGATAGTTGGAAAATAGGAAAATCTGAATGAAAAGAGATTATTACGAAATATTGGGCATTACCAAATCTGCATCCGCAGAAGAAATAAAAAAATCCTACAGAAAGGTAGCGATGCAACATCATCCGGACCGCAACCCGGGTGATAAGTCTGCTGAAGAAAAATTCAAGGAGGCAGCCGAAGCGTATGAGGTTTTAAGCAATGCTGATAAACGTGCGCAATATGATCGTTACGGTCATGCGGCTGTAAATAATGGCCGGGGTGGGTTCAACGGAGGCGGGATGAACATGGATGATATTTTCAGCCAGTTCGGAGATGTTTTCGGCGATGATATTTTCGGAAGTTTTTTCGGAGGACGCAGAGGTGGCGGCGGTAATTCCCGTTCGCATGGTATCCGCGGCTCCAACCTTCGTATAAAAATCAAACTCACCTACGAAGAAATCGCCAAGGGCGTAAGCAAAAATATTAAAGTAAAAAAACACGTACCCTGTGCAACCTGCCATGGAAGCGGTGCCAAGGATAAAGCAAGTGTACAGACCTGCGGAACCTGCGGTGGCAGTGGTCAGGTAAGGCGCGTAAGTAATACATTCCTGGGTCAGATGCAGACGGTTACAACCTGTCCTACCTGTAACGGAGAAGGAACAACGATCACCGCAAAATGTACGGTATGTAAAGGCGAGGGGAGAGTGTTTGGGGAAGAAGTCGTCAATATCGATATCCCGGCCGGTGTGCAGGAAGGTATGCAGTTAAGCGTTTCAGGAAAAGGTAATGCGGGAGAACGTGGTGGATCTGCCGGAGACCTGATTATCCTGATTGAAGAAGAAGCGCATCCTGAATTACAACGCGACGGATTAAATGTGGCGTTTGATTTATACATCTCTTTTACAGATGCAGTCTTTGGTCTGCAGGTTGAAGTTCCCACCATCGATGGAAAAGCCAAGATCCGCATTCCGGCAGGCACACAGAGCGGAAAAATATTCCGGTTAAAAGGGAAAGGATTTCCTTCTGTGAATTCCTACGAGAAGGGCGACCAACTTATTCACGTGAACGTATGGACGCCGCAGCAGGTTTCTGTGGAAGAAAAGGCCATACTTGAAAATCTCAGTGACTCTCCGAATTTCCAACCCAAGCCTGATAAAAACGAGAAGAGCTTTTTTGATAAGGTCAAGGAAATGTTTTCGTAAGCTTAAGGCTCAAGGCCAAGGCCAAGGCGTTCGGCAAAATGTTGAATACAGTAATATAAATTAGAAAGGTCCTTCTGAAAATCAGATGGACCTTTTTTTATTAATCAATTTTATTCTTCAAGCCTTAAGCCTTAGCCTTAAGCCTTGGCCTTTTAAAACCTTGGACATAACATTTTATTCTTGGCCGAATTTTCCCGGTCAAGAAATCCTTTATAAGAGATAGAAAGTTCGAAACCTCCCTGGCCCTGGCTGACAGTATTTAAAGTAGATATATTAACATCGTAACTAATGGCGATGGACAAGGGCAGCATGTCCAGTTTTACGACAGGAATAAATGCATCTCCGACCCGCATAAACGCCCCGATACCCAGAATATATTTTGGATCATCGGTAAACTCGCCCAGTTTATAACCGTACATCACGCCACCGATAGTTTCGCGGGCAGTACCCTGGTAAGAATAATCCGCTTGTATAGTAAACTCGGATCTTTCATCTACATTGAATCTGGCACCTGCCGAAGCAACCCATTTTGGCTGTAATTCAATGGCCGTGTTCTGATAAAATGAATTCATCGGCCTGTTCAAATGATGATATGCCAATCCGAAAAACAGGCTGTTCTGCTGGAATTCACCAAACGTTCCGTTATAACTCATACCCACACTCGCATCCCAGTAATGTATATCCGGGGAGGGAAAAGTTTCCCCATTTCCCAATGAAGGATTAAACGCCGCTCCATCGAACTGGCTGTTGGTGGTTATTTTTGAAATGTCAATTCTTTTTTCGACGTATCCTCCCATAAAGCCCAGGGAGAGATAACTGGAATGCGTATTCGAAAGGGACTTACTGTAATTCAGCGCCGGGAAAACCTGCGTTGACGTAAGACCGGCACTTCCGGCTTTATCATATAATACTTGAAGTCCAATCGTCAGATAGTCATCCGTACGGCCCACCGGTAATTTATATTCAGCATTGAATGATCCGGTCTTATATGCATTTGTAAAGCTGTTCCACTGATCCCTGTAAACGCCCTGTATGCGATAGTCTCCCGTGAATATGCCGGCCAGGGCAGGGTTTCTCAACAGCGGTGCTTCGAAGAATTGTGAGAAATGCAGGTCCTGTGTATATGCCGAAACAAAACAAAACAGGAAGACCAGTGGTGTTAAAAAGTATTTTATTATGGGGTTCAGTTTTTTCATCTCTTTATCGGATAAGGGTTACGTTACCATGATAAGGAATCAGGGTTGCATTATCACAAAGTATTTGTATGGTATAAACATATACATCTGCCGGAGCCGGTTGCCCGTTGAATGTACCGTCCCATGCATCGGCCGGTGAATTGGCCGGGAAATTACTCTTCTGGAATACCATCTGTCCCCAGCGGTTATATATCGTAATAGAAGGGATCACATTCAAACCGACGCCATTGACAACGAAATGATCGTTCACACCATCTCCATTGGGTGAGAAAGTATTAGGCACAAAGAAATTGGCGCCATTACAGATCACCTGTATCCGGATACTATCGGTTGTCGCGCAACCTCCGTCGTTTATCGCCGTGAAACTATATTTTGTTGTACTGGTTGGTTTGGCAACCGGGGCCAGACAGTTTGAACAGGTCAGATTATTTGTAGGTGTCCAGCTATACGAAACAACATTCGTGGAAACAGTCGGGTTCATCTGGTATGTGCTGCCGACATTAATGGTAACATTTGATGGCAGGTCGATGACGGGATAATTAAACACGGTAACGTCAACTGTTTTTGTATCAGAGAAACATTTTTTGCTATCGTAACCGGTGACCTGGTATGTGATCACAGTGCTCGGAGCTGTTCCCGCCTGTGAGGCATCCGGCTTAGCAAGCGGATTCCCGATATTCGGATTATTTAATCCCTCGGCAGGCGTCCAGGAATATATGGCGGCACCCGTTGCTGTTAATTGTGTGCTCTGACCGAGACATACGGAATCCGGTCCGCTGATACTAACCGTTGGCTGCACGTTGACGGTTACCTGAATAGTATCCTTCGCCTGACATCCGTTAAGGCTCGTTCCGTTTACTATAAAATATGTACTCGTCGGAACCGGATCGGCAACGGGATTTGCACACGGAAGACAACTCAGCGAGGAGCCATTGACCGGTGCAAACCAAGTGTAAGAAGTAGCAGCGCCTGTGGCATTTAACTGAAGGGGCGTGCCAAGACATATCGTTGTATCAGCACCTGCGCTCACTGCAGGTATCGGATAGATGAACAGATGCGAAGGAGGAGTTGTATCGGTCGTATCCTTACAACCTACTGTATTCGTTGCTATCAGTTGCACTATATATTCTCCTGCTTTCGGATAACTGACCGGGGCCGGATTTTGGCCGGTTGCCGTTTGACCATTTCCAAAATCCCATGACCAGGTTAATGGTCCGTAGGGATTTACAACCGTTTCAGTTCCTGAGAAATTTAATATGGCGGGTTCACATTGCGATATCAGTCCGTTGATGGCCACTTTGGGCGATGGTGAAACAGTCAGTGGCATCGTGAAGACGCCGGTACAACCCCCGAGTGTCGTAATATTCAAAGATGCATTATACACGCCGGTCACAGGATAATTGTGCGAGGCGGTCGGGCTGGTTCCGCTGGAGACGGGTGATCCGTCTCCAAAATCCCATGTATAATTGGTTATCGTTGTACCAAATCCTACCAGGGAAGTATTTGTGAAATTGATTGTTCCGTTATCACAAAGCACGGTATTGTCTACTTTAAAATCAGTTTTTGTGATGTGGTCAATTTCAATCTGGTTAACACCGAAATTGGTCACATGACAACCAGCGGCATCTACCAGAGTCACAAATGGTGTATAGGCTCCGGGTATATTGTAATGATGTGTAATATTGTCCTGTGGTGCGACGGTAGTATCTACCTGGCCATCATTATAATTCCATATGAATTGAATGACATTGGAAGTTGTGACTTTGAAAAGCACATCAACCGAATCGCAGGCCGAAAAAGGTGAATAGGTAAGTGCGCCGATCGGACCATCAATATGTATATGATGTGTTGCAGATGCAACGCAACCTCCCGGACTTGTAATAGTCAGTTTCGGATCATAGTCTCCCGGTTGAGTATAAATGCTGTTTGGGTTCTTAAGAATAGAGGATCCGCCATTATCAAAATTCCATGTATAACTTGCTGCATAACTGCCGGTAAAAGTGAATGCTTCATTTAATGGCGGGCAGGCAGAATAGGCAGCGCTCAACGTGAACGATGCAACCGGCACGTCAATGTTGATCGGAGAAGGAGCTGAATAAGTACTGATACAGCTATAAGCATCTTTGATAGTCAGGCTAACCGGATATTTTCCAACCAATGGGAAATTATGCAGGGGAGGATTAGCGCCGGTATAAGTCGTTCCATCCATAAAATCCCAGGTATATACCGGGTTGAAACCTCCGGTTGAAAGGTTATTGAATTTTATATTCGAAGAAGGGCAGTAATTGCTGTCGTCTGTTGAAAATTTCGCAACCGGAATGGAAACAGTGATATAATTTGGAATCGTGAGACTGTCAGAACATCCATTGTTATCGGTTACCCTCAATTTGACAGGAAAAATTCCCTGGAAGTTGTATGGATGGGCAGGCGGAGTCGGACTTGTTGATGTTCCGCCATCTCCAAAATCCCAGGCCCATGATGTGATCGAAGAGCCGGCGGGAACGGTTGACTGATCGGTGAACACAGCATTTAAAGCGCCACAGGACAAAACAGTAGGCGTAGTGAATTTAGCCGTGGGGCCGTTCACTACCATTGGAAAAGCATTCGATGAATCCACACAGCCTGTAACCACATCGGTCGTGATTACTTTAACCTGGTAAGTACCTGGTTTTGTATAGGTATAGCCTATGGAAAGACTTGACCCTGTTATTGTATTACCGTCTCCCAGTACAAATGTATATGAATAAGTGCCAGGTGGCGGAGCCACAGTAAGGAATATAAGTGTATTATTACAAACGGGGTTCTGACTAAAAGAAACAGTAGCGCCCTGATTTGCTGTTACCGGATATGACTTGGTATTGGAACATGCACCATTGGTTACAGTAAGTGAAACATTGTATATCTGTGGACTTCCTGCAGGAAATACATGTGCGGGTGGTGTTTGCACCCGAGAATAGGTGGTACCATCCTTGAAATCCCAAAGCCAGGTGGATACAGGCCCGATTGAAATATCTGTGAATGTAAAACTGTTGTTCTGACCACAGGCAGCAGAAAACTTAAAATCTGCCAGTGGTGGGTTAATAGTTATAAAGGCTGTCTTTTTGAGAGATTGTAAACATCCCTGATTATAAGCAGTCAATGTCACATCATACGTGCCGGGTTTTGTATAAGTATAAACCGGGTTCTGTACTGCAGAAGTACTTCCATCACCGAAATCCCATAGCCATTGATCGGCTCCCCCTGTGGATTGATCCGTAAATTGTATGGGTTGTCCCACGCATTGCGTTGTCGGACTAGCCGTAAAAAGAGGTGTGGGCTTTGTTGTTCCTACTTTTACAGTTCCCGTAGCCGTAGCCGTGCAGCCACCGCTGGTTGTAATGGTGAGTGAAATATTATACACACCTGCCGCATAGGTCTGGGGCGGAGGCGTTAGTCCGTTGAATGTAAAACCATTTCCAAAATCCCATGCATAAGATGTTACTGCATCAACCGTTGTTACGCTGATTGTCGGTGTATAAATAAAAGGAGCACATCCATAGGCAGGCGCATTCGAAATAGCAACGACCGGAGCTGCAATATTAACAAATGCAGGCTTTGTCATAGTATTCGGGCACCCACCACCAATACTTGTCGTTAACGTTACGGTGTAAGAACCTAAAGCAGAATAATTATGAACTGGATTTTGTACAGTAGAGGTTGATCCGTCACCAAAATTCCACAACCAGGTAGTAGATCCTACCGATATATCCGTAAACTGGGTTGTCAACGGCGGTTTACAGGAGCCCGTATTGGTTGCCGTAAAATCCGCCACCGGCGCATTTATCACGTTCACTGTTTTTGAAACTGTTCCGGTACAACCTGCGAAAGTATTTGTCAAAGTAACCGTATAGGTTCCCGCCGTTGTATATGGATGATGTCCATCCCTGGAATTATCCAGCGGACTGCCATCACCATAATCCCAGACTGCGCTACTCGGAGATGGAGAAGATGTATTTTTAAAATTGGCTGTCGAATTGATACAAACATTTCCCGCACCCGTAAAATCAGAAATATTACCATTTGCCGAAATATTAACTAAAGAACTAACAGTGTCCTGACAACCCTGGCTGCTGGATGCTGTAAGCAAGACCCTATAAGAACCGGCAGCTCGTATAACGGATGGGTGGGTGAACCGGTATTATCGGGTCCTGAACCGTCTCCAAAATCCCATGTATAAGTCATTGCGGGCGGACCGGTTGTCTGATTTGTGAAAGTTGCAGATACCGGCAGTGTACAGGTGCTGTTTACAGCCGTTGTGAAATCAGGGAAAACACCGCTGGTAAGTACAATAGCCCCGGCTACATTCTTAACCTGCGCCTTTCCGTTGCAACCGAAATTATTTCTAACAGCCAGGGTTACCGGGAAACTTCCGCCGGTATGGTAAATATGGCTTGGATTGATATTCGTGGAATCGAGATTACCATCTCCAAAATCCCATATATAACTTGATATAACAGCCCCGGGTCCTGCAGTAGATGTATTTGTAAAATTAATAGTCGTAGGAAAACATCCCGTCGTTTTATCCTGTGTGAAATCCGCTGTCGGAACCGGATAAACCGTAATGGTAACGGTCACGGGCTGACTCGTTCCGCTGGCATTTGTGGCCGTATGCGTAACAGTATAAGTTCCAGGAACCAAATATAGTGCTGCGGTATTCGCCTGAGTACTGTTTGTAGGAGTTACCTGAGCAATTGTTCCACCGAAATTCCATGTACCAGGCATTCGGACCATTTGACGACACATCGGTAAATGAAACGGCCAGTGGTGCACAACCTGAAAGAGGCGTAGCATTGATCCCCGCTACAGGCGCCTGCGCCAGGCTGTTAAAAACAACAGCCAGCAGCAAAAAAGTAAGCAAATTCAGTTTTCTGAACAACGGATTGTGTTTAAGGTTGATTTACATCATGGTTTACAAGGGGTAAGGATATTCCTTTCATCCAACACATTAAAAAAACATCACTGGGTATCCGGGTTTGCAGGAGATATTCAGATGCAGATAATATCTTTTCTACGAATTGCATAACGTGGCGCGAGGTTCAAAATTGTTTTAGAAATAGAAACTGCCCGGAATTTATTGGATTTTGTTCCATGGACATAAGTGTTTACCACTAGTTCAATCCGGTAAACAACGGCCAAAATCAGTTTTTGTGGAGATTCAGGATATTAAATGATGATGAGTCTACGGGCGTCTTTGCTGCCACTGAATCGGTGTAACTGTCCGTAATGGTCCAGGTATGATTCAGCAGTGTGATCGGGTAGGTGGCTGTGGGAAAATTAGAGGTTATGGATTTTTTTGAAACGTCGGCCGACCAGGTCCCGTTGGTCTGCTGACCAAATATGACCCCGTATACGGTTCCGTTTTCGTTGAACTGAAACAAATAGCCGGCAAAATCATTGGTTAATGTATCTTTCTGATGGTCAATATATCCGGTAACCTTCCATTTGCCATTGGTTACGAGGCTAACGATTGCATTTTGTTCCTGTTGCTGTATAAATTTTTTGCACGAATATAAAGTCGTAAAAAAGAACAGAAAAAATATATATAGGGTTGATCGTTTCATGGGCTTCATCAGGATAAGTACTTAAATGTCGTAAATATTGCTGTATTTTTCAAGCAGATAATCCAGAAAATACCGGACGTTCAGGGTTTCACCGGTTGCAATTTTACAGATTTCCTCACTGTTCCAGATACGGCCGGATCCATGGATTCGTTGCCTGAGCCATTGCAAAAGTCCCATTGTTTCCCCTCTTTCCATTTTTTCTTTTAAACCCGGATCTTCCATCTCCGCCCGCGCAAAAAACTGCGCAGCATAAAAACTTCCCAGGCTATAGGTTGGAAAGTACCCGAAACTGCCATGGCTCCAGTGAACATCCTGCAGACATCCCCTGGCATCATCGGGCACATCCACATCCAGCCATTTCCTGTATTTCTCTTTCCAGCAGGCGGGAATATCATTTGTCTGTAAATCGCCGCTGATGAGCATTTTTTCAATTTCATAACGAATCATGACATGAAAATGATATGTGAGCTCATCCGATTCTGTCCGGATCAGCGATGGTTTTACCTTGTTGATCGCTTTGTAAAACTGTCCTTCTGATATTCGACGAAATGCTTCCGGAAATTTCTCAATGACAAGCGGATAATTAAACTTCCAGAATGAGCGGCTCCTGCCTACATGATTTTCCCATAAACGGGACTGGGACTCATGTATTCCCAGCGAAGCGAACTCTCCCGAAGGCAATCCGTATTCTGATTCCGGTAATCCCTGTTCATACAATGCATGACCCGTTTCATGAATGCAACTGAACAACATACTGCTGAAATCATTTTCATCAATTCTCGTCGTAATGCGTACATCGAATTTATTAAAGCTGGTACTGAAAGGATGACTTGAAATATCCTGACGTCCCGCTTCAAAATCGAATCCCAATTCTGAGATCACCTCCATACCAAGATCCCATTGATTTTTTTTATCGAATGAATTAAAAAGAAATGAATCTTCGGGTGGTCTTGCCTGCTGGATTTTTTCAAGCAGGCCCCGCAGTTTGGGGAGCATGTTATCGAAAATATTATCCATCAGCCGCACGGTGCAACCCCTTTCGAACTCATCCATCAGGGCATCATAGGGATGTTCCTTATAACCCAGTATTTCCGTTTCTTCTTTTTTCAACTGAACCAGTTCCGCCAGTTCTTTTTCGAAAAGCGAAAAACGGTTTTCTTTTTTTGCCAGGTTCCAGGCATTAAAACTTTTTGATACGGTTTCGCTCATCTTTCGAACAAAGGCCGCAGGATATTTTTTCTGTTTGATAAAATCTTCCCGGGTCAGTGAAATATTTTTTCTTTCTATGTCATTTAATTCCGCTGCGCCGTCGAGTGAATCCAATAGAGATTCCAATTTTTCTGATGTAACCATTTCATGTGCCATTTCAGAAAGGGTGGCCACCTGCTGGGCGCGAAATCCGGATCCCCTGACGGGCATATACGTTTCCTGATCCCATTGCATCAATGCCAGTGCTGCCCTGACGTCAGCCAGTTTACGCATATGCTGCCGGTATAGGTCGTATGAAGTCCTGACATCTGCTGTTTTTATCATTTTTTAAAAATCTTAACTAAAATTCTGTTTTATTATAAAGGCAAGATAACAGAGATTTGCCCTAATTTTTACCATATGAACCGGAAACTTCTGCTCCTTTTTGTAATCGCTTTTTATTTTTCTCCCTTTTTCAGTTCCGGCCAGAAGATTGACTCCATGATGAAAGTGTATGCGACGAGGTTTCCACAGGAGAAACTCTATTTGCAGTTCGATAAAAAAGCATACAATCCCGGTGAGCGTATCTGGTTCAAAGCTTATCTGTTCAGTGGTTTTGATCCATCGCCTTACAGTAAAAATTTATATACCGAATTGTATGACGCGTATGGCAACCTGATTTTACGCAATACTTCACCTTTTGTTGAATCTACATCGGTCGGAAGTTTTGATCTTCCCACTGCATTTGAGGGAACAAGGGTTCATGTTAAGGCATATACAACCTGGATGCTGAATTTCGATACGACATTTGTTTATTCCAGGGATCTGCGGATCATCGGCAGTGCACAGGATTCGGCTGTACACCTGCCATCATCACCTGTCAGTTTGTTTTTTTTTCCTGAAGGCGGCGACCTGGTAGCCGGATTGGAAAATAATGTTGCATTTAAAGCGGAGGATGGATTTGGCCAGCCAAAAAAAATATCAGGTAGTTTATATGACCAGTCAGGCAAATCGTTGTTCAATTTCACGTCTTCCCATAACGGAATGGGAAAGTTCCTGCTGGTTCCTGAAAAGCAGGACGTGTTTTATGCTGTCTGGAAGGACGAAAAAGGCATAGAGCACCGGACTGACCTGCCTGCCGTACATTCGTCCGGCATTGCGTTGCGTATTCTGACTCTGAAAGAGAAGCTGGTTTTTTCGGTAGCGAGGCCGGCAGAGAGCCTGGCTAATCAGCAGGTGGTGGTGATGGCGCATATGAATCAGCAAATGGTTTACCGGGCTATTGTAAACCTAAAGGATGTATCCATGAGCGGGGGGAATATTCCCACAAAGGAACTGCCAACCGGTGTTATCCAGGTAACCGTTTTCGACATGAATCAAATGCCCCTGGCTGAACGTGTTTGCTTTGTCAATAATCATGAATACGGATTCGAAGGAAAATTAACGGTGAGTGCAAAAAGTATTCAGAAGAGAGGAAGAAATGTAGTTGATATTGATTTGATGGATACTTCAAAATCGAACCTTGCCATCGCGATTACCGATGCGGAGGTAGATGGTAACAGACCAGGTGACAATAATGTAATTACGGGGTTGTTGCTTACCGGCGACCTGCATGGATATGTAAAAGATCCCTATTATTATTTTATGAATGAATCGGATTCCCTGATGCAGCAGCTCGATCTGGTGATGCTGACGCATGGATGGAGAAGATTTAAATGGGAGGATCTGGCCCAGGGAAAAGTTCCGGTTATAAAATATCCACTCGCTAATTATCTTTCTTTAAACGCCGAGGTTCTCGGCGTGGTGAGTTCCAGAATTGCAAAAGATGAAAGCCTGAATGTCATTTTTCAGGACAAGGATTCGGCGACCAATATGCTTACCGTTCCTTATCTTAATAATGGGAAATTTAGTATTTCCGGCCTGATTTTTTATGATACGGCCAAGGCATATTATCAATTTAATACAAACCGGAATCTGTCGAATGAGGCCGCCGTAATCTTTAAAAACGGGTTATATAGTTGCACCGAAGAAACTCAAACCATTTGATATGACCATGCCGGTATGGTCGCCTGATGACAGTTCACTGATCAGGAAAAGCCAGCAGGTATTCGTGGAAATTGCGCGGATTCATTCCCAGGATAAAAAAGTGCAGAATCTGGCCGCAGTGACTGTCAGAAGACGCATAAAATCTGACAAGGAAAAATTGGATGAGGATTATGCATCCGGACTTTTCAGTGGCGGAAATGCAACCATTTTTGACCTGATGAATAATACAGGACAGTATGGGGCTGTGGATATATTCACATATCTGCAGGGCAGGGTCGCCGGTTTGCAGGTGACCATGAATGGGCCGTCTCCTTCATTGCTCTGGCGCGGGTCAACACCCGCCGTTTATCTAAACGAAATGCAGGCAGATGCCGGTCAGATCAAAAACATCAATATCAGCGAAATCGCCATGGTAAAAGTATTTTCTCCGGGATCTGCGGGTGCGATCAGCAGCAGCGGGGGTGGTGTGATCGCCGTTTACACAAAAAAGGGTCATGATAAGAAGGCAGATCCTTCCATTAAAGGACTGGAGATGGCACGCATTCCCGGCTATACCGCCACCCGTGAATTCTATTCTCCGGATTATCTGACAAACCCGGAGCCGGAAGCAGATGATATACGAACCACTTTATACTGGAATCCATATATCCTTGGCAGCAGCAAGGAAAAGAAATTTAGTTTCACTTTTTATAATAGTGATGTTACACACCATATCCGGATAATCCTTGAGGGAATTGATGAGAACGGGAAACTGATACATCTGGAAAAGATGATTGATTAAAATGACCGCATGAAAATCAGCGATATTATATATCATCTGGAAACCATTGCTCCGGGGCATTATCAGGAGGAATATGACAACAGTGGTTTAATCGCCGGTGATATTTCGGCTGAATGTAGTGGTGTGCTGGTCAGCCTGGATTGCACGGAAGAAGTAGTAAAGGAAGCATTTGAAAAAAAATGTAATCTCATCGTATCGCATCATCCGCTGATATTTCGTCCGATACACCAAATTCATCCGGCCAATGAAACGGGCAGGACGCTGATCACTGCCATCAAATCAGATATTGCGATATATGCGATCCACACCAATCTGGATAATATCATTTCCGGCGTAAATGCAACCATTGCCGATCGTCTCGGCCTGATAAACCGCGAAATATTACTCCCCAAAGCTGATCAGGCATCTATCGGTTCCGGTTTGATTGGGGACTTAAGAAAAGCGGTTCCGGAAAGGCAATTACTGGAGGACCTCAAGGAATGCATTTAACATCCCTGTTATACGCCATAGCCCGCTGACCGGAAAACCGGTTTCGCGGGTCGCCCTTTGCGGAGGGGCTGGTAGTTTTTTGATTTCCAACGCTTTACAACGAGGTGCCGGGTTCTTTATCAGCGCTGATATTAAGTATCACGCTTTTTTTGAAGGGGAGAAAAAAATGGTCATAGCGGATATCGGTCATTACGAAAGTGAGCAATTCACAATCGATCTCCTATATCAGGTTATCCTCGAAAAATTTCCTAACTTTGCCGTCCTTAAATCGGGTATAGTCACAAACCCGGTCAATTATTATATCTAAACTATGGCCAACGTCAAAGAATTTTCAGTAGAAGAAAAATTAGCCTCTCTGATCAGTCTTCAGAAGATAGAATCCAAGCTGGACGAATATAAAGTATTGAAAGGTGAACTTCCGATGGAAGTGAGTGATCTGGAAGATGAAATTCAGGGTTTATATGCCAGGCAAACACGCATTGAAGAAGAAATCAATGGCATCCAGGAATTCATCAGTCAGAAGAAACAGGGCATGAAGGATTCCGAAGAGCTGATAAAAAAATACGAAAAACAGAGTGAGAACGTAAAAAACAGCCGTGAATTCGAAGCCATTAACAAGGAGATTGAAATGCAGCAGCTGGAAGTAAAACTTTCAGAAAAACATATCAAGGACGCGCAGGAAGAAGTGGCAGAAAAAGTGTTGTTACTTGAAAAAGCAAAAAAGGCCCTTTCCACCAAAGAATCGGTCCTGAAAAATAAAAAAGACGAACTCGACAAGATCATAACAGCAACTGAAAAAGAGGAACGTCATTTTGCGAAATTATCAGCAGAGGCCCGCGAAAAAATAGAACCCCGTTTATTACATTCTTACGACCGTATCAGGACCAATTACCGCAATGGACTGGCCGTGGTGCCGGTCGTGCGTGATGCCTGCGGAGGTTGTTTCAATGCCATCCCCCCTCAGCGTCAGAGTGAAATCCGCCAGCACAAAAAAATTATTGTTTGTGAGAATTGCGGACGTATCCTGGTCGACAACGAACTGAACGACGGCGTAGACGTGAAATAACTTTCACCGGATGCATGGGTCGATTAACTTGCATCATGATCCGTCGGGCTCATCCGTTATTAAGCACTGTTTTTTTTATTTTTTTCTCATCGTTTGTACTCTCCGCGCAGGCGCAGGATTCCTATCTTTTTGATTTTAATGCAGAATGCAGGAAGGCATACCAGGAAATCATTGAGCTTAAGCTAAACACCGGCAGGCAAATTCTGGAGACAGAAAAAAAAGCGCATCCCAATAATCTCATTCCCTATTTTCTAGACAATTACATAGATTTTTTCACTTTATTTTTTAATGAGGATCCCGCAGAGTACCGGCGCAGAAAACCTTTTCTGGAACAACGGCTTGCCCTGATGAAGAAAGGAGATCCTGCTTCCCCCTTTTATCTTTTTACGCGTTCTGTGATCTATTTTCAATGGGCCGCCGTCGAAATAAAATTCGGAGAACGATGGGATGCTGCCTGGTCATTCAGAAGATCTTTTCTGGCAGGAAAGGAAAACCTGGTTAAGTTTCCCGTATTTCAACCTTCGATCATGCTCCAGGGATCCATGCAGGTTGCTGCCGGTACGATCCCGCCAGGATACCAGTGGCTGAGCAGCCTGCTGGGAATTCATGGAACCATCGACAACGGGATGCGTAATCTGAAGGCCGTTTTGAATAGTACGGATCCGTATGCCGTCCTGTTTCATGATGAAGCTTCATTTTATTATCTGTATCTGCGATTTTATATTCTGAACGAGCGTGATCAGGTGTTCAGTTATATTAAACAGCAAAACTGGAATACACGGGATAATCACCTTTTTGCTTATCTCGTGGCAAACCTTTCCCTTAATAACCAGGACGCGTCCATAACAGAGCAGGTCATTAATCAGTTGAACCGGGATCCGGGCTACCTGGATATGCCCATCTGGGATATGCAGATGGGGTATGCCAAAGCCGATCGTATCGATAAAGAATCCATTGTGTATCTGGATCGTTTTCTACTCCGGTTTAAGGGGAATTTCTATGTAAAGGATGTGTTGCAAAAAATCAGCTGGATTTACTATCTGAATCAGGAGCCGGAAAAAGCCGAAGCCGTTCGGGCAAGGATCCTGACCTCCCCCAACTCCGAAACGGATGCTGATAAACAGGCAGTAAAAGAAGCAGAATCGGGTCGCTGGCCCAATGAAGCGTTGTTAAAAGCGCGGTTGCTTGATGATGGCGGTTATTATAAACAAGCTCTGCAGGTGCTGTCGGGTAAACAGATTTCTTCATTCCCGGATATTCAGGACCGGCTTGAATACAGTTACCGGATCGGCAGGATCTATGATGCCCTCGGAAGAAAGGCTGAAGCCATTTCTTCATATCAGCAAGCCCTGGCACTGGGTCAAAACCGCAGGGAATATTATGGAGCGCGTGCTGCGCTGCAGATAGGATATATTTATGAAAGTCAGGGTGATAAAAAAACAGCACTTATCTATTTCAGGAAAGTGATCGAAATGAAATCACACGATTATAAAAATGCACTCGATCAAAAGGCTAAAGCGGGTATTGAACGCTGTACGGAAGGTTAGTATTTTTGTTATATTTCAGACAAGATAGAAATATGCTGCTCCATCTACACATACAGAACTATGCGATCATTGAAGAGATCTCCATTGATTTTTCTGAAGGACTGCAGGTAATTACAGGAGAAACGGGAGCCGGTAAATCCATCATTGCCGGTGCCTTATCCCTTGTACTGGGGGAAAGGGCTGATACAACCATTCTTCAGCGTCGCGACAGGAAAGCGGTGGTGGAAGCCAGCTTTCGGGTGGATCATTTGAAAGAAGTGGAAAGGTTTCTTACCGAAGAAGAACTGGACCGGGAACAGGAGCTTGTATTGCGTCGTGAAATCAGCCCCAACGGAAAATCAAGGGCATTTATAAACGATACACCTGTTAATCTGGACCAGCTTCGGCATCTCTGCAGTATGTTGGTAGATCTTCATCAGCAATTTGATATCCTTTCACTGGCAGAAACAGGATTTCAACTGGCTGTTGTCGATGCCCTGGCTTCGAATACCAGGTTGCTTAGTCAGTATCGCCTTGTTTTTCAGCAATTGCAAAAAGGCCGTCAGGAACTCGAGATGCTCAAAGCCAAACAGGCTGCTGCGGATAAAGAAAATGATTACAATAAATTTCTATTCGATGAACTGGACGAAGCTTCTTTGAAAGAAAATGAATTTGAAGAGGCGGAGATTCTGTTGAAGAGGCAAAGCCATTCAGAAGCAATCAAATCGGCCCTTGCAGGAATCTACTTCAATCTGGAGACCTCGGATTTTCCAATGGTGAATCAGCTCAGATTATTTTCGCAGCAGCTGGAACCATTCCGTGTGTATCATGAAAAATTTCCTGAGATTCTGCAGCGGTTATCTTCACTCCATATCGAAATGCAGGACCTCGCGGGCGAAATAGAATCGGTAAACGAACAAATTCAATTTGATGCGGCACAGATAGAAAAATTAAATGAACGAATTCATACCGGGTACAAGCTTTTCAAAAAGCATCATGTTCACACGACATCCGAACTGATCAGGCGGCGCGATGAACTCGGGAATAAATTGACAGAATCCGTCAGCATCGCAGAAAATATCCATGTCAGGGAAAAAGAAGTTGAATCGCTTGTTAAAGAGGCAACCGTGATTGCCCAACAGTTATCTGTAAAACGCAAAGCACAATTAGGTACGCTGGAAGAAAAAGTAAATGGCCTTCTGAAAAAAGTAGGTATGCCGAATGCCCGTATCCGCGTCGTCTGCAACGCCATAGCCTTAAACGATCGGGGCATTGATAACATAGAGTTTTTATTTGATGCCAACCGGAACGACCGTTTTGAACCCCTGAAAAAAGTGGCATCCGGTGGAGAACTGAGCCGTCTGATGTTATGTATCAAATCCCTGGTAGCCCAATCGATGGATATGCCGACTTTATTATTTGATGAAATTGATTCCGGTATTTCAGGAGAGGCGGCAAAACAGGTTGGAATTATTCTGAAAGAACTTTCTGACAGGAGGCAGGTAATTTGTATTACCCACCAGCCCCAGATAGCCGGGAAGGGAGACGCTCATTTTTATGTATTTAAAGAAGTGAAAGGCGAGCATGTAAATACCAAAATCCGTCTCCTCGAGGGAGAATCCCGGATCGTTATTATAGCAAAGATGTTATCAGGTGAAAAACCTACTGCAGCAGCAATAGAAAATGCACGTGAACTGGTTAATTAATGCATATGCGGCTTTTACGCCATTTCTCCAATCCCTTTCTCCCGGAAACGCAAATTTCCTTTCGAAGGAAGCTGGTCATTCATTTTCTATCGGGAATATTTGCCACGGGGATATTTTTTATTCTTGTTTTTGGTTTGCTCTGCCTCATATTCCCCTTACCGGATAAGATTGAATATGCGACCTGCATACTGGATGACCGTGGCCAGGTCGTGCATGCATTCCTTCCCAGGGACCAGCAATGGCGAATGAAACTGGATAGTAATGAACTCACTCCATTACTGAAGAACACCATTTTATTTAAAGAAGACAAGTATTTTTTTTATCATCCCGGGATAAACCCTTTCGCCATACTGAAGTCGCTGGCCGGAAATATCATGCATGGTAAAATCCGTTCCGGTGCATCTACTATTTCCATGCAGGTTGCCCGGGCACTGGAACCCAAAAAACGAACCTGGTTCAATAAGATACGGGAGGCGTTTCGCGCTGAGCAACTGGAATTGAAATATTCGAAACAGGAAATACTGGAACTCTATCTCAACCTGGTACCTTATGGAGGAAATATTCAGGGTGTAAAAGCAGCGTCCCTTTTTTATTTCGGAAAGAATCCGGATCATCTGTCACTGGCTGAAATAACAACACTGTCCATTATTCCGAACCGCCCATCGTCTCTGGTAATCGGAAAAAACAACGACCGGATTATGAGTGCCAGAAACCACTGGTTGAAAAAATTCGAGGCACAGAAATTATTTACCGCGAAAGAAATTGAAGACGCGCTGCTCGAACCACTGACCGCCACAAGGCATACCCCACCAGGTTATATTCCCCAGTT
The DNA here is from genome assembly GCA_963732055.1 of uncultured Bacteroidota bacterium. GTDB lineage: Bacteria > Bacteroidota > Bacteroidia > Chitinophagales > Chitinophagaceae > Puia. The sequence goes on along the minus strand of CAVSYG010000009.1, from coordinate 113,604 downwards.
GAGTTATAAATTGAAAAAATCAGGAGGGGATCATATCGCGACGCACATCGATATGAATAAACAATTCAAACTGGAAAAGCTGGTCGCGGATTATATCCAGGCCAGTCGTCTGAAAAATATTCAAAACGCTGCGGTGGTTGTAATCAATAATGAGACACATCAGGTGGTTTCTTATATTGGGATCGGCTGATTTTCGGGACACTACGGATGGGGGGCAGGTTAATGGAGCTGCCGCCGTCCGCCAACCGGGTTCTACCCTGAAGCCTTTGCTCTATGGCCTTTGCATGGACGAAGGGTTACTTACACCCCTACAAATCATCAACGATGTGGCGGTAAACTACCAGGGATACGCACCCGAAAACTTCGACAGGAAATTCAATGGGTCTGTAACCATGGAATTTGCACTCGAACATTCCCTCAATATTCCTGCAGTCAGGAGCTTGCAATTGCTGGGGAAGGACCAACTGGTACAGGCTTTGGCAATTTGTGATTTTGAATCGATAAAGAAAGACCAGGCTAAGCTGGGCCTGTCCATGATACTCGGCGGTTGCGGCGCAAATTTGGAACAACTAACCGGACTCTTCAGCATTTTTGCCAATCAGGGACTTTATTACAAGCCTTCTTTTCGGGAAAATGATCTCTCTCCCAAACCGAAACGGGTTTTAAGCGCGTCTGCCACTTTTATGATTAATGAGATACTCTCCAAGGTGAACCGACCTGATTTTCCGCTTAACTGGCAAAGCACCACGCATCTGCCGAAAATTGCCTGGAAAACGGGTACTTCATATGGAAGAAGGGATGCCTGGAGCATTGGATATAACCGGCATTATACCATCGGTGTGTGGTGCGGAAATTTTTCAGCGCGTGGTGTACCGGAACTGAGTGGTGCAAATACGGCAACACCCCTGCTTTTTAAAATTTTCAATAGCATCGATTACGATGCCGATGAACAGTGGTTCACAAAACCTGTTTCGCTGGATACGCGGATGGTTTGTGCGGAAACCGGTCTGCTTCCGGGACCGTACTGTGATCACCTGATTACCGGATATTTCATTCCGGGGGTTTCTTCCGCAAAAACCTGTAGTCATTTACAGGAAGTGATTCTTTCTGCTGATGAAAAAATATCATACTGCCGCAGTTGTATGCCGGTAAATGGATATAAGAAAAAATTATTCCGGATCATACCGCCCGAGATGCAGAGATATTATGCGGAAAACAATATCGTTTACCAAAAATTACCTCCTCATAATCCTGCATGCGAAAAAATATTCCTGGATGATGGTCCCGTCATCACGTCTCTTTCACCGGGCTTTGAATACCTGATCAGCAGGAAAGATCCGGAACCATTGCAACTGAGATGTCATAGCAGTAATGACGTTAGCAGGATATACTGGTATATCAACAATAGATTTTATAAAGTTGCCCAGGCGGGTTCCAAACAATTTTTTATACCGGATGAAGGTCCGGTGAAAATTTCCTGTACCGACGATAAGGGTCGCAACCGCGATATCTGGATCAGGGTCAGGTATGTAGATCTATGATAACTAATCAGCTTTATTTACGCTTCCGGCGCCCGAAATCTGCTGCGATACGGAGGCATTTCCCTTATAACTGATATTGCCGGCACCGCTGACATCAGCCGTCAGTTTAACACTTGCATAAACCTGGGCACTTCCCGCCCCTGATATATCTACTGTTGTATTTTCTGTCAACAGTTCATAACAATGAGCATGACCCGCTCCTGTTAAATTAATATCAAGGTCCCTGGCCTGACCTTTGAGATCGACAGAACCCGATCCGGAAATGCCTGCTGTAATTTTTGGCGCGTCAACTTCCATTTTTATATCCCCGGCACCGCTGGCTTCCAGTGAAAGATCTTCGGTACTTGTAACTTTGGTCTGGCCTATAATATCACTGGAACCTGAAACCTCTATGCTTTTATATGTGGGTGAAGTGACATACACTTTGAGATCACCGGAAGGGATCAGGTTTACGCCTTCTTTTGTTTTTATAGTTATCCGTTCTCCCTCCTGAATTACTTCTATATAAGAGAGGATATTCTCATCCCCCTCCAGTCTGACAGGTTTCAGGTCTCCCTGTATGACAAGGAGTTGAATATTCCCTGCCGCTTCCACTTCGCGGAAAGCCGAGACAGGTCTTTCTTCTGTTTTGATTACACCGTTTCCGTGTATGCGTTTTCCCAGAAAACGGCAGGATAACAGTCCTAAAAAAGCGATCAACGTAAGAAAATAGTATTTTCTCATGATTGGTTTTTAAGCTGAAAAGATCGGTTTTTATGCCGATTAGACAAAAAAAGGACCATCCTTTCTTTATCTTTGCGGCTCATGAATGAAAAGATTCTAATCCTCGATTTTGGTTCCCAATATACCCAGCTGATAGCCCGTTCTGTTCGTGAAGCCAATGTGTATTGCGAAATCATTCCCTATCATAAAAAAATTGAGCCGGATCCTTCCCTGAAGGGCGTTATTTTATCCGGCTCCCCCTTTTCGGTCAATGATCCACAGGCACCGGAAGTAAACGTAAAAGCGCTTCATCAAATAATACCGATACTCGGGATTTGTTATGGGGCACAACTGACAGCCAAAGAATTTGGCGGCCGGGTGGCAAATAGCAGCAAAAGGGAATATGGCCGGGCATTATTGAGTAAAACAAAAGACGATGTGATACTGCATGGCGTGAGTGACTTATCACAGGTCTGGATGAGCCATGCAGATACGATACTGGAGCTGCCCGCGGGTTTCGATGTGCTGGCGACTACGGATTCGATTCCATATGCTGCTTTTAGAAATAATGGCGAAGGGTATCCGCTATACTGTTTACAATTTCATCCGGAAGTATACCATTCCATTGAAGGGAAGAAGATTATCCGAAATTTTCTTGTAGATGTTTGTGGCTGCAAACAGGATTGGACAGCGGCCCATTTCATCAGTGATACGGTGGCGGCGCTAAAAAAATCCATTGGCAATAAGAAGGTTATTATGGCTCTTAGTGGCGGAGTGGATTCCACCGTAGCCGCCACACTGATTCATCAGGCCATTGGAAAAAGGCTCTACGGCTTTTTTGTTGATAACGGTGTTCTTCGCAAAGATGAATTTGAACAGGTGCTGGAGACTTATAAACGTATCGGTCTGAATGTAAAAGGTATTGACGCAAAAAAGCAATTCTACAAAAAACTGGAGGGTAAAACTGATCCGGAAAAGAAACGAAAGGCCATCGGCAAACAATTTATAAAAATATTTGCGGAAGAAGCCGGGAAGATGAAAGGAGTTGATCTGCTCGGTCAGGGAACCATCTATCCGGATGTAATCGAAAGTATTTCTGTACATGGTCCTTCACAGACAATCAAATCCCATCATAATGTGGGTGGTCTTCCCAAGAATATGAAACTGGGCCTGGTGGAACCACTTCGTTTTTTATTCAAAGATGAAGTGCGACGTGTTGGAAAAGAATTGGGAATTCCCGATGATCTTCTGCAACGTCATCCTTTCCCGGGTCCTGGATTAGCCATCCGGATTCTTGGAGAGGTAAATGCTGAAAAAGTAAACCTGCTGCAAAAAGCAGATCAGGTGTTCACCCAGGCGCTGAAAGACCATAGATTGTATGGAGCCGTATGGCAGGCGGGAGCGATTCTTTTACCAGTTAAAAGTGTGGGTGTCATGGGAGATGAGCGCACATACGAATTCACGGTAGCGCTCAGGGCGGTTACTTCCGTAGACGGGATGACAGCAGATTGGGCGCACCTGCCCTATGATTTTCTTGCCCAGGTTTCAAACGATATCATAAACCAGGTAAAGGGAATCAACCGCGTTGTATATGATATCAGCAGTAAACCGCCCGCCACCATAGAATGGGAATAAACCTTCTTATGAAAATATTCTCCGGATTGATTACTGGTTTGTTTTTATTTTTTGCCGGCCCGGGTAGTGCCTCTGCACAAGTTCATGACAGTCTGAAATATCATATCGCCGTATTTCTTCCCCTTTACCTGGATTCAGCATTTGATGCATCCGGCAATTACCGTTTTGATCAGAATTTTCCAAAATACCTGAATCCGGGTCTGGAATTTTATGAAGGCCTTGAACTGGCCATGGACTCGCTCAACAAAAAAAATACCTCTCTCGATATAACGGTCTACGATACACGAAGCACAAAAAAATCCATTCAACAGATGCTGGATGAACCGGCATTTTCCAAAATACAACTGATCCTGGGTTATGTTAATTCCGCGGATCTCCATGTGCTGGCGAATGTCGCGAAGAACCGGGAAATCCCCTTTATCAATGTAAATTTCCCAAATGATGCGGCAATTACCGGTAACCCGCAATACGTTATTCTGAATTCAACCCTGCGCGCACACTGTGAGGCTCTTTACAAATTCGTTCAGCGTAACTGGGCCACTTCGAATATTTTTTATGTTCGGAGGTCAACCCAGGACGACGACAGATTAAGATCTTATTTTGCGGAAATGGAAAAAAATACTTCTTCTGTTCCGCTGCGGATGAAGTTTGTAAATATCGATAATACACAGGATATCAGTAAGGTGACTAATTTAATGGACAGTAATTCGAAAACGGTCATACTGATCGGAAGTCTGGATGAAAACTTTGGCAGGGCCATTTGTTCAAAACTTGAACCGTTCAGTAAATCCTATCCAATGAAAATACTCGGCATGCCTACATGGGATGCCATCACGGACTTCAATACGCCAGCCTACACAGATCTGGAAATTTATTATACCACACCTTTCTACCTGAATCCTGCCGATAGTCTGGTCGCACAGATCCAGCAGAATTATAAATCCCGCTTTTATTCGCGTCCGTCAGATATGGTTTACCGCGGTTATGAAACAACGCTGCATTTCGGGCAATTGCTTGAAGCGCATAAGGGCCAACTGGATGGCAGCATCGGGGAAAGAAAATTCAGGGTTTTCAACGATTTCGACATTCAGCCTGTTTTCACTTTGAATAATACCCAGCCGGGGCAGTCACCCACACTGCAGTACCTTGAAAATAAAAAGCTCTATTTTCTCAAGAAGGTGAATGGCAATGTTGTTGCAGTGTATTAAGCTTAAAGCGCAAAGCGTAAAGCGTAAAGCCAGGCTTTAGGCATTGCCTTACGCATTTCGCTTTACGCCTTAAGCCTATAAAATGAATCTCTTAACCTTTACCGAAAAAGGTATTTATTGCGCCCAGGGTGATTTTTATATTGATCCCTGGAAGCCCGTGTCCCGCGCCGTTATTACGCACGCGCATAGCGATCATGCGAGGGCTGGCAACGGATTTTATTTATGTCATCGGGATACCAAACCTATTTTAATATTAAGACTGGGTGAAATTTCTGTTCAATCCGTTGAATGGGCCGAACCGGTTTTCATGAACGGTGTAAAATTGTCTCTTCATCCTGCCGGACATATCATCGGTTCATCACAGATCCGGGTTGAATACCAGGGAATCACCTGGGTCGTCAGTGGCGATTATAAAACTGAAAATGATGGCATCAGCGGTCAAATGGAGATAGTACCCTGTGATGTCTTTATAACAGAATCTACTTTTGGGCTACCCATTTATAAATGGAAACCGCAGCAGGAATTATTTTATGACATGCAAAACTGGATTCTCGAAAACAGGGAAAATGGAAATAACTCGGTTTTAATTGCATACAGTTTAGGGAAGGCTCAAAGGGTATTAAAAGCCATTGAAAAAATCGCTCCCCGGATCTACGTACATGGCGCTACCTGGAACGTGCATCAGGCCCTGATCAAAGCTGGTCTGAAGTTGCCGGAGGTGATCAGAATAACGCCTGATATGAACAGGAGTACTTTTAAAACGGATATTATCATCGCCCCGCCTTCAGCCGATCAGTCTCCCTGGATGAATCGCTTCAACCCTTATTCAGTAGGTGTTTGCAGCGGCTGGATGCAGGTGCGGGGACATGCCCGCAGAAGAAATGTGGATGCCGGTTTTGCAATGAGTGATCATGCTGACTGGCAGGGATTGATTTCGGTTGTACATGCCTGTGGGGCGAAGAAAGTTTTTGTTACACATGGTTTTCAATCTGCGTTCAGCAGATATTTAAATGAAACAGGTATCGAGGCGGCAGAAGTCAAGACAGAATTTGGAGATGAAACAGAACTGGATACGGAGAAGCAATTATCGGATAGTGAAAATTCAGGATCATGAAGCGATTTGCGGAATTAATCGGAACCCTGGGTACAGGTTCAAAAACAAACGCGAAACTGGATGCCCTGGTTCATTATTTTGAAAACGCAGAGGACCGTGATAAAATATGGGTCATTGCCATATTCAGTGGACGGAAACCCAAACGGGTAGTTTCTTCATCATTTCTGATGAGCATTTGTTTAGAACTGACCGGTTATCCTGAATGGCTTTTTGAAGAATGTTATCATACCGTCGGTGATTTGGGAGAAACACTTTCCTTACTGGTTCCGGAAGGCAAGGCGGAGGCTTCCGGATTGCCCCTTCATTATTACCTGGAAAAATTGATTGAGCTGGCCGGCGCAGGCGATGATGAAAAGAAAAATTTTATTATTGAATCCTGGAAAGGGATGAGCCGAAATGAAATGTTTGTTTTTAACAAACTGATCACCGGTAATTTCAGAATCGGTGTATCTCAGAAAATGATTGTAAATGCGCTGGCGAAAACGTCAAATAACAGTCCCTCCGTGATTGCTCATCGGATCAGTGGCAACTGGGATCCGCAAACATTTCCGTTCAGTGAACTAATGGGTGCTGAATCGGTCCTGCTGGATCATTCCAGACCCTATCCCTTTTATCTTGCCTATGCATTAGAAGACGAATTGCAATCCCTGGGAGAGCCGGCTGAATGGTTCGCAGAATGGAAATGGGACGGTATTCGCGGCGAGATCATCCGTCGTGACCAACAGATTTTTGTCTGGAGCCGGGGCGAAGAGCTTATGACAGACAAGTTTCCGGAATATCAGCCATTACAGGAACTGCTTTCCGAGGGCACGGTACTGGATGGTGAGATCATTTGTCTTCTGCCAGCAGGAGAAAATCCGATCGGATTTGTCCCACTTCCATTCGCAATGCTTCAAACGAGAATCGGAAGAAAAAATATTACAAGAAAACAACTTACGGAAGCACCGGTTGGTTTCATAGCTTATGATTTGCTGGAATTTGAAGGAGAAGATTTTCGTGAACATCCGCAATGGGAGAGAAGGGAGTTCCTGGAGAGGATTGTAGCAAAAGCCGATCTGCCCTTGTTGCAAATTTCTCCATTGATCTCATTTAACCATTGGGATGAACTATCTGTTGTGCGTCAAAAAGCCAGGGAGACCGGAAGCGAAGGTCTGATGCTGAAGAGGAAACATGCTATTTATCAAACGGGTCGCAAAAGGGGCGATTGGTGGAAATGGAAAATTGATCCGCTCGTGATCGACGCCGTAATGGTATATGCGCAGAAAGGTCATGGCAGAAGAAGCAATTTATATACGGATTACACATTCGCCGTAAAACACGGTGACCAGCTGGTCACATTTACCAAGGCCTATTCAGGCTTAACCGATCAGGAATTCAATGAGGTTGATTATTTCGTCAAGAGAAATTCCATTGAAAAATTCGGTCCCGTGCGTACAGTCAAACCTGAACTTGTATTTGAAATTGCATTTGAAGGCATTGCTGAGTCCAGGCGTCATAAATCAGGCGTGGCGTTGAGATTTCCCCGCATCAACAGATGGCGCCGCGATAAAAAACCGGATGAGATAAATACTTTAGAGGACTTGCAGATGATGTTGAAGTTATATGGTAAGTCTAAAGCCTAACGCCTAACGCCTAACGCTTAACGCCTAACGCCTAACGCTTAACGCTTAACGCGCAATGCGTAACGCCAAACTGGTTACAAGCAGGTTTTATTTTTGAAATGTAAAACTAATTGATCTGTTAAAAATTAAGTGAGAATCCATTCATGGATCAGAAAGAAGGCGTTAAGCGTTCAGCGTTGGGCGTTAAGCCTTGAAGAAGTCTTAATTTTAATGCTATGAAAAAATTCTGTGTTGTTGTGGTCATTGCGGTGGTGTGTTTTTCATTCTGCTCAGTCATTTTATCCGGAGCCGGTCATGACCCGGTGCCGGTCCTTCCAAGCAAGCAAAGAACCGGTGACGCCAAAGCGGGTTATGAATATTTAACGACAGGCGATTATCTGCGCAGCGGAATTCCTCTTTCTTATTTCAAAATGGGATTCGAAAAAAATACGACGAATTATTTAGACCGTGACGGTCATAATACAGATATCCCCTATGACTATACCGTTGTGAATGCGCCGAATGGAGAATTGGTTGTCGCGCCCAATTGTATGCAATGTCATGCGCAGGTATTTGATGGAAAGCTGATCATCGGGCTTGGAAACAGCACGCTCGATTTTACAAAAAATCAAAAACTGGATCCGAAGAATGCGGAAGCGGCGGAGAAGCTTTTAAGAAATGTCGATCCTAAAAAATATGAAGCTGCGGAACCGTTTCTCCGTGTCGTAAAAGGGATCGGTAATCAATTGCATACACAGGTGAGAGGAGTAAATGCGGCCGACAGGCTCGCCGCTTTATTGGCCAGTCACCGTGATCCGAAAACATTCCAATGGAATGATCAGCCAATGCTGGATATTCCTGCAGAAGTGATACCGACCGACGTGCCGGCCTGGTGGATGCTTAAAAAGAAAAATGCGATGTTTTACAATGGGTTTGGTCGTGGTGATTTCAGCCGGTTCCTGATGGCATCCAATCTGCTCACTGTAAATGATACTTCAGAATCCAGGGAAGTAGATGCGCGTTTCAATGATGTTCTTGCCTATATCAATTCGATTGTGCCGCCTCGGTATCCAAATCCGGTAAATAAAAAACTTGTTCGGGAAGGTGGTATTCTGTTTGTTCAGAATTGCTCCAAATGCCACGGCAGTTATGGCGATGACGGAAAATATCCCAATCTTCTGATTCCGGAAGCGGAAATTCAAACTGATTCCATTTTATTTAAGAGCAATTACCAGAGTTATCAGTTTGTGGAATGGTTTAATAATTCCTGGTTTGCGATGGGAGAACATCCTGCGAGGCTGGAACCTTTTAATGGTTATATAGCTCCCCCGCTGGACGGAATCTGGCTTACTGCCCCTTATCTTCACAATGGGTCTGTCCCAGACCTTGAATGTTTGCTGAACAGCAGGGAAAGACCTCGGTACTGGAGCAGGGACTTTGATAAACAGGAATACGATTTCGATAAGCTGGGTTGGAAATACAAAGCTTATGAGACCGCTCAGGGGACAACGGCTTACAATACCGATTTGCCAGGATATGGCAATTATGGACACCGGTATGGAGATAAACTCAACAATCATGAAAGGAAAGCCATTATTGAATATTTAAAGACGTTATAAGCGTAAGGCGTAAAGCGCAAAGCTTAATGCTTCACCGCACCGTCAACCGTCAACCGTCAACCTCCCTCAACTGTCAACCGTCAACCGATCATCGCTATGTCTCTAAAAGAAAGCAAAGGATATCAAGTGATTCTTGCCTGGTTTCAATCCAAAGGACTGCAGCCTTTTGCCTTTCAGGAAGAAACCTGGAGTCATATCCTACAGTCACATTCCGGACTCGTGAATGCACCGACCGGATGCGGAAAAACTTTTTCTGTTTTTCTTGGTGCCATCATCCAGTTCATCAATGAGAATCCGGAAAATTATCAATCGAAGTCACATAATCATCTCAGATTGCTATGGGTATCTCCTTTGCGTGCACTGGCCAAGGATATTGGGCGTGCCATGAAAGAAGTTATTGAAGACCTGGGAATGCAATGGCAGATCGGAATACGTAACGGGGATACAGAGATGAGTGAAAGGCAAAAACAAAAAAGACAAATGCCGGAAGTGCTCATCATTACGCCGGAAAGTCTGCATTTATTATTGGCGCAAAAAAATTATCCGGAGTCGTTCAGATTTCTTCGCCTGCTTGCTGTGGATGAATGGCATGAACTGTTGGGATCCAAACGCGGTGTCCAGGTAGAACTGGCAATTTCCCGAATTGCAAATGTGGTTGACAGATCGCAGTTCGTAGACGAATTCCCGGAAAACGATCAATCGCCAACCACCAACCATCAACCGTCAACCATCAACCTTCAACCATCAACCGTCAACCACCAACCACCAACCGCCAACCGCCAACCGTCAACCGTCAACCTTCAACCTTCAGTCCTCAACAGCCCACTTTCCCTATGGGGCATATCCGCAACCATCGGAAACCTGGAGCAGGCCCGCGATGTGCTGGTATCTCCTATTTTGAATAAGATTAAAGATCCTCCCGTTATCGTTCAGGCGAAACTGGATAAACGAATCGAAATTATATCCGTTATCCCGGATGAAATTGAAAAATATCCATGGGCAGGTCACCTGGGAATTAAATTAGTAAACAAAGTAATTCCCATCATCGAGAACAGCCGGACGACGCTGATCTTTATCAATACCCGTGGTATGGCCGAACGCTGGTACCAGGAAATTCTGAATGTCGCACCGGAACTCTCGGGTGCAGTCGCCCTGCATCATGGATCTATCGATATGGAATTAAGATTATGGGTGGAAGAAGCTTTGCATGATGGAAAGCTTAAGGCTGTGGTATGTACGGCCAGCCTGGACCTGGGAGTTGATTTTCGTCCTGTGGAAACCGTGATCCAGGTGGGCTCTCCGAAAGGCGTTGCCCGTTTTCTTCAACGAGCCGGCAGAAGCGGACACCAGCCGGGAGAGCTGAGCAGAATATATTTTCTTCCCACACATTCCCTTGAACTGGTGGAAGCTGCCGCGCTGAAGACCGCCATGAAAGAAAATGTTATCGAGAGCCGTGAACCCATGTTACTTTGTTTCGATGTGCTGATACAATATCTGGGAACACTGGCCATCGGCGAAGGCTTTTTTCCTGAAACGATTTTTAAAGAGATAGCATCTACTTATTGTTTTAGTGAAATAAAAAAAGAGGAATGGCAGCAGATTCTTCATTTCATTACAGAGGGAGGTGAGGCTTTACAGCAATATGATGAATACAGGAAGGTTGAAATCATCAATGGGTTGTATAAAATTACCAGCCGGAGAATTGCCATGCGTCACCGGCTGCATATCGGAACCATTGTAAGCGACGCAATGATGAAAGTAAAATTTCTCAGCGGGGGTTATGTGGGTGTGATTGAAGAATATTTTATTTCGCGTCTGAACCCCGGAGATGTATTTACCCTGGCGGGAAGAAATCTGGAATATGTCATGATTAAGGACATGACAGCCATCGTAAAAAAATCTACTGCAACGAAAGCAATCGTTCCCAGTTGGAATGGCGGCCGGATGCCATTGTCCGCCAACCTCGGCCGTATGCTCCGTAAAAAATTTAATGAAGTTCACCTGATATTGGATGGGAATAAAGCAGATAAGGAAAAAACTGATATTGAACTGCGGGTACTAAAACCTTTATTTGAACTGCAGCATGCTCTTTCTCATATTCCACGGGAGAATGAATTACTGATAGAACAAATAGAAACAAAAGACGGATTTCATTTATTTGTTTACCCCTTTGAGGGCCGGCTGGTGCATGAAGCCATGGCGGCCCTGCTGGCTTTTCGAATCAGCCGTATCATGCCCATCAGTTTTTCATTTGCCATGAATGATTATGGATTTGAATTACTGAGTGATCAGCCAATTCCGGTTGACGATAGTAATGTATATGAACTTTTTTCTGATGAGGAATTGACAGCCGACATTCAGCGAAGTGTAAACAGCGCAGAAATGGCTCGTCGTAAATTCAGGGATGTTGCTGTTATTGGTGGATTAATCTTTCAGGGTTATCCGGGTGATTATAAAAAAACGCGGCACCTGCAATCATCCGCGGGTTTACTTTTTAATGTATTCAGTGAATATGATCCACATAATCTGTTACTCCGTCAGGCTTATCACGAAGTCATGGAGCAGCAAATGGAGGAAGCCAGACTCAGGAATATGTTGCAACGTATTTCAATGAGTAAGATTATACTCCGGTTCCCTGAAAAACTGACACCTTTCTGTTTCCCATTGAAAGTAGACAGTATGCGGGAAGATTTGTCTTCAGAAAAACTGGAGGACCGTGTGAAGAAAATGCAACAACAATTATCATCAGATCTGGAGAGAAAGCGGGTCAAATAAAATATCTTTGCGTTCTTCAATGCATACACCCGTTTCATACAAAATAAGGAATCATCAATTCTGGCTTACGACTGACCGGACGATGTTCTGGGAGGAAGAAAAAGCCCTGATCGTTTCTGATCTGCACTTTGGTAAAACAGGTCATTTCAGAAAATCGGGAATCGCTATTCCTCCATCAGTATATAGAGAAGATCTTCAAAGACTTGTTGTTCAGATTCAATATTTCCAACCCCGTGAATTGATTATTGTAGGAGACATGTTTCACAGCCACGCAAATAAAGAACTTGAGTTGTTTTTAAAATGGCGCTCGGATCTTGGCGGAATTCATATAAGGCTCGTCAGGGGCAACCATGACATATTAAAAGATGAATGGTATCAACAGGCAGGTATCGACTTAAGCAGTCAGACATTATCCAGAAAGGATTTTCATTTTGTTCATGATATCAGCGATCAGTTGAAACAGAGGGACGGTTTCATAAAAAATATTAGTGAAGAACGATCCTATTTTTTTTCAGGCCATATTCACCCGGGTATTCGTTTGAATGGGATGGGTAAACAATCCCTTTGTTTTCCGTGTTTTTATTTTGGGAAAAAATATGCAGTATTACCTGCTTTCAGCCGGTTTACCGGCGTCGCAATGATTTATCCTGAGGCAGAAGAAGAAGTTTTCGCGATAGTGAATCAGGAATTGATACAGCTGCAATGATGCTTTCGTATATCGTTGATCGTAAATCGTAAATCGATCCAAGGTCAATGCCCAATGCTCAACGCCTAACGCTCAACGGTCATCGGTCATCGGAAAAATCAGTTCATCTTTCTTTTCAAATTGGTCACCTGATCCTGCAGGTTGCTAACCAGACCGGCCAATTGATTCACATCCCAGCGCTGTTCCGTATTTGCCTTGCTCAGGACCATTTCTGCTTTCCATATTTCCAAAACGTCTTCAGCATTTACTGTGTATGGCTGAAAGACAGTATTGTCACTGACCAGGGTGATTTTATTTTTTAATTTATTATTCTTTAACACCCTTTTATAAACAATGCCCTCATTGCGGGAAACAACGATGTAGGTAAGATTGCTTTTTACACTCTCCAGGTTTTCAATTTTTTCTGCTACGATTACGGACCCGCTGGGTGTTGGCAACATAGAGTCTCCTACAATTTCAAATGCCCGATAGTTACCACCTGCCAGCATGGGAAGTGTAAAAGTGTTCAGTTCATCCAGAAATTCAGGATCTGCATAACCCGCAAGGTATCCCGCCGCCGCTTTGACTGGTACCAGTTGGATTGAATTTGGCAAACCTGCCATTTTCTGTGCCCGCCGTTTAGCGAGGTAATTGCTCCCCTTTGCGTCCTGCATTTTTTTCCGGAGTAATTCATCCAGTGACAAACGGAACATATCACTCACCAACTCCAGTACTTCCAGCCGCGGCTCTGCCCGTTCTTCTTCATAGGCGCCAAGCAGCGACCTTTTGATTTTCAGCTTGCTGGCAAATTCTTCCTGGGTCCATCCCCTTAGTTTTCGGAGGTACTTGAGGTTTTGTGCGGCTATTGACATCGCTAATCATTTTAGCGAAAATACTAAAAAACTTAACAAACAACCAAAAAAACTAAAAAATTCAAGCACTTACTTCCATACTTCCATACTTCCATACTTCCATACTTGTTTTCGTAACTTTGCAAACTGTCAATTTGACCCTGATCAGCGGATAGCACCATATTTGACTGATATATTTAATTCATACTCAATTCCGTTTAATATGATAGGTTTTATTTCGAAGTTATTTGGAGGAAATAAATCGGAAAAGGATATCAAAAGCATCATGCCCCGGGTTGAACAAATCAACCAGTTTGTGGCAGCTTTTACATCCATTTCCAATGATGACCTGAGAGCGAAAACAAGTGAATTCAAACAAAGAATAAAAGACCATCTCCGGGAAATGGATACATCCATTGCTGACCTGGGCAAAAAAGCAGAAGAACTTCCATTCAGTGATATATCCGGGAAAGACACGATCTACATTGAAATAGATGAATTAAAGAAGAAGCGCGATGATTTAATCGAGGAAGTGCTGGAAAGCATCCTTCCTGAAGCTTTTGCGGTGGTCAAAGAAACAGCCCGCCGGTTCAAAGAAAATACTCAGATTATTACAACCGCTAATGACCGTGACCGGGCGCTCAGTGTGACCAAAGATTATGTGAAGATAGAAGGCGATCATGCTATCTATAGCAATAGCTGGACGGCTGCCGGCGGCGCGATAACCTGGAACATGGTACACTATGACGTTCAATTGATCGGAGGTGCTGTTTTACATGATGGCAAGATCGCAGAAATGGCTACCGGTGAGGGAAAAACCCTGGTTTCCACCCTGCCCGCTTATCTGAACGCACTGGCGGGAGAAGGTGTTCATATTGTAACTGTGAATGATTACCTGGCCCGTCGTGACTCTGAATGGAATGGTCCTATTTTCGAATGGCTCGGAATTTCCGTGGACTGTATCGACAAACATGAACCGAATAGCGAGGCCCGTCGAAAAGCTTACATGGCAGATATCACCTATGGCACCAATAATGAATTTGGGTTTGATTATCTGCGTGACAATATGGTTCACTCACCGGATGAAATGGTGCAACGAAAACACCATTACGCAATGGTGGATGAAGTGGACAGTGTATTGATTGATGATGCCAGAACTCCGTTGATTATTTCCGGTCCGGTTGCCAAAGGCGATGACCAGCAATATCATATATTAAAAAGCCGCGTGGAACGTTTGGTTGAAGCACAGAAAAAAGTGACCAACCAGTTTCTGAATGAAGCCAAGAAAAAATTTGCAGAAAATAATGATGATCCCAAAGACGGGGGGCTCGCGCTGATGCGTGCGCATCGCGGACTTCCCAAAACCGGGGCACTGATCAAGTTTCTGAGTGAACCCGGCATAAGGGTGAAACTGCAGAAGTCGGAAAATTATTACCTCGCTGATCAGCAGAAAGAAATGCCAAAGGTTGATAGTGAATTATTTTTCAGCATAGATGAAAAAAATAATTCTGTTGACCTGACGGATAAAGGAATTCATACCATTACCCGGGAAGGAGAAGATCCTGAATTTTTTGTTCTGCCTGATATCGGAATTAAGCTTGCAGATATTGAGAAAAGCGAATTATCTGCCGAAGAAAAATTTCAACAAAAAGAAGCACTTCTGAATGAATATGCGATCAAAGCAGATCGTATCCATACGGTACAGCAGCTACTCAAAGCCTACACATTGTTTGATAAAGATGTGGAATATGTGGTATTGGACGGACAGGTAAAAATTGTAGATGAACAAACCGGACGTATACTCGATGGCCGCCGTTACAGTGATGGTTTGCATCAGGCTATTGAAGCGAAAGAAAATGTAAAGATCGAAGCGGCAACACAAACCTATGCAACGGTTACGCTTCAGAATTATTTCCGTATGTATCATAAGCTGGCCGGTATGACCGGTACGGCTGAGACCGAAGCAGCGGAATTGTGGGATATCTATAAACTGGACGTAGTAACTATTCCGACAAATGTCAATGTGATCCGGAAGGATTCGCAGGACCTGGTATACAAGACAAAAAGAGAGAAATATAAGGCCGTTATAGAAGACATCGAAAAACTCCGTGCTGAGGGTCGTCCTTCACTCGTGGGAACTACTTCAGTGGAAGTGAGCGAACTGTTGAGTAAAATGCTTTCTGTAAAAAAGATTCCGCATAATGTATTGAATGCAAAACAGCATGCGCGCGAAGCACAGGTTGTAGCCGAAGCCGGGTTAACAGGTGCGGTAACGATTGCCACCAATATGGCAGGACGTGGTACGGACATAAAACTCGGTCCGGGTGTTAAAGATGCCGGTGGTCTCGCGATCATCGGTACTGAAAGACATGAGAGCCGGCGTGTGGACCGGCAGTTACGCGGTCGGTCGGGCAGGCAGGGTGATCCGGGCACCACGCAGTTTTATTCTGCGCTGGAAGATGACCTTATGCGCATGTTCGGCAGTGAACGTATTGCATCCCTGATGGATAAAATGGGATATAAAGAGGGCGAAGTGATCCAGCATAGCATGGTTACAAAAAGTATTGAAAGAGCTCAGAAAAAAGTGGAGGAAAATAATTTTGGTATCCGCAAACGCTTACTTGAGTACGACGATGTGATGAACAAACAGCGTAATGTGGTTTATAAAAAAAGAAACCATGCATTGTTTGGCGATCGCCTGGCCCTTGATCTGGATAACGCATTCTATTCTGTGGCGGAAGGCATGATGGGCAGTTACCGGGACGCTGAAGATTTCGAAGGATTTAAAGTAGCCGTCATACTGAATTTTGGAGTCGACACATCTATTACGGAAGAGGAATTCCTGAAGGATAGTATGGATCAGCTGGTGGAGAAATTATATGGGGAAGGAACCCTCAATTACGAGAGGAAGATGGCGGAGGTTCAAAAAGATGCCGTACCGGTATTCAAGAATATTCTTTTGAATCAGGGTCGTCATATTGAAAACGTGGTTGTGCCGTTTACGGACGGGAAAAAAGTTATCAATGTACTGGCCAACCTGCAGAAGACACTGGACACACAGGGTCGTGAGCTGATGAATGCAGTCGAAAGACAGATTACATTATCTATCATCGACGATGCCTGGAAAGAGCATCTGCGCGCCATGGATGACCTTAAACAAAGCGTACAGACAGCCTATCTGGAACAGAAAGATCCGCTGGTCATTTATAAAATGGAAGCTTTTGAATTGTTCCGGGCAATGGATAGCAATATGAATAAGGATATTGTCAGTTTCCTTTGCCATTGTTCCATTCCTGTGGAACAGCAAACTCCCATACGTGAAGGGCATGAGAAAAAGACCGACATGAGCAAAATGAAAGTAAGGAAGGATGAATTGGTCGCCGCTGGTGCCGGAACCGGACCTGTTATGGAAGGTGGCGGTGATTATTACGATCCTTCAGAAAATGTGAAACAGGAACCCATCAAAGTAGGGCCGAAAGTGGGAAGAAACGATCCTTGTCCTTGTGGAAGCGGGAAGAAATATAAGCAGTGCCATGGCAAGGAGGCATAAAGCCCAAAGCGTAAAGCCTAAAACTCCTGGAGAGAGTAATATTATCACTGATCGTGTATCGTTCATCGATGGCACGATAATACGATACATCGATAAACGAAAAAGCACCTGCAATGAACAGATGCTTTTACATTTTATCTAATTAAGCTTTAGGCTTTGAGCTTAAGCTTTAGCCAATTTATTCACGCCGCGTGTAAGCTTGCTTTTCAGGTTTGCTGCTTTGTTCTTATGAATAACGCCCTTTTTAGCGAGTCGGTCAATGAGTGAGGCAATTTCAGGCATTTTTTCGCCTGCTGCCTTTGGTTCTTTGATGGCTTTCAGGTCGCGGATTGCATTCCTTGTTGTTTTGCCATAATAGCGGTTGCTATCCCGGCGTTTGGAAGCTTTTCGGACATCTTTTTTCGTTGCGCGATGATTGGCCATGAATTCAGAATTTTGGACGGCAAAGGTAGGAAAACCGGAGAAATATTGAAAAATAATCCTGAAGTTTCTTTTGCCGATATTTGTAAAGCGATTAATGTCAAAAAATGAAAGATCTACAGTATATCACAAACTCCTCTCCATCGTTCATTGAAAGTTTGTACCAGGATTTCGTAAAGGATCCACAAAGCGTTGACCCTGAGTTCAAAAAGTTTTTCGAAGGCTTTGATTTTGCCCTGACGCAGGGTAAAAACGGCAATGGACAAACCGTCATTTCCAAAGAACCGGCATTCAAAACGACCGACGGGGTAGACTGGAAGAAAGAGCTGGGTGCCTACCGGCTTATTCTCGGATACCGGAATAAGGGTCATTTGCTGGCCAAAACCAATCCCATCAGACCAAGGAAGGACAGAGGGGCCAATTTGGGCCTTGGCTTCTTCGGATTTACCGAAGAAGACATGGACAAGTCCTTTTTTGCAGGCAACCTGATTGGCCTGGGAACGACCAGCCTGCGTAATATACTCGCTCATCTCCAGAAATGTTATGCCGATCATGTCGGCATCGAGTTCAAATATATCAGTGACCAGAAAAAGATTGACTGGCTCACCAATGAAATGGAGAAAAAATTTATTGAACCCCTGTCGCTGGAAAAAAGAAAAAGAATTCTTGAAAAGCTGAATGAAGGGGTCATGTTTGAAAAATTTCTGCACACCAAGTATATCGGGCAGAAAAGATTCTCACTGGAGGGCGGGGAGACTACCATACCGGCGCTGGATGCCATGATCAATATGGCTGCAGAGCATGATGTGCAGGAAGTCGTGATGGGGATGGCACACAGGGGACGTTTAAATATTCTCGCAAATATCCTGGAAAAAACATACGAGCAAATTTTCAGTGAGTTTGAAGGAACTGCCAAGCTGGATCAGACCATGGGCAGCGGCGATGTAAAATACCATCTTGGATTCGGTAGCGAACTGGTTACGCCAACCAATAAAACGGTTCACGTAAAACTTATGCCCAATCCTTCACATCTGGAAGCCGTAGACCCCGTGGTGGTCGGTTTTTCCAGGGCAAAGGCTGATGTCTTATATAAGAGTGATTACGATAAAATTCTTCCCATTCTCATTCATGGCGACGCTTCCCTGGCCGGCCAGGGAATTGTATATGAAGTATTGCAAATGTCGGGATTGAAAGGATATTATACGGGGGGAACCATCCATTTTGTGATCAATAACCAGATTGGATTTACAACTGATTTTGATGAGGCAAGAAGTTCGGACTATTGTACGTCGCTGGCTGCGGCCGTGCAATCTCCTGTTCTGCATGTGAACGGCGACGATCCGGAAGCAGTGGTGAAATGTGCAGAGATAGCCGCCCGGTACCGGCAGGAATTTAATGCGGACATATTTATTGACATGGTTTGCTACCGTCGTCATGGACATAACGAAGGAGACGATCCCAAATTCACACAGCCCATTCTATACGCGCTGATTGATAAACACCCCAACCCACGTGAAGTATACACGCAGTTTCTGATGGAAAACGGGGAAGGAGACGCAAAAGATCTGGCCAAGGATATGGAGAAAAAGTTCTGGAACGATCTGCAGGAGAGACTGGATGAAGTAAAACAGAAACCGCTTCCTTATACGTATCAGCAGCCCGAAATGGAATGGAAAAGTATGAGACGCGCTACGATAGAGGATTTTAACAAGTCACCTGTAACGGCCATTTCTGAAGCTGATTTGAAGAAGATATTTGAGGCCATGATGACATGGCCCGAGACGTTTACTCCATTGAAAAAAATTGAGAAATTATTACAGGATAAGCAGAAGTTATTCAATGAAGAGCAAAAACTGGATTGGGCTTCGGGAGAATTACTTTCCTATGGAAGTTTGTTGCTGGATGGTCGGGATGTACGTATGAGCGGACAGGATGTGCGGCGCGGTACCTTCTCTCACCGCCATTCCGTTCTGATGGATGAAAAAACGGATGAGCCTTATAATCGCCTGAGCCGTATTCCGGGGGCGAAGGGCAAATTCAGAATTTATAATTCCCTGCTCAGTGAGTATGGTGTGCTGGGATTTGAATACGGATATGCGATCGCAAGCCCGGGGGCGCTGGTTTTATGGGAAGCTCAATTTGGCGACTTCAGCAATGGAGCTCAAACGACCATTGACCAGTTCATTGCAGCCGGAGAACAAAAATGGCAGCGTATGAATGGATTGGTATTACTTCTTCCCCATGGCTACGAGGGCCAGGGTCCGGAACATAGCAGTGCGCGTATGGAGAGATTTTTGCAAATGTGTGCTGAACTCAATATGGTCATTACCAATATAACGACTTCTGCAAATTATTTCCATGCCATGCGTCGCCAGGTGGCATGGCCCTTCAGGAAACCGCTGATTAATTTTTCGCCGAAAGCCAACCTGCGTTATCCGGGTACCTATTCAAAAATCTCCGATTTCACCAGTGGCGGATTTCAGGAAGTCATTGATGATAAATTTGCCGGGGATGCTGCACAGGTTAAGAAAGTGTTGTTTTGCACTGGTAAAATCTATTTTGAATTGGCGGAAAGACAGTTAAAGGATAAACGCAAAGACATCGCCATTATCCGGGTTGAGCAGCTTTATCCGCTTCCCGCTAATCAATTGGATGCATTATACAGAAAGTATAATAATGCTACCTGGTTCTGGATACAGGAGGAACCCCTGAATATGGGCGCCGCCTCCTACCTGCAGATGAATCTGAAAACCATTAACTATGGCTTTATAAGCCGTCAGCCGGGTGCTTCTCCGGCTACCGGATATGCGAAAGTGCACGCTCAGGAACAATCAGAAATCATAGAAACTGCTTTCAGTATTTGATTTGAAAATTGACAGCTGACATGTTAAATAAATTATCTTCGTGCACGTAAATTTCAAAGCAGATGATCGATATTAAAGTGCCGGCTGTCGGCGAATCCATCAGTGAGGTAACACTGGTGAAATGGCTTAAACAAGATGGCGACTATGTTGACCGTGATGAAGTGATCGCTGAACTGGAAAGTGAAAAAGCAACATTCGAAGTAAATGCTGAAAAGGCCGGTTCACTTAAAACCCTTGTGAAGGAAGGAGATACATTAAAAATCGGCGACGTGCTGGCGAACATTGATGAGTCAGCTGCAAAACCGGCATCAAAAGCTGCTGAAAAGCCCGCGGATACCAATGCTGAAGCCCAAAAAACGGTTGCACCCGTTACGAAGCTGGCATCTGAAAAAGTAGTTGAATCACAAATAGCTGAAAAGAAAGCAGCGGGTACAGAAACCAGGGCCACACCGGTTGCTGCAGCCATCATATCGGATAAAAAGGTGGATAAAGGCACCATTACTCCATCTGGTTCCAATGGTAAGATCGTGAAACTTGATGTGCTGGAGGCTCTGGCCAATCCGGGCCGTTTGCCTGGCAAATCTTTGTTCGGCCGGGACATACGCAAAGAGAAAATGAGCAATCTGCGAAAGACGGTTTCGCGTCGTCTCGTGGAAGCAAAAAATACCACCGCTATGCTCACCACTTTTAATGAAGTGGATATGAGCCAGGTCATGTCTCTGCGAACAAAGTATAAGGATAAATTCAAGGAGAAGCATGGGGTGAATCTTGGTTTCATGAGTTTTTTTACCAAAGCAGTTTGTTATGCATTGCAGGAATGGCCTGCAGTGAATGCCTACATTGATGGAGAAGAACTGATCTACCACGACTATTGTGACATTTCCATTGCGGTTTCCGCTCCGAAAGGATTGGTGGTACCTGTTATACGCAACGCGGAAAGTCTGAGCATGGCCGAGATAGAAAAGAAAGTGGTTGAACTGGCCGGCAAAGCCCGGGATAACAAATTAAGCATGGAAGAAATGCAGGGCGGAACATTTACCATTACCAATGGCGGGGTTTTTGGTTCGCTTATGTCCACACCCATTATTAATATTCCCCAATCTGCCATCCTGGGGATGCACAAGATCGAGGAAAGAGCCGTAGTAGTGAATGGTCAGATCGTGATCCGTCCCATGATGTATCTGGCTGTGAGTTATGATCATCGCATTATTGACGGACGCGAATCCGTAAGCTTCCTGGTCCGCGTAAAAGACCTGCTTGAAAATCCTGACCAGTTACTTTTTGGAAAGGATCCGGTTAAAGCATTGCTGGAACTCTGATCCTTTATATAAATAATTTTCAGACGCGCATATTCGCGCCTTTGTTTTAGAAATGAACCTTATAAATGAAATTCGATAACCTGCTCCGTTATGCAGTTCGCATACTCGCGGCCTACGCAGGAGAAATTCCTTTACATAGCTTTCTGAAAAATTTTTTCCGT
The DNA here is from genome assembly GCA_963732055.1 of uncultured Bacteroidota bacterium. GTDB lineage: Bacteria > Bacteroidota > Bacteroidia > Chitinophagales > Chitinophagaceae > Puia. Next base: position 91,559 of record CAVSYG010000009.1, on the reverse strand, counting down.
GAGAATCCACAGATGGGTTCGCGTGACAGAAAGCAGGTAAGCGAAATGTGTTATTGTTTTTTCCGGATGGGTCATGCACTCAAAAATATTTCAGCGGAGGAACGCATTCTCACAGGTATATTTCTGTCAAATCATCATCAGGAACAAATCCTGGAACAGCTCAGGCCGGACTGGCATATGCTGGTTGAAAAACCCCTGGAAGAAAAATTGGATATTGTCAGATTAAAATTTCCGGATTTCCAGCTGACGGATATTTTTCCATGGAAGAATCTGATCAGTGCTGATATGGATCACCAGGCATTCTGTTTGTCATTTCTCGAAAAACCCCGGTTGTTTATACGTGTACGGCCGGGTCAGGAGCAGGTGCTGACAGCAAAACTAACGCAGCATAATATAGAATACCTTGATGCAGATCCCCTTTCCCTGCTACCCTTTAAAACCTATTCATTTAACGGAGGCACAAAGCTGGATAATGTTTTTTTGCTAAACCGGGAAGCAGTGGTACAGGACCTGAGTTCTCAACGGACGGCCCTGTTTCTAAAACCTGATGCAAAAAGAGAATTTGAAGCCTGGGACTGTTGTGCAGGCAGCGGTGGAAAATCCATTTTGCTGAATGATCTTTATCCCGGATGCAGACTAACGGTCTCGGATATACGGGAATCTATTCTGAAAAATCTTTCAAACCGCTTCCGGGATGCGGGTATTGAGCCTGTTCATCTTTTCAGTGCAGATCTGACTGATCAGAATGATGTTCCCCGCCAGTCATTCAATTTTATCGTGGCGGATCTTCCGTGTACGGGCAGTGGCACCTGGAGCCGGACACCGGAGGCACTTTATTATTTCAATCCCGAAACGATCTCTAACTATCGCCAGCGTCAGGAAAAGATTCTATCAAATATTATCATGCGACTTAAACCGAACGGCGTCCTGGTATATATTACATGCTCCGTCTTTGCTGATGAAAACGAGCGGATTTCCGGTAAACTATTGGAATCTGGCAATATGAAACTGGAAAAGCACGAAATCCTTCCGGGTTATCATGATGCGGCTGATTCCATGTATGCAGCCCGGTTTACAAAGCTTATTTGAAGTTCATTCCCTGAAGGCTGCAAAACTGATAATATGGTGGATGACATCCAGTGCGGCGCTATGTTAAACAGCGTGTTTTTCCCTATAAAAATATTGCCCTGATATTCAATTGAATATCAGGGCAAGGGCGTCCATCTTTAATTATTCTGAATTAATTGAGCATGCATGCCTGGCTGATAGTTGCCTGCTTTTACTCGGAAAGCGATGTTAATGCGATTGAAACTGTTTATGGTAATAACCGCCATCGTCAGGTCTATCATTTCTTCCTCGGAAAATTGGTCGCGGGCATCAGAATAGACTTCGTCTGGTATTTCAGTCTTTGTGACGGCCTCCGCCCAGGCGAGTGCAGCCCGCTCCCGCTCTGTATAAAAAGGAGTCTCGCGCCAGGCATTTAACAAATAAAGGCGCTGTTCGGATTCACCCATGGCACGTAAATCCTTCGCATGCATATCCAGACAGTATGCACATCCGTTTATTTGTGAAACCCTGAAATTTATTAAATCAATAAGGGGTTGTCCGATTTTTGATTTTGCCAGATAGGCACCCGTATTAAAAAGACCCTTCATGGCTGCATAACCTTTTTCATAAAAATTAAATCTCTCTTCCATTTTTCTGTTTTGTAATTATTGAATGTTTATTTACACTTCAATAATGATCGGGATTTCAGAAATTGGACATTTTTCGGAAAATATTTTTGCGCAACCAATGGGGTTTATTCTAAGAGACTATGAATGAGGAATTTGAACATCATATTTATCGGCCAGCCCTTTGCCTTATCAGCAGGGTATTTACTCCGGCAGATTTCATTTTTTCTTCCGCTGCGTTTTCGATCTGACGTTTTAATTCTGATAGCGTTTCATCAAATAGCACATGTTTGTCCATCATAAAACTCATTTCATATTCTATTTCTTCCCAGGTTGAAAAATCAGCATGATTATGCTGAAGCTGCACTTCCAGTTTGTCAAGAGCGTTAGCTATTTTGGACTCATAGTTTCTTTGTTTTCAAACTCATAAAACAAATCATAAATCTCCTGCCCATTTGTTTCTTTTAACGCAGAACGCAGATTTTCAATGGCCCGCTTTTCATCTTCCAGCTTTTTGATTTTAATTTCCGGATTCCGCAGGACATCCAGTGCCGAAATATCTTTGGCTTCCGCTTCTACCAGGTCATGTATAATGATCATTTTCAGGAGCCTGGCGGTATTCACTTTTTTTGTCAGGAGCGGCTCTATTAATACCGCCATTAAAGACATCCTCCAGCAATGTTCTGCAACACTTTCCTGCCTTCCGCTGGAAGTATAACTGTGGCGGAGTTCAAATTTTAAACGTTCCGCGAGTGTGAGCACTTTTAATATTGAACTAATTTGTTTTTCCATTTGCAAAACTAAAAAAAATGAAACGGTTTTATCAAAACATATTGGTTTTCTCTCAAGGATTACATGCTGCACATCAATTGACTGAAATCTGTGAACAGTTTCGTTCGGTTAATGCAAAACTGACTTTGATTGATTTTAATAAAGAGAGTGCCCGCAGTTTGATACCGGTCTAACAGAAAGCAATACGATAACGAGGGATTGGTTAGTTATGAGAAACCATATTAAAGGTCAGACCATAACCAATGGTTGCACCTTGCGGATATTGGACATTGGGTGACTGATATACAGAGTAAAGAAATCTTTTATAAATGCAGCCAATATGTTCACCATAAATTTCCTCACTGTAAATGGTTTGTGTATAGGAATTGTCTCCCAATCCTGAAACTTCGTCTGCTTCTTTTACCGTGACAGTCACCGGAATTGTGCCAGCCAGCACGTCGTAAGGCAGGCCGGTATTGGCATATGTATAGTTCCAGCCATCCATGTAGGGAACGGGGGAATCATCAGATTTAGTGTCGATATATGCGTTTCCCATCCAGGAAATGCCATCCTGAACGGGCGTGACCAATTTAATAAACCGAAGATTATTTTCAACAACTTCAACTGATCCCTTGAGTGGCGTGACCATATAAGCAATGGAAGGTACCCATTCTGAGACCTCATTGGTATCGCTGAGATATCGGGTGACACGATAACTTGGCCTTCCCAGGTTGTCAGTAATACTATCTTCAACCACTTCTTTTGCGTGATAACTGATCATTGTATCCTGCGATCCGACATTGATAAATTTCAATGAATCCATCCGATAAATAATGTAATTGCCTATATGCATCGGATAATAATCTGCTGGAGTATCGGTTACCAGAGGGTTGCTTTTGCTACAACCGCATATAATTAAAATGGATAGAAATATGACGGAATGACTACAGAATCTGAATCTCATAGACGAAACAATAACAAATGATAACGCAATCTACTATGAATTATTGCTATTCCGTGGTTGTTTACCGAAATCCGTCCGGTGCAGTCCATTGAGATCCGGAACGGATTCGGATATTAGAACCCATTGTTTTACCTTTGCATTTTCCTCCATTGAAAAATTTGCTACCAGCCCTTTTTTATTATCTCTGTATACCATTTGTTTACCTGATTGCCATTCTTCCGTTTCCGTTACTATACTTATTCTCAGACGGTGTTTATTTTTTATTATATCGCGTACTGGGGTATCGTCGTAAAGTGGTAAGGGAGAATCTGGTGAAAGCATTTCCGGAAAAACAGGAAAAAGAGATTCAGGAAATAGAAAAACGGTTTTACCGTTATTTCTGCGACCTATTCCTGGAAACATTTAAGACACTCACCATTTCCAGAGAAGACATGGTAAAGCATTGTGAGTTTGTACCCGGGACGCTGGCCATATTTAACCAGCTGACACTGGAAAATCAAAGCTTTATGGTGGTGATGGGGCATTTCGGAAACTGGGAATGGGGTGGAAATACTTTCAGCATTTGTTGCAAACATCAGTTGTACGTTATTTATCATCCATTATCCAACAAGTATTTTAATGGATTGATTTATCGGATGCGCACCCGTTTTGGTACACGTTTAATTCCGATGAAGGACACTTTGCGGGACATGCTGAAGCACCGGAACGAATTAACGGCAACGGCATTTATTGCAGACCAGTCGCCGCTTCCCGACCGCGCATACTGGATGTCGTTTATGAACCAGGATACACCGGTGTTTCTCGGGATAGAGAAAATAGCGTTAAAGATTCGTTATCCGATTGTTTATATTACCATAAGAAGAGTTAAAAGGGGCTACTACAAGGTGTTTGCTGAGAGAATTGAGTTACCTTCGATGGATCAGGAAACCGGGACGATTACCGAAATTCATACCAGAAAGCTGGAAGCTGATATCCGGAGTCAACCCGAGAATTGGTTGTGGACTCACCGGCGATGGAAACACGTTAGACGTCAAATTTAAATTACAACCATGTTATCCGGTAAAGAGCTCATACTAGCGACCAAGCCATTTGCAAAAGAAATCAGGAGTAAAAGCTGGTTCTACGCGCTCTCAACGATCTTCCTGATCGGCATTGCACTGGCAGCTACCATACTTATTCCTTTTTTTTCAGTAAAAATAATTTTTAGTTTAATAGCCGGACTCCTCATGGTGAGAATGTTTATCATTTACCATGATCATCAGCATCATTCCATCCTGACTCATTCGAGGCTTGCGAATTTTATTATGACCGTTTTCGGATTTTATATTCTTTCCCCAACCAGTATTTGGAAAAGGTCGCACGACCATCATCACAATAATAATTCTAAGTTATTCAGTGCGAGCATCGGATCGTATCCGATAGCAACCAAAAGAAAGTACGAGGAGATGAATGGACGACAGAAATTTGAATACCTGGCGATCAGACATCCTCTCACCATCGCGCTGGGATATTTTTCCATGTTTATATTCGGGATGTGTATTGCTTCCTTTGTAAGTAATCCGCGTAAACATTTTGACTCACTGATCGCTCTTGTTATTCACATAACTATTTCTGTTCTGTTATTTATTTTCGTCGGATGGCAGATCTGGTTTTGTTTGTTTTTTCTTCCGTTCGTCATCGCATTTGCGATGGGTGCCTATCTTTTTTATGCACAACACAATTTCCCGGGCGTTACTTTTTCTGATAATAAAGAATGGGCCTATGAAAAAGCGGCCATGGAGTCTTCCAGTTATATGGTGATGAATCCGGTAATGGCCTGGTTAACAGGTAATATTGGTTATCATCACATTCACCATCTGAATTCCAAAATACCTTTCTATCGCCTCCCGGAAGTAATGGAGCACATTAAAGAACTACAATCCTGTAAACGCACTTCATTGAATATAAAAGAAGTGATTGCCTGCCTGCGTCTGAAAATCTGGGATCAGGATAAAAATAAGATGGTTGGATTACGGGATATCCGCTGATAGATTTGTATCCAGGAAAGCAGCATACCATTTTCCGGAATCTTTTATTATTCTTTTCTGGGTCTCAAAATCTACATGTACCAATCCGAATTTTGGATAATAACCTTCGGCCCATTCGAAGTTGTCCATAAAAGTCCAGACAAAATATCCATTCACACGCGCACCTTCTTTTTTAGCCAGTTGAACCTGCGCTATGTGGTCCTTCAAATAATTTATTCTTCTCAGATCTTCTATCTTTCCATCTATGCAGTAATCATCAAACGCAGCACCATTTTCCGTCACAATAATTTCCTTGAGATTTTTGTACTGATTCCATCGCATGAGTGCATGATAAATAGCGGGCGGGTGCACTTCCCAATTCATTTGAGTACAGTTTACATTTCTTTTTTCTGCCTTAACTACCCTGGCTTTTATAAATGGCATGAGGGGAGAATGACGGACAACCTCCCGCGTGTAATTCTGGAGACCGACAAAATCCATATTAAATGCAAGTCTCGACTCATCACCGTCCCGATGAAATTTTTCGAGGCGGCGCAGGATTTTCAGGTCAGTCACAGGATATCCCATACCCATAAGCGGTTCAATAAATAAACGGTTCAACAACGTGTCCGTTTTTTTTGCAGCAGCAAGATCCTTTATATTATTCCGCCAGGGTTCGACATGAGAGTATGAAAAAGTAGTTCCTACAATGGCATCCCGTTGCAGGCTTTTCACAATTCTTCCACCTGCCGCCTGGCATAAAGCAGCATGGTGTACCGCAGCAAGAAAACAGGTTAAGCCTTTTTTGCCAGGGGCATGCACACCTAAGAAATATCCGGCGCCTGTAAATACCATGGGTTCATTCAAAATCATCCACCTTTGTACCCGGTCACCGAATTGTTGTACACAAAACGCGACATAGATTTCAAACCAGTTTAATATTTCCCGGTTAGCCCATCCTCCTTTTAGTTCCAATGCCTGTGGCAGGTCCCAGTGATATAATGTAATCCATGGCTGTATACCTTTTTCCAGGCATTCATTTATCAACCTGTTATAATAATCAACGCCCGCCTGATTTATGGTGCCTGTGCCTTCAGGAAATATCCGGCTCCAGGAAATGGAAAACCGATAATTGGGAATATGCATACGATTCATCAGATCAATATCATCCCTGTAGAGATTGTAAAAATTACAGGCCGTATTACCATGTTGGCCGCCATAGATTTTTTTGGTGCGCCGGGTGAAGATATCCCAGATGGATGCCCCTTTTCCATCGGCATCGTGCCCGCCTTCAATCTGGTAGGCAGCTGTTGAAACTCCCCAATGAAAACCTTCACCGAACGATACCCTGTTCAATTGCATTTTAGTCCGCCGATTGTTTTAGGATCCGTTCCAGACTTTTGGTCTTCAAAGCCTTCACAGAATGAATTTCGGTATCTGGTGATCCAGCCAATCTGTTTTCGGGGAATATATTTTCCCGGATCACCATATCAATAATCTTTTCGGTTATATCCGGATATATGACCGGGATATCCTGTGGATTTCGTGTCCAGGATTTTATTTTATCCAAATGTTTACTTTTTAATGATTTTAATACCGGAACGCCCAGGAGTTCGAGCGCAGCAGCATTGCATTGTTGTTCATACTGACCTTTCATCGGAATAACCAATAGCTTTTTCTTAAGGTAAAGTGCTTCTGCGGGTGTTTCAAACCCGGCACCACAGAGAATCCCCGTACAACTGATCAGGCTTTCTATGAATAAATCATTCTCAATCGGACGAATAAATACATTTTTTTCGCGATAGGTCTTTTTGCTGTGTTTGCTGAATACCTGCCATTTAATATCGCCGAGTTCCGATAATACGTCGATAATTCTTTTATCTGAATAAGACGGCAGGTACACGGTGTAATGCGGTTTTATATCCGGGGGCGGATTTCTGATTTCACTTCGGATGACAGGCGTGAAAATTTCCTTGCTGTAGTTTGCAAAATGAAATCCGTATGAAACAGAAACAGGGGCATAATTATGTAAAATGGCTTTGCCAAGCAGGTCCTTTTTTTTGGGCCGGGGAGCTTTTTTATGTATGACGGCAGCCTGATGACTAAGACCAACACAATGTTTGTGTTTTCTCTTGCATGCCCAGGCGCTGACCGGCTCAAAATCATTTAAAACCAGGTCGTAGTTTTCTATGGGGAGACTTTTTATTTCTGCGAATAATCTTTTCAGATTGCTTTTTCTGTAAGTGGCCATAACGTCAACGCCACCCTTTTTTCCGAAAATAAAACAAAGTCCCTTGAATCGATATTTTACCGGATATGGTAAGTCAACATCAGCCTGTGTTCCGCTGATGAGCAGATCGAGTTCGCCTTTTCTTTGCAGTATGGGGATGATTTCGCGGGCCCTGCTGAGATGACCATTTCCCGTGCCTTGTATGGCATATAATATTCTCATCCGGAATGGCGATTAATAAAATCCATCAATGGATTTTATAACAGCGAAACGCCGGATAAAAAACGGACAGCCGGGCGAGGAATATCCGGATTCCGATTTTGGTGAAGAAATAACTCAGTTGCTTCATGGGGGATGATCTTTTACAATGAATAACTCATTGTAAAATAACTAAACACATATGAATTCAATATGAAGCCAATGTTAGGGAATTATGAAATGAAGGGCGCTACGGTTTAAGCCTGAGTACAAAACCACCGAAAGTTGTCGCCCATCCTGTATTAATATCCAGGAAATGCATTCCGGAAAAATCATCCTGGCCCAATTTACAGCTGACGGTCCAGTTATTTCCCCCGTCCGTTGTTTTATAAATGGTATTGGCCGCCAGGCAATAACCATTGTTATTATCAAAGAAATGAGGAACCATAAACGTGGTTTGCCTGGGCAGAATATTTGACCAGGACTTGCCTCCGTCTGAGGTCTTGAATAGTCCGCTGGGAGCACCATAATATCCACTGAGTGAGTCCAGAAATTGCATCCTGTAATAAGTCCTGAAACTGGTGTCTGTGATATTTGAAGTAACTGTTTGCCAGCTGCTACCTGCGTCAATTGTTTTATTGAATTCTACGTTTAGCATGGCAAAACCATTGGAACTGTCCAGAAAATCAAAAAAGAAATTGGGTTTCTTTCCGGTTCCGTCATATACCTGTTTCCAGGTAGTGCCAGTATCTGTCGTTTTGTATATTCCCTTGTTGTAATCATTATAATAACCGGTAGACGGTGTAAGAAATTGAAATGTATAGGCGTAACCGGAAGCAATGGATTTTAAAGACCAGGTTTTACCTCCGTCAACAGTAATAACTAATTGGGTAGTGCCCTGTGCAAAGCCGTGAAGATTATCCAGGAACTGAATATTAAATACCTTGAAACTGCCGGTATTTGGAATGGGTGTCCAGGAATTGCCACTGTCCGTACTATTGTAAATTGAAGTGCTGCCAGCCACGAAACCGGTTTTTATGTCTGTAAACCAGATATCATCCAGTTCAAATCCGGCATTGCTCACTTTCACCCAGTTATTCAATGTATCCACTGCTCCTGCAGGGGGTGCAGAGGAGGATGAATTACTTTTACTACAGGATAAGAACAGGCTGATACTCAGACTAAAAAACAGAATTCTTCTCATATTTTAATGCAGGGTTTCATTTGAAAGCGGCAAAATACATTATTTGCATTTCATATGGAAAGCAGAATGATTGCATACCTGGCCTTTAACCATGTATTAATAAAGCTTTAGCATTTAAAGGAGCGGGTTCGACCGAATGACGGCTTATTTCGGGGAAAAATGATATTTTTATCGGTCAGCAGTTCAAATAAAATTGATCAGTATTTCCGGTATTCCGGATTTTAAATATTTCGTGTGGTAACCATTTATAAAGGACTCAGATGATGAATTCGTTATTTCGCAGGTATAATAAATTCATGATTTCTTTATTGCTGCTGGTAATTCATTTTTCTCTATCGGCCCAGAGAATGATTGAAGTAAAATATCAGCAGGACCAGAAAGGAGCGTATGTTTTTTCATGTGTTAATTACGCTTTTTGTAATTATATTCTTGACATTGGATTTACAAGTTTCACAAATGTAAAATGCGATCAGCCCTTACCTTTTCATGCGGAAGTCAAACCGGGATATAACAAATTATTCAGTATATCAGTTATTGATCCACAGGCAGCCGTTCAGTTCAATTACAAAAGTGGCTTTCAAAAAGGATGTATACATCCAAATGTGAACCAAAACATTATTTATTTACTTCCCATTACACCGGGCACTCAGGCACAGGTATATGAAATGTCGCCGGTTAAATCGTCTGATTCCGGGTCATGGTATGTACTTCGACTGAAAATGAAACCGGGTGATACCATCTATGCAGCAAGAAAAGGCATTGTGAATGATATTCAGGATCAGAATGGCGCCAATGATGCTGGACAGGCCAGCATTGGGACAGAAAATTTTATTGAAATCGCACAACCCGATTGCTCATTTGCGAGATATGGGATACTGAGAAAAAACAGTGCGCTGGTGAAACCGGGTCAGTTGGTAAAAGCAGGTCAGCCCATAGGCCTGGTTGGTGGGGATGCCTACGGACGGGGTTCTGACCTCCGGTTTAGTGTTTATTATTTCCAGGAAGAGAACGGTATGCTAAACCAGACATCCATTTCGCATTATATTGTTCCGCAGATCTGGACAAAAAATAATGGGAAGGGGAGGCTTAAACACGGAGCCATTTATATCAGCGAATTTCCCTCGTCTGTACTGAATCAGGAATTACCCAAAAAAGCACAAAGCACAAAGCGTAAAGCGTAAGGCCAGGGCCAACATCGTCCGCTTCTAAATATGTCACAAGTATATCGAATTATAAACTGCTCAGCTGATAAGCAACAATTCTCCTGTCAAAAAAAGTGGGAACATATACTATTTTTTTAACAGGATCATATCCGATATCCGCGGTATTCTTTTTCTGTTCATGTGTGTCCAACAGAAGCTCTGTTTGACCATTGGCATACACGTAAAAAATATAACCTGACCAGGAAGTGACAAGGAAATCGCCATTGCCAACAGGCTCTATTCCGTCAATAGCCTGGCCAACATCTGCGATCTGTACGATATTCTTTTTTGCATCGGCCTTCATGAAAGCAGACCCTTTGGCAAAATACAAGTCATCTTTTACTGCCTTCAAACCGTTGGCTCCCGTAATATTTTCCAGGTAAAGGACCGGTTTGTCATCAGTTATTTTCCAGATTCTGCCCGTCTTCGAATCAGAAACATATACGATCCCACCTTCAGTGACCGTAATATCATTTAACCCGCTGGCACCCTCAACAGGAATTTTCTTTAATCAATTTTGCAGTCGGGACATCCACAACCACTACATCTGAAATATCAGCTGCATAGATTTTATTTCGATATACGCCCAGTCCTTTAGGGGCATTTAATCCGGTAAACCATAAAGAATCATAATTCTTTCCCATATTCGTCATTCGACCTATTCCGCCTTTCCCATCCACTCCCCATGGCTCCCCGTCAATCAGGGAGACATACAGTTTATTATCTTTTAAATCCGGCAGAACCGATTCGGGTGTTGCCACCACGGCATCGGTGGACCATAATTGCACCAGTTTATGCTTTTGCGCAATATGAAAACTGGCAAGCTGCAAGCAAAAGAAATGACAATAAATTTTTCATAATCTGGTTTTTTTATATGGGTAATAAAATTATTATTCTTTGTCAATACAGGGAATTTTATTTGATGTAAAAGGAACTTTTCGTAAATTCAATAAATTGCCTGCCATGTCAAATGTGAAAACTTTTACCCAGTCCGAAATTGAACCTCTGAACAGCCTGGATGAATGGGAGGAAGATGTGTTAAAAAGATATCCGGAACAGGAGGCTCCTGCAAAGGCAAAAGAAGCCTTCAGAAATTACGAAACACCCGTCCGGGATACTGTTCGTGAATTCTATAAACTGAATCATACTTACCAGACTTATGATTTTGTACAAGGCAAGCGGAAGGAGTTTTTATCTTTCGGTAAAAGAGAAATGCCGGTCTGGGATGCTTTCCAGTTTTTGAACCAACTTGTGGATGATTCAGATCCGGATACTGATCTGGATCAGTTTCAGCATTTATTGCAAACCTCTGAGGCCATTCGGGCAGACGGACATCCTGATTGGATGGTGCTGGTGGGTCTTATGCATGATATGGGTAAAGTGTTATGTCTGTTCGGCGAACCCCAATGGGCGGTTGTTGGCGATACCTTCCCCGTCGGATGCGCACATTCGGAAAAAGTAGTATATCCTGAATTTTTTGCCCTGAATCCGGATTCTAATGATCCGGTGTATAAAGATGAATTGGGCGTTTATAAAGCACATTGCGGACTTCGGAATGTGACCATGTCCTGGGGTCACGATGAATATGTGTATCAGATGATGAAAAATTCATTGCCGGAACCTGGATTATATATGCTTCGTTATCATTCGTTTTATGCCTGGCACAGAGAAGGCGCTTATGATTATTTATTGGATGACCATGACCGTGACATGCTCAAATGGGTAAAACTTTTTAACCCTTACGATCTGTATTCAAAAAATCCTGTGCCACCAGATTGGACCAAACTCAAGCCGTATTACGAAGGTCTGGTTAATCAATATCTGCCAGCAACACTAAAATTCTAATCTGCTCACCGAACAGAAACCGGAGTATTACCCCCGTGCATAAACTACAGCGAGCGGACTATCTTGTATTTTTTGTCTATTTCATAGTCGTATTTGCATATGGCTATTATATCTACAGGAGGAAGAAATCTGTATTAACAAACTCGAAAGATTTTTTTCTTGCTGAAGGGTCGCTCACCTGGTGGGCTATCGGAGCATCTTTGATTGCTTCAAATATTTCCGCTGAGCATTTTATCGGGATGTCAGGTTCTGGTTATGCACTGGGTCTGGCGATCTCAACTTACGAATGGATGGCCGCTGCCACCCTGATCATTGTGGCGGTATTTATTTTGCCGATTTATCTGCGGAATAAAATTTTCACAATGCCGCAATTCCTGGCGACCCGGTACAACCAACAGGTAAGTACGCTGATGGCTATTTTTTGGTTACTCGTTTATGTATTTGTAAATCTGACTTCCATTATTTATCTCGGTGCACTGGCCATCACCTCCATATCAGATATTTCCTTTGGGTGGAGTGTTGCGGGTCTTTCCATTTTCTCCATCGTTGTTACACTGGGTGGAATGAAAGTGATAGGATACACAGATGTAATCCAGGTGTTGGTCTTGCTCATTGGCGGATTGGTAACCACTTACCTCGCACTCACATTACTCTCCGAACATTTCGGATATGGCAGTAATCTGCTGAAAGGCATATCTATCCTTCGAAAGGAAGCACCGGATCATTTTCACATGATATTTCATAAGGGAGATCCATACTATCAGGACCTTCCCGGTCTCTCAGTCATTATCGGCGGCATGTGGATTAACAACCTGGCTTACTGGGGCTGCAATCAGTATATTATCCAAAGGGCCCTGGGTGCGAATCTGAAAACTGCGAGAAGCGGACTGCTTTTCGCCGCATTTTTAAAATTACTTGTACCCGTCATTGTTGTGCTTCCGGGTATAACGATGTTTGTTTTGCATAAGAATGGTATGTTTCAAAAAGAAATGATGCCTGATGGGATCATCAAGCCGGATCATGCTTATCCGACTCTTATGAATCTGTTGCCACCCGGACTGAAGGGTGTTGCATTCGCGGCATTGACCGCTGCCGTTGTCGCTTCGCTGGCCGGCAAGGCAAATAGTATTTCAACTATTTTCTCACTGGATATTTATAAGAAGTTTTTTAACAAAAACGCCTCTGAAAAACAATTGGTGGGTATCGGCAAATGGGTTGTTATTGTGGCGATGAGTATTGCAGCCCTCATTGCACCTGCATTAAAAAATCTTGATCAGGCTTATCAGTTTATTCAGGAATATGTAGGTTTTATTTCACCCGGAGTGCTGGCGATTTTTTTGATGGGCTTTTTTTGGAAACGTACTACTGCTACAGCCGCGTTAACCGGCAGCCTTCTAACCATTCCCGTATCCACGATATTAAAATTTCTTCCGGTTTGGACGCAAGGGGCTTTCCCGGATTATCCATTCCTGGATCGAATGACAATAACCTTTGTTATTATTGTTTTGATTATGATTGGCATTAGTTTATCCAAACCGGTGACGAATCAGGTTTCCCACACTATCATTATTGATAAAAAAGATTTCCGCGTTTCCCCGTCATTTATCCTGGGTTCGGTGATTATCATGGGAATTCTGGCAGGATTGTACACAGCGTTCTGGTAGTTATTAGTTATTAATTATTAGTTATTAATCAGTGTACGACATTCAGTTAATAACTAACAATTAATAACTAATAACTATCAGTAGTATCTCCCAATATACTTATTCTCAACAATCGCTTTCTTCAATTCAGCCGGATCGATTATGCCTTCTTTTGCAAAAACAATTTTACCACCGGGCTCTACAAGTAATGTATAGGGCAGTGCACCCTGCCATTTCGGATCGATGGCCTCAATAAGTTTATATTTACTATCACCTGAATAAATATAATTTTTATTGGAAGCCTGCTGTTTCTGCAGGTACTGAAGTGCTTTATTTTCCTTGGCCATTTCGTCGGCGCTGATACTTACAAATTCAAAATCCCTTTTGCGATACATACGGTTCATCGTAATAAATTCGGGGAATTCGGTTACGCATGGACCGCACCAGGTAGCCCACACGTTAATCAGCCGGAGTTTGTCTGAATGATTTTGAACCAGGTCCTTTATGCCCTGCTCATCGATTGAATCGATCGTAACGGGTTCCTTGGCCCAATTCGCCTTTGCCTTATCAATCCAGTTACTTTTTTCTGCCCATTTTATACTGCAGCCGAAAACTTTTGTAGTCGGAACAGATACCGGTTTGCCGGCCAGCAATTCATCTATAGCCACCCGCGCATCCCTGACTGTCGGGGTTTTGGTGGGCTTTTCCATATCATCGATCCGGCCACTATAACGCAGAATCCTGTTTTTATCAAAAATAAACACATGAGGTGTCGCGATCGGTCCGTAAGCGAGTGATACTTTTTCGGTTTCGCCATCGAACAAATAGGGGAAATTGAAGTTTTTTTCTTTCGCACGTAGTTTCATTTCTTCAAATGAATCACCCATATCAGTGTATCCCAGCTCGTCCAGATTGATCGAAGTGGGATCATTGGGCATGATCGCAATGACCGCCACATTTTTTGCAGAATAATCCTTTGTTAGCTGGATGATCCGGTCTTCATAAGCCTGGGCTGTCGGACAGTGATTACAGGTGAAAACAATTACCAGCACATCCGCCTTGCTAAATGAAGACAGGCTATACGTCTTTCCATCAGTTCCGGGAAGTGTAAAAGGAGGAGCGGGCGATCCAATGGGTAAAGTGGGGTGCTCGCTGCCGAACCGGGATTTATGGAAATCACCCGTTTCATTTCCCAAAGCGGACACCAGGATTATGCTAAAAAAGAACATCAGGCAGACTTTCATTCATTAAGATTTACAGATTTTCAAATGGCGAACCAGGTAAAAGGTAATTATTTTTCAAAAATGATGGATGGGGTCGGGAAATTTTATATATGGTTGTAGTAGGAATGAAGTAGTAGCCGGAACTATATCCTGATGGAATTCAGTGGTGAAGTAGTACAGATGTACCATAAAAAATTAAATTTGTTTTAAAGAACTTACATTTATAAGTCGAAAACCGATTGCTCAGCTAAAAATTATTTTATGACATCCAGAAGAGTTTTTATCAAATCCGCCTCAGCTTTATCGGCTGCTGTATTTGTAAAGGGTCCGTTGACTGCTTTTGCAACCCCTGTTATCGGACTTCAGTTATACACAGTTCGTGATGCCATGGGTACAGATCCACTTGGTACACTGCAGAAAGTAGCCGAGATTGGGTACAATTCAGTGGAAAATGCAACTTATACCGGATCGGAGAAATTTTATGGTATGGATGCAGTCACTTACAAAAAAGCTGCTGACTGATAACGGACTGGTGGCCAATAGCGGTCATTACCGTCTGGGTGAAGAACAGGAAAAAGGAGCAGATGTACAGGGTACGATTTTACATGACTGGCAAAAGGCAGTAGATGATGCATCAACTGTTGGACTGAAGTATATGGTGTGCGCCTATTTGTCAACTTATGAACGCGGCGATCTCGATCATTACAAAAAACTGGCTGATATTTTTAATAAAGCAGGTGAGACATGCAAGAAATCTGGTATACAATTCTGTTATCATAATCACGATTTCGAATTCCAGGCACAAAATGGGGTATTTCCATATTATATTCTTCTGCAGCAAACAGACAAGGACAATGTAAAAATGGAGGTCGATCTATACTGGTTCAAAAAAGCAGGGCAGGATCCGGTGGCATTATTCCAGAAAAATCCGGGTCGTTTTCCTCTATGGCATGTAAAAGATATGTCGAAGGAAGCCGATCAGAGTTTTGCCGCGGTTGGTACTGGCATCATTGATTTTAAGACGATTTTCCAGCATAAGGACCAGGCGGGTATGAAGTATTTCTTTGTTGAACAGGATAAATGCCCGGGTTCGCCGTTTGATAGTATTAGGCAGAGCTATAAGTTCATCAGGGACAACCTGGTTTGATTTGGTTGACGGTTGACGGTTGGTTCTTTGAGCTTTACGCTTTCTGCTTAATATCTGGTGTAGAAAAATTCAACAGGAAATCAAACAGGTTGGTTTCTGTGCTGATCTTCAGTTTTTTCCTCAGCCGGTATCTTCCGATCTCAACTCCCCTGACGGAAATGCTTTCCAGCTGGGCAATTTCCTTGCTGGATAAATTCATCCTTAAATAGGCGCACAGTTTAAGTTCATGCGGACTTAGTGTCGGGTAACGCGCTTTGATATTGCTGAGAAAATCACTGTGTACATGATCAAAATGCTGGGCGAATTGTTCCCAGTCCTTGTCCATCTTATTTTCTTCACTCAGGATGCGCATAATTTTCTTAAACTCATCCGGTGCTGCATGGCCATTTGCATTTTTTTTGATCCGGCTCATTTCTTCCTTGATATTACCAAGCAGTTCTCCTTTTTGTACCAGGTGCATAGCCGTGGAAGCCAGCTCTGTATTTTTAAATGCGATCTCGGCCTCCAGCTTTTCATTCCTGAGTTTTACGATTTCCTTTTCTGATTTTTCCAGCTCCAGTTCGTGCAGATAGGTCAGCCTTTTTTGTTCCTCCTCATATTTCTGCTGCTGTTCCATGAATAATTGCTTTTGCGACCGGTATATCAGATAAATGATTCCAAAAATCAGCAATGTGTATGTCAGATAGGCCCAATTGGTCTGGTACCACGGTGGCAGTACTGCGAATTTGTACACTTTAACAGTGGATTCATTCCCCAGGTTATTTTTTGCCTTTACCTGGAATTCATATTTACCGGGAGGCAGATTCGTGTAGTCTTTTTCGGATTTTTTTGACCATTCAGACCAGTAAGTGTCAAAACCATTCAGCCGGTAACTATACTGAACATTCGATTGCTGGGCATACACCGGTGCCGAATACTCAAAATGTAAAGAATTCATATTGCTGCTTACGCTGGGCACGCTGTTTTCCGGTTGCAATAGTGCCTGGTTAATTTGAGTATAGTATCCGCCAAACAGAAGACTGTCCGCGTTTCCGAAGGCTTTCGCCGACCGTATCATGACATCCAATCCGTATCGGTTCTTTTTATAAGCCTCATAATTGATATGATAGAATCCTTTTTCGGAACCTACCAGAATATTAGAATTATTGTACGGGTAAACATTTTCCCATCCGCTCACCATTTTATCATTAAGCTCGGGGAAATAAATTATTTTAGGAACCTTCCATGTGAAATCGATCACGCCTAAATTTTTGTCCTCTACGAACCAGATATTACCCGATCCATCTTCCTTCAGGTACCTGATATTCCGATTGCCAAAAAATGAAGCGAAATAGGGAGATTGTTCGAACCGGTCTGTTTTTGTATCGTATTCATAAATTCCTTTTTCCGTCGCCACAACGATCCGGTTCAAAACTTTGTATAACTGATTTTTTACAGAAGAGGGCAGCCCCTGGTCTTCCGTGTACAACCTGACTGACGCAGACTGTCCGGCACGGAGGTCAATTTTATATACGCCGCGATAAGGATGACCTACCCAAATCGTATTATTATTATCCATCGCCACAAATTGAGAATACTCATTAAAGCCCGGAATATTTCCTTTTGAAACGAACCGGTTATTGTCCCATTCCAATAAATCCAATCCGGTTACATTGCCGGCCAATACCAGTTTAGAAGGCAGCACATTATAAAATGGAAGAAAATTATAATAGCCTAATATGGAATTTAGTGGTATCGGTTTCCCATCATGTAAAGCATAGACGCCGTCGTGATGACCCAGTAAAAGCTCCCCATTGATATTCGCCAGGCTCCAGGACGAACCCTTTGTGTATGACAAAGGAGTAAAATCGCCATCCACAAAACTTAGATCGGACTTACCGTTCAGTGGTACTTTATAAAATCCGTTTGATGTGCCGACATACAACGCATCCTGATATACCAGAGAAGTATATCCTTTTCCTTCATTCATTCTCTCAGGATAAATATGTTTGATGGCGTTATTGTAAGCAATAAAATCAATACCATCATCAAGACCCAGCCACAGGTTGTTGTCCTTGTCCAGGAACAGCGTCAGAATATTATTTAGTTGTAATCCTTCCTTCCGCGAAAGATTCTGGATCACTTCACCCTTTTTATTGATTACATAACAACCGTTCAGATTGGTGCCCACTGCTATCCAATCCCGAGTTACAGGAATGGCTGTCAATATCCGTTGATTCTGTAATGGATTAAATCCGGCAAAATGGAAGGGTGTAATTTTATCCTTATAAAGTATATAAAAACCTGAAGTAATTGTTGTCAGGAAGCTGCTATCATTCCCAAATGGGAACATTGAAGAAACAATGAAACCTGGTGGCAAGGGGGAATTTTCCAGGCAACTGGTCCAAAGTCCGTTATTAAATTTCATGAGACCTGTCTTCAGATCCTGCGCGATCAATGTATTATTACCCACCCCTATAAAATCCCATTCGCTGCGCGCAGGGTACACCGTAATGGAATTGCCGTTGTATTGAAAAATCTTTTCCTTGGTACGGAAAAAAACATCATGACCCAGGAGGACAATATTCCAGACCTCCGTAAATGAATAATCCTTTTTAGGAAGCAGAGCTTTCAGGGAAGTAAAAAAAAGCTTCCCGCTATGGTCCGGAGTGAAGTAGCCGAAATCATCCTGGCCACCGGCATAAATCCGGTTATCCTTTCCCATTGCGATAGAACGAACGATTGATTTATTCGGAAGCGAATACAATTTCCAGAAGGAACCGTCAAAACTGAGCAGACCCTCCAGGTTGGCAAAGTACATCACGCCATTCTGGTCCTCTACAATACTCCGGTTTTCGGTTCCTGCATTGTAACTGTTGTTGTGGTAATTGATGATGTCCGGAATACCAATGGGATTCTGAGCCTGTACTATTGAGGTACATAAACATAGGAACAAAATGAATGTCCGTTTCATTTGCAAATCAATCTGAATCAAATGTAAGGTGAAAGTCTATCCAAAAGGACAACTCCGGCCTGCCATGGATTGTTGTAGCCCGTTCCCTGTTTAAAAATTTGATATGATGTAGTGATGATGTAGTACGCTGGAGGGGTTTTCGTTTAATTTTTATACTGAAGTAGTATTGAAGTAGGTGGAAATCTCAAGTTCCATGTATTCGAATATAATTTCACTCTGCCAGTCATTTTTCAATTTTTCAAACATCCTACATGAAGCAATTGCTTGCCTTTCTCCTGATTCTGTTTTCTATTGTTGCAAACGGTCAACAAAATCCAGTGGGTATTTTTGAGGGGCATACTGATGTTGGAACCGGTGTGAAACCGGGCTCCGCCACCTATATTCCGGAAACCGGGCAGTATGTAATTTCCGGTGCTGGTTACAATGTATGGGCTGATCACGATGAATTTCAATTTGTCTGGAAGAAAATGAAGGGCGATTTTATCATTTCTACCAGGGCCGAATTTCTGGGAAACTGGGTGAATTACCACAGAAAAGTAGGAGTAATGGTTCGTAAAACCCTGGATGGGAATTCAGCCCATGTAAATACAGTGGAACATGGGGATGGTCTTACTTCCCTGCAATTTCGCAGATCAGCAGGAGCTCAGACGGAAGAGATCAAAGCCAAACTGACGAAGGCCAACATAATAGAACTGGAAAGGCACGGGAACCAGTACATTATGAGGGCAGCTATATATGGAGAGCCGTTTGTAATGGACACTATAAATAATATTGATTTGGGTGATGAAGTGTATGTCGGGTTATTTGTCGGGTCACACAATTCCGACGTATCAGAAACCGGCGTTTTTAGCAACGTGAGACTAACAGTGCCATATAAAGGAGTCGCGGATAATGAAACCCAGATGAAACTGGGTAGCCATCTTGAGCTGCTGGAAATAGCTACAGGGAAAAGAGATATTATTTATTCCGTTCCCTATTCAATCCAGGCACCCAACTGGACCCGGGACGGGAAGTACCTGATTTTTAACGATGACAAAGGTCTGATTAATCGCATTGACCTGGCTACAAAAGAAGTGTCTGTCATCAATACGGGGGCTGTTA
Source organism: uncultured Bacteroidota bacterium (assembly GCA_963732055.1). GTDB lineage: Bacteria > Bacteroidota > Bacteroidia > Chitinophagales > Chitinophagaceae > Puia. The sequence goes on along the minus strand of CAVSYG010000009.1, from coordinate 71,399 downwards.
AAAACAATAATAACGATCACGTAATATCTTTTGACGGAAACAGGCTGGGATTGAGTAGTAGTGTAAACGCACTGGGTGGTTCCATCATTTATACGGTTCCTCTTACAGGAGGTGAACCCAAACAAATCACTCCCAAAGGACCATCATACCTGCATGGCTGGTCGCCGGACGGGAATTTCCTGGTTTTTTGCGGTGAACGGAATGGGGAATACGATGTATATAGAGTTCCTTCTACCGGGGGAACTGAAGTAAGACTGACCGAAACCAAAGGATTGGATGACGGGCCGGAATATACTCCGGACGGTAAATATATTTATTTTAACTCCGTCCGGTCAGGAACCATGCAAATCTGGCGTATGAAACCAGATGGCAAAGACCCTGAGCAGGTAACCAATGACGAATTCAATAACTGGTTTGCCCACATCTCTCCTGATGGGAAATGGATTGTATTTATTTCTTTTCTGAAAGACGAAGTACAACCCGGCATTCATCCACCGTACAAACATGTATACATCCGCCTGATGCCATTTGCTGGTGGTGTTCCCAAAGTTATTGCCTACGTATACGGTGGGCAGGGTACTATCAACACGCCTTCCTGGTCGCCCGATAGTAAACGGGTGGCATTTGTGAGCAATTCTGATATGACGGGAGACCAGAAATAGAAATTTTCACTTTTAAAAAGCTATATGAAATCAAGACGTTCCTTTCTTAAAGAAACAGCATTCGCGGGCGCTGGTGCTTTGTTTCTGCCAGGATTCATCACTAAACCGGAAAGAGCACCTAAACTTAAAAAAGTAGGTGTTCAACTTTATTCTGTAAGAAAAGAAATGATGTCTGACGCCATCGGAACTTTGAAAAAACTGGGACAAATCGGTTATCAGGAAATTGAGTCCGCGCAAAGCGAAAAAGGAAATTATTATGGGCTAGAACCGAAAGAAATAAAAAAGTTACTGAAAGACCAGGGTATGACCCTTCGAAGCGGTCATACCCATATTGATAAAAACTGGCAGAAATCCATAGATGAAGCAGCAGAGGCGGGACAGGAATATATTATTTGTTCTGTCCTGCCTTCTCCTGGTCAAACGGTTGGAAACTATCAGAAAAGCGCGGATATGTTTAATCAGGCCGGAGAACAATGCAAAAAAAGCGGAATCATGTTTGGGTATCATAATCACTCATCGGAATATGATACAGTAGATGGTAAGGTATTATATGATGTATTGCTCGACAATACCCAGCCGGGGCTTGTGCATATGGAAATGGATCTGGGTTGGGTAATTGCTGCGGGAAAAGATCCAATGGCTTATTTTTCAAAATATCCAGGGCGGTTTCCATTGTGGCACTTAAAAGATATGAGCCTGACCGAAAAAAAGAGTGTTGAATTTGGGAAAGGGTCTGTCGATATAATTGGCCTTATGAAACAGGCAAAGCAGGCCGGCATGAAGTATTATTTTATTGAACAGGAAGAATATGCAGTAACTGCATTTGACAGTCTGGACTTCGATTACAACTGGCTTGCTGAACGCTGGAAAGCCTGATTAATCCATATCGCTTTCAATACTTCATTAAAAATTGATTGTAGTGAATGAAACGCCCCTTTTTACGGGGCGTTTTTATTTGTCATGAAATATTTTTTAAGCTTTAGGCCTTATGCTTTAGGCCTTAAGGTTTCAGATGATGTATTAATGAAGTATCATTTCAGGCAGATTATCAGGATTTTGAGAAATTGATGTGGTATTGATGTAGTGAAATATATTGTTAAAGAATGATAGCAGAATAGATTTGGTGAAACGATACTGCTCATGAAATTAAAACTTTTATTCTCACTGTTAGGATTTAGTTGCTTGTCTTGCTTCTCCCAGAACGGTCCGGTTGGAATTTTTGATAATCATCAGGATATCGGATATGTTAAGCATGCTGGGTCCGCTTCATATGATCCCGCCACGCAGAGCTATACGATTACCGGTTCAGGTGCTAACATCTGGTTTAATGAAGACCAGTTCCATTATACCTATAAGAAAATTTCCGGGGATTTTATTCTTACGGCAGATTTCGATTTTTCCGGTGATACGGTTGGAGCCATCGGCCATCGCAAAGTGGGTTGGATGGTCAGGCAATCAGTCGCTGCAGATGCAGTCAGTATGAACGGTTGCAAGCATATAGACGGATTGATTGCACTTCAGTGGAGGGCCATGAAAGGAGCATTCATGCAGGATCCGCAGGGAGAAATTTTTTCTGCAAAGAGGGGTCTGCAAACCATGCAACTGGAACGCAAGGGTAAAACGCTGATCATGCGGATGGCCAATCCGGGTGAGCCTTTGCAGCTTGTCGGCGAACATGACCTGACCGATTTACCGGACACCGTGCTGGCCGGAATTTATGTTTGTTCCCATGATTCCAATACGCTGGCCTCTGGACGTGTATGGAATGTGCGTATTGATCATCCTGTTGAAAATCCTTACCAGCCCAATCCGATATTGGCGAAACCGGCACCACAAACTGTTATGGGTTGCCGACTCGAAATAGTGGATATGGCCAATGGAAACAGAAAGGTTATTTATGAATCCAAGGGCAGGTTTGAAGCGCCAAACTGGATGCCTGACGGGAAAAAATTATTATTCAACGACCATGGTTCTTTATATACCATTCCTATTGAAGGAGGGACTCCGGAGAAATTAAATACGGGTTCAGCAGCAAGACTCAACAATGATCATGGAATATCATTCGATGGGAAAATGCTGGCCATCAGTAATTCCAGGGAAGGAAAGCCTGGCGGCGGTTCTTCAGTATATGTTCTTCCACTAACTGGTGGCGAGCCAAAATTGCTAACTGAAGAGACTCCTTCTTACTGGCATGGCTGGAATCCGAATAATAAAGAAGTGTGTTTTGTAGCCCAGCGCGGAAGCAAAACTTATAATCTGTACAAGCAGGATATCAACAGCGGCAAGGAAATTCAGCTCACATTTAATACCAAGGGTCATGTGGACGGTCCGGAATATTCTCCCGACGGGAAGTGGATTTACTACAATGCAAATCCGACTGGCACCATGCAGATCTGGCGCATGAAACCGGATGGTTCCGGCAAGGAACAAATCACTTTCGATGAGTACCATAGCTGGTTTCCCCATATTTCACCAGATGGAAAATGGATTGTATTCATTTCATTCCCGACTGACATTGATCCCAATTCACATCCGTCTTATCAGAACGTCATGCTGAGACTCATGCCTGCTTCAGGTGGAGCGCCCAGAGTATTGGCCTACATGTTTGGTGGGCAGGGCACATTGAACGCCCCATCCTGGTCACCCGACAGCAAGCGTATTGCATTTGTAAGTAATTCAGATAAACCATTATAATTATAAAATAAAAAATTAGTAAATGGTGAAAGTGAAATTTTTTTCCCGTTTTGTATTTCGTTCAGCAGTCAGTGGTTTATGGTTTAAGCAATGAGAACAGGCCCTTCCTGTTCACCGGAAGGGCCTTACTTTAAGATTGACTGGTTCTCGCTGATACGTTATAGAAAACGATGAATAAAAATTTTAAACATTGAAAAATTAAAACCGGTTAAATTTTGAAATCCGGTTTTATCAAAATAGAGTTCCTTTTCTTCATAACTAAAATAATAATTGCTTATGCCAAAGAAAAATGCCGGGCTAAACAAAATGGGTCGCATGTTGATCGGACTTCTCCTTTTATCGTGTGGTGCATTTGCCCAAAAAACCATTACAGGAAAAGTAATTAGCAAAACCGATCAGCAACCTGTCAGGAACGCAACCGTTCAGGTCAGGGGCACGGTGATTGCCACGCGGACAGATTCTTCCGGGGACTTTACTATAAAGGTTCCCAAAGACAATAGTGAACTTGAAATTTCATCGGTCGGTTATGGAACTGTAATTGTTCCGATGGCAGGAAAAACGACTGCAGGTGAAATACAACTTGCTATCACTGTCGGTAATCTCAATGAAGTTTTTGTAACCGGATATACCTCACAGAAGAAGAAGGATATCACCGCGGCGGTTTCCATTGTGAATGTGGCTGATATGACAGCAACGCCATCCGGCAGTACCGAAGCCCTTCTGCAGGGACAGGCTTCCGGAGTTACTGTTAATACATCCGGAGCTCCCGGAGCTGCTGCCATAGTTAATATCCGTGGTATAACTTCATCCGGTAATTCTGCGCCCCTAGTATTGATAGACGGTGTGCCGGGAAGCATGCATGATATCAACGCGGATGATATTCAATCCCTTCAGGTTTTGAAAGATGCGGGGGGTGCTGCGATTTATGGTGTGCGGGGATCTAATGGAATCATCGTCATTACAACTAAACGGGGTCTGGGCCCGGTGAAGATTTCATATGATGGTTTTATCGGCAGTCAGCAACCGCTTAGTAAAAGCTGGGACCTTGCCACCCCGACCCAAACGGGGGTAGCAAAATGGGCGCAGGCATTTAACGATGGGCTTACGCCTTCTGATCCACAATATGGAAATGGCCCTACACCTGTTGTTCCCTATTATATCACGCCTACAGGTGCCCCTCAGGGAGCTCCCAATACCAGTCTGGCCGACTATAATTTATACAATAACCATATTACACTTGCAGCCCAAAACGGTAATAACTGGTTTAACGATATTTTCAAAGCGGCGATGATTATGGAACACAATCTATCTGTCAGCGGTGGAACCGGTAAATCATCGTACTTCATGTCTTTCAATTATCTGAACCAGCAGGGTACGCTGATTGAGACCAGTTTGCAAAGATATGCTGTCAGAGTAAATACGAATTTCAGTATGGCGGATGACCATATCCATGTCGGTGAAAATGCGTATGTACTTTATAAAACAAACCCGGGATATCTGAATGCTCCTGGTGTAAACAGTACGAATTCTATTAATACTGCTTACCAGCTTCCCAATATTATTCCGGTGTATGATATCGCAGGAAACTACGCGGGTGGTATTTCCCAGGGACTTGGTAATGCATCCAATGCCGTGGCCATCCAGGACCGCCAGGCAAACAATCAGAACAGGGACTACCAGGTGATAGGCAATGTATTCGCTGATGTTGATTTTCTGAAACACTTTACGTTGCGAACCAGTGCGGGCGGCACTTTTGACAATTATTATTATAATGGTTTTGCGACCACACCATATGAAAATGCCGAAAATAACCATGCCGCCAACCTATATACTGAAACCTATGGTCAAAGCTCCAGTCTTATCTGGACGAACACATTGAATTACAGTAACAAGATTGACAAGCATAGCTTTAGTATCCTGGGTGGCACGGAGTACCTTTATAATACCGGGCAGGGATCCAATGCAACGAGAGGCAATTATTATATAACTGACTCCAGTAATCTGACTGTATCTCCCAATCTATGGACGCTGAATTTCGGGCAGGCGTCTACCCAAACCAATAACTCAAGAATCCTTGGAAATAATGGTATCTATACACCTTATCAGACCGCCATATTCTCTGTTTTTGGAAGGATCGATTATAATTACGACCAGAAATATTATATCAGTGGTACTCTCCGAAGTGACAATTCTTCCGTGTTTGTTCCCGATCAGCGAAACGGTATTTTCCCATCCGTATCTGCAGGCTGGGCTATTTCACAGGAATCTTTTTTGAGAGATGTTAATTGGTTAAATGAATTTAAGATTCGTGGCAGCTGGGGAAAACTGGGATCTATCAATAATATCAATCCAACCAATGCATATACTTTATATGGTCAGCAGGTTAACCAGTCTTACTACGATATCAATGCCACCAGTAATTCTCCTGTAGCCGGTCTTTACACCAGTCAGTATGGGAACCCCAACACGACCTGGGAACAGGATATTATTACTGATGTCGGGTTCGACGCGAGTTTCATGAATAATCATTTCGATTTAAGTTTTGACTGGTATAAAAAACTTGTTAGCGGATTATTATTTGTTCCGGCTGTTCCGGGCACTAACGGCGGAGCCGTAGATCCGTTTACCAATTCAGGTAATATTCAAAATACGGGCGTCGATTTATCACTCACCTATCATGGAAGGGTCAATAAAGATTTGAGATTTGACATCACCGGTACTTTTACATCCTATGATAATAAGGTTGTCAGCCTGCCTGCAGGAACCTTATACATCAATCAGCCTGTTGGTGCACAAACCATCACTTCAAGGATACAACCTGGACATCCGCTGGGAGCATTCTTTGGCTACCAGGTGATTGGTCTGTTTCAAAGCTTTGACGATGTGGCAAAATCACCGACTCAGCAGGATGCTGCACCCGGACGATTCAAATATGCAGATGTAAATCATGACGGTAAGATCGATGGCAATGACCGGACCTTCTTTGGTAATCCGAATCCGTCATTTACTGCTGGTTTAAATATTTCAGTGACTTATAAAAACTTTGATTTCTATACTTTCTTTTATGCACAAGTTGGCAATGATATCATCAATAATGTAAAGACATCAACTGATTTCCCGCAGGGATTTGGCAATCAGATCAGCACAAATGTGGCGCTCAATTCTGCCAGGCTGATCGATGCGAATGGTCAGCCAACCAGCATAAAGGATCCGACCGCCCACGTTGCTAATCCCGGAACAAATGTGCCGATGCTTGAGCAAAGCGCCAATTTCAGCAACTCAGGTGTCTTTAATTCTTATGCTATGGAAAGCGGTTCTTTTCTCAGGTGCAGAAATCTGACCATTGGTTATACCATTAGTTCCAGCACACTAAAGCGCATGCATTTTGACAAGTTCAGGGTCTATGTACAAGCATTGAACCTGTTTACGGTCACCAATTATTCTGGATTGGATCCGGAATTGAATCCGGGAACTAATACCGTATTCGGTATTGATGGTGGGGTATACCCGAATAATCAAAAATCATATAATGTAGGGGTAAATCTTACAATTCATTAATTATTTCAAATTTAGACTATATGAAAAAATTATTTAAATGGATATTGCCCGCAACTTCGGTACTTGCTTCGATTGTCATATATGCGTGCAATAAACAACTCAATCTGCAACCCCAGGGTTCATTACTTGCTTCCAATGTCACTAACAACTCAGGCGTACAGGGATTGCTAATCGGAGCCTATGTGCTTTTATCAGGAGAAAATGTTCCAGGCCAGAATCTTGGAAATGGAAGCGGCGCTTCAAACTATGTTTACGGGAATGAAGCTGCGGACGATGCTTTCAAGGGTTCAACACCGTCAGATCAGCCCGATGCAATTCCTCTTTTAACCTGGTCATTGGCTCAGGCCACACAAACAAATTATCTTGATGAGAAATGGGTTGTGCTTTTTACAGGTATTCAACGGTCAAACGATGTAATACGTACTATGCGTTTATCTACAGGACTTGCACCTGCTGATACGCTTGAATATACTGCCGAAGCAAGATTTCTGCGCGGGTTCTATCATTTTGAAGGAAAAAAAATGTGGAACAATTTTCCTTATGCGGATGAGAATGTTTCTTATGTGAATAATAACCTGAGTGTTCCCAATTTTTCGGGCGGACAGTATATTGACATTTGGCCAAATATCGTGGCTGATTTAAAATATGCCGTAGATAATTTACCAAACACACAACCCAATATCGGAAGGGTAAATAAGTGGGCAGCCATGGCCTTCCTGGCAAAAGCCTATATGTACCAGCACGATTATACCAGTGCAAAGGCATTACTGGATCAGATCATTGCCAGTGGTACGACCTCAAATGGTACAAAATATGCGCTTTCACCTATTTATCAAAACAATTTTAATCCCGCCACACAGAAGACCGGAGCAGAAGCTGTTTTTCAATGTCAGACTTCAGTCAATGATGGATCGGCCATCGCAACAAACGGAGGTAATGGCAATACAGGCGACGAACTGAATTATCCATACAATCATGGTCCGGGCTGCTGTGGTTTTAACAACCCGTCATGGAACCTTGTACAGGCTTATAAAACCGACGCGAACGGTCTTCCCCTTTTAGACGGCAGTTTCAACAACACTCCGCTGGTAAGTGCCAGTACAAATCCCTGGACCGGTACCGTGGATCCGCGTCTTGACTGGGCTATTGGCAGACCTGGCAAACCATATTTCGACTGGGGAATCATAGACACGACCTGGATTCGCGACCAAACAAATGATGGATTTTTTGTTCCCAAAAAGAATGCTTACGCATTAAGTCAGCAGGGAAAATATTCAAGTACCGAAACCGTTTTCTGGGGCGCTGCAGAAGTTGCCGCGAATAATGTGAATCTTTGCCGATACGCAGATGTCCTGTTGTGGGATGCTGAATGTGAAGCCCAGATCGGAAGTCTTGACCAGGCTGAAACATATGTAAATATGATTCGCCAGAGGGCAGCTAATCCGGCCGGGTATGTTTATCTGAATGCAACGTATGATGCTGATAACAGTACATACTCACCACAGACAACACCGGGAGACAATTATAAAGTCAGCCCTTATCCGGCGGGTGCATTTAGTTCTATGGGAAAGCCAGCCGCACTCAATGCCATTTATTTTGAAAGAAGACTTGAACTTGCTATCGAAGGCCAGCGATTCTTCGACCTGGCAAGATATGATAATGGAACGGGCACAATGGCCGCAACCCTGAATGCTTATGTCGCTGTTGAAAAAAACAGACATGGGTTTTATCTGGTTAACAATACGGCAGTATTCACAAAGGGAGTCAATGAATATTTTGCTATTCCTCAGAATGAAATTGATGCAGAAAATTCTACCGGAACTATTTATCTGAAACAGAATCCGGGGTATCAATAAAATATATTAATTCTTTTGTTAGCAGCTAGTGGTTTAGCGAGTAAGCAAGGAGAAAGGGCCCGTGAATAACGGGCCTTTCTTATTTAAACCGGATTAGTATCTGGCATCGCTGTTTCTTTTTCTCTTGCGATTTCAATGCAGGGGCTATTCGTATCAGACGAAGAATTTCTGCATCATGAGACTTCGAAACGGACTTTTCAATCTTGAATGAAGATAATTTTCCATCCGGATGCAGGATGAATGAAATGACTTCCTCACCCTTCAGTGAGGAGTCCGCGGTGTTGATTTTTTTATTGCTGTCGATATAATTATAAAATTCATCCCATCCGGTGATGGAAGGTGGCTCATTATATTTCAACAAAACCTCTCTGTTGAGAATTGCCAATGAAGGACCCATCTGAATGGTATTTGTTATGTTGCTGTCAGGCTTCAGTTCAGCCGAAACGGATTCATACCCGGACCGCGGCACAAATACCAGGGACGCCAGTCTTGGATCTTTCATATATAGTTTGAAGAAGCCGGCAGTGTCTGTATAAACACGCCTGTTTGTTCCTTTAAGTTTTACTTCAGTAAAGGGTATGGGCATTCCCTTTTTGTCTGTGACCACTCCCTTGATGTAATATCCTGACAGGTTACGCGCAGATTTGATGTCAATATTTGAAAAACCTTCTTCCCTGAAATTTTTATTCGAAGTAACGGCAAGGGGGGCAGATATATCTTTTTTTGCTAAAACCTCCGATTTTTCTATGTCCTGCAGGGTGTCAGCAACAACTTTTGATGAAACAGATGCCGAAGAATTCCCGGCATTTTGACCAGCTGACGATTCGCCCGCTTTTTGACTTGAAGCCTTTTCTTTTTTATTAGCAGAAATTTTCTCCGCTTTCACGGGTTTGACAGATGCAATGGTATGCTCGTCTGGTTTTATGCTATCATTCTTTTTTATATTTTCCTGCGGAGGTTTTTTGGTTGTCGTAATTGGTGGTTCCGGGCGGGGAGTTGTTTGCGAAATGCCAGGTTTTTTATTTACATAAGTCACCGTAAAGACAGCCAGTCCCATAACGACTACAAGAGAAGCAGCGACCTGCCATTTTGATAACTGAAATAATATGCCTGTTTTCCGCTTCCTTTGCCTGATTCTTTCTGAAAGTTTAGTTCGTAAATCTGCTACTCCAGATTCAAAAGAAACAGCATGTTTCCGGCTTTCTTCGATTCCTTCGATGGCATCAGCCAGGAATGGATCTTCGAGTGCTGCTTTCTCCAATGCCTGCATGGCCTGATCAGACAATTCTCCGTCCAGGTATTTACGGATATATTCCGCCGAATATTTATTATTATTTTTTTCTTCCTGCATTTTTGTGTTTTCCGTATTCACTTGTCCGATAATCCATTTTTATCCATACAGATTTTAAGATTTCTTCTCGCATTCTGAACCAGGCTGCGGACCTTATTCCATTCCGTTTGCGTTAGAACTGCAATTTCCTTATAAGATTTTTCTTCCAGGTAAAACAATTGAACAGTTTGTTTTTGATCGGGCGAAAGTGCTTCGATACACTTTGATAAACTGTCCAGATTCAATTCTTTTTCAATTACATTCTCCAGATGAGGATTTTCTGCTAATTGCATAAATTCAGTCATCTGTGTAAGCGGTATTTGTTTTTTTGAACGCAACGCCATCAAACAGTGATTTTTAGCCACCGTATAAAGCCATCCTTTAAAATAGTTAACGTCATGTTTTCTTAGTTTAGTAACCAGTTCCTCAAAAATACTCATGACGGCATCCTGCGCTTCGGCCGGCTCTTTCAGGTATTTCACACAAACTGCATAAATCATGTCCATATATCGCTGATACAGTTCACCCAAAATCCTGATATCTCCACCCTGCTTATATTGGTTGACCAGGTCCTGATCAGTCGTTTGTGCGTTCACTATGTCTCTGGGAAATGACAATCCTTTCGTATTTGCGATGTAATGACCACTGAAAAATAATTAAAATATTTCGCGAAATGATATGTAATCCGAAAATCGAACGCATCTGCAATCAAAACACACTACCATGCGATATTTATTATTTGGCCTTTTTGCTTTGGCGGTCATTATGACGGCCTTCAGGCCCCTGCAGGATTTTACCATCACCGGAACTGTTAAAGATCAGAATGGCGCGCCACTGGCCAATGTGACGGTTACAGAAGTACAGAGTCGCCGATCGACCATAACCGCAGAAGATGGACGCTTTTTACTAAAGGTTTCATCAAAACATATCCTGCTAATGTTTCGGCTGGCAGGATATGATAAAATGGATTTCTCACCGGTCGATATTACAAAACCCATTAATATTCAACTCAACGCTTCAGTACAAATATTGAATGAAGTGGTAGTGAATGGCTATAAGACGGAGAAAAGGAAAGACGTGACAGGTTCTTTGGGCTATGTGAATGGTGCGGTTATCCGTTCAAAAAACGCAAATGATGTAAATCGCAAAGAAAGAAGAAAGGATCCTGGAACGGCAGATGAAAAATATTTTCAAAAAAACTACGATTCAACTGCATTCAACACAGAGGAATACGAAAGCATTGTAGAAAACCGGTTTCTCGCCGCAACTGAAAATCCGCTGTCCACGTTTTCGATCGATGTCGATGGCGGTTCTTATAGTAACGTGCGTCGCTATCTTCAACAAGGCCAGTTGCCACCGTCGGGTGCTGTAAGAATAGAGGAACTCATCAATTACTTCCATTATGACTATCCCCAACCAGTCGGTGATAATCCATTTTCCATAAACACGGAAATCGGCAATTGTGTTTGGAATCCGGAACATAAGCTTGTGCTGATCGGTCTTCAGGGGAAAAAGATTCCCGTTGAAACCCTGCCCGCATCAAACCTTGTTTTTTTAATCGATGTGTCTGGCTCAATGATGGAACCGGAAAAACTTCCCCTGGTTCAGCGTTCACTCAGTATGCTGGTGGATCAGTTAAGGGAGCAGGACAGGGTTTCACTGGTTGTGTATGCCGGCAATGCCGGACTGGTAATGCCTTCTACTTCCGGGTTTGAAAAGAAGAAAATAAAAGATGCGATTGAAAGACTCGAAGCAGGTGGTTCGACTGCAGGCGGTGCAGGTATTCAGCTTGCGTATAAGGTAGCGGAACAGCATTTTGTAAAGGGAGGGAATAATCGTGTGATCCTTTGTACGGATGGCGATTTCAATGTGGGACCCAGCAGTGATTCTGATCTGCTTGACATGATAGAAAAAGAAAAAAAATCAGGTGTATTTCTGACTGTCCTGGGATTCGGAATGGGTAATTATAAGGATAGCAAAATGGAAAAACTGGCAGATAAAGGAAATGGAAATCATGCCTATATCGATAATGAAAACGAAGCCAGAAAAGTGCTGGTCAATGAATTCGGTGGCACGCTGTTTACCATTGCAAAAGACGTAAAACTACAGATTGAATTTAATCCTGCGATTGTTCAGGCATACCGGCTGATCGGTTATGAAAACCGGATGCTGAATAAAGAGGACTTCAACAACGACAGCAAAGATGCCGGAGAATTGGGTAGCGGACATACTGTGACCGCTCTCTATGAGATCATTCCGGTGGGAGTAAGAAATGAATTTCCGGAAAGCGTTGACCCTCTGAAATATCAGAAAAAAATGAAACCGGTATATTCAATTTCAGGCAATGAAATCATGAACATTAAATTCCGATATAAGACCCCGGACGGTGAAAAAAGCAAATTGATTGAACACGCGCTTGTGTATCCACTGCAGACTGTCAATGAAACATCGGTAAATTTTCGTTTTGTTTCTGCTGTCGCCCAGTTTGGCATGTTATTGAGAAATTCAGCATTCAAACAACAATCATCGTTTGACAGAACTTATGTTATGGCAAAAAATGCTCTCGGTAAGGATAGCGAAGGCTACCGGTCAGAATTCCTGGAATTAATCCGGGATGCCGGAAGAATTACAAAAAATGAACCTCTAGCTGGAGATGCTGTTTCAGGAATTAAATAAATGAAAGCTGCCCCATCCAGGGGCAGCTTTTCACTTTTGCAATTTTATTTTAAATATGAAACCGGTTATTGAATTTTGAACACGACACCCACCTGGAAATTCGTAATATCAAATCCGGCCTCGGCATTAAAACCGAAATTAGGTTTGACAAAATAAGAGCCTCCGATGAAACCCCCAAAGGCAGGGATTACCTGGGTAGATCCATCATATCCATAATAAGTATAGTGATGAAACCCCATACCGGCTGAAGCCCCTGCGTATGTGTCCAGCCCCGGTACATCCCAACCACAATGCCAGGCACCTCTTCCGGCGATGACGAACGTATTGGAGTTATAATTACCCGAATTACCGGCGTAAGCACCGCTTGAAAAAGATCCTCCGAGTTCGGGTCCGAGTGAAATGACCCCGGGGCCAGCATCCCAGAGACCAAATTCTGCAGCTACTTTGAAGCCAAAAGGTGTTCCGTAACTCTCACCCTTGTAATCAGCGCCGAAACCTATGCCCATATTGATTAAAACGCTACCTACCTGCATGGGTGATGAACCGCCGGAACCACCCTTGTTTTGAGAGAAGACTCTTTGCGAAAACGATAAACCGATCAAAAAAACGAAGGGAACGACAACTTTTTTCATAATGATTGTGATTATTTGGCGAAATTAAGGTTAGAAAGCCTGAAGAAAGAGCAATAGTTATGCGCAGGGTGGGCATAAAATAAAAAAAGGGCCAGGATAGAAATCCAGCCCATTTTAAAATCCAATATCCTATGAAAAACCATAATAATATTTGCAAGAGATATACCAATTATTGGCAAAACGGCCCGTTTAAAATGATGAATGATTAAGTGGTAAGGATCAGCTACTTACACCGCAAAATAAAATTATTATTCCGATTGAATTGCTAAAGAAATCAAAAAAACTCCCCAATTTTTCTTAATTGTGGAATTTTCATCCCAATCTGGGCCTTTTTTAAAGGGTTGGGAGGCATGGTTTTTTCATATAACTTCAGTAACTCTTTAATGATTAACCAATGGAAGCAAAAATAAACGAGAAGGAACAGCTATTCGAAAAAGATAATTTATCAGGTGAAAATAAGGGTGCGCTTCTTCCAAATCAAATGGGTCGGTACCTGACAGCCTCATCTCTAACCGGTGACAAAGTTGTGAATGCCGCGGAGGAGCATCTCGGCGAGATAAAAGAAGTTATGCTGGATCTGGAAACGGGTTCAATCGACTATTTCGTAATTGAATTTGGTGGTTTTTTGGGCTTGGGAGTGAAATATTTTGCCATTCCGCTCCGCCTGTTAAAGCTTGATGCACCAAACAAACGGTTCATTTTTAATCAGAGCAGGGAATTGCTTGAAAAAGCACCCGGCTTCGATATGGATCATTGGCCGGATACTAATCTGCATTTTGATGAAGTCCACAGCTATTGGCGTTTTATATAATAAGATATGTGGGAAGAAAAAGATAATACGTTATACAAAAAGTTCACGTTTCAGAATTTTTCTGAAGCGTTTGCGTTCATGACACGCGTAGCGATAGAAGCCGAAAAATTGGACCATCATCCAAAATGGACCAATACCTATAACCAGCTTGAAATCTGGTTATCTACCCATGATGCAGGAGATATTGTGACTGACAAGGACAGAAAGCTCGCGAAGAAAATAGATTCTTTAAAAGCGTAAAGCGCAAAGCGTAAAGCGTAAAACGAAGAATTTATTATCAAGTTATTTTAACAACAACCACTTAAAGTTTTAGGCTTAACGCCTTACGCTTTGCGCTTTACGCTTGCTAGGCTTTCTGTACCTTAAGTACTTCTAAAAGCCCATTTTTCACGTTGAATTCTATGATGCGCACTTTACCCTTATAACCGTTATACAGAACGGTTGGTACTTCAATCCATACACTACGCTCGGGTTTTCCGTTTAAAGTGCAGGTGGCAATCATCTGAATTTTTTCATCGGTGGTTTTACGTCCTTTGAAAACTGCTTCCACATCAGTATATACTGGTAAGTCCGGACTTTCTTCCATATAGTAGGGTTTGAATTCTATGAAGGGGTTTCTTATTCAAATTTAAATAATAGTAACTGACGCTTTTAGTTTTAATACTTTTATCTTAAGGATTCAAAATCCTTTCCATCTCTTCGATCAACATTCTGACCAGGGCCGGATCTGGTTTTTTCTTTTTTTCCGAGAAAGGATCTGCCTCCATGGCTCTGAAATTTCCCTCATCATCTCTTTCCAGTATCATTTCGGTATTATCTATAACACACAGAAATTGGTAAGTGTAAGTGCTTGTCCGTAGCCTACAGTGAATCTCCCGGGCAACTCCCTTGTAAAGAAAATTCACAGTAAAATCCTCTGACATGATGCGAAGGTAATCATTTGACAGATGGTCGGATCCAATTCTACTTCGATAAATAGACAGGAATCTGTAATATCTACATCAAAAGTATTTGGGTAGAATACAGCATCCACTAACTTTATACTTCAGGTTTCGTCAAGACCTAAAAACTGGAAATTAAAAAAATAAAATGAAAACAAGTATTGGTATTTCCGAAGCAAATAGAAAAACGGTCGCAGACCAATTAGGCAAGTTACTGGCAGATGAATTTGTACTTTATACTAAGACCTTAAATGCACACTGGAACCTTGAGGGTCCCGACTTTCATTCAGTGCATTTATATTTTGAGGATCTGTATGAACAATCCCAGGAAATCGTTGATTCCGTGGCGGAACGCATTCGTCAGCTGGGTCATTATGCGCCTGCCAGTTTAAAAGACTTTCTTAAGCTCACGCATCTTACGGAACAACTAAAAGGCGGAAACAACAGCCTGGATCTCATAAAGAATCTTTTGGGAGATCATGAAAGTATTATTGAATTCATCCGGGGAAATGTAAAGGAGTTCGATGAAGCACACAAAGACGCAGGTACCAGCGACTTTATAACGGGTCTGATGGAAAAACATGAGAAAACTGCCTGGATGCTTAGGGCACACCTTAAATAAGCCTAAAGCCTAAAGCCCAAAGCTTAAGACCAATTCGATGATGTGATTCCCAATTATAGATTTTGTGTTGCTGTATTCAAATTCAGTTTTAGGCTTTAGGCTTTGGGCTTTAGGCTTGTGACGTAGTTTTACGACACAGAATGAGGAGTTGTGCGCTTGACACCCCTTGTTTCCTGGTATATATTTGATATATCCAATATCACTGAAATAACCGAATATCCCTGAAAAACCAGCTTGATTTACCGTCCTAAAGAAAACCTTAAATTCAAGTTCTCTGAAAAACCCCCGATTAATGCTTGGGGGTTTTTTCTTTTACACCCGGATAGGCAATACACCTAAAAGTTATATTGCCAGTTATTTCCCGGCCTTCCTTTACGCTTTACGCTTAAAAACAGTCCCCCATTTTTCCGAATCATCCATTTTTAAAATCCGGAAACTGGATTTTCTCCCCCTCCCGGCGGCATTTTGAGTCATTTTATTTTTTCGTAACGGTTAGTTTCTAATTTTATCTGGTATTCAATTCTCTGCTTAATGAACAATAATCCGAGCAATAACCAATACCGTAGAATTATCATCCGGCGCGGGAATGAGTATTTGTTATTTAAGACAGATGAAATCGCCTATTTTTTTCTGGAAAATAAAACCTGTTATATGGTTGACCGTGTACAGGGAATTAAATACTTAATTTCCAAATCCTTGAGGGATCTGACAATGGCACTGGATCCGGCTGACTTTTATAGAATAAATAAAAAATATCTGGTTCATATTGAATCCCTTCGCAAATTCAAGTTATGTGTCGCAGGCAGGATAGAGGTGGAACTTTTTCCGGCGACCCGGGAGAAAGTATTTATCAATCAGGTCAGAATGCAGGATTTCAAAAAATGGGTAACACAAGGCAGTAACGAACAGGCAAGTCCGTTATTTGAAGATATGTTGGAGAACCAAATAGGAATCTCCGAATACTAGTTTTATTTTCTCATGTGACCGCGGGTGGTTTCCACCACCTGCTTTTTTTTAAATCAGTTTGTTTTCTTTGGCGGTACGTATAGCATCTGCTTTGGAATGGACATTTAACTTCGCGTAAATATTTTTTATATGACTTTTTACGGTTTCGTTGTCTATAAATAATTCATCTGCGATTACGCGTCTGTTTTTCCCCTTGGCAATTTCTTCAAGAATCTGGGTTTCTCTTCTTGATAAAGGAGAATGGGAATTTCTTTGAAAAGAACGGATGACCAGCTGGGCCACATTAGCACTCATGGAAGCCCCTCCCTGCATAATCTCGCGAATAGATTCCATAATTTTTACTGCTGAACTGTTTTTTGTCAGATAACCGGAAGCACCATTGGTTAACGCACGGAATATAATGTCTTCTGAATCATGCACTGTACATATCAAAATGAGTGTATTGGGAAGTAGGCTTTTTATTTTAGGTATGGCTTCAATTCCCGACATTCCCGGAAGTCCAACATCCAGCATCACGAGGTCGGGATTGTCTTCCGTAAGTTTTTTAATTGCCTGCTCCGCGGTTGAATAAGTGTTTATTACCTGGTAACCCTGTTTTTCACCTATTAAAAACCGATACCCCTCACGAATGACTTTGTCATCTTCGACAATGACGATCCGAACATTGGTTTCTTCCATTACAATTTAAATTTTCATAAATTTCCATGATTTCCCGGAGACGGGGCTCCCCCTTTATGGGGGATTTATTCTGAACTGAACAGGCTCTAAAGTTAATTATCTATTATTTATGGAGCTTGCGGCTAATTACTTTTCTGCATGATCATTTTTCTAAATAAAGTTCGTTTTATTCATGTCGTTAGAGGGATTTTCTTTGGCATTTTCTTTCCGGTCACTGTATCCGCTCAGAAAGTCCATTTTCAAAATTACAATGTTCAACAGGGTCTGATACAATCACAGGTGATTGCTATAACCCAGGATCACTTTGATAATCTTTGGTTCTGCACACTTGGAGGTATTTCGCGTTTTGACGGCAAGGTGTTTACCAATTACAGTGAAACAGATGGCCTTATCAGTAATTTCGTAAATACCATCATGGCCGATCATGAATCCAACATGTGGATCGGTACGATCAATGGCGTATCCAGGTTTAATGGTTCAGGATTTAAAAGTTTCAGGTTTTCAGAAAACCCCGCTGCGAATGTTGTTAAATCGATTCAACAGGATTCCGCTCACAGAATCTGGGCGCTGGCCGGGGGAACTTTATTCCGTTTGAATAAAACGGATAAACCTCTCCATACGGTCGTTTCGGGTTTGTATGAAATTGTAACGGCAATTCAGGTAGACAGGCAGGGGTTTTTATGGGCCGCCGTATTGAGCAAAGGAATTTACAGGCTGGAAAAAGAAGGATGGAAACTACAGTTTTTGATACCAGAGTCCTACGGAAAAGGAGCCTGCCAGAAGATTGTCTTTGATATAACAAACCCTGACAGGGTTTTCCTGTTGATGTTTGGCGGCATTTATATGTCAGAGAAAGGTGTCTTCAGTTCACTGATCAGGAATAATAATCTGGGAAAGTTTACCAATTTATATCTCGACAGATCGGGCAAACTCTGGTTTACCTGTTCCAGGGGATTATTCCAATATAGTGATTCAGGATTAACAGTATTTAATTCTTCCAATGGATACGAAGGAAGTAATACGGTTTCCATTTTTGAGGATCATGAAGATAATATCTGGTTTGGAACCAATGGAACAGGTGTGTTCCGTTATTCATTTCAACCATTTCTGATTTACGATCAATTCAGTGCAACAAATAACATGGGAATTATGCCCATGTTAAATGACAATAAACATCTCTATTTCGGAACGGAAGGTGGTTTATTTCAGTACGATGGTATAAAAATAAATCGTGTAAACGGGCCTTCTGTTGATCCGGTAGACCAAAATATTGTCGGCATATATAAAGCAGGAGAGGGTGCCATTTATGTTCTGACCAGCAGTGGAATATTTTCAAAATATGAGAACGGGAAATTTACAAGGGTCAGGCTGGGCGAACTCAAGGGGTGTATCAATACAGTTTTACCAGATGATCAGGGTGGGTTTTGGGTTTCCTCCTGTAATGGTTTTTTCAATATCTCCGCTTCGGGAAAAACAACCCGCATTCTAAACTTATTTTCCAGTAAGATGTTGCCTGTTTCAAAAGACAGCATCCTGGTAACTACGGACTACGGCGCCTTTATGGTAGGGATGGATTTTAAATACAGGAAAATAAATGATTCTCTTCTCAATACTTCGAGTTATATGTCTGTTGCTTCTCTGGGATCATTTTACTTATTCGCTACTTCCAATAAAGGGCTGATTATATACAATGTTGCAAATGGCAAACACAGACAATTCACAACAAGAAATGGATTGAATGCAGACTTTATATACAGTGTTGTCACGGATCATAAAAATCAGATATGGCTGGGAACCGGTAGGGGCATAAATAAAATTATATTTGATACAGCCACGGAAGCTGTACAGGTATCAAGCCTGTCCATTGCAGGTGATATTTCTTCTTCTGAGTGCAATCAGGGCGCAGGGATGTATGATGAAAATGGAAATCTATGGTTCGGAACAGTGTCCGGACTTTTTAAATACATACCGGATTCAGGCAGAAAGGTAACTTATTTGCCACCGGTGGTTCTTCAACAGGTTCAGGTTTACTCTAAGGATATTGCTCCAAACCGTTTTACCGGTTTGTTAAATGAATGGTATGCCATTCCTAAAAATCTGGTATTACCACACGACGAAAATCATCTGACGTTTTCATTCAGATGCCCCAGTTATCTCAACAGTGAATCCATATTGTATCAATACCAGCTGGAAGGAATGGAAAAATCATATTCGGCCCTGACACCGAATCACTTTGTGGTATATCCTGCGCTTCCACCCGGACACTATACATTTAAAGCCCGGGCTTTCCTGCCGGGGCTTGGATTCTCAGAAAAAAATGTTGATTTTTCTTTTGATATAAAGGCAGCTTTTTACCAGACTATTTATTTTAAATTCCTGTTGCTTGTATTGATCATGGGAATTATTTTATGGATACAATGGTTAAGGATGCGTATGCGCGCAAAGAGACTCAACCAAATAGAAGAAGTTAAACGGGAGGAAAATATTAAGGTAAGGCAAACCGCATCGGAGGATTTTCACGATGAAGTGGGAAATAGTTTAACGCGAATCCAGGTTTTGACGGATGTATTGAATTCCAAACTTGGCAACGGCCACGAAGAGGAAAAACGAATCATTCATATGATTAAGGAAAATGTGAGTGGTCTCTATCAGGGCACAAGAGACATACTTTGGGCTTTGAATCCGGAGAGTGATTTGATTAAGGAAATCGGGCACCGCTTGCAAAGCCTGGGCATTGATGTGTTCCAGGATACGGGCATTTGTTTTTCCTACGAAAATTTATTGGGGGAATCAGAAAATATAAAACTTCCTGGTAATTATAACCGGAATATTATGATGATTTTTAAAGAAGCGATGAGTAATAGTCTGAAACATGCACAGGCGACGAAAGTCAAATTAAAAATTCGAAGAGCAGAAAACCAGGAAATTCTGATTGAGCTGGCAGATAATGGTATTGGTTTCAATCCTCTGTACATAAAGAAAGGACATGGATTTCAAAATATGCAGAAACGGTCAAACCGGATAAAATCTACTCTAACACCCATCAGTATCCCGGGAGAAGGAACCCGGTATGATTTGAGAATCCCGATTTATCCTGCCTGATCCTTCTATCAACCGACGATCTGATAAGGCCTGCCCTGGAACCTTAAATGGCTGGTTTTGACCCTAAACTGCATTCCTGGGTCCGTTTTA
The DNA here is from genome assembly GCA_963732055.1 of uncultured Bacteroidota bacterium. Taxonomy (GTDB): domain Bacteria; phylum Bacteroidota; class Bacteroidia; order Chitinophagales; family Chitinophagaceae; genus Puia. The sequence continues at coordinate 50,781 of CAVSYG010000009.1, read as the reverse complement.
ACGTCCTATTTTGAAGAAATCAGTCATTTCTCCTAAAAAAAAAGACGCAATAAACCACCGTACTAAACTATTGTGGTATCTTGTCGGCTATTAAAATGTTTTGGAATGAAAATCTTTGTAGCCGGTTTGCCTTTCGCCGTTAGTGATTCAGAATTGCAAGAATTGTTTGAACCATACGGTACTGTAGGTTCAGCAAAAGTTATTTTAGACAGAGAAACTCACAAGAGTCGTGGTTTCGGTTTTGTAGAATTTTCAAGTAATGAAGAAGCGGAGAAAGCCATAAAGGCCCTCGATGGCACAAGCCTGGAAGGAAGAACGCTTACTGTTAAAGTTGCTGAAGATAAAAACCCCGGCGGCGGTGGATCCCGTGGTGGTGGTGGTGGAAGCCGTGGCGGTGGTGGTGGATATAATCGTGACCGTAATCGTTATTAAGCCCAGGCTTTTTACGATTTACGCGTAACTCTTAAACGCACAACGCCTTTTGGTGGATGGTTCTAGTTAATAGAAAATGATTAAATCATTTTAATCAGTCTCTATTTGCTATACCCATCCATCATTTTTTTGTCCAAAGCAGCCGGTTTCTTATAGATGTATAAAATCTCAATATGCGATTTGCCGGTTGGATGATGGGCTTACTGTTGCTTTCCTCAATGTCATTTGCCCAAAAACACCCGTTAATAGAATATGAGGCAGATGAAAAAATAAAGAAAAATGCCCTGCGGTTTATCGTTTTCGGGGATTGGGGAAGGAATGGGGAGGACAATCAAAAACAGGTGGCACGCACGATGGGGGTGGTGGCCAGGAAGTTCAAAGCTGAATTCATCGTATCCACCGGTGATAATTTTTATCCGAATGGGGTAAAAAGCACAAGGGATTATAACTGGGTCGCATCCTTTGAAAATATTTATACGGCGCATTCATTACAAACTGACTGGTTTGTTGTTTTGGGTAATCATGACTACCGGGGTGAGCCACAGGCTGAAGTGGACTACTCAGAAGTTGACCGCAGGTGGAATATGCCGGCCAGATATTATTCTAAAATCTTCTACATTGATGATGATACAACGCAAGGCGTCCTTCTTGTATTTATCGACACAACCCCATTCTTGTCTGAATCCTACCGAAATAATAAGTTTCATATGCAGGACCAGGATACCGCCCGGCAAAGAATCTGGCTGGAAAAAACACTCAGTGAAACGTCCGCGAATGTAAAATGGAAATTAGTATTTGGCCATCATCCGGTTTATACAGGCGGAGGAAGAATGAAAGCGCTGGAAACGATGGAAATGAAAAAATTATTTCAGCCTATTTTCGAAAAATATCTTGTCAATGCATATATCTGCGGGCACGATCATAATCTTCAGTATATCAAACCACCCGGCTTTACACATTACCTGGTTTCCGGCGCAGGATCAGAACTTTCCAGAACAGTTGTTCACCCGGAGGGCGGAGTCTTTGCAAGGGCAGAAAATGGATTTATGAATATTACTGTCTCTTCAAAACAAATGCATGTAAGCATGGTTAATTATAAGGGGGAAAATATTTACTCCGTGACGATTCCACATCCGTAAGCGTAAAGCGTAAGGCGTAAGGCTCAAAGCAACCGCCAACCGCCAACTGCCAACCGCCAACGAAATCGTAATTTTGCACAATCAACAATGGCTGTAACACAAGGAAAGCCAGGCTGGAGAGAACGGCTGAATGCTCTCCGCAACCTGCCTGCATTTTTTAAATTGGTATGGGATTCAAGTCCCTGGATGACGGCATTGAATGCCGGTCTCCGACTTATAAGATCAGCCATCCCGGTGTCGGTTCTTTATATCGGAAAACTGATCATAGATGAAGTGATTTTATTGAACCGGGATCATGGAAATGTTTCGACCCATCATTTGTGGATCTTGATTGGAGCCGAATTCCTGTTGGCTCTTTTCAATGATGCGTTGGGGCGTAGCATTTCCCTCCTGGATAGTCTGTTGGGGGACCTGTTCGGAAAATTAAGTTCTATCCGGATCATGAAACATGCTGCCATCCTGGATCTGGAACAATTTGAAGATCCTGTTTTTTATGATAAGCTGGAACGGGCAAGGCAACAGACCACAGGCAGAACCATTCTGTTGTCGCAGGTCCTGAGCCAGATGCAGGACCTGATCACTATGGGTTTTTTGGCAGCAGGGCTTATTATTTTCAATCCCTGGCTGATCGTGTTATTATTTATAACCATTCTGCCATCTTTTATTGGCGAATCTTATTTCAATGACCAAACCTATGCACTCAGCCGGAGGCAAACTCCCGAGCGCAGGGAATTGGATTATCTGCGGTACCTCGGAGCCAGCGATGAAACGGCTAAAGAGGTGAAAATTTTCGATCTCTCCGGATTTATTATTGAGAAGTTTGAAGCACTGGCGAATAAATTCTATGTTAGCAACCGGCGGATTACTATCAACAGATCGCTTTGGGGCACTGCCTTTACCTTGTTGGGAAGTTTGGGATACTATGGTGCCTACGTTTATATTATTCTGGAAACAATATCGGGCAGTATCAGTATCGGAAAGCTTACGTTTCTGGCTGGTTCCTTTCGTCAGCTCAAATCACTGATGGAGTCAATCCTGACAAGATTTTCAGCGGTCTCGCAGGGTGCCATTTACCTGAGTGATTTTTTTGAATTTTTTGATATCCGGCCAGGCATCACGGTGAGCAAAACCCCGCTTCCCTTTCCCAGTCCGGTTCGGGATGGTTTTGAGTTCCAAAATGTGGGGTTCCGTTACCAGCATGCTGAAAAATGGGCTACAAGACATTTGAATTTTACGTTGAAGGCTGGTGAAAAAATCGCACTGGTCGGGGAGAATGGTGCCGGTAAAACAACCCTGGTAAAATTGTTGGCCAGATTGTATGATCCGACAGAAGGAAGAATATTACTGGACGGGGTAGATCTGCGACTATACGACATCGTTAGCCTGAGGCAAAACATCGGAATCATCTTTCAGGACTATCTGCGATACCAGATGCGCGTTTCGGATAATATCGCCGTCGGAAATATTGTTCAGAAAGATAACCAATCTCTGATCGTTTCTGCAGCAGAACAAAGTCTGGCATCGGACCTGGTAGGCCGGCTGCCAGGAGGGTATGAACAAATGCTGGGTAAAAGATTCCAGGAGGGTGTTGAACTGTCAGGCGGTGAATGGCAAAAAGTTGCGCTGGCGAGAGCCTATATGCGGCAGGCACAGGTTTTAATTTTAGATGAACCGACTTCTGCCCTGGATGCCCGTGCTGAATATGAAGTCTTTCAGCGGTTTGCTGCCCTGACCCGGGGAAAATCGGCCGTGCTGATTTCGCATCGTTTCTCAACCGTACGAATGGCTGATCGCATATTGGTATTGCAACAGGGGGAACTGATTGAAAGCGGATCGCACCAGGAATTAATTGACAGGAAAGGCAAATATGCCGAACTGTTTGCGTTACAGGCAAAAGGATATCAATAACATGGCGGAAAAAAACAAGATTTGTCCCCGGTGTAAAAAGGAATTCAAATGTAATGCTGAAAATATTTCAGCCTGCAGCTGTTCGCAGGTTGTACTTAGCAATGAAACAAAATCTTTTCTGACCAATACCTTTTTTAATTGTCTCTGCAATGATTGTCTGACGGAACTCAATCAGCTGGTTGCCCGGGGAAAAGAATATCCGTTTCCGGGAAGGGGTGGCGATATCATTGAAGGAGTTCATTACTATAATGAGGGTGAGTATAGGGTATTTACTGAATTCTACCTGATATCCCGTGGTTTTTGTTGCCGTAGCGGATGCAGGCATTGCCCTTACGGTTTCAAAAAGAGATGGGCGGAATAATCTAATTTGCAGCAAAAAATTGATATGCTCGGAGTGCTGGCGAAGGGAATAAATTATTTATTTGGCGGGTTTCTGCACAAAAAGAAGATTTTTATAGGAAGCTCTTTGGTTTTTCTGAATCGCGAAAGGGATATCGATAAAAACTACTTTGACTATATACGTCTTGCGACATTGGAATTAGTAAGTTATGAAATCGCAAAAAAGAATCTGGAAGGAAGTGTTGCTGAGTTGGGTGTCTATAAGGGTAAGTTTGCCAGATATCTTAATCAATATTTTCCCACCCGGTTATTATACCTCTTTGACACATTTGAAGGATTTGACAGCCGCGATGTCGTCAGAGAAAAAGAAAATAATTTTTCTTTCGGTGACCAGGATTTTTCCGATACCTCGGTCGAGGCAGTATTAAAATTGATGCCACATCCTCAAAAATGCAGGCCGGTAAAAGGGTTTTTTCCTGAATCCGCAAAAGATATAGAAGAACGGTTTGTATTTGTTAGCCTCGACACAGATTTGTATGAACCCATTTATAACGGGCTCCGTTTTTTTTATCCCAGACTGGTCAATGGTGGTTACATATTTGTTCACGATTTTAATAACGAGGCATACAAAGGAACAAGGGAGGCTGTTCAAAAATTCTGTCTGGAACAAAACATTAATTTCCTGCCGATTCCGGATCTGGGTGGTTCAGTTATTATTATGAAATAATTGCTTTGTTAATTGTCAATGGAGGGTAATCTCTTCAACCTGTTTAATTGACAATTATCAATTAACAATTAACTGATCTTTTTGGGTGGTAGCGCAAAAGCAATGGCATTGTGCTCGAAATGGTTTTTATGAGATCCGTCGCAGAATGGTTTATTTTGGGAAAGTCCACAACGGCAAACGGAGATCGTTTCCCTTCCTGCCAAATCATAGCGGGCGCCGGTTTTATCCACTATTTCAAAATCTCCCTCTATTCTTAAAGAACCGTTATCATTTACCGTAATTTTTGTGCTGGCCATTATGAATCAAGTTTAAAATGAAATTAGGCATTTGTATTCATTTATACTGCGCTGCTTTATCTTTAGGGAAGAAAAATTCAGGTAAAAATATTTTTATTGAATATCTATGAAAAAAACATTCTCCAAAGTTTTTCTAATTTCAACCATCATCAGTTTATCTTTTATGCCGGTTAAAAAAATTAAGGTCGTTTTTTTTGGTGACTCTATAACAGAGGCGGCTGTGAAGCCCAATGGATATATCGCGATCGATGACAGTTTGCTGAACCATGGTGGCGTTTCAAATTACGAATTGATCGGAGCTGGCGTGAGTGGAAATAAAGTGTATGACTTATATCTGCGCATGGAAGATGATGTGATCAGCAAGTCGCCTGATATCGTTGTGATATATGTGGGCGTTAATGATGTATGGCACAAGAAAATGGGAACAGGCACCGATGCTGATAAATTTGAGCGATTTTATCTGGCCCTGATAAAAAAATTCAAGTCTGCCAATATTAAAGTGATCGTGTGTACCCCGGCTGCGATCGGAGAGCGATTTGATAATACCAACGAGCAGGATGGAGATATGAATCACTATTCAAATATCATCCGGAAAATCGCAGCCGACCAGCATCTGACGCTCGTAGATTTGAGATCGGCATTTGAGGAATACGAAAAGTTAAATAATAAAAATAACGTTGACCGGGGGCTGCTTACATTGGATGGTGTTCATTTAAATGACGCCGGTAATATGTTTGTGGCGAAGCTGATGGCTGAAGGTATTCGAAATACACCATAGCCAGCCATTTTCAATTATCTTTGCAGCATGCATTATGTATCTGCGGAAGGCCTTGGTAAGTCTTATGGAGTTAAGCCTCTTTTTAATAATATTTCCTTCAATATTGAATCCGGCGATAAAATCGCATTGATTGCCAAAAATGGAACAGGGAAAACCACCTTACTAAAAATTCTTGCCGGAAAAGAAAAAGCGGAATCGGGAAAACTCTGGATTTCCAAAGACATTAATGTGGTTTTTTTCGAACAGGATCCGCAATTCCAGGAGGAACTTTCCATCCTCGATAATATTTTCCATCATCCCAATCCGGTTACTACCGCTATCAAGGCATTTGAGGCTGCCAGTGAAATGGAAGATACGGATGCCATCATGAGCAGTATTGAGGAAATGGATCATTTGAACGCATGGGATTTTGACGCCAGGGTAAAGCAGATTTTCAGCCGGCTGTATATTGATCATCTGGTTCAGCCAGTGAAATCATTGAGCGGGGGTCAGCGTAAAAGAGTGGCCCTGGCACGTACGCTGATAGATATCAGTTTCGGAAAAACGGAGGCCCTTCTGATCATGGATGAACCGACCAATCACCTTGACATTGAAATGGTGGAATGGCTGGAGAATTATCTGAACAAGGAAAATATCACCTTGCTGGTTGTTTCGCATGATCGTTATTTTCTGGACAATGTATGTAATGAGATCTGGGAAATGGATCGAAGCGAGCTTTTTACATACAAGGGAGATTACGAAAACTACCTGGAAAAAAAATCCATGCGTATCGAATCGGATCTGGCAAGTATTGATAAAGCTAAAAATTTATTTCGGAAAGAGTTGGAGTGGATGCGGAAGCAACCTAAGGCAAGGACTACAAAATCCAAAAGCCGGCAGGATGCTTTTTACGTCGTGGAGGCGAAGGCTAAACAAAACCTGGATGAACAGAATCTGACGCTTCAAATGAAAATGAGCCGTCTGGGTGGCAAAATTGCAGAGTTCAAAAAAGTCAATAAAAGTTTTGGAGAAAAGATTATCCTGAAAGGTTTTGACTACACATTCAAAAAAGGCGACCGTATTGGTGTTGTTGGGAAGAATGGGGCGGGTAAAACGACGTTTCTAAACATGCTGCAGGGTATTGAACCAGCCGACAGTGGCAAAATTAACATTGGTGAAACCATCATATTTGGAAACTACTCACAAACCGGTTTGGTTATTAAAGAGGATGTACGTGTTATTGAATACGTAAAGAATATTGCAGAAAATTTCCCCCTGGCGGATGGGAGTTCTATGAGTGCCGGCGAATTCCTGAAATTATTTTTGTTTCCTCCCGATAAACAATTTACTTATATATCGTCCCTGAGTGGAGGCGAAAAAAGAAGGTTGTTTTTATTATCTATTCTTTTTAAAAATCCTAATTTTCTGATCCTGGATGAACCAACCAATGATTTAGATCTTCCAACGCTTGCTGTGCTTGAAAATTTCCTACTGGATTTTCAAGGGTGTTTGGTGATGGTGTCGCACGATCGTTATTTCATGGATCGGATGGTAGACCATTTATTTGTGTTTGAAGGTGCTGGCGTGATAAAGGATTTTCCTGGCAATTATGGGTTATACCAGCAGTGGCTGAAGGATGAGAATGCGAAAGAAAGTGCTGTATCAAAATCTGTTTCCACTGCGGCTGTGAAACAAGTGACGCCTGCGGCATCGGCCAAGCCAAAGCTATCTTATAAGGAAAAGCAGGAGCTGGAAAAACTTGAAAAGGAAATCAGGGATCTCAATAAGGAAAAAGAACAGTTAACCGAGAAACTCCACGACGGAACTATCAATTTTGATATGATTCAACAGCTGTCTCAACGTTTTAATGTTGTGGAGGAAACGTTACAAACAAAGGAATTCCGTTGGCTTGAACTGAGCGAACTCTTAGAAGCCTGAGGCTGGAGGCAGCAGGCGTGAAGCCAACACTAAGTACGAAAAGAGTAGATTAGTTCCCTGGACAATTCATAAACTCAACTTCCATCCCGCACGTGCGGGACAGTCTTCCAAACTTCCAGACTCGTTCTGACCGGTTTTGATCATACACTGTATCAAAAATGAACGCCATCCACTGTGGTGAATTTTAAAACGCTGAGTATCAAAGTTTAATTTTACTGGCATCGCTTTGGCATCAACGATTGCACAGAAAGTTTAAATTTGTTGTAATGCTGATTAATAATCTACGCACTGGTTACAGGAACCTGAAACGACATAAGATATATTCATTTATAAACATATTCGGGTTGGCAGTAAGTCTCGCGGCCTGCTGGTTAATTGTTCTTTATATCGAAGATGAGCTGAGTTATGATCGATTCAATATAAAAGCAGATCGAATTGTCCGGGCGGTACAGCATGAATCATGGGACGGCGGCAACATGAATATTGCCGTAACGCCCGCTCCTCTTGGTCCAGGCCTGAAACAACAATTTCCACAAATCGAAGATGTGGTAAGGATAGATGCTGAAGGTGGTGATCTGGTCGCCCATGGAAACGGTACACTTAAAATAAAGGATATCATTTCCGCGGATCCTTCATTTTTCAAAATTTTTAGTTTTGATTTTCTGGAGGGAAATGAAGAAACCGCATTAAAGGATCCTCAATCGATCGTTATTACTGAAAGCCTTGCACATATGTTATTTGGATCAGAGGAGTCCTATATTAATCAGGTTGTAGTATTTCCAGGTGGCAGTCCTGCCAGGGTTTCAGCGGTTATCAGTGATGTTCCAAATAACAGCCATCTCCGTTTTTCAGCTGTCCGGCCGATACCGGCCGTTTTATCCGGAAGCTGGCAGAACTCTTCTTTATATACCTATTTGTTATTGAAAGATCCCGAATCATTGCGATCAATTCGTCGTCTTTTGCCCGCATTTGTGGACGGAACCATTCGAAAGGAAATGGGTGCAGCCCAATACCGATTGGAATTGCAACCGCTTGCTTCTATTCATTTGCAGTCCAACCTGGACTATGAAATCAGTCCCAACAGCAGTTTGAGCAGGATCTATATTTTTGGTGCCATTGGTTTATTGATTCTTTTCATCGCGATCATAAACTACGTGAACCTGGCTACGGCGAGGGCATCTGCCAGGGTAAAAGAAATCGGGATTCGCAAAACCCTGGGATCCGGCAGATGGCAATTAACGGCCCTCTTCATTACGGAAGCTGCGCTGGTTACGCTGCTGGCAGGATTGGCAGCACTGATACTGGTCAGATTTTCCATGCCGGTTTTTAACCTGATTACAGGAAAAAATCTTACACTCTGGCGATTTGGTATCTGGCCAAGTATTGCTTTTATTGTATTATTTTCTATTGTGGTCGGTATGATCAGCGGTATTTATCCATCACTATTACTCTCACGCTTCCAGGCTATTCCGGCGTTGAAAGGCAATACCGGTAAAATGGGCGGTACGGTATTCTTCAGAAAATCATTATTGGTCTTGCAATTTGTTATTACCGTTTTTATGATTTCTGCTTCTTTTATAATTTATAAACAATTAGAATATGTGAACCATGCCGACCTTGGTTTCAATAAAGAACAGGTGGTCACATTTCATATTGATAATAAAAGCCTCCGTTCACAGATTCCTGAAATCAAGACTAAATTATTACAAAACCCCCTGATAGAAATGGTGGCCGTTGCCGGAAATCCCATTGGGAATAATGATCTGGGCACTTATGGATACTATTACGAGAACAACCAGCATGCCCTTTCCCGGCAAACAAAATCTGTTCAGGAATTAATGGTAGATGCAGATTATTTGGCTACGATGCAAATCACCCTTAGGGAAGGGAGAAACTTCTCTGATCATTTCAGCACGGACCTTACGAATGCTGTTTTGGTAAATGAAACACTGGTGAAAGAACTAGGCTGGACCCAGGCACTGGGGAAAAAAATGATCTCTCTGAATAACAAGGATGGACAGCCGAAAACCGTCGTGGGAGTGATTAAAGACTTTCATACCTATTCATTCCAGCATAAAGTGGAGCCGCTCGTTCTTATACTGCCCCCCAACGTCAAGGAACAGGATAATTTGTACGTGCGTTTGGCGAAAGGAAAAACAAATGAAGCCCTGGCTTATCTGGAGCAGGTATATAAAAGTTTTGATCCTGGAAATAGTGCAGAGTATCATTTCCTCGACCAGAATTTCGCTAATCAATATGAATCGGAAAAGAAGCAGGGAAACCTTTCTTTATTGTTTACTCTGCTTGCAATGACACTTTCCCTGGTAGGCCTGTTTGGATTGGTAAGTTTTACCGTGCAGCAACTCACAAAAGAAATTGGCATACGTAAAGTTCTCGGCGCCTCTCTTTTCAATATAGTGCAGCTTTTATCAGGGAATTATTTGAAATTAGTCGCTATCGCAGCTTTTATTGCCCTGCCTGTTTCCTGGTTTGCAATGAGCCGCTGGCTATCTGATTTCGCATATAGAATTCCTCTTCAGATCGGTGTTTTTATCGCCGCCGGCTGCTTCTGTGCCATCCTGGCCATGCTTACATTAGGAATTCAGGGTTTGAAAGCGGGCTTGGTCAATCCCATAAAGTCACTGAGAACTGAATAACAAAACTAAGTATGAGAGTATGAGAGTATGGGAGTATGAGAGTGTCGGAAAATTTAATTAAATTCACTCTCATACTCCCATACTATTAACTCTTAACTCACCGCTATGCCCACCGAACTCACCCCCGTATTATTAAAAGATAGTCTGGCCAATCCCGCGCCACTAGGTTTATTTGGATTTGGAATGACTACTGTATTATTAAATCTTCATAACGCCGGTTTTTATGAAATGAATTCTATGATCCTGGCTATGGGACTTTTCTATGGAGGTTTGGCACAGGTTATAGCTGGCATACTGGAATTTAAGAAGAACAACACGTTCGGCATGACAGCTTTTATTTCTTATGGTTTTTTCTGGATATCGCTGGTCGCCCTCATCTTTATGGCGAAATGGGGCTGGATATCTGCAACACCGGGGAACGCACTGGTAGCTTATCTCGTGATGTGGGGCATATTTACGTTTTTATTATTTATTGGCACGCTGAAAATTAATAAAGCACTGCAATTGGTATTTGGGACGTTAACTATTTTATTTTTTCTGCTAGCCATCGGCGACGCAACAAAAAATGAATCCATCACTCATTTCGCAGGGTATGAGGGTATCCTTTGTGGAGGCCTTGCCATTTATACGGGTATCGCTAACCTGCTGAATGAAGTTTTTGGATACACGGTCTTACCGCTCGGGCCGGTTAGTAAGCTTAAAGCATAAAGCCTGCCTGCCGGCAGGCAGGCGTAAAGCGTAAGGCCGTATATCGTACATCTATACACGATATACGATCCATGAGGAACCACCAACCCACCTTCGCTGACGCTATGGTGGGCGAAGCTGCCAACTGCCTACTTTGAAAGATGATTTCGTAATTTTGCGGTATGGTAAATTCGCAGGAGCAACAGCAGGTTGCAAAAAAACTGGTAATAGTCGGCGGTGGATTCGGGGGGATTAATCTTGCGTTGCATTTAAAAAATGATCCTCGTTTTAATATAACACTCGTAGATAAAAATAATTACAATTTTTTCCCCCCGTTGATATATCAGGTCGCAACCGGGTTTTTAGAAAACTCGAATATTAGTTATCCTTACCGGAAATTATTCAGACGATATTCGAATATTCATTTCCGGCTTGGCGAATTGATAAAAGTAAATCCTGAGTCACACACTATACATTTAAATAATGGCGAGATAACTTACGATTATCTTGTGTTTGCAACAGGCGCTGAATCCAATTATTTTGGAATGGAAAATATCCGCAGGAATGCCATTCCGATGAAAAATGTGAATGACGCATTGAATATGCGGAATACCCTTCTTCAAAGATTGGAACTGGCAACCATCATCAATGATCAGGAGGAAAGAAAAAGACTGGTCACGATCGTGGTAGCAGGCGGCGGTCCGACTGGCGTAGAAGTTTCCGGTATGCTTGCAGATCTGCGCCGGCATAGCCTTCCAAAGGATTATCCTGAATTGATGGGCACCGGAGCGAATATCTACCTGGTAGACGGAGGTGAACATTTACTCGCACCGATGAGTGCAGCCTCGCAGAAAGATACATTTGATGCATTGAATAAAATGGGTGTCATCATCAAATTAAAAACCCAGGTAAAAGACTTCGTGAATGATCGCGTGACTCTTTCGACCGGTGAAATTATTGAAACCAGAAACCTGATCTGGACGGCAGGTGTCACGGCTATGACATTTGAAGGAATTCCAGCCGCTTCTTATGGCAGGGCAAAAAGAATGTTGTGCGACCCTTTTAATAAAGTAATCGGTGTGGAAGATATTTATGCAATCGGCGATACCTGCATGCAAACCCACGAAACCAAATATCCGAACGGACATCCACAGCTCGCCCAGGTTTCTCTTCAGCAGGGTAAAACGCTTGGCAAGAATTTTAAAAATATGATGGCAGGCAAGCCGCTCAAAACATTCCATTATAAAGACCTCGGTACGATGGCCATTATAGGCAGGAATAAAGCAGTCTGCGATCTGCCCCATCATATTCACTTTAAGGGATTCATCGCGTGGTTTATGTGGTTGTTTGTGCATCTTATGTCACTTATTAATTACCGCAACCGTATAAAGACCTTGTACAACTGGACCGTTGCCTACCTGAACAAGGACCAGTCACTTCGCTTCATCGTCCGGCCAAAGGATCCCGACGAAAACCCCTGATTTCAATTAAACAATTATTCATCTTATGGCCAGACAAAATTTTCAAAACCATATCAGGTATTACACTGCGCATCATTTTGTTTTTTACCCCTTGCTGCTGATTGCATTATTTGCATCGGTCGTTGCTTATAATCATTATCCGGAACAAAGGGAGGTATGGATTGCGATCATCGCGATTTTTATTTTTGTCGGCTGGTCCACTTTTATGATGCGGCAACACTATGCACTTGGAAATCAGGACCGGATTATACGGCTGGAGTTGCGCTTCAGATATTATATCATAACAGGTAAAAGGCTGGAACTGCTTGAATCGAACCTCAGTTTCGGGCAATTGGCCGCCCTGCGTTTTGCATCAGACGAGGAATTGGCAGCACTTGTAGAACGTGCACTAAACGAAAATTTGAGTGCCCGCCAGATAAAAAGTTTGATCGTTCACTGGCTGCCCGATCATATGCGGGTTTAGTAATGTGCGGCACGATAATTTATACACTACTAAACCTGCGGTTCCATCTAGCCGCGTTTTATATATGGCATTCCTATCGAAACATTTATATGTCAGGAGATCTTCCATTCCGTCAGGTGGTCACGGATTATTTACACGCAAAATGATCCGGAAAGGATCTCGAATTATTGAGTATAAAGGAAAAGTTACTACCTGGAAGGAAGTGAATCATCGCGAAGGAACTAACGGATATATTTATTTTATCAACCGTAAACACGTTCTGGACGCCTATACTTATAGGAAAGCCCTTGCCCGCTATGCCAATGATGCCAGGGGGATGCAACGTAAAAAAGGATTGAAAAACAATGCCGCTTATGAAACAATTGGACTAAAAGTTTATATAGATGCTGTTGAAGATATACCGGCAGGTTCTGAAATTTTTGTAGGATATGGGAAGGAATATTGGGATGCATTACGACATAATCAAAATATCTCAAACAAACGATGAGCAGCGTACTGTAATCGGTTTTTTGACCTGTTAATAACTATTCGAACACCTCGGGGAGCTATGGAAACCAATGCAGACAAGGGTTTTGAACACTAACCGGCATCAAAGAAAAAAACCTGTATTTTATTCCCGAATTCATTTGAAAAATATTTTGATTTCATGAAATAATTTTTACTTTTATGGGAAGCGATTGCTCCTTTTTCCCGCACTTTCCATATAAGCATTATTCGGCTAATGTTTAACGGTCCTGCGATCTGTGATCCATACCTATGAATTGATTTACATATGTATTAAACAGATCAAACGATGCAGTTAACGAGCAAGACCCCCGGCCTGGATGAAAAATTGGACGGTTTACTTTCCCTTTTGATGCACGAATATGAAGATCAGCCCGCTATAGCGATGGGTGGCTTCTATGACCGTTATGGTGAATTCTTCGGAGACGAACTTCATAACCTGCAGGAAATTCTTTTTGAAGATGGCCTGGTACGATGTTTTGTCGGACATGACGGTCTGGAGCTTGAAATAACCCAAAAAGGAATTTCTTTCATGGCCAAGGGAGGTTATTCCAGTGAAATCCGGGAAGAAATGACCAGTCATGACGATGCATTAAAGGCCAAAAAAAAATCTGCATTCTGGAACAACCTGATTACAACGGCCTTTGTTATCGCAATTGCGATTTGTTTTTACCTGCGTCACAGACCTGAGTAAACCATCTCCTGCAGGCCATAAAGCTGAAAAATTGTCCTGGATCAATGGGAACAAACTTACCTACCGGAATGACTGTATGTTATTATCCTGTATTTCGTACTAAAAATTGGCCCTAATTAGTAAAGGTTTATTGATTTGAACGTTCATCATATTTAGGAATTTATTTTATTATAGATTTCTGCATACAGAAACCTAAACTGTACATTTGAATATGAAACGAATACTCTCACTGGCGATCTTTTTATTATTAGCTTTCGTCACCAGGTCACAAAACGGGGTTCCCTACAGCTGGTCCTATTCAGCTAAAAAAGTAACAGATAACGTGTATGAATTGCATTTTCATGTTGATTTAAATAGTCCATGGCATACTTATTCGCAGTTTACTCCGGACGGCGGTCCCGTTCCGACAAAATTCAGTTTTGCAAAAAATCCACTATATACTTTGGAGGGAACCGTAAAAGAAGACGGCAGCCTGATTCAAAAACACGAGGCGGTGTTTGGTGTTGACGTAAAATATTTCAGTGGTAAAGTAGATTTCGTACAGTTGGTGAAATTGAAATCCAAAGCAAAAACAAACTTCACCGGATCTGTTGAGTTTATGGTTTGTAATGATCAACAGTGCCTTCCGCCGGCAACCCAAAAATTTTCCATTGCATTGAACTGATATGAACAAAACGCTTGTTATTGGGGCATCCGGACAAATTGGAACAGAGCTGACACTCGCACTCAGGCAGCAATTCGGGGGAGAAACGATTATTGCTGCAGACCTCAAAAGAGAAGCGGATCTTTTGAAAGGCACGGGACCCTTTCTTCCTTTGGATATCATGGATAAAGAAATCCTTCGGGTGCAGGTACGTCGTCATGAAGTCAAAACAATTTATTTATTGGTTGCGATGCTTTCAGCTGCCGGTGAGAAAAATCCAATGCTGGCCTGGCATCTGAACATGCAAAGCCTCATCAATACTTTGGAAGTGGCCCGCGAAGAAGGAGTTGAAAAAGTTTTTTGGCCGAGCAGCATAGCGGTTTTCGGTATGGATGCTCCAAAAGAAAATTGTCCGCAGGACGCCTATGCGGCGCCTTCAACTGTGTATGGTATCAGCAAGTTGTCGGGAGAACAATGGTGTCATTATTATTATTACCGGTATGGGGTAGATGTACGTAGTCTCCGCTATCCGGGCCTTATCAGTTATAAAACATTGCCAGGCGGCGGCACTACGGACTATGCTATCGAAATTTTTCACTCTGCAATCAGAGGAGAAACGTATAATTGTTTTCTGCGCGCCGATAAACGTTTACCGATGATGTATATGGACGATGCAGTTCGTGCAACCATCGAACTCATGGAAGCGCCGGAATCCAAAATATCTGTGCGTACTTCATACAACCTGGCCGGCATCAGTTTCACGCCCGCAGAAATTGCCCGGGAAATCAAAGCGCTTATACCCGGATTCAAAATCGAATACGAACCCGATTTCAGGCAGGCCATTGCAGATTCCTGGCCCGAATCCATTGATGACCGGGTAGCCCGGGAAGATTGGGGGTGGAAGCCGTCTTTTGACCTGAAGGCGATGACCGAAGAAATGATCCACTTTATTAGTCCGGGACTGGCTGTTTCGACCAGAAGATGATAGTTGAAAACAAATCAAAAAACGTTTACTTTTGCAACCCCCGTCG
The DNA here is from genome assembly GCA_963732055.1 of uncultured Bacteroidota bacterium. Lineage (GTDB taxonomy): Bacteria > Bacteroidota > Bacteroidia > Chitinophagales > Chitinophagaceae > Puia. The sequence goes on along the minus strand of CAVSYG010000009.1, from coordinate 35,085 downwards.
AGGTAGCTCAGCTGGTTAGAGCATCGGATTCATAACCCGAAGGTCGGCAGTTCAAGTCTGCTCCTCGATACATTTTTAAGGCCCCACCAGGGGTCTTTTTTTGTTTGCGGCATGCAATTCATATCCGCCAGCTGGCGGACAGCAGTTCAAATCTGCTCCTCGCAAGCGAATCTGATTTTTGGGACCTATTCCCGGGAAATCCGTTGTTTTTACACGCAATTTATTGAATACCAATATATTGTCGTTGAACTCAGCCTGCCCTATGGGTTTGATAACTGTTATTTTGAAAACTTAGCATACTCCTTCAGTAAACACAAAGGCTTAAAGTCTTTGCTTCAGCTCCAAAGTGCCAGAACCCTACATACAATTACATAACTTCATTTACACAAAGGATTTTAGACTCCTTTGAAAACCCCTGTCTTTATAAAAAAATAATCGCGCGCTTTTTGGCTCTATTCATTGCATTTCTTTGATACTCCCCAATAAAAACCAACTCATGCCAATGAGCCAAACGGCAACTTATCTGCTGCATAACAGAATTAAAATCCTGGATGGTTTTAGAGGATTGGCCATACTATTGGTAATTGGGTATCATTATTTTAATTTTTTTTCATTTGGGTGGATAGGAGTTGATCTGTTTTTTGTATTGTCCGGGTTCCTGATCACCGGCAAATTGGTTGAATCAATGGGTACAGATCATTATTTCAGGAACTTTTATATAAAGCGGATACTGCGGATTGTACCACTATGCTATTTCATTTTGTTGTTGTTTTTCGTGCTCATCCCGTTTTTGTTGCCTTCCCTTGTTTCTGTTTCCTTTAGGGAACTGCAGCACGAACAAATATATTACTGGACGTTTGTAGTAAATATATATGACGCCATTCATGGCTGGCCGCAGAATGTTACTTTGATTCATTTCTGGTCTCTTGCCTGCGAAATGCAGTTTTATCTGTTATGGCCTTTTATTATATATTTTTTTTACAATCAGGGAAATGGACTGGTAATTATTCTTATCTTATTTTGTATAACGGGTATACTGTTTCGGATTGGTGGTCAGTTTTTTTTGCCGTTAAATGATATATACCGGTATGTTCTGCTTCCATGCCGTATAGATGCTTTCAGTGCGGGGGCTTTGTTATATCTTTTTTTGCGAAAGGACAAAATAGCAGCTCATAAATCCAAATTACTTTTTTCAGCATTCGTGGTGTTGACAATTGTATTAGTGGTGATGACTGTAAAAAAAATAAACTGGCATTATAGTATTGACCTAGTAGGAAAATATGGTTATACTCTGGATGCAATCTTCTGGGCTACTCTTATGGGATTCTTCCTCTCTGGTGGTCAACATTTCATGAAACGCATTCTTACTGGCAGGATAATGACCGGTCTTGGCAAATATTCTTATGGCATGTACATATTTCACTTGCCGGTATATATCATTATTTCCAGGCAATTTATATTTAACGTCAGCACTCAGAATAAAACATGGTTATTGGCGGCCGTAGCTTTTGTGACAACCTGTCTTTGCAGTTTTGCCAGCTACCATTTAGTGGAAAAACATTTTCTGAAAATGAAACAAGTTCGCTGATATGCAAAAGACCAGGAAGGCTGTATTGATTTTTCTTTACCTGCTGTTATTGTATTCGTTGCTGCGGTTGGCATTCTACCTGCTATATTTCAGCAAAAATGATTTTTCCGGAACGGATTTGACAACAGTGATTTATTGGGGATGCCGGATGGATATCAGCGGCATTTTTTATATCAACCTGGTGTTTTTTATTTATTATTTTTTGATTCAGGATCTTTTATCTACGAGCAGGAAAAGGCTGGTGGCCGTATCATTGCTGTCCGTTATAAACCTTCCTTTTCTGGCTGTTAATATTATTGACCTTGCTTATTATAAATTTAATCTCCGCAGAAGTACGGTTGACCTTTTCAGGGTTGCAACAGATTCCCTGCATGCGCTGGGTGCTTTCTGGAAAACCTGGTGGTATTTATTTGTTTTGTTTATTGTATTATCTTTTTTGTCGGTCATCATTTTTAATCGCATACTGAAAAAAAGCAGTCACGATAAAGGTGGTTATTTGAAACGGAATCTTGTGCCATGCCTCTGTTTTTTGCTGATCACAGGATTACTGGCAAGAGGTTTTTCGGACCGGCCCATTATACCGTCTACCCCGTTGTTGTATTTGCCCGCTCAATATCAGTCATTGTCAACTAATTCAACCATTACTCTTTTGTATTCATTGATTAAGCGGCAAACTATCTTAAAGGAAAAGAGCTATTACCCGGTTTCAGGTTTGGATACGATTTTTACTATCCGGCATCAGTTCAGGGATGAGGAGCCGTTTAATAAAATGAATGTTGTTGTTTTTATAATGGAAAGTTTTGCGAAAGAATTTGCGGATGACAAGGATCCATTGAGGGCAAAAACACCGTTTATTGATTCGATAATGGCGGAGAGTATGGTTTGTAATAATGCATATGCCAACGGGCTTGAATCTAATAAAGGCATAGTGGCACTACTGGGTGGAATCCCTCCTTTCTTTGACGAGCCATTTTATTATTCCAGTTACAGCAATAATAGTTTCCGTGGTATTGGCACATTATTAAAGGAAGAAGGTTACAATACTAATTTCTTTATGGGTGCCGGGTATGACCATTTTGGGTTTACCAGGTTTTCTAAAATGCTGGGTATTGATCATTATTATTCGATGAATGATTACGGAAACGATAGCCATTTTGATGGCAACTGGGGTATCTATGATCATTATTTTTTGCCCTATGCCGCCCGTGAATTAGTAAAAAAGAAGTCTCCTTTTTTGAGCGTAATTTTTAATATTTCCACACATTTCCCCAATACACTGCCGGACAGCCTAAAAGCACAATTCACTATAAAAGGTCAGAACCCGGCGCAAAACAGCATTAGTTATTTTGATTACTCCCTTCGTTTGTTTTTTGATATCATAAAAAAAGAATCCTGGTATAAAAAAACGATTTTTGTTTTTTCTGCAGATCATAATATATTCCTGCACGGGTGGGAAAAAGCTGGCTTATATAAAGACTTCAGGATACCTATTTTTTTCCATCTGCCAGGACAGCGGATTCACCAGGCAATAGATAAGCCTGTTCAACAACTGGATATCGTACCCACTATTCTGGATATAATGCACTACAAACAACCGTTTATGTCTTTTGGCCAGCCCGTTTCTGATAAGGATCCGGGAATAGTCTTCAATCATTTTGGAGATCTGTACCAGGCTATCGATTCATCATACCTGTTTGGATACAATGAAAAAACTGAACAGCCGGCATACCTGTATGACTTCAGATCAGATACAGCGCTGGCAAAAGATTTATTATTGAAAGGTCAATTACCCGATCAGCATGCAGTAAAAATGCAGGAGCATCTCAAGGCAGTTTTGCAATATTTTAATTACAGTATGATAAATAATAAACTGTACATAAAGTAATTTTTATACCGGCTGTTTTTAGTAAGCTGGAAGCCAGAATATCCGGGTCAGCTCTTTGCTTCATTTATGAAGATCCCTCAAAGGGTTCTTTTTTTGCGAAATCAGGCCGGCACCGGATTCATCCTCCGTCAGCTGGCGGATGGCAATTCAAGTCTCTTACAACTATTTTTCCCTTTAACTGGTTTTGTAACCGCCAAAGGCATTGAATTCCAACCAATTACTGTAAAGCAAAAGAGCTGAAACGGAGGGTCTTAAAAATGAACGGCGGTTCGTCCTTCGATCATTATTTCTTTCCTCTGTTCCTCCCTTTGTTTGGTAGAAATCAATTAATCCATTCTTCATCATTTGCATTTTATACAAAAATGCGGTATCGCCATACCGGCAAATTGCAAAAAAGTTATCTATAGATCTGTGAGAAGTCATAACCCGTCACATATTACTAGTCCGGTTTTCCGAAGTCTGTGAACCAATTATGATTCGGCCATTTTGCAAAATAGCTTTGATACATGTTACACAACAAACGATTATCTATGTACAACATCCCCAAACAAATCGTGCTTGTCGGAGGCGGATATGCGTCCATCTGGGCTTACCGGTCGATCATTGATGAGTTACTGCTGGAAATGATGGCGGGTCATATTGAAATCAAAATCATTTGCCCGGATGAATTTCACGTCTTTCATGGGTGGACGGCTGAATGTCTGGTGGGAATAATAAGCGATCAAAACCGATTGAGCCGGTTGACGGAAATTTTTGAACATGCAGAGGTAATAAAAGGAAAAGCAATATATATGGATCCGGTATCAAAAATGATAGACGTCACCATGAACACAGGAACGAGACGATTGGTTTCATATGATCAGGTTCTGCTTGCAACGGGTTCAACAGATTCATCTTCAGTAGCGGGCATTGAGAATCATGCTTTCCGGCTCAAATCTGAAAACGGGTATCGTGCCACTAAACAGCAAATCAAATATTTACTTTCGAAGGCAGCTGAGTCAGGCCTGATGAAGACAAAAAAAACTTTTCGTTTCATCATTGCGGGCTGCGGATTTACAGGTTTGGAAGTTGCGTCTAATCTTGCTGAATATTTTCAGCTTTTGAAAAGACAACATGCAGACTTTCAGAATGCAGACTTTGTCATTTATCTGATTAACAGCAAAAAAAATTTGCTGCCGGATTTACCATCAAATTTCAAGCGCATCAGGAGGTATTCAGAAAAAATATTGTCCAAATATGGAATAGAAACAATAAGCCAGGTTAAAATTACCCGGGTTACTGATCAGGGTGTATTTCTGAGTGATGGTTCCTTTATGAAGAGTGAAATGGTTATATCTACAATAGGCCAGGTTCGTACCATTATGCCGGGAACGGATAATCTGGACAGGGATCCTGAAAATAAAATACGCACAAATTCCTTTCTACAAACAATAAACTACCCGGATATCTGGGTGGCCGGGGACTCATCAAATGCCAGGAGTACAAGAGTCGCTAACCTATGTCCCTCCAATGCGCTTTGGGCAATCAAACAGGGTGAACACGCCGGAAAGAATATCGCAAGGGTTATACTTGCTCAATCTTTGAAGCCCTTTACATATCGTGGACTTGGACAATGTGCCAGTCTTGGCATCGGCAAAGGGATCGGTGAATTATACGGTATGCAATTTACCGGATGGCTGGCCTGGATCATGCGCTGGATTTTCTTTCAGCACTTCATGCCCTCAAAAAAAACGATGTGGCAGGAAATAAAAGACTGGCTGATTTTCTTCAGTTCGGTAAAACGAAAATTCATCAGATTGAATGCCTGGGAACAGGGAGGGATTTTTCCAAAGAAACATCGTCGCTCCGGAGATTTAAAAATTTTCGATTGCTGCAACGTCTAAATCCATCATCACGAATAATTAATTAATTTTTTTATGAACACGACACCATTCAATAATAAAATCTGTCTGGTAACCGGCGCTTCCAGTGGTATCGGAAAATCACTGGCACTGAAGTTAAACAGCATGGGTGCCATTGTAATTCTTACTGCCAGAAACAAGGCGAATCTGGAAATGGTAAAAGCAAATTGCCAGTATCCTGATAAGATTCGGATTCTGCCATGGGATATGGAGGAAATAAAAACGATTGAATCCTTTGCACTGGAGGCGTGGAATTTATATCATCACATCGACTTTGTTTATTTAAATGCCGGAATGGCGATACGGGATATGATCCATCATACCGATCTGGAAATGGTTTATAAAGTGATGAATATTAATTTTTTTAGCAATGTTGTGCTGAGCAAAGCCCTATTGCCTTATATGCGTGAAAAAAAACAGGGTCATTTTATAGTTACAAGCAGCTTGTGCGGAAAATTCGGAATTCCCAAGTTAAGCGCATATTCGGCATCCAAACATGCATTGCATGGTTTCTTTGAATCATTACGTGCAGAATATGAACCTGATGGTATAAAAGTCACCATGATCACAGCAGGTCTTGTTAAAACTGACATTACTGTTCACGCATTGAAAGGAAATGGAACCATCTACGGAAAAATGCAGGCGTCTGTTGCAGGTGGCATTTCTCCGGAGGCATGCGCGGGTGAAATCGTTAAGGCCGTCGCTGCAGGAAAATACGAGGCCCTGATCGGCGGAATAGAAAAATACAGTGTACTCATCAAAAGGTTTTTCCCCGGATTACTCAGAATGGCTATAACAAGACACCCGATGAAAAAATTAAGAACCGCCGGCTTATTGCCGATTCCCTCATATGATCGTACTATAGCCATTCATTAGGCAAAGTACTTCACAATTGCAGGACCATTTCAGTCAACAGGCACTGCGCCCACATACAGACTGTCGCTTACATCTTTTCCATTGAAAGAAAGAAAACCAATATAGGCCTGCACTGTTCGGCCACTAAATTTCGCCACGTTAAAAACATAACTGCCGGCAGATCTTTCAGCAAGATCAAGACTATAAATCCAGTCATTCAATTCCTGGCAGTAGACCGCAATGAAGGCTTTGTCATTCAGACCGGCCATACCCGATCCGCTATTGTCTGTCCAAAGAAAGGTAATTTGGCCGGACGATTGCGATTCAGCCTGCGATGACTTTACATTGGGCAAATCGCCCCTGGTCAGGAGCACCATTTTATAATCTACAGCCAAATCAGGATAGGCACCCGTGATGGCATTCTTCACGTTGTAGGAGAAAGCTTTATTGTATCCTGTCAGGTCAATATCAACCGTTTTTTTTGTTTCGTTCAGAAACGGAATGATGGGCCCCAGAAACTTATTCATCAGGGAAAATTTCGCATGTTGTTGAAGTTGCAGTAGGGAAGGTTTGCGTGACTTCCTGAGTTTCGGACGGCCGCGCATAATTGGCTTACCTCTCGAAACGTATCCAACGACAGGGCCCACTTTTCCTATAAAGGGCCCGGTGATGCCTTGTGGAATGATTGCCATAGAATCGGATTTTAGTTTTTACAATATTGGATTATCTATAACCGTATCGGCCCGGTTGACAGAATATCGGTAACATAATCGATCCGCAAATATTGTGCAGTTTTTGTGAGAGTTAATAGAGATATTTGGGCGGCAGGTCCCAGGAACCTCCCAGAGGACTCCCACACCCCTCCTCAGAATTTCCCGATCGTTCAGGGTTGAGTGTGTGTCTGACAATAAAAACCCCCTGTGGAAACAGGGGGCGTCTAACGATTGCTTGCTATATAAAAAATTACTATGTATTAAATATCGCTCATGTATCACAAACATATTAAACAAATCACAAAAAACAACCATTTAATAACGAAATAATGTATAATTAATTATATATTAATTTTAATAATGTGTAGTTAACACTGGTTTGTTTTTATCTGTGATCCGTGCAGGATAAATTTCCAATGCAGCCTGAAGTATATCCATAGCTGAAGCAATCGATTCCAGGTTGAGTACATAGGCCAGACGGACTTCATTAAGGCCCAAACCCGGGCTTCCATAAAATCCGGATGCCGGAGCAAGCATAACCGTTTCTCCATTATGAGAAAAGCTTTCCAGCAGCCACTGACAGAAAACATCAGCATCGGGAACCGGTAAACTGGCCATGGCATAAAAAGCGCCGCCGGGGTTGGGACAGAAGACACCTGGCATTTCATTCAGTCTTCTTACCAGCAGATCCCGTCTTTTGCGATATTCTTCCCTGGTTGTATCAAAATAATTTTCTGGCAAATCCACGGCTGCTTCCCCGAGGATCTGGGAGAATGTAGGTGGACTGAGCCTCGCCTGGGCGAATTTCATGACGATATCATGCAATCTTTTATTTCGGGTGATAAATGCTCCGATTCGTCCACCGCAGGCGCTGTAACGCTTGGAAATAGTATCCATTAACACTACATGCTCATCCATCCCCTCCAGTTGCATGGCGCTGAAATGAGAACCCTCATAACAGAATTCACGGTAAGCTTCATCACTGAACAGGTAAAGATTATATTTTAATGCCAGTTGCCTGATTGTTTCCCATTCCTCCAGACTGTACAAATAACCCGTCGGATTATTCGGATTACATATCATGATGGCCCTGGTCTTTTTTGTAACCGCTTTTTCAAAGTCTTCAGCTGATGGAAGTGAAAAACCGCTATTAATGTAGGATGTCACGGGCACAACCTTTACCCCTGCCTCCACAGCAAATCCATTATAATTTGCATAAAAGGGTTCAGGGATAATCACTTCATCTCCCGGATCCAGGCATCCCAGAAAACCAAAGAGTATGGCTTCAGAACCACCTGTTGTGATGATGATCTGATGGTAATTGATATCGATTCCTTTGCTTGCATAATACTTTACCAGTTTCCGGCGATAACTCTCATTTCCGCCACTGTGACTATATTCCAGCACTTTGAAATGGAAATTTCGTACTGCATCCAGGGCTGAAGGTGGTGTTTCAATATCAGGCTGACCAATATTCAAATGGTATACACGGACCCCTTTCTTCTTTGCCGCTTCTGCATAGGGAACCAGTTTACGAATGGGCGAAGCGGGCATTACCTGTCCGCGTTTTGAAATATCAGGCATACACTTTCTTTATATAGTAAAGGTAAACACATTTCATAATGTGGTAAATGTGGTGATTGTGGGAAATGTGAGAATGTGGGAGTTGAAAAAGGAAATGACAATTTGGAAATGTTTTCTAAGCCTTACCCCTTGTCGTTAAGCCTTACGCTTTGAGCTTTACGCATAAAAAAGCTGTTGGGCGTTGCTGAAAACCCGTTTCCGGAGCTCCCTTTCTTCACTAGATGAAAATAGGGATAGAAACTTGATGGATTTTCAGCAAACGGCCAACAGCCGGTACGAATTTTCCTTAACTAAGATTTCGGAGCTGGCGCTGCCGGTGCCGCCGGAACAACTTCACCGGTTATCCGGAGCTGAACCGGTGCATCTACACCTGCTACTTTTACGGTTATAGTTTTATTAAAAGGACCGGGATTAGCTGCATTGAAACCTGCATTAATCTTACTTTCTTTTCCTTTCGGAACGGCACCTTCTGGTTTTACAGGAGTCGTGCAACCGCAGGATGCTACGGCAGATTCAATGACTATCGGACCGGTACTGATATTGGTAAAATTAAAATCGTGATTTACGGGAACATTCTGCTTTATTTTCCCGAAATCATAGGACATTTCAGAAAACTTAATCACGTCAGCCGCTGTTTTCTGGGAGGCAGCAGGCGTAGTGCTCGTCTGCGCAAATAAAGAGATGGATAAAATAAAAGCACTGAAGAATAAAACTGCTTTTTTCATTTTACTGGTTTGTTTGTTTTAAAAATTGAACTGAAGCGTTTTCCGGTGCTGCGGTAGGAGGTAATTTATATACCTCGCCGGTTATGGTTAACGCTTTCGTTTGTCCGTTGTTGTAGAAGATCGTAATTGTTTTGTTAAAATGTCCTTCGGAATAGGCATTGTACCCGACTTTTATCGGAACTGTGGCTCCCGGAGCAATCGGCTCACGACTCCACTCCGGTGTTGTGCAACCACATGAGGCCTGCACATTTTCGAGTAGCAATGGATCTTTTCCGGTATTTTCAATTTCAAAAATATGGATAACGGGACGTCCCTGAGGGATCTTTCCAAAGGAATAGGCAGGCTCTTTCAGCAGTAAAGTTTCCGGTTTCGCAACGGCTGCGGGGTAGGGAACGGTTACTGTATTTGACTGGGCATGAATAGCAAAAGCAGTCAGCAGGCTATAAAATGTCAATAAAAACACCTTTTTCATAGATTGCACAGAAATCTTCCTAAAATTACATAGTAAACGTCACCTTTGCCAATTAATTTTAGCCTATTATATTATAATTAACCACCTCCGAGGCCATCCACCATTTAAACGGATGAAATATGGAAAATCTTACAGCCAGAGATCAGGTAGCCCTGGAAAACATTTCCTTCGACCTTTTCCGGAAGGAGGTACTGACAGATTACCGGCTGGTTTGTGAAAGCCGGGAAGCCAGCCTGCTGGGTCGTAAAGAAGTGCTTACCGGAAAGGCTAAATTCGGGATCTTCGGCGACGGCAAAGAAGTTCCACAGGTAGCCATTGCGAAGTTCTTCCGGCCGGGTGATTTCTATGCGGGGTACTATCGCGACCAGACTTTGGGATTTGCACTCGGCACTTCTACCATAGAACAATTTTTTTCCCAGTTATATGCGGACCCCGACGTTGAACACGATCCGCACAGTGCGGGAAGAAATATGAATTCCCATTTTGCGTCCCGGCTGATCAGCGAAGACGGAGAATTTCTGGACCTGGTTCATATGAAAAATTTTACTGCAGGTCTGGCCCCGACTGCGGCCCATATTCCCCGTTCATTTGGCCTTGCCTATGCCTCCAAAGCATTCCGCGAGATTAAGGAACTTGGAGACTTCAAAAACCTTTCTGTAAACGGTAATGAGATCTGTTTCTGTACCATAGGGGACGCTTCTACCAGTGAGGGTCATTTCTGGGAGATCGTGAATGCAGCCGGGGTTCTTCAAATTCCGTTAGCAATATTCGTTTGGGACGATGGTTATGGCATTTCTGTTCCTGTGAAATTTCAAACTACCAAGGGCTCCATTTCAGAGGTGTTAAGAGGATTTCAGAAACAAGATGGGACCAATGGGATTGACATTTATAAAGTAAAGGCCTGGGATTATGCTGGCATGTGTGAAACTTTTGAAGCTGGTTTGCAAAAAGTACGTACAAATCATATTCCGGCGATTTTTCACGTTGAAGAACTTACCCAGCCCCAGGGTCATTCAACCTCAGGTAGTCATGAACGTTATAAACCACCGGAAAGGCTGGAATGGGAACGCTCCTGGGATGCCATGAAGAAAATGAAGGAATGGATCATTGAAAATGCCCTGGCCAGTGCGGAAGAAATAGAAGAAATTCATACAAAGGCAAAGGACCTGGTTCGCACGAGTAAAAACAGTGCCTGGGAAAAATGCATGGAGCCAATATTGGAACAGGTGGGCCGTTCTGTGTCAATTATCCTGGAGCTGTCAGCCGCTTTGCCCGAAAAGAAAGAAAAGCTGGAATCCATTAATCGTCAGCTCGCTTCTTTGCGGGAACCCAACCGGAGGGATATTATGCATCACCTTCACCAGGCATTGTTGCAGGCCGGAAATGACCCGGCTGCTTCGTCATTACGAGGCTATTATCAGGAACTGACCCGTGAGAATACGCGTTTTTATAATACACACCTATATCACGAAGGACGTAAAAGAATAGAGAATATAGAATCTGTGCCATTGCGCTACGGAGAAGAATCTGCTTTAATAAACGGATATGAAATCCTGAATAAGTATTTCGACGAACTGTTTGCACATAACCCCAAAGTGCTGGCTTTTGGGGAGGACCTCGGGCAGATCGGTGACGTAAACCAGGGTTTTGCAGGTTTACAATTGAAATACGGACAGGGTCGTATTTCAGATTCAGGAATACGGGAAATAGCGATTGTCGGCCAGGGTATTGGTTTGGCTATGCGGGGACTCCGTCCGATTGCAGAAATACAATACCTGGATTATATGCTCTATGCCATTCAAACGCTGAGTGATGACCTGGCCAGTCTGCAGTACCGGACAGCCGGCCAGCAGTCAGCGCCCCTGATTGTACGCACCCGTGGTCATAGACTGGAGGGTATCTGGCACAGCGGATCGCCAATGGCAATGATAATAAACGCAGTTCGTGGTATGCATGTGTGTGTTCCGAGAAATATGGTTCAGGCTGTTGGAATGTATAACACCCTGTTGGAAGGGATGGATCCGGCTATTGTGGTAGAATGCCTGAATGGTTACCGTCTTAAAGAAAAATTGCCATCGAATCTGCTAGGCTACCGTGTTGCTTTGGGCAAACCGGAGATTATCAGGGAAGGTTCTGATGTCACCGTTGTTTCCTATGGTTCCATACTGCGCATCATCGCTGAAGCAGCGGAAGTTCTGAGTGAACTGGAGATTGACTGCGAAATTGTGGATGTTCAAACCCTGCTTCCTTTTGATACGCATCACTATATTTTGAGTTCTCTTAAAAAAACCAACCGGATCATTTTTATTGATGAAGACGTTCCGGGTGGCACTACCGCCTATATGTTTGAAAAGGTGATGGAAGAGCAAGGTGGTTACCGATGGCTGGATACCGCTCCAAGAACCCTGTCCGCAAAAGCGCACAGGCCGGCTTATGCCAGCGACGGAGATTATTTCAGTAAACCGAATTTGGAAGAAATTATTGACGCGATTCAGGAGATTATGAAAGAATAGTGTGGAAGACTGGAAGTCTGGAAGTCTGGAAGTGACATTGCAAACTTTCTGTTAGTAAAGCCTGACCTCACGCCTCAAGCTTCCTGCTTCACGCTTAAATATGTAAATTTGCAGTCCTAAATTTTTAAAATAGTTATGGGTAGGATTTTCGAAGTGCGTAAAGCCACCATGTTTGCCAGGTGGGATAAAATGGCAAAACAATTTACCCGTATCGGAAAGGAAATAGCCCTCGCTGTAAAAGCGGGTGGTCCGGATCAGAATACCAATGCAGCTTTACGTCGATGTTTCCAGAATGCCAAAAGTGTGAACATGCCCAAGGATCGGGTGGAAGCGGCCATCAAAAGAGCCATGGGCAAAGAAATGGATAATATGGTGGAAGTACTTTATGAAGGGTACGCTCCTCATGGTGTCGCTGTTCTGATAGAAACAGCAACTGACAATACCACAAGAACTGTTGCCAATGTGCGCGCTTATTTTAATAAAGGGAATGGGAATCTTGGTACCAGTGGCAGTGTCAGTTTTCAATTTAAAAAAATGGGTGTTTTTAAATTAAAACCTGAAGGGTTGAATATCGAAGATCTCGAACTTGAACTGATCGATCATGGCCTGGATGATTTGGGAGAAGGCGTCGGAGAACACGGTGAACCGCTGATCGTTCTGCATGTGGCGTTTAACGATTTTGGAAATATGCAAAGAGAATTGGAATCGAAAAATATTATTCCCGTAAATGCCGAAGTGGAATGGATACCCACCACCACGGTTTCACTTCCTGAAGAGTATGCACAGGAAGTATTAAAGCTGGTCGACAAACTCGAACAGGATGATGATGTTCAGAAAGTGTTTCATAATCTTGTTTAAAGCTTAAGGCGTAAAGCTCAAAGCTTAAGGCAGTCCTGTAATGACTCGCCGATAATATTCATTCATAAATACATAAAAAACTCCGTTATATCGTATCGATGTTTTTAATTTAAAAGGCTTTAAGCTTTGAGCTTTACGCATTAAGCTTAGAATGGCTTTGGGCATTTCTCAAGTTGCTTTTCTGGATATTCTCAGGCTGAATAAAACGATATGTATGATCGCGAAGATCAATGAAAAGTAAAATATTCCCAGATCCTGACCTTCGGTTTCATGATGATGAGCAAAAGATACTATTGCCAGTAGTACTGCTAATACAAGGCCACCCATACCCCCAATTTTGTTAGCCTGTGCGAGTGTGTCTTTTAGTCCGGATGATAATAGACTATGTCGAACGCCGTACCAGAGGTAAACGTCAAATCCGATGAGCATCCAAACGATCAGCCTGATCCATGTATCCAAAGGAAGGAAAACCATCATAAACAGGCAGGTGAAAACGCCCAGAATGGGAATCAGGGGAACGAATGGCGTTTTAAATCCGCGAGGCGCGTCTGGCATATTTTTTCGCATCACTAATACTCCGATACAAACCAGGATAAAAGCGAATAAAGTGCCGATGCTTGTCATTTCACCTACTACCCGGGCTGGAACAAACGCTGCAAAAAGACTTACGAAAATCATGAAAAGGAAATTACTCTTGAATGGCGTTCTGAATTTCGTGTGCACTTCTGAAAAAATCTTTGGCAGAAGTCCGTCCTTGCTCATACTGAAGAATACCCGGCTCTGGCCCAACAACATCACCAGAATCACGGAGGTATAACCTCCCAGGATTGCGACGATAATGGCGCGGTTTAACCAGGGAAAGTCAGCATGCATCACACCACTGGCATCCACTTTCCCCATATGTTCGATGGCCACGGCCACCGGAGCGATACCATCCTTTCCCTTGAAAATAGTATAGCTGGCAACTCCGGTCATCACATGCGCAAACAGTATGTACAAAATAGTACAGATGGCAAGTGAACCCAGGATGCCGATCGGCATGTCTTTTTTGGGATTCTTGGCTTCCTGTGCAGCCGTACTGACTGCATCAAATCCGATATAGGCAAAAAATACAATGGCTGCTGCCCGAATGATACCACTGAATCCAAATGCACCAAATGTTCCGACATTGGGCGGAATATATGGATCATAATTCGAATAATTGATATATCTCCAGCCAAGGAAAATAAATACCAGCACCACTGTCACTTTGATAACAACGATAAATGCATTCACCCGTGCACTATCCTGTGTGCCTTTGATGAGCAGAAGACTTACCAGAATTACAATAAATACTGCGGGCAGGTTGATGACGCCTCCGTCCCAGGGTCCTGTAGCCAGTGAAGCAGGCAGGTGAAGTCCAAAACCTTCCAGGAATTTGACCAGGTAACGGCTCCAGCTGATGCTCACGGTAGCTGCTCCAACAGCATATTCCAAAACGAGATCCCAGCCGATGATCCAGGCTATAAATTCTCCCATCGTGGCATATGAGTAAGTGTAAGCACTGCCAGCGACAGGAATCATAGAAGCAAATTCTGCATAGCACAATCCTGCAAAACCACAACCCAGGCCGGCAACGATAAATGAAATCGTGATCGCGGGACCTGCGTTATTTGCGGCCGCCATGCCGGTGATCGAGAACAAACCAGCCCCGATAATCGCGCCGATACCCAGCGCAACCAAAGTAACCGGTCCCAGTGTCCTTTTTAACGAATGTTCACTTTTATCAGAAGCTTCCGCAAGAAGTCCGGCCAGTGGTTTTTTAACGAATAAGCTCATATTTTGATCAGTTAAGGATTGTTCAGGTGGTGTATAACTTCGTAAAATAAGGAAATATTCTGCAGCCAGATATTCTTTTTCGTTTTCCGGAAAATCTGACATTTTGCGATCCGGATAATATTCTATTCTTTGCAGATTAAACAGCATCATGAAAAAACCCGGATTAACGGGATGGATCGCCATTGCTATGACAGCGGGAATCATAACCGGGTTATTGATTCATCATTCAGCAGGCATCTACTGGAGCGAACATTTCACCGATTACATGTCCATCATAACGGACATTTTCCTTCGTCTTATAAAAATGATCATTGCGCCACTGGTGTTTTCGAGCCTGGTAACGGGCATTGCAAAAATGGGCGATACGAAAGCGGTTGGGAGAATTGGAGCAAAAACACTGGCATGGTTCCTTGGAGCTTCGCTGATCTCGTTGCTGCTGGGATTACTTATAATGAATATCGTAAACCTTGGAAATAATCTGAATCTCCCCATCCCCGATCTTTCCGAGGCCGGCAAAATAGAAAACGGGTCGTCTCTGAGTTTCAAAACTTTTATTACGCATGTGTTCCCCAGAAGTTTCATTGAGTCTATGGCAAATAATGAAATTCTGCAGATCGTGGTTTTTGCCATTTTTTTTGGCATTGCGACGGCAGCTATTGGTGAAAAAGGAAAAGTATTTATTCGTGTACTTGATTCTTTAACCGAAATCATTTTAAAAGTGACGGGTTATGTCATGTTTGTTGCACCCCTTGCGGCTTTTGCAGCAGTGTCAGCCATTCTCTCCTTAAAAGGTCCGGAGATTCTGATTACATATGGAAAGTTTATCGGGATATTTTATTTGAGTGTTTTGTTATTATGGGTTCTGTTGATGGGTATAAGTTATTTATGGATTGGCAGAAAAGTTTTCGTTGTGTTGACGAATGTGAAGGACCTGGTATTACTTGCCTTTACGACAGCCAGTTCGGAAGCCGCCTTTCCACGACTCATCGAAGCCCTGGAAAAATCGGGTTGCCCAAAAAGGATAGTCAGTTTTGTTTTGCCTCTGGGCTATTCATTTAACCTGGACGGGAGTATGTTGTATATGGGATTCGCATCGCTTTTTATTGCACAGGCATACGGCATGCATCTTTCTCTTGGCACGCAGGTTACCATGTTGCTGGTTCTCATGCTCACCAGCAAGGGTGTTGCTGGTGTACCGCGTGCGGCGCTGGTTGTGATTGCAGGAACCTTATCCATGTTTCATATTCCCCAACAGGGTTTATTATTGTTGTTAGGAATCGACCAGGTGCTGGATATGGCAAGAAGTGCGACGAATGTAGTCGGAAATAGTATGGCCTCAGCCGTTATATGCAAAATGGAAGGAGCACTGGAATAACCAACCGGTATTTTCATTTCATTATTTGCTTTTAAATCTTAATTTGGCGGCGGTTATAAAGGATTCAACAGATCCGGGACAATGCATGCGTATGATACATCTTCTATCGGTAAGTTTCAGGGACCTGCTGAATCCCGAATTTTACATCAACAATGGCGGCCTCTGGGTAATGCTATTTATAGTATTTGCGGAAACCGGACTCATGGTGGGGTTTTTTCTTCCCGGCGACAGTCTCCTCTTTGTTGCAGGAATATACAGTCAAAAACTCATCGATAAGCTGATTCCGGGTGGAACAGGAAGTGATTTTTTTAATTTAATCATACTCTGGATTTTGGTTTCATTCTTTGGCATTCTCGGCAATATGGTCGGATACTGGTTTGGCAAAAAAAGCGGTGACTATCTTTTCCAGCGTAAGGACAACTTCTTTTTTAAGAAGAAACATCTATTTGATGCAAAAACTTTCTATGATAAACATGGAGGCCAGGCCATCGTGTTTGCGCGGTTTTTACCCATCATACGAACTTTTGCTCCGATCGTAGCGGGCATTGTCCGAATGGAAAAGAAAAAATTCATGTATTATAATATCATCGGTTGTGTGGCCTGGGTATTCCTCATGTTATTTGCCGGACATTACCTGGATAAATTTTTCATGCATAAATTTAATTTTGATTTAAAAAAACATCTGGAAGTGATTGTAATCGGTATCGTGCTGATAACAACGCTTCCCGTATTATATAAAATGTTTTTTGGGAAAAAGCCAAGTTCACATCCTAAAGAATTATGAGCCTTTCTGTTGCCAAGCGCCCTCCCGGAATCTTTAATCTCGCGGTTATCGTTGCCGCTCTCGGTTATTTTGTAGACATCTACGATCTGTTGCTTTTTACCATTGTTAAAAAAGAATCCCTCTTACATGTCGGCTCTACAGATGCGAGTATGCTGGCAGACAGCAGTAAAGTAATTAACTGGCAGATGATCGGTTTACTGATTGGAGGGATAGCCTGGGGTGTGCTGGCAGATAAAAAAGGCAGGCTTTCTGTGCTTTTTGGCTCCATCATTCTCTATTCCACGGCAAATTTCTTTACAGCCTTTATTCATACCGTAGACCAATATGCGCTTTGCCGGTTTGTAGCCGGTCTGGGCCTGGCTGGTGAATTGGGAGCAGGTATTACGCTGGTAAGCGAACTGCTGCCAAAAGAAAAAAGAGGGATCGGCACTGCGATGGTGGCCGGTATCGGGCTCCTGGGTGCAGTAGGGGCTTATTTTACTTATCAGTTTACGAAAGACTGGAGACTATGTTATAAAATAGGCGGGATTTTGGGAATGGTTTTGCTTGTCATGCGTATCAGTGTGGTAGAGTCAGGTATGTTTATCCAGATAAAGCAACAGGCTGTTAAAAGGGGCAATTTTTTTATGTTTTTTACGAACAGGACCCGTTTCCGAAAATATCTGAATGCTATCCTGATTGGTCTCCCAACCTGGTTTGTAATCGGCATCATGGTAAACCAAAGCGATCGTTTTGCGAAATCCATGTATGGCAGTACCAGCCTGGATTCCGGCAGGTCTGTCATGTTTGCATATGTAGCCCTTTCTGTTGGGGATATTTTCGGCGGATTTCTTTGCCAGTGGTTTAAAAGCCGCAAAAAGGGGCTGCTGACGTTTTATATTTTGGGTATCATATTCGGTTTCCTGTTCTTTTCGGGTCTGAACAATAGCGATTCCATGATGTATTTCTGCTGTGCATTGCTCGGGTTTTCCAATGGGTACTGGGCCATTTTTGTAACCATGGGAGCAGAACAATTCGGAACGAATCTGAGAGCTACGGCGGCCACTACCATACCCAATATGGTTCGTGGCGTTTTGCCATTGTTGAATCTGCTTTTCCTGGATCTTTTTCAAAAGAGCTGGGGCTGGAGCCTCGTTCGCAGCGGCATAATTACCGGAGCTATTGTTACACTGATCAGCCTGATCGCATTCTATTTCACTGACGAGACTTATCACAAGGACCTGAATTATACGGAACAATAGCCTGGTCGCGGTCTTCGAATGCTGAATCCCTATCTTCGCGCCTAATTTTCCCGTATATACTTATCTGATGAAATTTTTGATTATTCGTCTTTCCTCCATTGGGGATATTGTTCTGACCACACCCGTGATCAGGTGCCTGAAAAAACAGGTTCCGGATGCGGAGATACATTATCTGACGAAGTCCACCTACATGCAAATTATTTCATCGAATCCGTATATCGATAAAGCGCATTACCTGGAAAAAAGTCTGCAGACCATGATCGTGGAGTTGAAACGGGAGAATTTCGATTATATCATCGACCTGCATCATAATCTGCGTTCGATGAAAGTAAAGGATGCCCTGAAAGTCAAATCCTATTCCTTCAACAAACTCAATGTGCGCAAATGGATCTATACAAGTTTCAAATGGAATCTTCTTCCGGATGTTCATATTGTAGACCGGTATATGGATACCGTTGCATCTTTTGGTGTTAAAAATGATGGTGCGGGACTGGATTACTTTATTTCGAAAGAAGACGTTATCAATGACTCAGATCTGCCTACTCCCCATCAATTGGGCTTTGTAGGTGTTGTGATCGGAGCTGCACTGAATACAAAAAAATATCCCTTTCATCATCTGAAAAGACTTTGCGAATTACTGGATCATCCCATTGTATTACTCGGGGGTCTGGAAGATGCAGATGAAGGCGACCGCATTGCTGCAAGTGACAAGATCAAAATATATAATGCCTGTGGAAAATTCGGTTTGAATGAGTCAGCTGATCTGGTACGCAGGGCGAAATTAGTCGTAACCAATGACACCGGACTCATGCATGTTGCTGCTGCCTATAAACGGCCATTGATTTCACTCTGGGGGAATACAGTACCCGCTTTTGGTATGTACCCTTATTATGGGAGTAAATTTTTACAAGCCACGGGAGCCAGAAAGAATGAGCTTCCATACGACATCATCGAGATAAATAACCTGCGTTGCAGGCCCTGTTCAAAGATCGGGTATGACATATGCCCGCTCGGCCATTTTAAATGCATGGAAAATATAGATCCCGCCCAGGTGGTTGCCCGGATTCGAGAAAGACTTTCTCTTATTTGATATGCTGACCCGTCCAGGTGCCGCTTTTGTCAAAAATATTATAGCCGATTACGGAGTCAAAACACAAATAATTTCCGTCCCATATCCCTTTCACGTCAAAGTGATTAAAAATACCCGGGGACGCTCTCACATAAAACCCGGTCCATTCTCCCTGTATGTCAAAAGTTAACATGAGTTGCTGGGTGGCAATGGAAACATATCCGATCAATTCATCCGTCTTATTAAAGATATAAAGCCCTTTCCAGGCAGGATTCTTCGGATGATATTCATTGTGATACATCGGATTCAGTGTCTTGTTTATATCCGGATTCAATTCAAAATGATTGAGCGGATTAATGGTACTGTTGAACTCGGGGTTCACATCGTTATTGTGCATCGGATTGATGTTCCAGTTATATTTTGGATTGATGTTCGAGTTCTTTTCCGGATTCAATGTGCTGTTGAATGTGGGGCTCAGATTAAAATCAATCTTAGGGTCGTGCCTGTTTTCGAGGCTTTGGGAAAATCCACCATGGATTATCAACAAACTCGCGAAAGAGAGGAGTAAAACTTTTTTCATTCTATTAGTATTTGGGTTACGGGGTTTCTAAATTTATTTTTTAGATTTTATATGTGGTTTTATTTTATGTATATCCGGGTCCATTTGCCATTTTTATCGAACAGATTGTACCCGCTCTGGTTGTCATAGCAAAGGAACATACCGGTCCATACGCCGAACAATGTAAAGTAATTATACAAATTATCACTGGCCTTAACATAATAGCCATTCCAGGTTCCGCTATTATCGAAGGACAACATCACATTTTGGGTAGCAACCGAAATATAGCCAAAGAGCTGATTTGAATCATTGAATTGAAATAATCCTTTCCAGGTTTCTGTAGAAGGCCGAAGACCCTTCATGATCACCGGATTCAGAACGTCGTTCGACTGCGGATTCAACTGCAGATTGATCATCGGGTTGATCGATGCGTTTTGTGTCGGGTTCAGTGAACTTTCCTTCAGGGGATTCATATTATAATTCGAAGAAGGATTGATGAAACGGTTACTATCCGGGTTGATTTTCTTGTTTATGAAGGGGTTCAGGTTGGGATCTCTTTTGGGATCATGTGGCTTGAATGCCATATCAATCTGTGCCTGTTTCGCCGCGGCTTCACTTTGTGCCGGTGACATAGCATTTTCAGACTGCTGCGCCAATGCATCCGTATCAGTCAGCGCTATGGGCGCAGAACTGTCGGTCTGTGCAAATAGCCCAGAAATAAAAAAAACGAAAATAGTCGAAAGTATAAATCCTCGCATACGAATAACGGGTTGTAAGTACGTTGGATTCAATGCGACTTTTCGCTGGGATACGAGGATGTAGGGTAGGAAAGATTCGAAAGAATGCCTAAAGGTAATAAGGAGGGTTGATATTGTCAATAGGGTTTAGAAGCTTAACGCTCAAAGCGTAAAGCTTAAAGCTTTATTTGTGTGGTTAATGTGGAAAGGGTGGGAAATGTAAGAAAGTGGGAGTTGAGTGTGGATATGACAGGTGAAAATATACATTGCCATCCCGCACTCGGATCATTTCCTTTTTCAACTACCTTATTTCCTCCTTATTACTTTCCCTCATTCGCCACACGAATGTGGGGCTTTAGGCTTTACGCTTTACGCTTTGAGCGTAGAAAGTACGTCGTTCATGCTGCGAACAGCATCGGCGCTTTTTGCGAAAAGGGCTTTCTCATCGGCATTGAGTTCGAAAGGAATGATTTTCTCCCAGCCTTTCTTGCCGATCGTTACCGGAACACCCAGGCAGATATCTTTTTGACCGTATTCACCTTCCAGGGACACGCAACAGGTAAATAATTTCTTTTCGTCCCGAACGATCGTTTCTACCAGCGCTGCGCCTGCTGCACCCGGAGCATACCAGGCTGAAGTTCCTATCAGTTTGGTAAGCGTGGCGCCACCGACCATCGTGTCAGCGACAATTTGCTTTTGTATTTCTTCGGACAATAATTTTGTAACGGGTACACTATTCCAGGTTGCGAAACGGATCAGTGGAATCATCGTTGTGTCACCATGACCTCCGATAACCAGGGCATTCAGATCTGCAGGACTGCAACCGAGATGCTGGCTCAGCTGGTATTTAAATCTTGAGCTATCCAGCGTACCGCCCATGCCGATAATCCTTTCCCTTGGTAAACCCGACTCTTTCAAAGTAAGGTAGGTCATCGTGTCCATCGGGTTACTTATGATGATCAGGATAGCATCCGGTGAATACTTCAGGATATTATCGGTAACCGTCTTTACGATGCCCGCGTTTGTGCCTATCAGCTCTTCACGGGTCATACCAGGCTTCCTGGGTAAGCCGGAGGTAATGACCACTACATCGCTGCCGGCTGTTTTAGTATAGTCGTTGGTACTTCCGCTTACTCGTGTATCGAACCCCAGCAATGTGGCAGACTGCATAATATCCTGTGCCTTTCCCTCCGCGAATCCTTCCCTGATATCGAGCAAAACCAATTCTTCGGCGAGTTCTTTGCGGGCAATATTATCTGCACAGGTTGCACCTACGGCTCCTGCACCTACCACTGTAACTTTCATTAGTAATTATTTAAGAAGGCGAAGGTAATTGTTAATTGATAATTGTCAATTGTCAATGAAATGATTAATTATCAATTGACAATTATCAATTGACAATTATTTGTCCTTTCCCTGAAACGCAGTGAGGAGTGTGTCTACTTTCTGATTGCCTTCAAATTTTGTGATGAACTGACCTTTTTTATCGTAAAGGGCCAGGCAGGGCAGACTTTGCATTCGGTAATATGGAGGGAGCATATATTTATCATCTCTGCCCATCAGGATATTTGAATGATCGGCGATCCGGAAGTAAGTATAGAAAGATTTCATTTCATCAAAAGGCTGGAAAGTAGCCATCACGATTTCGATGTCTTTAAATTTATTGGCTTCTGCCAGAATATCCCGCATCTGATGTTTGCAATGTTCACATTCAGGGCTGAAAAAAATAACCAGGACTTTATGGTTTTTCCTGAGGTCATCTTTGGTAATATAATGAAGGCTGTCTACTTCCAGCAGACGGAAAGGAGGAATGCCGGGATTTTTAAGATAAGGAGGTTCAGGAACATTATTTGGCACCTGGGCATGCGCTGATGATAAGATTAAAAGTCCCAGAATAACGGTCAACACACACTTCATACCGGATATTTTTATAAAAATAATGCAAAATGCGGGACGCTCATAATCCCATTTGCCGGCTTTGCTTTGTCGGCCGGCTCGTAAAATGCATCATGATTATCCGCCTGAAAATAAACGTTTAAAGATCCATTGATCCTGTTGCCCCTTTTGTAAATATTGGTTAAACTTAAATTCTTCGACATTGAATCTGACCCATATTAGATTTGCGACCCTGCTGAAACGGATAATTGCCTTTGCCGAATCAGATAGTGGCCTTTATCAAAACGGATAATTGCAGAAAATTGAAAAAAGCCTAAAAACCATTAGTTTTGTCGCCCTTTACGGCAACAATTAATTATCATTCATGGCAAATACAGCAGATATCAGTCGCGGGCTCATTATCAAACTCGACGGGAGCCTCTATTCAGTGGTGGATTTTGGTGAAAATAAAACAGCCAGGGCTGCAGCTAAAGTATGGGCGAAGTTAAAAGGAGTCGACAACGCGCGGAGTATTGAGAAAACCTGGAACAGTGGTGATAACATTTATCCGGTTCGGGTAGAAAGAAAAACCTATCAGTTCCTTTATAAAGATGACACGGGTTACAATTTCATGGATACTGAAACCTTTGAACAGGTAGCCTTGCAGGAAAATATGGTGGATGCACCACAATTTCTGAAAGATGGTCAGGAGGTCACTGTCATCATGAATACAGAAACGGAACTGCCAATGGGTGTCGAACTTCCTGATAAAATTGTATTAAAGGTTATTTATTCAGAACCGGGGATGAAAGGGGACACAGCAACCCGCACACTCAAACCGGCAAAAGTAGAAACCGGCGCTACGGTAAATGTTCCGTTATTTGTGAATGAAGGAGAATTGATACGGGTCAATACAAAAACCGGCGAATATGTGGAAAGGGTGAAGGAATAACACTTATCTTAGTCTTCCTTTTTAAAAAGCAAAACGCCATAACTGATGGATTTTAAACAGATTCAGGAGTTGATTAAGTTAATCAACAAATCGAATATCGGTGAAGTAACGATTGAAGAAAAAGGATTTAAAATTACGGTAAAACAAAAAGAGGAACATATCCAGCAGGTCTTTTCTGCTCCGTTCCAGACCAACCAATCCGCTCCCACATATGCTGCGCCGGCAGTACCAGCCCCTGCTGCAAACAGCGCTGCTCCGGTGAATGGCAAAAAGCCGGTAGAAGCAGTTGCTGACAATCTGATAACGATCAAGAGTCCGATGATTGGCACTTTTTACCGTAGTTCCGCACCTGATAAACCTTCCTTTGTAAATGTTGGTGATGAGATAGAATCGGGTAAGGTGTTATGTATTATTGAAGCGATGAAATTATTTAATGAAATTGAAAGTGAGGTGAAAGGAAAGATCGTGAAAGTGCTGGTGGAAGATGCTTCTCCGGTAGAGTTTGATCAGCCATTATTCCTGGTCGATCCAAGTTAATTTTCAAATTCGGAAATATGGAAATTTGAACGAGCCTCAATGTTTCCAATCATATTTCCAAATTTTCATCCCGCCAAAGGCGGGACAATCTCCAAATTCTAAAAATCTCAATGTTCAAAAAAGTATTAATAGCTAACCGCGGAGAGATTGCCCTACGGGTTATACGTACCTGTCGCGAGATGGGTATCAAAACTGTAGCTGTTTATTCTACTGCGGATAAAGATAGTTTACATGTTCGTTTTGCTGATGAAGCGGTTTGCATTGGTAAGCCCGCCAGTGCGGATTCCTACCTGAATATTCCGCATATCATGGCCGCCGCAGAAATCACCAATGCAGATGCGATACATCCGGGTTATGGTTTTCTGGCCGAAAATGCACGTTTCGCAGAAATCTGTGGTGAACATGGTATCAAGTTCATCGGCCCCACACCTGCAATGATCAATGCGATGGGTGATAAGATCACTGCAAAAGAAACCATGATTAAAGCGGGTGTACCTGTGGTACCCGGCGGTGGAGGATTACTCGAAAATACTGATGAAGCCAAGGAGATGGCCGCTACAGATCGGGTATCCTGTGATACTGAAAGCAACTGCAGGCGGAGGCGGAAAAGGTATGCGTGTAGTATGGAATGATTCTGAATTGGAAAAAGCCTACGATTCGGCAAAGGCAGAAGCTGCCGCTTCTTTTAAGAACGATGGCATTTATATGGAAAAATTCGTTGTGGAGCCGCGCCATATCGAAATACAGGTTGCCGGTGATCAGTACGGTACTGTTTGTCATCTGAGCGAAAGAGATTGTTCCATCCAGCGACGTCACCAGAAGCTCGTGGAAGAATCACCTTCTCCATTTATGACGCGTGAACTGAGATACAAAATGGGGGAGGCTGCTATTAAGGCCGCTTCTGCCATAAAATACGAAAGCGTAGGCACAATAGAATTTCTGGTAGATAAAAACCGGAATTTTTATTTCATGGAAATGAATACGCGCATCCAGGTAGAACACTGTGTTACGGAAGAAGTCGTGAATTTTGACCTGATCAAAGAACAAATAAAAATCGCCGCCGGTGAAACCATCAGCGGCGTGAATTACGAACCGCAGGGTCACGCCATTGAGTGCCGGATCAATGCTGAAGATCCTTATAATGATTTTCGCCCTTCACCGGGCAGAATAACAACATTGCATCAACCCGGGGGACATGGAATCCGGGTGGATTCGCATGTTTATGCCGGTTATACCATTCCGCCATATTATGATTCCATGATTGCCAAGATCATTGCAGTGGCCAGAACACGTAGTGAAGCCATCGATACGATGCACCGGGCTTTGACCGAATATGTCATAGAAGGTATTAAGACAACGATTCCTTTTCATCTCCAACTCATGAAAGATGAAAATTTCCGCAGCGGAAATTTCAACACCAAGTTTCTGGAAGGCTTTAAGATGAAATAAGATTAAGCAAAAGTAAGTTAAAGCTTGACTTAATGGCATGAGGTTTCACAGAATAAATTTCCAACATTAAATTTTTAAATATTGAGTAAAGATGTAATTCATTACGTTTTACTTCTACAATTCAAATTCATAAATAGATCTGATTACATTCCAAGTTTCATTCACCAAAAAACGAGCAGATTTTATTAATGACTGATTCCACAATCGCATCCGGACAGGAAGCACCACTGGTAACAAGTATACGTAAGGGAGTTTTACCCGATAACCACCCTGTTTTTAATTTCTCTTCGTGAGCATGCAAATCAAAATGCAAAATCTCATCCTTTGAAATTAATTTATCGGGCCCTTCAACAAAATAAGTGGGTAAGGTCAGCTCGCACAATTCCACCAGGTGCGAGGTGTTGGAAGAATTATATCCACCCACTACCATGGCGAAATCGGCAGGCGTTGATAACATGCCCGTAACAGCAGACTGGTTGTCATTTGTGGCATAACAAAGTGTATCCCTGGTATCGGCGAAACGGTCATTCGCGCTGTCATTTTTTGTTTCTGATTCTACCCGGATCACTTGTTTTAGAAAATCCGCAATCTGTTGCGTTTCTGAAGCTAGCATGGTTGTTTGGTTTACCACGCCGATTCTTTCCAAATCTTTTGCAGGATCAAATCCATTACTATACCGTCCCTTGAATTCTTCGAAAAATTCTGCAAGTGGTTTTTCTTTTCTGATGAATTGACTCAATAATATAGCATCTTCCATATCCCTGATCACCAATGCCGGGCCTCCCGAGGAGGCATGGGAGAAAGTGGCACGGGTTTCTTCATGTCCCGGTTTGCCATGAATAATAACGGTGAATTTTTTCTCAGCCATTTGGCCGGAGCGGTTCCATACTTTTTCAACAAACGGGCAGGTCGTATTGTAGTTTTCGGTATGTATGCCCCTGGATTTTAAGAGCGCATCTATTTCGAGACTGGTTCCAAATGCAGGCGTGATCACAATATCGCTTGACTGAAGGCTGTCGAAGGGAATCAGTTGTTTTCCGTGGGTATCCTGTAGAAAATGAACGCCTCTGTTTTTCAGGTCCTTGTTTACCTGGGGATTATGAATCATTTCGCTGAGCAGAAAAATGTTTTTGTCAGGATTCTCTTCAATGATACGAAATGCAATGTCAATGGCATTTTCAACTCCATAACAAAAACCAAAATGACGGGCAAGGTAAATATGCAGGGGTCCGAAATCAAGGAGTGTTGGTGTAAAATCCTTTTTCATCTTATCCTCCGCACGTCGTTTATTTTTTACAGTGGAGATGAGCGGGCTGTGGTAAGATGACGGAACCTGGAAACTTTTCATTGCTCCACAAAGTTAATTGTCAATTGTTAATTGTTAATTGTCAATTGATAAATTCGGTAAGTGTCATTTAAATTAGATTTAATATGAAGACTATGTCTTAATAACTTGACAATTTACAATTGACAATTAACCATTAACATTGCTGTTTTCAATCCTGGAATAATGAACGCCGAATTTCATCCGGTTAGCTGGGCTGTCAATTCAAATATTTATGAAGTCAATCTCCGTCAATATACAAAGGAGGGCAGCTTCCGCGCTTTTGCCACACATTTACCGCGGCTAAGGGAAATGGGCATTGAGATACTCTGGTTCATGCCGATTACACCGATCAGTAAAATCAGGCGCCTGGGTACACTCGGAAGTTACTATGCCTGTTCCGACTATGTTAGTACAAATCCGGAATTTGGATCGATTGAAGATTTTAAATGGCTGGTAAATCAGGCCCAGGGTTTGGGTTTCAAAGTACTGATAGACTGGGTTGCCAACCATACCGGATGGGACCATATCTGGACGACAGAACATCCTGAATTTTACCGAAGAAATATCGATGATGAATTCTACGATGCTCATGGATGGGCTGATGTGATTGATCTGAATTACGATTCTCCGGAACTAAGATCTTCCATGATCCGGGCCATGCAATTCTGGGTCGAGACCTGTGGTATCGATGGATTTCGTTGCGATATGGCTATGCTTGTCCCGCTGGAGTTCTGGAGGGAAGCGCGAACCACGCTCGATCAGATTAAACCGTTATTCTGGCTCGCCGAATGTGAAGATATCATGTATCATGAGGTATTCGACGTCAGCTATACATGGAAATGGCTGCATATCATGGAATCGTACTGGCAAAAACTGACTGATATGCAAGGCTTATCGCAGGTATTATATTATTACAGTCATCAGTTTCCTTCTACAGCCATGCGAGCTTATTTTACAAGTAACCACGACGAGAATTCCCACAGTGGAACAGAATATGAGCGGATATATGATGCGACGCTGCCGTTTACCGTCTTTTGTTGTTTATACGACGGGCTGCCACTGATTTATAGCGGGCAGGAGTTGCCGAATAAAAAAAGGTTACTGTTTTTTGACAAAGATGAAATCGATTGGAGCCAGCCCTGTCTATTGCACGATTTCTATAAGACCATGCTGCGGCTTCGCAAATCAAATCCTGCTTTATCAAGTGGTGATCCACAAAGGAATGCTTTGATTCTGTCAAATACATCCCCTGAACAAATATTCAGTTTTATCCGGCGTTATCAGCAAAACGAAGTGTTGGTTATTTTGAACCTGTCGTCAGATATTCGTTCTGTGATCATTACCGGCCAGACCCTGGCTGGTTCATACAGAGATGTTTTTAATGCGGACGCGCCGGATTTCATTTCCGGCCAACCGCTTCATTTGAAGGCGTGGGACTATAGGGTTTATGTGAAATAGGCGAAGGCTAAGGCGAAGGCCTAACGCAAAAAGCTCAAGACGATTTCAGAAATGGTGCCAGAATAAAATAAAAATGCGCTCTCATTGAGAACGCATTTTTTATAAATTGCTTTGCGCTTTATGCCTTACGCTTTACGCTTAAATTATTCGTCATTCAACTTCAACGGATAGGTAAATGATCCGTCATAACCAGGATAAACTCCTTCCAGTTTCAGGGATCCATTTCCTGCCTGTTCAACAATCTTACGGAATTCTTCGATTGTATTCACATCCTGACCGTTCACTTTCAGAATGACAAAGCCTTCCTCCATTCTGGTTTTGCTGAACAGACCTTTTTCACTGATCGAAGTGACTACGATTCCTCCTTTCACGTTGAGCTTGGCAGCATCCGTTTTTGGTAACGGCTGAAGTTCGGCACCCAGTTTGTCGAATGCTGAGTTTTTTACCAGGTCCATATTACCGCTGTTATTCATCAGTGTAACCATCACATCGCTTTCAACACCATTTCTTTTATAAGTGACTTTGATTTTATCCCCGGGACGATAGATCGCAATCTGACCCACCAGTTCAGAACCAGAAGTTACATACTGATCATTCAATTTTATAATCACGTCGCCTTTTTTGAGCCCGGCTTTTTCAGCAGCTCCTTTTTCACGAACGTTTACAACATATACACCTTCACCATCTTTGATACCATTTTCTTTTTTGGCATCATCGCTCAGATTATCGTTTGCATATTCGATGCCCAGATATGCGCGTTGGGTAGTGCCATATTTAATAAGATCTGTCACCACTTTCTTTACAATATTCACCGGGATCGTAAAAGAATATCCTGCGTAGGAACCGGTTGGTGATGCGATCGCAGAATTGATACCGATCAGCTGACCCTGGGGATTTATCAACGGACCGCCGCTGTTTCCGGGGTTCACCGCTGCGTCTGTCTGTATGAAGGATTCTACAGGTGCCTGGCTTTGGCGTCTGTTGATATCGATGGATCTGCCTTTCGCGCTCACGATACCCGCAGTTACTGTGGTTTCCAGCGAGAGAGGGTATCCGACGGCCAGCACCCATTGACCTACTTTCACTTCATCTGAATTTCCATAAAGCAGAAAGGGCAATCCTTTTGCTTCTACTTTCACTACAGCAAGGTCCGTACTGGGGTCTGTGGCCACCACTTTGGCCTTGAAAGATTTTTTATTGCTTAGCGTAACGGTCACTTCATCCGCACCATCTACTACGTGGTTATTCGTTACGATATATCCATCCTCACTAATGATCACTCCGGAACCAGAGCCCATTTCAGGCATGGATCGTGAACGGTCTCCGAAGAAATCATTTGGATCAATGCCAAATAAATCGGAGAAGGGATTCTTTTTAGGAAGATTGTTACTCGCCTGACGCACGGTTTTGGTCTTGATATGTACCGTAGCAGGAATCGCAGCACTGGCAGCATCTACAAAGTCCGCCGGCCCGGCTGATTTTTCATTATTAAAAAATTTTGCGTAATTAGCCGGTACCTTGGAAGAATCCTGCGCATACAAATAGGTTCCGGTTTGGGTAATTTGATTAAAATGATTGTACCCCCATATACTGCCGAGGGTTGTGGCTGCACTGATAAAAACAATGCCGGCAACTTGTTTCAATTTCATTATGATAATTTTTTTTCTTTTTGTGGACAACGGTTCTTTGTCAAACGACATGCCCATCACATGTCAAAGTAACGCTTGGAAAGAACTTACGCTATTACCACCCGTTCAGTTTAACAAATTATTTACTAAGACCTTCGTAGATGGCAGTCAATCAAATTTACGAAAGAAATTTTAGCATGCAAACATGACATTCATTCAGAGCGACCTCAAAAATTTCATGGTGTCCGTTCCATCGGCATAATCCGAAAGTTCAGGTCGCTGACTTTTCCCGAACGGAAGCCATTGCCGGCCGACAACACATTGGAGGTTTTCGGCGTTTTCCATTGAAAAACTGTTCTTAATCTCCTTATAATAAGTATAATGGAGCACAGCGATGGGAGAAAATGGGGAATCATTTTCAAGCATCAGCAGGCAATCATTGGTCATATACGGAAGCCTGTTCAAAATGGCCAGTGACAAACGGTAATCGTAGTTATTTTTATACTTATGATGATCGGCCATCCAAAGGTACTTCCTGAAAGCGCCGAGCAGGGGAACGAAATCATAATTTTCCGGAACATGGATTTGCGTCACGTTGCGGCAACCCAATCCGAAATACAGAAAAACATCGTCAGCGAGTTTTTCAAGTTCTTCTGGCGTTTCATCTCCTTCCAGCACCGCGATGGAAGTTCTATTGCGACGGATCAGACTCGGATATTTTCCAAAATAATAATCGAAATAGCGCGCAGAATTATTACTGCCGGTGGCAATATAAGCGTCCATTCCCTTTAGCATGGAGGATACCAAAATCTGATCAGCTGCTGCCGGATTTTTTTTATTCAGAAAATCCAGAATCGCCGGAAACAGCCAGGAATCCCTGGTTGAAAGTTTGATAACCGGATTATGGCCGTTTATAAAACAACAAAGAAAATCATGGAACCCCACCAGTGGTATGTTTCCGGCCATGACGAGGCCGATTTTTTTAGGCGCCTTTTCCTGCTCAGGAATCTGATATTCGGACGTCCACTTTTCTAATAAGTCTCTTTGAAGGAACCGTTCGGCGATTTGGGAAATGGACAAATCGATGAAATCCGGAATAAACCAGGCATTATGCTGAAATGCCCTTGTTTTTGCGTCCTTCCAGGAAATATCTTCTGACAACATAAATTCACCCAATTCGACCAGTATGCTGATACGGTTCTGTAAATCCATATTTCAGATTATATTTGAGTTGCAAAATTAATTCTATTCAAATCCTTAATTGACGAAAAAATGGCTATCAAGATAACAGAGGAATGTATTAACTGCGGGGCTTGCGAACCGGAGTGTCCCAATAATGCAATTTATGAGGGCGGCGTGGAATGGGCAATTTCCGATGGCTCATCCGTAAAGGGATCTTATACGCTAATGGATGGTACTGTCATTGATGCCAACCAGCGCAACAGCCCGGTTGCCGTGGATGTTTACTATATCGTTCCCAATAAATGTACCGAATGCCAGGGATTTCATGAAGAGCCGCAGTGCGCTTCGGTTTGCCCGGTGGACGTTTGTATTCCTGATGAGATGTATAAGGAAACGGTGGAAGAGTTGCTGGCAAAAAAAGAAAAGCTGCATCTTTAATTCCGGCAATTTTTAAAACCAATACATGAAAAGGGTCATTGCATTCGTAACCGGCGGCTATTCCGGTGAGGCAGAGGTATCATATAAGAGTGCCATCAATATAGAAGCAGGAATAGACACCGAACGGTACGAATACTATCGTATTGATATTACTCCCGCTTCATGGTTTCATTTAACCGGGGAAGGGAACAAAATTCCGGTTGATAAAAATGATTTCTCACTCGACATCAATGGGAAAAAAATAATATTCGAAGCCGTACTCATCGGCATTCATGGCACGCCGGGGGAAGATGGAAAACTGCAGGGTTACTTCGATCTGATGAACCTTCCTTATTCTTCCTGTGATGCAGCCACTTCCGCGCTGACATTTAATAAACGTTATACGGTAGCAGTCGCCGCATTTGCGGGAATCCAGGTCTCCCGCTCAGTTCATTTATTCAAACAGGATCACCCCGATGCGATGGAAGTAGGGGGCCGGGTAGTCATGCCTGTATTTGTAAAACCAAATAATGGCGGATCAAGTATCGGCATGTCAAAAGTTAACCGAAAGGAAGACCTCGGGCAGGCCTTAGAAAAGGCTTTTAAAGAAGATGACCAGGTACTGGTTGAAGAGTTTATTTCCGGAAGGGAATTTACGGTTGGGGTATTCAGAACCGGCGGGGAAATCATTATACTGCCGATCACAGAAGTGAAAACAACCAAGGAATTTTTTGATTTTGAAGCCAAGTATTCAGCGGGATTCACGGATGAAATCACCCCCGCCATAGTGGATGAACCCATCGCTGTGAAAATTCGGGATACGGCCAGGAAAATTTACCAGGTTTTTAACTGTAGCGGGGTCGTACGCATCGACATGATATATAACGAGGCCAAAGGCGAGCCTTTTATGCTTGAAATCAATACAGTACCCGGACAAACGGCCGCTTCAGTTGTTCCGCAACAGGTAAGGGCCATGGGATGGACACTAAAACAATTCTATTCAGCGTTGATTGAAGACGCTTTATCCAGGTCAAAAAAATCCTGAGTCTATTAACTATCTTTCCATCTAAATCCACATCTGTGTTTCGATTTCTGACCAGCAAGCCGTTATGGGTTAATATCCTTGCCGGTTTCGTACTCCTGATCGTTCTCCTCCTCCTGTTTCTGGGCTCACTGGATCTAATTACCCATCATGGAAAGACCATGAAGATCCCGGCCGTCGTGGGGCAACCCATTAGCCAGGCTCGGAAAACGCTTGAATCACAGGGCTTTGAAATTCAGATCCAGGACTCTATTTATAATGACACGGTGCCTCCCCTGCTGGTAATGAAACAGTTTCCGGAGGCCGATAACCTGGTTAAGGTTAACCGGACAGTCTACCTGACCATAAACCGGGCGGTGGCACCGGAAATTGATATGCCAAACCTGCTTAGCATGACTTTCCGCAATGCAGAAATGGTACTGCGGCGTTATGGCCTTAAATTAGGAGATACGGTGTTCCGGCCCGATTTTGCACGTAACTCTGTTTTAGATCAGGAATTCAAGGGAGAAAGCATTAAACCGGGCACTAAAATTCAACAGGGATCCCTGATTACGCTGGTACTGGAAATGGTGTCGGGACAGAATTCGAGGTTCCGGATCTTTTCGGCTTAACCTACAGAGATGCCAGGGGCACATTAAGTCAGAACGGATTACAAGTTGGTTCTGTAGTGCCGGATGCGGACGTGAAAGACACCATGGGGGCTTTTGTTTACCGGCAAAACCCTGACCGTTTCGACTACAACAGACAGGTAAACCATATCCGCCAGGGACAAATTATCGATATTTGGCTGTCCGCAGTAAAAAAAGACACTACTTCCTTACCGAAACCATAATTACAGATCAAATCCGAGTCATGCAATTGATAACTGTTACTGAAATAAGAGAGCGCATTTCAAAGGGAGAAAAACTAAATCTGGTGGACGTTCGTGAACCTTCCGAACATGATGAATTCAATATCGGAGGTGAACTGATTCCGCTTGGAAGAATTCAGGCGATGGACGTCGATCAGCTCGAGGCACTGAAAGATCAGGAACTGATTTTATATTGCCGCAGTGGGAACAGAAGCGGTCAGGCTTGCCAGATACTGGAAATGATGGGATTTACGAATACAAAGAACCTGCAGGGAGGGATGCTTGCCTGGGAGAAGCTTAAAGCGTAAAGCACAAAGCGCAAAGCTCTTTTTTGGATTTCCGCTTTAATACATTGACTAATTTCCTTGTTAAAAATTTGCTTTACGCTTTACGCTTTAAGCCTTACGCTTATATTCTGATATTCACCGAAAAAATGAAATTGGTTCCTGCTTGCGGAAACAGGAAATTTTCATTTACCAGCGTTCCTCCCGAATAATATCCATAAGTATATCCGGTTGACTCATATTTTTTATTGAATACATTGTTCAGGTAAAAAGCAAAATCGACTACCGTCTTCGATTTTAATTTCGGGGAATAAATAATACGCACCTGCTGCAAATAATAATTGGTTATGCGTCTTTGATCACTCTGCGTATTATCCAGATAACTGTTGCCAACGAATTTGGCTGGTAAGCTGATTTCCAAAACAGAAACAGGGTAAAAACTGATCGTGCCGGCGGCAATAATATTGGGGGACAGGGCCATGTCTGTTTTCTGATAGGTTTTGTCAACCTGACCTCCGTTATCGTAATCATCCACATAAGAAGTATAATTCGAAATTTTGTTTTCGACTGATGGTCAAATTACCGGACGCCTGGAACCATTTCACGGGTTTAAATCCTCCCTGCAATTCAAGACCCAGCCGCCAGCTTTTAGGTGTATTGGTTCTTGTGTACTCGCCCACATCATTGATTTTACCTGTGAGTACCAGTTCGTTCTTATACAACATGTAATATCCTGTAACACCCCAGTTATATTCAGGTGTCTTTTTACTCAGCCCGATTTCAAAATCATTTACCGTTTCGGGTTTCGGCTGTTCTGTATTACCCGTTTCAAAGTCATCGCGATTTGGCTCATGCGTTGCACGCGAGAATGAAAAATATGCCTGCATGGGCCCGTTGGTCCATGAGATACCGGCTTTAGGGTTGAAAAAATTATACTTGTTGAAAATGATAATGGAAGGATTATTGTCAAAACCATTGATCCAGTAGTTAACCTGCCGCCACTGAAGGTCAATGAAACTTGTAAATCTTTCACCAAGTTGCTGCTGCCATTTCGTGTACACATTAAAGTCGGTTTTTTTTGCCGGCACGTTATAATATTCATAGTTCGGCTGAACACCGCCTGCTGAGGCCCAGATTATATTCCCATAATGACCGCCATCGTATTCTGTCCAACCGCCACCCAGTGTAAGTGCCGTAGATTTATGATTGTATTGGAGCGAATAGATTCCTCCGTAAAAATAATTGCTCAGCCATCGCTGTCTGATCAGGTTGGTGCTGCTCAGCGTCGTGTCGCCAATCTGCGGATCTGGAATTCCATAATCGGAATATGAGGCGTTGTTTATATATTCTTCATAATATCCTTTTCCCCTCGTAAGAAATGCTGCGATATTGGCGCTCAGCACAGAT